>NZ_SACP01000023.1 GCF_004004555.2 Methylobacterium oryzihabitans
ATCCTCTTGATGTCCAGCCTGGCTGCTCATCAACCGGAACTCGGACCAGGCTGACCCGCCGCCACACCTCGACACGCGCGCTCCTGCGCCAGCCGTGAAATCAAGCCCCAACCCGACAGGCTGCTAGGCCGCCGCCGGCGGATCGATTGTATCAAAAACAGTTTTCCCCCAAACAACGGCGAGGCATGGAAGCGGACGAAGTGCCGTCCCGGGGCGCGACCCGGCAGGAGCCCGATCCGTCAATGACGCAGCAGCGCGAGCAGGACGAGGACCGGGACGCCGCAGCGGCCTCGGCGGCGCTGCTGGCCGATCCCGAGGCGATCCGCTGGCTGGTCGAGACCATCCCGCAACTGCTGTGGCGCTCCCACGCGCTCGGCGAGTGGATCTGGGCGAGCCGGCAATGGACGGCCTTCACCGGCCAGAGCGACGCCGCCGCCCGCGGCCAGGGCTGGCTCGCCGTCGTCCATCCCGACGACCGCGCCCGCACCCGCGAGGCGTGGCGCGCCGCCGAGAGCCGCGGCGGCCTCGAGGTCGAGCACCGCCTGCGGCAGGGCGGCGACGGCGGCTACCGCTGGTTCGAGACCCGGGCGGCGCCGCGCCGCGACGCCGCCGGGCGGATCCTCGAATGGTTCGGCACCGCCACCGACGTCCACGACCTCAAGCTGTCTCAGCAGCGGCAGGCCGAACTCCTCGCCGAGCTGCAGCACCGGGTCCGCAACACCCTGTCGGCGGTGCGGGCCATCGCCCGGCGCTCGGCGGAGACGAGCACGGGCAAGGACGACTACGCCATGCACCTCGACGGGCGCCTCGCGGCGATCTCCCGGGTGCAGAGCGCGGTGATCCGCAACCCGGCCGGCGGCCTCGACCTCGCGATGCTGGTGGCCGACGAGCTGCTCGTCTGCGGCGTGCGCGAGGGCGAGGCGGCCCGCATCGCCGGTCCGCCGGTCCTGCTCCACGCCCGGGCGGCCGAGATCCTCGGCCTCGCCCTGCACGAGCTGGCGACCAACGCGGTCAAGTTCGGTGCCCTGTCGGCGCTGGCGGGCCGCGTCGCGGCGACGTGGGTGATCGAGCCGGCGGAGCCCGCGGTCCTGACCTTCGACTGGGTCGAGCGCGGGGGGCCGCCGGTGCCCGGTCCCCCGGCGCGGCGCGGCTTCGGCCTGGAGGTGCTGGAGGAGCGGCTGGCGCACGATCTCGACGCCCGCACGATCCTGGACTTCGCGCGCAAGGGGCTGTCCTGCCGGATCGTGCTGCCGCTCACCGCGCGGGTGGTGCGGCCGGGGTGATACGGATTCCGGACGATTCGTTCCGGAATCCGTATCCCGAGCCCGCGCGGCGTTCGAGCGAAGCCGATTTCCGCATCGCGACAGCGACTGCAACGCAGTCGCCGAGCGATCAAGCGGAAATCCTATGACGACCCGCCGCCGGGAGGGGCGCAACGCAGTCATGTCCCGCCCCGCCTTGCCGCGGCCGGGGCGCTCGGTCACTGCTCCCGGCATGCCCTCAGACCGGTCCGGGATTCCCATGGCGATGAGCGTCGCATCCAGGCCGGGCTCGGCCACCACCGCGTGGACGGGCCCCGGCTTCGCCGAGTTCGTCGCCCTCACGGCCCTGGTGATGGGCCTCACCGCCGTCACCATCGACAGCTTCCTGCCGGCCTTCCCGGCGATCCAGGCCGATTTTGCGATCGGCGGCCCGAACCGGCTGCAATACCTCGTCTACGTCTACATGCTCGGATTCGGGGTGGCGCAGCTCGCCTACGGGCCGGTCTCCGACGGCCTCGGCCGGCGCGCCACGATGATGGCGGGCTTCGCGATCTACCTCGCCGGCAGCGTGCTGGCGATGCTGGCGCAGAGCTTCGAGGTGCTGCTCCTCGCCCGGGCGATCCAGGGCGTCGGCGGGGCGGCCGGGCGGGTGCTCGCCGTCGCCATCGTGCGCGACCGCTACGAGGGCCGCGACATGGCCCGGGTGATGTCGTTCTGCATGATGGTCTTCCTCATCGTGCCGATCGTCGCGCCGACCATGGGCGGGCTGCTGCTCCTCGTCGGAAGCTGGCGGCTGATCTTCGGCGCCATGCTGGCCCTGTGCGTCGTGCTGCTGGCGTGGTTCGGCTGGCGCATGCCCGAGACCCTGCACCCGGCCTTCCGGCGCCCGCTCCGGGCCGGCACCGTCGCCTCGGGCATCGCCGCCACGGTGACGACCCGCGCCTCGTTCGGCTACGCCACCGCGCTGGGGCTGCTCACCGGCTGCATCATGGCGTATGTCGGCTCGGCCCAGGCGGTGTTCGACACCGGGCTCTACCATCTCGGCCCGTACTTCCCGGTTGCCTTCGGGCTCATCGCCGGGGCGATGGGCGTCGCCACGCTGGTCAATGCCCGCCTCGTGCGCCGCCTCGGCATGCGGCGGCTGTCGCATGGCGGCACGATCGGCCTGTGCGCGATGGCGGCGCTCCAGCTCGCGGTGATCCTCGCCTTCGGCGGCCGGCCGCCGCTGCCGGTGCTGATCCTGACCCTCGGCCTGTGCCAGTTCCTGCTCAGCTTCGCCCTGCCGAACTTCAACGCGCTCGCCATGGAGCCGCTCGCGGCGATCGCCGGCACCGCCTCGTCGTTCATCGGCTTCTACACCACGCTGCTCGCCGCCTTCTGCGGCCTGCTCGTCGGCCAGTCCTTCGACGGCACGGTGATCCCCCTCGGGATCGGCTATCTCGTGCTGGGCCTCGCCACCCTGGCGGTGGTGCTGGTGACCGAGCGCGGCCGGCTGTTCGGCGCCGGCGGCCCGGTGCCGGCGCGCCCCGACCGCCCCGCGGCTTAACCCGGCCTTCAGCCTTGCGGCGGATTCTCGGCCGGCGACGGGAACCGGTCGCGGGATACGGGGAGTTCGGGCCGTGGGTGGACGCTACGACGATGCGGTGCTGCTGACCGGACGGCTGCTGCTCGCGGCGGCCCTGCTGCCGGCGGGCCTCCAGCACGCGCTCAACCCGTCCGGCTTCGCCCTGGCGCTCGCCGGCACCGGGATGCCGTACCCGAACGGCGTCGCCACCGGCTCGGTCGTGGTCACGACCTTCGGGCCGCTGGCGCTGGCGCTCGGCCTCCTGCCGCGGCTCACCGGCCTCGCGCTCGCCGCCCACAGCGTCGCGATGGGGCTGCTGCTGCACCGGTTCTGGCAGTATGGCGGCGCCACGGCGCGGATCGAGCAGGAGCTCTTTCTCGCCCAGGCCGGACTCGCCGGGGGGCTCGTCCTCTACGCGATGACCGGTCCGGGCGCCTGGGGCTGGCAGGGCTGGTGGCACGGCCGGCGCGGCGAGCCGACCCCGGCGCCCGCCGCCCCGCGCAAGCGCCCCCCGGCCGCCCGCTCCGCCAAGGTGCCGCCGCGGCCGGCCCGGGTGGCGGCGTGATGCGCCTCAGCCGAGGTCCTTGCGGGCCCGCACCGTCTCTTCCAGCCGGGCGTGGCTGTAGCCGAACGGCGGCAGCTCGGCCATGAACCGCTCGGCGATCTCGGTGATCACGACGTCGGGCCGCACCGCCGCGACGTAGTCCCAGTCGATGCCGGTCGACCACAGGAAATGCACCTCGGCGAAGGTCTCGGCGAGGAGGCCGGTCAGCATCCCGGTGCGGACGTCCCACCGGAAATGCGCGCAGGAATCGCCGAACACCACGAGGCGGCGCGGATCGGCCCCGGGGGTCGGATTGCGGAACACCGCCCGGGCGCCGAGATGCAGGTCGAGACCGCGCCCCGCCGCCTCGAAGTCGCGCACCAGCGCGTTGGTCTCGGAGAGGACCGCGTCGCGCCGGATCGCGCGCACCCGCAGCGCCTCCCACCGCCACGGCCGCAGCTTGAGGCCGAGATCGCCGCAGACCTCGATCTCGCTCGCCGCGCAGCCGTCGCGAAGATCCTCCCGCGGGGCCGTGCCGAGGTGCCGGCACAGGGCCGCGTAGGCGACGAAGCAGCCGTCGTGGCTCCAGTGGGTGTCGGTGCGCAGATAGAGGTCGCCGGTCTCCCGCGCGGCGCGCAGCGGGCCGACGAGGTCGACGAGGCATCCGGCCGCCGGCGTCAGGCGCAGGGCCCGCCGCAGCCGCACGGCCGGTGCCGCAGCGGCGTCGAGCGCGAGCCCGTCGAGCCGGTCGTCGAGCACGGTGAGCTTCTCGGGCACCACGAGGTGGCGGTAGGCGATGCCGAGCTGCCGGAACCGGCGGGCGCGCCGCGCGAGCAGCCGGCGCCAGCCCCAGGTCTGGCGCCAAGCGGCCCAGGAATGCCGGTACTGGCCGAGCACGTCGTTGCTGCCGCCGACGAGAAAGAGCCAGCCGTCGCGGCCGGCATGGACCATCGCGGCCTCGCCGCCGGCTTCCTGCGGCCCGGCGACGTCGAAGGCCGGCCGGACCACCTCCGCCGCCGTCATCGGGCTGGACGTTTCGGGGTCCGGGAACGCGCCGCCGGCCGCCTCATCCGGCGAGCAGGCGGGCACCGGCCACCGCCGCCGCGGCGCGGTTCTGCACCCCGAGGCTGCGCAGGAGCGCCGCCATGTGGACCTTCACCGTGCCCTCGCCGAGGTTGAGGTCGCGGGCGATCTCCTTGTTGGACTTGCCCTCGACCAGGAGCGCGAGCACGTCGCGCTGGCGCGGCGTGAGGTCGGGCCCGCGACCGTCCAGTCCGCGGGAGGGTGCGGCGCGGCTCTCCGCCGGACGCCCGGGCCCGGCTTCCGGCGTGGCGAGGACCGCCGGGACGAAGACCTGACCGTCGAGGATCGTGCCGATCGCCCGGCTCAGCTCGTGGGCGCCGAGTCCCTTCGGCACGTAGCCGTGCACCCCGACCTCGAGCGCCTCAAGGATCCGCGCCCGGGTGCTGGAGGCCGACACCACCGCCACCTTCACCGCCGGAAAGCACTCCCGCACCGCGCTGAGGCTCGCCGGGCCGTCCATGCCCGGCATCGCGAGGTCGAACAGCGCCAGAGTGACGGCGGGGCCGCGCTGCGCCAGCTGGTCGAGGGCGGCGTCGAACGAGCCGGTCTCGATCACCTCGGAGAAGCCGATCCGGGTGAGGATCGCCGTGAGGGCGAGGCGGAAGAACTCGTCGTCATCCGCGACCAGGGCGACCGGCGCTGAGGGGTGGGACATCACACGGGAATCTCGTCGGGGCCGGCCCGAGAAGGGCGCGGACGGTCCTTATAGGATCTGGCTGCCGAAACCGTAAACGCTCGGTTGTATGATCGGGGGTCTCAACGCCCCGGCCGCCGATCCGGATCCGGCCCGGCGGGGTCGGGCTCCGGCTCGCGGAACGCCGCCGCGAAGGGCGGTGCGGCGATCTCGTCGAGGAGCGTGCGCAGCAGCAATGCCTTCTCGGCCCCGAAGGTCGTCTCGAACCGCGCCTGCGCCTCGCGCCAGAGCCGGAACGCCGCGCGGAAGCGCGCCTCGCCCGCCTCGGTCAGGGCGACCCGGCGGCTGCGGCGGTCGCGCGGGTCGACCACCAGCGCGACCAGCCCGTCGCGGGCCAGCGGCCGCAGGGTGTGGCCGAGCGCCGACAGGTCCATCACCATCGCGGCCGCGAGTTCGCCCATGCTCGGCCGGTCCAGCAGGCGGATCTGGCCCATCAGCCCGAACTGCGTCGCCTTCAGGCCCGTGGGCGCCAGCGCGTCGTCGTAGAGCTGGCCGAGCCGGCGCGTCGCCCGCCGCAGGGCCGCGTTGCTGCACGGGTGGGGTACGGTCTCCGCCATCGCTCCCGCCGATCGTCCTCTTGACGAATTACTGGCATATGCCACTAATCCCGTCGCGTCGAGCACGACGATGCCGGAGGACGACCGCCGGGTCGAGCGGCGCGGCTCGGAGGCCTGCCCGATGGACGACCGTACCCGCCGCCTGCTGCGCGCGCCCATCGTCCCGACGCTGCTGCGGCTCGCAGGCCCCAACGTGCTGGTGATGCTGGCCCAGGCTCTGGTCGGGCTGATCGAGACCGGCTTCGTCGCCGGGCTCGGCACCGATGCGCTCGCCGGCATGGCGCTGGTGTTTCCGCTGCTGATGCTGGTGCAGATGGTCTCGGCCGGCGGGATGGGCGGCGGCATCCTGTCGGCGGTGGCGCGCTCCCTCGGGGCCGGCCGCCAGGACACCGCCGACGCCCTGGTCTGGCACGCGGTCGTGATCGCGCTCGGCCTCGGCCTGCTCACGTCGCTCGCCGCCCTCACCCTCGGCCCGGCGCTCTACGCGGCGATGGGCGGGGTCGGCGGCTCGCTCGCCTCGGCCTCGGCCTATGGCGGCGTGATCTTCGCGGGCGCCGCGCTGATCTGGCTGTTCAACGCGCTGGCGGCGGTGCTGCGCGGCACCGGCAACATGGCGCTGCCCGCCACCGTGACGTGCCTCGGCACCCTGGTGCTGCTGCCGGTCTCGCCGGCGCTGATCTACGGGATCGGACCGGTGCCGGGGCTCGGCATCGTCGGCGGCGGCGTCGCGGTCGTGGCCTATTACGCCGCCGGCAGCGCGGTGTTCGTCCACCACCTGTGGTCCGGGCGCGGGCTGGTGCGCCCCGCCCCCCGGCCGCCGCGCCTCGCGCTGGCGCCGATGGCCGCGATCCTGAAGGTCGGCGCGGTCTCGTCGGTCATCAGCCTGACCACCAACGTCACCATCGCGGCGGCGACGAGCTTCGCGGGGGCGGCCGGCCCCGGGGCGGTCGCCGGCTACGGCACCGGCGCGCGGCTCGAATACCTGCTGGTGCCGCTGGTCTTCGGCCTCGGCGCCCCGGTCGGCGCGATGGTCGGCACCTGCATCGGCGCCGGCGACCGGGCGCGGGCCGTGCGCGTCGCCTGGATCGGGGCCCTGATCGCCGGCCTCCTCACCGAGGCGATCGGGCTCGCCGCCGCGCTCCGTCCCGAGGCGTTCCTGCGGCTGTTCGGCGACGACCCGGCGATGCTCGCCACCGGAGCGCGCTACCTGCACCTCGTCGGCCCGTTCTACGGCTGCGCCGGCATCGGCCTCGCCCTGTACTTCGCCGCGCAGGGCGCCGGGCGGGTCGGCTGGCCCCTCGTCGCCGGGCTGGCGCGCCTCGCCGTCTCGGTCGGCGGCGGCTGGCTCGCCCTGCGGGCCGGGGCGGGGCTCGACGGGGTGTTCCTGGCCCTCGGCCTCGGCCTGCTGGTCCTCGCCCTCGTCAACGCCGCCGCCACCGCCGCCGGCGCGTGGTCCCGCCGCGGTCCCGCCCCGGCCGCGATACCGGCCGCCCGCTGATCGGAGACGACCCGATGACCGACGCGCCCCGCCTCTACCTCGACGACCTCGTGCCCGGCATGGTCCTCCGCTCGGGCGAGCTGACGGTGACCGCCGAGGCGATCAAGGCCTTCGCCCGCGACTTCGATCCGCAGCCGTTCCACCTCGACGAGGCGGCGGCCGAGGGCACCTTCTTCGGCGGCCTCGCGGCGAGCGGCTGGCACACCGCCGCCCTCACCATGCGGCTGCTCGTGGAGGGCGGCCTGCCGCTCGCCGGCGGCATCGTCGGCGCCGGCATGGACGAGCTGCGCTGGCCGCGCCCGGTGCGCCCGGGCGACCGCCTGCGCCTGGAGAGCGAGGTGCTGGAGGTCCGCCCCTCGCGCTCGCGGCCGAACCAGGGCCTCGTCAAGGCGCGCACGACGACGCTCAACCAGGACGGCGAGCCGGTGCAGGTGTTGGTCGCCAACCTCGTGGTGCCGCGGCGGGAGCCGATGCCGGCGTGAGGCTGCGATCCCGGCGCCTTTACGGCCTGCCGGCCTCCTTGGCCTTCTGGACCTCCATGTAGCGGCGCAGGACCGCGTTCATGCGGGTCTGGTAGCCGCGCCCGCCGTGCTTGAAGAACTCGACCACATCGCGGTCGAAGCTGGCATGGATCGAGGTTTTGCCCGGCGGCAGGCCGATGGCCGCGTCGGCCCAGTGATCGTCGTCGGACGGCGGGTTGTCCTCGTCCTCGGCCGCGATCCGGTCGATCTCGTCATCGCTCATCGCCTTGAGGGCCGCCCAATCGGTCCGGCCGGTCCCCGTCCTGGCTGGCTTGCCTGGCATGAAAGATCCTTCTCTCCCGGCGGCTGGCCGGGCGTGCCGAGATGATCCGGGATTTAGGGGGCTGAGGCGTGAACGTGATGTTGAGCGTCATACGAAATCCGAGTGATCGCTTCGCGATGCGGATTTCGGCTTCGCTCAGGCGCCGCGCGGGCTCGTGATACGATTTTTGAACGAATCGTCCAAAAATCGTATCACGCCCCTGACCGCGACCAGCATGTTGAAACGCCGCTCACCATAATCCCGTCGCCGGTCCTCGGCGACGACGACGAAACGGCCATCGAAGGCCTCATCGAGATCCGCAAAGTCGATGTGCCGGCCGAGGATGTTCGCCTCGTTCTTCGGGTCGTCCCAGACGGTCCGCTCGCCTTCGCCCATGCCTGGATGTACATAACTCTGGCGGTCGGGCCACGCGCGGTCCGATCCCGGCGCCCCACCGTTGAATTCGGCGGCCCCGCCCCGCATATCGGCCCCCGTCACGAGCTAGAGACGGAGTCCTTCGACGTGAGCGAGACGGTGGAGCGGCATGCCTTCGGGGCGGAGGTGGGGCGCCTCCTGGATCTGGTCGTCCACGCGCTGTATTCCGAGCGCGAGATCTTTCTGCGCGAACTCGTCGCCAACGCCGCCGACGCGGTCGACCGGCGCCGCTTCGCCGCCCAGACCGAGGCCGGCCTCGCGCTGCCGCCGGACGTCAAGGTGCGGATCCGGGCCGACAAGGACGCCCGCACCCTGACCGTGTCCGATCCCGGCATCGGCATGACCAAGGACGAACTGGCGCAGAACCTCGGCACCATCGCGCGCTCGGGCACCCGGGCCTTCAGCCAGTCGCTCGCCGACGCCAAGCCCGACGAGCGCCCGAGCCTGATCGGCCAGTTCGGCGTCGGGTTCTACTCCGCCTTCATGGTCGCCGACCGGGTCGAGGTCACCTCGCGCCGCGCCGGCTCCGACGAGGCCTGGACCTGGGCCTCGGAGGGGCAGGGCGAGTACACCCTCGCGCCCGCGACGAGGGACGAGCCCGGCACCGACATCGTGCTCCACGTCAAGGCCGACGCCGACGAGTTCCTCGAGCCGATGCGGATCGAGCATATCGTGCGCAAGTGGGCCGACCACATCACGGTCCCGGTCACGCTCGCGCGCGAGGGCGAGGAGGAGACGATCACCCGCGGCACCGCCCTGTGGCGCAAGTCGAAGGCGGAGGTGACCGAGGAGGCCTATACCGAGTTCTACCGCCACGTCAGCCACGCCTTCGACGCGCCGTGGGCGACGCTGCACTGGCGGGCGGAAGGATCGCTCGAATTCTCCGCACTGCTGTTCGTCCCCGGCATGAAGCCGTTCCTCGCCGTCGAGGAGGAGCGCGAGAGCCGGGTGCGCCTGCACGTGCGCCGGATGTTCATCACCGACGAGGCCGGCCTGCTGCCGTCCTGGCTGCGCTTCGTGAAGGGCGTGGTCGACACCGAGGACCTGCCGCTCAACGTCTCGCGCGAGATGCTGCAGGCGACGCCGGTGCTCGCCCGCATCCGCCGCGCGGTCACCGCCAAGGTGATCGGCGAGCTGAAGTCCCGCGCCAAGGACGCCGAGACCTACGCGACGTTCTGGGAGGCGTTCGGGCCGGTGCTGAAGGAGGGCCTGTACGAGGACGTCGAGCACCGCGACGACATCGCCGCGCTGCTGCGCTTCCGCTCCTCGGCGGTCGAGGGCTGGACCTCGTTTGCCGATTACGTCTCGCGGATGAAGCCGGGGCAGGAGGCGATCTACGTCCTGGTCGGCGACGACACGAAGGCGCTCGCCGCCTCGGCGCAGATCGAGGGCTTCAAGGCCCGCGGGATCGAGGTGCTGCTGCTCGCCGACCACGTCGACGCGTTCTGGCCCGAGCGGTTCGACACATTCGACGGCAAGCCGATCCGCAGCGTCACCCAGAGCGCCGACGACCTCTCGGCCTTCGAGCCGGAGGTGGCGCCGGGCGACGAGCCCGCCGACCTGTCGGGCCTCGTGCCGAAGCTCAAGGAGGCGCTCGGCGACGCGGTGTCGGAGGTGCGCGAGAGCCGCCGCCTCGTCGACAGCGCGGTGCTGCTCGCCGCCCCGGCCCACGGGCCCGACCTGCAGATGCAGCGCCTCCTGCGCCGGGCCGGCCGCGGCCTCGGCGCTGGGCAGCCGGTGCTGGAACTCAACCCGCGCCACCCGCTGGTGCGCCGCCTCGCCGAGCGCGCCGGCGCCGGCGAGGAGGTGGGGGAGGCGGCCCAGACGCTCCTCGACCTCGCCCACGTCCAGGGCGGCGACCCGCCCCGCGACCCGGTCGCCTTCGCCCGGCGCGTGGCGGCGGCGCTGGCGCGGAAGGGGTAGGACGGGTTCGGCGCAACCTCGCGGCGTGCCGGCCCGGTGATCTCGCGAGTCGTCGCTTCGCAGCGTCGGCTCGCGATCGCCGTTGACAGGTTCCGGCGTCGTCACGATCGTTCGTCGCCAGGAGAGCGCCATGGCCGAGGCGGATCAGGACGCTGCCGCACCGCAGCGAATCGACATCCACGAGTTCAGCGGGCACGTCTCCGAGTTCCTGGAGCGAGTCCGGAGCAGAGCATCGTTCGTCATCGCGTCCCAGGCCGAGGCCGTCGCCCTGCTCCAGCCGCCGCGGGGCCTGGTGCGGCCGCCGCGTCGGCCCGGGGCGTTGAAGGGGCAGATCCGCATGTCGCCCGACTTCGACACCCTTCCCCCCGAGGTGCTGGCTGCCATCGAAGGTCGCGAGGCGGCCCGCGGCTGACCTGCTCGGTCCTGCCATGGCCTGCGTACGAGATCGTCTCCGAACTCGCACGCCCTTTCCCGGACGACTGGAACGCAGTGGAAGGAGATCCGGGATCCAGCCGTAAGACCTGCCGCGAAGCGGCTCAGTGCGTCGGCACCGCCGCTGCACAGAGGCGCTTCGCGACTCCTTGTGCTGGATCCCGGATCTCCTTCCGCTGACGCTGCAGTCGTCCGGGAAAAGGGAGCGGTTTCGGGGCTCTGCTGAAGCTCTCGTCAGGGGATGTCACCATGGGGCGGATCACCGACGAGGGTGACAGAGCGAACCCGCCGCATCCCGGCAACGCTCGGTTTACCATTCCGCACGATGGTTGAGGGCATCAGAGCGGCCTCCGGGATCCCCGTCCCGGGAGCCCTCGCGTCGCGCCTGCGAGGATCCCGCCATCATGATGTCCCGCGCCGAACGCTCGCATCTCGGCGACTGGTGGTGGACCGTCGACCGGTTCCTGCTCGCCGGCCTCGGCACCCTGATGACCATCGGGCTGGTGTTCCTGATGGCCGGCGGCCCACCGGTCGCCGACCGCCTCGGCCTGCCGCCGTTCCACTTCCTCAACCGGCAGGTGATGTACCTCGCCCCCACCGTGGGGCTGATCCTCGCGGTGTCGTTCCTGTCCCTGCGCCACGTCCGGCGCCTTGCCCTGCTCACCTACACGGTGGGCATCGTCCTGTGCGTGCTCGCCATCAAGTACGGGCCCGAGATCAAGGGCGCCCATCGCTGGATCCAGTTCGGGGCGATCGGCGTCCAGCCGTCGGAATTCGTCAAGCCGGCCTTCGTCGTGCTGGCCGCCTGGGCGTTCTCGGAGGGCTCGCGCCGGCGCGACATGCCGGGCGGGTTCCTCGCCCTGCTGCTGCTGCCGATGACCATCGTGCCGCTGATCCTCCAGCCGGATTTCGGCCAGACCATGCTCATCACCATGGTGTGGTGCTGCATGGTGTTCGTCGCCGGCCTGCACCTCGTCTGGGTCGCGGGCCTCGGCGGCCTCGGGCTCCTCGGCGTCACCGCCGCCTACGAGCTGCTGCCGCACGTGCGCGCCCGCATCGACCGCTTCCTCAACGAGGATTCGGGCGACAACTTCCAGGTGTTCTGGTCGAAGGAATCGTTCAACGTCGGCGGCTGGCTCGGCACCGGCCCGGGCGAGGGCGTCGCCAAGCGTCACCTGCCCGACGCCCATACCGACTTCATCTTCTCGGTCGCCGGCGAGGAATTCGGCGTCCTCGTCTGCATCGCCCTGGTGCTGCTGTTCGCCTTCGTCGTCATGCGCGGGCTGGTGCTGGCGCGGCGCAACGAGGACGTGTTCTGCCGCCTCGCCATCGTCGGGCTCGCCACCCTGTTCGGGCTCCAGGCCTGCATCAACATGGCGGTGAACGTCCGGCTGATGCCGGCCAAGGGCATGACGCTGCCCTTCGTGTCCTACGGCGGCTCGTCGCTGATCTCGCTCGCGCTCGGCATGGGCTTCCTGATGGCGCTCACCCGCCGCCGGCCCCGGGCCGCGATGATGCGCGGGCCGGACGCGACCGCCCGCCCGTGAGCGGGCGGTGCGGGCCCCCGGGGGGTGACCGCGCCGTCCCGGCATGACACAAGCGGCGCCTTCGAGCGGGACCCGACCGCAAGCCCTGTCGGACCCTTTGCCTTCAACCCCGGCGGTTCCGGGCCCGTCCCGCCGCCGACGACGAAACGCGCCCCATGACCGTTGCCCAACCCCTCGTGCTCGTCGCCGCCGGCGGCACCGGCGGCCACCTGTTTCCGGCCGAGGCGCTGGCCCTGCGCCTGCGCGACCGCGGCATCCGGGTGGCGCTGGCCACCGACAGCCGCGTCGCCGCGCTGTCGGGCGAGTTCCCGGCCTCCGAGATCGTCGCGATCCCCTCGGCGACGCCGTCCGGCCGCTCGCCGCTGGTGCGCGGGCGGGCCTTCCTGACCCTCGGGCGCGGCTTCGCCTCGGCGGTCCAGGCGGTGCGCCGGCTCAATCCGGCGGTGGTGGTCGGCTTCGGCGGCTACCCGACCGTGCCGCCGGTCCTGGCGGCCCAGATGCTCAAGGTGCCGACCCTGCTGCACGAGCAGAACGCCGTGATGGGCCGGGCCAACCGCTTCCTCGCCCGCGGCGCCGCGGTGATCGCCACCGGCTTCTCGGCGGTCGGCGGCGTGCCGGCCAAGGCGACGGCGCGCCGGGTCCATACCGGCAACCCGGTGCGCCCGGCGGTGCTCGCCGCCGCCGCCATGCCGTATCCGCCCCTCTCGGCGGAGTCGCCGCTCGAACTCCTCGCCTTCGGCGGCAGCCAGGGCGCCCGGGTGATGAGCGACGTGGTGCCGGACGCGGTCCTGCGCCTGCCCAAATCCTTGCGCGCCCGCCTCACGGTGATCCAGCAGGCCCGGGCCGAGGATCTCGCCCGGGTCCAGGACATCTATGGCCGGGCCGGGCTCGCGGCCTTCGCGGCGGCGCCGTTCTTCAAGGACCTGCCGGCCAAGATGGCGGCGGCGCACCTCGTCGTCGGGCGCTCGGGCGCCTCGACGGTGGCCGAACTCGGCGTGATCGGCCGCCCGGCGATCCTCGTGCCGCTGCCCGGCGCCCTCGACCAGGACCAGGCCGCCAACGCGGCGGTGCCGGCGGCGGCGGGCGCCGCCTTCCCGATCCCGCAATCCGCCTTCACCCCCGAGCGGCTCGCCAGCGAGCTGGAGACGCTGTTCGGCGACCCCGCCCGGCTCGCGGCGGCGGCAGCGGCCGCCCGCGCCGGCGGCCTGCCGGACGCCGCCGACCGCCTCGCCGCCCTGGTGGTCGAGACCGCGCTCGCCGCCGCCCGATGACCGACGCCGAAAAGGACCCGCACCCATGCAACTGCCGAAAAAGCTAGGCCCCATCCACTTCATCGGCATCGGCGGCATCGGCATGTCCGGCATCGCCGAGGTGATGCACAACCTCGGCTACACGGTGCAGGGCTCCGACGCCTCGGACAATTACAACGTCCGGCGGCTGGCCGAGAAGGGCATGAAGACCTTCGTCGGCCACCGGGCCGAGAATCTTGGCGACGCCGAGCTGGTGGTGGTCTCGACCGCGATCCGCCGCGACAACCCGGAACTCGCCACCGCCCGCGAGCGCCGGCTGCCGGTGGTGCGCCGGGCCGAGATGCTGGCCGAGCTGATGCGGTTCAAGTCGAGCGTCGCGGTCGCGGGCACCCACGGCAAGACGACGACGACCTCGCTCGTCGCGACGCTCCTCGACGCCGGCGGCCTCGATCCGACGGTCATCAACGGCGGCATCATCAACGCCTACGGCACCAACGCCCGGATGGGCGAGGGCGACTGGATGGTGGTGGAGGCCGACGAATCCGACGGCACCTTCCTGAAGCTGCCGGCCGACATCGCCATCGTCACCAACATCGACCCCGAGCACCTCGACCATTTCGGCAGCTTCGACAAGGTCAAGGACGCCTTCCGGGCCTTCATCGACAACATCCCGTTCTACGGCTTCGCGGTGATGTGCATCGACCACCCGACGGTGCAGGACCTCGTCGGGCGCATCGAGGACCGGCGCATCGTCACCTACGGCGAGAACCCGCAGGCCGACGTGCGCCTCCTCGACGTCGACCTCAAGGGCGGCCAGAGCCGGTTCCGGGTGATGATCCGCGACCGCCGCCCCGGCTTCCGGCTGGAGATGGAGGACCTCGTCCTGCCGATGCCGGGCAAGCACAACGCGCTCAACGCCACCGCGGCGCTCGCGGTGGCCCACGAGCTCGGCGTCGCGCCCGAGGCAATCCGCAAGGCGCTCGCCGGCTTCGGCGGCGTCAAGCGCCGCTTCACCAAGACCGGCACCTGGAGCGGCGTCGAGATCTTCGACGATTACGGCCACCACCCGGTCGAGATCCGGGCGGTGCTGAAGGCGGCCCGGGCCTCGACCGAGGGCAACGTGATCGCGGTGGTGCAGCCGCACCGCTACACCCGGCTCGCCTCGCTGTTCGACGATTTCTGCACCTGCTTCAACGACGCCGACACGGTGATCGTCGCTCCCGTCTACGCCGCCGGCGAGGCGCCGATCGAGGGCTTCGACCGCGATTCGCTGGTGGCGGGCCTGACCTCGCGCGGGCACCGCAACGCGGTGGCGCTGGAGCGCAGCGAGGACCTCGCCGGGCTGGTCCGCGCCGCCGCCGGATCGGGCGACTACGTCGTGTGCCTGGGCGCCGGCAACATCACCCAGTGGGCCTACGCCCTGCCGGGGGAGCTGGCGGCGTTGGGCGAGAAGGCGGCGTAGGGTGCAGTGCGCGGCGCGGACGACGACGGATCGAAGCGGGCGCGAGATCTGCGGCAGGCGCAGACGGAGGCCGAGGCGCGGCTCTGGGCGCGCCTTCGCGATCGGCGGCTCGGCGGCGCCAAGTTCGTCCGGCAGCATCCGGTCGGGGCCTACATCACCGACTTCGCCTGTCGCGATCGGAGGCTGATCGTCGAACTCGACGGCAGCCAGCATGCCGACAGTGCCCACGACCGGCGTCGGGATGCGTGGCTCACCTCGCAGGGATGGCGCGTCCTCCGGTTCTGGAACGCCGAGGTGTTCAAGAACCTCGACGGCGTTCTCCAGACGATCCACGCGGCCCTCTCCTCTCCCCGCGGGCGGGGAGAGGCCTTCGTCCCCCTCGTCGGGGGCGAAGGAAGCCCGAAGGGCGGGGGTGAGGGGGTGATTCCGGATGAGACTCCTCCGGTCTCGCCCCCTCACCCTCGGCTGCCGCCTCGCGGTGTCCCCGACAAGGGGGACACCGCCCTCTCCCCGCGAGCGGGGCGAGGAGAACGCGCACCACCTTCGGCGAGACACGTCTCACGCGAAGCCGGCCGCATCCGCGACCACGACCACCCTGAACGGCGGGCCATGACCACCTCCACCGACCTCCTCGCCCTCCTGGCCCCGGCCCGCCTGCGCGGCCGTCTCCTGCCCGACCATCCCCTCGCCGACCTGACGTGGTTCCGCGTCGGCGGGCCGGCGCAGGTGCTGTTCACTCCCGCCGACGAGGAGGATCTGGCCGCGGCGCTCGCGACGCTCCCCGCCGAGATCCCCGTGACGGTGATCGGGCTCGGCTCGAACCTGATCGTGCGCGACGGCGGCGTGCCCGGCCTCGTGATCCGGCTGGGCGGCAAGGCGTTCGGCAGCGTCGCGGTCGAGGGCGAGACGATCCGGGCCGGGACCGCGGTGCCGGACGTGAAGGTCGCCCGCACCGCCGCCGAGGCCGGGCTCGACGGGCTCGCCTTCTACCGCGGCATCCCCGGCTCGATCGGCGGCGCGCTGCGGATGAACGCCGGCGCCCATGGCGGCGAGACCACCGACGTGCTGGTCGAGGCCCGCGGCATCTCCCGCGACGGCACGCTCCGCACCTACGCCCACGCCGAGATGGGCTTCCGCTACCGCCACAGCGGCGTGGCCGAGGACGTGATCTTCACGGGCGCGCTGTTTCGCGGCCGGCCCGGCGAGCGCGAGGCGATCCAGGCCGAGATGGACCGGGTGACGGCGGCCCGCGAGGCGGCGCAGCCGATCCGCGAGCGCACCGGCGGCTCGACCTTCAAGAACCCGGACGGCGCCAAGGCGTGGCAGCTCATCGACGCCGCCGGCTGCCGCGGCCTGACGCGCGGCGGCGCCCAGGTGTCGGAGATGCACTGCAACTTCCTCATCAACCGCGACGGCGCCACCGCGGCCGACATCGAGGGGCTGGGCGAGGAGGTGCGCCGGCGAGTCCGCGAGACCGCCGGCGTCGACCTGCACTGGGAGATCCGGCGCATCGGCCGGCCGGCGGCCTGAGACCCGGAGGAGGAGCGGACCATGACCCGACACGTCGCCGTCCTGATGGGAGGCTGGTCGGCCGAGCGCGAGGTGTCGCTGCGCTCGGGCGCCGCCTGCGCGAAGGCCCTCGAGGAGCAGGGCTACCGCGTCACCGACATCGACATGCAGCGCGACGTCGCGGCGGTCCTGGCGGCGCTGCGGCCCGACGTGGTGTTCAACGCCCTGCACGGGCCGTTCGGCGAGGACGGCACCGTCCAGGGTGTCCTGGAGATCCTCGGCATCCCCTACACCCATTCCGGCGTGCTCGCCTCGTCGCTGGCGATGCGCAAGGACCGCGCCAAGGTGGTGATGCGGGCCGCCGGCGTGCCGGTGCCCGAGGGCCGGATCGTTAACCGGTTCGACGCGGCGAAAGCCCACGTCCTGCCCCCGCCCTACGTCATCAAGCCGATCGCCGAGGGCTCGTCGGTGGGGGTGACGATCGTGCGCGACGGGCGCTCCCACCCGCCCCAGGAACTCGCTCGGGCGGACTGGCCGTTCGGCGACGAACTCCTTGCGGAGACTTACATTCCGGGCCGCGAGCTGACCTGCGCGGTGATGGGCGACAAGGCGCTCGGCGTCATCGACATCCGGCCCGCCACCGGGGAGTGGTACGACTTCGACGCGAAATACGCCGCCGGGGGCTCGGTCCACGTCCTGCCGGCAGAAATTAAACCGAAAATTTACCAGACCGTTCGAGAGTTGGCGTTAACGGCGCATCAAGCACTTGGCTGCCGGGGCGTGAGCCGTGCCGACCTTCGCTACGACGACACACCGGGTGGCACCGGCGCGGTCGTGGTGCTGGAGGTCAACACGCAGCCCGGCATGACCGAGACCAGCCTGGTGCCAGAACTCGCAGCCCATGCCGGGCACAGTTTCGGTGACCTCGTCCGATGGATGGTGGAGGACGCTTCCCTGAACCGCTGACCGCCCCCGGCCCTGCCGGCGGCGCGGCCGCCGGTTCCCATGCCCCCGCCCCGGCCTCCGGCCGGCCGGCGGGGCCGCGCCAGCCCTCGCGGCTGATGCGCCGGCTGCCGCGCTTCCTGCGCCCGCGCCGGTCGTCGGTGGCGGTGCCGATCGAGCAGCGCCTGCCGGCCCTGCTCGGCACCGGCCTGCTGCTCGGCTTCTTCGGCGTCGTCGGCATCGCCGGGTTCGGGGCGAGCGGCGCCTACACGGTCCTGCTCGCCCAGGCCGGGCGGCCGGTCGACATGCTGGCCCGCGCCGCCGGCTTCGGCCTCGACAAGGTGACGATCACCGGCATCGCCCAGTTGCACGCCCGCGAGATCCTGCACGCCGCCGGGCTCGACCAGCGCAACTCGCTGCCGTTCCTGAGCGTCGCCGAGGTGCGCGAGCGCCTGTCGCAGGTCCCGCTGATCGCCTCGGTCTCGGTGCGCAAGATCTACCCCAACGAACTGCTCGTCACCCTGACCGAGCGCCAGCCGAGCGCCCTGTGGCAGCGCAACGGCGAGATCGCGGTGATCTCCGCCGACGGCCGCGAGATCGACCGGATGCGCGACGGCCGCTTCGCCGCCCTGCCCCTCGTCGTCGGCGAGGAGGCGAACCTGCGCACCCGCGAGTACCTCGACCTCCTGGAGGCCGCCGGGCCGCTCAAGGAGCGGATCAAGGCCGGCACCCTGGTCTCGGGCCGGCGCTGGACGCTCAAGCTCGACGGGATCGACATCCGGTTGCCCGAGGAGGGCGCCCGCGAGGCGATGACCCGCCTCGTGCGCCTGGAGGCCGAGTCGCGCCTCCTGGCCAAGGACATCATCGCGGTCGACCTGCGCATGCCCGACCGGGTGGTGGTGCGCCTCACCGAGGAGGCCGCCGCGGCCCGCCAGGAGGCGCAGAAGAAGAAGCCGAAGAAGGGCACCGAGACATGAGCCGTCCGGTCCGCTCCGCAGAAGCAGGCTCGGTCATCGTGTCCAGTCGGGTGAGCGTCGCGTCATGAGTCTCCTCCAGCACGGCCTGACGCCCCGCCTGAAGCCGCTCTCGGCCCGGCGCAGCGCGACCCTGTCGGTGCTCGACATCGGCACCAGCAAGATCGTCTGCCTCGTCGCCGAGCTGCAGCCGATGGAATCGCTCTCGACCCTGCGCGGCCGCACCCATCTGGCCCGCATCATCGGCATCGGCCACCAGCGCTCGCTCGGCCTCAAGGGCGGCGCGGTGGTCGACCTCGAAGCCGCCGAGAGCGCGATCCGGCAGGCGGTCCACGCCGCCGAGCGGATGGCGAAGGTCGAGGTCCAGTCGGTCATCGTCAACCTGTCGGGCGGCCGGCTCGGGGCGCAGCATTTCGAGGCGCGGGTGCCGGTGCGCACCGGCTCGGTCACCGCCGGCGACGTCCAGCGGGTGCTGGAGACCGCGAGCACCCGCAGCGTCAGTCCCGGGCGCGCGGTGCTGCACGCCCTGCCGACCGGCTACTCCCTCGACGAGCAGAGCGCGGTGGTCGATCCCTCGGGCATGATCGGCGAGAGCCTCGGCGTCGACCTCCACGTCGTCACCGCCGAGGCGGCGGCGGCCCGCAACCTGATGCTGGCGGTCGAGAACTGCCATCTCGGCGTCGAGGCGGTGATCGCCACCCCCTACGCCTCGGGCCTCTCGGCGCTGGTCGACGACGAGGCCGAGATGGGGGTCGCGGTGGTCGACATGGGGGGCGGCACCACCAGCGTCGGGGTCTTTTCCGGCGGCCACCTCGTCCACGTCGACGCGGTCGCGGTCGGCGGCCACCACGTCACCATGGACATCGCCCGCGGCCTCTCGACCCGGGTGGCGGCGGCCGAGCGGCTGAAGACGCTCTACGGCGCCGCGATGGCGACCGCCTCCGACGAGCGCGACATGATCGCGGTCCACGGGGTCGACGAGGACGAGCGCGACCTGCCGCATCACATCCCCAAGTCCCAGCTCGTGCGGATCATCCGCCCGCGGGTCGAGGAGGTGCTCGAACTGGTGCGCGACCGGCTGCGCAACGCCGGCTTCGCCGCCCAGGCCGGGCGCCGGGTGGTGCTCACCGGCGGCGCGAGCCAGCTCGTCGGCCTGCCCGACCTCGCCCGCCGCATCCTCCAGGGTCAGGTCCGGATCGGCCGGCCGCTCGGCATCAAGGGGCTGCCGGAGGCCGCCAAGGGCCCGGCCTTCTCCGCCGCGGTCGGGCTCCTGGTCTACCCCCAGGTCTCGCACATCGAGCATTTCGAGCCGCGAGGGCAGGGCGGGTCGGTCGGCCTCGCCCAGGACGGCTACCTCTCCAGGGTCGGACGCTGGATCCGGGAGAGCTTCTGAGATCGACCGCCCGGCGGGCCTCGCGGCTCGACGGGCGGACGGACGGCAAACCGGCGCCGGGTCGGCGCCCCACACGAACACCTGACGAGACGTGACGAGAGGCTCGCGCACCATGGCCATCAGTCTGCAAGCCCCCGACATCCGGGAACTCAAGCCCCGCATCACCGTGTTCGGCGTCGGCGGCGGCGGCGGCAACGCCGTCAACAACATGATCGAGTCGGGCCTGCTCGGCTGCGAGTTCGTGGTCGCCAACACGGACGCCCAGGCGCTGACCTCCTCGAAGGCCGAGCGCGTGATCCAGATGGGCATCGGCGTGACGCAGGGGCTCGGCGCCGGCTCGCAGCCCGAGGTCGGCCGCGCCGCCGCCGAGGAGGTGATCGACGAGATCCGCGACCAGCTCTCGGGCGCCCACATGTGCTTCATCACCGCCGGCATGGGCGGCGGCACCGGCACCGGCGCGGCGCCGGTCATCGCCCGGGCCGCCCGCGACATGGGCATCCTGACGGTCGGCGTGGTGACCAAGCCGTTCCAGTTCGAGGGCGTGCGCCGGATGCGCTCGGCCGAGGCCGGCATCTCCGAGCTTCAGCAGGCCGTCGACACCCTGATCGTGATCCCGAACCAGAACCTGTTCCGGGTCGCCAACGAGAAGACCACCTTCGCCGACGCCTTCGCGATGGCCGACCAGGTGCTCTATTCGGGCGTCGCCTGCATCACCGACCTGATGGTGAAGGAGGGTCTCATCAACCTCGACTTCGCCGACGTGCGGGCGATCATGCGCGGCATGGGCAAGGCGATGATGGGCACCGGCGAGGCGTCGGGCGAGAAGCGCGCCAACCGGGCGGCGGAAGCCGCGATCGCCAACCCGCTCCTCGACGACGTCTCGATGAAGGGCGCCCGCGGCCTGCTGATCGCGATCACCGGCGGCAACGACCTGACCCTCTACGAGCTCGACGAGGCCGCGACCCGCATCCGCGAGGAGGTCGATTCCGACGCCAACATCATCCTGGGCGCTACCTTCGACGAGAGCCTCGACGGCATCATCCGGGTCTCGGTCGTCGCCACCGGGATCGAGCCGGCGCTGATCGCCGCCAACGCGATCGGTTCGCCGGAGATCGCCCAGACCGAGCAGCGCATTGCCGAGGTCGCCGAGCGCCTGCGCGCCGAGGCCCGCGCCCGCGCCGCCGCCCCGGCCCAGGCGACCGCCGCCTCCTTTCGTCCCGCCGAACCGGCGGTAGCGGCCCGCCCGGCCGCTCCCGCGCCCGAGCCGGTCGCGGCCCCCGCCGCGCCCGTGATGCCGGACCACGCCCGCCACGACCTGCACCATCAGGCGGCGGCGCTGATCCGCGACGAGGTGCAGATCACCCCGGCCCAGCCGCGGATGCCGGCCTACGAGCCGCAGGCCCACGCCGCCGCGGCCGCCGAGGCGCCGATGCCATCGGCCTCCGCGCCGTTCATCCCGCCGTCCCCAGCGGTGGTGCGCGCGCCGCGGATGCCGCGGGTGCAGGACCTGCCGCTGCCGGCCCAGAACCAGATCCGGGCCAGCCGCGGCGAGGAGCCGGTCGCCCAGGCCCCCGGCCAGGACGCCAAGCGCACCTCGCTGCTGCGCCGCCTCGCCACGGTCGGCTTCGGCGGCCGGCGCGAGGACGACGCCGCCCCGGCCCAGCCGGCGCCGCAGCCCGCCGCGCACCAGCCGGCCCCGCGTCCGGCGCCCCAGGCTCCCGCCGCTCCGGCGATGCCGCGCGCGCCCCAGGGCTACGCCCCGCAGGCCCAGGCCCCGGCCTACCGGCCGGCCCAGGGCAACCTCGATCCGCAGGGCCGTACCGTGCCGGCCCCGCGGATGATGGACGACGACCAGCTCGAGATCCCGGCCTTCCTGCGCCGGCAGGCGAACTGAGCCTCTGCCACGGAGCCGCCACGATGGCGGCTCCGGACCGGGCTCTGCGACCTTTCCGCCACACCCCGAAGCCCCGCGGCTTCGGGGTTAAGCCATTGTTCAAGTCCTTGTTCTAAAAGGGTTTCGCGTCTCTCCCCGGAAACCCCGGACTTGTTACAGAGCGTAAGAATCCGTGATTTGGCCGCGCTTGAGGGCCCGACTATAGCTCTTCTCAGAGATAAGGACGGGCGGCCCGCTTCAGGCCGGCACGCCGGTCCGAGGGGCTTCAAGCAGCGGACGGGTCTCAGTCGAGCGCGCCTCCCAGAGGGTCGCGGCGTCGGATCGCGGCCGAGGGCTGAGTAGATGAGAACGAGTCAGCAAACGACCCTACGCTCGGCCGTGAGCCTCACAGGCATCGGCGTCCACTCCGGCAACCCTGCCAGCATCACCCTCCACCCCGCCCAGGCCCATCACGGCATCGCCTTCCTCCGCACCGGCTTCGCCGAGGGGCGGGACCGACTGATCCAGGCGCACCACGCCCAGGTCTCCGCCACCGAGCTCTGCACCGTCATCGGCGACCGCCACACCGGTGCCGTCGCCACCATCGAGCACCTGATGTCCGCCCTCTACGGGCTCGGCATCGACAACGCGCTGATCGAGATCGACGGCCCCGAGATGCCGATCCTCGACGGCAGCAGCGCCCCCTTCGTGGCCGCCATCGACGAGGCCGGCACGGCCTCCTGCGGCGCCCCCCGGCGCGTCATCAAGGTGCTGAAGCCGGTCCGCGCCGAGAAGGGCCGCGCCTTTGCCGAGCTTCGCCCGCACGAGCGCGGTTTCCGCCTCGACGTCGAGATCGATTTCGAGAGCCCGGTGATCGGCCGCAGCCGCAAGGCCGTCGACCTTACCCCGGCGCTCTACCGCCGGGAGATCTCCCGGGCCCGCACCTTCGGCATGATGCGCGACGTCGAGCGCTACTGGAAGGCCGGCTTCGCCCTCGGCGCCTCGCTCGAGAACACCGTCGCGGTCGGGGAGGGCGGCGTCGTCAACCCCGAGGGCCTGCGCTACCCGGACGAGTTCGTCCGCCACAAGATCCTCGACGCCGTCGGCGACCTCGCCCTCGCGGGCCTGCCGATCCAGGGCGCCTACCACTCCTATTGCGGCGGCCACGGCCTCAACGTGGCGGTCCTCGACGCGCTCTTCGCCGACCGGGCGAACTACGCCATCGTCGAGGGCACCGGCGCCCGCCGCGAGCCGGCGCTGGCCGAAATCGGCGTCTCCCTCGGCGCCGCGGTCTACGCTCCCGACCTCTGAACTTCGGACGATCCGGCACGGGCCCGACGCATGATCCGCAGCGCCCGGCGGACGCTCCCGCTCGCCCTGCGCGATGACCGGGTCCGGCGGGTGGCCCCGGCGCCACACCTCCTTGCTTTCCGGTGAAGGGGCGGCGCGATCGGTGGAACCATCCACCGGAACCGGTGCGGCGCCGCTTTCGCGCCCCAATCACCTCTCATCAGGTCACGCGACACGGAAACCGGCCGGGGGCGTCGCCGCCGGGCGGTTCCACCGAACGCGCGGCTCCCATCGCGGCCCGCCGGCCATCTGTTCTGGGGGAAGAACCCGAATGCCTCTCGCCCTCCTGCCTCGCGGTGCCAAGGTTGCCGTCCTCCGGGCCGCGCTGCTCGCCGGCTGCGGCCTCGCGCTGGCCGGGTGCGACACGCTCGATTCGCTCAACCCCTTCGCCGACCCGAAGTACAAGCCCGAGGTCGTGCCGGACGTCCCCGCCGACAAGCTCTACAGCCAGGGCCTCGCCAAGCTCGAGGACCGCGACTTCGACGCCGCCAACAAGAAGTTCGACGACCTCGACAAGCAGTACGCCTATTCCGACTGGTCGCGGAAGGCGGTGCTGATGACCGCCTACAGCAACTACGAGGGCGGCAAGTACGAGGACGCGATCACCGCCTCGCGGCGCTACCTGCAGCGCCATCCGGCGAGCAAGGACGCGGCCTACGCCCAGTACCTGCTGGCGATGTCGCACTACAAGCAGATCCCGGACGTGACCCGCGACCAGGACCGCTCCGAGCGCGCGCTCGCCGCCCTGAACGAGCTGGTCCAGCGCTACCCGACCTCGGAATACGCCACCGACGCGAAGGCCAAGATCCAGATCACCCGCGACCAGCTCGCCGGCAAGGAGATGGAGATCGGCCGCTACTACCTCGAGCGGCGCAACTTCCCGGCGGCGATCAACCGCTTCCGCGACGTCGTGAGCAAGTACCAGACGACCCGCCACGCCGAGGAGGCGCTGGAGCGCCTCGCCGAGGCCTACATGGCGCTCGGCATCGTCGCCGAGGCCCAGACCGCCGCGGCGGTGCTCGGCCACAACTTCCCCGACAGCCCCTGGTACAAGGACGCCTACGCGCTGCTCCAGAACGGCGGCGTCGAGCCGCGCGAGGAGAAGTCCTCGTGGATCAGCAAGACGTTCAAGGACGTGATGGGCATCCCGCGCACCGCGCAGGCCCAGTAGCCCGCGCTCCCGCGGCGAACGGACTCCGATCTGCGGCGGCGGCGCGCACTCGCGCGCCGCCGCATCGCGCTGTAAAGACCCCCGATCCTCTCCTCACAGACCCGGCAAGGGCGGCATGCTGGTTCAGCTCGCGATCCGCGACATCGTCCTGATCGACAGACTCGAGCTGAATTTCCGCGAAGGCCTCAGCGTCCTCACGGGCGAGACCGGCGCCGGCAAGTCGATCCTGCTCGACGCCTTCGCGCTCGCGCTCGGCGGGCGCGGCGACGGCCGGCTGGTGCGCCAGGGCGAGGCCCAGGGGCAGGTCACCGCGGTCTTCGACGTTCCCCTCGATCACCCGGCCCGGGCGCTGGCGGCGGCCTCCGACCTCGACACCGAGGGCGACCTGATCCTGCGCCGGATCCAGGTCGCCGACGGGCGCACCCGCGCCTTCGTCAACGACCAGCCGGTCGGCGTGCAGGTCTTGCGGGCGATCGGCGCGGCTTTGGTCGAGATCCACGGCCAGCACGACGACCGGGCGCTCGCCGACCCGACCACCCACCGGGCGATCCTCGACGCCTTCGGCAACCTCCAGGGCTCGGCGGCCAAGGTCGCGGACGCGGCGCGGGAGGTGCGCCGGGCCCGCACCGCGCTCACCGAGCACCGCGCCCGGGTCGAGGCGGCGCGCAAGGAGTCGGATTTCCTCCGCCACGCCGTCGAGGAACTGTCGGCGCTCGCCCCCAAACCGGGGGAGGAGGCGGAGCTGGCCGCCCGCCGCACCGCGATGCAGCAGGGCGAGAAGGTCGCCCGCGAGATCAACGAGGCGCTCGACGCGGTCGGCGGCCAGGGCTCGCCGACCGCCCACCTGTCGGCGGCCCTGCGCAAGCTGGAGCGCCGGGCCGCGCAGGCGCCCGGGCTGGTCGAGCCCTGCGTCGCCGCCCTCGACGCCGCCCTCGTCGCCCTCGACGAGGCCCGCACGGTGCTCGACGATGCGCTCCAGGCGGCGGAGTTCGACCCGCGCGAGCTGGAGCGGGTCGAGGAGCGCCTGTTCGCCCTGCGCGCCGCCGCCCGCAAGTACGACGTCGCCGCCGACGACCTCGCGGCGCTGAGCGACCGCTACGCCGCCGACGTGGCGGCGATCGATGCGGGCGAGGAGGCCCTCGGCAAGCTCGAAGCCGCGCTCGCGGCGGCGGAGACGGCGTATCTCGACCGCGCCCGGGCGCTGAGCAAGGGACGGCGCAAGGCGGCCTCCGCCCTCGACAAGGCGGTGCAGGCCGAGCTGCCGCCCTTGAAGCTGGAGCGCGCCCGCTTCCTCACCGAGATCGCCACCGACGAGGCGGCCCGCGACGCCGCCGGCCTCGACCGGATCGAGTTCTGGGCCCAGACCAACCCGGGCACCCGGCCCGGCCCGATGATGAAGGTGGCGTCGGGCGGCGAGCTGTCGCGCTTCATGCTCGCCCTCAAGGTGGTGCTGGCCGACAAGGGCTCGGCCCCGACCCTGATCTTCGACGAGATCGACACCGGCGTCGGCGGCGCGGTGGCGGACGCGATCGGCGCCCGCCTCGCCCGGCTCTCGGCCCGGGTCCAGGTCGTCGCCGTCACCCACGCCCCCCAGGTCGCGGCGCGCGCCTCGACCCACTTCCTCATCGCCAAGGAGGCGGTGAAGGGCTCCGACCGGGTCGCGACCCGGGTCAACCCGCTCGCCGCCGCCCCGCGGCGGGAGGAGATCGCCCGCATGCTCGCCGGCGCGACGGTGACCGAGGAGGCGCGCGCCGCGGCGGCGCGGCTGCTCCAGGGGGCGGAGGCGTAGGATCGCGCCGCGGCCGGTCCCGGCCGTGGCGAGGGGTGCCGAGGGTGGAAAATCCACCGGGAGGACGCGGCCCGGACGCTGATACGAGTCGCGGACGATCGGTTCCGAAGATCGTATCGAAGCCTGCGCGGTGGAGCCTTCGGCTCCACACGCCTGAGCGAAGCCGATTTTCGCATCGCGAAGCGATTGCGCAGCAATCGCCGAGCGATCAACCGAAAATCGTATGACGTGCCACGAAACCGCTCAGCGCAGGCCGCGCAGCGTGATCCGCGTGAGTGCCGAAGGCCGTCCGAGGCGCAGGGCGAAACCGGGCCACAGGGCCGTGCCGTTGCTGACGTAGAGGGTCATCCCCTCGACCGCGTAGAGCCCCGACACGAAGCCGTCGTTGCCGTTGGCGACGAGCCGGTCCAGGCCCAGGATCATGCCGCCATGCGTGTGCCCGGACAGTTGCAGCGCGACGCCGTGCGCGGCGGCCCGTCGGGCTCCTCGCGGCTGGTGATCGAGCAGGATGACGGGGGCGTGGTCGGGCGCGCCGGCCAGGGCCGCCGCGAGATCCGGGCCGGCCTGTCCGTGCGCGGGCGCGGACAGGTCCGTGACGCCGGCGAGCACGATCCGGGCCCCGCCGCGTGCGAGGACGGCATGCGCGTTCTCGAGGAGGGAGATCCCCAGGCCGGCGAGGTGGCGCATCCAGGCCCGGTAGTCGAAGAAGTACTCGTGGTTGCCGGGAATGGCGAACACGCCGTCCGGCGCGCGCAGGCCGCGCAGGGGCTCGACGTCGGCCCGCCGCATCGCCACCGACCCGTCGATGAAGTCGCCGGTCACGACGACGAGGTCGACCCCCGACGCGTTGGCGCGGTCGACCACGGCCCTGACCCAGGGCGCCGGAAACAGCCGGCTGATGTGCAGGTCGGTCAGGTGCAGCAGCCGATACCCCTCGAAGGCGGGCGGCAGGCCGCGGATCGCGACGTCGAGGTCCTTCACCGGCGGCACGCGCAGCGCGTTCGCGACGCCGACGGCGGCGAGGAGGGCCGCCGCGCCGGCCGCCGCGTAGCGCAGCGCATCCGGAACGCCGCCGCCCCGCCCCGCCAGCCTTGCGGCCATGGCGCCGAGGTCGAGCAGGATCTGCAGGCCCGCCAACAGCACGATGGCCCCGAACGCCCAGTTGAACAGGACGACGACGGCAAAGGGAAATTCGGGCGCGAAGACCGAGCCGGACGAGAGCCGGCTCCAGAAGTGGTACTGCGACGCGACCAGCAGCAGCAGCGCGACCGCCACGGTGATCCAGAGCGGCAGGGACAGGGGCCAGAGCCAGCGGACGACGACGAGCAGGCTCGGTGCCGCGAAGATGAGGTGGAAGATGGTCGAACTCCGACGGGATGGGCCGGGGCCGCCGGGCCGATCCGCCCCGCGCGCCCGATCGCAGCCTGCGATGGACCGGTCGGGTGCGGGGCGGAACCCGGGGGCTCGCGAGAGGAACGGCGACGCCTGACGCCCCCGGAGGGCAGGCGTCGCCGCGGGCGGTGAGACCGACAGGAGCTGATCCAGGGTGATGGGCAGATCCCGGATGCGTCTCCCCATCGCGTTGAAGACCGCGTTGGCGGCCGCGACGCCGGTGATGCCGATCGCGCTGATGCCCCGCGCGCCGAGGGTAGGCCCCGCAGGTGCCCTGGTTGCAGCCGACCTTGGTGCCGGTCAGGTGCGGGCGCTCCCGCAGCAGATCGAGCAGCGGCACGCGGGCATCCCCGGGCGGGGCGACCCCGGCCCCGTTGACCCCGATGGCCATCGAACGTCCTCGGCATCTCCGGCCCCTATCACAGGGCGCGACACACAGATATGACGAAGTTCGGATTATTCAATCTTCGTGGCATGCGATTTTCGCCACCATGCGGATGAACGCGTCGCGCTCGTCCGGTGCCAGCCGCGCGAGCATCGTCCGGTTGAGGGCGTCGTACGCGTTGCTCTGCGCCGCGGCCCGCGCCGCGCCGTCCTCGGACAGGCGGAGCGCGACCGCCCGCCGGTCTCCTTCGATCCGGTGCCGTTCGAGAAGCCCCCGCTTGGCCAGGCGGTCGGTCGCGGACGAGATGGTCGTGACGGCCAGGCCGAGGTAGCGCGCGATGTCGGTCGGCCCGCAATCCGGGTTCTGCGCGACGTACAGCAGGGTCTGCACGTCGAGTTCGTTGAGCGGCCGTTCGGAGCGTCCGGCATCGGCGAGCTTGTAGCGCCGCACGAAGGCCTGGAACGCGGCACCGAGCGTGGCGATCTGATCGGCGGTGGGCGTCGTCATGCCGCCCGCATACCGCGCCCCTCGGGCACGGACAATTTGGCCGGTCGCGGATTGGCGAGTCGCATCGACCGTGCATCACCGCCCGCGCGCACGGGGCGGAACTTTTGCGCTGCAACAACGCTTGTTGCGTTGCACAGCGCGCGACTCCGCCGCTGTGCAACGCGCCCATCCGGGCGTTTCCTCCCTATACTCGAGGCCGTCTCCGGCACACGGAGCGGCCTTCTTTTTTCGCGACACGATCTCGCGGCACGTCTGGCGTCTGGATCCAGGATCTCCGTCCGCCGTCGCTCCAGTCGCGTAGGCCCGTTCGGGCCCGGATAAGGGGTGCTTCCCGAGTTCGATACGATGGACACACAGTCGATTATGCAGACTTGCGTGGGCAAGCCAACGCTTCGTCCGCTTAGGTTGCTGTGTTGTCGCAGATTTTTGTCGCAAAACCGGTGGGCACTTTTGCGAAATCTGCTTGGGCACTCACAAGCCCGCACGGTGCGTGAGCAGATCCGGTCTCCGCATCGCTCGGCGATCCCGCGGGGATCGCCGAGCGATCAACCGAAAACCTGCCTTCAGCCCGCCCCGCGGTCAGTGCGTATCGGCGTACCAGACGAGCGGCCCGGGCTGGCGCAGTGGACGCGGGGGGCGATACGGCGCAGGCCAGGCCGACAAGGGCGCCGGCGCGGGGGGCTCGGGCCGCCCCTCGACCTCCTGCCCGAGCAGCCGCATGGCCGCCGCGCGGGTGTGGCCGTCCGCGATGGCGGACGCGCCGGAGGCGTCCGGCACAGGCCGGCCGTGGCGCGTCTCGAAGCGGCGCAGGAGCGCGTGGGCCACGAGGCTGAAGGTGAGGCTGCTCAAGCCCACGATCGCCGGCCACCACGGCGGTCCGTCGTGGAAGGTCCACGCGACCGACAGAAGAAGCCCGCTCAGCCCCGCCGACGCTACGAAAACCATGTTCCTTCCCTTGTCTCCAGCAGACTAGCAGGGGCGGTCCCCACTGGCTCGCGAGACTTGAGGAAGTGGTGTGCGCCGCCTTAAGCGTCCTCGTCCACCCCGACGCGGCCGACCTCGATCACCCCTCCCGGTCGACGAGCGTGACGCCCTGCCACTGCTCGGTGAGCACCAGTTCCCGCGCGATCTCCCGCACCTCGCGGGCGACCACGGCGGCGGCCGGCGACAGCAGGTCGGCATTGATCGAGTAGAGGTAGTTGGTCCGGCTGAGCCGGGCATCGGTGATCGCGAGCGCGCGCCAGTCCTTGCGGCGCTTGCCGCCCAGCCGCAGCGACGACAGCGGCTTGATGGTGACGCCGATCCCCTCGTAGACGCAGCTCATCACCAGCGACAGCGAATCGATCTCCGCCACGACGTAGGCCGAGAGGTTGCGGGCCTCGAACTCGGCGGCGATGCGCCGGCGCAGGCCGTGGGTCGCCGTCGGCAGGATCAGCGGCAGCGCCGCCGCCTCGGCGAGGGTCAGGCTGGTGCGCTCGTGGGCGACCAGCGGGCTGCTGCTCGGCAGGATGACGAACAGCTCCTCCTCCAGGAGGACCGTGGACGGGAAGTCGGAGGAGACGTCGCTGTTGAACAGGATCGCGAGGTCGAGCTGGCACAGCCGGATCATGTGGGTCAGGTGGCCGCTCATGCCCTCTACGACGTTCAGCATGATGCCGGGGAAGCGGGTGCGGATGCGCCGGACCAGCGGCGTGCCGATCGCCTGGACGGTGGTGGCCGGCAGGCCGATCGAGACCATGCCCTGCACGTCGCCGGAATCCTGCCGCGCGATCGAGAGGGCGTGATCGAGCTGGCGCAGCATGAAGCGCGCGTGGTGGTAGAGCGCGAGGCCGTTCTCGGTCGGCGTCACCCCGCGGGTCGAGCGGTTCAGCAGCGGCCGCCCGACCTCGTCCTCGAGCTTGGCGAGTTGCTGGCTCAAGGCCGGCTGCGCCACGTACAGGCTGCGCGACGCCTTCGACAGGCTCCCGCTCTCGACGATCTGCGCGAAGTAGCGAAGCTGCCGGAAATCCATGGTCCTCCCCCGGGGCGCCGGTCGCGAGGCTATATGCGCCGCTTATGGCCCACAACGGAAAACGGTATTTCGAGGGGGAAGCGCGCTGGGCCTAGTGTGCCGGCAACGAAACGCGACCACGGGGGAGGGCAATCGGCGATGCAGGATCGCGTGCGGCACGACGGCCGGCTCCTGGTGGCCGGCGAGTGGACGGGCGGCGAGACCGTCGCGCCCGTCCTCGACAAGTACCGCCTGGCGCCCTTCGCGCAGGTCGACCTGCCCGGGCGCGAGCAGGTCCGGTCATGCGTCGCCGCCGCCGAGGCCGCCTACCGCGCCGCCGCGCTCGACGCTCACGGCCGCGGCGCGGTGCTCGACCGGACCGCGGCGATCATCGAGGCGCGCGGCGAGGAGTTGGTCGAGATCCTGCGCCGGGAGGCCGGGTTCCCGCGCGCCGATGCCGCCAACGAGGTCCGGCGCTGCGCCGCGACCTTCCGGCTCTCGGCCGAGGAGGCGCGGCGATTCGGCGGCGAGATGGTGCCGATCGAGGGCGCCGGCGGCCAGACCGGCCGCCTCGGTTTCACCCTGCGCGTCCCCCTCGGCGTCGTCTGCGCCATCACACCGTTCAACGCGCCGCTCAACACGGTGGCGCACAAGGTCGGGCCGGCGCTCGCGGCCGGCAACGCCGTGGTGCTGAAGCCTTCACTGCACACGCCGCTCTCGGCCTGCGTCATGGCCGAGGCGCTGCTCGAGGCGGGCCTGCCGCCGGGCCTGATCTCGGTCCTGCACGGCGGCGCCGAGGTGGCGCAGTGGCTGCTCGACGAGCCGGCCATCCGCTTCTACGCCTTCACCGGCAGCACCGAGGCCGGCCGGGCGATCCAGCAGCGGGCGGGCCTGCGCCGCACCCAGATGGAGCTCGGCTCGATCGCGCATTGCATCCTGTGCGCCGATGCCGACCTCGACGCGGCGCTGCCGAAGATCGTCAATGCCAGCTTCCGCAAGGCGGGGCAGGTCTGCACCTCGATCCAGATGCTTCTCGTCGCGCGCTCGCGCCTCGCCGAGGTCGAGGAGCGCCTGACCGAACGGGTGGCGGCCCTGCCGTTCGGCGATCCCGGCGAGGCCGGCACCGTGGTCGGCCCGGTGGTCAGCGAGGATGCCGCCCGCCGGATCGAATCCTGGATCGCCGAGGCGGTCGCGGGCGGGGCGCGGCGCCTCGCCGGCGGCGGGCGCGTCGGCGCGGTCGTGCCGCCGACCCTGCTCGCCGACGTGCCCGCCGCCACGCCCCTCGGCTGCCGGGAGGTGTTCGGGCCGGTCCTGTGCGTGGCGCCCTTCGACACACTCGACGAGGCGATCGCCCGGGTGAACGCGACGCCCTACGGCCTCGCCGCCGGGCTGTTCACGAGCCATCTCGGGTCGGCGCTCGCGGCGGTGCGGCGGCTCGAGGTCGGCGGCGTCCACGTCAACGAGACGCCGAGCTCGCGGGTCGACGCCATGCCCTACGGCGGCACCAAGGACAGCGGCTTCGGCCGCGAGGGACCGCACTACGCCGTTCGCGAGATGAGCGAAGAGCGTATGATTACGCTTCTGCCTTGAACGATGAACCGGCACGGGAAGTTGTGACATGCGTTCCATGAAGGGCGGCGAGGTCATCGCCGAATATCTCGTCCAGCAGAAGGTGCCGTTCGTCTTCGGCATCTGCGGGCACGGCAATGTCGGCATCCTCGATGCGCTGCACGCGGTGCGGGACCGGGTGACCCTGGTGTCGCCGCGCCACGAGCAGTGCGCCGGCCACATGGCCGACGCCTATTTCCGCGTCCGGCACCGGCCGGTGGCGACCCTGACCTCGACCGGGCCGGGCTCGGCCAACATGGTGATGTCGCTCGCCACCGCCCTGTCGGATTCCTCGGCCTTCCTGGCGATCACCGCCAACGTGCCGACCTCGCAGGCCAACCGGGCGCCGTTCCAGGAACTCTACGCCCACAACCAGGCCGACTTCGCCCAGGTGCTGCGGCCGGTGGTCAAGCGCAGCTTCCAGCCGAGCCGGGTCGACATGCTGCCGCTGGCCCTGCGGCAGGGCTTCGACACGATGACGACCGGCCGCCCCGGCCCTGTCAACCTCGACATCCCCTACAACGTCTTCCAGGAGGAGGCCGAGGTCGCGCTGCCGCCGGCCTCGCCCGGTCACGGCCACCACCGGCCGGCGGCGGGGGAGGCAGACCTCGCCCGCGCGGTCGACCTGCTGGCGGCGGCGCGCCGGCCGGTGCTGTTCATCGGCCAGGGGACCTCGCTCTCCGGGGCGGGTCCGGAGATCGCCGCGCTCCAGCAGCGCCTCGGGATCCCGGTCATCACCTCGCCCAACGGCATGGGCTGCGTGCCGGCCGACGATCCGCTGACCCTCGGCTTCATCGGCCGCAACGGCGCCTATCCGGCCAACCAGGCCGGCCGCCATGCCGACCTCGTCCTGTGCATCGGCACCCGCTTCGACGACCGCTCGTCGTCGTCCTGGCACCCGGGCTATTCCTGGAACTTCCCGGAGACGCAGCTGATCCAGGTCGACATCGACCCGGCGGAACTCGGCCGCAACTACCCGCCGACGCTCGGCATCATCGCCGACGCCAAGACCTTCGCCGGCCAGCTCGGAGCCGCGGTCGCGGGCCGCCGCGACCTGTCGCGCGAGACCTTCGCGGCGTGGCGGGACGAGGTCGCCGGCTGGCGGGCGGAGTGGGAGGCGTTCGTGCGCCCGAACTTCGGCGCGATCACCACGCCGATCCGGCCCGAATACGTCGTCGGCACGCTCCAGGCGGTATTGCCGGAGGACGTGATCCTGTCGCTCGATTCCGGCGTCCATCACAACTGGTTCATGCAGTTCTGGCAGGCGCGGCGCCCGAGCAGCATGCTCAACAGCTGGGGCTACTCGTCGATGGGCTTCGGCGTCTGCGGGGTGCTCGGGGCCCAGCTCGCCGCGCCGGACCGTCCCTGCGTCGCGGTGGTCGGCGACGGCGGCTTCATGATGGCGCCCTACGTCGTGGCGACGGCGGTCGAGTACGGCCTGCCCTGCGTCTGGATCGTGTGGAACAACTTCGCCTGGGGGGCGATCCGCGACCTGCAATACGGCCTGTTCGACGGCCGCGAGCACGGCACCGCCTTCTACAAGGGCAACCAGGGCCCGGGCGGCGAGCGCTACAACCCGGATTTCGCCGCCTGGGCCCGGGCCTGCGGCGCCGACGGCGTGACCGTGACCCGCAGCGAGGATCTCGCCGGCGCGGTCGAGGCGGCGGTGGCCGCCCGCCGGCCCTGCGTCATCGACGTCCACGTCGATGCGGAGGTGCGGCCGCCCTCGACCGGCACCTGGCAGCTCCCGCCGATTCCGTACAAGGAGCCGGTCTTCGGCGGGCCCTACCGCCCCGCCTGAGGCGGGCTCACCCGGCCACGGGTGCCGCCGGCGGCCGGGTTCCGAAGGCGTGGTGCAGACCGGGACGGCAAGATCCCGGCGCCCGCAAAACAGACAAGATCCGACCTGGGAAGGAAACCCCGATGAGAACGCTCCGCGAGATGCGGCGGCTCGTGCACGCCGCCGTCACGACCGCCCTGGCGCTGGCCGGCGGCTCCGCCCTGGCCCAGGAGACCGGCCCGGTCCGGATCGGCATGATCTACGCCAAGCAGGGGCCCGGCGCCTCGATCGGCGAGTATCTCCAGCGCGGCAGCACCCTCGCGGTCGAGCAGGCCGGCCGCAAGGTCCTGGGCCGCCCGATCGAGCTGGTCTGGCTCGACGAGCCCAACCCGCAGGTGTCGCAGCAGAACATGCAGCGGCTGATCGACGAGAACAAGGTCGTGGCGGTGGTCGGCGGCAACTACAGCTCGTCGGCGCTCGCCATGATGAGCGTCGCCAACCGCGAGAAGATCCCGCTGATCCTCACCGGTGCTGCGGCGAGCGAGATCACCGGCAAGAACTGCAACCGCTACACCTTCCGCACCCAGGCGACGGTGCCGGTGCAGATGCGCGGCCTGATGCCGTTCGTGTCGCAGATCGGCAAGAAGATCTACTTCCTCACCGCCTCCTACGCCTTCGGGCAGGACATCCTGCGCTCGGGGCGGGGCCTGCTCAAGGAGGTCGGCGCGACCGAGGCCGGTGTCGACGAGGTGCCGGTCAACACCGCCGATTACAGCTCCTACATCCTCAAGATCCGGCAGGCGCGGCCCGACATCGTGGTGGGCGGCCTCGTGGGCGGCGACTTCTCGAACTACCTCAAGCAGGCCAACGAGATGGGGATGAAGGACCGCATCCCCTACGCGGCGATCGCCGTCACCGACACCGACTTCTGGGACGTCGGCCCCCAGGCCTCGGCCGGCATCTACGTCAAGCCCTGGTACTACAACGACCCGTCGAACACCGCCGCCGAGAAGCGGATGACCGCCGACTTCGAGAAGAAGTACGGCCAGCCGCCCTCCGACAAGACGTGGTCGGGCTGGATCGGCATGCGCGCCCTGCTCGAGGCGATCGAGGCCGCGAAGTCGACCGACCCGAAGGCGATCGTCACCGCGCTGGAGCAGTGGAAGAACACCGACGGCGAGATCCCGTTCTTCTTCCGCGACTGGGACCACCAGCTCGTCCGCCCGGCGGTGATCGTGCGCGTCAAGAAGGCGATCACCGACAAGTGGGACTTCTTCGACGTGGTCAGGAAGACCTCGGACAGCGAGGCCGACACGCTGAAGGCCTTCGGCGGCAGGGACGAGATCGGCTGCCAGATGGCGCCGCTCTGAGCGCCGCCCGCAGGACCGTCCTCGGACGGTCCTGAGCCTTTCCCCGCCCCGGCATTCCGCCGCCTCCCGCACCGGAGCCGTCATGCTCGACATCCTCGTCTCGCAGGTCGCCAACGGCCTCGTGCTCGGCGTCATCTACGTGCTGATCGCCGTCGGCCTCTCGATCACCTTCGGGCTGCTCGGGGTCATCAACTTCGCGCACGGGGCGTTCTTCGCCCTCGGGGCCTACACCGCCTGGCAGCTCCACCAGCTCTTCGGCTGGCCGGCGGTGGTGCTGGCGCCGCCGCTGGTCGCCCTCGTCGGCATGGCGGTCGAGGTGACGATCATCCGCCGGCTCTACGGCAAGGAGCCGCTGCTCAGCCTCATCGTCACCTTCGCGCTCGCCCTGCTGATCGAGGCGCTGATCCGCTTCGCCTGGGGGGCGGACGGCAAGCCGTTCAACCCTCCGGCGGCCTTCGCCGGCATCGTCGAGGCCGGGCCGCTGCTCATCACCACCTACCGGGTCGCGGTGCTCGTCGCCACCACCGCGACGTTGGTCGGCCTGTGGGCGTTCCTCGCCTTCACGCCCTACGGCCGCATCCTGCGCGCCGGCAGCCGCGACCCCGAGATGGTCGAGCTGCTCGGCATCAACCTGCCGCGGGTGCTGACCGCGGTGTTCGGCCTCGGCTGCGGGCTCGCGGCCATCGCCGGGGTGCTGGCGGCGCCGCTCTGGACCGTCTCGCCCTCGATGGCCGCCAACGCGGTGATGCCGGCCTTCGTGGTCGTGGCGATCGGCGGGCTCGGCTCGTTCCGCGGCGCGGTCGTGGCCGGGCTCGCGGTCGGCATCGTCATGTCGCTGACCATCCAGTTCAAGGCCGAGGCCGCCGCCGCCTCGATGTACGTCCTCATGTTCGCGGTGATGCTGCTGCGTCCCCGCGGCCTGTTCGGCGAGCGCTGGGAGCGTTTCGAATGAGACCCGGATCCACCGCCTTCCGCCCCTGGGAGCACCCGATCGTCGTCCTGGCGGCCGTCCTCGTCGCCGTCTCCGGCCTCGCGCTCGCCTGGGGCATGCCGATCCAGCGCGTCACCCAGATCGCGATCTACACGCTCTACGGCGCCGGGGTGAACTTCCTCATCGGCTATCTCGGCCTCGTGCCGTTCGGCGCCTCGTTCTTCTTCGGCTGCGCCGGCTACGCCCTGGCGATCGGCACCGGCGCCCTCGGCGGCAACGAGATCACCGGCCTCGTCCTCGCCGGCGGCTTCGCGCTGGTCCTCGCGGTGCTCGTCGGGGCGGTGATCCTGCGGCGGCGCGGGCTGTACTTCTCGCTGCTGACGCTGGCCTGCTCGCAGATCGCCTTCGAGATCGCGTTCAAGTGGACCTCGGTCACCGGCGGCGAGAACGGGCTCCAGGACGTCGCCCGGCCGCTGTTCCCGAGCGCGCTCGCCTTCCACGCCTTCACGGTCGCGGTGGTGCTGGGCCTGCTCTACGGGCTGTGGCGCCTCGCCCACGCGCCGTTCGGCCGGCTGATGCAGGCCCTGCGCGACAACGAGCAGCGGGTCGTCAGCCTCGGCTACGACAGCTACCGCACCAAGCTGATCGCGCTCACGATCGCGGGCGGCGTCATCGGGGTCGGCGGCGGGCTGATGGCACTGATGCTCCAGGGCATCTACGCCAACAACCTGAGCTGGCAGCACGCCGGCGACCCGGTGCTGATGGCGGCGCTCGGCGGCGTCCACCACTTCCTCGGGCCGCTCTGGGGCGCGATCGTCTTCATCGTGCTCGAGGACCGGCTGAGCGCGGTCACCGAGAACTGGTGGCTGATCTTCGCGCCGGTCATCATCGCGTTCGCGCTGCTGTCGCCGGAGGGCATCCAGGGCATCCTCCAGCGCCTCGCCGGCCGCGACCGCTGGACGCTCACCCGCGCCGGCATCCCGCCGCGGCCGGCCCGGATCGCGCCCTACGCGCCGGCCGGGGGCGCCCGGGACGACGGCACGCCGATCCTCGCGGTCGAGGGCCTGTCGAAGCGGTTCGGCTCGATCGTGACCCAGAACGACGTCTCGCTGAGCGTCGGCCGGGTCGGCCTGCACAGCCTGATCGGGCCCAACGGCGCCGGCAAGACGACCTTCTTCAACCTCGTCACCGGCATCCTGCGGGCCGATTCCGGGGCGATCCGCTTCGACGGCCGGCCGATCGGCGGGCTCGCGCCGCACCGCCGCGCCCGGCTCGGCCTCGCCCGCTCGTTCCAGATCCTCAGCGTGTTTCCCAACCTCACGGCGTTCGAGAACGTGCGCATCGCCGTCCAGGCGGCGGCGGGGGGATGGAACGGGTTCTGGCGCGACGCCCATGCCGACGAGGCCGCCAATGCCCGGGTGTGGTCGCTCCTCGACGCGGTCGGCCTCGCCGACCGGGCGGGCGAGGTCTGCGCCGCGCTCTCGCACGGCGAGAAGCGGCTCCTCGAGATCGCGGTGTCGCTCGCCACCAACGCGAAGCTCCTCCTCCTCGACGAGCCCCTCGCCGGGCTGGCGGAGAGCGACCGCAAGGTCGTCGGTGCGCTGATCCGGCGGCTCGCGCACGCCCAGGCGATCCTGCTGATCGAGCACGACATCGACCGCGTGCTCGCCCTGTCCGACCGGATCACGGTGCTGCACCAGGGCCGCCTGATCGCCGACGGCCGTCCGGCCGAGGTCGCCCGCAACCCGGCCGTGGTCGCGGCCTATCTCGGCCAGGGGCACGGCGCCGCGCCGGCTCGCCCTCCGGCCCGGGCGGCGGCGGCCGCGCCGCGCCCGGCCCTCGCGCCGCTGCTGCGCCTCGACGGCGTCTCGGCCGGCTACGGCGGCGGCACGGTGCTCGACGGGGTGAGCCTTTCGGTGTTCCCCGGCGAGGTGACGGCGCTGCTCGGCCGCAACGGCGTCGGCAAGACCACGCTGCTGCGCACCGTCACCGGGACGCTCCCGGCCCATGCCGGCCGGATCGTCCTCGACGGCCGCGACATCACGGCGCTGCGGCCCGACCAGATCAACCGGCTCGGCATCTCGCTGGTGCCGGAGGGGCGCCGCCTGTTCCCGAACCTCACCGTGCAGGAGAACCTGCGGCTCGCCGCCCGCCGGGATGGCGCCTCGCAGGAGGAGGTCGCCGACCTGTTTCCGAAGCTGCGGGTGCTGATGCGCTCCCGGGCCGAGACGCTGTCGGGCGGCGAGCGGCAGATGGTGGCGATCGCCCGCGCCCTGATGGTGCCGAGCCGGATCATCCTCCTCGACGAGCCGTTCGAGGGGCTCGCCCCGGCGATCGTCCAGGAGGTGCGCGGCGCGGTGGCCCGGCTCACCACCCGGGCGAGCCTCGTCATCGTCGAGCACCACGCCGAGAGCGTGCTCGCCATGGCCGACCGGGCCGCCGTGCTGGTCAACGGGCGGGTGGCGTTCAGCGGCACCGCGCACGACCTCGCCGCCGACCCGGCCCTCCAGGAGCGCCTGCTCGGCATCGCCGGGGGCGACGAGGCGGGCTCCATGGTCATCGAGGGAGCCGCGTGATGAAGCCCGTCCTCGTCACCGGCGCGGCCGGCCTGCTCGGGCGCTTCGTCGTCGGCGAACTGCTCGCCCACGGCTACCCGGTCCGCGGCCTCGACCGCCGGGAGGGCGCCGCCGCGATCGACTGGCGCGTCGCCGACGTCACCGACCCCGGCGCGGTCGCCGCCGCGGTCGCCGGCACCGGGGCGGTGCTCCACATCGCGGCGGTGCCGAACATCTGGTCGGGCGACGGCCAGACCATCATGCGGGTCAACACCCTCGGCACCTACACGCTGCTGGAGGCGGCCGAGGCCGCCGGCCACCGCAAGTTCGTGTTCTGCTCGAGCGATTCCGTCGCCGGCTACACCGTGCGCGAGGGCCGCATGCTGCCCCCGCTCTACGCCCCCCTCGACCTCGACCACCCTTTGCGGGCGACCGACCCCTACGCGGTGAGCAAGGTGCTGGGCGAGGACCTCGCCCGCGCCTACGCCCATCGCGGCATGGCGGTGGTCGCGCTCCGGACCGTGTTCGTCGCCTATCCGGAGATGGCCGGCGAGATCGCCGCCCGGGCGCGCGACCCCGACGCCTATCGCGGCCCGGCGGTCGGCGGGCCCTCGGCGGCGGGCGGCGGGCCGCTCCACCACCACATCGACCCGCGCGACCTCGCCCGCGCCTTCCGACTCGCCCTGGAACTGCCGCAGGAGGCCGGCGCCTTCGCGCCGTTCTACCTCTCGGCCGGGGTGACCCTGTCGCCCGAGCCGACCCTCGACCGCCTGCGCCGCCTGCACGGCGCCGCCGTCGCGGTGCGCCGGCCCGAGATCTACGCCCGCCAGCCCTTCGCGCCGCTCTACGACCTCGCGCCGGCCGCCGACCGGCTCGGCTTCGTCGCCGAGCACGACCAGCGCCACCTCGTCGCCCCGCTTCCGCACCCGTGAGGACCACCATGGCCACGATCATCCCGGACCCGAACGCCTTCGCGCACGCCGCCGCCGAGACCAGGGCGGTCACCCGCAACCTCGCCGAGCTGCCCTGGACGCAGTATCCCGGCCACTTCCATCAGGCGCTATCGAAGGCGATCGTCACGCCCGCCACCGTCGGCAGCCGGTTCTTCGACCACCGCATCTCCTCCTACGAGCCCGGCGCCTTCGTGGAGGCCCACAGCCACGTGGTGCAGGAGCAGATCTACCACGTGCTCTCCGGCGAGGGCGTGCTGACCGTCGACGGCGAGCGCCGGCTCGTGCGCGCCAACGACGTCACCTACATCCCGCCCGGGGTGGTGCACGAGTTCCACTGCACCGGCCTCGACCCGCTGGTGTTCCTCGTCATCACCAGCCCGCCGACCGACGAGGAGCCGCGGCCGCGGTGACCGGGAGGCGTCCGATGCCGAAGACCATCCTGGTCACGGGCGGCTGCGGCTGGCTCGGCGGCGAGATCGTGCGGGCGCTCCTCGCCCGCGGCGATTCCGTGGTGGCGACCGACCTCGCCGTCGCCCCGTCCCTTTCGGCGCTCGCGGCCCGCGAGCCGCGCCTCGCCGCCGCCGCGGCCGATCTCGGCGAGTGGCCGCAGGTGATGCGGCTGTTCGAGCACCACCGGATCGACGCGGTGGTCCACGCCGCCGCGATCGTCGCGGTGGTGCCCTGCGCCGACGTCCCGCTCAAGGCGCTGCGGGTCAACGTCGAGGGGTCGATCAACCTGTTCGAGGCGATGCGCCTGCACGGGGTCCGCCGCGTCGTCCACATCAGCACCGAGGAGACCTACGGCGACTTCCAGGCCCCGGTGATCGACGAAGACCACCCGCAGAAGCCGGTGAGCGTCTACGGGCTGACCAAGCTCGCGGTCGAGCATTACGGGCGGGTCTACTCGCGCGATTCCGGCCTCGACTGCATCAACGTGCGCACCTGCTGGGTCTACGGCCCGCACCTGCCGCGCCTGCGCCTGCCGCGCACCTTCATCGAGGCGGCCCTGCGCGGCGAGGCGTTCCACCAGCCCGACGGCGGCGCCTTCGCGGTCGATCAGGTCCACATCTCCGACACGGTGGCGGGCGCCCTGCTCGCCCTCGACAAGCCGGAGCACCGCTTCGACGCCTACAACATCGCCACCGGCGCGGCCCCGACGCTCGCCGACACCGCCGAGGCGGTGAACCGCGCGGTGCCGGGCGCCCGCATCACGGTCGGCGATTGCGGGCCGTACTACCACGGCGGCTCGGTGCTCAGCGCCCGCAAGGGCGCCCTCGACATCCGCCGCGCCGAGGCGGAGCTCGGCTACCGGCCCCGCTACGACATCTGGCAGGGCATCGCCGCGACCGTCGCGGCGACCCGCGGCGACCCGCTTCCCAGGGCAATCGGGTGAACCCGATTGCCCTGTGTTTCCGGTTTGGCCTTAGGCGCCGGCAGTCACGCGCGACACGTCGTGTCGCCGTGACTTTGGCTTTCGCTCCGCTCCCCGCCCTCTCTCCCTCCTCCAGCGAGACCGTGTCATGACAGCCTCCTCCCCCGTCGCCCTCGTGTTCGGCGGCTCGCGCGGCATCGGCGCGGCCTGCGTCGAGGCCCTCGCCGCCGCCGGCTGGCAGGTCGCCTTCACGTATGTGAGCCGCGCCCCCGGGAACTCGCCGCACCGGGCCTACCCGGTCGACATCCGCGACGCCGCCGCGGTCGCCGGGGCGTTCGCGCAGGTCGAGGCCGATCTCGGCGCGGCGCCGACCGCCGTGGTGGCCAATGCCGGCATCAACGTCCCGGGCGCGCCCCTGGCGCAGTTCGACCCCGACGCCTTCCGCCGGCTCGTCGAGGTCAACCTCGTCGGCGCCTTCAACATCCTGGCCGAGGCGGCGCGGCGGGTGCGCGACGGCGGCGCCATCGTGGCGGTGACGACCTCGCTGGTGCGCCACCCGGTGCCGGGCACCGGCCCTTACACCGCCAGCAAGGCGGCGGTGGAGAGCCTCGTGCGTGCGATGGCCAAGGAACTCGCCGGCCGCCGGATCCGGGTCAACGGCGTCGCCCCCGGTCCGGTCGACACCGACCTGTTCAACGCCGGCAAGACCGAGGAGGTGAAGCAGCGCATGGCCGCCTTCAGCCCGTTCAACCGCATCGGCCGGCCGGCCGAGGTGGCGCAGGTCGTGCGGTTCCTCGTCTCCGAGGAGAGTTCCTGGATCCACGGCCAGATCGTGCAGCCGAACGGCGGCATGGCGTGAGCGCGGCCATGACCGATCCCGGGATCTTCGCGGTCAACACCTACGCGTACACGCTCGACCGCACCGCCCTCGACTGCGTGAACCGGCTCGCCGACCAGGGCTACGGCGGCGTCGAGCTGATGATGCATCCCGGCCACCTGTGGCCGGCGGAGCTGGATGCGGGCGCCCGGCGGGCGATCCGGCGGGCCTGCGAGGCGCGGGGCCTGCCGGTCGTCGCGACCAACATGCCGAACGTCGACATCAACGTCGCGGCGGCGAGCGCCGAGATGCGGGACTATTCCCTCGGCCTGCTGACGGAGTTCCTGCGGCTCTCCGGCGACATCGGCGCGCCGGCGATCGTGGTCGGCCCCGGCAAGGCGAACCCGCTCTTTCCCGCCCCGCGCGCGGTGCTGACGGACCGGTTCCACGCCGCGCTCGACCGGCTCGGGCCGGTCGCCGAGGCGGCGGGCGTCAGGCTCCTGCTGGAGAACATGCCGTTCGCCTTCCTGCCGGACGCCCCCGGGATGATGGCCGCCCTCGACGCCTACGGCGACCCGCGGATCGGCGTGATCTACGACGTCGCCAACGCCCACTTCATCGGCGAGGACCCGGCCGAGGGGCTGCGCACCGTCAGCCCCCGCCTCGGCCTCGTCCACGTCTCCGACACCGGCCGCGCGGTCTACCGGCACGATCCCGTCGGCAGGGGCGACGTGCCGTTCGCCGCGGTGCCGCCGGTGCTCGCCGAGATCGGCCATCGCGGGCGGACGGTCATCGAGGTGATCTCGCCTGATCCCGACGCCGACATCCGCGACAGCGCCGCGCGCCTCGCGGCTCTCGGCTACCGGTGGGAGCCCGACCATGGCTGAGCGCACGCAGGCCGACGGGGGAACCTGGGACGTCGTCGTGGTCGGGGCCGGCGCCGGCGGGCTGACGGCGGCGTGCATCGCCGCGGCCGAGGGCTGCGCGGTGCTCCTCGTCGAGCAGGCCGACGTGGTCGGCGGCACCACCGCGATCTCCGGCGGCATGGTGTGGGTGCCCGGCACCGGCAAGGCGCCGGAGCGCGCCGACAGCCTGGAGGCCGCCCGCACCTATCTCGACCACTCGCTCCCGCCCGGTGACCGGACGCGGCGCGACGCCTATCTCGCCCGCGGCCCGGAGGCGATCCGGGACCTGGAGGCCCGTACCGCCCTGCGCCTCCAGCCGGTGCCGACCTATCCCGACTACCATCCCGACCGGCCGGGGGCGACCGCCGGCGGGCGGGTGCTGGAGCCGGTGCCCTACGACGCCCGCGCCCTCGGCGACGCCTTCGCGCTGCTGCGCGACCCGCTGCCCGAATTCACCCTGTTCGGCGGCATGATGATCAGCCGCCAGGACATCCCGCACCTGCGCCGCGCCGCCCGCTCGCCGCGCTCGGCCTGGCACGTCGCCAAGCTGCTGCTGCGCTACGCCGCCCAGCGCCTGCGGGCGCGCCGGGGCACCACGCTCTACCTCGGCAACGCGCTCGCGGCGCGGCTGCTGCAATCGGCCCGCGACCTCGGGCCGCCGCTCCGCCGCCCGGGCGCGCCGCGCCGTCGTCCTCGCCACCGGCGGCGTCTCGCACGACGCGGCCCTGCGCGCCCGCTACGTGCCGGACGCCGCCGGCACGCTCAGCGCCACCGTCGCGCCCGGCACGGCGGCCCGCGGTGCCCGGCTCGCCGCGGCGGTCGGGGCCCGGCTGTCGGCGCCGACCGAGGACGGCGCGTTCTGGGTGCCGGCCTCGACCTTCACCCGCCGCGACGGCAGCCGCGGGGTGTTCCCCCACACCGTGACCGACCGGGCCAAGCCCGGGCTGATCGCGGTCGGGGGCGACGGCCGCCGCTTCGTCAACGAGGCGGTGTCCTACCACGCCTTCGTCCGCGCCCAGCTCGCCAGCGGCGGCCGGGCGGTGCCGGCCTGGCTGATCGGCGACCGCGGCTTCCTGTGGCGATACGGCCTCGGCAAGGTGAAGCCGTTCACCCGCCGCCTCGGGCCCGATCTGGCGAGCGGCTACCTCCGGCAGGGGGCCACCCTCGCGGCTCTCGCGACGGCGATCGGCGTCCCGGCGACGGTCCTCGCCGACACCGTCGAGACCTTCAACCGCGACGCGCGCCGCGGCGAGGACCCGGCCTTCGGGAGGGGCGGGGACATCTACCAGCGCCATCTCGGCGATGCCGACCACCGGCCCAATCCCTGCGTCGCGCCGATCGTCCAGGCGCCGTTCTACGCCGTGGCGGTGTGGCCGGCCGATCTCGGGATGTCGGCCGGCATCGAGACCGACGCCGAGGCCCGCGTCCTCGGGGCGGACGGCGCCCCGATCCCCGGCCTGTTCGCCTGCGGCAACGACATGGCCTCGGTGATGGAGGGGGCCTATCCGGGCCCCGGCATCACCCTCGGCCCGGCCCTGACCTTCGGCTGGATCGCCGGCCGCAACGCCGCCGCCTCGCCCGGAGGTCAGACCGAGCCGGCGGCGGCCGTCACCCTTTCTGGTCCATCCGGATCCGGGTCTTGAACGCCGCCCGGATATGGGCGCGGGCCGCCGCCTCGGCGCCGTCGCGGTCGTGGGCGCGGATCCGGGCGACGATCGCGGCGTGCTCGTCGATCGCGGCGCCCGGCCGGTCGGGCTCGGCGAGCGTCGTGCCGGCGAGGAGCACCAGGGACAGGCGCATGTTCTCCAGCATGCCCTGAAGGAAGCGGTTGCGGGCGCAGGCGTGGATCTGGCGGTGGAACAGCCGGTTGGTCCGCGCCAGCGCCCGGGGATCGGCGAGGAGCGTGCGGTCGCGGGCGACCATCTCCTCCAGCACCTCGATCTCGGTGTCGCCGGCATGGATCGCGGCAAGGCGGGCGGCCATGCCCTCCAGCACCTCGCGCAGGTCGTAGAGTTCCGTCACCTGGGCGTAGCCGAGGCGCGCGACCGAGGCGCCGCGATGCGGCTCGTGCGTCACGAGCCCCTGCGATTCGAGCCGTCCCAGCGCCTCGCGGATCGGCGTCCGACTGATGGCGAAGCGCTCGGCCAGTTCGGCCTCGCGCAGCCGGGCGCCGGGCGCCAGCTCGCCGTCCTCGATCGCCTGCAGCACGCGCTCGTAGGCGCTCGCCCCGTTCGGCTGACCCGCCGCCTTCCCCGTCATGTCGCCCGCTCCCCGATCCCGCACCGACCGGATAGCCGATCCGCGCCCGATGCACGAAGACATGGTTGCATGCTCTCGCATGCAGATGCATACAATCGGAAAAGACCGACGCGAAGCCCCGGCGACGCCGGCCGATCCAGGGAGAAGGACGCGTGGCAGCCATCCGCAGCGAGGGGAGCCGGCCGGAGCCTCGGTCCCGCGTCGACGTCCTCGTCATCGGCGGCGGCAACGCCGCCCTATGCGCGGCGATCAGCGCCCGGCGCGAGGGCGCCTCGGTCCTGGTGCTGGAATCCGCCGACGCCTTCTGGCGCGGCGGCAACACCCGCCACACCCGCAACATGCGCTGCGCCCACGACAGCGCCACCGAGATCCTCACCGGCCCCTACACCGAGGAGGAGTTCTTCGAGGACCTGCTGCGGGTCACCGGCGGGCGTACCGACGAGGACCTCGCCCGCCACATGATCCGCGAATCGAAGGCGATGCTGACCTGGATCGCCGAGCAGGGCGTGCGCTGGCAGCCCTCCCTCGGCGGCACCCTGTCGCTCGGGCGCACCAACTCGTTCTTCCTCGGCGGCGGCCGGGCGATGCTCAACGCCCTCTACGCCACCGCCGGGCGCCTCGGGGTCGAGGTCCGCTACGAGGCCGAGGTGACCGACCTCGCGATCGAGGACGGGCACTTCCTGGCCGCCACCCTGCGCTCGGGCGAGCGCATCGAGGCCGGCACCCTGGTCGCGGCGGCGGGCGGGTTCGAGTCCAACATCGACTGGCTGAAGCGCTACTGGGGCGAGGCGGCGGACAACTTCCTGATCCGCGGCACCCGCAACAACACCGGGGCGATCCTGCGGCTCCTCCTCGACAAGGGCGTTCAGAAGGTCGGCGACCCGACCCAGTGCCACGCCGTCGCGATCGACGCCCGCGCGCCGAAATACGACGGCGGCATCATCACCCGGCTCGACTGCGTCGTGTTCGGCATCGTCGTCAACAAGCACGCCGAGCGCTTCTACGACGAGGGCGAGGACATCTGGCCCAAGCGCTACGCGATCTGGGGCCGGCTCGTCGCCGCCCAGCCGGACCAGATCGCCTACGTCGTCTTCGACGCCCGCTCGCTCGAGCTGTTCATGCCCTCGCTCTACCCGCCGATCCGGGCCGAGACGATCCCGGCGCTCGCCGAGGCCCTCGGGCTCGACCCGGAGGCGCTCGACCGCACGGTGGCGGCGTTCAACGCCGCGGTCCGGCCCGGAACCTTCGACGACACGATCCTCGACGATTGCCGCACCGAGGGCCTGACGCCGCCCAAATCGCACTGGGCCCGGCGGATCGAGACCGGGCCGTTCTACGCCTACCCGGTCCGGCCGGGCATCACCTTCACGTATCTCGGCACCCGGGTGAACCGCGACGCCCGCATGATCATGGCCGACGGCCGGCCGTCCGCCAACATGTTCGCCGCCGGCGAGATCATGGCCGGCAACGTGCTCGGCCAGGGCTACGCCGCCGGCATCGGGATGACCATCGGGGCCGTGTTCGGCCGGATCGCCGGACGGGAGGCGGCGCGCCATGCTCGCAACTGAGACGAAGACCTCGGGCACCACCGCCCACCACGCCAGCCCGGCCCTGGCCGAGGCCGACCGGCTGATGACCGTGTGCAATTCCTGCCGCTACTGCGAGGGATTGTGCGCGGTGTTCCCGGCGATGGAGACGCGCCGCTCGTTCGCGGACGGCGACCTGAACTACCTCGCCAACCTGTGCCACGGCTGCGGCGCCTGCTTCTACGACTGCCAGTTCTCGCCGCCGCACGCCTTCGACGTGAACGTGCCGCGGGTGCTGGCGCAGGTCCGCAACGAATCCTACGCCCATTACGCCTGGCCCCGCGCCCTGGCGCCGCTCTTCGCCCGCAACGGGACGGCGGTGGCCCTCGTCGCCGCCGGCTCGGTCGCGGCCTTCCTGTTCGGGTTCATGGCGTTCAACGACCCGGCGGTGATGTTCGGCCGGCAGATCGGGGAGGGGGCGTTCTACCGCCTGATGCCGCACACCACGATGGCGCTGCTGTTCGGGGCGGCGTTCCTCTACGCGCTCATCGCCCTCGGCCTCGGCCTGCTGGCGTTCTGGCGCGACATCGGCGAGACCCGACGGACCCTGCACGATGCCGGCTACAACTGGCAGGCGACCCAGGACGCCCTGCGGCTGCGCTACCTCGACGGCGGCGGCGCCGGCTGCATGAACCGGGACGGCGACCCGGCCAAGGACCGCCGCCGGCTCTATCATCACCTCACCTTCTACGGCTTCATGCTGTGCTTCGCCTCGACCTCGGTGGCGACGCTCTACCACTACCTCTTCGGCCGCGAGGCGCCGTATCCGTGGTGGGACCTGCCGGTGGTGCTCGGCACGCTCGGCGGCATCGGGATCGTGGTCGGGCCGCTCGGGCTCCTGCGGGCCAAGGCCGAGCGCGACCCGGCGATGCGGGCGCCGGAGGGGCGGGGCATGGAGACCGCCTTCACGCTGATGCTGCTGGCGCTCGGCGTCACCGGACTGGCGCTGCTGGTGCTGCGGGCGACCCCGCTGATGGGCACCCTGCTCGCCGTGCATCTCGGTGCGGTGTTCGGGTTCTTCGTGACCATGCCCTACGGCAAGTTCGTCCACGGACTCTACCGCTACCTCGCCCTGGTCCGCTTCGCCAGGGAGCGCAAGGCCCTGCACGGGCCCTCGCCCTCGGCCAAGCGCGCGCTGGCCAAGCCGGCCTGAGGCCCGCCGGCAGGGGAGCGGTCGGCGCATCGGCCGGCCCTGCCCGGCGGAGATCGGCTTCGCTCACGCGCGTGGAGCCTCCGGCTCCACCATGCGGTCTGGTGAGACGATGTCCGGAACGGATCGTCCGGAAATCGCATCAATCGGCCAGCAGCCGGGCCGAGAGGACGATGGCCACGACCGCGGCGCTGCCGACGACGAACATCACCATGGCACTGCTTTCCGACCGCCGGAGCGGGATTCGAGGATCGTCGGGAAGGGGGAGGCCGTAGGGCCGCGGCGGCGTGTAGTCGGCCTCTGCAACAGTTGTATGATCCCGCCGGCGCGTCCTCACGCCTCCGGCCGCGCTGCCGGGGCGAAGACGAGGCGCTGGTAGACGAGACCGATCCCGATCAGGCAGGCGCCGAGCCCGAGGAACGACAGGGCGCGCAAGGGGCCTTCGAGCCCGGCGAGATCGAGCAGGAACACCTTGAGGGTCGCCAGCCCGACCAGCCCGGCCGAGGCGAGGCGGGCGATCACCGATCCGCGCAGGATGCCCCAGCCGAGGGCCGCGAGGCCGAGCGCCAGCCACGCCGCCGAGTAGGCGTACCACTCCGCCTGCCCGGTGGCCCGGTCGAGCCCGATCCGCTCGCCCTGGAAGCCGTGCCGGACCGCGAGGCAGATCCCGAGGAAGCCCAGCGCCAGCCCGAGGCCCGCCGCCGCGCGGACGAACCAGACCGGCCGCACGCCCCGGGCCGCGCCGGCGAGCCCGAGGGCCGCGGCGGCCGGCAGGAGGTAGGCGAGGACGACGTCGTTGACGACCGCGCCGCCGGCGACCGGCTCGTCGGTCAGCAGCGGGTTGGCGACGAAGCCGAGGCCCAACGCCCCCTGCGCCAGGGCGAGAACCGCGAAGGCGAGGCCGCCGAACCGGATCACCGGCGAGGACGCGGGGCCGGAGAACCGCGTCAGCACCAGTGAGAAGCCGAGGGAGGCCAGGGTCGCCAGCCCCTGTTCCGGGAGGCTCGTCTCCGGCGCCGCGAGGTCGCCGCCGTGGAGCGCGTGGCGGATCTCCAGGAAGACGAACAGGCCGCCGAGCAGCAGGCCGAGCGCCTGCGCCACCTGCTCGGGCGCGTCGGCCGGTCGCCCGGGCCGGCGGATCACCCGGGCGGCGAGGCCGAAGCAGAGCGCCGGCAGTCCGTAGGCGGTGACGAGGCCGTTGAGGAGCGGCGTCGGCGACAGGCCGGGCCCGACCAGCGCCGGGTCCCAGGCGAGGCGGCCGGCCACGATCGCGCCCAGGCCGGCGACGCACCAGCGCAGGGCCGGGATGTCGAGGCGCCGGGCGATCCAGCCGGTGCCGAGCGCCGCTCCGGCGAGGGCGGGCGTGAGCGAGGCGCCCGACAGCGCGAAGACGAGGCCGAGGCACAGGCTCGCGACCACGGCCGACGCGAAGGCGCCGAGCCCGAGGGTGAGGGCGGCGGAGGGGGTGGCGTCGCCCTGGCGCCGGCACAGGGCCGCGAGGCCGCAGAACGCCGCCGCGAACGCTCCCGCCGCCACGGCGAAGCCCGGCGACACCTCGCCGGCGGCGAGCCGCAGGTCGGCGAGGGCGAGGGCGGCGAGCGGGGTCGAGGCCGCCCCCGCCGCACAGGCCAGCGCCGTACTGTAGGGCAGGCGGCTGCCCCCGAGCAGCCGCAGCGCGCCCGGCACGGCGACGCTCGCCGCGGCGGCGCCGGCGGCGGCGAGCAGCAGGACCGGGTCCCGCGCGCCGTGCCACAGCAGCACGAGGGGTTCGTCCGCCGTCCCCACTTCCGGCCACAGCACGAGGATTCCCGCGAGCGTCAGGGCCGCAACCGGAAGCCCCGCCGCCGCCGGCGCGGCGACGAACCCGGCGGCCGCCGGCACCGCCACCACGGCGACGGACGCGGCGGCCCAGCCGGCGACGGTCCCGGCCGGGGTGGTCAGGGCAAGGACCGCGAGCGCCACCCCGCCCCAGGCGGCAAGCGCCAGGGCGGCGCCCCGGTCGAGGCGGGCCGCCTCGTCGGGCACGCCGCGCCCCGGCAGCACGGCGAAGATCAGCGCGGCGAGCGCCTGCTGGACGACGAGATGGACCTGCACCGCCGTGCCGTTGCGGGCGAGTAGCGCCAGGAGGAGGCACCACGCCGCCGCGCCGGCGGCGCCCGCCACCGCGAGGGCGCGCCAGCCCTTGAGCCACGCGAAGGCGTAGGCGCAGGCCGTGACCACCGGCAGGTAGAGGACGGGCGGCCACGGGCTGCCGCCGCCGCCGACGAGGAGCGGCGTGGCGAGCGCGCCGAGGAGGCCGAGGCCGGCGAGCGCCGGGCCGTGCAGCAGGGCGGCGACCATCGCGGCGAGGCCCGTCGCGGCGAGCCCGGCGAAGGCCGGCAGCGGGCCGACGAAGCCGTAGAGCGCGTGGGCGGCGTAGACGGTTCCGAACACCGCCGCGATGGCGGCGGCGGTGACGATGGCCGGCACGTCGGGCCAGACCGCAGGGGCGGGCGCGGCCCCGCGCAGGCGCCGCCGCAGCCCCTCGCCGAGGGCGCCGAGGGCGAGCGCCAGGGCGAAGCCGGCGGCGATCCGCAGGCCCGGCCCGAACACCCCCTGCTCGACCGAGTAGCGCACCAGCAGCACCGCGCCGAGGGCGAGCGCGAGGCCGCCGGCCCACACCGTCCAGCGGGTGCCGAACCGCTCCTCGAAGGAGGGGCCGGCCGGTTCCGGCGGGCCCGCGGGCGCGACGGCGGGCACCGCGCCGGCCTTCGGGGCGGGCGGCGGGACGGCAGGGGCGGCCGGTCGGGGCTCCGGGACCGGCAGTGGCGGCTCGGCCACCGGGGCCGGGCCGGCTTCCAGCCCGGCAAGGCGCCGCTCCAGGGCCCGGATGCGCGAGCGCTGCCGCAGCGCCACCACCAGGGCGACCGGGCCGGACAGGGCCGAGGCCAGGATGGCCAGGACCGCGAACAGGAGGAAGCCGTCGTCCATCGGTCCGTCGAAACGTGTCGCGAGCGCGACACAGAGCATCATTCGCCCGGGCGGGCAACGCTCCGCCCGGGCTCCGTCAGGGCCATCGCTTCAGAGCGACCGCCCTGACCTTCTTGTTTGGCCTCAGGCGCCGGCAGTCACATCCGTGACTTTGGCTTTCGCTCCGCTTTCGCGTTCGAGGGGACATTCGTCCCCTCGAACCCGCTCCGCGGGGCGCTCTTCGGGCGCAGAGCGCACCGCGCCCGCCACCAGGCGTCGCCCTGCGGGCTCCGGCCTCACTCAGCGCCCGTCCGTCCTGCCGCCCTTCAGCGACAGCCCGGCGCAAAGCAGGGCCGCGACGATCGGGCCGGCCGCGAGGGTGAGCAGCGCGGGCGTGAAGCTCTGCGTCGCGTCCTTGATCCAGCCGACGAGGTAGGGGCCGATGAAGCCGCTGATCTGGGCGAAGCCGTTGATCATCGCGAGGCCGCCCGCCGCCGCGGCGCCGGTGAGGAACAGCGTCGGCAGGGCCCAGAACACGCCGAGCACGGCCCAGACCCCGAAGGCGGCGGCGCAGAGCAGCAGCAGGCCGGTCAGCGGGCTCGGCGCCAGCGCGCTCGCGGCCAGGAACACGCCGCCGATCAGCGCCGAGAGCGCGGTGTGCCACTGGCGCTCGCCGGTGCGGTCGGAGTTGCGCGCCACCACCACGAGGCCCACCGCCGCGCAGGCGAAGGGGACCGCCGTGACGAGGCCGGTCTGGAAGTCCGACAGCCCGCCGATGCTGCGCACGATCTGCGGCAGCCACAACACCACGCCGTAGATCGCGATGGCGTTGAACAGGTAGATCAGCGTCAGCAGCCACACCCGCGGATCGCGGAAGATCGTGCGGAACTCGTGCGAGCCGGTCCGGGCGATCTGGCGGTTCTCCCGATCCAGGGTGGCGATGAGCCACTCGCGCTCCTCGCGGTCGAGCCAGCGGCCGTCCTGCGGCCGGTCGACGAGGTAGAAGTAGGTGACCACCCCGAGGATCACTGCCGGCGCCGCCTCCAGGATGAACAGCCACTGCCACGCCGCGAGGCCGAACCAGGTCGGGTTGCTGGACAGGATCCAGCCCGAGAGCGGCGCCCCGATCACGCTGGACAGCACCGTCGCGGTCATGAAGCCGGCGGTCGCCTTGGCGCGGTCGCGGGCCGGGTACCAGTAGGTGAGGTAGAGCAGGATGCCGGGCACGAAGCCGGCCTCGGCCAGCCCGAGCAGGAAGCGCATGACGTAGAAGCTCGTCTCGCCCTGCACGAAGGCCATGCCGCCGGAGACGAGGCCCCAGCTCACCATGATGCGGGCGATCCAGCGCCGGGGGCCGACCCGGTGCATGATCATGTTGCTCGGGATCTCGAACGCGATGTAGCCGAGGAAGAAGATGCCGGCCCCGAGTCCGTAGACCGTGGCCGAGAAGCCGAGGTCCTTGTTCATGTGCAACGCCGCGAAGCCGACGTTCACCCGGTCGAGATAATTGATGATGAACAGGAGGAAGCAATAGAAGACGATGCGGGGCCTGAGCTTGGACAGGACGCGTCGGCGCAGGGCGTCGTCGTGCGACGCGTCGGCCGCGGGCGCGGCGGCGGCGAGGGAGGCCATGGTTTCCTTCCGGGGGGGAGGCGGGACGCCCGGTGGTGCCGGGTCTTGCCATTGGCCCCGCGCCACGGGCGCGAGGCTGACGCGGCCGCGACTCAGTAGGTCGCGCGTCCGCCCGACACGTCGAACACCGCGCCGGTCGAGAACGACGCCTCCTCGCTCGCCAGGAAGCAGATCAGCGAGGTCACCTCGTCGATCGTCCCGAAGCGGCCGATCGGGATCTTCGACAGCATGAAGTCGATGTGCTGTTGCGTCATCTGGTCGAAGATCGCGGTGCGCACCGCCGCCGGGGTCACGCAATTGACCCTGATCTCGGACTTCGCCAGTTCCTTGCCGAGGGACTTGGTGAAGCCGATCACCCCGGCCTTCGAGGCCGAGTAGGCGGAGGCGTTGGGGTTGCCCTCCTTGCCGGCGATCGACGCGACGTTGACGATGCGGCCGTAGCCGCCGCTCTCCATCGCGGGGATCGCGGCCTGGTTGCAGTAGAACAGGCCGTTGAGGTTGACGTCGACCACCCGGCGCCACGCCTCGGCCGGGTAGTCCTTCACGGTGGTGTTGGGCCCGGTGATGCCGGCGCTGCACACCAGCACGTCGAGGCCGCCGAGCGCGGCGAGGCTGCCCTCCATCGCCCGCGCGACCGCAGCCGCGTCGGCGATGTCGACGGCCTGCCCGTCGCTCGCGCCGGTCGCGGCCTTCGCCGTGTCGAGCGCCTCGGCGCTGAGGTCCCAGATGCTGACCCGGGCGCCCTCGGCGACGAGCCGGGCGACGACCGCGAGGCCGATGCCGGAGGCGCCGCCGGTGACGACGGCCCGGCGGCCCTGGAAGCGGTTCGGAAACGCCATGGCTCAGCCCTCCCCGCGCCGCCAGGACACCACGTCCTGGCGCTGCGACCCGAGCTTCTCGATGCCGAGCGTCATCACGTCGCCGGCCTTGAGGAACACCGGCTCGGGCTTGATGCCCATGCCGACGCCCGGGGGCGTGCCGGTGGTGACGACGTCGCCCGGCATCAGGGTCATGAAGCGGCTGAGATAGCTGACGATGTGGGCGCAGCCGAAGATCATCGTCCGGGTGTTCCCGGTCTGCATCCGCCTGCCGTTGAGGTCGAGCCACATGTCGAGGTTCTGCGGGTCGCCGACCTCGTCGGCGGTGACGAGCCAGGGGCCGATCGGGCCGAAGGTGTCGCAGCCCTTGCCCTTGTCCCAGGTGCCGCCGCGCTCGATCTGGTACTCGCGCTCGGACACGTCGTTGACGAGGCAGTAGCCGGCCACATGGTCGAGCGCCTGCGCCTCCTCGACGTAAGCCGCGCGCTTGCCGATCACGATCCCGAGCTCGACCTCCCAGTCGCCCTTCACCGAATCCTTCGGCAGCATCACCGGGTCGTTCGGGCCGCTGAGCGAGGAGATCGCCTTGGTGAAGACCACCGGCTCCTTGGGGATCGGCAGGTTCGATTCGGCGGCGTGGTCGGCGTAGTTCAGCCCGATGGCGATGAACTTGCCGATGCCGGTGAGCGGTGTGCCGAGGCGAGGTTCGCCCTCGATAATCGGCAGGCTCTCGGGCGAGAGCGTCGCCAGCGCGGCGAGGCCGTCGGCTGACAGGCAGCGCGCGTCGATGTCGGGCACGTGCCCCGACAGGTCGCGGATGCGGCCCTCGCCGTCGAGCAGGCCGGGCTTCTCGCGGCCCGCCGGGCCGTAGCGCAGGAGCTTCATGGTCGGTGATCCCTCTGGTCGGCGTAGAGGCCGGTGGTCGCGGACGGGTCGGGCGGGGTCCCATGCCGGCCGCCGGGCTCCCGCCCGCGCTGCCGGCCTCGCGATCCTCCCGGCGGCCGTGCCGCTCTTGTCAAATCCCATATTTTGGGATTTAGTTTTCATATCTGGGACGGTAGGCGGGCGGAGGGGACAGTGTCAACGGCGAAAGCGGAGCCGGATGCTCTCAAGGCGGCGGCACGGCCGGCGCCCGGCGCGGCCGCGGGCAGCCAGACGCTGCTGCGCGGCCTCGACATCCTCGACGCGGTGGCCGCGGGCGCGACCGACCTCGCGGCGCTGTCGGCGGCGCTCGGCACGACGCGCAGCACCACGCACCGGCTCGCCGCCGCCCTGGTCGAGCGGCGCTACCTCACCTTCGTGCCGCGGGAGGGCTACGGGCTCGGCCCCAAGCTGCTCGAACTCGGCTTCCGGGCCCAGGCCGCGATGGCGGTGCCGCAGGTGGCGCGGCCGCATCTGGAGCGCCTGTCGGCGACCTGCGAGGACACGATCCATCTCGGCATCCTCGACGGCGAGTGGGCGCTCTACCTCGACAAGATTCCGGGCCGGCGGCGGGTCGAGATCAGCTCGCGGGTCGGGGAGCGCCAGCCGGTCTGGTCGACCGGCCTCGGCAAGGCGCTGATCCTCGACCTCGACGAGGCGCGCTGGCGCGACTTCTACCAGGTCGGGCAGGCCCGCGGCGCGCGCCATGCCCGCGACCTCGACACCTGGCTCGCGCGCATGCGCGACTACGCGAGCCGCGGCGTCGCCTTCGACCACGAGGAGAACGAGCCCGAGGTGCGCTGCGTGGCGGCGCCGATCCGCAAGGCCGGCGGCGCGATCGTGGCGGGCCTCAGCGTGTCGAGCACCGCGCAGTACATGGACGAGGCCCGGATGGAACGCCTCGTCGGCGAGGTCGTGGCGACCGCCCGGGCGATCAGCCGGGCGCTCGGCTGGTCCGGCGGCGGCTGAGCGGGATCGTGGTCCCGGCGCGAGGGCGCCGTCGGGGTGCTTCCGCTTCGTGAGCGGATCGTAATGATCCGGACAGGCAACCTGCAGATCGCGGGTGTATTATCACCTTGTAGCCGATGCATTGATCCGGCTGAACACCAAGACAATGATTTCAAGAGGAGGCATGGTCATGTCCTACCGGAAATCCCTCGCTGCCGCGCTCGTCGCCACCACGGTGGTCGGCGGCGCCGCCTACGCCGCCGAGCAGACGGCCAAGCCGGTGGCGATGCAGGAGACGACGGCCCGGACGGCGATCGACCGCGACGTCGGCAAGCTCTCGAAGGACGGAGCCCAGGCGTTCCGCGACATGCAGCTCACCCGGGTCGCCATCTTCAACGCCGATCCCGCCCAGGCCAAGAGCCTGATCGGCCAGGCGCAGGCCGCCCTGGCGAAGGCCAGGACCGACGACGCCGTGTTCACCCGGGACGAGGCCGGCCTCAGGACGCCGGCGGACCTCGCGGCGACCAAGGCGGCGGGCGCCTCGGCCGACAAGGCATCGGCGGACAAGGCCCGGCCGGCCGGCAAGGAGGCCGCCTCGAAGGGGCCGGTCGCCTGGATGCCGGTCGATGCGCAGCTCACGCTCGGCGAGGACTTCCTGGCCACGCCCGCGAAGGCCTCGGCCGTCACCGAGGCGAACAAGAGCCTCGCCAAGGGCGACCAGACCGGTGCCATCGAGACGCTGAAGCTCGCCCATATCGACGTGAACTTCGTCATGGCGGTCCTGCCCCTCGACAAGACCGCGGCCGACGTGAATCAGGCCGCATCCCTCATCGATCAAGGCAAGTACTACGAGGCCAACGCGACGCTGAAATCCGCCGAGGACGGGATGCGCTTCGACGTCGTCGATGCGGTGGGCCTGCCCCGGAAGGCCGCTGCACCCGCCGCCGCCAAGCCCACCGCCGCCAAGCCCGCCGCCCAGCCGGCTACCCCGGACGCCCAGCCGGCGAAGTGATACGATGTCCGGACGACTCGTTCCGGACATCGGATCGCCAGCCCGCGCGGCGCTTGAGCGAAGCCGAAATCCGCATCGCGAAGCGATCCCGGAGGAATCGCCGAGCGATCGATCGGAATTCGCATGAGAAACCGGAAGCGGCGATGACCGTGCCGGGACGCCCAGGATCCCGGGTGTGGGACCAGGGCCTCGCCGCGCAAGCTCCGCCACGGCTTTCGACCGTTGGCGGAAATTCGAGAGCAGAACCAAAGGTCGTTTCCAACGACCGTTGGTCTCACGCCGCCGGCGCGAGATGCAGCAGCCGGCGCGCCTCCTCGGGCGTCGCGACGCGGCGGCCGGCCCTGGCGACCGCCTCGGCGGCGAGCGAGACCAACTCGGCGTTGCTCGCCGCCAGCCGGTCCCTGGTCACCCGGATGTTGTCCTCGAGCCCGGTGCGGACCGCATCCGCCCCGCGGGCGAGCGCCCAGTCCATCACCCGGGCCTGCTCGCGGCCGATGCCCGCCGCGGTCCAGGTCGCCTCGGGCAGGACCCGGCGCAATTCGCCGAGCAGGATGTCGAGCAAGCGCTCGTCGGCCGGCATCGCGTTCTTGACGCCCATCACGAACTGCACGTGCGGACGCGCATCCATCAGGCCGCCCTCGACCAGGGCCCTGGCGCCGTGCAGGTGCGAGAGGTCGAAGATCTCGATCTCGGGCCGGATGCCGTTGGCCTTCATCGTGCCGGCGAGGTCGGTCACCAGCGTGGTGTGGTTCTCGTACACGATGGTCGGGAAGTTGACCGATCCGGTCGAGAGCGACGCCATGTCGGGCCGGTGCACCAGCGACAGGCCCCGCGCGCTCGGGTCGCGGCCGCGCCCGCCGGTCGAGAACTGCACGATCATGCCGGGGCAGTGCTGGCGCACCCCCTCCTGCACCGCCGCGAACTTGTCCGGGTCCGAGGACGGCGATTCGTCGTCGTTGCGGACGTGGATGTGGACCAGGGTGGCGCCGGCCTCGTAGGCCTGATGGGTCGACTCGATCTGCTCGGCGACGGCGGTCGGGACCGCCGGGTTGTCCTTCTTGCGCGGCACCGAGCCGGTGATCGCGACGGCGACGACGACGGGATTCATGACACTCTCCTGAAGCTGGTGACGCCCGGCATCATTCGCCGAAATGGCTACCGTTTCGGCGGTGGAAATGATGCAGGAACAGAAACCTGAGCAGAGTTGCCTCCTGCAACTCTGCTCAGGTCAGGCGTCGAAGAACACGGTCTCGTCCTGGCCCTGGAGCCGGATGTCGAAGACGTAGACCACGCCGCCGCCGCGCTCCTCGCGCCGGGCGATCAGGGTCTTGCGGCGATTCGGCTGCTCGATGAGCCCGAGCACCGGGTCGGCCGCGTTGGCCTCGGCCTCGTCCGGGAAGTACAGCCGGGTCTGGAGGCCGATGTTGATGCCGCGGGCGGCGATCCAGAAGTTGACGTGCGGCGCCTGTGGGCGGTGGCCCTTGCGGCCCTCGACCGGGCCGGGCTTCACCGTCTCGAAGTGCCACAGGCCGGTCTCGAAATCCGAGCCGGTGCGGCCCCAGCCGCGAAAGCCCTCGTCGAGGGGCTTGCCCTCCTGGCGGTCGGCCGGGTGGTTGTAGCGCCCGGCGGCGTTGGCCTGCCAGATCTCGACCAGCACGTCGCGCACCGGCGAATCGGCGCCGTCGAACACCCGGCCCTCAATGCGGATCCGCTCGCCCGTCGTGTCGGGGCCGGCGAGAACGTTGGAGAAGTTGGTCTCGAAGATGTCGAACCCGGCCTGATGCGGGATCAGACCGATATGGACGTAGGGACCCGCGGTCTGCGACGGCGTTTCCTTCAGGCGGGGGGAGAGCGGCTGGACCATGGCGTTTCCTCAATTGCCCTGGAGCTTGTTCTCGAACAGCGTCTGCTGGCGCCCGCGCAGCACGATGTCGAACTGGTAGGCGAGCATGTCGAGGGGCAGGGCCGCCGACAGGTCGAGGGGCGCGATCAGGCGCACGGCCGCCGCCGGGTCGGGGATGCCGAGGATCATCGGATCGTGCCGGATCAGCGGGTCGCCCTCGAAGTACATCTGGGTGATGAGCCGCTGGGCGAAGCCGGAGCCGAACACCGAGAAGTGGATATGCGCCGGCCGCCAGGAATTGAGGAAGTTGCGCCAGGGATAGGCCCCGGGCTTGATCGTGCGGAAGTAGTAGTAGCCGTTCTCGTCGGTGATCGTCCGGCCGCAGCCGCCGAAATTCGGGTCGATCGGCGCGAGGTAGCGGTCGTTGCGGTGGCGGTAGCGCCCGCCGGCATTGGCCTGCCAGAACTCGACCAGGGTGTGCGGCACGCCGCGGCCGTTCTCGTCGCGGACATGGCCGTGGACGAGGATGCGCTCGCCGATCGGCTCGCCGTCGCGGGCGTAGTTGAGGATCAGGTCGTTGTCGAGCGGCCCGATCTCGGAACGGCCGAAGGTCGGCCCGGTCACCTCGGAGAGCGAGTTCTCGAGGGAGATCAGCGCGGCGCGGGGCGAGCGCAGCACGCTGGTCTTGTAGTCCGGCGTGAAGGCCGGGGGATGGATGCCCCGGTCGCGCTGCAGGAATTCCCGGTCGAGTCCGTTCACGGCGTTCCTCCTGTCGTTTCGGCGTGATGATTCAGTGGTCGGCGGCCGCGCGGCGCGGGGTGCCGCCGAGGGCGCCGAGATACTCGCTGAGCGTGCTCACCGAGGAGAGCGTGCCGACGGCGGCGAGCAGCTCCGGCGCCAGGGCGTCGCGCTGGGCCTCGGTCAGGCGGGTGCTCGGCCCGGTGATGCTGAGGTTGCCGATCGCCCGGCCGGTGCCGGGGTGCAGGATGTTGGCGGCCATCGCCGCCGTCCCGTCGAGATGGGTCTCGTGCACCCAGGCGTAGCCGCGGTCGCGGGCGCTGCCCACCAGGGCGAGCAGGTCGGGAATCGTGCGCGGTGCGTTGCGGCCGCTGGTCTCCGGCCGGCTGAAGCCCTGGCGCAGCACCAGTTCCACGGCCTCCTCGTCGGGGAGGCTCGCGAGCCAGCAGATCCCGGTCGACGTGGTGGACAGGCGCGCCTCCGCCCCCATGTCGCCGTCGTAGCGCAGGCCCGAGCGCGCCCCTTGCGCCTTCGCCACCCAGACGAGGCGCGGATAGTCGACCACGGCGAGCCGGACCAGTTCGCCGCTGAGCGCGGCGAGGTGGTTCATCACCGATTGCGAGACGTCGACGACGCCCGAGTTCGACAGGTGCTTCAGCCCGAGCGTCGCGAAGCGGGTGGTGAGCAGGTAGCGCCCGGTCTCCGGGTCCTGCGCGACGTAGCCGTAGGAGACGAGCTCGGCGAGCAGGCGGTGGGCGCCGCTCTTGGGGATGTCGAGGCTGTCGGCGATGGCCTGGAGCGGCAGTCCACGGGCATGCGCGGCGAGCAACTCGACCAGATCGAGCACGCGCTTGATCAATCCCCCCGCCACGACATCCTCCCGTGTCACCGCCTCGGCAGCGCATGAAATGGAACGTTGTTCCGGATTTGAATGATGTTCCGTTCTATGTCAAGGCAATCGAAGGCGGACGGCCCGGTCGGGAGCGGCCCGCGGTTTCAAGGCGGGACGGCATGAGCGGGCTCGACGGCGACCGACGACGGCAGGTGCTCGTCGGCATCGCCCTGATGATCGGCGCGGTGGCGGGCTTCGCCTGCATCGACGCGACCGCGAAGGCGCTCAACCGTTCGCTGAACCCGCTCCTCGTCGTAGCGGCGCGCTACGTCGGCAGCTTCGTGCTGGTGGCCCTGGTGCTCGGCCCGCGCCGCGGCAGCATCGGCCTGCTGCGCAGCCGGCGGCCGGCGCTCCAGGTGTTCCGCTCGCTCTGCCTCGTGATCGCGACGGTGTGCAGCTTCTTCGCCCTGCGGTCGCTTCCGCTGGCCCAGGTGACCTCGATCACCTTCGCCTCGCCACTGATCGTGGCGCTGATCGCCGGGCCGCTGCTCGGCGAGCACATCGGCTGGCGGCGGCTCGCCGCGGTGCTGGCGGGATTCGCGGGCGTGCTGGTGGTCGCCCGGCCCGGGCTCGGGATGCCGCCGGCGGCGCTCCTCGCCGTGGTCACGGCGGCGGTCAACGGCATCTACATCGTGGCGACGCGGATGCTCGCCGCCCACGACCCGCCCGAGACCACGATGCTCTATACCGGCCTCGTCGGCGCGGTGGTCACCGCCCCGGCGCTGGTCCTGCTCTGGGAGAGCCCGCCCGACCTCGCCACCTGGACCGGGCTGTTCGCCATCGGGGGCTTCGGCACCCTCGGGCACTGGCTGCTGATCCTCGCCCACCGCCACGCCCCGGCCTCGACCCTGGCGCCGTTCGGCTACGCGCATCTCCTGTGGGCGCTGCTGATCGGCTTCGCGGCGTTCGGCGACGTGCCCGACCGCTGGACGCTGCTCGGCGGTGCGGTGGTTGCGGCGGCCGGGCTGTTCCTGATCGCCGAGGAGCGGCGGCCGGCGGCGACCGGCCGGAACCCGTGATCCGGTCGCCTCTGCGCGCGTCCTCAGCCCGGGATCAGTTGCTCAAGGTCCCTGACACGCCGACCGCGGTCAGGACGACGCCGCAGGCGAACACGCCGATCATGACGTAGGTGAGGGCTTTCAGGAACAAGACGAACCTCCATCGGGTGGGGGGCTGACCGAGAGTGGACGAGCCGCGCGATATGACCTAGGCCCGGCGGGCCTTTCCCTTGCCCCAACGTGCGATCCGCGGTTCGGTTCGCGGCACCGCACCGACGCACCCGCAGCATCACAGCGGCCGTCGCTCCACCAGGGCGGTCCAGCCGTCGCCGGCGAAGCGGGCGCGCATCAGCGCGACGAGGCTCTCGAGGTTCGACAGGGCGGCCTCGAGCAGCAGCGGGCGCGACAGGCCGATATGGCCGGCGCCGATCTCGATCGGGGCGTCGCGGCCCGCCCCTTCGGCGTCGGGCGCGCCGCCCTTGTCGAGGCCGTCGAGGCCGTCGGCCAGCGCGCGCGCCCGGGCGGCGAGGTCGGGGTGGGCGGCCTCGCCGGCGCTGCCGGCGGCGAGAACCCGGATCCAGAACATGCAGGCGAGGATCGCCGGCAGCTCGGTCGGGCGGCGGGCCCACCAGACCAGGGTGCTGCGGGCGCGCAGCGGCCGGATCGCCTGCCGCAGGTCGCGCAGCAGCCGGTCGGCCTGCCGCATCTCGGCGATCGGCGAGGCGTCGGCCTCGCCCGACAGGCGCCGGGCGCTGATCCGCAGCACCCGGGCGAGGCAGGCGACGAGGCTGGCGCCGGTCTGGCGGATATGGGCGTGGGTCGGAGCGGGCAGCAGGTACAGCCCGACCAGGATCGCGGCCGCGGCGCCGATCGCCGTCTCCTCCAGCCGCAGCAGCAGGATCGCCTCGGCCGACATCCCGATCAGGCTGTAGATCAGCCCGAGCATGATCGTGACGCAGAAGATCGCCAGCGTCTGCGAGATCGCGAACACGTAGGACAGGCCGAACACGCAGACGAGCAGGGCCGCGCCCTCCAGCACCGGGTGGCCCGACAGCAGCACGCTGACGACCACGCCGGCGACCAGCCCCGCCACCGTGCCCCAGACCCGCTGCACGCCCTTGTGGATCGCCTCGCCGCTCGACCGGGCGCCGAGAAACACGAGGTAGGCGGTGAGCACCGCCCAGAACCAGCGGTCGGGCGAGACGAGCTGGCCGCCGACCATGCTGAGCAGGGCTGCCGTCGTGGCGCGGATCGCCGGGCGCCAGGCGAGGGCCGGCCGCGCCGCCGCCGGCCGGCTCGGCCGGATGCGGGAGGCGGCGAGCGCGCCGACGAGCCCGCGCAGCTCCGCTGCCGCGGCGTCGACCTCGCCGCCGGCGGCGAGCACCGTGGTCTCGGGCCCGGTCTCCCGCGGCCGCAGCTCGGCCCGGCGGCCGGTGGCGAGCCGGCGCGCGAGGAGCCGCACCTGCGCCCGCTCGGCGGCCGGCAGCGGCCCGGCGGCGAACAGCGCGGCCGAGAGCCCGATCAGCGCCAGCTCGAAGCGCATCAGCGCGGTGCCGAACCGCTCCAGGGCCGCGCCGTCGACGGCGGCGACCTGCTCCTCGACCAGCAGGACGGTCTCGTTGAAGGCGCCGAAATCCCGCCGCAGCCGGCGGCGGGCGGGTCCGTGCCGGGCCGCCGCAGCGCGCAGGCCGGCATGGACCAGGGCCGCGCCCTGGCGCTCGACCGCCCGCACGGTGCGCCGCGCCGCCGGCAGCGGGCGCTCCGGGATCAGCCGGAAGCCGACCGCCGTCACCACCGCCACCGCGAACGGCAGGCTGAGCAGCAGCGGCGGGACGTGGGCGAGGTCGACGTGGAGGAACAGCACGAGATAGGCGTGGACGACGGCGGTGAGCCCGAGCGCCACCGCCCGCGGCCCCCAGGACTGGAACGCCACCGCGGCGAACAGGGTCGCGAGGAAGCCGGCCTGCCCGAGATGCGGCCACGGGCGCAGGCACGCCGCCCCGACGATCGCGACCGCCGCGGCGCCCGCCATGCCGAAGACGGTGCGCAGGCGCTCGGCCGGCACGGTGTCGCGCGGCAGCGACGCGGCCATGAGCGCGAGCACCACCGCGACCGCGGCGGCGTGGACCGGCAGCCAGCCCTTCGCCGCCAGGGGCGCGACGACGAGGGCGGTGGCGGCGACCGACAGGGTGGTGCGGCAGGCGGAGCGCAGGCGCAGCGACCCCGGATCCGAGACGAGGAAGCCCGACCAGATCCGCACGAGCGCAGCCCGGGCCTGCCGGCCCCGGGGCGCCCGCGCCCGCCCGTCCTCGATGCCCTCTGCCGGTTCCGCCATCCGCTGCCCGCCCTCGCCCCGGCGCCTCCCGGCGCCTCGCCCCCCGGGGAGCAGGGGCGATGCCAGTCCCGCCCCGCGAGCTATGCTGGGACGGCGCGGACGATTGTCGAGGGCGGCATGACGCGAAGGTACCCCGAACGGCGACGGGCCGGAGCGTCGCCGCCCCGGCCCGTCGTGCTTCGGTCGTCGTGGCAGCCGGCTCAGCCCTGCGGCCACTCGCGGATGTCGACGAAACGGCCGGCGATCGCGGCCGCCGCGGCCATCGCCGGGGAGACGAGATGGGTGCGGCCCTTGTGGCCCTGGCGGCCCTCGAAGTTGCGGTTCGAGGTCGAGGCGCAGCGCTCGTGCGGCTTGAGGCGGTCGGCGTTCATGCCGAGGCACATCGAGCAGCCCGGCTCGCGCCAGTCGAACCCGGCCTCGGTCAGGATCCGGGCGAGGCCCTCCTCCTCGGCCTGCTGCTTCACGAGGCCCGAGCCCGGCACCACCATCGCCGACACGTTCGGGTGCAGCTTGCGGCCCTCGACCATCCGGGCGACGACGCGCAGGTCCTCGATGCGGCCGTTGGTGCAGGAGCCGATGAACACCTTGTCGAGGGCGATGTCGGTGATCCGGGTGCCGGGCGTCAGGCCCATGTAGTCGAGCGCCTGCTCCTTCGAGCGGCGCAGGTTCTCGTCGGTGATCCGCGCAGGGTCGGGCACCAGCCCCTGCACCGAGACCACGTCCTCGGGGCTGGTGCCCCAGGTTACGATCGGCGGCAGGTTGGCGGCGTCGAGGCGGATCTCGCGGTCGAACTGCGCGCCCTCGTCCGAGGCCAGGGTCTCCCAGTAGCGCAGGGCGGCGTCCCAGGCGGCGCCCTTGGGCGCCTTCGGGCGGTCCTTGACGTAGGCGAAGGTGGTCTCGTCGGGCGCGACCATGCCGGCGCGGGCGCCGCCCTCGATCGACATGTTGCAGATCGTCATCCGCCCCTCCATCGAGAGGGAGCGGATCGCCTCGCCGGCATATTCGAGCACGTGGCCGGTGCCGCCGGCGGTGCCGATCTCGCCGATGATCGCCAGGATGATGTCCTTGGCGGTCACGCCCGCGGGCAGGCGGCCGTCGACGACGGCGCGCATGTTCTTCGCCTTCTTCTGGATCAGCGTCTGGGTGGCGAGGACGTGCTCGACCTCCGAGGTGCCGATGCCGTGGGCGAGCGCCCCGAAGGCGCCGTGGGTCGAGGTGTGCGAGTCGCCGCACACGATCGTCATGCCCGGCAGGGTGAAGCCCTGTTCCGGCCCGATGATGTGGACGATGCCCTGCCGGCGGTCGAGGGCGTCGTAATACTCGATGCCGAACTCGCGCACGTTGTCGGCGAGCGTGTCGATCTGGGTCCGGCTCTCGGGATCCTCGATGCCGAGGCTGCGGTCCGAGGTCTGGACGTTGTGGTCGACGACCGCGAGGGTCTTCTCGGGGTGGCGCACCCGGCGCCCGGCCATGCGAAGCCCCTCGAAGGCCTGGGGCGAGGTCACCTCGTGCACGAGGTGCCGGTCGATGTACAGCAGGCAGGTGCCGTCGGGCTGACGATCGACGACGTGGTCGTCCCAGATCTTGTCGTAGAGGGTGCGCGGGGAAGCCATGGCGGTGGGTTGCCTTGTTGGGTGCCTTGGTCGTCTCGGAACCGGCCCGGGGCCGCGGCCGGACAGGCGATTTAAGGGTGCGCGGCCGGTTGCGGAAGGGCGCCGCGCGTCGCGTCGGGATTGCCGGCTCCGCATGCCGGCCGTCTATTGTAGCCGAGCCGGCAGTGAGAGGAAGCCGCGGAAGCGCACCCGGCGCGAGCGCAGGGGCGGACCGTCGAGGGCGTAGCCCGGGAAACGCGCCAGGAACCGCCCGAGGGCGATGCGCCCCTCCAGCCGGGCGACCGCCAGGCCGACGCAGTGGTGGATGCCGCTGGCGAAGGCGAGGTGGCGGTTGGGCTCGCGGGCCGGGTCGAAGGCGTCGGGGTCCGGGAACACCGCCGGGTCGCGGTTGGCGGCCCCGATGCACAGGGTGAGCCGGGTCCCGGCCGGAAAGTCCCGGTCGTCGAGGCGGAAGGGCCGCGCGGCGATGCGGTTGCCGAGCTGGTTGGGGCTCTCGACCCGCAGCATCTCCTCGACCGCGGTGCGGATCAGGTCCGGCTCGGCGAGGAGGCGGGCGCGGGCCCCGCGGTCGGTCGCCAGGAGGTGCAGGCCGTTGCCGATCAGGTTGGTGGTGGTCTCGTGCCCGGCATTGAGGATGAAGATGCAGTTCTGGAGCAGTTCGGCGGCGGTCAGCCGCTCGCCCGCGACCTCGCCCTGGATCAGCCGGGTGAGGATGTCGCGCTCGGGGTCGCCGGGCCGGCGGCGGCGTTCGGCGACGAGCCCGTCGAGATAGCTCAGAAAATCCTCGACCGCCCGGTTGCCGGCGGCCTCGGTCTCCGTATCGAGCACCGGTTCGAGGGCGCCGAGGATCGCGAGCGACCAGCCTCGCAGCGGCCCGCGCTCGTCGCGCGGCACGCCCAGCAGGTTGCCGATCACCTCGACCGGGATCGCGGCGGCAAAGTCCTCGATCAGGTCGATGCGCCCGCGCGAGGCCGCGGCGTCGAGCAGGCCGTCGACGAGGGCGGTGACCCCGGCCTCCATCGCGGTGATCGCCCGCGGGGTCAGCGCCCCGGCGATGATCCGCCGGACCCGGGTGTGGCGCGGCGGGTCGTTGAAGACGAGGCTGGTGGTGTGGTGGTCGTAGAGCGGCGACGGCCCGTATTTGGCGCCGAACTCCACCGTCTTGTCCGAGCTGAAGGTCGCGGCGTCCTTGTAGACCCGCTCGAGGTCGGCGTGGCGGGTGAGCAGCACCTGCCCGTCGGGCGCGACGTGGACCGGGGCGTGCCGGCGCAGGGCGGCGTAGACCGGATAGGGGTCGTCGTGGAACCCCTCCGGCGGCCGGCGCAGGTCGAAGCCGCGGGCGAGGTCCTCCTCCGGGACCGCGCTCATCCCGGCTGGCCGGCGCAGGCCGGGTTCATCGGCAGGAACGCCTCGGCCTGCGGGATCGTGCGCATCGCCTCGTAGAGGTCCCACTCGCCCCGGCTCGCAGCCGGCGCCTTCACCTTGTAGAGGACGGGGTCGTAGAGCAGGCGGCCGTCGGCCCGCAGGGTCGCGGGCCGGTCGAAGAACGCCACCGGCATCGCCCGCATGGCGCGGTTGACCGCCACCGCCTCGTCGGTGCCGGCCTGCTCGGCCGCCTTCAGGTAGTGGGTCACGGCGGTGTAGATCAGCGCCTGGTTCTTGGTCGGCATCGCGCCGGTCTGCTGGCGGAACCGCTCGGCGAAGGCGCGCGAGGCGTCGTTCTGGTTCCAGTAGAACGCCTCCGAGAAGGTCAGCCCCTGGGCGACCGGCAGGCCGAGGCCCTTGATGTCGGTGACGTAGACGAGGAAGCCGGTGAGGGTCTGGGGGCCCTGCGTCAGGCCGAACTCGTTGGCCTGCTTGACCGCCTTGGTGAAGTCGTCGCCGACGCTGGCGAAGGCGACGACGTCGGCGCCCGAACTCTGGGCCTGGAGCAGGAAGGACGAGTAGTCGGCGGTGTTGATCGGGTGGCGTGAGGTGCCGAGCACCTTGCCGCCCAGCGCCTCGACCACGGTGGTCGCCTCCCGCTGGAGGGCGTGGCCGAAGGCGTGGTCGACGGTGATGAAGTACCACGACCGGCCGCCGCGCTCGAACACCGCCCGGGCGGTGCCGGCGGTCAGGGCGTGGGTGTCGTCGGTCCAGTGCGAGCTGACGGGCGAGCAGGTCTTGGCGGTGAGGTCGGAGGTCGCCGCGGCGGTGATCATCACCGTGCGGTTCTTCTCCTTGGCCACCGCCTGCACGGCGAGCGCGATCGCGGTCACCGGCAGGTCGACGATCGCGTCGACCCGCTCGACGTCGTACCAGCGCCGGGCGATCGAGGAGGCGACGTCGGGCTTGTTCTGGTGGTCGGCGGAGACGATCTCGACCGGCTTGCCGCGGACCCGGCCGCCGGCATCCTTCGCCGCCATCTCGGCGGCGACGATCGAGCCGCGGCCGCCGCTGTCGGCATAGGGTCCCGACAGGTCGGTGAGCACGCCGATCCGGACCACGTCGTCGGAAACCTGCGCCAGCGCCGGTCCGGCGATCAGTGCGAGGGCGAGCCCGCACAGGCGGGCGACGGAACGGAGCATGGCGTGACCTCCCGGGGACCGGCCCGCTCTCGCGGCGGGGCTCGGCGGCGGGATCTTCGCCACACTTCGCGCGCCGGCGCAAGGCGCCGCTCGGGCGCCCGCGTCCCGCTCAGCAGGTCAGCTTCCGGCCCTCGCGCTGGCCGTGCACGCGGTAGTGCTTCAGGCCGGATTCCATCTGGCCGTTGACGACGGCGCGGCGGACGTCCGGGTTGCAGCGCAGGTACTCGCCCTCGTCGAAGGCGTAGTCGCCGCGCTGGCCCCGGCGGCCGCGGCCGCGGTCGTCGTAATCCTCGCCGCGGCCGTAGCTGCGCCCGCGCGGGCCGTCGTCGCGGCCGTCGTAACCGTAATCCGGCCGGCGCTCGCGGTAGCCGTAATCCGGCCGGCGCTCGCCGTAGCCGTAATCGGGACGCCGCTCGCCGTAACCGTAATCGGGGCCGCCGTACTGCGCCGTCGCCGGGCCCAGGGAGCCCGCAAGAGTCAGGCCCACGGCCGCCATTGCCCAAAACGCCTTCATGTCCGCCTGCTCCTCTCAAGCTCGACAGGAACGTCCGGGACGCCGGATGGTTCATGACCCAGCGTCCGCACCGCCCGCTCCCGTACCGTTTCCACCGTCATAGCGGGCGAAACCTGAACGCCGGGACAAGACGCGCGCCGGTTCGCGTCAGTTCATCCGCCAGATCGCCGCGGTGAGCGCGCTCGCGTAGGCGGCCCAGGCGGCGTAGGGCACGAGCAGCAGGCCGGCCGTCCGGTCGAGCGACAGGAACAGCCGGGTCGTCCACAGCACGGCGAGCAGCAGCGCGACGACGACCACGAGGCCGCCGAGGAGGTCGTGGCCGGCGAAGAACACCGGCGGCCACGCGGCGTTGAGGGCGAGCTGGACGAAGAACGCCGCCACGGCGAGGGCCCAGCTCCGCCGCGCCGGGCCGGTCGCCGGGCGCCGGCCGAGGATGCGCCAGATCGCGAGCGCCATCATCGCGTAGAGGATCGTCCACACGACCGGGAAGACCCAGTTCGGCGGCGTGAAGCCCGGCTTGGCGAGGCCGGCGTACCAGGTCGGGATGTTGGGCGCGGTGAACAGGCCGCCGCCCACCGAGGCGGCCACCACCGGAAGAACCGCGACGAGCAGCCTCGGCAGGAGTCCCGGCGGGGCCGGTCTGGTCTGGTCGGAACTGGGCGGCATGCGGGTCGCGGGGCGAAGGGGCTTCGGTTTGCCGATATAGGCGGCGGGACGGGGGCGGACAGTCCGCCACGCGGGCCGCGCGACGATCTCGGGCCTGTCCGCCACGCGCACCGATGGTCGAGCATGCCGTCCGCGCCGGGCGTGCTGGACCGCATGACGGCCTCGCCTGCTCGGTCTCGCGCAACGCGGTCGACATCCCCGCCGGCCGGAGCGCGACGTCTCGCGGTCGCTGGGCGAAGTCAGGCGCCGACGCCAGCGGCACGTTGATCGTCGTGCTGATGACGATGGCCCGGTGCACGGGCACCGGCTCGCTCCGTAGTCTCGATCCCGGCCGGGAGCGGGCCCCCTCACGCGGAAGTCGGCTCGCCGATCTCGGCGAGGGCCTCCCGCGCCGCCTGCAGGCTTTGCGCCATGAAGCCCGCTACGAGCTGGAGTTCCTGGTCGCTGCAGCGCGCGACGACCGCGGCTTGCAGGCGGTGCATCGGGCCGAACAGCGGGACCACCTCGGCGAGGAATGCGTCGGTCGTGCTGATCAACACCTTGCGGCGGTCGGTCTCGGGTCTGGTCCGTCGAGCCAGGCCCGCGGCTTCGAGCCGGTCGACCACCCCGGTGATCGCACCGGTCGTCAGCCCCGTCGCGCCGGCCAGAGCGCCCGCGGTGACCGGCTGACGCGTTGCGATGACGTCAAGACATTCGAGGTCGCTGCTGCTGATCCCGAGCCGGCGCGCGACGGCGGCACTGTAGAGGATGCCGAGTGCGCTCGCCTCGCGCATCGCGGACATCACCGCTTCGGCGGCGTCGCCGCGAGGCGCTTCCGGCTCGCCCCTCATCGCGGTGATGTCCGGCTGGCGGACCATCCCAGCACCGAGAACATGCCGAACACCTCCGTAACGAGCACGCGCTGGATCAGGCCCGCCACGCCCAGGCCGCGGCCGGAGGCCTCCGGATCGAAGCTCCAGAACCACAACGCCGGCAGGGCGAGCGTGACGGGTGCGGCGGCAAGCGGCAAGCCGCCGAGTGCGGCGGATTGCGGGTCTCGCGTGATACGATTTCCGGACGGTTCGACCCGGGAATCGTACCGCCAGCCCGCGCGGTGGAGCCTTCGGCTCCACACACCTGAGCGAAGGCGACTTCGGCATCGCGAAGCGATCGATCGGACATCGTTATGAGGCACCAGCCGAGCGCGAGGAAGCCGACGGCCGGCGACGCCATCCCGAGCAGGAACCCGGCGGCGTGCGGGATGATCCTCTCGAGCGTGAACACGCCGCACAGCGTCGTGCCCAGCGGGCTGAGGAGCAGGATGGCGTCGACCACGATCCGCCCGGGCCCGGAGAGCACCGGCAAGCCGGCGAGCATGCCGACGAGACCGAGCGCCAGGAGCACGCCGGTCAGCACGAACGCCACGTTCGTCGCGAGCCCCGTCCTCCCGAGACCCGATCGGCTGGGCGACCCAGTCGTCGGGCGCGATCCGGGTCCCGAACAGCGGGAAGCCCGGGGTCGGCCAGCCGAGGACCAGCCAGGCGCCGGTGAACATCGCAGCGGCGACAAGGGTCAGCGGGGCGAGCCTCCCGGGAGATCTCGCAGGAGACGCAGACGGCACGGCCGCGATCCGGCTGTTGCGGCGGCAGCGACCGCGATCAGGGTTCCACGGCCTTGACCGTTCGGGCCATATGTCTTAGAAGATAAGATATCAAGCATTTGAATTAAATGCACCGCGTACGCCGCTCTCGCGACCGAACGGTCGGGGAAGCAGGGAGACAGGCAGTCATGGAGACCTGGCCGAAGCATCTCGGGACCGCGCTCCTCGTCGTGGTCGAACTGTTCCTCGTCCTCGATGCCGGGATGAAGCTGCTGGGGGCGCAGGCGGCGGTGGACGCCACCGGCGAACTCGGCTTCTCCGCCCAGGCCACGCGCATGCTCGGTCTGGTGCTGGGCGCAGCGACGATTCTCTACGCGCTACCCGGGACACGGGTGCTCGGGGCCATCCTGCTCACGGGTTATCTGGGCGGGGCCGTCGCCGTGCAGGCCCTGCACGGGGCACCGCTGCTCACCCACACGCTGTTCGGGGTTTACTTCGGCGTCGCCGCATGGGGAGCGATCTGGCTCCGCAGCCACGATCTTCGCGCGCTCGTCCCGTTGGCTCGGCGACGCACGACCTGAGCAACGGCGCGGCGGTTGACCTTCGGGCCTGCCCATCGGGAGCGGCCGCGCGACCCGAGACCGTCCCGGAACTCGGCGCCTGACCGGTTGTCGCGACGACCGCCACCGATCACCGCTGGCGCACGACGGCCGGCGTGATGAAGGAGCGGTCCATGCCGCCGTTCAGCGCACCACCGCGAGGCGGCCGACATCGCCGACGGCGATCCAGCGGGATCGCTTCAGGCGGCCGCAAGCGGCCGCCTGAAGCGATCTTCCGCATTCGGAATCAGAGCAGGAAATCCGGCGCCCGCAGGGCCGCCGCGCTGACGACCCCGATCTGGAAGTCGGCGGTGCCGTTGCCGTCCACGTCGCCCTCGACCAGGAACCCCGGGGCCGTGACGGGCGGATCCGCGTAGGGCGGCGGGGTCGGATCGACCACGAGGATCTCCGCCGCGACGACCCGCAGCTCGCCTGCCCGACCCGTGAACGCGCCGGCTCCGATCAGCCGGAACGCATCGTCGAAGGCCGTGCTCGTGTCGGCATCGATCCGGCGCAGGTCGATCCGGTCGCGCTGGGCCGTGCCCGATCCGAGCCCCTGGAAGTCGGTGATGACGTCGCGGTCCGCACCGAAGCCGGCCTCCGAGGCGGTATAATAGACGAACTTGTCGCTGCCCGCGCCGCCGACGAGGTAGTCGCCGCCCGCGCCGCCGCGCATCCAGTCGTCGCCGAGGCCGCCACTGACGTAGTCGGTTCCGCCCCCTCCCGAGAGCGCGTCGTCGCCGGCATTGCCGTTGAGGACGTTCGCCCCGTCGTTGCCGTTGATGATGTTGTCGAGGCCGTTGCCGGATCCCGTCACGCCTCCGGCCAGCAGATTCAGGTTCTCGACGTTGGCGGTCAGGAACACGTAGTCGCTCGTGCTGTTGACCGTGTCGGTTCCGCCTCCCGCCGCTTCGATGACCTGGTCGAATTCGCTGTAGACGAAATAGGCATCGTCCCCGTTGCCGCCTTCCATGATGGCGGTGCCGCGCCGATTGCTGAACAGCCGGTCGTTGCCCTCGCCGCCGTAGAGTTCGTCGTCGGAGCCTCCGCGCGAGTAGAGGCGGTCGTTGCCGGCGAAGCCATAGATGCGGTCGGTGCTGAGGGCTTCGGGATCCGTGGCCGGATCGGTGCCGACCAGGACGTCGTCGGTCTCGAGACCGACGCGGTAGTGATAGGCGAACAGGTCCGCCGAGATGATGACGTTCGTGATTACCGGCTGGTCGACGAAACTCTCGTCGCGCGATCCCGCCCCCACGTATCGGTCGAGGACCAGGTAACGGTCGGCGGCGCCGTCGCCGCCGGCATCGAACAGCATCAGCAGGCTGTCGTCGTCCCTCCGCTCGAACCGGAACTCGTCGCGCCCGGAGGCGGTGAATGCGTCGTCGCCCATGAACTGGAACGAAGTCAGGGCGGAGAAGTCGAGGATGTCGGCCTCGCCGCTCTCGATGACCTGGCCCTGCTCGCCGAAATCCGTGATGGTCTCGCGCGTCGTCGCGATCGCGCCGGTCCACACACTTAGATCGGACAGCGACTGGTAGACGAATGCGTCGCCGCCATCGCCGCCCGTCGCGGTATCGTCACCGGCACCACCGATGAAAGTGTCGTCGCCGGCAGTTCCGACAAGATCGTCGTTCCCCGGGGTTCCCAGCCGTAACGCCACGGTCGCCTCCCGAAATTTATCGTCTGCTGGAGATTATTGCTGGACGACTTCGACTCGGCAAGCGTGCAATTGTCCGGTTCGGTCCCGGCCGGAGAGTGGCCGATCGGTCATGGCGTCGGTCGGCCGATCGGCTCCCCGGTCCGGCCGCGCCGCCCGCGCTTGCGCCATCGACCCGGACCCGCTACTTCACCCTCGCCGGCATGGTCTCGGGGCGTAGCGCAGTCTGGTAGCGCATCTGGTTTGGGACCAGAGAGCGTCATTCTAAGACGCGTTTCTTGATAGAGACTTAGCCTCCTCCACCTGCGGTTGCTCGGGACTTTTCTGGGACTCGGCGTTTTGTCGCCGACGCTCCGACGCGGCCTCCATCGCGCGACGCACGTCCTCATCCTGCACGTGCGCGTACTTCGCCGTCGTCGTGATGTCCTCGTGACGCAGGAGGGTCTGCACCACCTTGAGGTCGCCGCCCGCCCGGAGCAGCCGCGAGGCGGCCGTGTGCCGGTTGTCATGGAACCGATAGTTCGCGACCTTGGATTTCGGCAGCGCCCGGCGCCACACGGTCTTCATCCCCTCATAGGTGATCGGCAGCACGTCGCCCGGCCGCCGATGGCCTCGGGCCTTGCTGACCGTGTAGGCGAAGACCGCCTCCGGGTGACGGCCCCGCAACGGGAACAAGAGATCGCGCATCTCGCTCGAGAGCGGGATCTTGGCGATCTTCCCACCCTTCCCATGGATCTCGATCGTGCGATTGACCCAGTCGACGGCCGACCAGCGCAGGCCGACGCACTCCTTGAGCCGGCACCCGGAGATGAGGGCGAACTCGACCACGGTCCGAAACTCGGCTGGAAGCGCCTTGAGGAGCTGCGACTCCTCGTCGTCGCGCAGCTCGCGCACCCGCTCGCGAGGGACGGGTAGAGCGTGGCTCCGCCACGAGATCGCGCCGATCGGCTGATCCCACGCGTCACGGGCCCGGCGCAGGATCGCGCGCAATGGCTCGATCACCGTGCGGTTGACGGTGGCGTTGCTGACGAGGCGCGGGGCCGTATCGTCCTTGCGGCCCTTGAGCGTCTCGCCGCGGCGCTGCGCCACCAGGGCGGCGACCTCGGCATTGCCGATGTCCTTGATCAAGGTCTCGCGCCCGAGCTGGGTGACGATCCAGACGATGGCGGCGTCAAGGGTCTTGCGTGCGTTCGAGCTGTAGAATGTGCCCCGTTCGTCCCAGAAGCGAGCGGCGGCCACGTCGATCGTCATCGGCGTCGCCTTGGCCTCGGCGAGCGTGATGACCTCCCGCCGGGCGCGATCACGCTCCCTCTGCGCTACCCGTTCGGCGTCCCGTTTCGTGCGGCATCCCGTCGAGCCATGAAACCGACGACCACGGCACCAGAAGTCGTACTGGTAGATTTCCGACGTGAACTTGCCGGCTTTCTTGGGCCGATAGACGGACATGCGACGTCTCTGCTGCGCTGGGAATCGAGAAAGGCGGCGATGTCGTCAGGGTGGAACAGCCGGCGGCGGCGGTGCAAGCCGTGGCCGTAGGCGATGTGACGGATCGCGCCGTTGCGCATGTAGCCGCGCAAGGTCTTGGCCGACATGCGAAGCTCGGCGCAGGCCTCCGCGAAGGTGCGCAGCGCTACACCCTCTGGTCCCGGTGGGCAGATGCTAGCCATTCTTGCCCTCCCTGGGATTCGGCCCCGCGCCATGCAGCTCGGCGAGCGCATCCTCGGCGACCTGCAGCGCGGCCATCGCCGCCTCGTTCGTCTCGCCGGCGGGGGCCAGCACCGCGCGGATCGTCTCCAGCGCGCTCCAGGCGCTCTCGGCGAGGTCGGCCGGCGTGCGGGGGCGGAACCGGTTGACGCTGGCACAGAGCAGCCACACGAGGCGTGCGACGTCGACGTCGGCGAGGTCGCGCTCGGCATCGACCACGCACACCGCGCGGCCCTCGACGTCGCGGATCACGCCGAGCTCGTCCGGGTCGAGGCTGGCGGTGAAGGGCAGGCGCAGGAGCCTGTCGGCATCGGACGGCGCGGACAGGCTGCCGTCGTGGCGGCGCCCCTGCTGGGCGACCGCCAGGGCCTGCCGGAGCGCCCCGACGGCCGAGCGGGCATAGGCCGGGGCCAGCTCGCCGGCCGGGCTCGTGACGTTGGCGAAGTGGCCGATGCCGCCATTGCTGCGCACCAGCCAATCGTAGCCGGGCAGGGCGGTGGTGACGGCCGCGATGGCGGATTCGAGGGTGGGGGTCTCAGTGGCCGACATGGTGGGCCTCGGGCATCGCGTTATGCTCCACGCCGTCGAGGAGGCGGCCGGCGGCGGTTTTGCCGATACGGCAGACCGAGGTATCGGGGTCGAAGTTGTGCCAGAGCCTGCCGGCGATGCTGGGGTCGTTGCTGCGCAGCTCATGGACCGGGGCGAACTCCCCCCACTGCTTGAAGAAGAACCGCACACCGGCGTCTCGACACTGATCGCGGATGAGCCGGGCCCATTGCGGGTTCATGGCGCGCGCGCCTCGGCCGCTCTCGCCGCCAACCACGACCCATGCGAGGCGCGGCGGGGGATCGTCTCCATTGACCCCGTCGATCGTGCCGTTCTCGTCGTCGTGCACCTCGCCCGTGAGGGCGTTCACGTAGTGGTGGAACCCGGCCGGTTCGCCCGGGACGCGGACCGTGATCCGCTCAAAATCGACGGCCTCGATCAGAGGCTCCGCGCTCACCCACCGGACCGCGGCCGGCGTCGCGAGGAGGTCGGGGATCCGCTCGTCGGCGCGCTGCTGATCCTCGCAACTCACACCGAGCCATATCCCCGGCGGCGGGTTCTCCGGGCCGTAGTCGTCCAGTGTGGCGCGCGCGTCGTTCGATCGGCGCGCCAGCGGGTCCGTCCCGTCCATGACGTGGGCGTCGGCCTCGGCGTTGACCTGGTCCCAGAAAGCCTCGTCGGCGAGGATCGCCCGCATGCGGGCGCTGCGCTTGGTGAGGATCTGGAACGTGTGGCCGTTGAGGTGGTGGGCGGCGACGCACACCGCGTACACCGTCGCGATCTCCTCGACCGGCAGGGCCTCGTGGAACAGGTCGGACATGCTGTTCACGAATATTCGCCGCGGCCGTCGCCAGCGGAGCGGTGCGTCGAGGTTGTGGCCGAAGCTGACGCGGCCGGTCCACCGCGGTTTGCCGTCCCGCACCTCAGCCAGTCCCTCATAGGGCTGGCCGGGTCCGGAGAACCGCGCCGCGACGCGCTCAGCGTAGCAGCCGCCGTGCGGGCCCGGGCCGCCGCAGCCGGGCGAGACCCGCGTGCAGCCGCGGATCGGGTTCCAGGTCGTCTCGGTCCACTCGATCTTCGATCCGTCAGCCATCTTACAGTGCTCCAGCACTACAGGTCTGTACGTTGGCGCTTTCACGTGAGCAGCGGCTGCACGGTGCCGTTGGCGAAGACGGCATCGAGCGGCACGTCGCCCGTCGGCTCGTCGCCGTCCCATCCGTCCGGCCACGTCCCGGCCGCGATCAGCGCGCGGATGCGCCCCTCCTCCTCGGCGTTGAGGATGTCCATGTGCGGCCGGCCGAGCCGATCGGCTTCGGCGTTGACCTCGGCCTGGATCGCCAGGATGTCGGCGAGCGCCGCGAGGCGGGCCGGGTGCGTGATCGGGCCGAGCCGCTGCTGGTTCTTGACCAGCACCCGCTCGCCCTTGCGCTTGCCCTGGCGCGTCTCGCCGCCGGGCTTGCGCAGCCGGTTCTCCGGCCGGCGCAGCCGCACGTAGATCGCCCGAAGCCGTTTGATCGGTGCGAGGTAGAACCAGGACGGATGCCGGACGATCCGGTCGAGCGCGGTGTCGGCGCTCGCCAGCGGGCAGCACATGCAGCCGGTGCGCGCCGCCAGCTCCTCGGCCTCGTCGCCGCCGTAGGCGTCGGCCAGCAGCGCCGTCGACCAGCCGCCGTACTGCGGCGCCGGCGCGTAGAGCCGCAGCCAGTCCCAGACGTGGCACACCCGCCAGTGCAGCAGCGGCGCCAGCGTGTAGACGCGCCCGCGCACGCCCTTCGCCTCAGGCACGGCGAGCTGATACCAGCCCTGGCCGCACTCGGCGCCGTCGCGCCCGCAGGACATCCGAATGCGCTCGTCGCGCACCGCGCTCTCGCCCTCGCGCACGCCGGTGATCATGAGCACCGTCTCGCGCTCGGCCGGGTCCGGGCCGCCGTCGGCGAGTTCCGGACCGCCGTTGTGGCCGATCGCGTGCGTCATGGCCTCGGCGATCGCCGGCTCGTCGAGCTGGTCGAGGTCGGCGCCGATCGCGGCCGACATCGGGTCGACCTTGATCTGCCGGGTGCACCAGCGCAGCGTGTTGTTGTTGGGCGGCGGGACGCCGCGGCCGAGGATGTAGACGAGGAACCGCTTGTCGAGCGGTGCCATCACGGTGCGGAACCGGATGTAGGGGTAGCGCGCGAGATGCGCGATGATCTCCTCGGCCGCCAGCCGGAGCGGGGTCAGCTCCATGCGGGTGTCGGCGAAGTAGACGGTGAGTGTCTCCGGTCGGGCGAGGCGGCCGCTCTCGATCAGGTGCACGACGAGGGTGAGGGTCGCGGTCGAGTCCTTGCCGCCGGACCACGCGATGCACCAGTGCCGGTGCAGCGGGCCGTAGGTCTGGAGCGAGGCGAGCGTCAGGTCGACGGCCTCGCCGTAGATCATGCGCTCGGATGGGGCGGTGAAGAGGTTGCCCATGAGGGCCGCGCGAGAGGGCGTCGGCATTGGCCTACTCCGCGGCGAACAGGGGCATCGGCGCGGACTCGCGTACCGGCCGCGGCCGGGCGTCGGCCTCGCGGTAGTTCGCCCGCACCAGGGCCTCGGCGAGCTGCGGGACGACGCTGTTCCCGCACATGCGCCCCTGCTCTTCCCCGGTGAGCGGGATGATCGTCCCGTCATCGAGTTCGCCGCGGTCGATCACGTAGTCGGGCTGGAAGCCCTGGGCGAGAAAGCGCTCGCGCGTGGAGAGCATCCGCATGCCGATGTCGACGATGGCGTAGGGCTGGCCCTGGATCGTGACCGTGACGACCCCATGCCGGGGCTTGGTGGTGACGGTGTGCAGCGGGTCGTCGGCGGCCTGGGAGGGCGCGCCGGACCCATAGTATTTCGCGAGGAAGGCGTAGACGGCCGCCGCGTGGTTGCCGCCGCCGGTGATCGTTGGCGCCGGCGCACCCATCGGCGAGTCCCGGCGGTCCGACCCGCGCAGGTTGAGCATGTGGGCGGCGACGATCTGCTGCTGCGAGCCCTTGAGGCTGATGGTGGACACCGGCTCGCGGGCGTCGTGTCCGACCATTCCGCCGTTGTGCTGCGCCAGGAAGCCGGCGACGACGCCCTGCCGGCAGCCGTCGCTCATGATGGTCGAGACCGGCTCATCGGCGCCGTGCCCCGGGCGGGTGGCGTTGTGCTGCGCGAGGAACGCTGCAACCACGCCGGCCTTGCCTGCGCCGCCGGCCGTGATCGTCCCGACCGGATCGTCCGCGGCCGAGCCGACGGAGGCACCGAAGTGCCGGATCATGCTGACAGCCGCGAGGCTGCCCTCGTTCCCCGTCGGCACGATGACCGGCGCCGGCTCGTCGACCGCCCGGGTGCGCGGCTCCTGCCCAGGCCGTTCGCCGTAACGGGGCACGAGGAAGGGCGACACGAGGCTAAGCCCCGCTCCTCCGGCCGTGACGGTGTGCGTCGGCTCGTCGGCCGCGGTGTACGGCTTGTCGGCGTTCCGCATGGTCATGAGATGCGGGCAGACGATCCCGAGCGGCGCCGCTCCGCCGCCGTGCGTCTCCGAGGCGTGCGAGGTGATGGTGTTGATCGGCTCGTCGAGGGCGCGACCAACGGCACCGGTGTTGAACCGGGTCACGAAGGGCGCGACGATCGCGTTGTGGTCCTTCGCGCTCGCCGTGATGGTGTGGAGCGGGTCGGCGATGTCGCGGTGGCGGCCGCCCTGCTGGGCGTAGGACACGAACGGAGTGACGAGCGCGTCGCCGCCGAAATGCGTCGCCGTCGGCATCGGCTCGTCCAGGCCACGATCCCGCCGGCCGCGGCTGTCGCCGTGGTTGATCCGCACGAGGAACGGCCGCGCCGCGTTGACGACGTAGCGCATGGTCCCCTTGGCGATGCGGGCCATGGTGTTGTCGGCAAGCGGCCGGATCGCCCGGACGCCGTGCTTGGCGCGGATCTCCTCCGAGGTGTCGAAGATCGACGGGCACGGCAGCGACCAATCGATGATCTCGGCCGCGGTGCGCCAGGGCTTCAGCCGGCCGCTGCGCACCGCCTCGGACTTCGGATCGCCGTGGGTCGGCTCGGGCCAGACGATCGGCTTGCCGTCGCGCCGGGCGATCAGGAACAGGCGCTTGCGGATCGTGGGCGCGCCGTAGTCGCAGGCGCGCAGCTCGCGCCACTCGACGACGTAGCCCATCGCCTCCCAGGCGCCGACGAACGCCTTGAACGTGGCGCCGCGGTGTACCGGGCACGGCTTGCCGTCCTCCAGCACCGGGCCCCAATCGGCGAACTCCTCGACGTTCTCCAGGAACACGAGGCGCGGCCGCTGGCGCTTCGGCAGGCTCTTGACCCACCGCACCCCGACCCAGGCGAGGCCGCGGATCGCCTTCTCGCGCGGCTTGCCGCCCTTGGCCTTGCTGAAGTGCTTGCAATCGGGGCTCATCCAGAGGAGCCCGACCGGGCGCCCGTCGCACAGGGCGACGGCGTCCACGTTCCAGACGTCCTCCTCGATGTGGACCGTGCCCGGATGGTTGATCCGGTGCATCGCGAGGGCCTTGGCGTCGTGGTTGAGCGCGTAATCCGGATCCCGGCCGATCGCGGCCCGGATGCCCTCGGACGCGCCGCCGCCGCCGGCGAAGCTGTCGATGACGAGTTCGCGGGTCACGCCGCCGCCCTCCACTCCTCAAGGGCCGCGACGTCGGACACCGGCTGCCAGCGGATCTGCACGCCGGAGAAGTCGAGGGCGTCGCCCGCTGCCGGCGGATGCTCGGCGAGCCAGAACGCGGACATGTCGAGCACGTCGGCGAATCCATCGGCCACGGCGAAGGCGTCCATCTCGGACGCAGTCAGGCGCTCACCGTCGACGACGAACACGCCGGGCCCGAACTGGCGGTGGAACGAGAGCCGGACCGGGACGACGGCGGTGCAGGCCGTCCTCACCAGCAGGCGGCAGTGGCGGGTGCGCATGCCCGTGTAGAGCTGGAGCTGCTCGCCTGGGCGGGCGTGGCGCTTGCGGTCGGCTCGGATCGTGCCGGCCTTGGCGCCGAGCAGGATCGGTTCGGCGAAGCGCGCCTTGAAGCTGTAGGCGACCATCAGAGCGCCGCCTCATGCGCGGGGCCGGCCGCGGTCTCAGCCGCCGTCGGGGGCGTGTCGATCGGCGGCGGGCCCGGCTCCGATGCGACGCGGGCACTGCCACGGTCGGCTGCGATGATATCGAGGGCCACGGCCAGCGGCCCGGCCGGGCCGCCGAGCCCGGTCCGGGTCAGCGCCGCCCGCAGCGCGTCGGCGGTGCAGCCGCACTGGAAGGCCAGTGAGGCGGCGATGGCGCAGTCCCGGGCCAGGATGTCGGCCTGCGTGTCGAGCTTGCCGCCGTTGAGGAAGATCTCGCCGAGCCGGCCGTCCGCGTAGAGCGAATACTGCACGCGATACTCGATCCCGTCGTGGAAGAAGGTGAAGGTGGCGGTGCCGCGGCGGGCGGGCAGACGTTCACGGGGCATCGCGGGATCTCCGGCCGGAAGAGCGTCAGGCGGCGCGCGAACGGCCGAGGCCGCTAACCTTGGCGATCTCGGCGCGCTGGGCGGCGTAGGCCTCGGCGACCATCGGGTAGTCCGGCGGCAGGCCCCACTTCCGGCGGTACTCGTCGGGCGTCATCCCGCGGCCGGCGAGATGGCGCTTGAGCGACTTGTAGGGCTTGCCGTCCTCCAGGCTGATGATGTGCTCGGGCGTCACGCTCCGGCGGATCGACACGGGCGGGGTCAGGGCCGGTGCCGGCTCGGGCGTGCGACCGAGCCCCGCGAGGCTCGTGTGCACCTGGGCGATGAGCCCGGGCAGCTCGGCGCTCGGCAGGGCGTTGTGCGCGACGTAGGCCGAGACGATCGCGGCGGCGCGCTCGATCGTGGCGGGGGCAGAGGTCATGGCGGGCGTCCTCTTGGTCTTGGTTTGGGGAGGGAAGGCCGGTCGTGGACGGAGCGGCCCGGATGGCCCCGGCGGCTGGCCGGGGAGCGGGGTCATGCCGGCGCCGGGACGCGGCGGGCGCGCAGGGAGCGGGCCTGAGCGACGAGGGCGAGGCCCTCGACGCGGCCGGCCGGCAGGGTGATCGGGACGGGGCGGCCAGAGAGCAGGGCGCGGGCGTCGTCGCGGTAGGCCTCGATCTCGGCCTCGGTGAAGCCGGCCGCGGCGAGGTGGACGAAGGTGCAGGCGCCGTCGCCGGCTTCCCGGTCGCGCATGACCTGCGCCATGCGCTCGGTTCGGATCGAGCGGTCGACGGCGTGGCGGGCGGCGGCGATTTTCGAGGGGGCGGCCACTACTCGTACTCCGGGTCGTGAGGGGCGAAGGGAAAGAGGGTCTCGTCGTCGGCGTCGGACGGGACCTCCCGACCGTCGCTGGCGAAGGCTCGCGCGCAGGCGTCGATCGCCGCGACGACGGCGGCGCCGAGCGGGATCCAGGCGTGGGGCGCGGCGTGGAAGGGCAGGGCGGGTGGCGGCTCGTCGGGTGTCATGAGGCGAGCGTTCCGCTTTGGAATCCGAGACACGCGCGAGCGCCCTCGATCCGCGTCAGCAGCGCGCGCCGGACATCGGCATCGCGCTCGCAGGCGGCGTCCGCGGCGGCGGCCACGAGGATGGCGTTCGCCAGCACGAGCAGCTCTGCGGGCTCGCACCCGACGTCGCCGATCTGGGCGTCGAACGCGCCGGGACGGTCGCCGGCCTCGACGAACCCGACGATGAGGCGGGCCTCGGGACGGGTCTGGCGCCACTCGGCGAACGCGGCGAGCACGTCGCGCTCCTCGACAGGGCAGCGGGGCATGGCGGAGAGGCTCGGGTGGAAGGGATGACGAGGCGGGCGGCGGCGCGTGCCGCCCGCCGGCGCGGTCAGCGCAGGGCCGCCTCGGGCGCGCCCTCGAAGGTCGGCAGCGCCGTTTCCTCGGCGACCCGCATCAGGTCCTGGGTCACGCGGCTGCGCAGCTCGTCCTCCCAGCGGTAGAGCTGGAACGACCACGTGATCGCGCCGCCCGCGACGCGGTAGCGGAGGCGGGCCGGGATGCGGACGTGGTCGCCGTCGACGAAGCTGCGGAGCTGGATCATGAAGATCCCCGGCACCACGATCGTCTCGCCCTTGCCGTCGACGTGCTCCTCGCGGAAGACGATCTCGCCCTCGCCGCTCTGGAGCCGCACGCTGTTCTTCACCTGCGCCGAGACGAAGATCTCCAGCGAGCGGGCGAGGTCGATCAGCTCGTTGGGCGCGGCGAACTTCGCCTTGAACAGGCGCTCGTAGCTGACGACCTCGGCATCGAACGGCGCGGCCAGCTCGGCGGCGTGCTCCTCGAGGAAGGCGGCGAAGTCGCCCTGGGTCATCTTCTGGTTGTTGGCGTCGATCCAGGCCTTGAACTCGGGCGTGATCGGAAAGGCGTAGGCGATGCGGTGCTCGCCGTGGCGCGGGCCGCCGTCGACCGCGTGATAGTCGAGAACCGCGGTGAGCGTCGGGCCGGGCCAATCGGTCTTGGCGAAGACGGCCGAGCCCTCGTCCTTGTGGCGGTTGATGAGGGCGATGAACGAATCGAGGGTGGTGACCTTGGCGGTGCCGGTGCGGCGGGCCGGCAGCGTGCGGTACTCCTCGATGAGCGCCTTGACCGAGTCGAGGCGCTGGCCCGGCCGCACGAGGACCGGGACCTGCTTCGGCAGGCCGGGTCCGAGATCCGGCACGTCGAGGATCATGACGTCCGGTTTCTGCCCGGCGGTGGCGAGATCGGCGATCGTCCGGATCGCCTCGGCCTCGCCGGTGTGAAGAGTGGTGTGCCCCTGGGATGACGCCACGGTGTTCTCCTGTGGTGGCGGTGGTGGCCCGCGGATCGCGGGCGGTGATCGGCTGCGGTCAGCCGAAGTCGCGGTCGCGCACTGCGCGCGGGCCGGCGAACATGTCGTCCTGGCTCGGGTGCTGGACGCTGAATCCGCCGTCGACGATCCAGAACGGCGTGCCGGTGAAACTCTTCTCCGGGGGCAGCTTGGACTTCACGTCCGGCACGACTTCGGTGCGGCCTTCCTGATAAGCGACAGTCAAGGTGATGGTGACTGTGGCTTTGCCCTTCTGATCGGGCAGCGATTCCAGATGCTCCACCGCCGCGGTGAGATGCTGGTCGACGCGCTCGACGAACCGACCGCGACTGAGGATAGGCATCAGGTCGAGGACCGAGCGAACGGGTTTGATGGACACGAGAAGCCTCCGGTACTCAGGCGGCACGGCCCGGCATCAGCGCCGGGAGGTGGGTGTTGAAGCAGGCCATCAGGCGCATCTCGACCTCGGTGGCCGGGAGCGGGCGCCAGACCTTCGGGCCCGGCCCGATGCCGAGCGCGTCGATCGCCCAGGGCCGCCGTACCGCCGCCGGCATCGCCCGGAGGAAGTCGCGCCGCTCGGTGGCGAGCGCTCGCAGGTCGACCGTGTGGATCGCCTCGCGCAGGGCGATGCCGGGGAGGGGCAGGCCGGCGGCGCGGTGGATCACGGCGTCGTGGCGCTCGGCGAGTGCCCGGCGGACGGATGCCATCTGCGCCGCGAAGGCCTCGCCGAACATCTCGGTCGCGACGGCACCGAGTGCGTCCACGGCCGGGGTGGTCCAGTCGCCGAGCCGGGCCTCGTGCGCGTCGTGGAGCAGCCACAGCGGGCGCAGCGACAACGGGCAGAGGTCGAGGCCGATCAGCGTGTGCAGTCCGACCGAGACCGGGGAGCGGGCGTTGCCGGCGTAGCGGTGGATCTGGGACAGCGCCCAGGCGATCTCGGCGAAGTCGACTTGGGCCGCACACGGGGTGACGAGGTCGATCGGTAGGCCGTTGACCGACGGGATCCAGGGTTGAGCGGTCACCGCTGCGCCACTCCAAGGTTGAGGAAACAAAGTTCCGGAACCCTCAGCGTTATAATCGATTTTACACAGCAATTACCCTTAGTAAGAAAAACGCCATGAATGAAAAAATCGTGCTGCCAGACGCGGCCTCCAGCGGTCTCGCCTACGTGCTTCTGAGCGTTGCTTTTCAAGCGATGGCGAAAGCGTTCTGGGTCGCGGATGTGGACGGCGCCCGGCGCGTCCTCGATGCGATAACCGCGGATCTTGCGATCCGGGTTGAAGAAGTTGCAGCCTCGCGTCCCGCCGACGAAGCCAGGACTATCCTCAATGACGCCCATCGGAGCGTCCAGGATATACTCCGGTCGGCGAGAGAACTTGATCGCGGGGACTGCGGAACAGCCTAACGGCATCACGCTGCCTCCCCGCGCCAAGCGAGCTGCGCCAGGGCCCACGCCTTCACGGCGGCTTGGGCGCGCGGGTGGATGACGACGTGGGTGAGGTCGCACTCGTAGTCGTAGAGGACGGTCTCGCGCTCGTGGGCCCGGCGCATCAGCCCGGTGAACACGAGGAGCCGCCGGGCGGTCGTGCCCGGGGTGCTCGTCAGGCACTGGCGGAGCGTCAGCGTCGTGACCTCGGAGAGCCACAGCCGCACGTCGCCGCCCGGAACCCGGAAGTCGGCGAGCTGAGTGGCCAGGGTCGCGAGGATCGCCTCGCGGGCTTCGGCGTCGGAGCGCAGGAGGTCGGCGGTCAGCATGTCCCGTCCTCCCCGGTGGAAGCGGGCGCGCTCGTATCGGCGACGGGGGGGAAGACGCTCGACACCGCCTGGAACACGACGAACTCGCGCCGATGGTGAGCGGCGAGGCGCGCGGCCTCCGTCTCGGCGTCGGCCTGCGAGCCGTGCTCGTGCGGCGCGTAGCCGGCGCGCAGGCGGCCGGACTTCCCGGTCCGGTTGAGGACGATGAACCCGCCGCCGATCACCGGCGGATGGGTGCGCTTGGGGGCGGGGGTGTCGGGCGACGACATGCTGGCTCCGGGCGGAGGCGGGCGGGGAGAGACCGGGATGGAAGGGGTGGCGGGGCCTATAGAGGCTCGCCGGTGGCGCGCTCGACGCAGCCGCCGCCGACCTTGCGCTTGCGCCAGTCGCCCTTGCCGCCGGGGAGCGGGCGGCGGGATTGCTTGAAGCCGTAGACGGCCGCGACCTGCGCCTTCATCGCGCCGATGCGGGCGAGGTCGCCGTCGGGGCCAGCGGTCTTGGCGTCGGCGCAATGGCCGTGGACCATGGCGCGGTTGCCGAGGTCGTTCGAGCCGCCGAGGCCGAGCGCCCGCATGTGCTCGTCGCGGGGTCGGTCGCCGGGGCGGATCGGCTCGTTGCAGAGTGGGCAGGTGTGGCCCTGCGCGAGCAGCAGGTCGGTCTTCTCGCGGGCGGTGAGGGGCGAGCGGTGGACCGTGCGCATCACGCGACCTCGCGGGCGTCGAAGGGCAGGGCGCGCAGGGTGGCCGCGTCGGTGAGGTCGAGGGGCGCGATCGCGTCCTCGGGCAGGCCGTTGTCCAGGGTCAGGCCGGGCCAGACGATCGCGAGGCCAGCCGCGAACTGGCGCGAGACCGACGGGCCGACGTGGCGGCTGACCTGTCCGTGGAACGACCCGCGCTGCAGGGTGCGACGGTTGCCGGCCCACTCCCGGAAGGCGCAGTGGACGGCGTTCGCCGACACGCACGCGTCGTCCTGGCGGCGGGTCTCGGCGAGGAGGAAGTCGAGGATCGGATCGTCCCGGAACCCGTAGCCCGTGACGCCCTCGATCGGCCCGGCCAGTCCGGTCTGGCCGAGGACGGCGCCGGCGACCCGCAGGAAGTTGGCGTCGGAGAGCGCCCCGACGCGCTGCCAGCGCGACCACGTGCGGTAGGCGGCGCAGAGGACGGGCCCCGCGATCGTGGAGCCTGGGCGCGGCTCGACGCGGATGTCGAGGAAGGCGCGCACGAGGTCGCTGACGGTGGTCATGCCACCTCTCCCGAAATGCAACCTGTGTTATGAAGAGGGGTGACCCGGACCGGCCACGAACCGGCCCGGGTCTCGCAGCCACCAACCGAGACCACCGATTGGAGACCACGAATGACGGTCATCCACGCCAAACGCTTCAAGGGCGTCATGGAGGGGCATGACACGGAAACCGGAGAGCCCGGCGTCACGGTGCTTGCCGTCGAAGTCGAGGACGGCAGCGACGTGTACGTGCGGATGCGCGGCGAGACCGCGTACGAGAGCATCGTCGCGCTCATGCCCGCACTCGGGCGTGCGGCGCGGACGATGACGGAGATGATGGTGCTGATTCCGGCGCAGGGCTGGCAGATCGAGCTTCCGCCCGGTCCCGAGCCTCAGCCGATCCTACACGTCTACCTGCCGGGACAGGAGGCTCGCCTGTCGTTCCGGGTCGATCCAACGCACCTTCGCCCGCTCGCGGAGCGGCTGGCCCACATGGCCGACGTACTGGAACAGCGCCCGCCGGACCTTCTGGCTCCGGGTACGCAGACCCGGAACTGAGGAAGCCCGGTAGAGCCCGCAGGCCGGTCCCGGAGCCTGCGGTTCCGACGATCGGCAGGCACAGGCTCGTGCCGGCCGGCACGGGAACGACGATCATGTCGGATCGGCCGTCGTGGGCGCCGGTGGTCGTGCCGACGATTGCGGCGTAGGCGGGTAGCGTGGCGGGGGTCACTTGTCGCCCCCGCCTGGCGCGAGGTCGCAGACCTCAGCCTGATCGGGCGACCCGCACAGGCGCTGCCGCAACCCGAAGTAGACCGGCACCCAGTAGGCCGCGTTCGCCTCGTCCTCTTGCGACCAGACCGCGTGCGCATCGCCGACGGTCCGGGTCGACCAGTCCGCGATCAGGTTGTCGAGCGCCTCGACGAGGAGGTTGCGGTCCTCTTCGGTGAGGGTGACGGTGACGGCGGATGGCACGGGCGGGCTCCATCGCTGGCGGGCGATGGAGCTTCTTTACCGTCTTTCCGGTAATTCAGTCAACCGCTAATTCGGTTAAACCCGACCGATTCGGTTAAATCAGGTCACCAAGCGCAGCATGGGGCGGTCCGCAACCGAATCCGTTTCCACAGCTTCCCATGGAATGTCGCACTTAATTGCGTGGGGCGCGCCAACCTGCCGCACGCGCCTCGGCTTCGGAACAGAACATTCGCTCGCCCGAACCGGGATCTATCGCGGTCCGGTCGTAATCACGTGAGCCGGGGACGTGGTAAACCCGATCGCCCTTGCGGTTGATGTTGCCCTTAATGCGGCAGTCGGAGCCCGCCGCCGGCTTGATGTCGGGCCTGGAGTGGCTTTTGACGGCCGCCGGCGGTGGAACCTCACCTCTCTCCCTCTTGCCATTTCTCCATTCCCAGGGCGGTGTAAATGGTCCGGCCCAGATCCCACGCTTGGCTGCCTTCGCCTCCTCTTCCTGCCTAATGTAGGCGGTTGAGTATTGGCGATAAGCCATCCCCCAGCCTTGCTGAACCAGCCATCGGTTCAGATCCTCAGCCCCGAGTCGGCAAACCGCAACAGATCGGCCATACCGGTCTTTCTCAATTACTTCACAGCTGACATTGCCCTGACCGATCTTGTCGGAGAGAGCGAATGCGGCTCGCTGGCCACAGGGGTAGTTCTTGCCAGACCCATCGCCGCACATCTGTGCGCTTTCGGGTGTATCGACCCCCTGAAGTCGGAAGCGCGTACCACGGATATCAAGGGTGTCGCCGTCGATCACCGAGGCTCGGCCGGTGATCGTCTCGGCCGCCACGACTGCGCCCGAGAACGCTACCGCAACTATGGCGCACGCAAAACTTAGCGGAAGCACTGCTGCTTGGAAGCGCTCAGGGTGCCGTTGTTACATAGAAATTTTCCTCCCTGACACGCCTTTACACCTCCCTTCTTGCCCGAGCAGGGATAGTTCCTTGCCTCAACCGCGTTGACCGAAGCAGTCATGCCGCCAAAAGCGATGCACACTGCATACAAAAAAGAACGCATTCATCTGTTCCTTAGTTGAGAGAGGGCTAAAAATACTTATGGGAGAGAGGCGTCAGCAACGATAAACGCCAGGGCCCCTGGAACAAAATCGTTGATAGTATATTTGACATCGCCGAGTTGTACGCTGCGTGGTAAATCGTTTTTAAGAGGGGGTCGAAATAGGATTTTAAATGCGGCAGCAACTTCAGTATTTTGGACTTTCGGAGACCAAGTCTGCATCGCAAATAGACATGCGTTTACGAAAGCCTTTGGATCGCTTTGACGATCACTTACAAGTGTGATGAGCTGGGCGCCGCCCGGTTTGGCTTCGTCGGCGATAGCTAGGATGGAGATTTTTCCAGGCATGCTAAACATGCACCGATGATCGTTCTTCCCTCCGCATTCACGAAGAACCATGCGTGCTGCCCGGTCGCCTTGGGCGGCGGCTGTCGCGTTGAAAGATATCGAAACGCCACGCGGAGGACCGAAATCGGCAGCCGAGACTGATGACGCTATAATGGACGCAAATGCTGCTCCAGCCCAACGCATAGGTGGCCTCCATCTTTCGTTACATGCGTGACATTTTCACTGCTACGCGCCCGATAATATGAACATCGCCAACAAGGTCCAGGTGGATCGGGTTGTAATTCTTGTTTCTAGAGGTGCATACGATACGAGGAGGATCAACGCCTCTCACGATTTCGACCTGCTTGATGATCACACCTTCTCCGTCCCAAACCGCAAAAATTCCGCCCTGACGAGGATCGGTGTCTTTTCGATCAATTATAACTCTGTCACCAGAGACCAAAGCAGCGGACGTGCCATCGTCCATGGAATCGCCACGAACTTTGATGACATCGGCGTGACCATAGCTGAGGCCGAGCTCACGTTCGACGTATGCTGGCGGAAGTCCCCAATGTGCAACGGCCTGATGCGCGCTAACGCCGCCATCCTGCCACTCTTCGTCTGATCTGCCTCCCCCGTAGCTAGCCCCGGCCCGAATATCGTATTCGGGAAGAGCCTTGCCGATCGGTACGAGCTTCTGTGTCTGAGATTGCTTGAAAGTGCTGGCCGTTTGTTGAGGCGGCGCAAGGTCGTGCTTTGTCGCGCTTTGGCCAAGTAGCCATTCAGGTGAGACGCCACAAGCTCTAGCTATTTCAATCAACTTTCTTGGCCTACCGCCCTTGTTCTCGATGTCATTGATTCCCTGCTGGGACATGCCGACACGTTCCGCAAGTTCTGATTGCGTCAATCCAGCAGCTTCGCGCGCTGCCTTCAAGCGATGGCCAAGGTGTTCCATGAGTCGGTGCTAGCGCTCAACCAACCGACCGTCGCGACCGCAAAATCGGTTGAAACTACCGTAAATACGGTTTAAACCGGTACGCATGTGCTCGCCTCGTGAAGCGCTGATACGCGCCATTGGGATTGCTGGTAGCCAGCTCGCTCTCGCGAAGGCGATCGGCACGACCCAGTCAAACGTCTGGACTTGGCTCAACAAGAGTCAAAAGGGCATCCCCGCAGGTTGGGTGCTGTCTATCGAACGCGAGACCAAGGTCTCTCGCCACGATCTACGGCCTGATATCTATCCACGCGAGGCCGAGGCTGGCACGGCCGGTGACCGCTCCATCAAACTCCACCCCACAGACACCCCCACCCGTCCCACCCGTGCGGGAGCGGTGCGATGAGCGATCGCGTCCACTTCGACCTGCAGAATCCCTGGAAGGGGCGGATGGCCGCCCCGTCCAAGCCGACCGCGCGCAAGGGCATCCGCCCCCCTCGGCGACGTGATGAGCGCCCGAAGACGTTACCGCTGCACCGGGCGCTGACGCGGAAGGAAAGCCAGAGCCTTCGCGATCGTCAGCGGCTGGCATGGGATCGGCGGCAAGCCGATGCCTCGCCCCCAGGAACAATCAAAGTCACGCCTCAGATTGATCAGGAGGCGATGACGCAGTTTGTGCAGTCAGTGAATCGAGCACTTGACGCGCTTCGGCCAGGAAAGTGCGGAGGTGAGTCTTGATCATGTCGGCTCGCTTATCGTTCACAGCCGGTATTAGGAACTTCTCTGCCTGTGAGATGAAGTCTTCAGGCAAGCGGAGCAGGCGCGACGCGGGTCCTGTTGGCTGTGTGGCGGCCAACGTCCCCAACGTTGCCGTCAACAGAATTTGCTGTGCCAACTGCCGAGAGAGCAGTTCGTCGATCAGTGCCTCGATGCTGGTCGCGAGTTGGTCTGCCTCTGTCATCAATCCTGCCTTCCTCGCTGGTGTGGCAGCCGCGATGGTAGCAGCGCCGGCAGGTCGCGCCATCGCAGCGTGCGGCCTGCCGGCGATTGCCTCCTCATCCGCCCATGCGGGAGCGGCCCGGTGACGGCCGCCCTCGATCCCACCCTCGCCACCGCCTACGCGGCCTCGCTCGCGATGCTCGCCGGCACCGTGCTCGGCGCGACGATCGCCTTCGCGCTGGTCGCCGGGCGCATCGCCCGGCTCACCGAGATGGTGCTGGACCAGCGCCTCCTCGCGGCGGCCGCCGCCCGGCCGCGCCCCGGCAAGGCGTCGCCCGCGACGGTCCCGGCCGAGCCCGTCCCTCCCGCCGCCGGAGCCGCCTGATGCGTGCGCCGCTCACCCTCCTCACCGCTTCGCCCGCCCCCGAAAGCCCCCTCGAGCGGGGACCGGGCGATGGGCCGACCGGGGCCGCGACGCCTTCGGTCGGCCACTCCTCTCGCCGGCCCGAGGCGGTCGCCGTCCTGATGATCCTCACCGGGCTCGCGCTGATCGCTGCCGGCCCGCTCCTGACCGTCCCCGAGGCGCCCTCGTTGCGCGGGACGCTCTCCGCCGAGGCGCGGCCGTGACGGCCGTCCCCGCGCTTTCCGTTTCGGTCGCCGCTCGCGGCCGTCCCGAGGTCATGGCCGGGTCGAGGCGTCCCGGTCGTGACGGTGCCCGTATGGGCGTTTCCTCCCTGACTGGCCGGAGCCGCCCGGCTCCGGCCTTTTTCAGGGGTCCGCTCGCGTCCGTCCCAGCCCGCCAAGGTGCGCCGGACGCGTCTTCGCTCTTCCGCAGGGCCTCCCTCGTCCCGGCGCCGACCACCGCCGCCTCCATGGTTCCCATTAACCATAGGAGGCTCGCGCGGTGTCGGAATTCTCTCCCGAGATTTCGGAAAAACCTCCCGAGATCTCGGAAAAACCTTCCGAGGCCCGCCGCATGACGACGCGCGCCGAAGCCGCCCTGCTCATCCGCACCCTCGCCGAGCCGCGGCCGGTCGGGGATTCCGTCAAGGCCGCGATCAACCGAGCCGCCGCGCGCGTCTCGCAGTTTCTCCAGGAGCCGATGCGTTATGGTCGCGCCGAGGATATCTGGCGCCGGGAGGCGCGGCGCATCTCCGCCGCCGAGATGGACGCCCTGCGCGCCGCCACCGGGGAGCGCCCTCTCGCGGAGCAGGGCTGCGCGCTGGCTGAGGTGGCTGACAGCCTGGAGCGGCTGGCTGCCGGCCTCGCTGCGGGCGAGGCTCGGGTCGATCCTGATCAGCTCCGGCGTGCGGCTCGTGAAGCGCGGCAATCGGCGCGTGCGCTGGGGCGCTTGGCTGACGCGCGGGCGGAGGTCTGAGGAATGAAGCTCCTCGGCCTCGTCCTTCTTCTCTTCATCGCCGGGGCGCTGTGGGCGCTCCTCGCGGTCTGGGCGCTCGTCGCCCTCGTCGCCGACCTGACCGGACGGCCCCGCCGCACCGGCGACCCCCGCAACCCCGATCCACCTTCCCCACCCAGCCGTCACTGAGCCGTCAGAGCCGGACCACCGGCCGCTCGGCTCGTCCTTCGTCAGGGGCCTTCCATGTCACAGCCGAGTGTGCGTCCGCGCGTGGCGGTGGCCGCGTCGCTGATCCGTTGCGCCCCGACCCCGGGCTCCGCCGACGTGCTCGACCACGTCGCCGCGCTGCGCGAGGAGGCCGCCTATCTCCTGCGCCGCTACGGCCGCGAGCGCCGCGGCATCACCGACGAGGAGGAGGCCGACGCCCTGTGGCTCGCCGACGTCGCCGGCGATCTCCTTGCCCTCTCCGACCTCTACCTGCACGCGCCGCGGCCCTACCGCGACGACCCGCGCGCCGGGCGCGTCACGCGCCGGCCGCCGGCACTGTCGGGGCTGGTGCTGATCGCCCGGGGCACCCCGGGCCCGACCGACCTGTACGCGAGGGGCTGACGCCATGGCCCGCCCCGTCTGGTCGCCCCGCGACATCCGCCGCCCCCGTCCGGCCCCGGCCGTCGTGCCGGTCGCCGCTCCCGCTGGAATCCCTCAGCCCTGCGCCTGCCCGCACTGCGCCGCTCCCCTCGACCTCGACGCGCTCTACGCTCTCGTCGCCGAGGACCGCGCGGCCCGCCTCGCTACCCTGGCGGTCGCACGCCGCGCGCCAACTCCGGGCTCGGCCGCATCGCCGCCGGTGAAGGCTCCGGCGCGTTCCGCCGCGCCGAACGCCGGACCCGCCAAGCCCGTGCCGGCCCGCGCCGAGCCGACGCCCGCGCCCTCCGGCCGCATCGTCGCCGGCCGCGCCCGCGCGGTCCTCGCCGCCGAGCGGCAGGCGAAGGCGGCGGCCGTGGCGCCGCCCGCCCCGGCGCAGCGCCGTCCGACCACGCCGGCCGGCACGATCGGCGCGACCGCGGTCGCCCGGATCGAGGCGCAGGCGCTCGCGCGGCGCGCGGCGGCCCCGGTCGCG
>NZ_SACP01000024.1 GCF_004004555.2 Methylobacterium oryzihabitans
TCGACGACGCCGAGGCCCGCGCCGAGATGGCCGCCGGTGACCGACACCGCGTCGATGGTCTCGGCGCGCAGCTCCGCGGCGACCTGCGGCAGGTCGCTCTCGGGGAGCCGGCGAAGATCAGACGGGATCCGGACCTGATCGAGGAGGGGAAAAACCGGTTGGGACAAGAGCGACACCTGTTTTCTGTTCGTCGGCCGGGGCCTGCCGCCCTCTCCCGCACGGGGGTCTGACAGGCCGGGGACAGCCGGGCATGATTGCCGGAACCCCTACAATCGGCAGCCTTTATCACGCAAGCACCCGACACCGCCATTGTGGTGTCACAATCGCCATCGGCCGGGCGCGTCGCTTTGGAGCAACTTGAAAGATAAACCTGAACTCGGGCTGAATCATGCCCTGGATCGCCGCGACGCGCCGGCGGGTTTCCGCTATGTCTCAGCGCCTGGAACGGGCCGGAGGGGAGGCCGATGCGATCTGTCGACCGGGCTGGCACGGCCCCGACCGCCCTGCTGGCGGTGCTGCTGCTGAGCGCGGCCGCCCGGGCGGCCGAGCCGGGCGCGGCGCCGGTTCCGCCCTCGAACGCCCCCGCGGCGGCGCCGGCCGGGGAGACCTGCGACCTTTTCCTGCACTGCACCTGGAACCCGGTCTACCGCCCGCCCTGCGGCTGGCGCTGGCGGCCGACGCCGGAGGGCCCGCGCAAGGTCCGGGTCTGCTATTGAGCCGCCGGCCATGCGCAAGCCCGCCGCATTCCTGCTCCTGACGGTCGTGGTCGCCGGGCCGGCGGCGGCGGAGAGCTGTCCCGGGTTCTTCGCCGGCGGCCTCGCGCCGGTGCTCGACAATCCGCGGCTGGCGGCCGGGACGACGCCACTGTGCTACCGCGCCTTCGCGCTGCTGTATTCCGGACTGTCGCGCACGCCGCTCTACGCCGCCGAGCACCTGACCGCCGCGGGCGTGCGGGCGGCACGGAGCATCGACCGCGTCGACGCCTTCCACGAGGAGCGGCGGCTGCCGGAGAGCGCCCGCTCGGCCCTTGACGATTACGCCGGAAGCGGCTGGGATCGCGGCCACATGGCGCCCTCCGGCGACATGCCGGACCCGGAGGCGCAGGAGGACTCGTTCAGCCTCGCCAACATCGTGCCGCAGTATCCCGAGTTCAACCGCACCCTGTGGGCGGGAATCGAGGCGGCGGTGCGCAACCTCGCGGTCGAGCGCGGCGGGCTCTACGTCGTCACCGGGCCGCTGTTCGAGGGCGGCAGCGTCCAGGCCCTGCGCGGCCGGGTTCTCGTCCCGACCCGGCTGTTCAAGGCGGTCTACGACCCGGCCCGGCGCGAGGCCGGGATCTACCTCGCCCCCAACGCCGCCGGCGGGCGCTGGGAGGCGGTCTCGCCGGCGCGCCTCGCCGAGATCGGCGGCATCACGGTGTTTCCCGACCTGCCGGCGGCGGCCCGTTCCCGCACCATGGCGCTGCCCGAGCCGCAGCGCGACGCCTATGGCGGCGCCCGCCGCCGCGAGCCGTCTTTCGTCGACTGGCTGCTGGCCGAACTGCGCCGCATGGCCCGCCGGGCGTGGCGCGACTTCCTCCGCTCCCTGTTCTGAGAGGCCCGCCCATGGCCGAGCGCCCCTTCACGCCCTTCGCCGACGACAGCGCGGTCCAGACCCTCGGCGACCTGACGATCGAGAACGGCACCGGGCGGGTGGCGCTGCACGGCTCCCTCGACCTCGCCCGCGACCGCCGGAGCCTGGAGCGCGCCCGCGCCCTCGGGCGGATCGTCGAGGCGGTGGTGAAGGCCCTCGAAGGGCAGGACCTGCCGGAGCGCGCAGAGGCTCCCGCGGCGGCGACCGAGACGGTGAAGAACCCGTTCGGGTGAGGCGCTTGCGGGGCTCAGGCGGCCCTGGTAATCGCGGGAGCAACTCCCAATCCGTCGCGCCAGGCGCCCCTGTCAGCGGTCCGAACCGCCCGGGCCGTTCCGATTCGGCAGGACCCGCCCCGCCCGTTTCCGAGGATCACCCGATGGCCCGTGAATTCATCTACCACATGCGGGGTCTGACCAAGACCTATTCCAGCGGCAAGAAGGTGCTCGACAACGTGCACCTGTCCTTCTACCCGGACGCCAAGATCGGCGTGCTCGGCGTCAACGGCGCCGGCAAGTCGACCCTGCTGCGCATCATGGCGGGCATCGACAAGGACTATTCCGGCGACGGCTTCGTCGCCGAGGGCGCGCGGGTCGGCTACCTGCCGCAGGAGCCGCAGCTCGACCCGGCCAAGACCGTGCGCGAGAACGTCATGGAGGGCGTCGCCGAATCGCAGGCGATCCTCGACCGATACAACGACCTCGCGATGAACTATTCCGAGGAGACCGCGGACGAGATGACCCGCCTCCAGGACGAGATCGAGGCCAAGGGCCTGTGGGATCTCGATTCCAAGGTCGATCAGGCGATGGACGCGCTGCGCTGCCCGGGCGACGACGTCGCGGTGGCCACCCTGTCGGGCGGCGAGCGCCGCCGGGTTGCGCTGTGCAAGCTGCTGCTGTGGCAGCCCGAATTGCTGCTCCTCGACGAGCCGACCAACCACCTCGACGCCGAGACGGTCGGGTGGCTGGAGAACCACCTGCGCAACTACCCGGGCGCGATCCTGATCGTCACCCACGACCGCTACTTCCTCGACAACGTCACCGGCTGGATCCTCGAACTCGACCGCGGCCGGGGCATCCCCTACGAGGGCAACTACTCCTCCTGGCTGGTGCAGAAGCAGAAGCGCCTCGCCCAGGAGGGCCGCGAGGAGGAGGCGCGCCAGCGCACCATCGAGCGCGAGCAGCAATGGGTCTCAGCCTCGCCGAAGGCCCGGCAGGCCAAGTCGAAGGCCCGCATCACCCGCTACGAGGAACTGGTCGCCAAGTCCCAGGAGAAGGGGCCGAGCACCGCCCAGATCGTCATCCCGATCGCCGAGCGGCTCGGCAACAACGTCATCGAGTTCGACCACCTCGAGAAGGCGTTCGGCGACCGGCTGCTGATCGACGACCTGTCGTTCAAGCTGCCGCCGGGCGGCATCGTCGGGGTGATCGGCCCCAACGGCGCCGGCAAGACGACGCTGTTCCGGATGATCAACGAACTGGAGACGCCGGACAAGGGCGAGATCCGCGTCGGCGAGAGCGTCAAGCTCGGCTACGTCGACCAGTCGCGCGACGCGCTCAACCCCGACGCGACGGTGTGGCAGGAGATCTCCGGCGGCAACGACATCCTGTATCTCGGCAAGCGCGAGATCAACAGCAGAGCCTATTGCGGCGCCTTCAACTTCAAGGGCTCCGACCAGCAGAAGAAGGTCGGAGTGCTGTCGGGCGGCGAGCGCAACCGGGTCCACCTCGCCAAGATCCTGAAGAGCGGCGCCAACGTGCTGCTGCTCGACGAGCCGACCAACGACCTCGACGTCGACACCCTGCGGGCGCTGGAGGAGGCGCTGGAGGATTACGCCGGCTGCGCCGTCATCATCAGCCACGACCGCTGGTTCCTCGACCGGATCGCGACCCACATCCTCGCCTTCGAGGGCGACAGCCACGTCGAGTGGTTCGAGGGCAACTTCGCCGATTACGAGGAGGACAAGAAGCGCCGCCTCGGCATCGACTCCACCACGCCGCACCGGATCAAGTACAAGAAGTTCAGCCGCTGACGGCGGGGGCGGGGGCGGACGCCCCCGTGCCCTGGCCCCGGAACGAGAAGAGGCTCCGCCGGACCGCCGGCGGAGCCTCTTCTCGTTCCGGGGCGGGACGGAGCCCCGCCAGGATTCAGCGGGCGGTGCCGTAGACCGCGGCGCCGGCGGTGATCGGGGCGGTGATGGTCGAGAACACGCCGAGGACCTTGCGGACCTCGTTGAACGGCGCGCTCGACACGTACAGGAGGTCGCGGTTGCGCATCCGGAACGCCTGGGTGACGAACACGGTGTTGGGGTCGCGCATGTCGAGCCGGTAGACCACCGGCACCTGCGGGGCGGCGAGCAGCGGGCTGTTGGGGCGCAGGCGCCGGACCAGCGACGACGGCTCGAACCGGAAGATGAACACCCCGGTGGCGTCGGCGTTGGCGTCCGAGATGCCGCGCGCCTTGGCGAGCGCCTGCGACAGCGAGATGCCGTCGGCGCTGAACGGGATCTCGGACTGGGTGCCGAGCGCCCCGATCGCCAGGAAGGTCTGGGGGTCGCGCACCAGCGTGACCGTGTCGCCGGGCCGCAGGTAGATGTTCTCCTGCGGGTTCGAGACGACGGCGAGCAGCGGCACCGTCACGGTGGTCTGGCCGCGCGACAGCCGCACGAAGGTCTCGTTGACCGGGGCCGAGACGCCGCCCGCGGTGGCGATGACGTCGAGCAGGCGGTCGCCGGTCTCGGTCAGCGGAACCCGGCCGCCGCCGAGGAGCGCCGCCGGGCCGGCGCCGCGCCCGGCCAGGGCCGCGCGGGCGGAGGCGCCGGCGGCCTCGCCGACCACCGTGACGCTGGAGCTGAGCGGCGAGGTCACGGCGACGAGGACCTGCGGCTGGATCGACTTGCCGGCGAGGTCGGCCTCGATCTGGGCCTGGACGTCCTGCGGCCGCTTGCCCGCGACCTTGATCCGCCCGGCATAGGGCACCGAGATCGCGCCGTCGCGACCGACCACCTGCTCGGGGATCACCGAGGCCTTGGAACTCGCCGACAGGCCGTCCGGGAGGGCCGGGGCCGAGAACAGGCCGCCGGACCCCGCCTCCCAGATCGTGACCGAGACGGTGTCGCCGATGCCGATGACCGGCTGGACCGAGGCGCGCCGGTCCCCGAACGAGGCCAGCAGGCTGTCGAGGGGACGGCCGCGCATCGCCTCGACCACGGCGGCGTTGACGTCGATGATCTCGTAGCGGGCGAGGAGGCCCTGGTCGGTGGCGATGTCCCCTCCGGTGGCGACCGCCTCCGTGGAAGGACCCGACGCCGGCAGAACGCCGCTGCAGCCGGACAGCAGGAGAGCCGCCAAGGCCGCGAGCGTACCGACACGCACCATACACCTTCCTCCAACAGGCCCGAACGCCGGAACGGCCTCGAAGCGGCCCCGACGCGGGTACTGAGTCCCGAACTCCGCCCGATCCGCCGGCCCGTCCGAGCCGCGTCGCTCGGGCGGGCCGGCCCGGGATGATCGTGTCCGCGGCTGCCCGCGGAGCGGGAACCGCGCGGCGGCACCTTAGCAGCCTGGATCGCTCCGATCGATGAATCGGACGGTAACGATCGGGCCCCGGCGCAAAGCCTTGGCCGGTGTTGCCCGGTTTACACATGCGCGGTGCCGGCCGCCCCGGCCGCTCGCCGGCAAATGCGGCGCGAGCGCGGCGATCCGGCCCCGCGCCCGTGGCATGCGTGCAACACCGGTGGAGGATCGCCCATCCAATCGCCGGCGGTCGTTTTCCTGCCGCGATCCTGTTGCCTTTGCAGGGCGTCGGACCCGCCATGCGGTCCGGACACGGCGCGCCCGTCGTCAGGACCGGCCGGTGAATCCCGGAGAGTGTTGCATTCCTGCCATTGCCCCTCCCGAGCCGGCCGATAGCCTCCGTCCGGGTTCCGCCCGCACCCCGTCCCTCCGCGTACCCGTGAGGTGAGCCCGTGAGCGCCGATGTTGTCTCCCCGGCCGGCGGCCGGCGTCAGGTCTTCCTGTTCCTGCAGGGCCCGGTCACGCCGTTCTTCGCGCGGATCGCGGACGCCCTCGAGGCCCGGGGCCACCGCTGCCTGCGGGTCAACCTATGCTTCGGCGACTGGCTGTTCTGGCGCCGCGCCGGCGCCCACGATTTCCGCTCGTCGCGGGAGAAGTGGCCGGCCTACGTCGCCGACCTGATCGACCGCGAGGGCGTGACCGACCTCGTGCTCCTCGGCGAGCAGCGCTACTACCACAAGGTCGCCATCGCGGCCGCCAAGGCCCGGGGCTTGCACGTCACGGTGACGGATTTCGGCTACCTGCGGCCGGACTGGATCACGCTCGAGCGCGACGGCATGTCGGGCGACAGCTGCTTCCCGCGCGACCCCGAGGCGATCCTCGACCTCGCCGGCAAGGCGCCCGAACCCGACCTCGCGCCGCGCTACAAGGACAGCTTCCTCACCCAGATCGTCTGGGACATGGCCTACCACCTGCTCAGCAACTGGCTGTGGTGGCTCTATCCGTCCTACACGTCGCATCAGGTGCACCATCCGGCGCTGGTCTATCTCGGCACCGGCCTGCACATCCTCACCGCCCGGCGGCGGGGGCCCCGGGTGGACGCCGCCGTCGACGCGATCAAGGCCGCCGGCACGCGCTACTACGTGATGCCGCTGCAGATGGAGAACGACTTCCAGCTGCGGGCCTACTCGCCGTTCTTCGACCTGAAGACGCCGATCCACACCGTGATCCGCTCGTTCGCCGGCAGTGCGCCGGAGGGATCGCGGCTGCTCATCAAGGTCCATCCCCTCGATCCGGGGGTGCGCAACTGGGGCCGGATCGTGCGCCGCTCGGCGCAGAAATGGGGTGTGGCCGACCGGGTCGACTACCTCGACGGCGGCGATCTCGGGCGGATGCTCGACGGCTGCCAGGGCGTCGTGACCGTCAACAGCACCGTCGGCATGTGGTCGATGCGGGCCGGCAAGCCGACGATGACGCTCGGGGCCGCCGTCTACGACGTCGCCGGCCTGACCTTCCAGGGTCCCCTCGACCGGTTCTGGACCGAGGGCGAGGCGCCGCGCCCCGACCTGTGGGAAGCCTTCATCAAGGCGATCGTGGCCCACATCCAGATCCGCGGCGTGTACTACCGGCGCGAGGGCATGCAGGCCGCCGTCGAGGCCGCCGCCGCCCGGCTCGACCTTGCCCAGGGGGCGTGGCTCGAGGACCGGCCGCAGCCGGTCCGCCGTCTCCAGGGCTTCGCCGCCCCCGAGGTCGGCCTCGGCCCGATCGAGGGTCTCCAGGGCGCCTGATCCCAACGGTCATTTTCACCGACCGTTGGTTCCGCTCTCGAATTGCAGCCAAGCCATTGGCCTGCGTGCAGACATTCGAGATGGGTCAACGGCCCGGATGCGTCCGCATCCCGGGCCGTCGGCATGAAGCGCCCGAACGGGCGCAACGCCTTCCCGAGCGAACCACGCGGGACTCGAACAAACGCCCGGCGACCGCCTCGCGGTCGCCGGGCGTCGTGCATGTCGGCTTCGCCCGGGCGTCGAACCGCATTCGCCGCCCTCGGGCAGATTCGGCAGAAGTGGTTGCCGGTTTCGGGCCGGGACTCTGCGACGAGACGGGAATCTACGCGGACGGCGTCGCGAGGCGTTTTCCGCCGCGGCCGGCGCCGAGGGGATCGGCCGCCCTGCGCACCCAGGCATCGAGGGCCCAGCCGATGCCCCGGCCGGCCACGGCGACCAGGGCCATCGCACCGGCGAGCGAGAGAAACGAGGTATCGACCACGGGCCCTGCCTGATTCGGAATATCCGGCCTGGGCCGGACGACGGCAGTACCCTCACGCGGGAATCCGGCGGAAGCGTGTTCCGCGCTCCGGCCGGACCGCTCGCGACGTGCGGCGAAGCACATCGGTGTGTCGTTCCCGAAACACCGCAGTCGATCGGGCCGGCCGGAATGCCGATCACGACCGGCGGACCAGCATTCGGCACCCCGGCATCTTCGCCGGCCCATTAACGACTGATTCACGATTGGCAGTTCGGCCACCGATGTGCCGGCGGCCGCACCGGCTCCGGCCGGGCCTCACCCTTCGGCGGCGCCACCCATCATCCGCTGCATCTGCGACAACTGCGAGATGTGCAGGCGAATCAACGGCAGGGCCCCACGGGCGATACGGCGCAGGTTCGGATCCTCGCCGGACTCGGCGTAGGAGCCGTGAATCGCCAGGGCCTCCTGATGCCCCTGCAGCGAGGCGCCGACGAAGGTCGCGTCGTATTGTGGGCCGGGCTGAAGCCCGGCGAGCTGCGCCTGGATTTGCGCCTTCTGCTCGTCGGTGGTCATCCCACCCGGACCACCCCCGCCGCCGAGAGCGCCGAGGACGCCGCCGACCACCCCGGTCGCGGCTCCGACCGCACCGCCCGCGATGGCGAACGGCGCCGCCACGAGGCCGCCGACGACGCCGCCCGGCCCGGGCGCGCCGCCGGCCATCGGCACCGGGACCACGCCGCCGGTCGCCGCATCGATCTTGTTGGCGAGGGCGACCTGCTCGGTCACCTCGGCCCGGGCGAACTTCTTCACCCGCGGGTTGCTGGTCTTGGCAAAGGCGTCGCGGGCGGTGTTCTCGAGGAACAGGCCGCCCTTGGTGGCCATGGCGAGATAGGCGGCGGTCGGCATCGCGCCGGCGGGCACCGGCTGCGCGACGGCGGTCCGGGTCACCGCGAGGGCGGCGGTGGCGGACAGCATTCTGACGACGAAATCGCGACGATGCATGGTGGAAAAGCTCCGATGCAGGACGGTGCACCCGCCCCGCCCGAGGCCCGGGAAGATGCTCCGGGGGAGTAATTTCCCAACGCCGCCTTCGTTCCGTTCGCGCACCGCCGACCGATCAGCGCACCGGCGCGGCGCAGCGATGGTCGAGCAGCGTTTCGGCGTGGCTGGTCGGCGAGCGGTGCGCCAGCACGATGTAGCCCGGATGCGGATCGCCCGGCGGCGTGCTCACCATAGCGAGGCTGACCTGGGTCAGGTCCGGCCCGGCCGGCTTCCGTCCGGCGCCCGGAAGCCGCGTCGCGGCCTCGAACGGGTTGAACGCCTCGGCCTGGGCCAGGGAGATCCGCATCGCCAGGAACCGGCGCCAGCGCCGCTCTCCGACCGGCAGCGGGATCCCCGTCCAGGTTCCCGGCAGGACGATGCCGGCGCGTTGCCGCAACTCGGCCAGAACGCTCGCCCGCACGCAATCGACGTGGATGTGCAACTGGTCCTGGCTGCGCCCGCCCGACGAATTGACCGCGAGGCCGATCTCGTCGAGCGGGCGCCCGCCCCTGATCGCCGCCGACACCTCGCGCCGGGCCGCCAGCGCCGCCCGCCAGTAGACCGCGCCCTTCGGCGTCTGCAGGTCCGGCGCCTCGACCCCGACCACGTCGGCGGTGGGCATCACGACGAGATGCGTCGGCTCGCCGGGCGCCCGCAGCACCGCCGTTCCGGGCCGGTCGCGGTCACCGGGATCGACCGACAGGCACGGGAAGGCACGGCCGGTCGTCCGCTTGTTGAGGAGGCAGCCCTGCAGCGCCACCCACAGGACGTCCCGGGACAGGTCCGGCGCGGCGCGCGCGGGCAGGCACGCCATGAGAGCCGCGAGCACGAGAAGCGACCGACCAATCCGCACGACAGACTCCATCCCCTGACCGGAACCGGATCATAGCCGCCCGGCATGGCCGAAGCGCGCCGAGCCGTCACCCGGCCGACGGATTGCGGGTGCCGGCCGTGCAACCGGAAGGCGACGAAGCGGGTTGGGGGCGATGCTCTACCTGCTCAGCTTCGGTCCTGCGGCGGTCTTCGTTCTGGCGTCGCTGCTCGTGCGGTGGCCCCATCCGGCCGGGCCGCCGGTCCGGCACCGGCCCGGCCCCGCGGTTCCCGGGGACAATCGGGGAAGCCGGGGATAACCGGCCCGGTGCCGCCCGGCGGGTGCAACGGATGGTGCGCTGCGACGTTGACCGGTCTCGACAACGGGCCAGGATGGCTCCCATGCCCCCGCACCACCGACCGACCACGAGCGGCCTCCGGGTCGCCGTGAAACCCCTGCGCAGCTTCCGGACGGGCTACGATCCGGTCCTGAACGGCGTGGCCCACGGCCTCGGCGACCTATTCCCGCCAGTGCCGCACCCCGAGCCCGTGCGGCCGGACGATCCGCGGGTCGCAGCGTCGGTCGAGCGGTCGCGCACCGCCTGACACGGTATCCGGAGGATTACGTCCGGATGCCGCATCATGAGCCCGCGCGCCGCCGGCCGTTCCCGCCGACCGGCTGCCGCGTCAGCCCTCGATCCGCGAGAAGTCGGCGACCTCCCGCGTCGCGGCGCGCAGGGCGTTCAGCAGGGCGAGGCGGTTGGCGCGCAGGGCCGGGTCGTCGGCGTTGACCGTGACCTTGTCGAAGAACGCATCGACCGGCGCCCGCAGCACCGACAGCGCCCGCATCGCGCCCTCGAAGTCCTCGCCCGCCACCGCGCGCCCCGCCTCGGCGCGGGCCGTGTCGAGGGCGGCCGCGAGGGCGCGTTCCTCCGCCAGGGCGAACAGGGCCGGGTCCGGCGCGGCGTCGTAGGCGCGGCCGTCCTTCTTCTCCTCGATCCGCAGGATGTTGGCCGCCCGCCGGGTGCCGGCAAGCAGGTTGCGGCCGTCCTCGCCGTCGAGGAAGCGCCCGAGCGCCTCGACCCGGCGCACCACCATCAGCAGGTCGTCCTGGCCCGGCAGGGCGAAGACCGCGTCGATGAGGTCGTGGCGGGCGCCCTGCTCGCGCAGATGCACCTTCAGCCGGTCGGCGAGGAAGGCAAGGAGGTCCGGGCCGGCACCCGCGCCGGACGCCGCCGCATGGGCGCCGAGCGCCTCGGCGAAGCGCGGCAGCAGGGGAAGCCGGATCCCGTTGGTCAGCACCAGCCGGATCACCCCGAGCGCCGCCCGCCGCAGGGCATACGGATCCTTGCTCCCCGTCGGCTTCTCGTCGATCGCCCAGAAGCCCGCCAGCGTGTCGAGCTTGTCGGCGAGCGCCACCGCGACCGAGACCGGCGCGGTCGGCACCCGGTCGCCCGGGCCGAGCGGCTTGTAGTGCTCCTCGATCGCCGCGCAGACCTCCGGCGGCTCGCCCTGCTCGGCGGCGTAGTACCGGCCCATCAGGCCCTGCAACTCGGGGAACTCGCCGACCATCTCGGTGACGAGGTCGGCCTTGGCGAGCCGGGCGGCACGCTCGGCGCGATCGGCGTCCGCCCCGACCACCGGCGCGAGGGCGCGGGCGAGGGCGGCGATGCGCTCGACGCGGGCGTACTGCGTCCCGAGCTTCTCGTGGAAGACGATGCTCTCGAGCTTCGGCAGCCGGTCGGCCAGCGGCACCTTGCGGTCGGTGTCCCAGAAGAAGGCGGCGTCCGACAGGCGCGCCCGCACCACCCGCTCGTTGCCGGCGACGATCGCGGCGCCGCCGTCCGAGGCGACGAGGTTCGAGACCAGCACGAAGGCGTTGGCGAGCCGCTCGCGGCCGTCGGAGGAGGGCGCGCGCAGCACGAAGCACTTCTGGTTGGCCCGGATGGTGGCGCGGATCACCTCCGGGGGGATCGCCAGGAACCGCTCCTCGAAGCTCCCGATCAGGGTCACCGGCCACTCGACGAGGCCGGCGACCTCCTCCAGCAGGCCGTCGTCCTCGACCAGTTCGAGCCCGCGGGCGAAGGCGAGGTCGCGGGCGTCGTGCAGGATGATGTCCTTGCGCCGGTCGGCGTCGAGGACGACCTTCGCCCGCTCCAGCGCCGGCAGGTAGTCGGCGAAGCGGCGCACCTCGATCGGCCCGGGCGCCAGGAAGCGGTGGCCGTGGGTGACGAAGCCGGCCTCGATCCCGTCGACGGCGAACGGGACCCGCTCCGGCGTCTCGGTCTCGGGGCCGAAGCTCGCCACGATGCCGTGCAGCGGCCGCACCCAGCGCAGGGCGCCCGGCTCCGCCGAGGCGGCGCCCCAGCGCATCGATTTCGGCCACGGGAAGCCGCGGACGATCGCCGGCAGGATCTCGGCCAGCACGTCGAGGGTGTCGCGGCCGGGCCGCTCGATCACCGCGACGTAGAACTCGCCCTTCTTCGGGTCCGAGACGACCCTGGCCTGATCGAGGCCGGCAAGGCCGGCGCCCTTGAGGAAGCCCTGGACCGCCGCGTCGGGGGCGCCGACGCGAGGCCCCTTGCGCTCCTCGCGCACGTCCTGCCCGCGCGCCGGCAGGCCGGCGACGTGGAGCGCGAGGCGGCGCGGGGTCGCGAAGGCGCGGGCGCCCTCGTACAGGAAGCCGCGCTCGACCAGGGCGTCGGTGACGAGCTTGCGCAGGTCCTCGGCGGCACGGCGCTGCATGCGGGCCGGGATTTCCTCGGAGAAGAGTTCGAGCAGCAGATCGGGCATCGGACAGCCTGGTGCCCTCCGGGGGAGGGGATGATCGGGATCGTGGCGCGCGCGGCGTCGGCTGGGGCGGGTTTAGGAGGCCGCGCCGAGGGTGTCGAGGCGTCCGGCCGTCTCCGATGCGCCTCGCTGCGACCGGTCGGGCACGGGCCGCGGGAGCGGGCGCGAGCCGGGGCCCGGCCCGCAGGCCTGCCCGGAGTACGTGTTTCATATACGACGATGCAACCGGATGTTGATTTTCTCTACGTCAGACGCTTCACGGTATTTTAAATCGCGCGCATTACATCGGTCTATAGCGGGACGGGTCGTGAATGTAGTCCTATCCTTTCATCCGATGCGACCGCTGCGGAATCAGTTCGCACCGGATCCCCGCGGGTTCCAAGACAGCGGCATCATCGAGGGCACCGGTATGTTCAAGCGCTCCAAGGACCTTGCGGGCAAGATCAACGCCCTCGACCGGTCTCAGGCGATCATCGAGTTCGATCGAGGCGGGACGATCCTCACGGCCAACGCGAATTTCCTGACCACGCTCGGCTACACGCTTCAGGACATCCAGGGCAAGCATCACTCGATGTTCGTGGAGGCCGGCGAGCGGGCCGGCACCGAGTACCGGCAGTTCTGGGAAGCCCTGGGACGGGGCGAGTTCAAGGCGGCGGAATTCAAGCGGATCGCCAAGAACGGATCCGAGATCTGGATCCAGGGCAGCTACAACCCGATCCTCGACGCCCATGGCCGCACCATCAAGGTCGTGAAGTTCGCCGTCGACATCACCGGCGACGTCGAGGCGCGCCAGCGGCGCTCGAAGGCGCAGGAGGAGATCCGGCTCGACCTCGCGGCGATCGCCGAGACGGTGCAGAACGTCACCACGCAGACCACCGAGGCCGCCGCCACCACCGGTCAGATCTCGATGAGCATCCAGGCGGTCGCCTCGGGCGCCGAGGAGCTGTCGGCCTCCGTCGGCGAGATCAGCCAGCAGGTCACCCATGCCTCCGACGTCGCCGAGAAGGCCGTGGTCGAGGCCCGCACCGCCATCGGCATCGTCGCCGGGCTCAGCACCCAGGCGACCCAGATCGGCGAGGTGGTGGCGCTGATCCAGGGAATCGCGAGCCAGACCAACCTGCTGGCGCTCAACGCCACCATCGAGGCGGCCCGCGCCGGCGAGGCTGGCAAGGGCTTCGCGGTCGTCGCCCAGGAGGTCAAGCAACTGGCCGAGCAGACCACCAAGGCGACGGAGCAGATCCGCCAGCAGATCGGCGCCACCCAGAGCGCGACGCAGGAGGCCGTCACCGCGATCGGCTCGATCCACGAGACGATCCAGACGCTGCGCAGCGTCTCGGCGGCGATCGCGGCGGCGGTCGAGGAGCAGTCCGTGGTGACGCGCGAGATGTCGGTGTCGATGCAGACCGTGTCGCAGGGCGCCTCGGCGATCGCCACCAGCATGGGGACGATCGCGACCGCGACCGAGCAGGTCGACCAGTCCACGCGCAAGCTGCGGGAGATCTCGCAGCGCTTCGCCTGAGGGCCGCCGGCCGGGATGGCCCGGCCGGAGACGAGGCGGGTGCCGCGGCTCAGCGGATCGCCACCGGGTTGATGATCGCCTGGATCGACCCGGTGTAGCGCGGCGCCCCGAGGACGAACAGGAACTCGCTCACCCCGTCCTTGACCAGGGCGCGGGTGTCGAGGGTTTCCAGGATGTAGATGCCGTTCTGGGCGAGCAGGATCTGGTGGCCCTCCCAGACCCGGTCGGACTTGAACGGCACCGCCTCGATGCCCCAGGTGTCGGCCCCGACCGCGACCACGTCCTTGCCGGCAAGGTAGCGCGCGCCCTCGGCGTCGATGCCGGGCTCGCCGGCCCCGAACCGCTTGGCGTCCTCGCCGAGCATCGACAGCCAGCCGGTGTGCAGCACCACCACGTCGCCCTTGCCGGGGCTGATTCCGGCCGCCTTCTCGGCCGCCTTGATGTCGTCGACGGTGACGAGGTCGCCCTCCATCAGCCGGTCCTTGCCCTTGGCCTTGGCGACGTCGAGGAGCACGCCGCGGGTGACGATCGGCGGGATCTTGTGGGCGCCGAGCTTCTTCACGCCGGTCGTGTCGAAGATGTCCTTCATCTTGTTGCGGTTGTAGAAGGTCGAATCGGTGCCGAGATGGGCCAGCCCGTCGATCTGGGTGCCAACGCCGAGCCAGCCGGTCACCATGTCGTCGAGGTAGCTCATCTTGTTCGACCCGAAGGTGACGCCCTCGGGCTGGTTGGGCGCCATCACGGTCACGGCGATGTTGCGCGGCGGAAACGCCGGGGTGCCGCGGTCGACCGGGATGCCCAGGGCGTAGGTCTTGCCGGTGGTGACGAGCCTGACCGCCTCCTGCACCTTGGCCGGCGACAGGTGGTTGGCGGCGCCGATCTCGTCGTCGGCGCCCCAGCGCGAGACCGGGATCTCCTGGGCGGCGGCGATCGGGGCGGCGAATGGCGCGGCAAGGCAGCCGGCCGCGACGGCGAGCGCGATGACGGGTCTCATGGGCGTCCTCCTGGTCTGGCGCCCGCGTCTGCGCGCGGGACTGACCCAGTGTAAGGAGGCGCCCGGCCGGCGTCGAGGTAACGCCGAGCTTTACGCTGCGCCGCCGCCGGCGGTGCGCAGCCATGCCGCGCCGCAGGCCTTGGCGAGTTCGCGCACCCGCAGGATGTAGCTCTGGCGCTCGGTGACCGAGATCACCCCGCGGGCGTCGAGCAGGTTGAAGACGTGGCTCGCCTTGATGCACTGGTCGTAGGCCGGCTGCGCCATCCGGTGCCGGCCCTCGCCGCCCGCGGGCTCGCCGGCGTCGAGGTAGCGGCGGCAGGCCGACTCCGCGTCGCGGAAGTGCCGGAACAGCATCTCGGTGTCGGCGGCCTCGAAGTTGTGGCGCGAGTATTCCTGCTCGGCCTGCAGGAAGACGTCGCCGTAGGTGACCGTGTCGGCGCCCTCGCCACCGTTGAAGTTGAGGTCGTAGACGTTCTCGACCCCCTGGACGTACATCGCGAGGCGTTCCAGCCCGTAGGTCAGCTCGCCCGCGACGGGAGCGCACTCGAAGCCCGCGACCTGCTGGAAATAGGTGAACTGGCTCACCTCCATCCCGTCGCACCAGCACTCCCAGCCGAGCCCCCAGGCGCCGAGCGTCGGGCTCTCCCAGTCGTCCTCGACGAAGCGGATGTCGTGCAGCCCGAGATCGACCCCGATCGCCCTGAGGGAGGCGAGGTAGAGGTCCTGGAGGTTCGGCGGGTTCGGCTTCAGGATGACCTGGAACTGGTAATAGTGCTGGAGCCGGTTCGGGTTCTCGCCGTAGCGCCCGTCCTTCGGCCGCCGCGAGGGCTGCACGTAGGCGGCCTTCCAGGGCTTCGGGCCCAGCGCCCGTAGGGTGGTGGCCGGATGGAACGTGCCGGCACCAACCTCCATGTCGTAGGGCTGGAGGATCACGCATCCTTGCGCCGCCCAGAAGCGCTGAAGGGTCAGGATCAGGCCCTGGAACGAGCGCGCGGGCTGGAGATCGGCGGTGTCGGTCATGCTTGTCACGGATCGGGGCGGAAAGGCGCCGGAGCGTTGGAACGCGGGATGGCGCAAGTCAAGCACGCCGCCGGCCGCCGCCTCCCGCGGACCGGTGCGGAACCGCACCACGGCCACGCTCGTTGTCGGGCATATGACGATCATGCTGCAGCACGAGAGCAGCCGAAGACTTCAGGAGACTTGCCGTGAACTTCCGGTTCGCCGTCGTGGCTGCGGCCGCGCTGACCTCGCTCGCCGCCACCCCGCTGGTGGTCAAGGCGGCCGGCGGAGCCTCCGGAGCCGCCCGTCCGGTCGCGGCGCCCGCCGCCCCAAGCGTCGCCCGGGCCGCCCCGGCACCGGCGCCCTGCGGCAAGCCGGTGCGGGTGGTCTATGCCGGCTACGCTCCGGCCTGCGGGCGCTGACCCGTCAGCGGATGGCGTGGCGGCGCTCGTAGGCGCGGCGCTGCGCCTTCATCATCGCCCGCGACCGCCGCGGCGGCGGGGCGAAACCCTGGCCGTAGGGATCGGTCGCGGCATAGCCGCCATAGGGATCGGCGATGCCGCGGATCGGACGGATCGGAGCCTGGATGCCGTCATACGGCCCCCGCCCGGTGCGGGCCCGGTAGGCCGAGCCGGCGAAATCGCCCGGGGTCGGCGGAACGCCGGGCTGCGAGAAGCTCGTCTCGGGCCGGTAGGCGGGTCCCCAGCCGATACCGTCGTCGTCGGCAGGGTCCTTGCCGGGAAAGCCGGTGACGTAGCCGACGCTCTGGGCCGCGGCCGGGCCGACGACACCGAGGCCGAGGAAGCCGGCGAGCAGGCCGGCGGCGACGAATGACGCGCGCATGCGGAGGGTCCCTGTCGGTCAGCGCGGGAACGCGCCGAGGTAATAGTGGCGGGGTGGCAGCCGGCGGTTGAGCGGTCCCTCGCTCACCGCATCCTCGTAGTATCCGTAGCCTGTCGGGCCGAAGGCGGCGCCGTTGGTGACCGCCGCGATCGGGATCGCGCGCAGGGGCACGCCCGGCCCGAAGCCGGGACCGGCGTCGACCACGACCGGACCGAAGGCCGCGGCACGGGAATACACGTCCTGGTAGACGGGAGGCTCGGGGCGGACGCGCACCGAGAGCGGCGCCGGCTGGGCCGAGGCGGCACCTGCGCCGAGCCCAGAGGCGGCGACGGCGAGGGACAGGAGAAGCGAACGGGACACGCGCAGGATTCCGGAGCCGGGGAGGCAGGTCCTGGAAACGCGCGGGGGACGGCGATGGTTCGACCGGGGGCGTCCAAGCGCCCCGGGATCCTCGCGGTCTGGTATCCGGCCGGTTGACGCGGCGGCTCGGTGAGTGGGGTCATACGAAATCCGACTGATCGCTTCGCGATGCGGATTTCGGCTTCGCTCAGACGCCGCGCGGGCTGGTGATACGATTTTCGGAACTGATCGTCCGAAAAGCGTATCAGCCCTTGCTGCGCACCACCACGTCCTGCTCGCGCAGCACCGGCTCGCAGCCCGTATCGTAGAGGTTGAGCACGATCGGCCGCGAGCGGCAGCGATAGGCCTGGTCCGGGCCCGGGGCCGGAATCGGATCGCGGGCGATGATCGGGTTCGGCGCGCAGGCGGCCGGGACGAGAACCGTCACGGCGAGGAGGGCGGCCTTCATCGGGCGACGCATGGATGACCTGGGTTGAAGCGTGAGCGTGGCCGCAACCCTGGCCCCAAGCGGGCAGGGGGATCAAGCCGGGCCCCGGCGGCGCCTTCCGCCGCCCGGGCTTTCATCCTCCGGTGTCTCCCCACCGCCACAGACCGGCGGATCATACGGCTTCCGATTGATCGCTCGGCGATTGCTGCGGGATCGCTTCGCGATGCGGAAACCGGCTGCGCACATGCGTGTGGAGCCTCCGGCTCCACCGCGCGGACCCGCGATACGGACCTCGGAACGAATATCCGAAATCCGACTCACACCGCCTTCTGCATCGGCACGACGTTGTGCAGGGTGCGGTCGGCGCCGTCGAAGAAGCGGCGGATGTTGCGCGCCGCCTGCCGGATGCGCTGCTCGTTCTCGACCAGCGCGATGCGCACGAAGTCGTCGCCGTGCTCGCCGAAGCCGATGCCCGGCGCCACCGCCACGTCGGCCTTCTCGACCAGGAGCTTCGAGAATTCAAGGCTGCCGAGGCTCCTGAATTTCTCCGGGATCGGCACCCAGGCGAACATCGAGGCCGAGGGAATCGGGATGTCCCAGCCGGTCTTCTGGAACGCGTCGACCATCGCGTCGCGCCGCCGGCGATAGGTCGCGCGCATCTCGTGGATACAGGCCTCCGGGCCGTTCAGCGCCGCGGTGGCGGCGACCTGGATCGGCGTGAAGGCGCCGTAATCGAGGTAGGACTTCACGCGGGTCAGCGCCGCGAGGAGCCGCTCGTTGCCGACCGCGAAGCCCATCCGCCAGCCGGCCATCGAGAAGGTCTTCGACAGCGAGGTGAACTCGACGGTGACGTCGATCGCGCCGGGCACCTGCAGCACCGAGGGAGGCGGGTTGGAATCGTCGAAGTAGACCTCGGCATAGGCGAGGTCGGAGAGCAGGATCAGGTCGTGCTTCTTCGCGAAGGCGACGAGGTCGCGGTAGAAGTCGAGCGACGCGACGTAGGCGGTCGGGTTCGACGGGTAGCACACCACCATCGCCACGGGCTTGGGGATCGAGTGCTGCATCGCCCGCTCGGCCGCCGGGAAGAAGGCCGGGGTCGGCTCGGCCGGGACCGAGCGGATCACGCCACCGGCCATCAGGAAGCCGAAGGCGTGGATCGGGTAGCTCGGGTTGGGCACCAGCACCACGTCGCCCGGGGCGGTGATCGCCTGGGCCATGTTGGCGAAGCCCTCCTTCGAGCCGAGCGTCGCCACGACCTGGGTGTCGGGGTTGAGTGTCACGCCGAACCGGCGCTGGTAGTAGCCGGCCTGGGCCCGGCGCAGGCCGGCGATGCCCTTGGAGGCCGAGTAGCGGTCGGTGCGCGGCTTGCCGGCGGTCTCGACCAGCTTCTCGATGACGTGGCGGGGCGCGTCGAGGTCCGGGTTGCCCATGCCGAGATCGATGATGTCGGCGCCGTTGGCGCGGGCGGCGGCCTTGATCCGGTTCACCTGCTCGAAGACGTAGGGCGGCAGTCGCTTGATGCGGTGGAAGTCGGTCATCGGCCGTGGTCCTGATCGGCGCCGCCTCTGTCGCCGCGGCGCGCTGGTCAACGGCCTGTCTTAACCATCAAACCGCCCGTGGGTCACGGGGCCGGAGGACAAAAAGACTCTCGCCGAATCGTCTCATACGGTTTCTGAATGATCGCTCGGCGATCCCTGCGGGATCGCTTCGCGATGCAGAAACCGGCTTCGCTCAGGCGCCGCGCGGGCTTCTGATACGGCTTTTGAACTGATCGTTCAAAAACCGTATCAAGCCGGCGGTCTGTTCTCGGCACCGGACCGGCCGCGTCGCGGGCGCGGGGCGGCCGTGGCGCGGGGCGCTCGCTTCGGCTTGTCCGTCCGCCCGGCCGGCCGCTTCGGTGCCGCCTTGCCCTCCGGCTCGGCCGGGCCGGCATGGGCGTCGAGGAAGCGCCGGCAGGCGGCAAAATCGGTCTCGACCTCCGGCGGCAGCCCCGGCAGGTTCTTCTGCCGGGCGAGGGACGCGGCGTAGCGCAGCATCGCCGGGCTCGGTGACCGGGCGGAGGTTCCGCCGTCCGGGGCGGGCTCCCGCGGGCCCGCGGCGCGCGCTCCGGCATGCTCGTCGAGGAACGCCCGGCAGATCGCCGCGTCGCTCTTGAGGCCGCGCGGCAGGCGCAGGCCCTTGCGGGCGGCGAGCGAGGTGGCGAAGCCGACCATCGCGGCGGTGGGCGCGCGGCGCGGGCCGCCGCCGGCCTGCGGCGGGGCGCCCGGGATCACCGCGAGGCGCTCGGCACCCGCCACTGCCTCGATCAGCGCCTCGACCCGGGCCCGGGTGCGGGCGCGGAAGGCGTCGGCGCGGCGCGTCGCCTCCACCCGCGTGGTCGCCCGGCCGATCTCGGCGAGTTCCGATTCGAACACCGCCCGCCCGACCGGGTCGCCATAGGCCGGAAAAACCCGCCGCACCGCGTCGATGAAGGCGAGCCCGACCTCGGTCACCTCGATCGCCGGGTCCTTGCCGCCGAGGAGGGCGACGTAGTGGCTCTTGACCAGCTTCGGCAGCACCGCGTCGCGGGTCGCGGCGGTGCCGAGGCCTTTTGGTTCGTTGGGGTTGACCGGGTTCTCCAGCGCCCGGCGGATCTGCGGATCCTCGACCTGATCGATCAGGCGTCCCATCACCACCGGCATCTCCCCGCGGGTGATGCGCCGCGGCGGCTCGGTCTTCGACACCTCCACCGTCGCCTCGCCGCCCTCGGCCGCGGCGCCGTCGCGCACCGGCGGCAGGCGCCCGGCGGAGGGCTCGTCGTCGCGCCTGGCCTTGCCGGGCACCGCCTCGGCGTCGGCGTCGGCCTCGGCGCCGTAGAGGGCGCGCCAGCCCGGCACCGTCACGACGCTGCCCGACACGGCGAACCGTCTGGGGCCGAGCGGCGTCGCCACCTCGGCCGCGACGGTGGTGCGGGCGTCGATCCCGTCCGGCAGGTGCGCGGCGAGGAAGCCCTTGGCGACCAGTTCCCACAGCCGCCACGCCTCGGGCCCGACCTCGCCGGGGCGGGGCGCCTTGCGCAGGGGGACGATGGCATGGTGCTCGCCCGGGTCCTTGACGTAGTGCCCGCGCGGCCCGCGCCGGATCACCACCTCGTCGGCGTCCGGCGCCGCGACCGGCAACGCGCCGAGAACGGCGGCGCTCGCCGCGATCACCGCCGCGGCGTCGCGGGCCTGGCTCTCGGGCAGGTGCTCGGATTCGGTGCGCGGGTAGCTGAGGAAGCCGCGGTCGTAGAGGTCCTGGGCGTGGCGGGCGGTGACCTGCGGGTCCCAGCCGAACCGCTTGGCGCAGCGCCGGGCCAGGGTGTCCTTGGAAAACAGCTTCGGCGGCGCCCGGCGCACGTCCTTCTGCTCGACCGCCAGCGGCCCGCGCCAGGAGCAGGCGGCGGCGCGGATCGCCTCGGCCTCGGCGGGGTCGAAGATCCGCTCCTTGGGCGCATGCCACAGCACCAGTTCGGCGCCGTCCTCGACCGTCACCGGCAGGGCGACCTTGTGGAAGTCGCGGGGCACGAAGTCGCGGATGCGCCGCTCCAGGTCGGCGAGGAGCGCGAGAGTCGGGGTCTGCACGCCACCGAAGCGCCACGGCTCGCGGAACGCCGGCGGGCGCAGCCGCAGCGACACCGCCCGGGTGCCGTTGAGGCCGAGATGCCAGTCCTCGTACTGCCGGCACAGGGCTTCGAGATAGGCGGCGTAGTCGCGCTCGCCGGATTCCGGCTCGGCCGCCATCTGGGCGAAGGCGCGCCGGATCGACACCTCGTCGAGGGCGCCGAGGCGCAGCCGGTCGATCCGCCCGCGATAGCCGAGATGCTCCAGCACCTCCCAGGCGATCATCGAGCCCTCGCGGCCCGGATCGGTGGCGACGATGACCCGCTCGACCCCGGCGAGCGCCTGCCGGATCGCCGCGATCTTCGGCGCGTGCGACTGGCCCGACCGGCCCTGGCCGCAGGCGACCGGGATCGTGTCGAGGGCGATCGGCAGGGCGTCGAAGTGCCAGGGCTTCCACTCGGGCCGCACGTCGCCGGGCTCCTGCGCGGTGAGCAGGTGGCCCTCAGCGGCGACGCAGACGGTGCTCGGCGAGCGGAAGAACCGCTGGAGCTGGCGCATCGCCGACGGCTTCTCGAAGAAGAACAGCGTCTTGCCGGGATTCCTGCCCGCCGTCCTGCCCATGCCCGCCCGGTCCGGCGCGGTCCTGCGGGAGGGTGCCTGATCCATCTGCGCGCCGTCCTGCCGCATCCGCACCTCGAACAAAGCAGGAACTTACGGCCGGCATCCGCAGGCGTCAACGGTCGGAGGACGACCGCTCAGGGCCATCGCCTCAGAGCGATTGTCCTGCGGTCGCCCGCAGGGCGACGCTGCATGGCGGGCGCGAAAAGCGCCCCGCGGAGCGGGTTCGAGGGGACGCTTGTCCGCTCGAACACAGAGCGGAGCGAGAGCCAAGTGAGCGGATGTGACTGCCGGCGCCTGAGGCCAAGCGGGATACAGGGCAATCGCTCTGAAGCGATGGCCCTGGACGACTGATCCCGGGTGGATGCGGCACCCGACCTACTCGGACTTCGCGGTCACGTACTCGTCCCAGACCGGGGACCGCACCGCGCGGCGGTAGCTCGCCACCGTGCCGGGCCACAGGGCGACGTTGCGCCCGCCCTCGTCCTGGTACCAGCTCGCGCAGCCGCCCCGCTGCCATACGCTGCCGGCGAGTTCCGCGTGCAGCTCGGCGAGGAAGCGCGCCTGGGCCTCCGGCGCCGGCTCCAGGGCGGTGCCGGGCGAAGCGGCGAGCCGCTCCAGGCAGGCGATCACGTAGGCGACCTGGGCCTCGATCATCAGCACGACCGAGTTGTGGCCGAGCCCGGTATTGGGGCCGAGCAGGAAGAACCAGTTCGGGAAGCCCGACAGCGCGATGCCGCGATGCGCGCCCATGCCGCCGTCCCAGGCCCGGGCGAGGGTCCGCCCGCCGCGCCCGGTCACCGGAAGCTGCGCGACGCTGCCGGCGAGGTCGAACCCGGTGGCGTAGACCAGCACGTCGAGGGCGTGCTCGGTCCCGTCCTGCGTGACCACGCCGCGCGGCGTGATCGCCCGGATCGTCCCGGTCTCGACCGCGACGTTCGATCGGGCGAGGGCGGGATAGTAGTCGTCCGAGACCAGCACGCGCTTGCAGCCGAGGCGGTAGCGCGGGGTGAGCTTCTCCCGCAGGGCCGGGTCGGCGATGGCCCCGCGCAAGTGGCGCCGGGCGGTGAACTCGCCGATGCGGTTGGCGAAGGAGCCGCGGGTGAAGCCGAGCACGGCCGGGATCTCGCGCTGCCCGTAGAGCAGGCCGCGGAACGCCCGGCGCAGGAGCGGCCAGCGCCGGAACGCGGCGGCGACTCGGGGCCCGAGGGCGTGGTCGTTGCGCGGCACCACCCAGGGCGGCGAGCGCTGGAACAGGGTGAGGCTGGCGACCTCGGGCGCGATCGCCGGCACGATCTGGATCGCGCTCGCCCCGGTGCCGATCACCCCGACCCGCCGGCCGGCGAGCGACACGCCGTGGTCCCAGGCGGCGCTGTGGAAGGCGGGGCCGGCGAAGCTGCCGCGGCCGGGGATGTCGGGCAGGGCCGGGTGGTGCAGGCCGCCGGCCGCCGAGACCACCGCCCGGGCCAGCAGCGGCCCGCGATCGGTCTCGATCCGCCACAGGGCGCGGGCCTCGTCCCAGACCGCGCCGGTGACGGTGGTGTCGAGGGACAGGTGGGGGCGAAGGCCGAACCGCTCGACCACCGCCTCCAGGTAGGCGGCGATCTCGGGCTGTGTCGGGTAGAGCCGCGACCAGTCGGCCTTCGGGGCGAAGGACAGGGCGTACAGGTGGCCCGGGATGTCGCAGGCGGCGCCCGGATAGGTGTTCTCGCGCCACACCCCGCCGACCGAGCCGGCCTTCTCGAGGATGCGCAGCGGGCCGATGCCGGCCTCGCGGCAGCGGATCGCCATGGCGAGGCCCGAGAATCCCGCTCCGACGATCGCCACCGCCAGGGGCTCGGGACTCACCGGGCGGCTCCGGGCCGGTGGTCGCGCAGGAACGCGGCGGCCTCGGCGAGGGAGCGGCGGGCCTCGGGCAGGAACGCCCCGGACATCTGCCAGACGTGGGGCACCACCGGCCACAGCTTCAGGGTGACCGGGACGCCGGCGGCGCGGGCCTTCTCGGCGAAGCGCACCGAATCGTCGCGCAGCACCTCGCGCTCGCCGACGTGGAACAGCAGCGGCGGCAGCCCGGCGGGGTCGCCGTAGAGCGGCGAGACCAGCGGGTCGGCGGGGTCGTGGCCGGCGAGGTAGGCCTCGACCAGCGGCGCCATCCCGGACGGGTCGAACATCGCGTCGCGCCGGGCATTGCGGGTCATCGACGGGCCGGTGCCGAGCATGTCGGTCGCCGGCGAGAACAGCACGGCGGCGGCCGGCAGCGGCAGCCCCTCGGCCTTCGCCCGCAGCATCAGCGCCAGGGACAGGTTGCCGCCGGCGGAATCGCCCGCGACGAAGGCCGGCCCCTCGGCCGCCATGCCGGCCCAGGCGGCGGCGGCGTCGTCGAGGGCGGCGGGGAACGGATGCTCGGGGGCGAGGCGGTAATCGGGGACGAACAGCCGGAAGCCGTGGCGGGCGAACGCCCCGGTGATCGGCCGGTGGGTGCGCGGCGAGCAGCCGATGAAGCCGCCGCCGTGCAGGTAGAGCAGGCGCGGCCCGCCGCCGCCGGAGGCGGCCTCGACCCATTCGCCCGCGACCCCGCCGAGGCGGCCTTCGGTGAAGCGCACGCCGGGCGGGTCGGGCAGGCGCGCGGCCTCGAACACCCGGCGGACCTCGATCGGGTCGCGGGCCCGGGCGAGCTTCGGCTTGACCTGGGTGCGGATGATCCAGTCGGCGAAATAGGCGCGCAGGGTCGCCATTCACACGTCTCCTATGGCCCGGGCGAGGATCGCCCAGTAGCGCACCGGCATCAGGCGCTGGAGCCGGTCGACCTGCCGCGCATCCTTGCCGACGACGAGGCGGGGCGCCCGTGCCTCGATGCCGCGGGCGATCTGGCGCGCCGCCTCGGCCGGGTCGAGGCGCAGGTGGCGCTCGAACGCCGCCCGGCCGGTTTCGACCGCCGCCGGGTCGACCCAGGCGCCGATGCGGGCGTTGCGGGCGATGCCGGTGGCGACGCCGCCGGGATGGACCAGGGTGACCCCGAGGCCGGTGCCCGCGTATTCGTGGCGCAGGGCCTCGAAGAACCCCCGCAGGGCGAACTTGCTCGCCGCGTAGGCGCTCTGGCCGGCGGGGGCGACGAGGCCGTAGAGGCTCGACACCGCGACGATCTGCGCCGCCGGGCGCGCCGCCAGGATCGGCAGGCAATGGTGGGTCAGCCGCATCGCGGCGGTGAAGTTCACCGCCATCACGGCCTCGACATCCTCCAGCGACAGATCCTCGACCCGGCCGGCGAGCGCGATGCCGGCATTGTTGACGAGGCAGTCGAGGGTGCCGTGGTGCGCCAGTACCGCGTCCGGCAGGGCGGCGAGCCCGGCCGCGTCGGTGACGTCGAGGGGATGGGCGCTGACGTCGGTGCCGCGGGCGGCGAGCGCCGCCGCCACGGCGTCGAGCCCGCCGGCGTCGCGGTCGACGAGGGCGAGGCGGGCGCCGCGTCCGGCGAGGTCCGCCGCCAGGGCGGCGCCGATGCCGCTGCCGGCTCCCGTGATGAGCGCGACCCTGCCCCGCAGCCCGAAGGTTCTCGCCACCGGCCTCTCCGCCATGTCCCGCTCTCCCTTACCCATCCGGGAGGGGCGGCATCAACCGGCATAGAGACGACGCGCCGGGCCGGAGGTCCGGCGCGATGGCCCGGACATGACGAAGCCCGCCTTGCGGGGTCACCGCAGGCGGGCCGTCACGCCGTTCCGGTCGCGCTCATGCGGTGGCGAGCGCGGGGGTGGCCGGGGTGGTCGGAAGCTCGATGTCGATCTCGAGGGTCGAGACGTCGCCGCCCCGGTCCATCGTCACCTTCACTTTCTCGCCGTCGATCGCCATGTGCTTGGCGATCACCGCCAGGATCTCCTTGCGCAGGACCGTGACGAGGTCGGAGCGGCCGAAGGCGGCGCGCTCGTGGGCGAGCAGGATCTGCAGCCGCTCGCGCGCCACCGGCGCCGAGCCGCGCCGGGTGAGGAAGCCGAGAAGGTTCATGCCGCCCTCCGCTGGAACAGCTTGGACATCAGCGAGCGGCGCTCGGTCGGGATCACCATCGCGACGGTCTCGCCCTTGAGCCGGCGCACGGCGTCGGCATAGGCGCGGGCCGGGGCCGAGGCCGGGTTGTTGAGGGTGACCGGGCTGCCGACGTTCGAGGCCTTCAGCACCTCCTCGCTCTCGGGCACGACGGCGAGGAGCGGGATCGACAGGATCTCGAGCACGTCGTCGATCCGCAGCATCTCGCCGCGCTCGGCCCGGCCGGGCTCGTAGCGGGTCAGGATGAGGTGCTTCTCCATCGCCTCGCCCTTCTCGGCGCGGGCGGTCTTGGCATCGAGCAGGCCGATGATGCGGTCGGAATCACGCACCGAGGAGACCTCGGGGTTGCAGACCACTACCGCCACGTCGGCGTGGCGCATGGCCAGCGTCGCGCCGCGCTCGATGCCGGCGGGGCTGTCGCAGATCACCCAGTCGAACTTGTCGCGAAGCTCGTCCATCACCCGGGCGACGCCGGCATCGGTCAGCGCGTCCTTGTCGCGGGTCTGCGAGGCCGGCAGCAGCGACAGGCCGTCGAGGCGCTTGTCGCGGATCAGGGCCTGCGGCAGCTTGGCGTCGCCCTGGACCACGTTGATGAGGTCGTAGACCACCCGGCGCTCGGCACCCATGACGAGGTCGAGGTTGCGCAGGCCGACGTCGAAATCGACGACGCACACGCTCTGCCCCTGCTGGGCGAGGGCCGCACCGAGGGCGGCGGTGGTCGTCGTCTTGCCGACGCCGCCCTTGCCCGATGTCACAACCAGAACCTTTGCCATCGTGTCGCTCCCCTGAAAGGGCATCGTCGTCGCGTGAGGTGGATCCGGGCGGGGCCGCCCGGAGGCATTCCGTGGGCTGGAGCATTTTCCGACGAAGTGGAAACCGGTTCGTCGTAGAAAATGCGGCAAGCTCAAAGACCTAGAGAAGCTTCGCGATTGCAGCGCGATCGTGACGTGCTCTAGTCGAGGGGCGCCATGCGCAGGGCGTCGCTCTCGAGCCAGACCTGGACCGGCTTGTCGCGCAGCTTCGGGTCGGTGGTGTCGGCGGTGCGGAACAGCCCGTCGATGCCGAGCAGCTCCGGCTGGAAGCGCCGGCAGTAGATCCGGGCGCGGGGATTGCCGCCGGCGCCGGCGATGGCCCGGCCGCGCAGGGTGCCGTAGACGTGGATCGAGCCGCCGGCGAGGATCTCGGCGCCCGAGGCGACCGAGCCCATCACCGTCACGTCGCCCTCGGGGTGGTAGATGCACTGGCCCGAGCGGACCGGGCTCTCCAGCACCAGGGAACTCGGCTTGCGCTTCTCGGGCGCCGGCACCGGCGGAGCCGGCGGCACCGGAACCGTCGTGGCGTCGGCCGGACGGCCGCCGGCGAGGAGCGGCGGCAGGCCGGGGACGAGCCAGGACGGGTCGGCCCGCTCGATGCCCATGATGCGGATGCCGCGGCGCTCGAGCTCGGCGAGGACGGCGCCGATGTCCGGCCCGGCCTGCGTCGGGGCGGTCGCCTCGGGTGCCTCGACCGCAGGCGGCATCGGCTCGGCCGGAACCGCCTCGGCGGACGCCGCGACCGGGGTCGAAGCGGCGGGAACCTCGGGCGAGGTCTCCACCTCGGGCGAGGCCTGCGCCTCGGACGAGGTCGCGGGCGCGGCCGGAGCCTCGGGCGCCGGGGCGTCCGCGGCGGGCTGCGGCGCCGGCACCGGCGTCATCCCCGCGAGGTCGAGGATGACGGCGCGCTCGGCGAACAGCGTCGGGGAGCGGGCCAGCAGGGCGTCCAGGTTCGCGAACCAGTCGCCGAGGGGCATCTCCGGGGCGAGCACGAGCGCCCGGAAGGAGCGGCCGCGCAGCGGAAGAGAGGGGCGGGTGGGGCTGATGCTGGTCACGTTGGTTGACGAGTTGTGAACGAGCCCCATCAAGCACGCGCCATGGTTACCGGACTGTTAACGAGGCGCGTCCGCCTGCACGAAACCGCAGGATTTCTTAACGGGCCGCGGCTCCCCTGCTCGCTCGGCCGCCGGCGGCAGCCGTCCCCGAACGAGAACGGCGCGCGACCTGGGGGTCGCGCGCCGCAAGCAAGGTCCGGCATCCGGGGAGTGACGCCGGCCTTACTCCGCCGGCTGGAGGGCCGGCAGCCGCTCGTCGGCCAGGGGGAGCGGGCTGCCGTCGAGGGCGGCCTTGAGCCGCGCGTCGTCGCACTCGCCTTCCCAGCGCGCCACCACGATGCAGGCGACCGCGTTGCCGATGAAGTTGGTGAGCGCCCGGCACTCCGACATGAAGCGGTCGATGCCGAGGATCAGCGCCATGCCGACGACCGGCACGGAGGGGACCACCGCGAGGGTCGCCGCCAGGGTGATGAAGCCCGAGCCGGTGACGCCGGCCGCGCCCTTGGAGGAGAGCATCGCGACGAGGAGCAGCAGGGCCTGCTCGCCGTAGCCGAGCTGGGTGTCGGTGGCCTGGGCGATGAAGAGCGCCGCCATCGTCATGTAGATGTTGGTGCCGTCGAGGTTGAACGAGTAGCCGGTCGGGACCACGAGGCCGACGACGGGCTTCGAGCAGCCGGCACGCTCCATCTTCTCGAGCAGCGAGGGCAGGGCCGACTCGGAGGACGAGGTGCCGAGGACGAGGAGCAGCTCCTCCTTGATGTAGCGGATCAGCTTGACGATCGAGAAGCCGTTGTAGCGCGCGACCGCGCCGAGGATGAGGAAGACGAAGATCGCCGAGGTCAGGTAGAAGGCGCCGACGAGGTAGGCGAGGTTGGCGAGCGAGGCGATGCCGTACTTGCCGATGGTGAAGGCCATCGCGCCGAAGGCGCCGATCGGGGCGACCTTCATGATGATGTGGACGACGCCGAAGATCGCCTCGGACAGGATCTTGATGAAGTCGAGGACCGGCTTGCCGCGGTCGCCCAGGAAGGCGAGGCCGAAGCCGAACAGCACCGAGAAGAACAGGACCTGGAGGATCTCACCGCCCGAGAACGCGCCCACGGCGGTCGACGGGATGATGTTCATCAGGAAGTCGGTGATCGTCTGCGTCTTCGCCTTCTCGGCGTACATCGCGATCTGCTTGGGATCGAGCGACTTCGGATCGATGTGCATGCCCGCGCCCGGCTGGACGAGGTTCGCCACGATCAGGCCGACGATCAGCGCCAGCGTCGAGAAGGTCAGGAAGTAGAGCAGCGCCTTGCCGCCGACCCGGCCGACCTTCTCGAGGTTGGTCATGCCGGCGATGCCCGACACCACCGTGAGGAAGATCACCGGCGCGATGATCATCTTGACGAGCTTGATGAAGGCGTCCCCGAGCGGCTTCATGTCGGCGCCGAGTTGGGGGTAGAAGTGCCCGAGCGTGATGCCGATGGCGACCGCGACAAGGACCTGGAAGTACAGGGTCCGGTAGATCGGCTTGGGGGCGGGGGGGGCGTGGGGCGCGGTGAGCGGTGAAGGAACGGCAGCCATCGGACGTTCTCCCTGGGCTGTGGAGTTGAAGGATCGGCGGTTCGGGACGCGGGCGGGGGCCCGGGCTCCGTCGCGCTTGGTCTTGGCCTCGCGGCTGGCAGCCCTGCTCAAGCGGCATGGCTGCGTTACGAGCCTGGAATGGCAACCGGCGTGCCAGCCGGCGATCGGAACGAAAATTCCGTTAACTGTCTGTCAAACGAAGAATTTTTCCGACGCCGGCGAATCCGGCGCCGCGACGTCATCCGGGGTTTCGCACGAAGGCCAAAAAATCCGTGCGGAAATCCGCACGCGGCCGGGGGCGCCGCCGCCGGGCTGGCCGCGGCTGCTGCCGTGGATCGCCGGGCTGGTCCTGATCGGGCTGGCGGCGCTCCTGGCCGGGCGGGTCGCGGCGCGGTTCGCCCTCGCCGACCTCGTGCGCTCCGCCGACGCCACCCTCGCGCTCCAGGGCGCGGCGCTGCGGGCCGAGATGCGCGCGCAGGCCGCGCTGCCGCTGGCGCTCGCCACCGATCCGCAGATCGCCGCGGCCGTCGGACCGGATCCCGATCCGGCCCTGCTCGGGGCGGTCGACCGGCGGCTCGCCGAGATCGCGTCGGCGACCGGAGCGGCCACCCTCTACGTCATCCGGGGCAACGGCCTGACCGTGGCGGCGAGCAACTCCGGCGAGCCGACGAGCTTCGTGGGCAACAACTACGCCTTCCGCCCGTACTTCCGACAGGCGCTGGAGACCGGAGGCGGCTCCCAGTTCGCCCTCGGCACCACCAGCCGCCGGGCCGGCCTCTACCTGTCCAGGAGGGTGCCGGCCCCGGGCGGCGCCGGCGTCGTCGTGGTCAAGATCGAGTTCGAGACCATCGAGGCGGCGTGGCAGGCGGCGGGCGAATCGGTGTTCGTCACCGATCCCCGCGGCATCGTGCTGGTGGCGAGCGACCCGGCCTGGCGTTTCGCCGCCCTCGATCCGATCTCGCCCGAGGAGCGCCAGCGCATCCGCCACAGCCTCGAATTCGGCGCCGCACCGCTCTCGCCGCTGCCGTTCTTCCCGGCCGAGGGCGACGAGGGCCTGATCCGGGTCTCCGCCGGCCCGGTGCCGGCGCGGCTGTTCCTGCACCGGCAGGCCCCGGTCTCGCCGGACGGCGTGGGGCCGGGGGCGGGCTGGCGCCTGCACACCCTGACGCCGGCCGGGCCCGCCCTCGAGCGCGAGCGCGTCCAGGCCCAGATCATCGCCGCCCTGGTCACCGGCCTGGCGGGCATCGGGCTCGCGATCGTCCTCGACCGCCGGCGGCGCGTGAGCGTGCGCTTTGCCGAGGCCGCGGCCCGGCGCGAGGAACTGGAGGCGCGGGTGGACGAGCGCACCCGCGAACTCACCGGCGCCAACCGGCGGCTCCTCGCCGAGATCGAGGAGCGCCGGCGGGCGGAGGCCGAGCGCGAGCGCCTCGGCCACGAGCTCGCCCAGGCGGCGCGCCTCGCCGCCCTCGGCCAGTTCGCCGCCAGCATGGCGCACGAGATCAACCAGCCGCTGGCGGCGATCCGCTCCTATGCCGACAACACCGCGATCCTGGTGCAGCGCGGCCGCCTCGACGACGCGCGCGAGAACTTTTCCGCCATCGGCCGCCTGACCGACCGCATCGCCGGGCTGACGCGCCAGCTCAAGGGCTTCGCGCGGCGCGCCTCGGGCCGGCGCGAGCCGGTCGACCTCGCGGCGGTGATCCGCGGCAGCCTCGAGGTGGTGGAGGCCCGGGCGCTCGCCGCCGGCGTCGTCCTGGCGCCGAGCCTGCCGGACCCGGTCCCGGCGGTGCTCGGGGAGGGGCCGCGGCTGGAGCAGGTCGTGGTCAACCTGCTCCAGAACGCCGTCGACGCGGTGGCGAACCACCCGGCCCCCCGGGTCCGGCTCTCTGTGACCGAGGCCGGCGAGCGGGTGGCGCTCGAGGTCGCCGACAACGGCCCGGGCATCCCCGAGGAGGAGCGGGCGCGGGTGTTCGACGCCTTCTTCACCACCAAGCCCGAGGGCCTCGGCCTCGGGCTCGCCATCTCCCGCGGCATCGTCGAGGAGAGCGGCGGCACGCTCACCGTCGGCGTCGCCCCGGAGGGCGGGGCGCTGATGCGCGTCGAACTCTCCCGCGCCCCCGACCTCGCCGCCCCGTTCCCCGACAAGTTCTCGCAGCCGCCGGCCGGGAGCCGCCGATGAGCACCGACCCCGATCGCATCATCTTCGTCGACGACGAGGAGGACGTCCGCCGGGCCAACCGGCAGAGCCTCGAACTCGACGGCTTCACGGTCGAGGCGTTCGACAGCGCCGAGCCCGCCCTCAGGGCGATCCTGGCGGCGCCGCCGGGCGTCGTCGTCACCGACGTGCGGCTGCCCGGCCTCGACGGGATCGGGCTGTTCGAGGCGATCGCGGAGGCCGATCCCGACCTGCCGGTCATCCTCATCACCGGCCACGGCGACATCCGCATGGCGGTGCGGGCGATGCGGGCGGGAGCCTACGACTTCCTCGCCAAGCCCTATCCGGCCGACCAGCTCGTCGGCTCGGTGCGCCGCGCCCTGGAGCGGCGCCGGCTGGTGACCGAGAACCGGGCGCTGCGGGCGAGCCTCGACGCGGCGCTCGCCGACGATCCGGCCTTCCTCGGCGTCTCGCCGGAGGTCGTGCGCCTGCGCCAGCTCGTGCGCGACGTCGCGCAGGCCGACGTCGACGTGCTGGTGCTCGGCGAGACCGGATCGGGCAAGGAGGTGGTGGCGAACGCGCTGCACCGCTGGAGCCGGCGGGCGCGGGGCCATTTCGTCGCGCTCAATTGCGGCGCGATGCCCGACAGCGTGGTCGAGAGCGAGCTGTTCGGCCACGAGGCCGGCGCCTTCACGGGGGCGCTCAAGCGCCGGGTCGGCCGGATCGAGCACGCCCATCGCGGCACGCTGTTCCTCGACGAGATCGAGAGCATGCCGCTCGGGCTCCAGGTCAAGTTCCTGCGGGTTCTGCAGGAGCGGGCGGTCGAACCGCTCGGCACCAACGAGATCCGCCCGGTCGACATCCGGGTGGTGGCGGCGACGAAGGTCGACCTGCAGCAGGCTGCGGCCCAGGGCACGTTCCGCGACGACCTGTATTACCGGCTCAACGTGGTCTCGGTGGCGATCCCGCCGCTGCGCGAGCGGCGGGAGGACGTGATGCTGCTGTTCGAGCACTTCCTCGCCCGGGCGGCGGAGCGGTTCAACCGCGAGGCGCCGGCGGTGACGCAGGCGGTGCGCGACCACCTGCGCCGGCACGACTGGCCCGGCAACGTGCGCGAGCTCGGCCACTTCGCCGAGCGCTACGCCCTCGGCTTCGCCCAGATCGAGGCCCCGGCGGCCGGGACCGCGCGGGCGCTGAGCCTCGCCGAGCAGATGGACCGCCACGAGCGCGCCCTGATCCGCGAGGAGCTGATCGCCGCCGGCGGCGACGTGCGCCTCGCGGCGGAGGCGCTCGGGACCCCGCGCAAGACGCTCTACGACAAGCTCACCCGCCACGGGCTCGACCCGACGCAGTACCGCTAAGCAGACTTGCGTTGGCAAGCCAACGCTTCGTCCGCTTAGTTCATTGTTTTGTCGCAGATTTTTGTCGCAGAACCGGCGGCCACTTCTGCGAAATCTGCTTAGGTTACCCCTGCGGCATTGGGTGCTCGGCGAAGAACCGCCACATCTCCCGCGAGGCGTCGGGCCCGTGCGGGTCGGTGTAGCTGCCGGCCGGGTCGCCGCCCGACCAGGCGTGGCCGCTGCCCTCGATCACCCAGTGCTCGAAGTCTGGACGGCCTTGCGCGTCGCGGTAGATCGTCCGCTGCCAGGAATGGCCGCCGGAGACCTGCCCGGCCTCGCGGCGCAGCTCGACCACGGCGGCGGCCGCGATGACCTGGGCGCCGTTGCGGGGATGGACCGTGGTGTCGCGGGCGCCGTGGAACACGATGGTCGGGGCCAGGGCGCCGCCCTGGGGTGCGGCGGCGGCGCCCTGGCGCATCGCCATCATGGCCGAGGGCAGGTCGTGGGCGGCCCCGGCGCACAGGCCGGAATGGACGCCGACCGCCGCGTAGAGGTCGGGATAGGCGGCGCCGAGATTGGCCGCCGCCGCGCCTCCGGCCGAGAGCCCGGCGACGTAGACCCGCCGGGGATCGATCGCGAACTCCGCCATCACCGCCCGGGTCAGGCCGGCGACGATCGCCGCCTCGCCGCGGTCGCGGCCCTGGTCGGCGGTGTTGAACCAGTTCCAGCAGCGGGCGTGGTTGGCCGCGGCGGTCTGGGCCGGATAGGCGACCAGGAAGGTCTCGGCCTCGGCGATGCGGTTCATGCCGGTGCCGGCGGCGAAGTCGTCGGGGTTCTGGGTGCAGCCGTGCAGCATCACGACGAGGGGCACCGGCTGGCCGCGATACCCGCCCGGCACGTAGAGCTTGTAGCCGCGCTGACCGGCGGTGCCGGCGAAGCTGCGCTCCTCCATGCCGAGGTCGGGCGCCGGGGACGAGCCGGGGGTCAGGCCGTCGAGCAGCGGGCCGAGGGGGCGGCCGAACCGCTGGGCGAGGTCGCGCAGGCCCTCCGGCAGGCCCGACAATCCCCCGGCCGGCAGGCCGCCGGTCGGCAGGCCGCCCAGCGGAAATCCCCCTGCCGGCAGGCCGGACGGGAACCCGGACGGCATCTCCGCCGCGCCGCGCTCGCGCGGGGCCTCGCCGGCAGCAGGCTGCGGCTCGGGCCGCGGCCCAGGCTCGGCGACGCGCTCGGCCACGAGGTCGAGGGTCGGCGGTTCGAGAACCCCGGCCTGCCCGGCGGGTTCGGCCGCGGCCTCGCCGCGCAGGTTGCGCTGGATCACCGCGACCGCCTCGCCGAGGCGGCCGGCCCCGGTGAGCCGGGTGGCCTCGATGACGCCGGGAAGGAGCTTGCTGCGCATGGATCTGCACCTTTCTGCCGGTCCTCGCACGGGTCGCCCCGGCCGGGCCGGAGGGACGCCATCGACGAGGCACGGCGGCGCCGGCACTGGGGCCGGGCCCTTGGGAGACGCGGAACCGGGCGTCGACCGCCCGGCCTGGCTCAGCGAGTACGGTCGCGTGGGTCCGCCGCCCCGGCCGGATCACACCCCGGCGGCGAAGGGCCGCCGGCGCGAGGCTCCGACGGACGGATTCGCCCATGGCGAACCGGCTTAGTCGTTGTCGCGTAAGATTTTTCTCCGCCGGGGCAGCGATCGCTTCCTGGGCGGTGCCGAGGTCTGAAGATGGGCTGTCTTCGCAGTTGCAGCAAGTGCGATGCAACAAAAAAGCCCGCCGAGGGCGGGCTTGCGGTGCCGATGGCGCCGGGTCAGGCGCTCCTCTGCCAGCCCTTGCGCCGCTCGCGCAGTCCGTGGATGCGGAAGTGGACCAGCGGGTTCATGTGGGCTCTGGCGACATCGGGATTGGCGCTGAGATAGCCGCGGGTGCTGAACTCGGCCGAGGGGTCGCGCCCCTCCTTCCAGCCGACCGAGAGGTAGTGGTCGAGGGGGTCGCAGCCGTGCGCCCTCACGTCCGGATAGGCATCGAGATAGAAGACCGGGTCGAAGCCGCCCATCATCGTGGCGGCGCTCGGCTCCCCGTCGCGGCGGAACAGGTTCGACAGCATCGTGACCCCTGACGATGGAGGGCGGGCCGACCGCATCGGATCGTCCCCGGAGTTATCAAATCCGCGCCGGGGCGTCGATGCGACTCTCGCCGAACGGACGCCGCCGGGCGCTTTTGCATGCACCGCGACCGAATCGGAACCGATCATGGCGGCGGATTGCGGCGGATTGAGGTGCGGGGTCCCGGGGCCGGCGGCGAGGTCCCCCGGTGCGGCCGTCCGCTTGCCGGCCCCCGCGATGCCGGATACCTCGGACCGGCCGGGCAACGACCCGGCGCCGGAGCCGCCTCCGGGTGGGGAGGGACGATGACGGACGATGCGGTCGCCGGGGAGATCCTGGCCGCGGCCGGTGCGGGCTCCGAGCCCGGCGCCGGGCTGGCGCCCTTCACCGGGCGCGATCCGGAGTTCGACCTGCCGCGCGCCTACCGGATCGCCGCGGCGGTGATGCGGGCGCGCGCCGCCCGGGGCGAGCGGCCGGCCGGCTGGAAGATCGGCTTCACCAACCGGCGGATGTGGGACGAGTACGGCGTGCGGGCCCCGGTCTGGGGGCCGGTCTACGACACCACCCTGCGGATCCTCGACGGCACCCCCTGCGCGCTCGCCGGCTTCGCCGAGCCGCGCATCGAGCCCGAGATCGTGTTCCGCCTCGCGCGCACGCCGCCGGAGGGGGCCGGCGCCGAGGCGCTGCTCGCCTGCCTCGACGGGGTCGCCCTCGGCTTCGAGGTGGTGCAGTCGCTCTATCCCGGCTGGCGCTTCCGCGCGCCCGACACCGTGGCGGCCTTCGCCCTGCACGGGCGCCTGTATCGCGGGCCCTGGGTTGCCCTCGACGGGCCGGGCTGGGCCGACCGGCTCGCCCGCTTCTCCGCGACGCTGACCCGCGACGGCGCGGTGGCCGACCATGGCGCCGCCGAGGCCGTGCTCGGCAGCCCGCTCAACGCCCTGGCGCATCTCGCCGCCGGGCTTCCCGGGACGCCGTTCGGGCGCGGGCTCGAGGCCGGCGACGTCGTCACGACCGGCACGCTCACCCGGGCCTGCCCGGTCGCCCCCGGCGAGACCTGGGCCGCGACCCTCGACGGCCTGGACCTCGCGCCGATCACCCTGTCGTTCACCTGAGCCGGAGCCCCGATGACCCGCACCCTGTACGAACTCGCCGGCGCCGACGCGAACCGCCGCTTCAGCCCGTTCTGCTGGCGCATCCGCCTCGCGCTGGAGCACAAGGACCTGCCGTTCGAGGGCCGGCCGTGGCGCTTCACCGAGACCGGGGCGCTCGCCTTCTCGGGCAGCCGCACGGTGCCGGTGCTGGTCGACGGCGAGCGGACGATCGCCGATTCCGGCCGCATCGCCGCCTATCTGGAGGAGGCCTATCCCGACCGGCCGTCGCTGTTCGGCGGGCCGGGCGGGCAGGCGCTCACCCGGTTCGTCGAGGCGTGGACCGACGGCGTGCTGCACCCGGCCCTGGTGCCGCTGCTCCTCGCCGACATCCACGACCATCTGCGCCCGGAGGACCAGGACTATTTCCGCCAGAGCCGCGAGGCGCGGTTCGGCAAGCCGCTGGAGGCCGTGTGCCCCGACCGCGAGGCGCAGCTCGCGACCTTCCGGCGCACGCTCTCGCCCCTGCGCCACACCCTGAAGTCGCAGCCCTTCCTCGGCGGCGAGGCGCCGCTCTATGCCGACTACGCGGTGGCCGGCGCCTTCCTGTGGGCGCGCACCGTCAGCGGCACGGTCCTGCTGGAGGCGGACGACCCGGTGGCGGCGTGGCGCGACCGGATTCTGGCGCGACTCGGCGCCGACTCGCGGGCGCTCACCGACGCGGCGTGATCGGCTCAGCCCGCCTCCTGCGGCGGGACCTGCCCGACCGCGCCGCAGAAATCCGCCACCGTCGAGACCCAGCCGAAGAAGGTCTCGATGTTGTAGAGCGCCGCGCGCTGGGCGAAGTCGGGGCCGGCCTGATGGGTCGCGTCCTCCAGCACGACCCCGAAATATTCGAGATGGAAGGCGTCGCGCAGGGAGGATTCGACGCAGACGTTGGTGGCGACCCCGGTGAAGACCAGGGTGCGGATGCCGCGGGCGCGCAGCAGGCTGTCGATGGCGGTGTTGAAGAAGCCGCTGTAGCGCGGTTTCGGCACCACGAGGTCGCCCGGCTGCGGCGTCAGGGCCTCGACGAGGGCGTAGTCCCACGAGCCCTTGGCGAGCAGCGTGCCGGCCAGTTCCGGCCGCCGCCGCATGGTCTTGAGGGCGTTGGACTTGTGCCAGTTCGGCGAGCCGGGGCCGCCGGCCTCGCGGTACTCGGCGTCCCAGCCGTTCTGGAAGTAGATCACCGGGATGCCGGCCGCCCGCGCCGCCGCGGCCGCCTGCGCGACCTTGGCGGTCACGGTCGCCGCGCCCGCGATGTCGAACCCGGCCAGGTCGAGATAGCCGCCCGGCGACGCATAGGCGTTCTGCATGTCGACCACGATGAGCGCGGTCTGGTCGGCGCGGAGGCGGAGCGCCTCGGGCCGCGCCGGCAGCGTCACCGGGCCGGAGCCGGATTCGGTCGGGGCATAGCCGGCGGGGAAGGGGAAGGCGTCCGTCATCCCCCGGACGACGCACGAGGCGTGCCAGCGGCAGGAGGGTCAGGACGGGCGCGGCGCCACCATGTCGCGGATCGCCCGGGCGTTGCGGTGGACAGCCGGGGCGAGCCACGCCCCGGAGACCAGCCACGCGGCCGGGTCCACCGGCCGCAGGGCCTCGGCCAGCCGCCCGGCGAGGCCGGGATTGGCCAGAACCGGACAGGGCGCGTCGGTGCGGCGGTAGACCGCCGCCGTGCCTTCGCGCGCGTAGCCGGCATGGGGCACCAGCCCGGCCCGGCGCGCGGCGAGGTCGAGGGTCTCGCGCACGAAGCCGTGGACGTGGGCGAAGTGGAACCGCTCGTGGGCCGGCTTGCCGGTCGCGGCCATGTCCGGCACCGCGGCGTGGAGCAGGCCGCCCGGGGCGAGCAGACCGGCGAGCCGCGCCATCGCGTCGGCCGGGTCGCGCAGGTGTTCGAGGACGTGATGCGCCGTGACGAGGTCGAAGCCGCCCGCCGCGACGGGCGGGTGGTCAAGGTCGTCGAACACCGCGACGCCGTGCTGCCGGCGGGCGTGGTCGGCGTAGTCCCGCCCCGGCTCGACGCCGACCGCCTCGCAGCCGCGCGCCCGCGCCGCCGCCAGGAACTCGCCGGAGCCGCAGCCGAAATCGAGCACCCGGGCGCCGGGCGCCAGCACCGGGGCGAGGAGAGCGGCGCGGCGGCCGGCCTCGCGCTCCGCCCGGCGGAGATGGTGGCGCGGCGGCCCGCCCGCGAAGGCGAACTGGTAGTCGGCCCGGTAGCCGCCGGCGTAGTACGCCGCGAGCTCGGCGGCGGTCGGCATCGGGTCGGTGCGGATCAGCCCGCAGCAGGCGCAGGCGACCGAGCGCAGCCGCTTGAGGCGCCGGTCGCTCGCCGCCACCAGCACGGACTCGCCTGACCCGCACAGGTTGCAGTCGGTCGACTCGCCGACGTAGGGGTAGGGGGTGAACGGGACGAGCGAGCGGATCAGGATTGCCGGCGATACCATTCTGACGTCCCACCTCGCTCCCCTGACGCAGGGGAGCCCGAGAGTGTAACGTCGCGGCAGTCCGGTCTAATCCGTCAGGCCGAGGCCGCCTCGGGCAGCCACTCCTCCAGCGTGACCTCGAAGGTCATGCAGATGGTGTTGGCGCCGGCGACGAACGGGCCGCCATGGACGTTGCCCTCCGGGTCGGCGACTACGCCGGTCAGCGCCGCCCGCACCGAGCCGTCGGGGGTCGACCGGACCTCGCCCGCGAGGCTGACGATCTCGACCGCCGGGCCGCGGACGTGCTGGTAGCGGCCGTCGATCGTGCCGAGGCAGGCATCGACGAGGCTGCCGAGCGCGCCGCGCACGAAGGCGTTGCGAAACCCCTCGGCGAGGCAGAGCTTCTCCACGCCCTGGACCAGATCCTCGTTGGGGGCGATGCGGGCATAGGCGACGCGGCCCATCGCGCCTCTCTCGACCGTGATGCGTGCCTCACTCATCGGGGTTCTCGCGGTAGGGTTGCAGCAGCGGGATGTTCGTCTCGGGGTCGTAGGCCTGCCGCAGCTCGAACCCGTCGAGCGCGGTGACGAGGACCGGGATCGGGTGGCGGGCGACGATGCAGCTCTCGGTGAGGATGTGCCCGCCCTTCACCGGCCCGGCTTCAGTCCGGATGGTGGCGTGGCAATGGACCAGCGGCTGCCCGGCCATGCTCTTGCCGAGGGTGGCGTTGCCGAAGACCATGTAGGTCTCGCCGGCCGGGATCGGCGGCCCGTAGGCGATCACCGCCTGCCCGGTCGGGTCGGGCGGGGCGACGCAGTAGTGCAGCGACTCGAACCAGCCGCCGAGGATCGTGGTCGAGGCGTGGAAGATCCCGGCCTCCGCCAGCGGCCGCACCAGCCCGTCGAACAGGCTCGTTCCCGGCTGGAGCGCCAGCCGGACGTGGCGCCCGCGCGGCGCCCGCTGGCTGTGGATCCGCACCGGGTTGAACCGGCCCGGATGGATGAGCGTGCGCGCCCGGGGCTGGCCGTGGGTGGGCTGGGGTCGCATGGGGAGCCTCGGGGGAGAATGTCTGGCGCGGGTTTTCCCCTCTCCCCGCGGGCGGGGAGAGGGCCGTGTCACCGTTCAGGGGACACGGCAAGCGCAGGCGAAGCCGGAGCGGGGGTGAGGGGGTGTCGACGAGTGAGACACTTCCGGAAACACCCCCTCACCCTCGCGACGATCCTGGCGGATCGCGCTCGCTGCGCTCCCTGAACGGGAGCACAGCCCTCTCCCCGCCCGCGGGGAGAGGAGAAGTCGGCGCCAGTCTCGTCGCCGGACATTTCGCCGAGCAGCTCCCCGCAGAGGGGGGAGGGTGCTGCGGCGCGTCAGCCGGCGGCCGGCACCGGCTGGTCCAGCGGCACCTGCCCGCGGGCCTCCAGCTCGGCCCGGACCGACTTCTTGGTGATCTTGCCGTAGGCCGATTTCGGCAGCTCGTCCCAGAAGAACACCCGCTTGGGCAGCTTGTAGCGGGACACCTGCGGCTCCAGCCAGGTCAGCAGCTCGCGCTCGTTGACGGTCTCGCCCGGACGCAGCACGCAGACCGCGACGCCGACCTCGCCCCAGGTCCTGTCCGGCACGCCGAGGATCGCGACCTCGGCCAGCGCCGGGTGCTTGAGCACCTTCTCCTCGATCTCGCGCGGATACACGTTCGAGCCGCCGGAGATGTACATGTCCGAGGCGCGGCCGGTGATGTAGAGGAAGCCCTCCGCATCGAGGTGACCGAGATCGCCGGTGCGGAACCAGCCGTCGCGAAACGCCTTCGCGTTGGCCTCGGGGTTGTCGTAGTAGCCGGCGAACACCGCCGGGCCGCAGACGCAGATCTCGCCGGTCTCGTCCGGGCCGACCTCGCGGCCGTGCTCGTCCTGGATCGAGACCTGCATGCCCGTCCGCTCGAAGCCGCAGGTGCCGATCTTGGTGTTGCCGCCGTCCTCCGGGTCGTGCAGGGCGGGGGGCAGGACCGTGATGTTGCCGGTGACCTCGCCGAGCCCGAAATACTGCACCAGCACCTTGCCGAGCTTGCGCAGGGCGTGTTTCTGGTCCTCGCGGTACATCGGCGCGCCGGCATAGATGACGTGGCGCAGCGACGAGTGGTCGTGCCGGTCGACGGAGGGGTGCTCGGTCAGCATCTTCACGATGGTCGGCACCGTGAACAGGTTCGTCACCTGGTGCCGCGCCACCAGCCCCCACGCCTCGTCGGCGTCGAAGCGGTCGCTGGTCAGCAGCACGGTCTTGGCTCCGCGGGCGACCTGGGTGAGCTGGTGGATGCCGGCCCCGTGCGAGAGCGGCGCCACCACGAGCGAGGCGTCCGCTTGCGTCGTGCCCGGCATCAGGTCGCAGAGGTGGTTGGTGACGACGAAGGCCATGTGGCCGTGGGTCAGCACCGCCGCCTTCGGCCGCCCGGTCGTGCCGGAGGTGAAGAAGAACCAGCACGGGTCGTCGTACTCGACGTCGGCCATCGGCGGGACGGCGCCGGCATGAGCCGCCACCACCGCGTCGTAATCCTCGCCGAACGCCGCCGGGCCGATCGCCAGCACGAAGCGCAGATCCGGCACCGCCTCGCGGACCGCCGCGACGTGGTCGGGGAAGTCGGCGTGGCAGATCATCGCCGAGGCGCCGCTCGCCTGGGCGAGGTAGGCGACCTCGCCGGGGGTCTGGCGGAAGTTCGTCGGCACCCAGACCGCGCCGAGGCGCAGGCAGGCGAACAGCGACTCGAACATCTGGTTGCAGTTCTTCGACTGCACCAGCACCCGGTCGCCCTTGGCGACGCCGCGCTCGGCGAGCCCCGCCGCCATCGCGTTGACCCGGGCGTCGATCTCGGCCCAGGTCCAGTCGCGGTCGCCCCAGGCGAGGCCGACCGCGCCGGGGAAGCGCCGGGCCGCCTGCCGCACCCAGTGGGCGAGGTTCATCGCCCGCCGGGAGCAGGGGGCGACGCCCCCCTTCGGATGGACGGCCGCGCTCACCGGCGGCGCTCCAGGATCGACACGAAGTTCGCCACCGCGGCGCCGCCCATGTTGAACACGCCGGCGAGCCTGGCGTCGGGGATCTGCATCCCGCCGGCCTCGTTCATCAGCTGCAGGCAGGCCATGACGTGCATCGACACGCCGGTGGCGCCGATCGGGTGGCCCTTCGACTTGAGGCCGCCCGACGCATTGACCGGCAGCCGGCCGTCCTTCTGGGTGATGCCCTCGCGCACCACCCGGTAGCCCTGGCCCGGCTCGGCAAGGCCCATCGCCTCGTACTCGATCATCTCGGCGACGGTGAAGCAGTCGTGGGTCTCGACGAGGTCGAGGTCGTCGAGGGTGATGCCCGCCGCCGCCTTGGCCTTGTCCCAGGCCAGACGCGCGCCCGCGAAGGCGGTGGGGTCGCGCCGCGACAGCGGCAGGATGTCGTTGGCCTGGGCCCGGGCGCGGAAGCCGATCGAGCGGGCGAGCCCCTCGGCGACCTCCTCGTCGGCGACCACGATCGCGGCGGCGCCGTCCGAGATCAGCGAGCAGTCGGTCCGGCGCAGGGGTGCCGCGACGTAGGGGTTCTTGTCGGAGACGAGGTTGCAGAACTCGAAGCCGAAGTCGCGCCGCATCTGGGCGTAGGGGTTCTCGACGCCGTTGCGGTGGTTCTTGGCGGCGATGCGGGCCAGCTCCTCGCTGCGGTCGCCGTACTTCTGGAAGTAGGTGTTGGCGATGCGCCCGAACACGCCGGCGAAGCCGCCGTCGATGTCGGCCTCCTCCTTGCGGTAGGAGGCGCTGAGCAGGATGTCGCTGGTCTGGGCCAGCGGCGTCGCGGTCATCTTCTCCGCGCCGACCACCAGGGCGACCCGGCCGCGGCCGCTCTCGACGAAGTCGAGGGCGGCGTAGAGGGCGGCCGAGCCGGTGGCGCAGGCGTTCTCCAGGCGCATCGCCGGGACGTGGGCGAGTTCGGGCAGGCCGAGCGCGACCTGGGCCGCCTCGAAGCCCTGCTTCGAGAAGCCGTTGTTCATCACCCCGACATAGATGCCGTCGACCTGCTCGGCCCCGAGGCCGGCATGGCTCAGGGCCTCGCCGGAGACCCGGGCCATCAGGCTCTCGACGTCCGGATCCTCCAGCTTGCCGAAGGGGGTGTGGGCCCAGCCCACGATGCTCGCGCGCGCCATGTTCGTCTCCCGTGTCGATGGGCTCCGATGCGGCGGAGCCGGGCCGGTCGGGGGCGCCGGTCGGGCGCCCCCCTCGTCGGTCAGGCCAGCTTGCCGGTGCTCTTCTCGAGGATCGCGAAGGCCTCCTCGCCGTAGCGGCCCTTCCACTCGCCGTAGAAGCCGGCCTTGCGCAGCTTCTCGCGGAACGGCGCCGGATCGGGCTGGTTGAAGGCCAGCCCCTTGGCGCTGAGCTCCTGCTGCAGCGAGGCGTTGAGCTTGGCGACGTCCTCGCGCTCCTTCACGCCGGCGGCGTTGATGTGCTTGGCGACGACGGTGCGCAGGTCGGCCGGCAGCCGCTCCCAGGCGCGGCGGTTGGCCAGGAACCAGAACCCGTCCCACATGTGGTTGGTGAGCGAGCAGTACTTCTGCACCTCGTTCAGCTTCGCGGTCGCGATGATGGCGAGCGGGTTCTCCTGGCCCTCGACGATCCGGGTCTGCAGCGAGGAATAGACCTCGTTGAAGTTGATCGAGGTCGGGGCCGAGTCGAACGCCCGGTACATCGAGGTCCAGAGCGGGGAGGGCGGCACCCGGATCTTGAAGCCCTTGAGGTCGTCGGGGCCGGTGATCGGCTTCGTCGACGAGGTGGTCTGGCGGAAGCCGTTGTCCCAGATCTTGTCCATGGCCACGAGGTTGGCCTTGGCGATCTGGCCGCGGATGTAGGCGCCGAGGTCGCCGTCCATCGCCTTCCAGACCGTGTCGTAATCCGGGAAGGCGAAGCCCATGCCGTTGATCGAGGCCGCCGGCACCAGGGTCGACAGGATCAGGCCCGACAGGGTGAAGAACTCGACGCCGCCGGAGCGGATCTGGCTCAGGGTGTCGGTGTCGGAGCCGAGCTGGCTCGACGGGAACACCTGGATCTCGACCCGGCCGCCGGTCTCGGCCTTGATCGCCGCCGCCATCTCGCGCCCGCGGATGTTGAGCGGATGCGTGTCGGCGAGGTTGTTGGCGAACTTGTAGACGAACTCGGCCGACTGGGCGCGGGCGACCCACGGCGCCCCGAGGATCCCGCCCGCGAGGGCGGACGAACCGGCGGCGAGCAGGGTGCGACGGGAAACGGTCATGCTGGAACGGACCTCCTGAACGGGGCCTCGCGGCCCCTTCGACCTGAAGAGCGGACCTCGCGGCCCGTTCGAGAGAGGGAGAGCCTTCCGGCCCCCTCTGGGCTTCCTCGACCATGGTGGTCCATTTGGTGGACCATTGTGTTTTACCGCTCCATCGATACAACGACGGAACCGCCTGTCAATCGCGAACGTGCGCGGACGGGTCTTCCCTTAGGGACTCATGGCCTGGGCGGCCGCAAGAGGTCCACGATATGGAATATCCGCGCGGCATCTCGGCCCGGAAGGCGGTCCAGAGCACGGCCGAGGCGGCGGGCGCCCAGAGCATCGACCGGGCCGCGACGCTGCTGCTGCTCGTCGGGCGGGCCGGGCCGCAGGGCGCGCGCCTCACCGATCTGGTGGCGCAGACCGACCTCGCCAAGCCGACGGTGCACCGGATGCTCACCGCCCTGGTGCGGGCCGGGCTGCTCGACCAGGTGCCGGAGACCCGTCGCTACCACATCGGCCCGGAGATCTACGTGCTCGGCACGCTGGCGAGCGCGCGGTTCGGGCTGCACCCGGTCTCGCTGCGCGCCCTGGTGCGGCTGAGCCAGGAGACCGGCGACACCGCCTTCCTGTCGGTCGCCCGCGACGTCTACGCGATCTGCCTGCACCGGGAGGACGGCGCCTACCCGATCCGGGTCCACGCGCTCCAGGCCGGCGACCGCCATCCGCTCGGGGTCGGGGCCGGCAGCCTCGCGCTGCTCGCCGCCCTGCCGGACACGGAGGTGGACGAGATCCTCGCCGCCAACGCCGACGTGCTCGCCGCGCACTACCCGCGCTACGCCGGCGGGGTACTGCGGGCCCTGGTGGGCGAAACGAGGGCCCGGGGCTACGCCCTCAATCCCGGGATGCTGCTGGCCGATTCCTGGGGCATCGGCGTGGCGATCCGCGGCGAGGGCGGCCGGGCGGTCGGTGCCCTGTCGATCGCCGCGATCGAGGGCCGCCTGCGCGAGGACCGCCAGCGCGAGATCGCCCGGCTGCTGCGCCGGGAGGCCGACTGGGTCGAGGCCCGGCTGCGCCAACTCGGAACCGGCACGCGGGCGAGCGCCTGACAGCGGGCTCTACTCGCCGGTCGAGGTCTTCTGCGGCCGCAGCAGGCCGTCGGAGGTCTTCGGGGCCTCGCCCGGCGGCAGGACGCCCCTCGTCGTCCCGGTGGCATCGGGATCGGTCGGGCGCACCCGCTCCGGCACGGTCTCGTGGGCCGGGGGCATGTTCGGGGCCTGCTCGCGGCTGCGCTGCGGCGTGTCCACCGCCTGCGCCAGGGCCGCACTGCTCAGGAGCGCGCCCAGCACGAGCGCCATCGGAATCCGCATCGTCGTCATCGCCCCCTCCTTGGCGGGTCTACGGTCGAGGAGGGAATGGACCCGGGGTCCGTTCGGTTCCCGGCCACCGGTCCGTCCGAGCGGCGCGCGTCCGCTCGCGCACGCCGCGTTTGCGCCGGTCGATGGTCCCGGTGTCGCCGGACACGGACGATCACGTCCTCGCCGGAGGCTGCGAGGCAAAATGCTTCAGCACCATTCTCTCGGACGCATCGAGGTAGGTCGACATGGCGTCGGCCGCTTTCGCCATGTCGCCGGCTTCGATGAGCGCGAGGATAGACCCGTTCATGTCGACGAAGGACGCATGCACGCGCTCCGGATCGCTGATGGCACCGAAGGCGAGCCGCAGTTCAGCGGAGACCCGCTTGAAGAGACCGCTCAGCCTGACGCAATCCGACAGATCGACCACGGCGGCATGATAGGCCATGTTGGCGCTTCCGACCGCCTGCCAGTCTCCCTGGGCCTGCGAGGCGAGCGCCCTCTCGTACGCCCTGCGGATGTCCCTCACGGCCGGATGCTGCCGCCACCCCTGCCGCACGGAGCCGCACTCGACGATCCGTCTCACACGGTAGATGTCGAGGATCATGTCCGTCGTCGGGATGCTGACGAAGACCCCGCGATGGGCTTCGTGCCGCAGCAATCCGTCCTTGGTCAGGAGCCGAAACGTCTCGCGCAGGGTATTGCGCGACACGTCGTACCGTTCGCTGAACTCGGCTTCGGAGAGCTTGCGCCCCGGCGGGAGCTCTCCCGTGATCACGAGGTCGAGAATCCGCTGGGCTAGCTTCTCCGACAGCGGGAGTTCGGGCTCCTGACGAGTCACTCTGGTCTCCGAACGTGACGATCGTCTCGCGCTCCGCACACGGTGCGTGTCCGACGATTGGGCAATCGCGGCCCGAAAAGCGCTAGATAGCAGTCAGCTTGCTCAGCTCGCAGGCATAATTGCAGTGCAGCATGAAATTTTTGTTCAACAATGTTGACTCCTCGTCGGTTGAAGAACACGCTGTATCCATCGAGCCGGAACCCTGGGTCACCAGTTCGCCGGCCCGACATGACATGCCGCCCGAAACAGTAAGCGGCAAGTCCGACTGGCGCGAGAGCCTCGTGCCGACCGGGTTGCCCATCGTCGGGCCGCTCTCACGAACGACGCTGTTCTTCTCTGGCCTCGCGGCCGCTGCGTCGCCTCCCGCCATCCACGCCGGATGGTCCGGCATCGACTCGAATCCAGGCTGCGATCGATGAGGCGCGCCGCGGCGGGCGGTGCCAGCTGTCGGCATGTCAAGATAGAAAATCCAGCATTCATCCGTCGTCCGACAATCCGATCTTTCTCGTCGAAGATTTGGATCTCGCGGATTGCGGAACGAAGGACACAGCCAAACTATTCGGAAGGACAATCACGGATGGCCGCCATCTCATTCGATCCCAAGGAGTTCTACCTCGACGGATATGTCGACGCAGAGGCGGTCGCCCAGAACGCGCATTACGCAGGTTTGTACGTCGGCGTGAAGAGCAACCCGTACGAGAGCGGCCCGGTCTTCAGCGGGTCCTTCGACTGGCACTCCAGCGTGCATTCGAACCTCGCGGTGATCTCGGGGTTCGAAGCTGCCGGCGACGAGGCCGGTCTGGCGGCCTATGTCGAACGCACGTTCACTCCGGACGCCGTGCAAGGAGAGATCACGCGGTTTCAGAACGATCCGTACGGGTGGGCATGGCTCCTGCAGTTGGATCGGAAACTCAAGGATCACGGCTTCGACAATCTCGATCCTGCCGCCACCGTCTTTGCCAGCGCCCTGTTGACCAAGGCGCAAGAACTCGCTCCCAATTCCTCTGATTATGGTCAGCATTCCGACGCGCGCTGGTTCTTGGCCAATCTCTACACATGGGGAAAAAGCAATAATCGACCAGATATCAGCAACAGAGCAAAAGATATTTTTCTTGAAAACGAGGATGCCCAGCCGGTAAATGCCTATACATCGATCGATTTCGGCGCAAATACCAACAATTTCTGGTCGAATCTGGGGCTCTCTGCGTATTCGCACGTGGCGATGGGGGTCACCGACACCGCCAAATTCGAGACGACCTACGATCGCATGCTCACCTCCGCCTCGGACGGGAGCCTGGACGAGCTGATCGCAAAGACGACGGCCGATGTCGCCAGCGGACGAGTCGGCTTCAGCCATTTTCCCGGCCTGCTCCTGACGGCCGCCTACGGGTACTGGGCGCTGTTCCAGGAGACGGGCGTCATCACCTTCGGCCGGGCCTACGACAGGATCGTCGATTTCGCCGAGACCTATGCGGCGGAACTGGGCGCCGATATCGGGTCCGGGCATTGGCTCCCGAGCTTTGCGACATTCGCCTCGGCGCTTCCCATGACGATGCAAGCCCACATGGTGAACGCCGTGACGGCGAACGGCACCGACGGGGGCGATTTCTACGTCGGAGACGTCACGAACGATACGCTCAACGGCGGAAAGGGCGACGATTACCTGATCGGCGGCGCCAACGACGATACGCTGTCGGGTGGAGAGGGCGACGACGTCCTCTTCGGTGATGCCGGGACCGCGCCGCCCATCGGCATCGGCATGGGGATCTCCGTCCAGACCCTGGCGCAGGGCAGCGGCAACACCTCGGCCGCCACGGCGCTGGATCTCACCGATCGGTTCTCGTTGGACAACGATCCGAACATCGCCGATTCGACGGTCAATCCCCATACGACGGTGAACGCGACGGGGGACGGAAACAACGCATACTACAAGATCCACGTCAGCGGCGGCACGAAGATCGTCGTTGACATCGACGGCGCCGACAAGGGGTCGTCGGATGCGACCAGCGTCCTGAGCAGCCTGATCCTGTTCGACCCCCTCGGTAATCTTCTCGCGTTCGGCGGTTACGGTGCGAACGACCCCGGCTCGACCGGAACTTATGATGCTGCGTTGTCTTTCGAGGTGCCGATCGATGGCGAGTACATGATCGGGGTCGGGAGCCTCGTCGGCGGCATCCCGGCGGGCGGGACCTACACGCTCAACGTCTCGGTCCAGGGCAGGGATGCCGCCGCGGTCCGCCAGTACGATGGAGAGGCCGGCAACGACCTGCTGAACGGAGGGCCGGGCGACGACACCCTCCACGGCGGAGGCGGTGAAGACGTCCTCGACGGGGGCGCCGACGACGACCTGCTGTTCGGCGAGGCCGGAAACGATCGCCTCATCGGCGGAGCCGGCAACGACCATGCCCGGAGCGGGATCGGCAGCGACACGATGTTCGGAGGCGAGGGCAAGGACCGGCTCGACGGCGAAGGCGGCAATGACCTCGTCAAGGGCGATACCGGCGACGACGAGTTGTACGGTGGCGACGACGACGACTCGGTGCTCGGAGGTCTGGGCGACGACTTCGGCTCCGGCGGCAGAGGCAACGACACCGTGCTCGGCGGGGTCGGCAACGACCTGCTGTTCGGCGACGACGACGACGACCGAGTCGACGGCAACGAGGGCGACGACCGCGTCTACGGCGGCACCGGCACGGACACCGTGTTCGGCAGTGCCGGCAACGACCGGCTGTTCGGCGAGGCCGGCGACGACACGCTGGACGGGGGTGCCGGAGCCGACCTGCTGAGCGGCGGCGACGGGCTCAACACCGCGTCCTACGCCTCGGCCCTGACCGGCCTCACCGCCGAGCTCGGCAATGCCGCCGCCAACACCGGCGACGCCGCCGGCGACCGCTACAGCCGCATCTCCGGCCTGATCGGCTCGGACCAGGAGGACAGCCTCTCGGGCAGCGCCGCCGCCGACACGGTGCGCGGCGGGGCCGGCAACGACACGCTGTCGGGCCTTGCCGGGGCCGACCAGTTGTTCGGCGAGGACGGCGACGACCTGCTTCTGGGCGGCGCCAAAAGCGACGTTCTCGACGGCGGCGTCGGCAGCGACCGGCTGATCGGCGGGGCGGGCTACGACCGCCTCACCGGCGGGGCGGGGGCCGACACGTTCGTGCTGATCGTGGGCGACGGCGGGACCTCGGTCGACACCTTGACCGACTTCACGTCCGGCGTTGACAAGCTGGAGGTCCGACTCTCCGGCGTGATCGATTCGGCTTCGGCCGCGGGGGTGACGCTGACGTCCGGCGCCATGATGAGGGGCAACACCCCGTCACCCGGCCTGTTCTACAGCACGAGCAACGGCAGCCTGTGGTGGAAACCGGGTGGGCCCACCGGTGGCGACACGCTGCTGGCGATGCTGTCGGGCAACCCGACACTGACGGCCAACGACCTCGTCGTGGTCTAAATGGAAACTGTCTTCAAGAGACTGACTTGACGGGTAATTTTTGAACGCGGGATCCCCCTCTCCCGAGAGGGGTAGGGGTGAGGGTGGCTCGGGCTCAGGATCAGGCACCAACGGTCGAGCCGCACAGCTCGACATTCGGCGTTTCATTCTGAGTCCGAGCCACCCCCCCCCCCCCCCCCCCCGGCCCCTCTCCCACTCGGGAGAGGGGAGGTGCGCCACACCGAGAGCCGCCTTCGACCGGGGCAACGGGTGCAGACGACCGCCGCCCCGTTTCATCCGCAAGGGACGGCCATGCCGGTGTGCAACTGATACCAACGGTCGTTGGAAAACGACCTTTGATTCCTTTCTCGATTTTTTCGCTAAGCCTCTGATTTGGCATAGAAAATTCGAGACAGATCGATGGTGATGCGTCCGCATCCTGGGCCATTGGTATGAGTCGGCCCGTACCCGACGAACGACGAGAGCGCGGGGACAGCGCCGCTCGCCTCGGCTCAAGAAGGGATCACTCTGGCTCCAAGGCTGCCCTCGTCCAGCCCGCCTCGGTTCCCACTCAGCCGGCCGGCGCCGGCTCGGCCAAGGCCGCCGCGATGGCGGAATCGAGCTCGCGGGGGCGGGTGCGCGGAGCGTAGCGACCGATCACCCAGCCGTCGCGGCCGACTAGGAACTTGGTGAAGTTCCACTTGATGCCCTCGGTCCCGAGCAGGCCGGGGCGGGCTCGCTTGAGATGCGCGAACAGCGGGTCGGCCCCGGGCCCGTTCACCGCCACCTTGGCGAGGACCGGGAACCCGACCTCGTAGGTGAGGCGGCAGAACCGCGCGATCTCCTCGGCGTCGCCGGGCTCCTGGGCGCCGAACTGGTTGCAGGGCAGGGCGAGCACGACGAGGCCGGCCTCGCGGTGGCGCCGCCACAGCGCCTCCAGGTCCTCGTATTGCGGGGTGAAGCCGCAGCGCGAGGCGGTGTTGACGATCAGCAGCACCCGGCCGCGGTACTGCGCCAGCGGGTGCGGGCTGCCGTCCGCCGCCCGGGGAACGAAATCGAACACGGATGCCATCGGTCGCCTCGCCGGAAGCCGCGGCCCCCTCGCGCCCGCTTGTGGCACGGCGCGAGGCCGGCAGCACAGCCCCGGGCAACCTCCCGCCGGCAGGGTCGTCCCCTGACTCCGGCAGCGTCCCGTGCCCGGTGGCCCGGAAGCCACACCCGGACCGGATGAGAATGAACATTCATTGACCCGAGAATGAACGTTCATTATGGTCGGATCCAGCGTAGGAGCAAGGCGATGTCCGGGACCCGTCCGTTCGTTGTTCCCCACTGGGGCGCCCGGCAGCCTCGGCCGGTCCCGGCGTGGTGGGCCCTGCGGACAGCCTGGTGGGCCCTGCGGGCGGCCTGCACCCCGCAGAACCTCGTCTTCGCGGCGGCGCTGATCCTCGGCTGGGCGATGCTGCTCGGCTGGAGCGGCCCGACCGGCTGGCAGGCGCGCCTGTGCGGCGCCGATGCGCCGGCCCTGGCCTGCGACGGGGTGCAGGGCACCGCGACCGGACGGAGCGCCTCGTGAGCCCGGCGGCCAACGCGGTGCTCGACGCGCGCGGCGCGCAGACGGCCCGGCGCGAGCACATCCTCGACGCCGCCGAGGCGTGCTTCGTGCGCAACGGCTTCCACCGCTCGACGATGCAGGACCTCGCCCGCGAGGCCGGCATGAGCCCGGGCAACATCTACCGCTACTTCGAGTCCAAGGAGGCCGTCGTCCTCGGCCTCGCCGACCGCGAGCACGAGCGCGGCTGCGTCCTCATCGAGGAGATGGAGCGCGCCGACGACCGGCGCGGCGCCCTGATGAGCATCCTCGAACGCTACTTCCTGCAGGCGAGCCGCGAGATGGCGCTCTTGCGCCTCGACCTGTGGTCGGAGGCCAACCGCAACCCCGACATCGGCGCGATGGTCGCCCGCATCGAGGACGAGGCGCGGTCGTGGTTCGTCGAGACCCTCGCGGCGCTCGCCACCTCGCCGGATTGCGATCCCGGCGCCCTCTACGCCGCGATGAGCATCGTGATGAAGGGCCTCGTCATCGAGCGGGCGCTGTCGTCCGACTACGACCCGGCCCCGGGCGTCGCGCAGTTGCACGCCCTGATGGAGGCGGGCCTCGCCGGCCGCCTCCCGTCCGCCCCGTCCCCCGGCAAGGAGCCCGGCCGATGAGCCCCGTCCTCACGCGGATCCGGCCCGCGCTCCTGCTCCTGGCCCTCGGCGTCACCGGCGCGCTCGCCGAGGACAAGCCCGCCAGTCCTGCCTCGAAGCCTGCCGCCACCGCCCCCCGGGCCCCGGCGGTCAGCGTGGTCGAGGCGGCGCGGCGCGAGATCACCGAGGCGGTCGTGGTCACCGGCACCCTTGTTCCGCGCGACGAGATCCTGGTGACGCCGGAGATCGACGGCTACCGCATCACCGAGCTGCTCGCCGAGGAAGGAATGCGGGTCGAGCGCGGGCAGGTGCTGGCGCGCCTCTCGCGCGACCTCGTCGACCGCCAGATCGCCCAGCAGAGCGCGCTCGTCGCCAAGGCCGAGGCCGCCGTGCCGCAGGCGCAGAACACCATCGAGCAGGCCGAGGCCGCCGAGACCGAGGCCCGCCTCGCCTTCGACCGTGCCAAGCAGCTGATGCAGTCGGGCAACGCCACCGCGGTCATCATGGAGGGCCGCACCGCCGCCCTGCGGCAGGCCGAAGGGCGGCTCGCCTTCGCCCGCAACGGCCTCGTCATGGCCCGGGCCGAGCTGGACCAGGCCCGGGCGGTGCGCGACGAGCTCGACCTGCGGCTCGCCCGCACCGAGATCCGGGCGCCGGAGGCCGGCATCGTCAGCCGGCGCACCGCCCGGGTCGGCATGACCGCCTCGGCCTCGGCCGAGCCGCTGTTCCGCCTGATCGCCCGCGGCGAGATCGAACTCGAGGGCGAGGTCGTCGAGACCCGGCTGCCGCGCCTGCGCGAGGGCGCCCCGGCCTGGATCGAGCTCGCCGAGGGCGAGCGGGTCCAGGGCCGCGTCCGCGCGGTCTACCCGGAGGTCGACCGGGCGACCCGGCTCGGCAAGGTCCGGGTCCGGCTCGACCCCGACCCGCGCCTGCGCATCGGCACCTTCGCCCGCGGCGCGGTCGAACTCGCCCGCACCCGCGGCGTGACGGTGCCGCAGGCGGCGGTGCTCTACGGCGGACCGCAGCGCAGCAGCGTGCTGGTGGTCGCCAACGACGTCGTCGAGGCCCGCACCGTCCGCACCGGGCTCAGCGACGACGACGACATCGAGATCCGGGCCGGGCTCGAACCCGGCGAGCGGGTCGTCGCCCGGGCCGGCAGCTTCCTGCGCGACGGCGACCGGGTGCGCCCGGTCCTCGTCCCGCCGGCCGAGGCGCCCGGCATCGCCACGACGTCGAGCATCCCGGCGCCCCCGGGCCTCGCGGAGCCGCGCCGCGACACGGCGGAGGCCGGCGCGCCCTGAGCCGCGCCCCTCCCGTCCTCTCCCACCACCGGACCGCCCGATGCGCCTGAACGTCTCCGCCTGGGCGATCCGCACGCCCATCCCGTCGCTCGTCCTGTTCCTCGTGCTGCTGGTGCTGGGGCTGGTGAGCTTCCGCGGCCTCGCGGTCACGCAGATGCCGAACATCGACGTGCCGATCGTCTCGGTGTCGATCACCCAGAGCGGCGCCGCGCCCTCGGAGCTCCAGACCCAGGTCACCAAGTGGGTCGAGGATTCCATCGCCGGCGTGCGCGGGGTCAAGCACATCACCTCGGCGATCACCGAGGGCTCGTCGGTCACGACGGTCGAGTTCCGCCTGGAGGTCAACACCGACCGGGCGGTCAACGACGTCAAGGACGCGATCTCGAAGATCCGCATCAACCTGCCGCGCACCATCGACGAGCCGGTGATCCAGCGGGTCGAGATCGCCGGCCTGCCGATCCTCATCTACGGCGTGCGCGCCCCCGCGATGACGCCGGCCGACCTGTCGTGGTTCGTCGAGGATACCGTCGCCCGCACGCTCCAGGGCGTGAAGGGCGTCGGCGGCGTCGAGCGGGTCGGCGGCGTCGCCCGCGAGATCCGCGTCGCGCTCCAGCCCGACCGCCTGCTGGCGCTCGGGATCACCGCCGCCGACGTGAACCGGCAGTTGCGCCTCACCTCCGCCGACATGGCGGGCGGGCGCGGCGAGGTCGGCGGGCGCGAGCAGTCGATCCGCACGCTCGCCGCCTCGCGCTCGGTGCGCGACCTCAAGGCGACCTCGATCGTGCTGCCCGGCGGGCGCAAGGTCCGCCTCGACGACCTCGCCACCGTCGAGGACACGATCGAGGAGCCGCGCACCTTCGCGCGCTTCAACGGCGAGCCGGTGATCGCCCTGGCGATCTCCCGCGGCTCGGGGGCGAGCGACGCCGAGGTCGCGGCGGCGGTCGAGAAGCGCATCGCGGTCTTCGCCGCCGAGCACCCCGAGATCCAGTTCGACAAGATCGATTCCTCGGTCTCGGCGACGCTCGGCTCCTACGATTCGGCGATGCACACCCTCATCGAGGGCGCGCTGCTCGCGGTCGTGGTGGTGCTGCTGTTCCTGCGCGACTGGCGCGCCACGCTCATCGCCGCCCTGGCGCTGCCGCTGTCGATCTTCCCGACCTTCTGGGCGATGGACGCGCTCGGCTTCACCCTCAACGGGATCAGCCTGCTCGCCATCACCCTCGTCACCGGCATCCTGGTCGACGACGCGATCGTCGAGATCGAGAACATCGTCCGGCACATGCGGCTCGGCAAGTCGCCCTACCGCGCCGCGATCGAGGGCGCGGACGAGATCGGGCTCGCGGTCATCGCCATCACCGCGACGCTGATCGCGGTGTTCGCCCCGGTGTCGTTCATGGGCGGCATCGCCGGGCGCTACTTCATCCAGTTCGGCCTGACCATCGCGGTCTCGGTGTTCATGTCGCTGCTGGTGGCCCGGCTCATCACCCCGATGCTCGCCGCCTACTTCCTGCGCGACCACGGCCACCACGAGGAGCGCGAGGGGCCGGTGATGCGCGGCTACACCCGCCTCGTGCAATGGTCGGTGCGCCACCGGGCGATCACGCTGATCCTCGGGCTGGGGCTGTTCGCCGCCTCGCTGTTCTCGACCGGGCTCCTGCCCTCCGGCTTCCTGCCCAAGCAGGACAACGCCCGCACGCTGTTCATGGTCGAGCTGGCGCCCGGCGCCAGGCTCGCCGACACGGTCGCGGTCGCCGACCGGGTCGCCGAGCGGATCCGCTCCCTGCCGGAGGTGACCTCGGTCTTCGTCGACGGCGGCCGGCAGATCGGCGGCAAGAAGGAGACGCGGCTCGCCTCGCTGATCGTCAACCTGACGCCGAAGAACCAGCGCACCAAGAAGCAGGCCGAGCTCGAGACCGAGATCAACGCCCTGCTCGCCGAGGAGCCCGACATCCGCTCCTGGACGATGCGCGACGGCCGGCGCGACGTCGCCCTGGTGGTGGCCGGGCCCGACGTCGAGGTGGTGACCGAGGTGGCGGCGAAGCTCCAGCGCGAGATGGCGGCGATCCCCCACCTCGTCGCCGTGATGTCGACGGCGCCGCTCAACCGCACCGAGGTGCGGATCCGCCCGCGCGAGGGCGCGGCGGCCGATCTCGGCGTCTCGACCGACACCATCGCCGAGACGGTGCGGGTCGGCACGATCGGCGACATCGGCCTGAACCTCGCCAAGTTCAACGCCAAGGACCGCCAGATCCCGATCCGGGTGATGCTGCCCGAAAGCGCCCGCGGCGCGGTCTCGCGGCTGGAGAACCTGAAGGTGCCGGCCAAGAACGGCGCCGCGGTGCCGCTCGCGGCGGTGGCCGACATCGAGCTCGACCAGGGTCCCGGCGCGATCGAGCGCTACGACCGCGCGGTGCGCGTCGCCGTCGAGGCCAACATGCAGGGCTCGGACGCCCTCGGCTCGCTGATCGCCCAGGCCCTCGACACCCCGACCGCCAAGACCCTGCCGCCGGGCGTGACGATCAAGCAGACCGGCGACGCCGAGATCATGCAGGAGGTGTTTTCCGGCTTCCTGCTGGCGATGGGCGCCGGCGTGATGATGGTCTACGCGGTGCTGGTGCTGCTGTTCGGCTCGTTCCTGCAGCCGCTCACAATCCTGTTCTCGCTGCCGTTGTCGATCGGCGGGGCGATCCTTGGCCTCCTGATCTGCAACATGCCGATCTCGATGCCGGTGGTGATCGGCATCCTGATGCTGATGGGGCTGGTGACCAAGAACGCGATCATGCTGGTCGACTTCGCGGTCGAGGAGATGGCCCGCGGCGTCGACCCGGTCACGGCGATCGTCGATGCCGGCCGCAAGCGCGCCCGCCCGATCGTGATGACGACGATCGCGATGGCGGCCGGCATGGTGCCCTCGGCGCTGGCGCTCGGCATTGGCGGCGAGTTCCGGGCCCCGATGGCGGTGGCGGTGATCGCCGGCCTGATCGTCTCGACCCTGCTGTCGCTGGTGTTCGTGCCGGCGGTGTTCCTGCTGATGGAGAGCCTGTCGCGGCTGCTCGGCCGCGGGCTCGGCCGCTTCGTCGGCGCCCGCGACGAGGCGGAGGCGGCCGGCCGTCACACGGCCGCCGGCGGGGCGCATTGAGGCGGCCGCGCCGGAGACGAAGCGCGGCACGGACCGGGCAGGGGGCGCCTCAGCGTTCGCCCGACTTCACCCACTTGGTCAGGGTCGGCGGGGTGTAGCCCCGGATCCCGGCGAGGAGTTCGTCGGGATCGCGGGCGACGATGAGCATCCCGCGATGGGCCTCGCGCACGAAGCCCTGGTCGACGACGTGGTCGAGGAAGCCCAGCAGGGGGTCGTAGAAGCCGCCGAGGTTGAGCACCGCCATCGGCTTCGGGTGATAGCCGAGCTGGCCCCAGGTCCAGACCTCGAACAGTTCCTCGAAGGTGCCGAGGCCGCCGGGCAAAGCCACGAAGCCGTCGGCGAGGTCGGCCATCAGCGCCTTGCGTTCGTGCATCGAGCCGACGACGCGCAGCTCGGTCAGGCCGTGATGCGCGATCTCCTTCTCGACCAGCGGGCGCGGCATGACGCCGATCGCCCGGCCGCCGGCGGCGAGGACGGCGTCCGCCACCGCCCCCATCAGCCCGACCTTGCCGCCGCCGTAGACGAGGTCGATGCCGTTCCCGGCGAGATGCCGGCCGAGGGCCCGGGCGCCCTCGCGGTAGAGCGGGGCGACGCCGTCGTTCGAGCCGCAGAACACGCATAGCCGCATCGTCATCCTCCTCAGTGCGCCGGCGCTTCGAGCTCGCGGATGATCGCGTCGCCCATCTCGCCGGTGCCGACCGCGTTGACGCCCGTCCCGGCGATGTCGCGGGTACGGGTGCCGCCGGCGAGCGTCCGGGTGATCGCGGCGTCGAGCCGGTCGGCGGCGTCGGACAGGCCGAAGGAGTAGCGCAGGGCCATCGCCAGCGAGCCGATCATCGCCAGCGGGTTGGCGGCGTTCTGGCCGGCGATGTCCGGGGCCGAGCCGTGGACCGGCTCGTAGAGGGCGCGGCGGGTGCCGTTCTCGACCGCGCCGAGGGAGGCGGAGGGCAGCATCCCGAGGGAGCCGGTGAGCATCGCGGCGACGTCGGACAGGATGTCGCCGAACAGGTTGTCGGTGACGACGACGTCGTATTGCTTGGGGTTGCGCACGAGCTGCATGGCGCAGTTGTCGGCGAGCACGTGCTCCAGCCCGACATCGGCGTAGTGCTCGGCGTGCAGGCGCGTGACCACGTCCTTCCACAGCACGCCGGACTTCATCACGTTGTGCTTCTCGGCCGAGGCGACCTTGTTGCGGCGCTTGCGGGCGAGGTCGAAGGCCACCGCGGCGATGCGCTCGATCTCGCCGGTGGTGTAGATCTGGGTGTCGACCGCCCGGCGCTGGCCGTCCTCGAGGGTGACGATCTCCTTGGGCTCGCCGAAATAGACGCCGCCGGTGAGCTCGCGCACGATCATCAGGTCGAGGCCTTCGACCAGTTCGGGCTTGAGCGAGGAGGCGGCGGCGAGCGCCGGGTAGCAGATCGCCGGGCGCAGGTTGGCGAACAGGCCGAGATCCTTGCGCAGGCGCAGCAGGCCGGCCTCCGGGCGCACGGCGTAGGGCACGCCGGCCCATTTCGGCCCGCCGACGGCGCCGAACAGCACCGCGTCGGCGGCCTTGGCGAGGCCGAGGGCCGCCTCGGTGAGCGGCACGCCGTGGGCGTCGATGGCGGCGCCGCCGACGAGATCGGTCTCGGTCTCGAACGTCCCGAGCCCGGCCCGGCCGAACCACGCCAGCACCTTCTCGGCCTCGTGGGCCACCTCGGGACCGATGCCGTCGCCCGGCAGGAGCAGGATCTTGTAGCTGGCCATGGAAAACTCGAAGTCAGGGGGTGCAGGGGATGTCACGTCCCCTGCCGGGGCTCCCAGGGGCGGCGCCCCTGGGCCTTGCTGTGGGTCAGGTCTTGCGCGCCACGGTGAAGCGCGCGGCGTCCTTCAGGGTCTGCGCCGCCTCGCCCCAGGGCGCCAGGGCGGCCTCGCACTCGCCGACGAGCCGCTCGCATTCGGCGCGGGCGCCGTCGAGGCCGAGGCGGTCGACGAGGGTGGCCTTGCCGGCATCCTTGTCCTTGCCGGTGCGCTTGCCCATCGCCTCGGAGGACGCCTCGCGGTCGAGGATGTCGTCGGCGACCTGGAACGCCTGCCCGAGGGCGCGGCCGTAGCGCAGGAGGGCGGCGCGGCCGGCAGCGTCGGCGCCGCCGACCAGGGTGCCGGCCTCGACGGAATGGGCGAGGATCGCGCCGGTCTTCATCGCCTGGAGCTGGAGCGTCGCCTCGACGTCGAGGTTGGCCGGGCCGAAGCGGCCTTCCGCCCCGAGATCGAGGAGCTGGCCGCCGACCATGCCGCCGAGGCCCGAGGCCCGGGCGAGGCCGAGGACGAGGTCGGCGCGGATCCGCGCGTCGGGCTGCCAGGTCTCGTCGGCGAGGATCTCGAAGGCGAGGGTCTGGAGGGCGTCGCCGACGAGGATCGCGGTCGCCTCGTCGTAGGCCTTGTGGACGGTCGGCTTGCCGCGGCGCAGGTCGTCGTCGTCCATCGCCGGCAGGTCGTCGTGGACGAGGGAGTAGCAGTGGACCAGCTCGACCGCGGCCCCGGCCGCGAGGGCGCCCGGATAGGCGCCGCCGAGCATCCGGGCGGTCTCGATGGCGAGGAAGGGCCGCAGCCGCTTGCCGCCGCCGAGCACGGCGTGACGCATCGCCTGCATCAGCCGCGGCGGCCGGGCGATCTCGCCGGGCTGGAGCCCGTCGCCGAGGCGGTCGGCGAGAAAGTCCTCGACGGCGTCGGCGACGGCGGTGAGGCGGCTGGTGAAATCCGCCGCCTGCGGGTAGGCACGCGCGGAGGGATCCTGGGAGAGGGGCGGCCGGGCCGCGGGGTGAGCCTGCATCGACGTCATGGTGTGGGCCTCGGAATGGAGCCGCCCGGGCAGGACGGGGAGGGACGGATTCAGGAGCCGCGCGCCACGACGGATCGCGACGGGAATCCCGGCCGGGTCCGGCCGTCGCCGACGGCGGCGCCGAGGCCGGGAACGCGCCGGCGCCGCGCCCTGCGCGCGCTCGTGCTCGTCCCCGTCATGACGGTCGCCCTCGTGCTGGCCCTGGCGCTCGTCTATCGCGCGGTGACACCGCCCTCAACCCTGATGCTCGGCCGTTGGCTGAGCGGGCAGGGCGCGACCCGCGAGGCGGTGCCGCTGGAGGCGATCGCCCCGGCCCTGGTCCAGGGCGTGATCGCCTCGGAGGACCAGCGCTTCTGCGCTCACGGCGGCGTCGACTGGGGGGCGTTGCGCAGCGTGGTCTCGGACGAGGACGGGCCGAGCCGGGGCGCCTCGACGGTGACGATGCAGACGGCCAAGAACGTCTTCCTGTGGCCGGGCCGCTCGTACCTGCGCAAGGCGCTGGAGATTCCCCTGGCGCTCGCCCTCGACGCGGTGTGGGGCAAGCGGCGCACGATGGAGGTCTACCTCAACGTCGCCGAATGGGGGGAGGGGATCTTCGGGGCCGAAGCGGCGGCCCGGCACTGGTTCGGCAAGCCGGCGCGCGACCTCAGCCGGGGCGAGGCGGCCCTGCTGGTCGCGGCGCTGCCGAACCCGATCGCCCGCAACCCGGCCCGGCCGAGCCGCGCGCTCAAGGCGCTGGCCGGGCGGATCCAGGTGCGCATGGCCCGGCTCGGCGGGCTGGCGGAGTGCATGCGCTAGAGGAGCCGCAGGGTTGGCCCGGGCGCGGAACCCGCCTACAGAGCCGGGGCCACGCGCCGGCGGGATGCGCGGACCTCACCCACGGGGCCGCCCGGCGTCGACGACGCCGCCTCTTCCGCCCGCGGCACGTGCGCCCCGTTCGCGGGTTGATGCCGAGGTCAGCACGATGTTCACACTCGAAATCGACGGCACGCCGGTCGCGATCATCCGGTCGAGCGAGGCCCGGGCCCGGGAGCTTCTCGACGTCGAGGGCTTCAAGGACGACCTGCGGACCATGACCAGCGAGGGCAAGCCGCTGTGGTCGGGCGACGCCGCGGCGCTCAAGCTGCGTCCCTCGACCGAGGACGAGGCCGAGACCTTCGACGACGCGATGGACGAGGAGGATTTCGAGGACGAGGACGAGGTCCCGGGCGAGCGGACGGCGGCGTCCGACAGTCAGGACGACGAGGACGAGGAGGACGACGTCGACATCCTGTTCCTGGTCGACATCGACGACGAGGGCGAGGATTCGGAGTAATCCACCAACGGGAAGGGGCGCGCCGCCACGCGGTCGCGCCCCTTTTTCGTGTGGGATGCGGCTCAGCGCACCGACGGCGACGGGTTCCCCGGCCGGGTGCGGCCCATGCTGTCCTCGACCGGGCCGCGGATCTGGTCGCTCTGCGGCTGGCGCGGGCTGACGGTGCCGGTGGCGATGTCGGCGTTGGGATTGACCGCTTGGCCGGGCATCGTCATGGGCGCGCGCGACGGCATCTCGGGCGAGGCGGCGGTCTGGGCCTGGGCGGCGCCGGCGAAGGCCATGCCTCCGGCGAGGGCGGCGGCGGCGAGGCAGTGGCGGATCGTCTTCGACATTGCCTGCTCCGTGATCAGCATATGCCGCTCAACGCGCCAGGGGCTGCCTCGGATCAATTCAGTTCGTGCAAAAAATAAAGGCTCTCGCCGGGATTAACTCCACGGCATGCCGCATCCGTGATCACGGCAGGGAAGGCCGCTATCGCGGCGCAGGATCGGGATGTCGCGGAGATAGAGTGGTGCCGCAAGAGGGATTCGAACCCCCGACCCCCTCATTACGAATGAGGTGCTCTACCAGCTGAGCTATTGCGGCGCCGGCCGGTCGCGTCGAAGCGGCGGCGGGATGCGGGCCTCATACAAGCCGGGTGCGGGATTGGCAAGGCCGGACCGACGCGCTGCGGAGCGGAGATCGGGAATCGAGGCGCATCCGGCGCGATATCGGTGTGCGGATCCAGAGCCGGCCCGCCACGGGCTCGCCCACGCACCGCCGACCCTCCTACATGCGCGGCGCGGGTTTCGACGCGGTTTCTGGACGGATCGCAAAACCGTATCACACCACCTCCAGCCCCCATTGCAGCGGCACCATCTCGTAGCCGTCGCCCGCGCGGGCGATGTGGCCGGCGGCCGGGAACGGCGCGTGGTAGAACGCCACCGCGGCGCGCTCCGAGGCCGCCATGTCGAGAACCCGGCGGCGGGTGGCGCGGGCCTGATCGGCGTCGATGTCGAACACCGCCGACCAGTCCGGATGGCGCACGAACAGGGCCGGGTGATTGGTGACGTCCGACATCACCAGCAGGCGCCGGCCGCCGGATTCGAGCCAGAACGAGGTGTGGCCCGGCGTGTGGCCGGGGGTGGCGAGCGCGGTGAGGCCGGGCACCACCTCCTTGTCCGGCGCGTAGCGCTCGACCCGGCCGGCCTCGGGCCCGAAGGTGCGCTGCACGGCCGCGAAGGCGGCTTTCAGCGCCTCGGGCGGGTTGGCGACGCGGCCCGGATCCATCCAGAACGCCCATTCCGCCTCTGGCACCAGGATGCGGGCGTTGGGATAGGCGAGGCTGCCGTCCTTCAGGCGCAGGCCGAGGATGTGGTCGGGGTGGCAATGGCTCACCACCACGGCGTCGATGCGACCTCGGTCGAGCCCGAGGGCCGCCAGCCCCTTCAGGGTGCCGCCGGAGCCCGGCGGGCCGTTGTCGCCGAACCCGGCATCGATCAGCACGCGCCGGCCGCCGGACTCGACGAGGAGCGGGGTGAAGGTGGTCGGAAACACGTCGGTCGGCAGGAAGGCCCGGGCCATCGCCGCCTGGACCTCGGCGAAGGGCGCGTTGCGCACGAAGCCGGCATCGAGCGGCCGGCGCGCCATGCCCTCGTGCAGGGCGGTCACCGTCGCGTCGCCGACCGCGTAGCGGTAGATGCCGGGCAGCCCGGCCGCGGACGGCGCACCGCCCGCCGCGACGCCCGGCGCGCTCGCCGCGACGGGACCGGCCAGGAGACCTCCGGCCATGAGGGTGCGGCGGCTCATCGACATGGGGCGTCACTCCGGGCTTGCACGCTGCGGGTGCATGAGGTCCGCTTCTATCGCGGGACACGGCGCCGGCAAGGCTCCGTCAGCGGTTCGCCCGCGCCAGCACCGCGTGCAGCAGGACGCTCACGCCCGGCAGGGTCGCGTCGAGGTCGATGTCCTCGGCCTCGTTGTGGGTGATGCCCTCGCGGCACGGCGTGAAGATCATGCAGGCCGGGGCGACGCGGGCGACGTGGTAGGCGTCGTGGCCGGCCTGGGAACGCAGGTCCATCGTCGGGATGCCGAGGCGCCCGGCGGTGTCGCGCAGGAGCTCCACCAGGCCGTCGTCGAACGAGAACACCCCGAAGCCCCATTCCTCGGCGACCCGGATCTCGGTGCGCGAGCGCTCGCCGCAGGCGGGCAGCGCGGCGAGCAGCGCGGCCTTCATCGTATTCAGGGTGTCGAGGGCCGGCGCCCGCATGTCGATGAACAGCTCGGCATATTCCGACAGGGTGCCGGGCAGGTTCGGCACGAGGTCGAGCCGGGCGGCGGTCGCCTTGGCGTCGGTGTCGGCGTGGGCCCAGCCGATGTCGTTGACCGCCACCGCCACCATCGCGGCGCCGACGAGCGCGTTGCGGCGCTCGCGCATCGGCGTCGGGCCGGTATGGGCGGTGGCGCCCTCGACGGCGATGCGCATGCCGAGGCTCGGGAAGCCCCCGGTGACGATGCCGACCGGCACCCCGGCGGCGTCGAGCTCCGGACCCTGCTCGATGTGCAGCTCGAAATAGGCGTCGATCGCGCGCCCGCCGACCGGCTCCGGCCCGCGATAGCCGATGCCGTCGAGGGCGTCGCCGAAGCGCACGCCGTCGCGGTCGCGCCGGCCCTCGACCCAGTCCGGCGTGGCCTGTCCCGACCACGCGAGCGAGCACAGCATCGGCGGCGAGAACCGCGCGCCCTCCTCGTTGGTCCAGTTCACCACCTCGATGCTGCGGCGGGTGGCGATCCCGAGGTCGTCGAGGGTGCGCAGCACCTCCAGCCCGGCGAGCACCCCGAGGATGCCGTCGAAGCGCCCGCCGGCCCATTGCGTGTCGAGGTGGCTGCCGATCACCACCGGCGGCAGGTCGGGCTCGGAGCCCTCCCGGCGCAGCACCATGTTGCCGAGGCCGTCGATCGTCAGCGGATAGCCGCCCTCGGCCGCCCAGGCCTTGAGCTGGTCGCGCATCGCCCGGTCGGGCTCGGTCAGGGTCAGCCGCCGCAGGCCGCCGCGGGGTCCGGTGCCGATCGAGGCCGACACCATCAGGGTGTCCCAGAGCCGGGAGCCGTTCACGGAAAGGTTGGTCGCCATCGGGATCCTCGCGGGGTGGCAGGGCGTTTGGCGCGCCGCATGCGAGCGGCGTGCCTGCGGAGGCGGCGTCCGGCGCAGGACGGCCCTGCACGGGGTGCCGCGCCGTCCTAGTCGCGCAGGGTGGCGACCGCCAGCGCCGTGCCGAACCCGGTAAGGACGAGCCCGAAGGCGCGGTCGATCCAGGCGCCCGCGGCGAGGATGCGCCGGCGGATCCTCGCCTGCGACAGCACCAGGGCCACGATGGCGAACCACAGGGCGTGCGCCGCCATGATGAAGGCGCCGTAGGCGACCTGGACCGCGAGCGGGGTATCGGGCTGCACCACCTGCATGAACAGGCTGACGATGAAGATCGAGGTCTTCGGATTGAGGGCGTTGGTGAGGAAGCCGGTGCGGAGCGCGGCGCGGTCCGTGGCGGCGGGCGCGGCCTCGGCGGGGGCGTGCGGCCGGGCGGCCAGCATCCGCAGACCGAGCCAGATCAGGTAGGCGGCGCCGGCGAGCTTCAGGGCGGTGAACAGCACCAGCGACTGCCGGATCACGAGGCCGAGGCCGAGCAGGGTGTAGGCGACGTGGACCGCGACCCCCAGCCCGATGCCCAACGCCGTCAGCAGGCCGGCCCGGCGCGACAGGACGAGGCTGTTGCGAGAGACCATCGCGAAATCGGGCCCCGGGCTGACGACCGCGAAGAGGGTGATGAGGAGGACGGCGAGCCATTCGGTCACGGGATTGTCCTTCGGGACGTTGAGGCGGTATCGGTGATCTAGCGTCACCCCTGCCGCGGCTCATAACGATGATTGCTGACCGTGACGGTGAGCCTGGATCACCGATCGGGCCGGAGCGCCTGCCGCCGCTCGGCGCGCTCCGCTGCTTCGAGGCCGCGGCCCGGCTCGAGAGCTTCACCCGCGCGGCGGCGGAACTGCACCTCACCCACGGCGCCGTCAGCCGCGCGGTGCGGGCGATCGAGGACGAGCTCGGCGTCGCGCTGTTCGAACGGCGCAGCCGCCGGGTGTTCCTGACCGAGGCCGGCGTGGACCTTCATCGGGCGGTGGCGGAGGCGTTCGGCACCATCGGCGCGGCGACCCGGATGCTGCGGGCGCGGGCGCGTCACCGGCCGCTGGTCCTGTCCTGCGAGCCGACGCTGCTGATGCGCTGGCTGATCCCGCGGATCGGCGAGCTTGCCGCGGTGCATCCGGACGTGGCGCTCCAGTTCGTCTCCGGCGGCGGCACGGCGCGGTTCGATCAGGGGCTCGATCTGGCAATCCGGCGCAACGACCACCCGGTGACGCCCGGCACGCACGAGGCGGTGCTGTTCGAGGAGCGGGTCGGGCCGGTCTGCGCCCCGTCCCGGGTCGACGAGTTCCTCGCGCCCGGAGGGGATTCCGCCTTCCGGTCCGGTGCTCCGTCCCTGCACACCCGGTCGAGGCCGGGGGCCTGGGTCGATTGGGCGGGGCGTAGCGGCTGCCCGATCCCGGACGGGCCGCCGCGCGCGTTCGAGCACTTCTACCTCAGCCTCCAGGCCGCCGCCGCCGGGCTCGGGGTCGCGATCGGACCAGAGCGCCTCGTCCGCGACGACATCGCGAGCGGGCTCCTCGCGGCACCGCTCGGCTTCGTCGCCGACGGTTCCGATTACCGCCTGCTGGCGCCGCGCCCGCTCGCGCCGGGCTCCGCGGAGGCGTGCCTGCGCGACTGGCTGCGGGCGTGCTGACCAACGTCAGCCGAAGGCCGAGCGCCCGCGCAGGCTCTCGCGCGCCGCGGCGTACTCGGCCTTGAGCCGGTCGATCACCGCCGCGGTCGAGGGTGCGTCGTCGATGGTGCCGACGCCCTGGCCGGCGCCCCAGATGTCGCGCCACGCCTTGGTGGTGCCGGAGCCGAAATCCATCTTGGTCTTGTCGGCGTGGGGCAGGGCATTGGGGTCGAGCCCGGCGGCGCTGATGCTCGGGCCGAGATAGTTGCCCGGCACGCCGGTGAAGTAAGGGGTATAGACCACGTCGGCCGCGCTCGTGCCGACGAGCATCTCCTTGTAGGCCGGGGCGGCGTTGGCCTCCTCGGTGGCGATGAAGCGGGTGCCCATATAGGCGAGGTCGGCGCCCATCGCCTGCGCGGCGAGGATCGCCGAGCCGGTGGCGATCGCCCCCGACAGGATCAGCGGGCCGTCGTAGAACCGGCGCACCTCGCTCACCAGGGCGAACGGGCTCAGGGTGCCGGCGTGGCCCCCGGCGCCGGCGCAGACCAGGATCAGGCCGTCGACCCCGGCTTCCAGCGCCTTGTGGGCGTGGCGCACGGTGGTGACGTCGTGGAAGACGAGGCCGCCCCAGCCGTGCACCGCCGACACCACCGCGTCCGGCGCCCGCAGCGACGTGATGACGATCGGCACCCGGTGCCTGCCGCAGACCTCCAGGTCGTGCTCCAGCCGGTCGTTCGAGGCGTGGACGATCTGGTTGACCGCGTAGGGCGCGACGATCCGCGACGGGTCCGCCGTCCGCGCCTCGGCGAGCGCGGTGTCGATCCGGGTCAGCCACTCGTCCAGCGCCTCCTTCGGCCGGGCGTTGAGGGCCGGGAACGAGCCGACGATGCCGCCGAGGCACTGGGCGATGACGAGATCCGGCCCCGAGACGATGAACATCGGCGAGGCGACCACCGGCAGGGCGAGGGCGTTGGCGAGGCGGTCGGGCAGGGACATCGGCGGCGGGTCTCCCGTGGCGGGCGGGCCTGCGCGGGCCCGCGTCTCGGCCTCCGGCATCGCACCCGCTCCCGCCACGGTCAACGGGCGCGGCCGAGACACGCAAACGCGGTCGCGCTACATCGGCCTGGGACAACGACAGGGAGTGGTGCCGGTGCACGGATCGATGACGGAGCCCGAGGCCGTCGGCCTCTCGTCGGAGCGGCTGGAGCGGATCGTCCCGTGGATGCAGCGCTACGTCGAGACCGGCCAGCTCGCCGGGCTGTCGGTGCTGGTGTCGCGGCGCGGCCGAATCGCGTTCCGGCGCGCCCACGGCCTCGCCGACCTCGCCCGCGGGACGCCGATGGCGGACGACACCATCGTGCGCATCTACTCGATGACGAAGCCCCTGACCTCGACCGCGATCCTGATGCTGTACGAGGAGGGCCTCTTTCAGCTCGACGATCCGATCACCCGCCATCTGCCGGAGTTCCGCGACATGCGGGTCTTCACCGGCGGCAGCCGCGGCAAGTGGGAGAGCGTGCCGGCGGAGCGCGACATCACGTTTCGCGACCTGCTCACCCACACCTCGGGCCTGACCTACGGCTTCATGGACTCGACTCTCGTCGACGGGATGTACCGGGACGGCGGCGTCGACTTCCAGACCGCCGAGACCTCGCTCGCCGACGTGGTCGCCCGCGCCGCCAGGATGCCGCTGCTCGCCCAGCCCGGGGCGGAGTGGAACTACAGCATCGCCACCGACGTCCTCGGCCGGCTCGTCGAGGTGATCGCCGGACAGCCCTTCGACGACTTCCTGCGCGAGCGCATCATCCGGCCGCTCGGCATGGTCGACACCGACTTCCACGTGCCCGCCGACAGGCTCGGCCGCTTCGCCTCGAACTACGTCCGCGGCGCCGACGGGCGCCTGACGCTCATCGACGACGCCGTGGACGGCCGCTACGCCCGCCCGCGCGGCGTGCCCTCCGGCGGCGGCGGCCTCGTCTCGACGGCGGCCGACTACGCCCGGTTCTGCCGCTTCATCCTCGGCCGGGGCGAGCTCGACGGCGTGCGGCTCCTCGGCCGCAAGACCGTCGAGCTGATGACCAGCAACCACCTGCGCGGCGACCTCGCCGACATGGGCCAGCCGCGCTTCTCGGAATCGAGCTACAGCGGCATCGGCTTCGGACTCGGCTTCTCGGTGATGCTCGATCCGGCCAAGGCGCAGATCCTCGGCACGCCGGGCGAGGTGGCGTGGGGCGGCGCCGCCTCGACGGCGTTCTGGATCGACCCGGCCGAGGACCTGTTCGTGATCCTGCTGACCCAGCTCATGCCGTCCTCGGCCCTGCCGCTGCGGCGCGAATTGCGGGTGCTGACCTACGCGGCGCTGACGGAGTGAGCGGCGGGCGGGGCGGTTGCGGCCGCCCCGCGAGCCTCAGACCATCGGCCCGCCGCCCTCGGGGCTCGCGCCGAGCCAGGGCTGGCCGTTGACCATGCCGACCCGCCAGCCGGTCCCGCCGGCGCCGTCGTAATGGTCGAGGCGGGTCAGCGAGCAGTTCTCGACCGCGAAGGCGAGCCCGCCCTGCGGCGGCAGCCCGAGGGCGATCGCGATCGCCGCCCGGATCGTGCCGCCATGCGCCACCGCGACGATGTCGCGGCCGCGATGCTCGACGGTGAGTTCGTCGATCGCGCCGCGCACCCGGTCCGACAACTGCGAGAAGCTCTCGCCGCCGGGGGGCTGCTCGTCGGCCGGGGCGAACCAGTAGCTCGCGGCGAGCGGCGGGCGATCGACGAAGAAGCGGGCGCGGTCCCGGCCCTGCCACTCGCCGAGATTCTGCTCGGCCAGCGCCGGCAGCGCGGTCAGGGACGGCGTCCGGCCGTCCACCGAGAAATCGCCCGCCTGCCACAGGGCCTCGGCGGTCTGTCGGGTGCGGCCGAGATGGCTCGACACCCAGACCGCGCCGCGTGGCAGCACCGGCGCGAGGGCGTCGAAGACGTGGGTGTCGCCGCAATCGCAGGCGATGTCGGCGCCGCCGTAGATCTTGCCGCCGTCGCTCCGGACGGGGGCATGGCGCACCCACCACCAGCGCGTGCGGACGAAGGGCGGAGAAGTCGGGCTACTCATGGACTTTCATGCACTCCCGACCTTATGTCGCTCCAGCAGACGGGCTGTACCCACAGGCAAAGACCGCACAGGAACGATGGAGGTCACCTGTTCGAGCAAAATCTTGTCTGGTTCGCTCAAGGGCTTGTCGAACACAACCATTCTTCCGATATTTTCATAGCCTTCGATTTTTGTATCTGCAAACATAACATAATTTGCATAAATTGATGCGTGATGAGGGAAAACTGCATTGATTAAAAGCGATTGATCCATCGATGGCTTCAGCGCGAAGTCGAAATGATGATCTTTTCCGCTTTTCCCACGGAACGCGTAATCTCTGCGGACGATGCCAGGAAAGCTCGATGAAAGAAGCTCGTCGATGCGTGCCTTGAGTTCTCCTTGAGCGACAGTCTCGGCTTTGTCTGCAGCGATGCGGGCTACGCTCGCGGCAGCATTGGCCACAGCGAGAACGGCTGCAAGCAGCCAATCCGCTGTTTGCGCAGTTGCTCGCAGGCAACCATCTTCTACTTCGATCTGATATCGAGCCGCTTCTTTGTTTAGGAGACGTGCGACATACGCATCATCGATACCGCTCAGCCAAGCCTCTCTTCTGGCCCCGCCGCAATCGTGAACGCGAAATCCATCTCCGAATTTGTGGACATAAACGTCGACAGGCTCGAACGACGGATACAGACAATGTGTTGCGAGGCGAGATCCATGCGGTGTCTCGGTGCAAGCCTGAAAACTGCTCAAGGCAGCCATGATATCGTCGCAGGCCATCGATCACTGCATCCCATCGAAGAGATCCGTCACCGGCGGAAGATCGAAACCCCTCTGATGGGTATGTAGCGTCAGATTGATCTCACTGGCCAGAGCCAGCATGGCCTGCGGGAAACGGCGGATCTGAGGACGAAGAGGACGTCGGATCGGCAGCGACCCGAAACCGTGTCGCCCGACATGAGCCTTGTTGTCGGGCCAGGAATGATGATGAGATCCGCATACCATCGCGGGCAGCCCCATGCCGAAGGCCGCCAGGGGGTTGGGCTTGCAGGCTAACGGATCAACCAAGTCCGTCCTCCAGATGAGCTTGTCACGCCAGAGTACCGTGATACTGGGATCGGAACGATCCATACGGCATCGAAACCGCAGAGAACCACTTCGGATGCCATCCTCATCGATGATGCCCCATGTGGCTTGCAACTCACCTGGATACGCAGAGCGGGACCAAGACGGCTCGCCATTTTCGAGAAATTTTTCAGCCGCAAGGAAAAAATCGACTTCGTAATCTCTGATTGAGTCGGCAAGCTCGGCATTTCCGCACATTAGATGGCAGTTCTCCGGCTTGTCACTCCTGTTTCTGCGATCGGCAGGAGTGACCGGCGAGAACGTGTGCCGAGATCTCGACCCTCCTTCACAGCGGATCGTTGCCGTGCGGGCGCCCCTGATGGAACGCGAGAGGTTGCAAGTCGAGGACCGGCTGAGCATAGAACGGCATCGGGGGAGTGATCGCGGATGAATGAGGGCGACGCGCCGGATACGATCTTCGGGGCCACGATCCCGTTCGCGCAGCTCTGCGGCGTCGAGGCGCTCGGAGTGGTCGAGGGGCGGACCCGGCTGCGCCTCGCCCTCGGGCCGCAGCACGGCAACAACCTCGGCATCGCCCATGGCGGCCTGATCTGCACGCTCCTCGACATCGCCATGGGCACCGCGGCGCGGCTCGCCGCCGGGCGGCCGGTGGTGACCCTCGACATGCAGACCCGCTTCCTGTCGCCGGGCCACGGCGTGCTCACCGCCGAGGGGCGGGTGACGCGGGCCGGCCGGTCGATCCTGTTCTGCGACGCCGACATCACCAGCGAGGCCGGGGCCCTGGTGGCGACGGCGAGCGGGGTGTTCAAGCCGACCGGGCGCGACGGCTGAACTTGCCACGGGGGTGGCGGTTTCCCGTGAGCCCGTCCGCCACTCCGAGGTTTCGATGCCCCCTCCCGCCACGGCCTCCGTCGCCGAGACCGACATCTCGGCCCGGCTCGACCGGCTGCCCTGGGGCCGCTTCCACACCCTCGTGGTGCTGGCGCTCGGCATCACCTGGGTCCTCGACGGCCTGGAGGTGACGCTCGCCGGCGCCCTGGTCGGGGCGCTGCGGGCGAGCCCGGTGCTGCAATTCTCCGCCGCCGATGTCGGCCTCGCCACGGCGAGCTACCTCGCCGGCGCGGTGCTCGGCGCCATCGGCTTCGGCTGGCTCACCGACCGGCTCGGGCGCAAGAAGCTGTTCTTCATCACGCTGGCGGTCTACCTCGCGGCCACCGCCGCCACCGGCTTCTCGTGGAACCTGTGGAGCTTCTGCCTCTTCCGCTTCCTCACCGGGGCGGGGATCGGCGGCGAGTACACGGCGATCAACTCGACCATCCAGGAGCTGATTCCGGCTCGCGCCCGCGGCTGGACCGACCTCGTCATCAACGGCAGCTTCTGGCTCGGGGCGGTGCTCGGCGCCGGCACCTCGCTGGTCGTGCTCGACCCCGACCTGTTCGCGCCGGACTGGGGCTGGCGCGCGGCGTTCTTCCTCGGGGCCGGGCTCGGCCTCGTCATCCTGCTCCTGCGCACCTGGATCCCCGAGAGCCCGCGCTGGCTGATGACCCACGGCCGCACCGCCGAGGCCGAGGCGGTGGTCGCCGGCATCGAGGAACGGTTCCGCCGCGAGGGCCACGACCTCGAATCCGAGCCGTTCCCGACGACGCGCCTGCGCCAGCGCACCCACACGCCGCTGCGCGAGGTGTTTTCGACCCTCGCGCGCTACCGCAGCCGGGTCGCGGTCGGGCTGGTGCTGATGTCCGCCCAGGCGTTCTTCTTCAACGCGATCTTCTTCACCTACGGGCTGATCCTCATCGACTTCTTCGGCGTGCCCGGCGGCGGCGTCGGCTGGTACATCCTGCCCTTCGCCGCCGGCAACTTCTTCGGGCCGCTGCTGCTCGGGCGGTTCTTCGACACGATCGGCCGGCGGCCGATGATCGCCTTCACCTACGCCATGTCGGGGCTGCTGCTGGCGGGAAGCGGGGTGCTGTTCCAGCAGGACCTGCTCACCGCCACCACCATGACGGCGTGCTGGATGGTGGTGTTCTTCTTCGCCTCCGCGGCGGCCTCCTCGGCCTATCTCACGGTGAGCGAGGTGTTTCCGCTCGAGATCCGGGCGTTCGCCATCGCGCTGTTCTACGCCTTCGGCACCGCGGTCGGCGCCGCCGGGCCGGCCCTGTTCGGCGTGCTGATCGAGGGCCAGTCCCGCACCGCGGTCCTCGGCGGCTACCTCCTCGCCTCGGTGCTGATGGTGGTCGCCGCCGTGGTGGCGGGCATCTGGGGCGTGGCGGCCGAGCGCAAGTCGCTGGAGGACGTCGCCCGGCCGCTCGCGGCGGATTGATCGGTCAGCGCAGCAGCGCCTCGACGCCGGCCGCGATCTCCTCGACCACGGTGCCGGCCGGCACCGCCCGGGCGAGGCCGGCGGCCTGCCCGGCCCAGGCCTGCATCCGCTCGACGTCGTTCTCCCTCACCGCCGCCTCGCGCATCGCCGCGGTCAGCCCGCGCTGGACCGGGTAGGGCGCGGGGGAGGGCGCCTCGGGCGACGCGGCCGCCCGGACATAGGCCGTGGCGAGGCTGCGCCCGGCCCGGCCGCTGAAGGCGCGGGTGACCCGGGTGTCCTCCGGCCGCGCCCGGCCGAGCGCCGCGGCCCAGGCCGGCGGCAGCCCGGCCTCGGGGCAGCGCAGGAAGCCGGTGCCGACCTGCACCGCGCTCGCCCCGAGCAGCAGGGCGGCGGCGGCCGCGCGGGCATCGGCGATGCCGCCGGTGGCCACCACTGGGATCCGAACCGCATCTGCCACCGCCGGCACCAGGGCGACGAGCCCGACCATGCCGGCCTCGGCCTGTCCGGCCTCGAAGCAGCCGCGATGGCCGCCGGCCTCGGCGCCCTGCACCGCCACCGCGTCGGCGCCGGCGGCCTCGGCGGCCATCGCCTCGGCGACCGTCGAGACGTTGGCCCACCACGCGATCCCCTTCGCCTTCAGCCGGGCGACGACGTCCGGCGGATAGAGCCCCATCACCGACGACACCACCGCGGGCGCCGCCTCGATCAGCGCGTCGCACTGGGCGGAGAAGTCCGGCGGGCGGGCGTCGCCGGCGCCGGGGGCCACCGCCGGCCCGAACCCGCCGAGGAACGCCGCGACCTCGGCCTCGCGGCCGGCGTCGCGCACAGGTGCCGGGTCGGGGATCCACAGGTTGATCTGGAACGGCCCGTCGCTGCCGGCCCGCACCGCCGCCGCCCAGTCGCGGATCGCCGGCGGCCCCATCAGCAGCGCCCCGCAGGCCCCGAGGCCGCCGGCCCGCATCACTGCGACCGACAGGGCCGGCGGGCAGGCGCCGGCCATCGGCGCGAGCAGGATCGGGCGGCGCAGGCCGTAGCGCTCGCAGAAGGCGCGGGCACGGGCGAGGGCGGGGTGGGTGTCGGGCATCGGCGGATCTCGGCGGAATCGGGTCCGCGTTCAGCCAACGCCGAACCGGACGCACTGACAAGGGCGTCCCGGACGCGGGTCCTCCGGACGCGGGTCCTCCGGACCCCACCCGCTACAGCCGATGCAGCCGCCGGTCGAAGACGCCCTTGGTGCCCGGCGCGGGAACCGCGCCGTTGGCCACCACCACCGCGTAGTCCGTGCGGGCGACGGCGGCGGGCGACTGACCGTTCTCGCGGCACCACGCCAGGAACCGGTCCGGCTCCAGGACGGCCGGAAGCGCCACGAAGCCCTCGCCATGTAGCTTGACCAGGAGTGCCGTCGCCTTCTCCAGCCACTCCAGATAGGTGTCCGGCAGGTCGTCGGCATCCTCCATGATCTCCAGGACCCGCGGGTAGTCCTCGGGCCGATACCAGGTGAGGGCGATCGTCGTTCCGGGCCTCGTCACCGCGTCCTCCTCGGTCCTCCGTACGGCGCAGGGATCCAGCCTGCGGCATCCGCCCGAATCGCAAGTCCTGTCCGGCCTTGCCGATGCCGTGCTCCGACACCATACCTCGCCGGGCCCGGACCGGAGCCCGCCGTGCCCTCCTTCTGCGACGACGACGAACTCGGCTACCGGCGCAGCCGGACCGTGTTCCGCCCCGGCGAGGGCCTGCTCCTCGACGAGTCCTACCGCCGCGCCCACCTGCCGCTGGTCGCGCCCGACCATCCCGGGGTGATCCGCGAGGGACGCGGCTACCGCATAGGCCGCCGCGCGCCAACGCGGTCGGTGGTGGTGCCGGTCCCGGGCGAGGCACTCGACGCCGCGCCGGCCTTCCGCGCCCTCGACGCGGCCCTGCGGGCGGCGCCCTTCGCCGGCAAGATCGCCTGGCCCCTGCTGGCGCGGCGGCGCGACCGGCTGCACGCGACGCTGGCGGGCCTCGGCCCGGCCGAGGCGGCGCGGCCCATCGGTGCCGGGGAGCGGGCGGCGCTCGCCCGCCTCGGTCCGATCGGGGTCGAACTGCGCGGTCTGTTCTCCGGCACGCTCAATGTCGGCCGCCTGTACCTGCGCGCCTATCCCGAGCGGCGCGGGGACGAGAGCGCGTTCCGGCTGGTCCAACGGGCACTGGGACGCCCGGAGACCGACCTCGCCCTCGTCGGGCTCCACAACCTGACCGACGACCTCTCGGCGCCGGAAGCCGCGGCGCTCGCGCGGCTGATCGACGAGACCTGGGACCGGCCGCTGCTGCGGTTCACGGTCGATCGCCTCTGGCTGCTCGAGTCCCGCGACGACCTCGTCCTCGACGCCGCGGTCGTCGACACTCCGTCCCTGACCGGGACGCCGGAAGGCGGCGGGCCGGTACGGTTTCGCTGACCTTCCGGCAATCATCCGGACTTCGCCGCGTTCCACGGCTTGACTTCGCAGCCGCACCCCGCCATATGCGGCAGTGCAGCGTCAGCGGTCCGAAGAGGGCCGCTTGAGGGGGCTGCGTGACGGAGTGCCGGCGTTTTCCTCGCGCGGCAGCCCGGCCCCTCTCTTCAATCGCTCGAACCACAAGTCTGCCCCATCACGCGGGCGGCCTCCCGTTCGGTGGATCGCGTACACCCCGGCGCCCCTGGCGCCGCGGCGATCCCGCTGCTGTTCTCGAAAGTCCTTCCTTGACCCAGTTTTCCGATTTCGGCCTCGCGGCGCCCCTCCTCCAGGCGCTCGCCCAGGCCGGCTACGTGACGCCGACCCCGATCCAGGCCCAGGCCCTGCGCCCGGCCATGGAGGGCCGCGACCTCTGCGGCATCGCCCAGACCGGCACCGGCAAGACCGCCTCGTTCGCGCTGCCGATCCTGCACCGCCTCGCCAGCCAGACCCCGGCCGGCCGCGCGCCGCGCCGCGGCTGCCGCGTGCTGGTGCTGTCGCCGACCCGCGAGCTCGCCAGCCAGATCGCCGAGAGCTTCCGCGATTACGGCCGCTACCTGCCCTTCACCACCACGGTGGTGTTCGGCGGCGTCACCATCGGCCGCCAGGAGCGGGCGCTGGCCAACGGCGTCGACGTCCTGGTCGCCACCCCGGGCCGGCTCCTCGACCTCATCGACCGTCGCTCCCTGACGCTCGAAGGCGTCGAGTACCTCGTCCTCGACGAGGCCGACCAGATGCTCGACCTCGGCTTCATCCACGCCCTCAAGCGCATCGTCACCCTGCTGCCGAAGCAGCGCCAGAGCCTGTTCTTCTCGGCCACCATGCCGAAGAACATAGCCGGCCTCGCCGACCAGTACCTGAAGAACCCGGTCCAGGTCGCGGTGACCCCGGTCGCCACCACCGCCGAGCGGGTCGACCAGTCGGTCATCCACGTCTCGACCGGCGCCAAGCAGGCGCTGCTCGCCACCATCCTGCGCGACGACGCCATCGACCGGGTGCTGGTCTTCACCCGCACCAAGCACGGCGCCGACCGGGTGGTGCGCGGCCTCGAGAAGGACGGCATCGGCTCGGCGGCAATCCACGGCAACAAGTCCCAGCCCCAGCGCGAGCGGGCGCTCGCCGCCTTCCGGGCCGGCACCTGCCGGGTCCTGGTGGCGACCGACATCGCCGCCCGCGGCATCGACGTCGAGGGCGTGTCCCACGTCGTCAACTTCGACCTGCCGAACGTCCCGGAGGCCTACGTCCACCGCATCGGCCGCACCGCGCGCGCCGGCGCCGCCGGGCTGGCGATCTCGTTCTGCAACGACGAGGAGCGCGCCTACCTGCGCGACATCGAGCGCCTGACCCGCCAGAAGGTGCCGGTGGCGCCGCTGCCGGAGGGCTTCGTGCCGCCGTCGCGCCAGGAGGCGGCCGAGGCGATCGCCGAGGCGCAGCGCGACCAGCGCCGGCCGCAGCAGGGCCGCGGCGGCCGTCCCCAGGGCGGCCGGCCGGGCCAGGCCCCGCGCAACGGCGGCGCCCCGCGCGGCGAGCGCCACGGCGCCGGGCGGCCGCAGGAGCCGCGCGGCCCCCGCGAGGCCCGTCCCGCCCAGGAGGGACGCGCCCAGCACGAGGGCCGGCCGCAGCAGGCGGGACGGCCGCAGCAGCCGAACCGTCAGGGGCAGGCCCCGCGCGAGGGCGGCCCCGGCCAGACCCGCAACGGCCGCCCCGCCGGCGGACGCCAGCAGGACGGCCGCACGATCGGCTGGCTCGACCGCGCGCCGCGCTGAGCCGACCTTTCCTCGGCATCGCTCGCCGGAACGGTCGCGGTTTCGGCGGTGAAGTGGATGCAGACCCGATCGAAGCCCCCGGCGCTCCGGCGTCGGGGGCTTCTCGTCGTGGCGGATCGTCGGCCGCCGGGACCGCTCGCCGCGCTCGACCCGATCAGGACTTCCGACGGGCGAAGCGGTCCTGCGCCCCGCGGCGCAGCCGGTTCAGCGCCGCGGTCAGGCGGGCATCCTGCTTGACCCGGCGCTTGAGCCGGACCGAGCGCCTCGCCGCCCAGGCGTAGGCCCGGCCCGGGAGGGTGACCGGCACCACCGCGTCGACCAGCGCGATGGTCTCGTCGCACACGCTCGCCTTGTAGCGCGCCTCGCCGACGCCGAGGTCGAGGGCCGTACGGCCGCGCGCCGCCTGATCGCGGATCAGCGCCGCGAGCAGCAGGTCGCCCGGGCTGGAGCGGGCGACCTCCGGGTCGGGGTCGAACGAGGTCAGCATGCCGCTGAACCGGCCGGCATCGACCGCGCCCATGAAGGTGGCGAAGACCCGTCCGCTGCCGGCGGCGACCAGGGCATGCAGTTCGGCGGCAGGCAGGCCGCCGTCCGGCCCCGGCCGGCACAGGGCGGAGAGGAAGTCCCGCGCGGCAGGATCGCGAAAGGAGTCCGGGAGGCCGAGCTGCGCGAACCGGGCCGCCTTCTGGGCCAGGAACGCGTCGAGCGCCGCGGCGAGGCCGGCCTCGCCGGCCGCCCTGCGGTGCTCGACCGGGCCGTGCGCCGCCACGAGGCGGGCGAGCTTCTGACGCTGCTTCTTGCGGGCGTCGCCGCTGAAGGCGCGCCGCACCGCGTCCTCCGGGTCGGGATCGAGGGCGAGGCCGAAGGCGTCGCTCGCCGCCGGCTCGCCGAAGGCCGCGAGCGGGTTGGGGCAGCCGTTCCAGGCCCGCGGCTGGTGGGGGAACGCGAAGGCGTCGACCCCCAGAACCCGCCCGAGGCGGCGCAGGGCGGCGGCGAGGTCCGGGGCGGACAGGGCAGCGGCCTCGCGGCTGGCGAAGAGCGGCATGTGGAAGTTCGCCTGCCGCCGGCCGATCGGCCGCGCCACGCGCAGGCCGCCCTCCCGGCACACGCCGAGCGGCAGCAGCAGCCGCAGGCGCCCGCCCGGATCGCGCAGCACCGCGACCCGCGGCTGCAGCCGCTCGCCCGGGCCGAAGGCCGCCGCGTAGGCGCGGATCCAGTCGAAGCGCTGGTAGGGCGTCATCAGCACCTCGGGCCGGGATTCGGCCTCGCGCCACACCGCCTCCGCCGCCGGGAGGCCGTCATGGACCTCCGGCACCAGGGTGACGGACCCGGCGCTCGCCCCGAAGCCGGTCCGCTCCATCGCCAGATCCATCCCGATCCCTTCCCCTCGCTCGGGCACATCCTAGCGGGGCGGTCGTAAAGAGTTCCGGATGGCGATGGCGAAGATCCGAGCCATCGGGGCCGGCCTCGTCGGGGTCTCGGCATCGCGGCGGTAACGAAATCTCGTCGGATCGCGGGCCAGGATCGCCGCATGATCCCGATCGACCGCCATCGCCTCTTCCAGACCGGCTTCGCGGCGATCGCGGCGACCGGGGCCGACCGCTGGCTCGCCCCGGTCGCCCGCGGCCGCGGGGTGATCCTGACCTTCCACCGGGTGACGCCCGAGGCGCCGCCCCCCGGCGCCTACGCGCCCAACCGGCTGCTCTCGATCACCCCGGACTTCCTCGACCGGACGCTGCATTGCCTCGCCGGGCGCGGCTTCGAGGTGATCGGCCTCGATGCGGTCCCGGCCCGTCTCGGCGCCGGCCGGGCCGGCCGGCCGTTCGCGGTGCTGACCTTCGACGACGGCTACCGCGACAACGTCGAGCACGCGCTGCCGGTGCTGCGCCGGCACGGCGTGCCCTGGACGCTCTACGTCACCACCGACTTCGCCGAGGGGACCGGCCGGCTGTGGTGGGTGGAGCTGGAGCGGGCGATCGCACGCCTCGACCGGATCGTGCTGCCGGAGGCCGGGCTCGACCTGCCGGCGGCAAACGAGGCCGGCAGGAACGCCGCCTTCGCGCAGGTCTATGCCCGCCTGCGGGCCGGCCCCGAGGACGTGCTGCGGGCGGAGGTCGCGCGTCTCGTGCGGGAGGCCGGGCTCGATTCCGCCGCCGTCACCCGCGGCCTGTGCCTGAGCTGGGACGAGATCCGCGCCCTCGCCCGCGACGAGGCGGTGACGATCGGCGCCCACACCCTGTCGCACCCGATGCTGGCCAAGCACGACGCGGTGACGGCGCGCCGGGAGATCGAGACCGCCCGCCGGATCATCGCCGACCGTCTCGGGCGGGCGCCCGACCACGTCTCCTATCCGGTGGGCGATGCCGGCTCGGCGGGACCGCGGGAGTTCCGCCTCGCCCGCGAGGCGGGCTTTTCCACCGGGGTCACCACCCGACCCGGGCACCTGTTCGCCGGCCACGCCGCCCACCTGCACGCCCTGCCGCGGGTCTCCGTCAACGGCTGCTTCCAGACCGAGGCGGCCCTGCGGGCGCTGCTCTCGGGCGTGCCGTTCCTGGCCTGGAACCGCGGGCGGCGGCTCGACGTGGCGTGAGGGTCAGCGCCGGCGGGTGTGGCGGCGCGAACCGCTGATGGCCGCGAAGGTGGCGCGCTGGCGGCCGAGGCGAAGATGGCGGCCGTAGCGGCTGCGGCCGCGGTAGCTCCGCGGCGCCTCGACCTCCGCGGCGGAGGCGGTCTGGGGCAGGCGGGCCTCTGCGGCCGGCGCCGGCATGGCCGGGATCGCGGCCCCGGTCGCCGCCTTGATCGGCGCCGCCGGCCCGAACAGCGACAGGCACTGGTTGTAGGCGAGGTCGCCCCGGATCCGCTCGCACTCGCCGACCGAGCGCGGCGCTCCCTGCGCGAGGGCCGGTGCCGCCAGGGGACCGATCAGGAGGAGCAGCGCGTATGCAGGGCGCATGGGCGTCGGGAGCCTTGGCAGAACGGGAGGGGGCGGGCCGTGCGGGGACGTCCGGATCCGGACGCCGCCAAGCCTGTGCGCGGGGTTCTGGCGGAGGAGTTGGGCGAAAAACCGGCCGAGGTCGGCCGGTCAGCGCGTCGGCTCTGGATCCGGGCGGGACATCCACCGGATCAGCGGCATCAGCGGAAAGATCCAGGCGATCCCGAGCACGGCGTAGAGCACCGACTGGACCAGGGGCGGGGTCTCGGCGATGCGGCTGTCGGCGAGCGCCATCGCCAGCGGCGCGTAGACGAACACGAAGGCGATCATCACGATCGTCCCGATCAGCGAGCGGGTGCGGCGGCGCATGGGTCGTCCCGGGTCAGGCGGCGGACCCGCGGTCCGCCCGGCATGCGCTCCATCTCGGCAAAAGCCGCCGACCCCGCAAGAGGCTGCGGCCCCTCGGGCGCGGCGATGCCAGGATGTCGCGAGGGAGTCGGCGCGCGCCCCAGGGACGAACGCGCGCCTCAGGCGACGAGTTCGGGCGCTTCGGCGATCTCCGGCGCGGCGCGGCGGAACAGGGCGGAGCAGCGCGATTCGCGGTGGACGCTGAGGATCGAGGCGCGGTCGATGTCGGGGTTCTCGGCCAGGATGCGGCGCACGTCCTCGACGAGGTGGCCGTAGCGCACGGCGTCGTAGCCCATCTCTAGCGGGCTCACGGCGATGTAGGCCTCGACCACCAGGACCTTCTCGGACCGCTCGCGGCCGACTTCCGCGGCGATCCAGGCGGACTTCACCAGACGGTTGGCGGTGACCATGGCGTACCTCCAGACGACGGGCCGCTCTGCGGCGGCCTGATCGCGCCAGAGTGCGGCACGTCGCCCCGGAAGCCAAGAACCCTGGATCATGCCCCGCATTCGATCCGTGCACGGATCCCCAGCCCGCGCGGCGCTGGAGCGAGGCGAGGATCGTATCACGCGGCCCGCCGGCAACTTCTCGGGCTCCGGCCGGTTGATGGCGACACCGCCGCTCGGCGGCGCGAGGAGGCGCAAGCATGTCGGGGCCAGAGCCGGAAAAGCGGCCGGACGGGTTCGATCCCTACGGTGACCGCAACGACCGGGACGTGCGGCGGCTGACGCCCGACGCGGCGGCGAAGGACGCGGCCGTGCCGCCCCCGCCCGAGGGACCCGCCCGCGAGGCGGTCGAGCGCGCCACCGCCGCGCTCGGGCAGGACGAGGGAGACGAGACATGACGCGCAAGCCCGACGACGACGTCGGCACCCGCGGCGGTCCCGCCGCCGGCGACGGCCACCAGACCGCCCAGCAGGCGGCCATCACCCGCCAGGGCGAGGGTGGGCGCGACGACAGGGAGCGCAACCCCGAATGGGCGCAGGCCGGCGGCGAGAAGGGCCGGCCTCCGGTCTCGGTCGGCGGCAGTTCCGGCGGACATTCCGATCAGGTCGCAGCCCAGGGCCCGAACGAGGGCCGCAAGGTCGCCGACGGCGGGTCCCGGACCGAGCGCACCGGCGGCAAGGTGGACTGGTAGGTCCGGCGCCGCGGCGACGGACCGCGCGCGGGAGAATCTGGTACGGCAGGAAGCACGAGAGGGCAGGGCATCGATGGACGAGCGCAAGCGCGCCGAGACGGCGAAGGACGACACGATCACGGCCGAGGATCTCAAGGGCGTCAGCGCCGTGCCGCAGGACGGCGACGGCAAGGGCGGCAAGGGGTCCGGCGCCGACGCCACCGACCGGCAGGGCGACGAGGTCGACCCCGGCACCGGCTGAGCCGGCATCGGCCGGGCGGTTTCGCGATCGCCCGCGGCGCGATACTGCTCCCGGCGCACGGGCTCCCCGTGCCGGGATCGCGGGGGGCGCCATGGAGACGGCCGAGCGGGTGCGGGCGGGGCAGGGCCCGCGATGACGACGCCCGCCCTGATGATCCAGGGGACCGGCTCCGACGTCGGCAAGTCGCTGATCGTCGCCGGCCTCGCCCGCGCCTTCGCCCGCCGCGGCCTGCGGGTGCGGCCGTTCAAGCCGCAGAACATGTCGAACAACGCCGCGGTCACGCCCGACGGCGGCGAGATCGGCCGGGCGCAGGCGCTCCAGGCCCGGGCGGCCTTCGCGGCGCCGAGCGTCCACATGAATCCGGTCCTGCTCAAGCCGCAGAGCGAGACCGGCTCGCAGGTCGTGGTCCAGGGCCGGATGGCCGGAACCGCGCGGGCGCGGGAATACCAGGCGTGGAAGCCGCGCCTGCTCGGCGCCGTCCTCGACAGCTTCGCGCATCTCTGCGCCGAGGCCGACCTCGTCCTGGTCGAGGGGGCCGGGTCGGCCTCGGAGGTCAACCTGCGGCCCGGCGACATCGCCAACATGGGCTTCGCCCGCGCCAGCGGCACGCCGGTGGTGCTCCTCGGCGACATCGACCGCGGCGGGGTGATCGCGAGCCTCGTCGGCACCCGTGCGGTGATCGACCCGGACGATGCCGCGCTGGTGCGCGGCTTCCTCGTCAACCGCTTCCGCGGCGACCCGGCGCTGTTCTCCGACGGAATGGCCCTGATCGCCGCCCGCACCGGCTGGCCGGCCCTCGGCCTCGTGCCGCACTATCCCGAGGCGGCCCGGCTGCCGGCCGAGGACGTGCTCGGCCTGCGCGGCAGCGAGCGCCCCGGCGCTCGGGTGGTCGCGGTGCCGGTCCTGCCGCGCATCGCCAATTTCGACGATCTCGACCCGCTGCGGGCCGAGCCCGGGGTCAGCGTGGTGCTGGTCGAGCCGGGCCGGCCGATCCCGGCCGAGGCCGACCTCGTCCTGCTGCCGGGATCGAAGACCACGATCCCGGACCTCGTCGTCCTGCGCGAGCAGGGCTGGGACATCGACCTCAAGGCGCATCGCCGCCGCGGCGGGCGGATCCTCGGCCTGTGCGGCGGCTACCAGATGCTCGGCACGCACCTGTCGGACCCGCACGGGATCGAGGGCGGGCCGCGGGAGATCGCCGGCCTCGGCCTGCTCGACGTCGCCACCGTGATGACGCCGGACAAGCGCCTCGTCGCGGTCACCGGGACCAGCCTGCCCGAGGGCACGCCGTTCGCCGGCTACGAGATGCATCTCGGCACGACCGCCGGGCCGGACGCCGCCCGGCCGCTCCTGCGCCTCGCCGACGGCCGCCCGGACGGGGCGGTCTCGGCGGACGGCCTCGTCTGCGGCACCTACGTCCACGGCCTGTTCGCCGACGACCGCCAGCGCGCGCTGTGGCTCGGCCGCCTCGGCGCCCCGGTCTCGGGCGCCTCCTACGAGGCGGAGATCGACCGGGTCCTCGATGGGCTGGCCGGTCACCTCGAAGCCCACGTCGACTGCGACCGGCTGCTCGCCATCGCGCGGGCCGGACGCCCTTGACGGCTTCGCCGCGATCCCCGGGGATCGCGGCCGGCCGCCGGTCAGGCCGCCCGCACGGTCGCCAGGAACCGGTCGACTTCCGTCGAGAGGTGTTCGGAGTGGCGCGAGAGTTCGGACGCCGCGCCCAGAACCTGGCTCGCCGCCGCTCCGGTCTCCTCGGCCGCGCCGGCCACGCCGGCGATGTTGCTCGTGACCTCGCCGGTGCCCGTCGCCGCCTGGGCGACGTTGCGCACGATCTCCTGGGTCGCCGCGCCCTGCTGCTCCACCGCCGCCGCGATCGAGGCCGACACCTCGCTGATCTCGCGGATCCGCGCACCGATCCCGTCGATGGCGCCCACCGCCTGCCCGGTCGCCCCCTGGATCTGGGCGATCTGGCCGGCGATCTCCTCGGTCGCCCTGGCCGTCTGGTTCGCCAGTTCCTTGACCTCGGCGGCGACGACCGCGAAGCCTCGTCCCGCCTCGCCGGCGCGCGCCGCCTCGATGGTGGCGTTCAAGGCCAGGAGGTTGGTCTGGCTCGCGATGGTCGAGATCATCGCCACCACGTCGCCGACCCGGGTGGCGGCGCTGCTGAGGGCCTGGACCAGTTGCGCGGTCGTCTCGGCCTCGGTGACGGCCACCTGGGCGAGGCCGGCCGACCCGGAGACCTGACGGCCGATCTCGGCCACCGAGGCGCCGAGTTCCTCGGCCGCCGCCGCCACGGTGCCGACGTTGGAGGCCGCCTGCTCGGCCGCCGCCGCGACGGTCGTGGACTGCGCCGCGGTCTCGCCGGCGGTGGCGGTCATCTGCCGGGCCGTCGCCTGCAGCTCGGTCGCCGCGGCCGACACCTGCCCGACGATGCCGCCGACCGCTCCCTCGAAGACGTCGGCCATCCGGTGCATGCCGATCCTGCGCTGTTCCTCGGCCGAGGCCCGGGCGAGGGCGGTCTCCTCCTCCAGGGCCCGGGTGCGGATCAGGTTGTCCTTGAACACCTGGACGGCCCCGGCCATCGCGCCGATCTCGTCGCGGCGCCGGGCGTACGGGATGGGAAATGCGGTGTCGCCGCCGGCGAGCCGCGCCATCGCCTGCGTCATCCGGTCGATCGGCCGCACGACGCCGGCGAAGGAGAACGCCATCGCGCCGATCGCGATGGCGGCGGCGACGCACAGCATCAGCGAGGTGTTGCGGATCGCCGAGGACTGCTCGGACCGGATCTCGCCTTCGACGGACTGGCTCGCCGACAGGTTGACCTCGACGAGGGCCCGGGCGGCATCAGACACGGCCAGATAATTCCTGCTCATGTCGCCGAGGAGAAAATCCATCGCCTTGTCGCGCTCGCCCGGCGGGAACGCGCGAAGCTCGCGCCAGTTCGCCCGGAGCACGTCGAGCCCGCTCAGCAGGGAATCGTAGACCTTCTGTTCCTCAGCCGACGAGACCAGTGTCTTGTAGCCCGTAACCTTGGCATCCCGCTCGCGTATCAGATCCTCGACCTTCGCGATGCTGTCGATCCGGACGGCCTCGCTCTTGGCCGTCATGTAACGGAACTGCCACAGACGCGTGCGCGCGACGAGCTGGTTGATCGCATGGGCCTCGTTCATCGACGGGATGCTGTTGTCGAGAAGGACCGAGGTCCTGTCGCCGATCGCGTCGAGCCGGGAGATCGCCATCCAGCCCTGGATCACCGTCACCGACAGGAGGGCGGCGAACATCGCCATCAGGAGCTTCCTGACGGTCATCGTAAACATTTTCATGGCTTGCCCCCATCCTGGAACGAAGCCATACGACGAAGTGTCTTCCCTTTCGTAAATGGACCGCGCTGCTTCAGAGCCTATTTGAGCGATGGTCCATCGTATTTATCGCGCGAAGCACCCCTTTCCCGGACGACTGAAGCGATAGCGGAAGGAGATCCGGGATCCAGACGTCAGATGTGCCGCGAAGCGGCTCCGTGTGCCGGCACTGTCGCTGCATATGGACGCTTCGCGACTTCTTGTGCTGGATCCCGGATCTCCTTCCACTGCGTTCCAGTCGTCCGGGAAAGGGGGAGCTTGTTCTTTAGATCGAGAGTCAAACAGGCTCTCAATCGGCCGACGTGAACACGTCGTCGCCGATGAAGAGCATGTCGCGGTCGGGCTCGGGCGGGTCCTTCTGCGAGCCCCAGGCGAAGAACAGGCGTCGGCTGCGCCCGTCGGCGCCGGTCAGCGTCAGGGTGTGGCGGTCGAGGGCGTAGCGGCCGCCCTCGGGCGCGCGGCGGCGGCTGACCGAACTGCCGACGCCGGTGCCGGCGCCGGAATTGATCGCCCCGACCGAGCCGCCGCGGCCGTAGCTGCCGTCCGGCCGGAAGTCGTAGCGGCTCTCGACCGCGACCGCCACGTCGCCGCCCATGGCGCTGTTGCCGCCGCCCGACAGCCGCCGGTAGGCGCGCCCGACGCTCTCGCCGGCGGATGCCGGGAAGGCGGGGAAGAAGCTGCCGTCCCCGGGCTTGTAGTCGTTGGCGTTGCCGCGGGAATCGGTGAGCACGAAGCTCTCGCCCGCCTTGCGCCAGCGGCCGAAGCGGCGCGGCCGGGCGGCCCGCTCGGCGGCGAGGTCGACATCCTCCAGCGCGGTGTCGCCGATCTCGTAGTAGGTGCCGTCGCGCAGCACGATCAGAGGCTCGAAGTCGACGATCATCAGGCCGCCGACGCCGAAGCCGGTGGTCGAGCGGAAATACACCCCCTCGACTCCGGCCCAGTTCGCCGCGTGCGCCGGCGGCGCCGAGGCGTCGGCGGCGACCGGGGCGGGCGTGGGTCCCGGACGGGCGTCGGCCGACGGCGGCGGGCGGCGGGACGGGCGGCGGTCGGGATCTCCCCTGGCGCCGTCCTTGGGCACCAGCCCGTCGTCGGTCAGCGCCAGCGAGCGCAGCCGGGCTGCCGGGATGAACTCGTTCGACAGGGTGGCGAGGAAGCGCGGCAGCACCCCGAGCTGCCTGGCCGCCTGCCAGCCGGCGTGATGGAGCACCGCCCGCAGCTTGACCTGCTCGGCGAAGGCGGCGCGCGCGGCGGGCTGCGACAGCGGAGGGCGCTCGGCCATCGGCACGACGAAGCGGCGGCGCACCGCCGCGAGGGCGGCCGCGCTCGGCTCGGCGGTGGCATCGTTGGCCACCATCCATTGCAGCACGATGAACGCGGTGAGCACGTCGCCGGCATCGTCCTCGCGCAGGGGCGTGCCGGCGAGGAAGCCGCGGAAGACCGCGTCGTAATCGTGACGGGCGAGTTCCCGCGCGGTCTCGGCCGCCCCGATCGGGTTGGTGGCGCGCAGGGCCTGCACCTCGCGGGCGACGGTGGCGGCGCGCAGTTGCTGCGACGTGGCGAAGGGCAGGGCGGGGCTGCCGTCCTGGGCGAGGGCCGGCGCCGCGGCCAGCATCGCGGCGAGCAGCAGGCCGGCGCGGCGGCGCGCGAATCGCGTCATGGCTCGTGTCTCCCTTCCGGTGCCCGGTTCGTCCGGCCCGGCCCGCAGCCTCACGGCCGGCGCCGGTAGACGCCGCGGAACGTGACGTTGACGCCGCCGCAGGCGAGGTTGTCGTCCACGACGAGCCAGGGGCCGAGGCGCCGCAGCCAGACCTTGCAATCGGCGGGATCGCCCTTCTCGACCGGCAGGGTCTCGCTCTCGCCCATCGCGAAGCTCGCGGAATCGCCCGCGGGCGCGACCGTGCCGGCGATCTCGCCGATATGGACCCCGCCGCGCGCCACGCGATCCGGGTCGCCGCCGCCCCAGGTGGCGCCGCCCTCGACCGACACGGTGCCGGGCCGCCCGCCCGGAATCACCCGGATCTGCGCCTCGGCCCGGGTCCAAGTACCGAGCCAAGTGCCGAGCCAGCCCTCGGGCGCGACGGCGGGCGCGGTCTCGACCGCCACCGCGTCGGCCGGGAGCCATCCGGTGCGGCCCATATCGTCCTTGTCGCCCTGATAGGTCGCGCAGATCCAGGCCCCGCGCCGCTCGCCGAGGATCACCCCGTCGCCGGGCACCAGATAGGCCCGCTCGCGGCAGGCCGGGTCCGGCCCGGGACAGCCCGCCCGGGCGAGACCGTCCTTGACGAAGGCGGTGCGGCCGGGCGCGGCGATCCGGCCGAAGGCGAGGGCCGGCCCGGCGGAGAGCGAGGGCGTGCGCCGGCACTCGTTGCGGGCATCATTCTCCTGCGCGCCCGCCGGGCCGGCGAGGAGGGCGAGCAGCAGCGGCGCCGGCCACCGGCGGAGGGCATGACGGGGACGGATCACGGGATTATCCTGGTGGGAATGAGGCGGCGGGCGGTCAGGCGGTGGATGGTGGCGGCGCTCGTGGCGGTCGGCGCGGCGGCGGGCTGGCACCGGCTGCGCGACGCGATCGCGCGGGATGGCTGCCTCGACGCCGGCGGAGCCAGGCACGGGGGCGAGTGCCGCCGCTGACGGCGTCCGACCATCCGCCGGCGCCCTACGGCAGGTAGAGGCCGCGGCCGCACCGGCGCACCCGCCGCGGCTCGACGTAGCCGGTGGCGCGGTTGAACACCTCGACCGTGCGGTAGAGGCAGTACCGGCCCGAGTTGCGGCCGTCGTAGTACACGCCGCCATTGTCGAGATCGACGCCGATGAACTCCTGGTTGCCGCGCGGCGCCTCCTCGGCCCGGGCCGGGTGGGCGGCGAAGGCGGCGGCGAGTGCGAGCGCGAGAATCGTCGTCCGGTTCATGATGGTCTCCCTGGTCCGGCGGGGGATCGCCCGCCCTCGACAGGGGCATGGGCGGGGCAGAACCGGTTTCGCGGACGGGCCGCGAATGTTTTTGCGGAGCGTCACCGGCGCCGGAAGTGCGCTCGAGGCCGGCCTCGGCGGCTCCCGCACGGCGCGATGCGGGCAGCCTGTCGTCATCGTGTCATCGTCGCGAGTATAGCCGCGAACGGACGGTGGTAAAGCATCGTTCGGCAGGGTTGGCAAGTCGGCGCCGGTCGGGTTAATCTTGCGTGCATGACGTGGAACGCGCCCGTTCGCCATCTCACCTTTGCGATCACCCTTCGACCGGGCGCCGTCGACCATCCGGGATCCTGTTCGATGGGCCGCCCGCCGGGCGGTCCTGCCTTGGGGTGACGGGCGCGGGCATCAGGAGCGAGCGCATGGCGAAGGCCGGACGGACGCGGGCGGAGGACGAAGCGCGGCAGCGCCCCCCGGCGGAGGTGATCCACGCCGAGGAACTGGCGCGCCTGCGGGCCGAGGATTCCGCGCCGCGCCCGCCCGGCTGGCAGCTCTCGCTCCAGGCGGTGCGACGCTTCATCTGCGGCGACCCTGCCGGCGCGGCCAAGGTGGTGTGCGCCCCGGCGCTGGTCGAGCGCGCGATGGTGACGCTCGCCACCTCCCGCGCCCTCCTGCTCGTCGGCGAGCCGGGCACCGCCAAGAGCCTGCTGTCCGAGCTGCTCGCCGCCGCGATCAGCGGCAGCTCGACCCTCACCATCCAGGGCGGCGCCTCGCTGACCGAGGACCAGATCCGCTATGGCTGGAACTACGCGCTCCTCGTCGCCGAGGGCCCGAGCGAGCGCGCCCTGGTGCCGGGCGCCCTCCACCGCGGGATGCGCGAGGGCCGCCTCGTGCGCTTCGAGGAGATCACCCGCTGCCCGCTGGAGGTGCAGGACAGCCTGCTCTCGGTCCTGTCCGACCGGGTGATGGCGGTGCCGGAACTCTCCGGCGAGGCCGGCATGGTCTATGCCCGCGAGGGCTTCAACCTCATCGCCACCGCCAACACCCGCGACCGCGGCGTCAACGAGATGTCGGCGGCGCTCAAGCGCCGGTTCGGCTTCGAGACGGTGTTTCCGATCGCCGACCCGGCGGCGGAACGCGAACTGGTGCGCCGGGAGGCGACGGCGCTGCTCGCCCGCTCCGGCGTGCCGCGCGCGCCCGACCCGGACGTGCTCGACCTCCTGGTCACCTGCTTTCGCGAGTTGCGCGAGGCGGTGGACGACGAGGGGACCGGGCTCGAGAAGCTGTCGGCGGTGATGAGCACGGCGGAGGCGGTCAGCGTCGCCCACGCCATCGGCGTCAAGGCGCATTTCCTGCGCGGCGATGCCGGGCGGCCCGAGGACATCGTCGCCTGCCTCGCCGGCACCGCCGCCAAGGACGATCCCGAGGATCTGGCGCGGCTGCGGCGCTACCTCGACCAGCGCGCCGGCCGCCGCAAGGGCGAGGCGTGGCGCGAGCTGCACGCCGCGCGCCACCTGCTCACCCCGCAATGAGCGGATCCGACACCGGCGCCCTCGCGGTCGTCGGGGTGCGCCACCATTCGCCGGCCTGCGCCCGTCTGGTGCGCCGCACGATCGCGGCGCTGCGCCCGGCCTTCGTGCTGGTCGAGGGGCCGGCGGACTACAACCCGTTCCTCGCCGATCTCGCCCTCGACCACGCCCTGCCGGTGGCGATCTTCTCGTTCCGCGCCGACGACCGCGGCAGCTCGGCCTCGTACTCGCCGTTCTGCGCCTTCTCGCCGGAATGGGCGGCGCTGGTCGCCGGCCGCGAGGTCGGGGCCGGGACGCTGTTCTGCGACCTGCCGGCCTGGGACCCGGCCTTCGGCCAGCGCCGCAACCGCTACGCCGACCCGCACGGCGCCCGCGCGGCGGTGGCCGAGCGGGCGCTCGCCGCGGCGCTGGGCGCCGAGGACCAGGACGCCCTGTGGGACGCCCTCGCGGAGGCCGCGCCGGAGGACGAGCTGCCGGCCCGGCTCGACCGCTATTTCGCGCTCCTGCGCCCGCCCGGCACCGACGACCCGGCCGAGGCGGCGCGCGAGCGCTTCATGGCGGCCCATGCCGCGTGGGCCCTGCGCGAGGCCGGCGGCCGGCCGGTGGTGCTGGTCTGCGGCGGCTGGCACGCCGAGGCGATCCGGCGCTACGCCGCGCAGGCCGACGGCACCCGGCCCGCGCCGGCGCCGGCCGAGGAGGGGACCCGCACCGGCAGCTACGTGGTGCCGTACTCCTATGCCCGCCTCGACCGCTTCTCGGGCTACGGCGCCGGCATGCCCTCGCCGGGCTATTACGAGCGCGTCGCCGCGGACGGGCTCGGGCCGGCGGCGGACTGGGCCGCGGGGGCGATCGCGGCCGCCCTGCGCGAGGCCGGGCAGGTGGTCTCGACCGCCGACCGCATCGCCTGGGCGGCCCATGCCGGCGCGCTGGCGCGGCTGCGGGCGCATCCGGCGGTGCTGCGCGCCGACCTCATCGACGGCGCGCTCGCCTGCCTCGTCAAGGACGCCCTCGACGCGGCCCCGGCCTGGGCGGCGGGCACCGGCGCCCCGGGCCATCCGGCGCTCGCCGCGATGTTGCGGGCGCTGACCGGCACCCGCGAGGGCCGGCTCGCCCCCGGCACCCGCCGGCCGCCGCTCGCCGCCGACGTCGAGGAGCGCCTGCGCGCGGCCGGCCTCGAGCCGGGCCCGACCCGCCGCCACATCGCCCTCGACTGGGCCGAGGCGGCCGACCGGGCGCGGGCGCACCTGCTGCACCGGCTCGTCATCCTGGGCCTGCCGGGCATCGCCCGCGAGGAGGGGCCGGACCTCGCCGAGCCGGGCCTGCCGCGGGAGGGCTTTTCGGTCCTGCGCCACCCGCACTGGCCCGGCGCGCTGATCGAGGCGTCGCAATGGGGCGGCACGCTGGAGATGGCGGCGGGCGCCCGCCTCGCCACCCGGATCGAGGCCGAGCCGGATTCGCTCCCCGTCCTCGCCGGCGCCCTGTCGCAGGCGCTGTTCGCCGGGCTGCCGATCGACGGCGACCTGCTGGCGCGGCTGCGCGCCGGCCTCGCCGCCGCGCACGACCCCGCCGCCCTCGGGGCGGCCGGGCGCCGGATCGTGCGGCTGCACCGCTTCGGCGGGGCGTTCGGGGACGCGGCCGGTGCCGCCCTGGCAAGGCTCGGCCTCGTTCTCGCCGAGCGCGCCCTGGTCCTGATCGAACTGGTCGCCGATCCCCGCGCCGGGCTCGGCACCGTCGACCTGCTGCTCGCCTGCCGCGACCTGTTTCGCGATTGTCCCGACCTCGCCGGCCTCGGCCCCCTGCGGGCGCCGTTCGTGGCGATGCTGCGCCGCCGCCTCGCCGACCCCGGCGCGCCGCCGGCCCTGGCCGGGGCGGCCCTCGGCTTCCTGGTCGCCTGCGAGGCGGCCGCGGGGGCCGACGATGCGGTGCGCCGCCTGCGCCGCTTCGGCCGGCCCGACAGCCTCGGCGATTTCCTGGCTGGCCTGTTCGCGCTCGCCCGCGAGGAGATCGCCGGCGACGCGACGCTCGCCGCCGTCGAGGATCTCGTCGGCGCCTGGGACGACGACGACTTCCTGCGGGCGCTGCCCTCCCTGCGCATGGCGTTCGGCTGGTTCCCGCCGCGGGAGCGCGAGCGGATCGCCGTGGCGATCCTGCGCCGGTCCGGCGCCGGCGAGGCCCGGGCCGAGGCCGAGGCCCTGGCCTGGATGCGCCAGCGCGCGCGTCCCCTCGATCAGGCCGCCGCCCTCGCCCACGAGGCGCGGGTCGCCGCCCGCCTCACCCGCTACGGCTTGACCTGAGCCGGCTCGACAGGATGTCTCATGCCCGGAGGAAACTGCATGCAGCGTTACGAGCTGACGGCGGGATCGTCGTCCAAGTTCTGGGAAGCCGGAATCCGTGGCAACGTTCTCACCGTCCGGTTCGGCCGGATCGGAACCCAGGGGCAGTCCAAGGACAAGACCTTCGCCGCCCCCGCCGCGGCGCAGGCGGAACTGGACCGGCTGGTGCGGGAGAAGACCGGGAAGGGCTACCTCCCGGCGGACGGTGCCGCCGCCTCCGCGCCGCCCCGCCGCGAGGATCCGCCCGCTGCCCCGGTCCCGGACAGGGCCGAGCCCGCCGCAGTCGCCGCGCCAGCGGCGGGCGAGGC
>NZ_SACP01000025.1 GCF_004004555.2 Methylobacterium oryzihabitans
TCCTCTTGATGTCCAGCCTGGCTGCTCATCAACCGGAACTCGGACCAGGCTGACCCGCCGCCACACCTCGACACGCGCGCTCCTGCGCCAGCCGTGAAATCAAGCCCCAACCCGACAGGCTGCTAGCTCAGTCGGCATTGTGGCCCGCCGGTGATACGCAGGATGATGTCAGCGAGCTGAGTCGGCTCCTTAGTCGCGCCGATAAGCAAGAAGGGGTGGACCCGGTACGCAGCGCTGTCGCTGCGATGTTTTTGCGGAACGGGATGAAACCGCCAGTCTGGGAGCAAGATGGATCGATTCAAGAACCGTAAGAATCATGATTCGAACAAAGCCGAGGCACTCTCGTCTCGGTCCTAGGGTCAAAACTCAATCAGCTTGGCCGTGTGAAGGGCCGCTGAGGGTGGGAAGCGGACACCCGCCCGGCGGGATCAGTGATCCTCGGCGGTAGCTGGCGGCTGCATGAACTCGATCGCCGCGCCGTCAGGGCCAACGGCGTAGATCACCCGCGTTCCAGCCCGCGCACCGCTCGCGATCGGTTGCGGCGTGCCTTGCGCCTTCCAGCCGTAGGCGGCGATCCGCACCAGAAGCGCGTCGATGTCATCGACCACCAGGGCCAGATGCGCGAAGCCTGGGTCGAACGGCTTGGCTGGCACGCCTGGTCGGTCCGGACCTCGATACTCCAGGAGTTCGATCGTCTGATCCGCCAGCGAAACGATCGCCAGGCGCACCGTCGCCCCATGCGCTCCGGTTACTTGACCGAGGAACTCGCCCCCCATCTCGCCCGTCCGCACGAGGCGTGCGCCGAGACCATCGATCCAGAACCGCAGTGCCTCGTCGAGGGAGCCGACCGCGAAGCCGACATGATCGGCGCGCTGCACGTGGATGCTCGTGTGTTCCGTCATGCAGGACGTTCTACCGGCAAAGGGGCCGCTCATCTGCAATGGGTCGAGAGCTGATCCTCACATTCTCAAGCTGATGGTTCTTGCTCGTTTTGCGTGGACAACGGTGGATTGACCCGGGCCGCTGATGGGTAGGGCTGTCCTCCCCATCGTGGATGGCATGGATATCCCCCTCGCCATCCCCGAGTGCCGTGTTGGGCGGTTCGTCGAGCAGCACGAGGATCACCTCGTCGTCCCGATGCGACTGGACGCAGCTAGTGGCCGATGCCCCGAGTGCGGGCATGCGAGCCGGTCCGTCCATAGCCGCTACCACCGCTATCCCGCAGACCTGCCGGTGTCGGCATTGCAGACCAAGCTCCGCCTTGAGGTACGGCGGTTCTACTGTCGCAACCCGGCCTGCCAACGCCGGACCTTCGCCGAGGCGCCCATGACCCTCCTCGCACCACGCGCCCGGCGCACGCGGCGGCTTGGCGAGGCGCAGGCCAGGGTCGGCCTCGCATGCGGTGGTGCAGGCGGCGCGCGTCTCCTCGCGCACCTCCACATGCCGGCAAGCCGCGCGACCGTGCTGCGGCTCGTCACCCGCCTGCCGATGCCCGACGCACCGGCTTGAATCGCCCCGGGTTTCCCGGAGGCTCCACCTTCTGAGAGGATGGAGCCATGACGAAGCGAACAGCCCCGTTTTCCCCCGAGGTGCGCGAACGCGCCGTGCGGATGGTGCGCGAGCACGAGGGCGAGCACGGCTCGCAGTGGTCGGCGATCCAGTCGATCGCGGCTAAGATCGGCTGCTCGGGCGAGACGCTGAGGAACTGGGTGCGCCAGTCCGAGCGGGATCAGGGTGTACGTCCTGGCCAGACGACGGACGAACGCGAGCGGATCAAAGCACTCGAGCGGGAGAACCGCGAGTTGCGCCAGGCCAACGAGATCCTGCGCAAGGCGAGCGCGTATTTCGCCATGGCGGAGCTCGACCGCCGGTTTCGGCCATGATCCGCTTCATCGACGATCATCGAGAGGTCTACGGGGTCGAGCCGATCTGCAGGGTGCTGCCGATCGCCCCGTCGACCTACTACGTGCACGCTGCCCGACGTACTGACCCCGACAAGCAACCAGTTCGTACTCGCAGCGACGCCGTGTTGATGATCGAGATCAAGCGCGTGTTCGAGGCGAACTTCCGTGTCGACGGCGTGCGTAAGATCTGGCGGCAACTGGCCCGTGAGGGGATCGTGGTCGCTCGATGCACGGTGCGCGGTTGATGCGCCGATTGGGCTTGGCGGGGGTGGTGCGTGGCAGGACCGTGCGCACCACGATCCCCGACCCGGCCGCAGCTTGCCCCCTCGACCGCGTCAACCGTCAGTTCAAGGCTCCACGGCCGAACGCCCTGTGGGTCAGCGACTTCACGGACGTGGCGACGTGGTCGGGCTTCGTCTATGTGGCGTTCGTCATCGATGTGTTCGCCCGACGCATCGTCGGCTGGCGAGCCTCACGCAGCGCTCATGCAAGCTTCGTGCTGGATGCTCTGGAACAGGCGCTGCACGAGCGTCGTCCCGTTCAGGGCAGCGGGCTGGTGCATCACTCGGACCGCGGCTCGCAAGACTTGGCTTTGCGCTACACCGAGCGTCTGGCCGGAGCCGGTATCGAGCCATCGGTCGGCAGCGTCGGCGACTCTTACGACAACGCCTTGGCGGAGACGATCAACGGCCTGTTCAAGGCAGAGGTGATCCACCGACGCGGACCCTGGCGTTCCTTGGAGGCGGTCGAGTACGCCACCCTGGAGCGGGTCGACTGGTACAACCACCGTCGCCTCCTCGCGCCCATCGGCAACGTCCCTCCCGCCGAGGCCGAAGCGCGCTATCATGCCCACGTCGACGACCAAGCCCTGGCCGCCTGACCCAAGCCAATCAGCCTCCGAAAAACCCGGAGCGATTCATCTCAGACGAACTGGAGCTCTGCAGTCAGTCGGACTACTTAGTATCGCGATCCTCAAAGGGCCTTGCGCGACGATGCTGATTTACGAAGCACCAATAAGCAGCTATGCTAGCTAAGCACATCATCGGATTTCCGTACCAATTATTAATATTATGTGTATTCCTAATATATAGCCAGCTCATGAAAAAATATTCGAACTGAAGAAGAAAATCGACATGACTTGACGTCTCATTTCACTTAAGACACCGATAAGCGGATCTGGAACTCCGCAAGCACAGGGAACAAGTGATATGAGCGCGCCGTTCGTTGCATTGAAACAGGGTAGCGAGTTCCTCGTCAACACCATTACTCAGGGCGAGCAGCGAAATTCTAAAATTGCTAACTTGACTAACGGTGGTTTCGTCATCTCCTGGGAGGATCACAGCGGCCAAGGTGGTGATACGAACCGTACTAACATCAAAGGGCAAATCTATAACGCAACAGGCGTTAAAATCGGCAGTGAATTCCTAGTCAATACCACGACATCTGAATTCCAGTTGAGACCTGAGATTACTGGGCTGACGAACGGTGGCTTCGTTGTCTCGTGGGAGGATAGCAGCCTACAGGGTGGCGACTCAAGCAGTCTTGCCATCAAGGCGCAGATCTACGATGCGAATGGTACGCGGTCTGGTAGTGAGTTCCTCGTCAACACCATTACCCCCGGTGCGCAGCAAAACTCCACGATCACGGGTCTGGCGAACGGCGGCTTCGTCGTTTCGTGGGAGGATCAAAGTGGTGTGGGGACTGACAGGGCCTTCGGACTCAAGGCACAGATCTATAGCTCGACCGGTACGAAGATTGGTGGAGAATTTCTCGTTAATACTATCACACAGGGCAGCCAAAGCTCCCCCAATATCACGGGATTGACGAATGGTGGCTTCGTCATTTCTTGGACTGACAATAGCGGTCAGGGTGGCGATGCGAGCGGCCTAGGCGTCAAAGCGCAGATCTACGATCCAACTGGCACCCGGGTCGGGACTGAGTTTCTCATCAACACCATCACGGATGGTGATCAGCGTGCGTCCACAATTGCATCTCTGACCGGAGGCGGCTTCGTTGTCTCATGGGAGGATAACAATTTCCAACGCGACGACCCAAATCGCGGGAACATCAAGGCGCAGGTCTATGACGCGTCGGGTATGAAGGTCGATGGTGAATTCCTCGCAAATACCATCACTAAGGGCCTTCAGGAAAAGCCCACCGTCACTGGTCTGAGGAATGGAGGTTTCGTCATTTCATGGACGGACCAGAGCGGCGTTCTTAGTTCGACTGGCATCCAAGTCAGAGCGCAAACCTTTGATGCGTCAGGCGCAAAGATTGGCGATGAATTCCTCGTCAACACTATCGCACAGGGTAATCAGTCAAATTCCGGGATCACGAGTCTGACGGATGGCAGCTTCGTCGTCTCCTGGCGCGACAGCAGCGGCCAGGGAGGCGACGCGAGCAGCGGTAGCATCAAGGCGCAGATCTTCGGGGTCTATAACGAAGTTGTCGGACGGGATGGTGTCAATGACCAACTCGTCGGCACGGCAGGCCGCGATCGGCTGACTGGACTGTCAGGTAGTGATCGGCTCGATGGCGGCGTTGGTTCCGATTTGCTGATCGGCGGTCTCGGCAATGACACCTACGTGGTGGACGACCCGGGCGACGTCGTGACCGAACTGGCCGGCCAGGGCTTCGACTCCGTCCTCACCAGCCTCGCCACCTACACCCTGGCCGACAACGTCGAATCCCTCGCCTACACCGGTCCCGGCAACTTCGTCGGCACCGGCAACGACCTCGCCAACCTCATCACCGGCGGCATCCGCAGCGACCGGCTCGATGGCGGTGCCGGCGCCGACACGATGGTCGGCGGGATCGGCAACGAGACCTATATCGTCGACAATGCCGGCGACGTGGTGATCGAGCAGGCCGGCGAGGGCATCGACCGGGTGCTGGCGAGCACCAGCTACACGCTCGGCGACAACGTCGAGACGCTACAGTTCGGCACCAGCGCCTCGCTCGCCGGCACCGGCAACGACATCGCCAACCTCCTGGTCGGCAACCGCGGCGCCAACGTCCTCGACGGCCGGGGAGGGGCCGACACCCTGACCGGCGGGCTCGGCAACGACACCTTCGTGTTCCGGGCCGGCGAGACGATCGGCGACACGGTGACGGACTTCGTGCGCGGGACGGACACGCTGGCGTTCTACGGCTTCGGGACCGACGCAGTGCTCTCGCATGGCGTGGGCAGCGACCTCTACACGGTGACCAGCGGCGACGGCCTGACGAGCGGCAGCTTCCGGCTGACCGGCGTCTCCGACCTCGACCTGTCGGCGGGCGCCGCCAACACCGACGCGCGCTTCTTCGCGTGACCTGGGCTGGGGGAGGGGGCGGTCGTCTCCCTCCCTCGGCTCTGCAAACTCGTTTGAATATACCCTAGTGAGACGCCAGCGTGAGACGCTTTTCGCGTCTCGCAAGGGCTGCCTCGGCCGTTAAGAGACGCCATGAACAGACGGTCTAGAGCCATCCGAGACAATCCATGGCCCGCATCGGATACGCCCGCGTCTCCACCACCCACCAGGACCTCGCCCTCCAGCTCGACACCCTCACGGCCGCAGGCTGCGACCTCGTCCGCGCCGAGAAGGTCTCCGGATCCACCCTCGCCGGCCGGGCCGAGTTGCGCACCGTGCTCGACTTCATCGCCAAGGGCGACGCCCTCGTGGTCACCCGCATCGACCGCCTCGCCCGCTCGATCGGCGACCTCCAGGACATCGTGCGCGAGCTGCGTGCCAAGGGCGCGCGGCTTCAGGCGACGGAGCAGCCGATCGACACCGGCACGGCGGCCGGCAAGGCGTTCCTGGACATGCTGGGGGTGTTCGCCGAGTTCGAGACCAACCTGCGGCGCGAGCGCCAGCTGGAGGGGATCGCCAAGGCGAAGGCGGCGGGCGTCTACAAGGGCCGTCCGCCCTCGATCGACGCGGCGCAGGTGCGGGCGCTGAAGGCCGAGGGTGTCGGCCCGGCCGAGATCGCGCGCCGCCTCGGCATCGGCCGCGCCAGCGTCTACCGGATCCTCGATGCCAGGGCACAAGGCTGAGCCTGCAACCAGGCAGCCTTTCATCCGTTCCTAACCGCTTGGGTTTTTGCTATCGTCCATGCCAACGGTTCTGCGGATCGGATCCCTTCGCGTGGTGATCTACCCGAACGATCATCGTCCCCCGCACGTCCACGTCATCGGCGAGGGCTGTGAGGCGGTGTTCAACCTCGACTGTCCCGAGGGGCCGGTCGAGATCCGCGAGAACCATGGCTTCTCGCTCAAGCGGGCCCAGGCGATCGCCCGGGCCCTGGAGGAGAACCTGGAGCAGCTCTGCGAAGCCTGGAGGACGATCCATGGATGAGGCCGCGTTCGACCGGGCCAACCTCGAAGGGGATCGTGTCCGCAAGGCCGGTCCGCACGCCGTTGCGGCGCGCTACCTGGCGGCGCGCAAGCGCCTGGTGGTGGTGCTCTCGACGGGGGCCGAACTGGCCGTGCCCGTGGACGGCATCGAGGGGCTGGCCGGCGCTGCGCCCGAGGACCTGCGCGAGATCGAGGTCACGCCGGCGGGCCTGGGCCTGCACTTCCCGCGTCTCGATGCCGATGTCTACGTCCCGGCCTTGATCGAGGGCGTGACGGGCTCGGCGCAGTGGATGGCCCAGCAGCTCGGCCGCGCTGGCGGCTCGGTGCGATCGGAGCGCAAGGCGCAGGCGTCGCGGGAGAACGGCAAGCGCGGAGGGCGACCGCGGCAGCGCGACCGCGCACCGTTAGAAGGGCGAGGCCGGTGATCGGGGCATGGTGGACAAGCCGAACCCTAAGCAAAAGGCCCCGCCGGCGTGAACCGGCGGGGCCTTTTGCTTAGGGTTCCTGACAAGAACCCGCCCTGGCGCCTGCGAAGTGATTGAAATCGCGGAAGCGAAGGCGGATCGAGAAGCGCTCTGTTCCCCCGGTTGAGCGCAGTGGCACTCCGCCGGGGAGATTTCCTACACGACTACGAAGTCGCTTGCCGAAAGGCTCGGATGCGTTGTCAACTCAGCAAATCGCACCGAAGCGCCTTGTCCCGAGCCATCCGCGTCATAGCTCAGGAAACCTGTTTGTCCGTCGTAAGCAAAATACTGCGAGAAGTCATTGGCTGATAATGTTCCAACGCTCAGGTTGTTGAAGGCGGTACTCGACAATTCTATCTTATCGGTACCCTGCACAAATTCTGCAATCGTGAACAACAACCTGTCCCCGGGTGCCGAAGAAAACCGGAAGACGTCTGCGCCATCACCCCCGATCAGAGTGTCGTAGCCTGTTCCGCCATCCAGAATATCGTTTCCGGCATTGCCGCTGAGCGCGTCACTGCGAACACCACTGATGAGTGTGTCGCCAAAGGCTGAGCCCTCGATCCTCTCGACACCGCCGTATGTATCGCCTTGAGCATCACCGCCTTGACCGGTTCCGGTCGAAAGGTCGACCATCACCGCTGCGCTCGATTGACGATAGTCAACGGCGTCAAGGCCGTTTCCGCCGATGAAACGGTTCGCCCCAGCTCCGCTGATGAAGGTGTCGTCGTAAGCCGAACCGGTGGCACGCTCGATGCCGTTGTAGGTATCGCCTTCGGCATCGCTTCCTGCGCCGATCCCCGTCAGGAAGTTGACGACGACAGCCGCGTTGGCAGAACTGTAGTCGACCGTATCGGTCCCCAAGCCTCCGATCAGTTCGTCGGCTCCTGCGCTCCCCATCAGGATGTCGTGACCTCGGCCGCCTTCCAGAACATCGCTGGTCGCTGCACCGGTGAGGGTGTCGTTGAAGGCCGAGCCGACCACCGCCTCGAAGCGAAGGTAGCTGTCGCCCTCGGCGTCGCCGCCGCTGCCGAGGCCGGTGGCGAGGTTGATGCTCACCGCCGCGGCCGAGGTCGAGTAGTCGAGCGCGTCGAAGCCATCATGGCCGTCGAAGTGCTTCGCCTCGCTGCCGCTGACGAAGACGTCGTTGAGGCGCGTTCCCTGGAACTGCTCGATGCTGACGAAGGTGTCACCGGCCGCCTCGCCGGTATGCACGCCGGTCTTGAGGTTGAGGGTGAGGCCGGTCGCGCCGTAATAGTACGACACGCCGTCGTAGCCGGCGCCGCCGTCCATCCAGTCGGCACCGGTCCCGCCGTCGAAGCCGTCGTCGCCATCGCCGCCGATCAGGCTGTCGTCACCCGCCTGCCCGTACAAGGCGTCGATGCCGCCGCCGCCGATGACCGTGTCGTTGCCGTCGCCGGCGGACACGGTGTCGTTGCCACCAAGCCCGGAGATCTGATCCGCACCGCTCGTACCATTCAGCACATCGTTGGCCGAGGTTCCCCAAATTTCTGCCATGTAAGCCTCTACAACAATGCGACTGGGAAGTTCCCGTCATCGTATCTTGCGCAAGAATTTCTATGCAAAGAACATAACAGATCCCCTTGCGAGATACACGATAGGATACTATGAGGAACTACAATCTATTTTGCAGATATCCATATCATACATTACGTAAAGCGAATCAAGGTAAATAATAATTTACCACAGAAATATAAATTATTACCACATATGCTATGTATATGTATCTGATGAACTAGACATGATCCTCGATGGCAGCACAGACGCTGCACCGATCCGGTGCCGCGCGTCGTCGCCCTGCTGCTGCGCCTGATGGTGTCGCGCGGCATCGCCCCCGGCGAGGTCGGCGCCGGGTAGGGCCGGTCAGGCCGGGCCGAGGACCGCGCAGGCGCTGCACAGGTCCGGCTCGACCCAGGTGCAGCCCTCGGCGCAGGCATCGGCCTGTGAGCAGCCGCAGCCGCGGCAGATCCGGCCGAGTCGGGCCGGCAGGCGTGGGTCCGGACCGGCCTGGACGGACAGGATCTCCGGACGGGCCGCGTCGAGCAACGCCACCAGGACGCCCTGCAGCTCGAATTCCGCCGTGCCGGCCGCGCGCTCGACGGCGGGCGCGAGCAGGCCGCCGGCCGCCGGCGCCGCGCCCATGTCCTCCCGGTTGAGCCGGTGCTGCAGCATCAGGACCGAGGCCAGCTCGACCGCGACGATGCCGAGGGCGGTGCGGTCGACCTCCGGCAGCTCCTGCCAGATGAGCGCGCCGTCGATGCGGGGGCCAAGGCCGGTCACGGCTCAGCCGCGCCGGCCGCCACGGCCGAGGCCGTTGCTCTTGGCGAGTTCGGAGCGTTGCGCCGCGTAGGTGGCCGCGACCATCGGGTAGTCCGGCGGCAGGCCCCATTTCCGGCGGTACGCCTCGGGCGTGAGGCCGCGGCCGGACAGGTGGCGCTTGAGCGACTTGTAGGGCTTGCCGTCCTCGAGGCTGATGAGGTGGTCGGGCGTCACCGTCTTGCGGATCGGGATGGGCGGAGTCGGCCGCTCCGGTTCCGGGGCCGGCGGGGCCGCGAGGGTGGTCAGCGTCCGATGCACCTCGGCGATCAGGCCCGGGACGTCGGAGGGTCGGACCGGGTTCTTCGACACGTAGGCCGAGACGATGGTGGCGGTCAGATCGAGGGTGCCGTCCGGAGCAAGGGCGGGACCAGAAGAAGCAGGCGACACAGGAGCCTCCGTCACATTAAGAACGGAAAATCCGTATCGATTTTCGAAATCGAGTCAATCGCTATGAGTTTGGATTATCTAGCTATCTGATCCGACGGCTGACCACCATTATTCATATCATCGTACCGCGACTGACGAAATTCATTGCAAATCCAAGGACTTTGACTGTTTCTCCAGGAGCAAGATTTTGTGATATAAAAGCATCATACCTCGAATCATCTGAGCAAAAGTGAAAATCTAAACCGCCAGATTTATTGGATTTTACGACGCGAATTGTCAGCTCGCGCAGCTCGCCCTTCGTACGTTCCACGACAACCCAGTCACCGTCGCGTATGCCGCGGGGCGCAGCCTCATATTTGAGAACGATCACATGATCGCCATCCTTGGCTCTGAGATTTATGCTAGGTCCGCCAATCAAAATAGCGAACAAATCTTGTGGCTTGTATGGTGGCTCGATCATGGCTGGAATGGAATATCCAGCGAAATAGTCTTGCGACATGTCTCTCCATAGCCCAGCCTGAGCTTCCCCTACGACGGTTATATAGAACGCAGGCTGCATGGCGTTTATCAAAGATTGCGGAGGCGCAATCCCCAAGATTGTTGCAAGACGTGCCAGTTCGAGAGCACTTAATTCTCGTTCTTGCTTAAGAACCTTACTAATAGCGTCCCTTGGTATGCCAAGCTGACGCGACGCTTCAGCCATAGAAAATCCCGACGTTTCCAGGCCGTTGCGCAGCCAATCTTCTATCTCCTCTCTGGTCATTTTTGCTGTGGGCCCTTGCTTGACATCACTCTTGCATCGCACTCAGGCGCTTTTCCGTCTCTCGCCATTATTGAGATGACGGGCGTTGACCGCGTTTCGAAAATCGATACACAAAGCATCATGAGTCTCGAGCCTGCCGCCTCGATCATCGCGAAGCTTGGAGGACCCGCCCGGACATCCAGGGCGATCGGGCTCTCCCGCTCGACTGTCAGCAAATGGACTTACCCCAAGCATCGTGGCGGCACCGGGGGCCACGTTCCGCATTGGCATATCTCGAAGATCATCGACTTCGCCAAGGCAAACAACATCAAGATCACTGAGAATGATTTTACCCCGAGGATTGTGCGATGACGATGCAAATCCTCAAAATATTCCACGAATGGGTTCGGGTTTCCCCAATTTTCATCTCGTGGATCGAGATAACGGCCCGGCCCGGATGCGTCTCCTGATGGCCGCCCGCTCCAACCTCCGCGGCGGCGTCACCGCCACCATGGCCACCTGCCTGTGCGGCCGGCTGGCGACCGAGCGCAGCGAGGCCGGCCGCTACTTCTGCGCCGAGCACCTGCCGCGCCGGGCGCCGGTCCCGCCGCCGCGCCCGGCCCCTCCCTCCGTTCCCGCCCCCGGCCCGCGCCAGGGCGAGCTGTTCGACCGGACATGATCCGCGGGGGCGGCTCGTCCCCCGCGCTCCGGACTCGGACTCCGCCCATCCCCCGCCCCGCCCGCCTGCGGCCGCCCATCCGCGGCCCGCCCGGCCTCGCCCCGCATCCCCGGCCCTCGTCGGCCCGGCCGCGCCCGATCCGGGCGGCGGCCGGTAGCCCGCCCCATGCGCAACGCCGCGGCGAAAGCCGCTTCGGCGAACGCTCTTGTTCGGCCCGGGACCGCCCGACCTCACCGCCCGCCCGTCCGCCGCGTGCCCCCGCGCCCGCGGCGCCGGGCCTTCGCGCGCCCGGGGCCTGACGTGCCCTGCGGCGCCTCGCGATCCCTTTTGCCCGAGGCCAGCATGTCCGCCCCCCGACGCCGCGCCGCGAGCGCGCCCCCGACCCGATCCTACGCCCGCCCGGCCGCCGGCCCGACCGAAGGGGGCGTGTCGTGACGATGAGGCCCCTCGACATCATCGATCTCGGCCGCCGCCAGCCGATCGCCGAGCCGGTCAACAAGTGCGTGCTCAACGCCCTCTGCGCCCGCAGCGACGGCGACGGCGCCTGCTGGCCGTCGCAGGAGCAGATCGCGGCCGACACCTCCTTCAGCGTGCGGGCGATCCGCCGGGCGCTGCTGTGGCTGGAAGCCGCCGGCTACCTCACCCGGACGGCCCGCCGGCGCGCCAACGGCGTTCGCCGCTCCGACCTGATCGCGATCGACCTCGCCGTGCTCCGGGAGCGCGCCGGCCGGCGGCCCGGCAGTCCGGTGGTGAGCGAGGCGGCCACCGGCCCCACGGACCGTAGCGACCGGCCCTCCAGGCCACGGCCACCGGCCCCACAGTCCGGATTCACTACGTTCGAACAGACAGGGGAACCGACAGGAAAAGAATCCCCCCTTGATCCCCCCGCGAGCGGGGGGGCCTGGCCTGTCTCAGGAATCGGGATCGAGGGAGGGCGGCGCTGCCGCGCCGCAGGGGCAGCCGGACCCGCGGCGCGAGCCGGTCGACGTTCTGACGGCTGCGGCCGAGGAGCGGTTCACCCGCTTGCAGGGCGCCTATCCCAGGGACGGGATCACGCTGGCGGATCTCGGCCGGGCCCGGCGCTACTTCGGCGCCTTCGGCGAGGCCGAGCAGCTCCAGGCGATCGCCGCGGCCGGCGCCTACCGCGAGCAGCTGGCGCGGCGCCCGGATACCCCGCCGAAGGCCCTTCACGGCTGGCTGCGGCAGGGCCGCTAGGCCGCTCCGCTAGGTCGTGTCCCTGGAGTGGTGTAGCTGACCGAGAGCGGGAGATCCCGCCTGCGCGCCCTTCACAGCGCTGGAGCAGGCGGGATCTCTCGCGGGGGGGGGGCATCGGCGGCGACGGGTTAGGATCGGGTTGTGAGCCACCAACCCCGAACCCGGGAGACCCCCGGTGCCGGGTGCACGTCATGCGCAACGTCCTGGCCCATGCCGGCCGCTCAGGCCGGCGCGTCGTCTCGGCCTTCATCGCCACCGCTTTCGCCCAGGAGGACGCTGGGGCTGCCCGCCAGCAGTGGCGGCGGGTGGCCGATCAGCTCCGGCCCAAGGTCCCGAAGCTGGCTGCCCTCATGGATGCGGCGGAGACCGACGTGCTGGCCACCATGGGCTTCCCGGCGGCTCACCGCGCCAAGCTGCACTCGACCAACCCACTCGAGCGCCTCAACGGCGAGATCAAGCGGCGCACCGAGGTCGTCGGCATCTTCCCCGACGAGCCTTCGATCCGCAGGCTCGTCGGCGCGATCCTACTCGAGCAGAACGACGAATGGGCCGTGCAGCGTTGCCGTTACATGACCCTGGAAAGTATCGCCCCGATCGGCGATGATCCCCTCGTCAGCCTGCCTAACCTCGCAGTCTGACCAGTCCGGCCCTGCCGGTCACCGTAGTGGACCAGCCCCAGCTACACCACTCCAAGGAACACGATCCTCCTCGCACGAGCCTTCGATCTGCGCCGAGCGGTCCTCCTGCCCGAGCAGCCCGACCCGAACCGGCGCAACCCGGCGGTGACGCCCAGGACAGGCGATCGGAACGGAGAGCTCGCCCACGGAGGTGGGGCTCACCGGCCAGCGTGCGTACGAGAGGATAAGACTATCGAGCCGCCGTCATGAGGCGTATCTCTGAATTCATCTGAAAAAGCAAAGAAAGTCATATTCATGGTGCCGGCGGTTCAGTGGGGCGCCGAAATTTTGATCGCCCGCACTCGAATTACACAAATTTTATAGCTTCGTCTCTCTAGGGTGTGCGACTGGCTTGGCTGTTGTAGCCGTCCGGGGGGCTCCCTCGCGGATGGCGGTCGAGATCGTCCAGTGCGGCACGTCGAGAGGCGCAACGATGAGCAAGGTCGGGTGTCAGGGCTGCAGGGACGGGGCGCCGCTGCCGTTCGCGTTCACCATGGCCTTCCAGCCGATCCTCGACGTCGATCGGGAAAAGGTCTGGGGCTACGAGGCCCTGGTTCGCGGTGAGGATGGCCAGGGTGCGGGTTGGGTACTGGGGCAGGTCGACGAGGCGAACCGCTACAAGTTCGACCAGGCGTGCCGCGTGAAGGCGATCGAGCTCGCCGGTGCGCTGTTCCCGGATGCCGAGACCAAGCTCTCGATCAACTTCATGCCGAACGCCGTCTACGAGCCCGCCGCGTGTATCCGCGCCACGCTTGAGGCCGCACACCGCGTCGGCTTCGCGCGCCGGCAGATCATGTTCGAGTTCACCGAGAACGAGCGGATCACCGATGTCGGCCACCTTCAGCGGATCATCGCCGAGTACCGCAAGCAGGGCTTCCTGACCGCGCTGGACGATTTCGGCGCCGGATATGCGGGGCTCAACCTGCTGGCGAGCTTCCAACCCGACCTGATCAAGCTCGACATGGACCTGATCCGCGGGATCGCGGCGTCCCCGGCCCGCCAGACCATCGTCGCCGGCGTCACGGCCATGGCGCGGGACCTCGGCGTGACCGTGCTGGCGGAAGGGGTCGAGACCGAGGCGGAGCTGCTCGTGCTCCGGGCGGCCGGCATCCGCCTGTTCCAGGGCTACCTGTTCGCGCGGCCGGAACTGGCGCGACTGCCTGCGGTCCATCGCCTCGACGCCGGCGACCCCACGGAAGCCTCGCCGCCCCGGGCCGCCTGAGGACGCCGCGAGGGCCTGTCGTCCGCCATCCGGCCGGCTGCCGCGCGATGCGGTGTCCGCGGGATGCCGGACCCGGGCTCGACGGGCCTTCTTCACTGCGGCCGGAGCACGATGTGTCAACGCTCTCCCCAGGTGGGCGAGCGGCCGCCGCGTCAGCTCCGCCGTCGAAGCAGGGTTTCGTTAGAGCATTTTCCGACGAAGTGGATACCGGCTCGTCGAAGAAAATGCGGCAAGGTCAAAGACCCAGAGAGCTTCGCGATTGCAGCGCGATCGTGACGTGCTCTAGGGTGATACTCCCATTCTGTAATCATACGGAATCCGATTGATCGCTCGGCGACGCCTGCGGGATCGCTTCGCGATACGGAATCCGGAAGCCATCTTCCGGATTCCGTCTCAGAGGGCCGCCGGGACGCCGCGAGGCAGCCCCCCGCCGGCCGCGGGAGTCGGATATGTCCATGACCCATCAGCTCGTCTGTTTCAGCCGCAACGCCGTACCCGGTAGCGACCGCGCGATGTTGACCACCATGCGCAAGATCCTCTCCGCCTCCCAGCGCAACGTCAGCCGCGACGGGATCACCGGCTTCCTCGTCGTCGACACGACGTGGTTCGTGCAGATCCTGGAGGGCGAGCGTGCCAGGGTGACGGAGAGCCGACGGGACCACGGGCAGGGCGGCGCCCGCTGCGGCGCTCGGGCGCAGGCGGCGCGCGAGGGACGTGACGTGGGCGCTCCAGGATGAGCGAGGATCTCCGTTTCGTTCTTTTCGGCAAACGCGATCGGGCGGACCGGAGCCGGAAGGATCGGCGTGCAATCGAATTGCTGGACCGAATCAGCCAATCGTGACGGCATTGCCCTTCATTTTTCCTGTGGCACGCCGGGAGCAGCAAATCATTCTTTTGCGGATCGTTCTATAAAAAGAACATTCTCGTTGACCGGCCGGCATGGCGCGAAGAGACTGACGTCTCATGAGAGCCTGCCCAACCCTGCGGGGACCGACCGATGCCGGATACGCACCACACCGGAACCCGTCCTCGGGATGCCGGGCCCGCACCGGCCGCCCGCGGCCGCCACGTCCTGGTGATCGGCGCGAGCGCGAGCGGCTTGAGCCTCGCGTCCCATCTTCTACGCCGCGAGGCGCGGGTGCAGGTCACCGTGATCGAGGCGCAGGGCTCCCGCTGCCGCCGCCTGCGCCGGGCCGAGTTCGCGTCCCTGCTGGCAGAGGAGACCGGCCCGCTGCCTCTGGCCCCGCTGCACCTCGTCGAAGCGCTGCGGCAGCATGCGGGGCGCCTCCACGTCGCCGAGACGACCTGCCTGTCCGTTGCGTCCACGCCGCAGGGCGTGGCGGCGCGGACGGCCGACGGGACCACCTATCTCGGGCGCGCCGCGGTGCTGGCCTTCGCCCTGCAACCGCCGGCCTCGGGCGTTCCGCCGCGGGAGAGGAACGCCGCGCTCCGCGCCCTGCGGCTCGACCCGGCCGACCTGCCCCTCGGGACCGGCGCCGCCGCCCTGGTGCGTGCCCTGCGGGCGCTGGTGCGGGAGGCGGGAGGCCGCGGGGTCGGCCGCGACGTGGCGGTGGCGGGCGTGCGGCTGAGCGCCCCGGCCCTCTGGCACGATCTGCCCGACGAGGCGCGCGAGCGCCTGCTGCGCCATGGCCGGCGGGTGTGGGACCGGATCCTCGGCGGCGGGACGGACGGCCCGGCGACGCGCCGTGACGCGCCGAGGCCGAGCGCGCTCCTGCGCGACCTCGTCCTGCGCGGGCTGCTGCTGCCGCGCGCCAGCGGCCTCGCCGTCGCGCCGGGAGCCGCCGACCGGCTGTTCGCCGGTCATCCGGCGGACCTGATGCCCTACGCAGCACCCCGCCTCCTCGACCTCGACGCCGCCTGCGCCTGGCTCGCGGGGCGCGTCGCTCTCACGGGACGCGCGGGGGAGGGAGCCGTCGCGCCGGCCATCGCCCCGCCCGAAGTGCGGCGGGGCCCGGCGCGAGAGGACGCGGCGCTCAGATGTGGTAGGTGAGGCCCGCCTCGGCCTCCGCCTGCGGCATCGCCCGCATCTGCTCCAGGGTCAGGTTGTCGAGGATGCCCGCGATGCTGTTGCGCACCGCCAGCATCGCGAGGCGCACCGAGCAGGCCGCCTCGTCGGCGCAATCCTCGCACGGCCGGTAGGCGGTACGGCTGGCACAGGGAAGCGGTGCCAGCGGGCCGTCGAGGGCGCGCACGACGTGGCCGATGCGGATCTCCTCGGCCGGTCGCGCCAGGGCGTAGCCGCCGCCCGGCCCCTTCTTGCTGTGGACGAAGCCGGCATTGCGCAGGTCGCCCAGGATCGCGTCGAGGAACTTCTTCGGGATCCGGTGCGCCTCCGCGATCTCGGCGACGCCGATGCGGGCGCCCGGGGGCAACCCGGCCAGATGGACCATCGCCTTGAGCCCGTACTTGCCCTTGTTGGTCAGCATCGTCGTCCTGCGTGTGGCGGGGTTCTGCGGAGAGGCGGGCCGGCAAGCGGTGCCGGAGACGGGGGGATTTGTCGACTGGCTCGGTAGACTTCCTGCCAACGGGATGTCGGTACCGCAGGCCGGACGGTGACGGCGGCCGTCTCCGGGATAGAGGACATGATACGGAATCCGGAAGATTGCTTCCGGATTCCGTATCATCAGCCCGCGCGGCGCAGAGCAAAGCTCTGCGCGCACCTGAGCGGAGTCGATTTCCGCATCGCGAAGCGATCAATCGGAAATCGTATGAAAACGACCGACTGAACCGACGGGTGCGATCCGCCGGTTCCGGGTGGGGCCGACGACGTCGCCGCGTAGCTCCGGTTGAGGCCGTCGATGTCGGTCCCGTCCATCCAGGCTTCCAGGGCGTCGGCGACCTGCCAGGACCTCGGCGACCTGCGCGGCCGAGCCCCCAGCACCGGGCCGCGCCCGCCGATGGCGTTGTGGGTGACGATCTCGCGGATCGTCCAGATCTTCTCCGGGCGGGAAGGACTCGACCATCGAGGCGACCGCGTGGTCCCTCCGGATCACCGGGATGCGCCCGACGATCACCGTCATCAGGGCAAAGAACGGGATTCCGGCGGGATCGCGGGCGGTGCGGCGGGTGTCGGCCACCGTCGCGGCGATCGCGGATGTCGACGGGCCGCTCAGGAACGCCGCCTCGGCATGCGCGGCGGCGAAGCCGATCTCCGCGCTTCGCGATGCGGATTTCGGCCTCGCTCAGGCGTGTGGAGCCTCCGGCTCCACCGCGCGGGCTGGTGACACGGGTTCCGGACCGCATCGTCCGAGAATCGTATCAGAGCCTGTTTGACTCTTGATCTAAAGAATGGACTCCTCTTTCCCGGACGACTGGAACGCAATGGAAGGAGATCCGGGATCCAGCACAAGAATTCGCGAAGCGTCCATACTCAGCGACAGTGCTGTCAGACTGAGCCGCTTCGCGGCACATCTGACGTCTGGATCCCGGATCTCCTTCCGCTGACGCTTCACTCGCCCGGGAAAGGGGTGCTTCACGCGGAAAATACCACGACAATCGTATCACCCCTCGCGAGGGGCGGCCGTCGCGGTCTCCGGCGGCGCGCCGGGCGGGGCCCGGTCCCCGGCTGCGCGAGGCGTCCCGACCCGGGCCTGCACCCCGCGATAGAGCCGGCCCGGCAGGTCGGAGACCGCGCACATGAGGCAGAACACCGCCGGCACGAAGATCAGCGACAGCGCGGTCGAGAACAGCAATCCGCCGATCACCGCGATCGCCATCGGCGAGCGGAACTCGCCGCCGGCCCCGACCGCGAGGGCGCTCGGCACCATGCCGGCCACCATCGCGATGGTCGTCATCACGATCGGCTGGGCCCGCTTGCGGCCGGCATCGATGATCGCCTCGTTGCGGTCCATGCCGTGACGCATCGCCTCGATGGCGAATTCCACCAGCATGATCGCATTCTTGGTGACGATGCCCATCAGCATCAGGATGCCGATCCAGACCGGCGTGGTGAGCTGCTTGCCGGTGACGAGGAGCGCCATCACGGCGCCGCCGAGGGAGAGCGGCAGCGAGAACAGGATCGTGACCGGGTGCAGGAACGAGCCGAACAGCATCACCAGCACGGCGTAGACCATCAGCAGGCCGGCCTGCATCACCTCGGCGAAGCCCGCCGACAGCTCGGCGAGGTTCTCGGCGTCCCCCGACTGGCTCACCTGGACGCCCTTGGGCAGGTTCGTCATCACCGGCAGCGCGTCGATGCTCTTGAGCACGTCGCCGAGGGCTGCCGTGCCGACGAGATCTGCCGCCACCGTCGCCTGGCGCTCGCGGTCGTAGCGCGCGATGTTGGCCGGCCCGTCCTGGAAGCCGAGTTCGGCCACGGTCGCGAGCGGGACGCCGCCCCGGGCGGCCGGGCTCGGGATGCGCAGGCCCTCCAGCACCGCCCAGTTGAGCCGGGCGGTGTCGTCGAGCTGGACCCGGACCGGCACCAGCCGGTCGCCGGCGTCGAACTTGGCGAGCGCGGGACCGACGTCGCCGATCGTGGCGACGCGGATCGTCTCCGACAGGGTGTCGGCGGTGATGCCGAAGCGGGCCGCGAGGTCCATGCGCGGCCGGATGCGCAGCTCCGGCCGGTCGAGGGTGGCGCCCGAGATCACGTTGGCCACCGTCGGCAGGCGGCGCATCTGGTTGGCGAGCTCGTTGGCCACGCTCGCGACCGTGCGGCTGTCCTGGCCGGTGACCACGAGCGAGACCGCCCGCAGCCCGTTCTCGTCGACGAACCAGTAGCGGATGTCGGGAAGCTCCCGCAGGCGCCGGTCGACCTGCTGCTCGAGCGCCTGCTGGGTGATCGTGCGCTCGGACTTGGGGGTGTAGTTCAGGATCAGCGACGCGCGGCGCACCTCGGCGGTGCCCTGCTGCGGGCGTCCGCCGTTCACGAACACGCTTCTCACCTCCGGGATCGCCTTCAGCTCCGCCACGATGCCGTCGGTGACCCGCTGGGTGTCGGAGATGAGGGAGCCCGGCGGCAGCTCGACCGAGAGCAGGGAGCGGGCGGTGTCCTGGGCCGGCAGGAAGCCCTCGGAGAGGAGCCGCATGCTGGCGAGCGAGGCGGCGAACAGGCCGATGCCGAGCAGCACGGTGACGAGGTAGTACCGCACCGACTTGCCGACCAGCCAGACATAGGCCCGCTCGATCCGGCCCGGCGGCTTCTCCCCGCGGACCTCCGGCTTGAGGATGTAGGCGGCCAGCATCGGGGTCACGAATCGGGCGGCGAGCAGCGAGAACAGCACCTGCACGGCGATCGTGATGCCGAATTGCTTGAAGAACTGCCCGGCGATGCCGCCCATGAAGCTCGCCGGCGCGAAGATCGCCACGATGGTGAAGCTGATCGCGATGACCGCGAGTCCGATCTCGTCGGCGGCGTCGACGGCCGCCTGATAGGGCGACTTGCCCATGCGGATGTGGCGGACGATGTTCTCGATCTCGACGATCGAATCGTCGACCAGGATGCCGGTCGAGAGGGTGACGGCGAGGAAGCTCACGAGGTTGAGCGAGAAGCCGAGCAGGTCCATCGCCCAGAAGGCCGGGAAGATCGACAGCGGCAGCGACACCGCCACGATGACCGTGGTGCGCAGATTGCGCAGGAACAGGAACACGACCACGACCGCGAGCGCCGCCCCCTCGAACAGCGTCTTGATCGCCGCGTCGTAGTTGCCGACCGTGTAGTCGACCGAGGTGTCGATCAGCGTCAGCCGGACGTCCGGGTGCTCCTCCTGGATCTGGTCGATCTTGGCCTGCACGGCCTTGGCCACCACCACGTCGCTGGCGCCCTTGGCGCGCTTGATGCCGAAGGCGACGACGGGCTTGGCGTCGAGGCTGGCGAAGGTGCGCCGGTCCGCCACCGTGTCGGTGACGACGCCGAGATCCTGCAGCCGGATCTGCCCGCCGGTGGCGAGCGGGATCATCACGCCCTTCAGCTCGTCGAGGGAGCGGGCGCCGGCGAGCGCCCGGATGGCGTAGTCCTGCCCGCCGAGCCGGGTGCGTCCGCCCGCCACGTCGACGTTGATGCCGCGCAGGCGCCGGCTGACATCGACGGCGGTGAGCCCGTAGGCGAGCAGGCGGTCGGGATCGAGCGAGACCAGGATCTCGCGCTCGACGCCCCCGATGGTCTCGAACTGCGCCACGCCGCGGATGCTCTGCAGGCGCCGCTTGACCACGGTGTCGACGAACCAGGACAGCTGCTCGGGCGTCTTGCCGGGGGCTTCCGCGGCGTAGGTCACGATCGGCAGTCCGACGACGTCGACCCGCTGGATCAGCGGCGTCTCGGCGTTGCGCGGCAGGTCGGCCTGGATGCGGGTGATCGCGTCCTTGACGTCGTTGAGGGCCCGGTCGGTATTGGTCTCGAGGCGGAACTGCACCGTCGTCACCGAGATGCCGTCGGTGATGGTCGAGGAGATGTGGCGCACCCCCTCGACGCCCGAGAGGCCGTCCTCGACGGTCTTGGTGACCTGGGTCTCCAGTTCCGCCGGCGCCGCCCCGAACTGCGCCACCGCCACCGAGATGATCGGGATGTCGGCCGAGGGCAGGCGGGTGATCGGCAGCTTGGTGAAGCTCGTCCAGCCGAGGATCAGCAGGATCAGCGAGATCAGGATGGACGGGAGCGGCCGGCGGATCGCCCAGGAGGACACGTTCAGGGACAAGGTCGCTCTCGCCTCGGTTGGGTCTCGGATCGGGAGGAGTGGCCGTCGGGCCGGCCCCGGGCGGTCGCCCGGCTCGCGCGTCAGAACGCCATGCCCGCGTTGGCGACCACCGTGTCGCCCTCGGCGAGCCCGCTGCGGATCTCGACGTCGTCCTGCGAGGAGAGGCCGACGGTGACCCGCCGGGTATCGATGCGCCCGTCGCGCGCCACCACCTGCACGCTGGTGAAGTCGCTGCGGCGCAGGATGGCGGAGCGAGGCACCGAGAGCCCGCAACTCGATGCCGTGTCCACCAGGGCCCGGGCGAACAGGCCCGGCCGCAGCCCGGCCCCGGCCGGCAGCGAGATGAGCGCCCGGCCGAACTGGGTGGCCGGGTCGACGTCGGTCGCCGGCACCCGGACCTCCCCGCGCAACTCCCCGGCCTCGGTCAGCACGCGGGTGGCGGCGTGCTGGCGCACCTTGGTCACGTAGAGGCTCGGCACCTGCACCATCAGGTCGAGATTCCGGTCGGCGACGAGGCGCACCAGCGGATCCGCCTGCGGGCCCGTGAGGGCGCCGACCTGGGCGGTGCTGCGGGCGACGGTCGCGGCTTCGGGGGCCTTCAGGGCGACGCTCGCCGGCAGGCGGGTGGCCGGGCCTGCGCCGGCCGGATCCTCCGGCGCGATCCGGGCGAGGCGCACCAGATCCTGGCCGGCGCTCACGCTGTCGCCCTCCTGCACCAGCACCTCGGCGATGCGGTAGCCCTCGACCGGGTAGGCGAGATAGGTCTCGCTGCGGGGAACGACGTAGCCGGTGACCCGCACCGCATCGGAGAAGCAGGCCTTGCGGGCCTGGACGGTGGCGGGCGCTGCGCTGCAGACGCCCGGCGCGACCGCGGCGAGCCAAGCGGCCAGGAGCCATGTGGCCAGGAGCCATGCGGCGGACGGAACCCGGAAACGGTCGGCGGGCATGAACGGCTCTGCGTCGCGAGCGGACACCCGCGGCGCCGCGCTCGGTGGGGCTCTGGGTCGCCCGCCGCCCCGCGCGGGGGCGGCGGGGGCGTCGTCCCTGCGGCTCAGAAGCGCGAGGCCGACTTCACGCCCGACATGTTGATCGCGGTCACCCGCCGGTTGTTCGCCGCGAGCGGGTTGCCGCGATCCTTCAGCTGCGTCTTGCCATAGCCGACCGCCACGAGGTTGGCCTGCGGCACGCCGTAGTTCTGTACGATGTACTGCCTCACCGCCTCGGCCCGGCGCTCGGACAGGCGCTGGTTGGTCTGGTCCTGCCCCTTGCCGTCGGTGTGTCCGACGACCAGGAAGGTGCTGCCCTTGAGCTGGGCCAAGGCTGCCCCGAGGGTCTTCACCAGCGGCAGCGCCTTGGGGCCGATCGTCGCCGAGTTGTACTCGAACGGGATCTCCAGATCGATGCTCGGCTTGTCGGCCGAGGCGGCGGCGATCTTCTGCCGCTCGGTCGAGGAGAACGAGGTCCGGTTGCGCAGCGTGTCGAGGAAGGCGCGGTCCTCCGTGCTGCCGGTCTCGCCGCGGACGGCGGTCGAGAGGCTGCGGGTCAGGGGCGGCTCGGGCGACAGGGCCTTGAGGATGTCCGCCTCGGTGGGGGCCGTCTGCGCCTGCGCGGCGGCCGAGCCCAGGGCCAGGAGGCCGGCCAGGAGGGTGAGGCGGCCGGTGCGACGGAACCGGACCGGGACTTCGCTCGTCATCGTGATGCTCCTTGTGCGGTCCGCACGGCGAGCGTGCGGTCGGGTCGTGGGGGACGCATGAGACCGGACCTGCTGTGGCCCCGCCCCGGTCCCGGGGCGTGACGGGGGCCTGCCGTCGCGTTGGGCGGATGCTCCGAATCTCCGCTCAACGGATTCCGTATCGGGCGAACTCCTTGGCGACGCCTGGATCCATCGCCAGGGCGTCGCTGATGTCGCTGTTGCCGTCCTGGGTGTCGCCGGTGCGCAGGCGCGCAAGCCCGCGGCCGTAGAGCGACGAGGCCTGCTTGCCGTTGCTCCGCAGGGCGGCGTCGTAGTCGCGAATGGCCATGCCGTGCAGCCCGATCTTGAGGTTGACCAGCCCCCGGCTGTCGAGGGCGTCCGGGAAGTTGGGACGCAGCTTGAGGGCCTCGTTGCAGTCGCGCAGGGCACGGTCGAGCTCCTCGATCATCGCCCGGACCCAGCAGCGGTTGTTGAGGGCCTCGACGTCCTGCGGGTTGAGGCGGATGACCTCGTCGAAATCCGCGAGCGCCGGCCGGAACTCGCGATGGATCGCGTGGAGCTGGCCCCGTCGGTAGAGCGCGGCCGCATCGGCGGGGTTGCGTTCCAGCGCCCGATCGAGATCGGCCTTCATGCGCTGGTCCTCGCGGGAATAGGCGAGGACCGGGATGCTGGCGGGTGCAGGCCTCGCGGCCGCGTCGAGCCGGTCGATCTCGGCCTGAGCCCGGTCGGCCCAGGCGCCGGTCGGGTAGCGGGCGACGAAGGCCTGGTAGGCCTCGCGGGTGTTCGTCCGCTTGGCGGTGGCGAAGTCCCGGGCCGGGTCCGGCACGGCGACGACCGCCGGCGACGTGCCGGTCTCGGGCAGCCTGGCGGCGTCCGCGGGCCTCGTCAGGTCGGGCTTGAGCGCATCAGGCTTGGCTGCCTCGGGCAGCTTTGCGGGCTCGGGCAGCTTGGCGGGCTCGGGTGCGGCCTTCGCGGGGTCCGGCTTCGTCGCCTCGGTCCGCAGCGGCCCGGCTGCGGTGGCCGCCGCGATCTCGATCTGCCGCGGCGGCTTGCCGGCCACCGGCCGCGGATCGCTCCAGCCCCCGCCCGAGCCCTCCTTCAGGGTCGAGAAGATCCATGGCACCTGGGCGCCCTGGCTGGCGGCCGAGACGCCGGCCCGGGTCTTGTCGAAGGCCGGTCGGGACAGGCCGTCGCTGCCGACCGCCCGGACGAGCTCCTCCGCGAAGGCGCTGCGGGTGCCGGTGCCCGGACGCAGCATCGTGCCGGGGGCGGTGGAGTGGACCAGCAGGGTGTTGGCCGGCGGATCGGTCGTCGGCGCGAGGCCGGTCGAGAAGCTTCGGAAGCGCCGTTCGAACGGATTGCGGTTGGCCGCGTCGAGCACCACGACCTTCATCTCCGCGCCGCGCCGGTCGATCTCCGCCATCACCCCGTCGACGGTCACCCCGTCGCGCTGCAGGTCGGCCTCGCTCCAGATCTGGCCGTCGACCGGGACCAGGTAGTTCTTGCGGGCCGACTGGATGCCGTAGCCCGAGAAGTAGAACAGCACGCTCGACCCGGGCTTGATCTTGGCGAAGAACGCCGTCAGGGCGTCGTTCATCGTGCGTTTGGTGGCGTTCTCGGCGAGATCGACGGCGTAGCCCTTCCGCTGCAGGGCCGCCCCGAGGGCGCGGACGTCCTGGACCGGCGTGGTCAGCGGCGCGTCGCCGTCCGGATACTGCGCGTTGCCGATCAGGAGCGCCACGCGGTCCTCCCGCTTGGTCTCGGCCGCGGCCGGGCGCACGAGAGAGGCCCCCGCCGCGAGCACGATGCAGACGAACCACCACGCACGCATACGACCCTCGAAGATGTCCGCAGAGGCCAGATTTCAGCCATGGGATCTTAAAACCACCCGGCGGTGCTGACAAGTTTGACGGATCTATCCGGAGCAACGGCGCCGCCAGTCAACGGCGAGTGGCGGCCCCCACGATCCATTCGCCCTGAAGGCGGCACGCCCGATCGGGCCAAGCATAAACCGCGCATCGCTCTCTCCGTCCCAAGGCACGGCGACAAACAGGCCCGGACATCAGCAGCATCCCCGATCCCGGGAGCGCCTGCCCTCCGGCGACGACCTGTTTCCTACGTCGTTCACCCGGCGACTTCGGTGTGGGCGCGCACCCGATGCCGCGATAGACGGTGCGAGGCCGGGGGTCGGATCGATGCCGGCGCGACGACCGGCGTGTGTCCCTCGCGACGGGCGGCGGGGCCGGCGCGCATCGGGCCGACCGCTTCGGCGCGACGGCCCCCGCTCCTTGGCCGACCTCGGGCGCCGGCGGCCGTGTGTGCGAGCGGACCTTCGTCCCCTCGGCCCCGCTTCGCGGGGTGCGCGTCGCCCCCGGCAGACAGCGTCGCCCCGCGGCGCGATCCAGGGCAATCGCTTGAGAGCGATTGCCCTGGTTTCTTGCTTGGCCTCAGGCGCCGGCGTTCGCATCCGCTCACTTGGCTCTCGCTCCGCTCTGCGTTCGAGCGGACATTCGTCCCCTCGAACTCGCTCCGCGAGGCGCTCTTCGCGCCCGGAATGTAGCGTCGCCCCGCGGCGCGATCCGCCCGGCCTTGCCGAACCGCGTCGCCTCGGTCAGGGTTGCCGCGCCCGCGCGACGGTGGTCGGGTTGCACGAGGAAGGACCGGTCGGATGCCCGAGACGGCCCCGCAGGGCGGGGGAGAGGCGCCGCGCTGGCCGGCGACCCGGCTCGATCTCGGCGCGGCGAGCCATGTGGGACGTGTCCGCTCGCTGAACGAGGACCGCTTCCTCGTCGCGCCCGAGAGCGGGCTGTTCGCGGTCGCGGACGGGATGGGCGGGCACGCCGCCGGCGACGTCGCATCGGGCGCCCTCGTCCGGGCCCTGGCGGGAATCGCGCCCGCGGCCTCGGCCGGCGATCTGCTCGCCCGGATGAAGGCCGGCATCGTCATGGCGAATGCCGAGATCCAGAAGGTGGCGCAGGCCCGCGGCGACCTCGTCGGCACCACCGTGGCGGCGCTGCTGATCTTCGTCCCCCACTTCGCCTGCCTGTGGTCGGGCGACAGCCGGATCTACCGGGTCCGGGCCGGAGACATCGCGCAGCTCTCCCGCGACCACACCGAGATCCAGTCCCTGCTCGACCGGGGGGTGCTGACCCCCGAGGAGGCGAGCGCCTGGCCGGGCCGCAACGTCGTCACCCGGGCGATCGGCGTGCGCGAGCGCCCCGAGGTCGAGCTCGACCACGGCCTGCTGGAGCCCGGCGACCTGTTCATCCTCTGCTCGGACGGGCTGACCCAGCACGTCGGCGACCGGGAGATCCTGAGCCTGTGCGCCGACGCCGCCGCGGCGCAGGGCGCGTGCGACGCCCTGGTGGCGCTGACCCTGGCGCGCGGCGCGACCGACAACGTCACCGTCGTGGCGGTCCGCTACCTCGGCCCGCCGGACCCGGAGGGGACGCCCCCGGAGGACGCGGCGTCATGAACGAGGAGACGGTCTTCCTGCCGCAGGCGGAGAGCGCCTTCATCCGTCCCGGCACCCGGCTCAACGACACCTACGCGATCCGCAGCCTCATCGCCGCCGGCGGCATGGGCGAGGTCTACAAGGGCGAGGCGCTGGGCACCGGCGACGCGGTGGCGATCAAGGTCATCAAGGCGGAACTCGCCCGCGACCCGGCGGCCCTGGCGCTGTTCCGCCGCGAGGCCTCGGCGCTGCACAACCTCCACCACGAGGCGATCGTCCGGTACTTCGTGTTCTCCGTCGATCCGAAGCTCGGCCTGCCCTATCTCGCGATGGAGTTCGTCGACGGCGTGCTGCTGTCCGAGCACCTGAAGGCGTCCCCCCTCGACACCGCGACCCTGTCGCTGCTGCTGCGCCGGCTCGCCGCCGGGCTCCAGGCCGCGCACGATCTCGGCATCATCCACCGCGACGTCTCGCCCGACAACGTGATCCTGCCCGGCGGCAACGTCGCCCGGGCCAAGCTGATCGATTTCGGCATCGCCCGGGCCCCGAGCGAGGACGGGACGGTGATCGGCGGCGGCTTCGCCGGCAAGTACGCCTACGTCTCGCCCGAGCAGCTCGGCCTGCACGGCGGCGAGGTGACCCCTCAATCTGACATCTACAGCCTCGGCCTGCTGCTCGCCTGCGCGGCCCGCGGCGAGGCCCTCGACATGGGCGGCAGCCTCGTCGAGGTGATCGACAAGCGCCGGCGCGTGCCGGATCTCTCGCGGATCGACGAGCGCATCCGCCCGGTCCTGACCGCGATGCTGCAGCCGCACCCGAAGGACCGCCCGGCCGACATGGCGGCGGTGGCGGCCCTGCTGTCCTGGGACGAGCCGCGGCGGCGGCGGATCGGACCCGTGCTCGCGACCGCGGCCGGGCTGGCGGCGGCGGCGGTCCTCGGCGGGACGGCGGCGCTGATGCTGCCGGGACGCGAACCCGCGGCTCCGCCGAGGGTCGGGGCGCTCCCCCCGGACGGGTCCGGACGGCCGGCCCAGCAGGTCCGCGACGCCCCGCCGGGCGACGGCGCAGCCGTCGGGCCGGTCCAGGCGCCCGAGGCACCCCGGGCGCCCGAGCCGCCGCCGCAATCAGGCCCGCCGCCGAAATCCGTCATCACGCCGCTGCCCGATCCGGGACCGGATCCGGACGCGGCGCCGCCCACGCGCGCCGACCCTCCGGCAAGCGCCGCGGCCGACCCTCCGGCAAGCGCCGCGCAGGTCGAGAGCTTCATGCGCACCTACGACGGCGGCGACTGCTTCTTCGTCACGGCGGTCTCGGTCGAGCCGCCGAACGTGATGGTGGACGCGTTCGGGGCCTCGCCCCGGCCGTTCATGGTCTTCGATGCCGCGTTCCAGCGCGGCCTCGGCATCGAGCCGCAGATCGTCCTGCACCAGCTCACCGAGGCGCAATGCCCGCTGGTGGCGTTCCTGGCACGGCACTATCCGCTGCGCGACGCCCGCGCCGCCGGCCTCGCGGTCACGTCGGACCTGTTGCACAGCGGCCAGGAACTGACCGGGACGGTGGAGGCGGGGGGCGACCGCAGCGTCGAACTGCTGCTCGTCGGGGATGACGGCCGGGTCAGCAACCTCAGCCGCTCGGTGCGGCGCGTCGGCGACACGGCGCGCTTCGCGGTCCGGGTCGAGGGCAGCGGCGCGCCCAAGCCGCAGATGCTGCTCCTGCTCACGAGCCAGAGGCCGCTCGCCAGCCTGCGGGGACCCGGCACGCTGCGGGCCGGGCCGCTCCTGCGTCAGGTCGGCGAGGAACTCGACCGCGATCCGCGGCCGGCGGGGATCGCGATCAGCTATTTCAGGCTCGGAGGCTGAACCCGGCCGGCGCCCATGGCGCGCCCCGGCGTCACGGCATCCGGGTCATCAGCCGCAGCGCCTCGATGTCGAAGCGGGTATAGGGGCGAGGACCGTCGCCGTTCCAGGCCTGCCACTGGTGGTTGGCCGCGTGAAGTTCCCGCAGGTCGCGGTACGCGGGCCGCTCGCTGACGCGCTCGCACGACCACGGCGTGGCGCACAGGACGTAGTCGGCCCGCGCCGGCACGGCGGCGGTCGAGAACATCGCGACGGTGGCGGCCGACAGGGTCGCGGCAACACGCAGAATCATGATCCCTCCTTCGGGTTTCTCTGGCGGCCTCGCAAGTCTTGAGGCCGGACGTCTTGCGGATGTGGTGTCCCGCCAGGACGATGCAAGCTTGGCGTGGAGCATCTTCTCATACGGGTCATGACCGTATCGTCCGGGAACCGTATCGGGCGAGGCGCCGGAAGCCTGTGCGTCGGCGCACGCGACGGGCGCCCTCGCGGCGGCCCCGGGGCCGGGCCGACGAAAAAGGGGCCCGGCGCGAGCCGGACCCCCTTGCATCGTCGACCGTCGATCGAGCCTACCACTGGTAGCGCATGCCCACCCGGCCGCCGCCGCCGACGAGGTCGCCGCCGATGCGGTAATCGGCCCGCACGAAGCCCGACAGGCCGGTCTTGAGGTTGAAGAAGTTCACCGAGGCCTGGACCTCGCCGCGCACCTTGCCCTGCTCGCGCAGGCCGGTCACGCCCGTGACCCCGTTCACCGCGCCCGTGACCCCGCTCTCCGTCAGCACGGAGTACACGAAGCCGGTCACGCTCGGCTCGACCCGGATGTCGCCCTCGACGAATTCCGAACCCACCCGCGCGCCGATCCGCCCGCGCAGGGCGTCGCCGTCGCGCAGGGGAACCGAGGTCGCCGTCAGCGCCGCCTGCTGGTTGAAGGTGGTGGCGACGTATTCGAGCCCCGCCGTCGGTTCGACGTAGATCGCGTGCTCCAGCGGGATGCGGTAGCCGACATTGGTGGTGTAGGCGTAGTTCTGCAGCCCCGTGCGCTGCAGCAGGCCCGGCGCCCGGATGTCGAGGCCGAGCAGGTCGACCTTGAACAGGTGGTCCCAGAACCAGGGCCCGTTCAGGTAGGTGCCGTAGACGCCGACCGTGCCGCCCTCGTAATCCTGCCGGCCGGCATTGCGGTTGAGGCGGACGTCGGCGGTGGTGTAGCCGCCCATGATGCCGATGACGAGGCCGTCATCCTCCTTGGTCAGGCGGCTGATCACGAGGTCGGCGCCGCCGAGCAGGCCGCCGCCGGACTGGCTGTAGCCGAGGTCGCGGACGAAGCTGGTGCCGCCGACGGAGAACGACGACGAGCCGGAGCGGCGCTCGAGGTCGCCGTAGGCGCGGGCCCAGGCGGCCGGGCGGACGTTGCTCGGCACCGGCTCGACCGGCTTGACCAGGTTCGGGGCGATCGGGTCCTTGCTGACCAGGGCCGAGTACTGGTTCAGGCCGGCATACTGCATCGCCTGCGGGATCGACGGCGTGCCGGAGGCGGCGCGCTGGGCGTCGGTGCGCAACTGGGTCATCCGGTCGAGGACGGCGGTGCCGCCCTGGAACGCGATGGTGCGCGAGGCGATCACCGCCGTGGGAGCCGAGAGGCCGACCGCGGACGGCACGGTGGCGAGGGCGACGGTGCCGCCGCCGCCGCTGCCGGCGCCGTTGACGAGGGCGACCTCCAGGGCGCCGAAGTTCTGTGCCCCCGCCAGCCTGAACGCTCCGGGGGTCAGCGCGCCGCCGACCTCGACCAGGACCGGCGAGGTGGTGAAGGCCGCCCCGGGCGTGACGTTGTTGACGAAGAGGCGGGTGGTGCCGGCGGCGCTGCCGGTGACGACCAGCCGGTCGGAGGCGCCGGTGGCCGAGGCCGCGTCGAGCAGCAGGGTGCCGTCGCGGCCGACGTAGTCGCCCTGGACGACCAGCCGGTTCGCGGCGCTGCCGGTGCGCAGGTCGATCGTGCCGGCGTTGGTGAACGTGGAGATGCCGCCGAAGGTGGCGCTCACCGGTCCCTTGTCGGTCGGGCTCTGGGCCGCGAGGGCGATGACGCCGGTATTCTCGACGGTGCCGGACCCGAAGCTGCTCGTGCCGGCGGTGCTGAACAGGCCGGCATTCGACAGGGTCGAGCCGTTGCTCAGCGCCACCGTGCCGAGGATGACGCCGCGGTTGTCGATGCGCGACGCCACGGCGCTCGCCGAGGTGTCGATCGCGTAGCCCCCCAGTCCCGAGACGGTCCCGGTATTGGTGATGGCGAGCGTGCCCGACTGCTGGGACCGGATTCCGGCCACGAGGCCGGTCACGCCGGCGATCGTGCCGGAGTTGGTGACGGTCAGGTTGCCGCCGGAGGTGAAGGCCACGACGCCGATGCCGGCCGTCGCGGTGATGGTGCCCGAGTTGGTGATGCTCAGATCGCCGAGTCCGAACGATCCGGTCGCGGCTTCGGCATAGGCGGCGATGCCGGCGGCCGGCGCCGTGATGGTGCCGCTGTTGACGATCGCGCCGCCGTTGCCGAGTGCCGCGATGCCGATGCCCCGGAAGGCCTGGGTCGCGCCGTCGGCGAGGATGCCGGCGCCGAACTGGCTGAAGGTCTGGGTGAGCTGGGCGAGTTGCGGCAGGCCCGCGCGCAGGGCGGAGGGCAGGGCAGGGATGGAGGCGTCCTGGGTGATCGTGCCCGTGTTCTCGACGGAGACGGAGGCGAGGCCGTAGGCGGCGATGCCGACCTCGTTGAAGCTCAGGCCGCCCCCGTTGCGGACGGTGGCGACCGGCGCGAGGGCGGCGATGCCGATCGCCGCTCCGGCGATCGTGCCGGTATTGGTCACGCTGACGCTGCTGCTCGACGCGCCGACCACGCCGAGCGGTGCCGTGACGGTGCCGCCATTGGTCACGGTCAGGATGCCCGAGCCGGCGCGGGCGAGGATGCCGAGGGTCCCGGCGGTGACGGTGCCCTGGTTCGCCACCGTGCTGGCGCCGGTTCCCTGGGCGTTGTCGATCTCGATGCCGGTGCCGGTGGGCGAGGAGATCGTCGCCGAGGCCGCCACGTTGATGGTGACGCTGCCGGCCGGATCGGTGCCGGGCGTCGCGCTCGCCGGGGTCACCAGCACGGCGGTGCCGCGGGCCACCGCGTTGATCGTGGTGTTGTCGAGCACGTTGAGGATGAACGAGCCGCTCGGCGTGTAGAGGATGCCGCCGTTGTAGGTCTGGCTCGGACCGCAATTGGCCACCGTCGTCGTCGAGGCGTTGTCGCCCGCCCGGCAGACGTTGGCGAACAGCACGGTGCCGTTGCGGACCGGGAACAGGAACTGCCCGGCCACGCCGTTGTTTGAGGACGTGGCGAGGGCGTTGGGCCCGCCGTCGATCAGGGCGCCGTTCACCAGCGAACCCGGCAGCTCGAAGTAGGTGCCGGGCTCCCCGGAGCCGTTCGAGTAGCCGGCCGAGGCCGAGGTGCCGCCGAGGCCGTTCGTCCCGCCGTTGGCGTTGCCGGTCTCGAACTGGATGCGGGCGTAGTTGAAGTAGATGTCGAAGTTGCCGGTGCCGGTATCGGCGCGGTCCGTCAGGATCAACTGGAACGTGTTGGTCTTGTCGGCACGGCTCGAGAAGTAGCCGACGCCCGGCCACGTCGCTCCGAAGGCCGTGCGGCCGGCGAAGGAGCCGTTGCCGTAGGACGTGATCCCGCTCGCGGGGTTGCTGGTATCGATGTCGGCGAAGAACGGCGCGATGATCGGCGAGCCGCGGTAATCTGCGCCCAGTCCGACCGGCGTGTAGCTGCCCGACGCCCGGCCGAACGTCACGTTGCCGTTGTTGTTGACGTAGAGCTGGTTGTAGGTCGTCCCGAAGTAGTTGGCCGCGAACGGCAGCGCCACCGCTCCCGTCGAACTGTCGTCGTTGCGGGCGAGCTGATTCGAGTCGAAGCCTGGCACCACCCTCTGGGCGGCGGCCACGCCCGGCGTCACGATCGTCTGGGCGGCGACCACGCCCGGCGTCACGATGCCTGCGGCCACGCCCAGCAGCAGCGCCCGCCGCACCCGCCCGAGACCCTGGCGGTGCCTCGCACGCGCCCACACTCCGTCCGTCGCCATAATCCGCGAACTCCGCCCCGATCACGATCTGGCGCATTCTGCGCACAGCCACGGTTGAGAAAAAACCCGCTCGGCTGCCCTCGCCTGGATTTGCGCTCCCCGTGGCGCAATCGCCACAGAACTGTCGAGATCATCGAAGTCGAGCAAATCGCCTCATCCAGATGAATGAGGTATCAAGATCACGCCATGCTGACACATGATCGAGTGGGCTTGGGTCGGTGGATCGAAATGATGCGGAAACAATCCGATCGGCGTAGGGCGGCGGCATTACCCCAGTAAGGCGCGAGTCGCGGGGTCCGGCGTTGCTGGGCAGAACTCGTTCACGACGCGGTTATCCCTGCGTCGTCGGCGAATTGGGTCGGAGTCCGGGCCCAGAGCCCGCGGCGCGGCGCCGGCCGCCCCGCCGGGGCGAGGATCCGGCACGATCGGGCGCGCTCCGCCGGCGTCGCGACGGCGAGCGGCACTTTTTTGCTTCCCGACCGCCGGGGAGTTGCTTACAGGAGGGGAGGAGCGGCCCCGCGAGGGAGCCGCGGGGATCACTCCTCTCCGATGAGCACCACCGGAACCGCCTCGATCGGTGTCCTGTTCTGCGACGTCGCCGGGAGCACCAGGCTGTACCGGGAGGTCGGCGACGCGGTGGCCCTGCGGGTGGTCGATGCGTGCCTCGACCTCGCCGCGACGGCGGTGCAGGCCGGCGGCGGTCGTCTGGTCAAGACCATCGGCGACGAGTTCATGGCGGTGTTCGACGACGCCTGCGCCATGTGCGACGCGGCGATCGCGGTCCAGCGCCGGTTCGAGGAGGCGGCGCCCGCCCTCGAACACGCCGCCGCCCACCGGCTGCAGCTGCGCATCGGCTTCCATTTCGGCCCGGTGGTGCGCACCGCCGACGACTATTTCGGCACGACCGTGAACATGGCGGCCCGGATGGTCGCCCTGGCCAAGGGCGGGCAGATCATCACCACCGGCGCCCTCGCCGACGCGCTTCCTCCGGCGCGCCGGGCGGCCACCCGCTCGCTGGGCGGCATCCACGTCAAGGGCGTGGGCGACGAGGTGCGGGTCGCGGAGGTGCTGTGGCACCTCTCCACCCACCAGACCACCGTGTTCTCGCTGATGCCCGCCCCCCGGCAGGCGGCTCCGATCCCGGAACTGCGCCTGTCCCACGGCGGCCGGCGCTGGACCTTCGACGAGGGCCGCCAGAGCGTCTCCCTCGGCCGCGAGGCCGGCAACGACGTCCTGATCGAGAGCGAGCACGTCTCCCGCCGCCACGCGACGATCGAGCGGCGGGGCGACAAGTGGGTGCTCGTCGACCACAGCACCAACGGCACCTTCGTGACGCCGTTCGGCGCCGAGGAGTTCTGCATCCGGCGCGAGGAACTGGTGCTGCGCGACGTCGGCACCCTCGGCATCGGTCTGGCGGTCGGCAAGGACCGCGAGAACGGCGTCGCCTACGCCCTGACGCTCCACGAGACCGGCTGAGGACGGCCAGGGGCCCGATGCGACGAGAGGCCGGCTCCCAGCGGAACCGGCCTCTCGTCGCATCGGGAGCCGGCCCCGTCAGGGCATCCGGCTCATCATCCGGGCCGCGCCGATCTCGGCCGGGCCGAAACTCGACGCCGCCCTCGCCGGCGCCGGCGCCCGGGCCTCGACCGGCCGCGAGAGCGACGGGATCCGGGCGCGGGCCCGGATCGGCTCCACCACGGTGACCTTCGGCTTCACCACCGGGCGCGTCGTCTCCCGGACGGCGGGCCGCGCCTTCACCGGCTCCGGATCGGGCAGCGCGGCGCGCTTGACCCGGGGTTCCTTGGCGGCCGGTGCCGCGGTCTTCGGGGCCGGCGCCGCCGGCTTGAGCGTCTCGGCGGGCCGCGGCGTCGCCGGCGGAAGGCTGACGTGCTGGGGGGCCGTGGCGGGCCGGCATTCGTCGCCGCTGGGCTCCAGGCCCGGCGGGCAGGAGACCCGCAGGCAGGCATCGCCGCTCGGCTCGGTTCCGGTCGGGCACGCCGCCGGGCAGATCCGGCCGTGGTAGCCGGTCAGCATGTCGAGGGTGGACTGGTCGGGCATGTGCGAGACGATCTTGACCGCGCGGGTCAGGCCTGGCCGGGTGTCGCCCGCCTGGGTGACGCGGTAGAAGCGCTCCAGCGCCTCCATCGATTGGGTGTTCCACGACGCGCCGGACTTCCCGTCCGATCTGATCGTCCCGTCGTAGCAGCCGAGGGCCTGGAGACGGTCCTGCACCGCGCCGACGATGCGGTCCTGCTGGGCGGCCGCGGCCTCGTCCAGGGCGGCGGTCGCGGCGGCAGGCTCGTCCTTGATCGTCAGGCTGGCATAGGCGATCGCCGGTCCGGAGGGGACGTCGGCGGCGAGGTCGGGCCGGGCGGCCGCCGGCTTCGGCGCCTCGGGGGCGGGGGGCGCGGCCTCGGTCCGCGGCGCCTCGACCTTCGGCGTCGCGAGCATCGCGAGTCTGGTCCGCTGCTCCAGCTCGCGGCGCTCGGCCTCGACGGTCCGGGCGGCCTCCTCGTCCCGACGCTGCCGTTCCAGGCGCGCCACCTGCTGCCGCTCCGCCTCGCGGACCTCCTCCTCGCGGGCCCTGCGGGCCAGCTCGGCGAGGCGCTCGTCCTCCCGGCGCTGGGCCAGGATCAGGGCCTGCTCCTGCCGCTCCTCCTCGTCGCGCCGCGCCTTGTCGGCGGCCAGACGGACCTTCTCGCGCTGGCGCTGCTCCTCCTCGAGGCGCGCCCAGGCGACCTGATCGTCGGTGGCGCGACGCTCCTCGCGGCCGCGGGCATCGTCGGCGGCGACCGGCGCCGCGACGTAGCCCTTCTCCTCCAGCATCCTGATCCGCGCGAGGGCGTCGTCCCTCAGGAAGCTGCCGGCGTATTTCACGGTGAAGCTGCGCAGGTCGGCGATCTGCGTGCTGGTGCGCAGGCGGCTCCAGGCCTGGATGTCGGTCTCGGTGCGGTTGAGGAAGACCTCGCCCGGGTAGGAGCGGGTCACCTCCGGCAGCTGGCGCCCGTTGGTGGCGGTGGACACCGACAGGGCGACGCGCTGGAACACCTGCCCGACCTCCAGCCCCGGCTCGGCCATCGTCTTGACCAGGGCGGCGGCGTAGAAGCTGTTGCGGCCGGTGCCGTCGAAGGCGACGCTGTTGGCCTGGGTGGCGTAGGCCATGATGAGGCCCTTGCGGCCGACGACGCTCGCGAGGCCGGCGGCGCCGCTGCGCCGGCCGGCATCCTTCAGCGGCAGGTCGCGGCAGGCGTCCAGGATCAGGATGCGGGCGCCCTTGGCGTTGTCGAGCGCTCCGATCACGCTCTCGACCGCGATCGTCTCGAACGGGACGTCGAACCCGTCCTTGAGCTGCGCATCGGTCGGGACGAGGTAGTTCTGGCCCTGGTACTGAAGCCCGTGGCCCGCATAGTAGACCAGCGCCGTGTCAGCATCGTGGGCGATGCGCGAGAACTGCGCCAGCTTGCGGTCCATGTCGCGCCGCGAGAGGTTGCGGCCGTCCACCACCTCGAAGCCGACCTGGCGCAGGACGCCGGCGATGTCGTCGGCGTCGTTGCCCGGGTTGGCGAGGCGGCCGAAGCTGTCGTAGGCGGCGTTGCCGATCACGAGCGCGATGCGCCGGTCCGATGGGGCCGAAACGGCCGTCGTGGCCCACACCGTGAGCGAGAAGGCGAGGAGGGCAGGGAGCGACCGTTTCATGGCCGCCAAATTACAGGGTCGCGGTCGCCGTGGGCAAGTGCCGTTACGCACCATCCGACGATTCGGGACGGGGATCGTCTTCGCGAGGTCCCCCGAGGTCTGCGGCACCGGAAGTCGGCCGCGAGTCCGCGGCCGTCGCCCCCGCCTGCCACGACTGTCGCCGCCCGCGCGACGATTTCGCGCCGCCGTCGTCGGGGCGACGATCCGGTCCGGGCCGGACGTCCCCGTCTCGCCCCGCCTGCCCTGACCCGCCCGCGCGGGGCAGGGGGATCGCTCGAAGAGCGATCGCGCCGTGTGCCGGGCGCGAAGAGCGCCCCGCGGAGCGCAAGCCGAGTGAGCGGACGCGAACGCCGGCGCCTGAGGCCGAGCCAAGAAACCAGGGCGATCGCGTTCGAGCGATTGCCCTGGCGCGCCGCGCCTGGGCGATTGATTTCGCCGGGCAAGTGCGGTCTTCTTTCATCGCGCGTCCTCGACGGGTTGCCGGCCGGACATGAGACTTCGCAACCTCCTGCTCATCCTGGCGGCCGGGGGCGTGGCCGGCGCTGCGGCGCTTCTGGTCGCGGGCGAGGGCCTCATCGTGCGCGCTGCCGCCGGCCGCCTCGAGGCGGCGACCGGACGGTCCTGGGTGGTGGGTGGTGCCGGGCTGTCGCTCCGGCCGGCCGGCCTCGTCCTGTACGACCTCGCGACGGAGACGCCGCCCGGACCCGTGGGCCGGGCCCGCCTCACGATCGAGGCGGTGCGGTTCACCGCGGCGGCGCTCGGTCTCCTGGCGGGCGAGGCGGACGAGGTTGAACTCGTCCGGCCTGCCCTGCACTGGCCGGCACAGTGGTGGCGCGGAGACGAGACGCTTCGGGGTCCCGCCCTCTCCCCGGGCCACGCTCCCCGCGTCGCACGCCTCACCGTGCGCGAGGGCCGCATCGCGCTGACCGAGGGGGAGCGCACCGTCGCGGCCCTCGACGGGCTCGCCGTCGCGGCGGCACGGCAGGCCGGCGGCTACGCGCTCACGGTGGCGGGCCGGACGGACGGCACGCCCGTCCGCTGCACCCTGACCACCGCGCCGGTGGATCCTCCACCGGTGCCGGTGGATCCTCCACCGGTGCCGGCGGATCCTCCGCCGGTTGCGGGCCGACCGCCCGGCGATGCGGAGGCCCTGGCCGTCACCTTCAGCTGCCGGGTCCCGCCGGTCTCGGGCGCGCCCATCGACGGCGCCGCCGAGGCGGTCCTGACCGGCTCGACCCTGACCCTCTCGCGCCTCTCGGGCAGTCTCGGCTCCGACCGCTTCGGCGGCAGCGCCCTGGTCGATCTCGCGCGCAAGCCCTTCGTGCGGCTCGATCTCGGGTTCGAGGCGCTGTCCGTCGCGGCCCCGCCGGAGACCGGAGCGTTGGGGACCGCGGCGGTGCTGCGCCTCTTCGACGGCCGGATGCGGCTCCGGGCCGCCTCCCTCGCCATGGGCCGGACCCGCCTCGACGGGGTCGACCTCGACCTGCGGCTCGCCGACGGTGCCGTCGAGGCGGCGCTCGCTCCGGCGGGGCTGCATGGCGGCCGGGTGCAGGGCCGCCTCGCGGCCACGCTCGCGGCCGCGCCGGAGGACGAGCCGCGCCATGCCCTGCTGATCGAACTGGCCCGGGTCCGGGCGCTGCCGCTGCTGTCGGGCCTCGCCGGCTTCTCCCTCGTCGACGGCGCCGCCACCGCGACCCTCGACCTGCGCGCCGGCGGCCGCGACCTCGCCGGGATCCGGCGCAGCCTCTCGGGCACCGCCGCGCTCCTGGTCGAGAACGGGCGCTTCAACGGCGCCGACATTCCCGGCATGGTCCAGTCGATGGCCGCGCGGATCTCCGCGGCCGACACCACCGCCTTCGACCGGCTCTCGCTGCGCTTCCGGATCGACGACGGCCGGGCCACGACCCAGGACCTCGCCTTCGCGGGGCCCCTGGTCACGGCGGGCGGCAGCGGGGTGGTCGACCTCGTCGAGCGGGGTCTCGCCTTCCGCATCGAGCCGCGACTGACCGGCGCGGCGGCGCGCGCGCTGCCACGCCTGTTCGACGTGAGCCTGCCCATCCTCGTCAACGGCCCCTGGGACGCCCCCCAGGTTCACGTCGACCTCGCCGGATTGATGAGCGACGGACGCCTGCAGCAGGGCCTCGGGACGCTCGGTACGGACCTCCTGGGCGGCCGGGGCGGCGGGCTCCTCGACGCCCTCGTGCCGGCGGAGGGCGCCGGCCGGGCGGCGCCCCGGCGCCGCTGAGCAGTCCTTGCGACGATGGCCGCGGGTCCCGGCTCGGAGACCTCTTGCTTCGGAGGCCTCTTGCTTCGGAGACCCGCGGCAGGACAAGGATCCGGGTGGATGACGCATGGGCGCGCCGAGGCGGGACGGACCGATCCGGACAGGATCCGACGACGCGATCGGGATGAGGAACGGGACGTGTCGCGACGAAGATTTCTGACGCTGCTCGCGGCCTGCGCGGGCGTCGTTCCCGGGCTCGCCGGCGCGGCGGCCGACCCGGGGCCTGCCGGACCGACGGTCAGCGTGACCCGGGCGAGAACCCGCTGCTTTGCCGACCGGGTCGACGTGACCGGCGTGCTGGTGCCCCGGCAGGAGGTGCAGGTTCGGCCCGACCGGGACGGCCTGCGGGTTGCGCAGGTCCTCGCCAGACCCCTCGACGAGGTCCGGGCCGGCCAGCCCCTGGCCCAGCTCGCCCCCGAGGACGGCCAGCCGGGCGGGCCGGTGACCCTGCGCGCGCCGGTCGCCGGCCTCGTCGGCCGCAGCACGGCGGTGGTCGGCGCCCCGGCGCCGACCCGCCGGGATCCGCTCTTCGTGATCGCCGCTCGGGGCGAGGTGGAACTGGCGGCCGAGGCGCCGCTGGCGAAGCTCGACCGCCTCGCGCCCGGCCAGCCGGCGAGCGTCAGGCCGATCGGTCTCGGCCCGGTCACCGGCAAGGTCCGCCTCGTCACCCCGGTCGCCGATCCGGCGACCCAACTCGGTCAGGTGCGCATCCTGCTCGGCTCGGCGGCCGACATCCGGCTCGGCCTGTTCGCCCGCGGCACGGTCGCGGTGGGAGAGAGCTGCGGCGTCGCGGTGCCGTTTTCAGCCCTGGTGAACGGCAGCGACGGCCCGGCGGTCTACGTCTCGGCCGGCCGCACCATCGAGGCGCGCCCGGTCGGCATCGGGCTGTTCTCCGAAGACGAGGTCGAGATCCGCTCCGGGCTCGCCGAGAACGACCTCGTGGTGGTCCGCGCCGGCCCGTTCCTGCGGGAGGGCGACGCCGTGCGGGCGGTCGAGGTCGCCGATCCGCGAAGCCGGAACTGATACGGGTTTCGGACGATCAGTTCCGAAAATCGTATCATCAGCCCGCGCGGCGCTTGAGCGAAGCCGAAATCCGCATCGCGAAGCGATCGTTCGGATTTCGTATGATACGGGTTTCGGACCTTCGTTCCGGACATCGTATCGCCGGCCCGCGCGGTGGAACTGGAGGCTCCACACGCTTGAGCGAAGCCGAAATCCGTATTGCGAAGCGATTGTTCGGGTTTCGTAGGGATGCTCCAGAGCGGCAGGGCCACCCGGCCGGCGAGGTCGAGGAGGACGGGGGGCCGGTCATCCCCGGTCCTTCGCCGCGCCGGCGATCGCGGCCTCCACGATGTCCAGGGCGGCGAGCATCTGCGCCTCGCTCACCACGAGCGGGGGCGTCAGGGTCAGCACGTTGCCCATGGTCGTCTTGAAGGACAGGCCGGCATCGAGGGCCCGGTAGAGCACCGCCTCGGCGAGATCGGCATCGGGCTCGCGGGTCGCGCGGTCGCCCACGAGCTCGATCCCGATCAGGCAGCCCCGGCCGCGCACGTCGCCGATCGCGGGGTGGCGCGCCTTCATCGCCTCCAGCCGGTCGAGGGCGAGCGCGCCGACCCGCGCGGCGTTGCCGACGAGATCCTCGTCCTCGATGATCGCGAGGGTCTCCAGGGCCGCGCGGGCGGTCACCGGGTTCTTCTCGTGGGTGTAGTGCCCGAAGGCCCAGTCGCCGCCGACGTCGAGGCGCCGGTCGGCGACGACGGCCGCGATCGGCAGGATGCCGCCGCCGAGCCCCTTGCCGAGGACGAGGATGTCCGGGACGACGCCGTCGTGCTCGCAGGAGAACATCCGGCCGGTCTTGCCGAGCCCGGTCGGAATCTCGTCGAAGATCAGCAGGACGCCGTGACGGTCGCAGATCCGCCGCACCTCCGCCCAGAAGCCCGGCGGAGGGACGTAGGGCACGGCGCGGGTCGGCTCGGCGACGAGGGCGGCGACGTCGCCGTCGCGGGAGAGCACGTAGTCGATCATGCGGGCGCAGGCCCGTCCGCTCGCCTCGGCGCCGTCCGTGCCGTAGGGGCAGCGATAGCCCCCGAACGGCGCCACGTGGAGCGCGCCCGCGACCAGCGGTCCGGCGGGCCCGGAGCGGAACAGCATCTCGCCCGACATCGCCGAGGCGCCGGTGCCGGCGCCGTGGAAGGCGTCCCAGAACGACAGGGTCTTGTGGCGTCCCGTGGCCGCGCGGGCGACCTTCACCGCCACCTCGATCGCGTCCGAGCCGCCGGTGGTGAACAGCACCTTGCCGAGGTCGCCCGGGGCGAGCGCGCCCAGCCTCTCGGCCAGGGCGACCGCGCCGGCGCAGGCGTAGCGGCGCGGCGCGAAGGGCAGGGCGTCCATCTGCTCGGCGATCGCCCGCTTCACGCGCGGGTGCCCGTAACCGACATGGTGGACGTTGTTGCCGTGGAAATCCATGTAGCGGCGTCCCGCCACGTCCTCGATCCAGATGCCCTCAGCCCTCGCGATGGCGTTGAGGCAGGGCGTCGAGACTGACTGGTGCAGGAAGGCGCGGGCGTCGCGGGCGAGCAGGCCGCGCGTCTCGCCGTCGAGGCTGCGGGCCTGCCAGGCGGCGCGGCGGCCGGTCAGGTTGGTGTCGCCCTCGGATTCGGCGATGCCGGAGGAACGGGTCGCGGATGCGGTCATGGTCAGGCCTCGCGGCGGCGCCAGCGCTGCAGGCGCGCGACGACGCCCCAGCCGATCAGCGCGGCCCCGAGCCGCGCGGCGAGGGCGGTCGCCATGATGACGCTCGCCATCGCCGCCGCGGAGGCGGTCGTCCCGGCCTCGTCCATGTGGACGATGGCGATCGAGGCGAGCTTGGTGTCGGGTCCGTACAGGAAGATCACCGCGGAGACCGTCGTCATGGCGTTGACGAACAGATAGACCGCGAGTTCCAGCACCGTCGGCAGGCAGATCGGCAGGCTGACGCGGGTGAAGGTGCGCCAGAACGGCACCTTGAGCGAGGCCGAGACCGCCTCGAACTCGGGGTCGATCTGCTTGAGCGCCGTCGTGGCGGTGACGTGGGCGACCGTGTAGTAGTGGGCGAGCGTGTTGACCGCGAGCAGCGCCAGCGAGCCGTAGAGGACGTCGAGCGGGTTCCACGGCGCGTTGAAGAAGAACACGTAGCCGAGGCCGAGGACGAGGCCGGGCACCGCCAGCGGCAGCATCGCGAGGAGCTGCGCCAGCATCCGGCCGGCGGGGAAGACCTTCAGCTTCTCGATCAGGTAGGCGCCGGCGAATACCACCACCGTGCCGATGACCGCCACCGTTCCCGCCATGGCGAGCGAGGTCCGGTAGGGCTGCCAGCCGTCCGCATCGGTGGCGGCGAAGTCGTAATGGTCGAGGGTCAGGGCGAGGTTGTAGGGCCAGTAGCGGATGAACGAGGCCCAGACCGCCACGCCGTAGGTGCCGACGACGACGCCCGCGACCGCGACCGCGAAGAGCAGCGACAGGCGGTCGCGCAGGCGCCGCGGCAGCGGCTCGTAGGGCACCGAGCGGGCCGAGAGCAGGGCGGACTGGCGCCGCTGGACGACCCGGTCCACGGCGAAGGCCAGCACCGCGGGCACCAGCATCAGCAGGCCGACGACGGCGCCCATGGGAAAGTTCTGCTGGCCGACGACCTGCCGGTAGGCATCGGTGGCGAGCACCGAATACTGCCCGCCGATCACCTTCGGGATGCCGAAATCCGTCACCACCAGGGTGAAGACCACGAAGCCCGCGCTGACGAGGCCGTAGCGGGCGCCGGGCAGCGTCACGGTGGCGAAGGTGCGCAGGCGGCTCGTGCCCATGGCGGCGGCGGCCTCGTAGAGGCGCCCGTCGGCGAGCGCCAGCGCGGTGGTCAGGATGAGCAGGGCGTGGGGGAAGGCGTAGAGGCATTCGGCGATCACGATGCCGATCGGCCCGTAGACCGAGTGCCCGAACAGCAGGCCGCGCAGGAAGCCCTGGTTGCCCAGGATGTAGGTGAGCGCGATCCCCGACAGGAGCGAGGGCGCGAAGATCGGCAGCAGGGCCGCGGCGAGGAACAGCCCCTTGAACGGCATCGCCGTGCGCGTCAGGGCGTAGGCGTAGCCGAACGCGAGGGGCACCACGACGGCCACCGCGAGGGAGGCGACGAGAAGGCTGTTGGCCAGCGCGTCGACGAGGGCCGAGGTCGCGAAGTAGGTGCGGAAATTGGCGAGCCCGGCGAACCTGCCGTCCGGTCCCTCGACGCTCTTGACCAGCAGGGCCCCGAGCGGCAGCGCGATGATGAGGACGAGAAGCAGGCCGAGCGCGGCGACGAGGCCGGCGGCGACGGCGGCTTCCGGGATGCGGCGGCGGGCGGAGGCCGGCGCGCCGGTGTCGTCCAGGGGGAGGGTGATCGCACCGTCGCTCATCGCGTCCGAGCCTCCGTCACGTCGATCGGGCCGCCGGGCTCTTTCAGGCCGCCGGAGCCTGCGGGAAGGCCCGCAGCGCCCCGGGCGGCAGCGCCACGTAGAGGGACTGTCCCTCGGCGAGCCGCAGGTCGCCGAACAGGTTGGCCGAGACGTCGGCGACGAGGCTGCCGCCGAGGTCGCGGCGCGGCTCCAGCCGCGCCCGGTAGAAGGAGCCGAGGAATTCGAGGCTCTTCACCCGCACCTCGACGGCGTTGACGTCGCCGGCGGAGACGCCCCCGATCCGGATCTCCTCCGGCCGGAAGCCGAGGCGCACGGGGCTGCCCGGCAGGAAGCCGCGCCCGCCCTCGCAGACGAGATCGACGCTGCCGACCCGCAGCGCCTGCGACGGCGAGACCGTCCCGTCGAGGAAGGTCATCGCCCCGATGAAGTCGGCGACGAAGGCGGTCGCCGGGTTGCGGTAGATCGCCTCCGGCGTGCCGACCTGCTCGATCCGGCCGTGGTTCATCACCACGACGCTATCGGCCATCGCCAGCGCCTCCTCCTGATCGTGGGTGACCATGATCGTGGTGAGGCCGAGGCGCTTCTGGAGGGCGCGGATCTCCTCGCGCAGGCGGAGGCGGACCTTGGCGTCGAGGGCCGAGAGCGGCTCGTCGAGCAGCAGCAGCGAGGGCGAGGTGGCCAGCGCGCGGGCCAGGGCGATGCGCTGCTGCTGGCCGCCCGAGAGCTGGACCGGGTACTTCGCCGCCTGATCCGGCAGGCCGACGAGGGCCAGCAGCTCGGCGACGCGGGCCTTGATCCGGTCGCGCGTCATCCGGCGGTTGACGAGCCCGTAGGCGACGTTGTCGGCGACCGTGAGGTTGGGGAACAGGGCGTAGGACTGGAAGACGATGCCGAAATCCCGCTCCGCCGGCGGCGCCTTCGAGACGTCGACGCCGCCCATCGCGATGCGGCCCGCATCCTGGCGGTCGAGGCCCGCGACGATGCGCAGGAGGGTGGTCTTGCCGCAGCCGGAGGGGCCGAGGAAGCACACGAAGGCGCCGCGCGGGATCGTGAGATCGATCCGGTCCAGGGCCGTGAAGCTGCCGTAGGTCTTCGAGAGGCCCTGGATGGTCAGGAACGGTGCGGGATCGGATCTCGTCATGCCAGTCTCGCTCCTCGACGTGTCGCGCCTCGCCCAGGGCCATCGCTGAAGCGATGGCCCTGGCTTCTTGCTTGGCCTCAAGCGCCGGCGTTCGCGTCCGCTCACTCGGCTTTCGCTCCGCTCGACGTTCGAGGGGACCTTCGTCCCCTCGAACCCGCTCCGCGGGGCGCTCCTCGCGCCCGCCATGGAGCGTCGCCCTGCGGGCGACCCCAGGGCCCGTGCTATTTCTTGGCGGCGGCCTTCGATTCGTAGCGGCGCGACCACTCGGCCAGGATGCGGTCGCGGTTCTCGGCCATCCAGCCGAGGTCGTTCTTGATCATCCCCGCCTCGGCATTGGGCGGGTAGTTGGCTGGTGCGCTCGAAACGCCCGGATAGGCGACGATCGCGTAGCTCCTGGCGTAGAGTTCGCTCGCGGCCCTGGTGGCCCCCCAGTCGGCGACCTTCTGGGCGACGGCGAGGTTCTTCGTGCCCGCCACCACCGCCATGGCCTCCTCCTCCCAGCCGGTGCCGTCGGCGGGCACGATGACCTCGATCGGGGCGCCCTTGCTCTTCTCGGAGGCGCCGCGCATGTCGAGGGAAAGGCCCGCGGTCCGCTCGCCCCGGGCGGCCTGGACGCAGGGCGCCGAGCCCGAATGCAGGTAGGCCGCGATGGTGTCGTGGAGCCGGTCCATGAAGGCCCAGCCCTTCTCCTCGCCCATGCTCTGGAGCCAGCCGGCCACCATCAGGTAGCCGGTGCCCGACGAGGCGGGATGGGGCATCACGACCTTGCCCTTGAGGCCGGGCTGGAGCAGGTCCTCCCAGCGCTGGGGCGTCTTCACGCCGTCGCGGGAGGCTTCCGCCGTGTTGAAGCAGACGACGCCGAGATAGGCGTCCATGCCGGTCCAGGTATAGGGCGGCTTCGGGTCGCGGAACGCCTCCTTGAGGGCGTCGGCGCCGGCCGGCTTGTAGGGGGCCAGCAGGTTGAGCGTCTCGAACATCAGCAGGCTCGACGCGGCGAGCCCGATCACCATGTCGGCGCGGGGATTGTCCTTCTCGGCCAGGAACCGGGCGGTGATGACGCCGGTCGAATCGCGCACCCAGACCACCTCGGCCTCCGGCACCGCCTTCTCGATGGCCGCCTTGAACGGACCGAGCTGGTCGTTCTCCAGCGCGGTGTAGATCGTGAGCTTCGTCCGCTCGGCCGCCTGTGCCGCCGACATGCCCAGGGCGAGGGCGAGGGCAAGGATCGAGACGAGTCTCATGCGCGGGGCTCCGGTAGCGGACGGCACCGGGCGCTTGCAGCTCCGGCGGTTCGACAATAGACGGGCGGCGCCTCCCGGCAGCAAGTTCTTAGTTTTTGCAGTATTGCCTAGTTTTTTGGCGCTATCGGCGCGGGGAATTCAGAAGTGTATCGAGCAAAGCCGCAGCGTGCGACCCGACGACGTCGGGTCGGCCGATTCGGCGGCGATGAGCGGGGCGGCGTCAGCAGCAGGGCAATCGCTTGAGAGCGATTGCCCTGGTTTTTTGCTTGGCCTCAGGCGCCGGCGTTCGCATCCGCTCACTTGGCTTTCGCTTCGCTTACGCGTTCGAGCGGACATTCGTCCCCTCGAACCCGCTCCGCGAGGCGCTCTTCGCGCCCGCCATCGAGCGTCGCCCTGCGGGCGACCGCAGGACAATCGCTGAAGCGATTGGCCTGGCGTCAGCAGGCCTGCGGCATGCGGCCGGCCGCGAGCAGCCCCTCGATATCGGCGATCACGCCGGGCAGGTCGGCGATGGTGTCGACGAGGAAGTGCGGCCGCGACGCGGCGAACAGCGCCTTGATCCGCTCGCGCTCGGCGGCGAGCCGATCGGCCGGGAGCGCCCTGAACGCCTCGTAGCTCAGGCCCATCGCGTTGCCCGAGCAGGTGAGCGCCACGGTCCACATCCCGGCCCTGCGACCCTCCAGGATGCCCGGCACGGTGTCGTCCACCTTCACGCAGGCGGCGACGTCACGGACGCCGAGCGCGATCACGTTGGCGAGCGCCTGGGCCGGGAACGGGCGCCCGTTCGGCACCTCGTCGGTGGCGACCACGTGGTCGGCCTCGTAGCCGTTGGTCCGCGCGAGCGCCACGACGCGCTCCATCACGCAGGCCGGGTAGCCCGAGCAGGAGCCGATCCTGATCCCGCGGGCCCGCAAGGCGGCGATCGCGTCGAGGGCGCCCGGAATGATCCCGGAATGCTCGGCGATCTTCGCGATCTGCAGCGGCATGAAGCGCTCGTAGATCGCCGTCACGTCGGCATCGGTCGGCGTGCGGCCGAACCGCTCCGCGTAGCGCGCGGCGATCTGCGGCGCGTTGCAGAGCGTCCGGATGTGGTCCCACTTGCCCATGCCCATCGGCCCGCGCGCCTCCTCCAGGCTGACGGCGACGCCGAACTCGCCGAAGGCCTCGACGAAGATCTGGGTGGGGGCGAAGGATCCGAAGTCGACGACGGTTCCGGCCCAGTCCAGGACCACCGCCTCGATCGATCGCGGGTTCTCGTAGCGCATGGCGGGCTCCCGGCTCGCGGTTCATCCAATTTTCGATTGATCGCTTCGCGATGCCGACAACCGGCTTCGCTCAGGTGCCTCACAGGGTCTCGATTCCAAGCTCGCGAAAGGTTTCGGCCACCGCCGCGACGGCGCGCTCCATGTCGGCGGGCGTCACGGCCCCGATGCAGCCGACCCGGAAGGTCTCCACCCGGGTGAGCTTGCCCGGATAGAGGATGAAGCCCTTGTCGCGCACCGCCCCGTAGAAGTCGGCGAAGCGGTAGCGGCCGTCCCGCGGCGCGTGGAAGGTGACGATGATCGGCGCCTGGACCGCGGGGGCGAGGAAGCTGCGCAGGCCGAGCCGCCGCATGCCGGCGATCAGGGTCTCGCAGTTGCGGGCGTAGCGGGCGTGGCGGGCCGGCAGGCCGCCCTCGTCCTCGTATTGCCGCAGCGCCTCGTGCAGGGCCGCCACCACGTGGGTCGGCGGGGTGAAGCGCCACTGGCCGGTGCGCCGCAGGTAGAGGTGCTGGTCGCGCAGGTCGAGCGCCAGGGAGGCGGTGTTGCCCTCGGCCGCCAGCAGCGCCTCCTCCCGCGCCAGGACGAAGCCCATGCCCGGCACGCCCTCCAGGCCCTTGCCCGAGGCCGCGATCAGCGCCTCGAAGGGCACGGTCCGGGCATCGATCGGCAGCGCGCCGAACGAACTCATCGCGTCGACGATCAGCCGGCGCCCGTGCCGGGCGACCACGGCGGCGATCTCGGGGAGCGGGTTGAGGATGCCGGTCGAGGTCTCGCAGTGGATCAGGCCGACATGGGTGATCGCGCGGTCCTCCTCGATCAGCCGGTCCACGGCCTCCGGCGTCGTCGGCACGTCCTCGGGCGTCTCGTGGACGCCGTGGGCGCGCCCGAGCCGCTCGCAGATCGTGGCGAGGCGCCGGCCGTAGGCGCCGTTGACGAGGACCAGCATCTTGCCGTCGCGCGGCACGAAGGTGCCGACCGCCGCCTCCACCGCGAAGGTGCCGCTCCCCTGGAGCGGCACGCAGACATGGCTGCCCGAGCCGTTCGCGATCGCCACGAGCGTGTCGCAGAGGCTGGCGGTGAGCCCGTTGAAGCTGCCGTCCCAGGAGCCCCAGTCGGTCAGCATCGCCTTGCGGGTTCGCTCGCTCGTCGTGAGCGGGCCGGGCGTCAGGAGGATGGGGGCGGAGGCGGCCATGATCGTCCTCGGTCGTCCGCGCCGGCGTCGCTGCGGACGAGGGGATCTTGCGTTCGCCATTCCATCAGATCAAATCGGTTGTCATGATGCTTGCCATCAGTCGCGCCGATGGATCGCCATGAACCTGTTCCAGCTCCGCGCCTTCGACGCCGTCTCCCGGGAAGGCAGCTTCACCCGCGCGGCCAAGCGGCTCAGCATCAGCCAGCCGGCGGTGACCGGGCACGTGAAGGCCCTCGAGGAGCGCTACGACCTCGTCCTGTTCCGCCGCACCGCCCGCAGCGCCGAGCTGACGCCGCAGGGCGAGGCCCTGGCGGCCCTGACCCGGCCGCTGTTCGGGCTGGTCGAGCAGGCCGAGGACCTGCTGCTCGCCAACCGCGCGCTCCTCGCCGGGCGCATCGAGGTCGCCGCCGATTCGCCCCACGTCGTGATGCCGCTGCTGGCGCGTCTGCGCGCCCGGCATCCCGGGATCACCGTGGGCCTGAGCCTCGGCAACGCCGCCGAGACCTGCGAGGCCCTGCTGGCCGAGCGCGCGAGCATCGGCGTTGTGACGGAGGCCGAGCCGCGCGAGGAGCTCCACCTCGAGGACCTCGCGGTCTCGCATGTCTGGGCCGTGCTGCCGCGCGGCCACGCCCTCGCGACGGGGGCGCCGATCGATCTCGCCGGGCTCGACGGCCAGCCGATGGTGCTGCGCGAGCCGTCCTCCGTCACCCGCCGGACCTTCGATGCCGCCTGCCGGGCCCGCGGCGTCGCGCCCGCCGTCCTGATGGAACTCGACAGCCGCGAGGCGGTGATCGAGGCCGTCGCCGCCGGGATCGGCATCGGCATCGTCTCCTCCCTCGAATGCGGCGAGGACGGGCGCATCCGCGCGGTCCCGATCACCGGAGCGGACCTGTCGAACCGCCACGCCATCGTGTGCCTCGCCCGCCGCCGCTCCCTGCGCCTGATCCGGGCCGTGCTGGATCTCGCCGCCGAGGGGCGTCCCGGCGGGGACGGGCGATGAGCGCCCCGTCCGCCCGCGCCATCGCGGCGCGCCGGCACGGCGAGATCCTGAGGCGGCTCGCCGAGGACGGGCATATCAGCGTCGAGGAGATGGCGGCCCGCTTCTCGGTCTCGCGCGAGACCATCCGGCGCGACCTCAAGGCGCTGGCCGGGCGCGGGCAGCTCGCGATCGTGCACGGAGGGGCGACCCGCCGCGCCGACGAGCCGGCGCTCGCCGTGCGCCGGGAGGACAACCCGGCCGGAAAGGCGGCGATCGGCCGGGCGGCGGCCGGCCTCGTCGAGGACGGCATGGTGGTGCTGCTCGATTCCGGCTCGACCACGCTGGCGGTCGCGCAGGCGCTCGCCGCCCCCGACCGGGCCCCCTGGCAGGGCCTGACGGTGTGCACCAACAGCCTGTCGATCGGCCTCGTGCTGTGCCGGGTGCCGGGCATCCGGCTGCACCTGCTCGGCGGCGAGGTCAACGGCGCGGACGAGGCGGCCTTCGGCACCGAGGGTATCGCCGCGCTCGCGCGCTTTCGCGCCGACCTCGCCTTCATCGGGGTCGGCGGCGTCTCCGATTCCGGCGACCTCACCGATTTCGCGGTCCTGCCGACGCAACTGCGCGCGGCGATGCTCGGTGCGGCCGCGCGCGGCTTCGTCGTCGTCGACCGCACGAAGTTCGGCCGCCTGACCCCGATCCGCCTGCACCCCGTCCCGGCCGGCACGCGCCTCGTCGTCGATGCCGCGCCGCCCGTCGCCATGGAACAGGCGCTGGCGGCGCGGGGCATCGGGCTCGTCGTCGCGCCTTGATGTGGCTTTTTGTGGTTTTGTGTTGCTCTCTGCGGCGTCTCCACGCTAGATGAGGGCGCAGGCAGGAGCGCCGCGATGACCGACACCGCTGTCCCGACCCAGGCCCGGACCTGCGATCCGCCCGGCGAAGCCGTGGCCCGGGGCGGCGAGCCGATCCTGCGTGATGCGAGATCCGGACGCTCACGTCCGGATCTCGCATCACCCGCCCGCGCGGCGCTTGAGCGAAGCCGAAATCCGCATCGCGAAAGCGACCGGGTGCGGTCGCCGGAAGCGATCAATCGGATTTCGTGTGACGGCTCCGCGATCGATCTCGCCGGGCCGTGCCTGGCGGCCCGCCTCCTGACGGGGGCGGCCGGCGCCGCGCGGGCCGCATGAGCGCGTCCGTCTTCGCCGCGGTGCTCGCCGCGGCCTGCATGCATGCGGGCTGGAACGCGCTGGTCAAGCTGCGCCTGGAGCCCCTCCTCACCATGGCGCTCATCACCGCCTCGGCGGGGGTGATCGCGCTGCCGGCGCTCGCCTGGCTCGGGCCGCCCCCGCTCGCGGCCTGGCCCTGGCTGCTCGGCTCGATCGTCCTGCATCTCGGCTACTACGTCGCCCTGACGGAGGCCTACCGGCAGGCCGACATGGGGCAGGTCTACCCGGTCGCCCGCGGCAGCGCGCCGCTGCTCACGACCCTCGCCTCCCTGGTCGTGCTGGGCGAGCCGGTGGCGCCCCTCGCGGCCGGCGGCGTCGCGATCCTGTGCCTCGGCGTCGGGCTGATGGCCTTCGGCAGCCGCAGCGGCCGTCTCGGGCCGCGGGCGCTCGCCTGGGCCGGCCTCACCGCGCTCATGATCTGCGGCTACACCCTGGTCGACGGCCTCGGCGCACGGGCCGCCGGCGACGCGCACGCCTACTCGGCCGCCCTCTTCGTGGTGGACGGCATCCCGCTCGCCGCCTTCGTGCTGTGGCGCCGGGGCGCGGGCGTCCTGCGCCAGATCCGGGGCGTCGCCCTGCCGGGCCTCGTCGGCGGGCTGTTCTCTCTCGGCTCCTACTGGATCGCGATCTGGGCGATGACGGTCGCCCCGATCCCCCTGGTGGCGGCCTTGCGCGAGACCAGCGTGCTCGTGGCGGCGCTGATCTCGGTGACGATCCTCAAGGAGCCGCTTCTCGCCGGCCGCGCCGTGGCGGCGGTGGTCATCCTCGCCGGCATCGCCGCCATGCGCCTCGGCTGATGCGGACGATCATACGATTTTCGATTGATCGCTTCGCGATGCGATCAATCGGATTTCGTATCACGCCAGGCTCCCGTCCAGCGTGAGCCACAGCCCGCCGGCCTCGACCTCGACGGGAAACAGCCGCAGGGCGCGGAACGACCAGCCCGGCGAGACCGATCCGTCGTGCAGGTCGAAGGAGGCGAGGTGGCGCGGGCAGCGCAGCCGTCCGCCGGCGCAGTGGCCGAGGGACAGGTCGGCGCCCTCGTGCGGGCAGGCCCGCTCCGCGGCGACGATCCGCCCGGCGTCGCGCACCAGGACCAGATGGTGCCGGCCCGCCACGACCGGCACCACGGTCCGGTCGCCCAGGAGGTCCGGCGGGCCGAGGCGGATCCGCCCGGGCCGCGCCTCAGCCACCGAGATAGGCGTCCCGCACGTGCGGGTCCGCGATCAGGGCCTCGCCCGGGCCTTCGCGCACCGTGCGGCCGGTCTCCAGCAGGTAGGCGTAGTCGCAGAGTTCGAGCGCCGCGAAGGCGTTCTGCTCGACCAGCAGGACGGTGGTGCCGGCGTCGCAGATCGCCCGGATCACCGCGAACATCCGCTCGACGATGTTCGGCGCGAGGCCGAGCGACGGCTCGTCGAACAGCACGAGCGTCGGCCGCCCCATCAGGGCGCGGCCGATCGCCAGCATCTGCTGCTCGCCGCCCGACAGCGTGCCGGCGGCCTGGTCGCGGCGCTCGGCGAGGCGCGGGAACTCGCCGTAGACCCGCTCCAGGTCCGTCGCGATGCCGGCCCGGTCGCGGCGCAGGTAGGCGCCCATGGCGAGGTTCTCGGCGACGCTCATCTGCGGGAAGACGCGCCGCCCCTCCGGGCAATGGGCGATGCCGGCGGCGAGGATCGCGCGGGGCTCGACGCCGGCGATGTCGCGCCCGCGAAAGCGGATCGAGCCCGAGCGCGGCGGCACCAGCCCCGAGATCGCCCGCAGGGTCGTCGACTTGCCGGCCCCGTTCGCGCCGACCAGGGCGACGAGCTGGCCCTCGCGCACGTCGAGGGTGATCCCCTTGAGGGCGGTGACGTGGCCGTAGCCGCAGACGAGGTCGCGGATCTCAAGCATCGGCCGCCTCCCGGGCCTCGGCGGCGGCGCGGCGGGCGGCGCTGCCCTGGCCGAGATAGGCCTCGATCACCGCCGGGTCGCTGCGGATGGCGGCGGGCGGGCCGGCGGCGATCAGCCGGCCGTAATTGAGCACCACGATCCGGTCGGAGACCTCCATCACCATCGGCATGTCGTGCTCGACGAGCAGGATCGTGACGCCGCGCTCGCGGATCTGCCGGATCAGCCGCACGAACACCCGGGTCTCGGAGGCGTTCATCCCCGAGACCGGCTCGTCGAGGAGCAGCATGGCGGGCTCGGTGGCGAGCGCCAGCGCCACCCCGACGAGGCGCTGCTCGCCATAGGCCAGCGCGCCCGCCCGCTCCTGCGCCCGGGCGCCGAGGCCGACCCAGTCGAGCAGCGCCACCGCGCGCTCCCGCAGCGCCCGCTCCCCCGCCCCGGCGCGGCCGACGAGCGCGTCGAGGAGCGGGGCCCGGCCGGTTCCGGCGGCGTGACGGTGCAGGCCGATCATCACGTTGTCGAACACCGTGTCGTCCGGGAAGACGCTGGTGCGCTGGAAGGTGCGGGCGAGGCCGAGCCGGGTGATCTCGTGCGGGGCGAGGCCCCGGAGCGGGGTGCCGCGGAACCGGACCTCGCCCTGGCTCGGCTTGAGGAAGCCGGTCATCACGTTGAAGGCGGTGGTCTTGCCCGCCCCGTTCGGCCCGATCAGGCTGACGATCTCGCCCTCGGCGACGTCGAAATGCAGGTCGGCGATGGCGACGAGGCCGCCGAAGCGGACCCCGACATGCGCGACCGAGAGGATCGGGCTCATCGCTGCACCGCCGGACCGGGTTCGAGGACGGGGGCCGGCGGCGAGGGCCGGCGGCGGACGAGGCCGGCGAGGCCCGGCACGATGCCGCGGGGCATCACGAACAGGATCACGATGAGCACGAGGCCGTAGACGATCCACTGGGCTTCCGGCGCCATCACCGGGCGCAGGGCGACCGGCAGCAGGCCGAAGATCAGCCCGCCGACCACCGGCCCCATCAGGGTGCCCTTGCCGCCCGCCACCACCATGATGACCATGCTGACCGTGGTGGTGAAGGCGAACACGTCGGGATCGATGATGCGCAGGTAATGGGCGTAGAGGCTGCCCGCCGCGCCCGCCATCGCGGCCGAGATCACCGCCGCGACGGTGAGCGTGCGCGTCGCGTTGATCCCCACGGACAGGGCGAGGGATTCATTCTCCTTGAGCCCCCGCATCGCCCGGCCGAACCGCGAGCCGACGAGGCGGGCGATGACGAGCCAGCACAGCGTGCCGACGGCGAGCACGAGGTAGTAGTTCTGCAGCTTGGTCCGGAGCGTCCAGGTCCCGAGCCCGGGCAGGCCGAGCGTGATCGGCGGGATGCCGGTCAGCGCGAGCGGGCCCTGCGTCAGCTCGACCCAATTGAGCGCGACGAGCCGCACGACCTCGGCGAAGGAGATCGTCACGATCACGAAATACGCTCCGCGCACCCGGAACGACAGCCGGCCGATCAGCCAGCCGCAGGCGCCGGCCGCGAGCGTCCCGAGGGCGAAGCCGATCGCGGCCGGCCACGGCTCGTGCACCACGCGCAGGCCGAAGCCGAGCTCGACGTCGAAGCCGAGGCTGGTGAGCGCGCTGACATAGGCGCCGATGCCGAAGAACGCGATGTGGCCGAGGCTGAGCTGCCCGGTGAAGCCGAGCAGCAGGTTCAGGCTCATCGCCCCGATCGTCAGGATGCCGGTCACGATCAGCGCGTTGAGGAGGTAGGGACTGGCGCCGAGCGCCAGCGGCAGGGCGACGAGGCCGGCCAGCAGGGCGAGGGGGAGCAGCCGGCTCATCCGACGCGCTCCGCCCTGGCGAACAGGCCGGTCGGCCGGTAGAGCAGCACCGCGATGATGATGAGGAAGCCCATCGCGTCCCGGTAGCCGGAGGAGACGTAGCCGGCGCCGAGTTCCTCGGCCAGCGCCAGGATGAAGCCGCCGATCGCCGCGCCCGTCACGTTGCCGAGGCCGCCCAGGATGACGATCGCGAAGGCCTTCAGCTCGGCCAGTCCCCCCATCTGCGGATAGACGACGTAGACCGGCCCGAGCAGGGCGCCCGCCGCGGCGGCGAGCGAGGAGCCGATCGCGAAGGTCGCGGTGTCGATGAGCCGCACGTTGACGCCCATCAGCGCCGCGGTGTCGGCGTCCTGGAACGCGGCCCGCATGGCGAGCCCGAGCTTCGTGCGGTTGATGAGCGCGTAGGTGAGCCCGATCAGCAGCAGGGCGGCGCCGAGCACGAACAGGCGCAGCCAGGAGACCGAGACCGGGCCGAACTGCAACGGTGCTTCCGGGAACGGCGAGGGGATCGCCTTGGCGACGCCGCCGAAGATCCACAGCGTGCCCGATTGCAGGGCGATGCCGGCCCCGATCATCACCAGCATGACGGTGTCGATGTCCTGGCCCCGGAACGGGCGCAGGAGCAGGATCTCGATCGCCGCCCCGAACAGCAGGCCGCCGAGGATCGCCGCCGGCAACGCCAGGAAGAAGTCGAGCCCGAGCGCCGAGACGGCGAGGTACATCAGGTAGGCGCCGACCGTGTAGAGGGCGCCGTGGGTGAAGTTCACCACGTTCATGATGCCGAAGATCAGGGTCAGCCCGATCCCCAGGAGGGCGTAGGTGCCCCCGAGGATCAGCGTGTTCACGAGGTGCTGGATCAGCTGGTCCATGGGCGGCCTCTCGCGGGTGGCGTGCCGGGCGGCATGGGATGGGGGCCGACCCTCCCCCCTCTGCTGGGGAGGGTTGGCGTGGGAGGTGTCGTCACCGACCGGACGGCCGGCGATCCGACCCGCACCTCACAACGTCGGCACGACGACGCGGCCGTCCTTGATCTCGATGATGTAGACGTCCGGCTTGCTCTGGCCGCTCTCCTTGCCGGCGGGGCCGGACTTGGCGAAGCGGATCGGGCCGTTGAGCCCGGTGAAGTCGACCGACCAGAACGCCTTGGCGATCGCGGCGGGCTCAGGCGTGCCGGCCTTCTCGATCGCGTGGGCGATCGCCCGGATGCCGTCGTAACCGCGAAAACTCTCGGTGACGCCGGCGAACTGGAAGCCGCGCTTCTTCCACTCGGCGATGAACGCCTCGGTCGCCTTCGGGTCGGGGGTCTTCTCCGGGATCCACGGCAGGAAGGTGGTCAGGTGCATCGTGCCCTCGGCGGCCGAGCCGGCCTGGGCGATGATCTGGTCCGGGTTCTGCGAGCCGCCGGTGGTGATGACGCGCTTCTTGAGGCCGAGCGCCGCCATCTGCTTGAACAGCAGCACGAGCTGGTCGACGGCGCTCGTCACCATGATCGTGTCGCTGTCGGACGCCTTCAGCTTGGCGAGCTGGGCGCTCATGTCCTGGGCGCCCTGGTCCATGGTCTCGGTGAGGCCGACCTGGACGCCCTTCTCCTTCAGCATCTTGCCGAAATCGGTCGCCGCACCGCGGCCGAAATCGTTGTTGAGCACCAGGAAGTCGACCTTCTTCAGCCCGAGCTTGCCCACCATCGGCGCGAAGGTCTCGGCCTCCAGCGCCGAGGGCGGCGAGATGCGGAACACGAACGGGTTGCCCGAGGTGGTGATCTTGCCCGACGAGGAGGTCTCGACCAGCATCGGCACCTCGTAATCCATCAGCTTGGGCATCACCGCGAGCGTCAGGCTCGACCCCCAGGCGCCCATCATCACCGGGGTCTTGTCGCTGGTGATGAGCTTCTCGGCGACGGCGGCGGCCTCGGTCGGGTTGCTCTTGTTGTCCTCGATCACGAGCTCGATTTTTTGACCGAGAAGCCCGCCCCTGGCGTTGATCTCGTCGGCGGCGATGCGCGCGCCGTTGACCACGTAGGTGCCCGAGGCCGCGAACGGCCCGGTGAGCGGCTCGTTGACGCCGATGCGAATCGCGTCCGCCCGCGCCCCCGTGACGGCGAGCGCCAGCAGGATCGCGGTGGTGAGGGTGAACCGGCCGGACATTGTCGGGTCTCCTGGGGGGCTTGGGGAGGGGACTTGGGGGGAGGGGACTTGGGGGGAGGGGACTTGGGGGAGCGGGACTTGGGGGAGCGGAGGTGAGGTCAGGCGCGCCCGCGCCACGCCGCGAGGCGGGCGCGGACGACGGCGACGAGCAGGCGGAGGGGGTCGAGGCGGGCGGGCGCCGGGGCGGCGGCGCCCGAGAGGCGGGCGTCGAGGTTGCGGGCGAGATCCGCGGTGATCCGGCCGGCGAGGTCGCGCACGAGGCCCGGGCGACCGAACTGCGCCAGCGGCCCGGTCAGCGTGTAGCCGACGTCGAGCACCACCCGGGCGGTGCCGGGGAGCTCGCCCGGGCCGACGCGGTAGCGGATCCGCCCCTCGGTGGCCGAGCGGCCGCCCGCGTCCGTGCCGGCGCCCCGCACCGTGCCGCCGAGGCTGGCGGGATCGTGGGCGATGCGGGCCCGGCCCCGGAAGGTCGTGCCGATCGGGCCGATCCGCACCTGCAGGCCGCCCTCGACCACCCCGGCCTCCGGCCGCCCGGTGACGGCGGCGCCGGGCAGGCAGGCGGCCACGGCCTCGATGTCGCCGAGGAGCGCGAAGACCGCCTCCGGCGGGTGGGGGAGGTCGATCGTCTGAGTGAACTCGTGGGCCGGCGCGAAGGCCGCGCCGGGATCGCCGACGCTCGCCGGCACGGGGGCGAGCGCCGGGACGGGGCGGAGCTCCACGGGGCGGGGCGTCGCGACCGCCGCGCCCGGCCGGGCGCCGACCGGCCCGAGGGCGCGCTCCGCCCCGCTCTCCGGCCCGATGCCGCGGGCGCGGCGCGCGGCGATCACCCCCATCACCGCCCGCACGATGCCGGCATAGCCGGTGCAGCGGCAGAGATTGCCCGACAGGCCGACGCGGATCCGTCGCTCGTCCGCGTCGGGCAGGCGCAGGACGAGGTCGCGGGCGGCGACCAGCATGCCGGGGGTGCAGTAGCCGCACTGGAGCGCGTGCTCGCGGTTGAAGGCGGCGCGCAGCTCGATCGCCACCGGGTCGTCGTCGAGGCCCTCGATCGTCGTGACGGCGGCGCCCGGGCAGGCGCCCGCGAAGGTGAGGCAGGCCCGGGCCGGCTCGCCGTCGAGGAGCACCGTGCAGGCGCCGCAGACGCCGTGCTCGCAGCCGAGATGGGTGCCGGTGAGGTCGAGGCGCTCGCGCAGCACGTCGCCGAGATGGCTGCGCGGCTCGGCCTCGACCCGCCGGGGCACGCCGTTCACGGTCAGGGCCAGCGCGATGCGGCCCGGGGATTCCGCCGGCGCGGCGCTCATGCGGCCTCCGGACGGGTCGCGGGGAACTCCGCCGCCTGCGCGACCGCCCGGGCGAGCACCGTGACGTGGACGTGGCGGGCGACCCGGTCGGCCATGCCGGCGGCGACCAGGGCGGCGTCGGCGGCCCCCGGGTCGAAGGCCGCGGCGAAGTCGGGGCCGATGCGGCCGCCGAACAGCGGGCGGGCGTCGGCGAACAGGACCGGCGGTCCCTCGACGGCGCCGATCACCGCGCGGCCGCGCCCCGCCGCCGGCTCGATCCGCACCGCCCCGATGGCGTGGGCGAACTCGCCGATCTTGGCGCAGTGCTTGACGTAGCCCCAGGCCACGCCCTGCGGCCGTGCAGGCACCCGCACCGCGACCAGGACCTCGCCGGGCCGCAGGGCGACGTCGAGGGCGCCGGTGACGAAGCGTTCCAGCGGCAGGGTGCGGCGCCCGTCGCGGCCGGCGATCTCGACCGCGGCGCCGAGCGCCATGAGCGTGCTCACCCAGTCGGCGGCCGGATCCGCGTGGGCGAGGCTGCCGCCGACCGTGCCGCGGTTGCGCACCGCCCGGTAGGCGATCGCGGCCGCGACCCGCCGCAGGACGCCGCCGGTGTTGTCGGGCACGCGCCCGTCCTCGATGTCGGCATGGGTGACGCAGGCGCCGAGCACGAGGTGGTCGCCCTCGATCCGGGCCTGCCGCAGCTCGGCGATGCCGGTGATGTCGAGGACGAGGTCGGGCTCGACGAGCCGCAGGTTGAGCATCGGCCCGAGCGACTGGCCCCCGGCGATCAGCTTCACGAGGCCGGGGGCCCCGGCGAGGCGGTCGAGGAGCGCGGGCAGGCTCGCCGGGCGCTCCCAGGCGAAGGGGGCGGGCTTCATGCGGCGTCCCTCGCGCGGGCCGGCGCGGCCCGGGCGGCCAGCACCGCCTCGACGATCCGGTGCGGAGTGACCGGGCTGTGCAGCATCTCGACGCCGAGACCCGCCAGCGCGTCGTTGATCGCGTTGGTGAGCGCCGCCGGCGGCGCGATCGCCCCGCCCTCGCCGATCCCCTTCTGGCCGAAGCGGGTGTAGGGGGAGGGCGTCTCCATGTGGTCGATGCGGGCCATCGGCACCTCGGCGGGGCCCGGCAGCAGGTAGTCGGCGAAGGTCGAGGCGAGCGGCTGGCCGCGCCCGTCGAAGCGCATCTCCTCGAACAGCGCGGTGCCGATTCCCTGGGCGAGACCCCCGAAAATCTGGCCGTCGACGACCAGGGGGTTCACCAGCGTGCCGCCGTCCTCCACGACGACGTAGTCGAGGATCTCGACCGTCCCGAGATCGGGATCGACCGCGACGACGGCCGCGTGCGCCGCATACGAGAAGGTGCCGGAATCGCGCACCGGCTTGTAGCCGGCGGTGACCTCGAGCCCGCCCGGGTCGGTGTCGGGGGCGAGATCCTGCGGGCGCCGGTACCAGGTGCGGGCGATCGCCTCCAGGGGCACGTCGCCGGTCGGCCCGACGACGTGGCCGCCCGCGAAGCGGCACTCCTCGGGCTTCGCCTGGAGCAGGTGGGCGCCGATCCGCACGGCGCGGTCGCGCAGGTCCTCGCAGGCCGCCGCCACCGCGCCGCCCGCCATCACCATCACCCGCGAGCCCCAGGAGCCGGTCGAGTAGGGCGTCATCGCGGTGTCGCCGTGGACGAGGCGGGTGCGCGCCACCGGCACGCCGAGGATCTCGTGGGCGACCTGCGCCAGCGTCGTCTCCAGGCCCTGGCCGTGGGAATGCGCCCCGATGCGCAGTTCGAGCCCGCCGTCGGGGGTCAGCCGGGCGCAGGCCTGCTCGTGGCCCGGCACCATCGGGATGCCCCAGCCGGAATAGACCGAGGTGCCGTGCGCCGCCTGCTCGCAGTAGATCGCGAGGCCGAGCCCGATCCGGCGTCCGTCCGCCTCGCCGCGGCGCTGGCGGTCGCGCAAAGCCGCGACGTCGATCGCCGCCAGGGCCCGGGCCAGCGCCCCCGGGTAGTCGCCGCTGTCGAAGTGCTTGCGGGTGATGTTCTCGAACGGCATCTGGTCGGGCCGCACGAGGTTCTTCTCGCGCACGACCTCCGGCGGCAGGCCCGCCTCGCGCGCGACCGCGTCGAGCACGAGTTCGAGGGCGAAGCAGACGCCGGTCCGCGCGACCCCGCGATAGGGCAGGATCGGGCACTTGTTGGTCGCGACCGACCAGGTGCGGCAGCGATAGGCCGGAAAATCGTAGGGGCCGGGCAGGATGCTGGCGACCTGCGCCGCCTCCAGGCAGGCCGAGAACGGATAGGCCGAGTAGGCGCCGGAATCGACGGTCGCCTCGCAATCGATGCCGCGAAGCCGGCCGTCGCGCTCCGCGTAGGCGGTGATGCGGTAATGGTGCTCGCGGCAATTGGCGTTGGCGGTGAGGTGCTCGCGGCGGTCCTCCAGCCAGCGCACCGGGTGGCCGCGGCGCAGGGCCAGCCAGCACAGGGCGACGTCCTCGGGCAGCAGGATCGCCTTGTAGCCGAAGCCGCCGCCGACGTCGGGCGAGACGATGCGGAGGCGGCCCTGCTCCAGCCCCAGGCATTCCGACAGGCCGTTGCGCACGATGTGCGGCATCTGGCTCGCGGTGTGGACGACGAGCTGGTCGAGGCGGTGGTCGAGCTGGACGACGGTGCCGCGGCCCTCGATCGGCGCCATGCACTGCCGGCCGGTCGAGATGGTGCGGCTGACCCGGATCGGCGCGTCGAGGGCGGCGGCGATGTTCACGTCGACCAGCGTCTCCAGGAAGACGTTGTCGCCCCAGTGCTCGTGGACGAGGGCGGCGCCGGGCTCGCGCGCCGCCAGCATGTCGTGGACCGCCGGCAGCTCCTCGAGGTCGAGGACGATCGACGCCGCGATGTCCTCGGCCTCGGCGCGGGTCGGGGCCACGCACATCGCCACCAGTTCGCCGACCTGCCGGACCTTGCCCGTCGCCAGCACCGGCTGCTCCGAGACCTTGAAGCCCGGCAGGCCCGAGACCGCGCGGATCGGCAGCACGCCGTCGAGGTCGGCCGCCGTGAAGACGCGGTCGCGGCAGTGATCCGGCACGTGGATCGCCCGGATGCGGGCATGCGCCAGGGGGCTGCGCACGAAGGCGACGTCGTGCAGGCCGGGCAGCCGGATGTCGCCGACATAAAGGCCGCGCCCGCGCATGAGGCGGTCGTCCTCCTTGCGGGGCAGGGGCGCCCCGACGCCCTCGGCGCTCATCGCGCGCCTCCGGGGCGGTCCGTCGGGCGGGGCGGCGCGGCGATCATGACGGCGGGCATCGGCATCGCCTCAGGCCGCGACCGCCTGGGGCAGGATCGGCGAATCGGCCTCGAAGCGCCGGCCGGCCCGCAGGCAGAAGGCCGGGCGCAGCAGCCGGTCGGCGACGACCCGGGTGTCCTCGTTGTCGCGCAGCAGGAAGCGGCCGCGATCGTCGTGCAGCACCGAGACGTCCGCCGCGCGGCCGACCTTCAGGGCGCCGAGGCTGTCGCTCATCCGCAGCATCTCGGCCGGGTGCGAGGTCACCATCGGCACCACCTCCTCGAGCGGGATGCCGAGCGCCATCATCGAGCTCATCGCCTGGGTGAGGCTGAACCGGGCCTGGCCGAGGAACGGGTGGTTCTCGTCGTCGTGGTGCTCGTCCGGGGTGCCGGCGGGGCGCGGCGCCTCGGGCACCTCGGTGTTGTAGCCGTGCATGTCGGCGCCGAGGGTGTAGGGAACGACGCCGGCCGGCAGCGAGGCGCGGGCGACCCGGTACGAGAAGTGGCTGCCGTGGCCGACATCGACCCGCAGGCCCGCATCCATCGCCGCCCGGATGATCGGGTGGACCACGCCCTCCTCGTTGATGAAGCCGCCCGGGTGGCGGGTGAAGGGATGGGCCAGCACGTCGCCGGGGCGCAGCAGCGGAATCACCCGCTCCATGATGGTGTTGGCGTCCTCGCCGTTGGCGCCCGATTCCGGCAGGCCCCAGAGCTGGCCGAAATGCACGTAGAGCGGCAGGTCGGCCTGCCGGCTGATCTCGGCGGCCATCTCCATGACCTTGATGCCCCAGCGGGCGAAGCCGCCGATCTCGGCATGGCCCTTGATGCCGCGCACGAGGTCGCGGTTCTCGACCGCCGCCTTCACCGTCGCGTCGACGTCGACGCCGTCCGGGCTGTAGAGGTTGGGGTAGAAGTGCCCCTCCAGCCCGCCGACCAGATAGGCCGACAGGAAGGCGAGCGCCCGCGTCTCGGCGGTCTCGGCGATGAAGCGGCGGAAGCCCGGCAGGGTCATGCAGGAGGGACCGCCCTGGTCGATCACCGTGGTGACGCCCGAGCGCACGCCGACCATGTCGGGGTTCAGGCCGAAGCGGCCGGTGACGTACTGGTAGACGTGGGCGTGGGTATCGATCAGGCCCGGCAGGACGAGCTTGCCCGACACGTCGACCACCTCGGCGGCGGCGGAGTGCAGGATCGTCTCCTCGACGGCGGCGATGCGTCCGTCCCGCAAAGCCACGTCGCGCAGGCCGTCGATGCCGGAGGCGGGGCAGATGACGCGGCCGCCGCGCAGGAGCAGGTCGTAGCGGCGCGGATCGGGTTGGGCGGTGTCCATTCTCGACCTCGTGATCGCGGCCGGCCGGGCCGGCCTCGGCTCCGCAAAAGCGAAGCATGCTTCGCATTGGCCTCTGCATGTGGCATGCCAAGTCTGGAAGGCTTCTACGGAGCGGGTCGATGGACGAGGTCGTGCGGGACGGGGCGGTCGAGGGGACGGCCGGGCCGGAACCGGTTGCGGAGGTCCGGCCCTGGCCCCTGTCCGAGCGCCCCGGCTTCCTCGCCCGGCGGCTGCACCAGATCCACGTCAGCCTGTTTTCGGAGCTTTGCGCCGAATTCCGCATCACGCCGCTGCAATACAGCCTGCTGTCGCAACTGCGCGTCCTGCGGGAGGCGGATCAGACCACGCTGGCGAACGCGGTCGCCCTCGACCGGACGACGACGACCGGCGCGCTCAAGCGGCTGGCCGCCCGCGGGCTGGTCAGCCGCGTCACCTCGCCGGCCGATCGCCGGGCGCAGGTCTGCCGCCTGACGCCCGAGGGCGAGGCGCTGCACGCCGGGATGGAGCCGGCGGCGCGCGCCGCGCACGCCCAGACCGTCGCGGCCCTCACGCCGGCCGAGCGCGCCCTGCTCACCGACCTCCTCGGGCGGATCATCGCCGGCCACGACCATCGCCGGGGGCAGGCGGACATCGCGTAGCGCGGTCGTCGCCTTGCGCGGGCACGCCCCTTTCCGCGCAGACGGTCAGGCCGACGGGATCGTGTCCCTCGCAGGGGCGGCACGGGGCGTCTCGGGCAGCGCGCGGGCTGCCCGAGACGGTTCCTGAACGAGGCGTCCGGAAACCGTCTCCGGACTGGTCGGTCCGTCGCGCCGTCGAACTACGGATACTTCGTGATCGATCCGCCGTTGTTGCGGATCGCGAGTTCCACCGGACGCAGAAAATCGTTGATGTCCTTCTTGATATCGAACCCCTGCCTCGGGCCGCCGGTCCCGTTGATGGCATCGAGCTCGGCATCGGTGAGCCTGGTGGCCGGCTCCTCGCGGGGGGCGGACTCGGTGGTGGAGTCGTGGATCGGGCTGGTCATGGTACACTCGTTGTCCGTGACGCTCCGTCGGCGTCACGTCCAAGTTCTCACGGGATCGTTGATCGGGTATTTCGTCATCTGTTGCCGGAGGAAAACAGCGGCCCGGGGCGCTTGACTGGTAAATGCGAGGCTCCGCTTAACCATTCGGGATCGGGAGCGCACGCCGATCCCGGCAACGGGCGGGGCGGTCGATCGCTGCCGGCCGTCCCCGCGGGGCCGCGCCGTCCTGCCGACGTCGACTGTGCCCGGGGGCGCGGAGTGCCGCGGCGACTCCCGGGACGGGTCATGCGATGTCCGATCGATCGCCCGGCGACGGCGTTGCGGTCGCGTCGCGATGCGGACATCGACATCGCTCATGCGCCGCGGGGGCTGGTGATACGGTTTTCGGAGCGAATCGTCCGAAAACCATATCAGTTGCTCACCGGCTTCGCGGTCCCTTGCGGATGAAATGGAGCGGTGTTCGTCTGCACCCGTTGCCCCGGTGGGAAGCGGTTTTCGGTGTGGCGCGCCTCCCCTCTCCCGAGTGGGAGAGGGGCCGGGGGTGAGGGTGGCTCGGGTTCCGAGATGAACGCCCAGCGTCGAGCTGCGCAGCTCAACCGTTCAGGGCCATTGCGGAACCGTCTCCACCCTCACCCCTACCCCTCTCCCACTCGGGAGAGGGATCCCGCGCTTGAAAATTCGACTGCTAAATCAATCTTTTGGAGCCAGTTTCCATTTAGCGGCCGGCTGCATCGGCTCAAAGCGGCAACTGGCGCTGCACCAGCTCGCGGAACCGTCCGCCCGCCTGCATGAGCCGGGCGTAGTCGCCCTCCTCGACCACGCGGCCGGCGTCGAGCACGTAGATCCGGTCCGCCTGCCGGATGGTCGACAGGCGATGCGCGATCACCAGCCGCGTCGCGTCCAGCATCGCGAGGCGCTCCGTCACCCGCTGCTGCGTCCGGTTGTCGAGGGCGCTGGTCGCCTCGTCGAACAGCAGCAGGCGCGGCCGGTGCACCAGGGCGCGGGCGATCAGCAGGCGCTGGCGCTGCCCGCCCGACAGCAGGCCGGCATCCTCGCCGACGAAGGTGTGCAGGCCCATCGGCATCGCCCGGACGTCGTCGTCCAGTCCCGCCATGTGGGCCGCCTCCCACGCCTGCGCCTCGGGAAGCGGCAGGCCGTTGCGGATCGTGTCGAGGATCGTGCCGTTCTGGATGCGGCCGTTCTGCAGCACGACCCCCAACTGGCGACGCACCGCCCTGACGTCGAGCGCGGCCAGGTCGCGCTCGTCATACGCGATCGTTCCCCGGGTCGGCGCCTCGAAGCCGAGCAGCAGGCGCAGCAGCGTCGACTTGCCCGATCCCGACGCGCCGACGATCGCCACGAACTCCCCCGGCTCGACCCGCAGCGACACGCCGTCGAGGATCGCCGGGCCGTCCGGCCGGTAGCGGAAGACGAGGTCGCGCACCGCGAGGCGGCCGGAGAGCTCGGGCGCGGCCCCGCACCGGCCGCGCGCCTCCGGCACCGCCTGCAGCAGGGGCTTCGCCCGGGCGTAGAGCGGCTGCAGCGACAGCAGCGCCGGCAGGACGGCTCCGAGCGAGAGCGTGGCGGCGATGAACTGCCCGTAGGCGGCCGAGAAGGCGACGAACGGCCCGACGCCGATCGTCGGCCCGCCGAGGCCGACGACGCCGATCATCGTCGCGGTCGAGACGATCGCGAACGCCGCGCCGAAGGCGGAGACGCCGGCCGAGAGGGTGTGCTGGCGCCGGGCGAGGGTGGAGCGGGCGACGAACAGCGGGGCCCAGCGGGCGTAGCCGCGCGTCTCGGCCCCGGCGACCTTCAGCTTCGCGATCGCCTGGATCAACTGGAGCGCCAGGGCCTGCAGGCGTCCCTCCGTCTCCAGGATCCGCCGGGCGATCGCCAGCATCCGCAGGCTCACCGCGACCATGACGGCGACCTGCACGGCCACGAGTCCGAGCGCCAGCACCGCGAGACGCCAGTCGTAGGTCAGGATCAGCCCGAGGCTCGACAGCGAGACCACCGCCGCCAGCAGGCTGGCGACCACCGTGCCGCCCAGCGCGTCGCGCATCTGGTTGATCGCGGTCGCGCGCAGGGCGAGGTCCCCGGCCGGGAACCCGCGGAAGAAGCTCGCCGGCAGGTGGAGCAGGCGGTCCCAGAGCGCGCCTTCGAGGTCGCCGTCGAGGAGGGTGGCGAGCCGCAGCAGCAGCCACCCGCGCACCAGTTCGAACACGACCGCACCGAGACCGAGGCCGGCGATCCCGGCGGCGAGCTGGACGAGTTCGGTCCGCGCGGCCGACGGGATGATCGTGTCGAACAGGATGCCGGAGGCGAGCGGCGTGACGAGGCCGAGGGCGCTGCCGGCGGCCGCGAGCAGCAGCAGCGGCATCAGGACCGGCGCCGTCAGGACGCTCGCGAAGCGCAGCAGCGTGCGGCCGTCCACCGGGGCGTCGGGCAGGCGGCGCACCGGCAGATAGGCGTCCGGCGCGATCCCGGCGGCCTCGCGCGGGCCCACCCTGCGCAGCCGGCCGCCGACCTGCAGGCGGTAGCCGCCGCGCCAGCCGGTGCCGGCGATCAGCGCCAGCGGAGCGCCGTCCGACGCCCGGAAGGCCAGGAGGGAGTGTCCGCCCTCGCGCCACCACCGGCCGTCGAGCCGGACCTCGCGCAGGCCGAGCCCGGCCTCGTCGGCGAGCGCCCGAACCCGGCGCCCGACCGGCACGGACGGGTCGCGGATCGCCGATCCGACCTCGGCGTCCGGCCAGGCCGTCCCGCCGGCCTCCGCCACCGCCCGGAAGGCGGCGGCGAGCCGGGTCCCGTCATCCCGCTCGTCGGACCGGGCGGACGGGATCACCAGGGGGTCGACGCGGGTGGCGAGGAGGGCGCGGTCATGGGCGCCCTTGCCGGCCACGAACGCCGCCTCGCGGGCCTCCCGCGCCGCCTCCCGCGCCTCCAGGGCCCGGCCGACGCGCCGCAGATGCTCGCGCACCGCCCGCGACAGCCCGCCCGCGGCGGCCAGCCCCCCGCTGTCGCGGCAGACGATCAGGGCCTCGCCGTCGCGCGCCGCGATGCCTCCCCCGGGCGCGGCGAAGGCGGGCACCGGCGCGGCGCCGGGCGCCACCGGCTCCGGATGACCGGTCAGGGTCGCGCCCTGCACCAGCGAGACCCAGAGCAGGCCCGCGGCCGGACGCGCGCAGACGCCCGGGACCAGGACCTGCGTCCCGGCCCCGAGCGGCCCGGGACGTCCCGCCGGCGAGGCCCCGACCCGGGCGGCGATCCGTTCGATCCACGCCTCCGTCGCGGCGATGACCCCCCCGTCCCCGGCGTCGAGACGCGCCAGGAACGCCTCGGCCTCGTGGCGCTCGGCCCGTGCGCCGGCACCGTCGAGGAAGGCGACCATCCGCCAGCCCTCGTCCCCGAAGACCGGCGCGAGCGCGACCTCCCCGGCCGCGATCCCGCACAGGTAGCGGCGCCCGGCGCGCCCCGGCCGTTCGAGGTAGAGCGACGCCGCGCCGCCCACGACCTGGAGCACCCCGCCGTCGAGGACGAGGGCACCGCCATCGGCCGGCGTGGCGGCGGCCACCGCCTGCCAGCCGTCCGGATCGCGCGTGTCATGCAGCACGGATCAGCTCCGCGTAGGGACCGGGTTCGTTCCACAGGGCATCGTGGCGGCCGCGCTGGACGATGCGGCCGCCGTCGAGGACCAGGATCTCGTCGCAGTCCCGGATCGCGCTGAGCCGGTGGGTCACCAGGATGGTGGTGCAGCCCCGCCGGCGCAGGTTCTCCAGGATCGCGACCTCGCTCACCGCGTCGAGCGCCGAGGTCGCCTCGTCGAGGACGAGGATGCTGGGATCGAGCGCCAGGGCCCGGGCGATCTCCAGCCGCTGCGCCTGCCCGCCCGACCAGTTGCCGCCGCCCTCGCTGACCGGCCCGTCGTAGCCGCCCGGCCGGCTCGCGACGACCTCGTGGAGCAGGGCGTCGCGGGCCGCGGCGATCAGGCTGTCGTCGGGCAGTCGCTCGTCCCACAGGGTGAGGTTGTCGCGCACGCTGCCCTCGATCAGCGTGGTCGTCTGGTCGACGTAGCCGACCGAGGCGCAGCGCACGCCCGGATCGAGCGCCCGGCTCTCGATGCCGTCGAAGCGGATGCTGCCCGACCACGGCTCGGCCAGTCCGACGATCAGCCGTGCGAGCGTGGTCTTGCCGCTGCCCGACGGGCCGACGAGGGCGATCCGCGCCCCGGGCGCGACCGCGAACGAGACGTCGGCGATCCGCGGCGGATCGAGGGGATCGAAGCCGTAGGTGAGGCCGCGGACCGCGACGGCGCCCGCGAGGCGGGCGGCGCCGGCGCCGGCCGGGTTCTGCGCCGGATCTTGCGCCGGATCTTGCGCCTGCACCGCGCGAGCGTCCCGGGGCGCGCGCAGCACGTCGTCGACCCGTTCCAGCGCGACGCGCAGCTCGCGCATCCGCGCGGCCACGCCGACGAGGCCGTTGACCTGGGTCAGGAAGCTCGTCAGCACCGTCTGGAAGGCCGCGAGCGTCCCGACGGTGAGGATCCCGTCCATGACGCGCAGGCCGCCGACCGCCAGGATGCCCGCCGTCGCCACCGCCGCGAGGGCGGCCGGGACCAGCCCGAGACGCTGCAGGGACCGCTCGGAGCGGGTCACGGCGTTCATCATCCGGACCTGGGCCCCCGACCAGCGCGCCAGGACGGCGGTCTCCGCCGCGGCGGCCTTCAGGGTCTCGATCGACTGGATGGCGTTGATCGACAGGCTGCCGAGCATCGCCTGTTCGCGCATCACCCGGCGTAGCGCATCGGTCTGACGCTCGGCGACGACCCGCACGAAGGCGAGGTCGAGCAGGGCCAGCGCCAGCCCGATCGCCGCCAGGACCGGATCGTAGAGCAGCATCAGGCCGCCGTAGAACACGGTCGCGAGGCCGCCGACGAACAGGGCGGCGACCTGGCTGCCGATCAGGTCGCAGGCGTGCTCGGCGGCGTGCAGCCGGCTCGCGACGTCGCCGGCATGCCGCTGGGCGAAGAAGCCCGGCGACAGGTGCAGGAGGTGCCAGGTCAGCCGCAGCCCGAGCGAGGTGCCGAGCGTCCATTGCAGCCGGGCGAGGACGATCCCCTGGAGCCAGGCCAGCAGGCCGCCCAGAGCCGCCGCGACCGCGAGGACGAGGAGGAGCGGCCGAAGCCAGTCGGTCAGCCCGCGGATCAGGATGTCGTCGACGAAGATCCGCAGGGCGGCGGGTGCGACGAGGCCGGGGAGCAGGGCGGCGATTCCCGCCGTGACGAGGAACGCCACCGCCCCCTTCGCGCCGGCGAGCTGGCCGGCGACCGCGCGCCAGACCCCGGGCCTGGACCCCGAGGGGCGGAACCCGGGTCCGGGGACCATGGTCAGCATCACGCCCGTGAAGGAGCGATCGAACTCCTCGTGCGTGACCGTGCGCGGTCCGCAGGCCGGATCGTTGAGGTGGACCCGGTCGCGGCCGATGCCCTCCAGCACCACGAAATGGTTGAAGTCCCAGAACAGGATCGCCGGCAGCCGCTGGCCGTCCACCTGCGCCGTCTCGCTGCGCCAGCCGGCGGCGTCGAGGCCGTAGGAGCGGGCGGCGTGGACGATCGCCCGGGCCCTGCTGCCGTCGCGCGAGACGCCGCAGGCGGCGCGCAGCTCCTCCAGCGGCACCCACTTGCCGTGATGGGCGAGGATCATCCCCAGGCAGGCGGCGCCGCACTCGACCGCCTCCATCTGCAGCACGGTCGGGACCCGGAGGCGGGCGGTGCGCGGGAAGCGGGTCCCGGCGCTCACAGCCCGAGCATCCGGCGCAGGGCGGGGATCAGCAGCGCGACCGGCCGGCCGGTCTTCACCGTGACCTGGCCTTCGAGCAGGGTCGTCGAGGTCAGCCGGATCTCGGCGCCGCGCGCGGAGGTCCAGGCGTAGCTGTCGGGCCCGCCGGAGCCGGGTTCGAGGCGCACGACGATCTGCAGCGGCGGTCCGTCCCTGGTGAAGAGGCGGGCCAGATCCGGGTTGCCGAGGCGGTCGTTGAGGGCGCTCTGGCTCTCGGGGCTGGCATCGACCTCGACGACGAGGCCGAGGAGCGAGCCGTACTCCTCCTTCCTGGCCACCGAGGGCGAGAGGCGCACCTCCATCCCGAGGCGGATCTCCTTGCCGCTCCGGGCCGGCACGTAGAGCAGGGCTTCGAGCCGCGGCCCGCCCTGCTCGATCACCATCAGCTTCTGGCCCGGGCCGACGAGGGCGTGGTTGCCGACCTCGTTCATCGTGACGACGCCGTCGACCCGCGCCTCGATCGTGGTGGCGAGGCGCTGGCCGAGGCGGATCTGGTCGCGCTGTCCCTCGCCGTCGCGCAACTGGCGCTCGATCGCCGCCCATTCCTGGTCGGACTGGTGGCGCAGCGACAGGAGCGAGGCGTCGACCGAGATCAGGTCGGTCCTGGCCCGGGAGATCGATTCCCGCGCCGCGAACAGGCGCTCGCGGGCCTCGATGACCCGTTCGGCGGTCGCCAGACCCTTGCCCTGGAGGCCCTCGCGCTGCCGGAGCAGCTCGGCGAGTTCGCGCACGCGGGCCTGGGCGAGATCGATCGTCTCCTGGAGGGCGTCGCGCTTGCGCTCGGCCGCCGCGGTCTCCTTGCCGAGATGGGCATCGAGCTGGGCGCGCAGGGCGCTCCTCTGGGCCTGCAACTGGCTCACCCGGGCCTCCGCATCGGCGAGCCGGGCCACGTCCTCGGGCGCGTTCAGCCGCGCGATGAGGTCGCCCCGCTTCACCCGGTCGCCGCGCTGGATGTAGCTGTCGACCCAGCCGGCCTTGGGGGCGTAGACGCCCACGAAGGCCCCGCCGGCCGGCACGAGCAGCCCTTGCCCCGTCACGGTGACCCGGTAGCTGCCGAACACGGCCCAGCCGGCGCATCCGGCCAGGATGGCGAGCGCGACGGCGAGCGCCGCCCAGCCCGAGGGCGAGGCGACATCGAGCCGCTCGTCCAGGCGGCCCGGCTCGGACAAGCCATCGAGCGCCTGCTTGCGGAACACGACCGCTGTCATGACCATCGACCTGCCGGGGATAGGGACGCCTCGAGGCATCGCGCATCGGGGTTTCCGATTTGACATCCCGCGGCAGGAAAAGATGGTTGAGCCGCTGTTTCCGACAACGGTCTGCGACGATCCGAGGATCGATTGTCGATGTTCTGTTTTTTGCTGTTAACCATCGCGCGTGTTGCGCAGGTTTCATTGCAGGCGCGCAACATTCGGGCAACAGGGCGCGGTCAGAAGCGGGTCCCAGGCGCCGGGACGTCCGGCGCGTCACCCAGACGGAGGTTGTCATGAACGCCGGGATGGAACGGGCTGCCGTGAGGCTCAGCGACGCCGATCTCGACGGTGTCCAGGGGGGTGCCAGCGAGGGATGGCAGCTCGTCGACGGACACTACATGTACGGAACCAGGGTCCAGACCGGAGCGATCGGAACCCCGAGCTACTCGTCGCACATCGATCTCGGCTCCTACCGCAAGGCCCCCGACGGCACTGCCATCAGGATGAATGCGTCCGGGCAGGAATATCCCAGCGGCCGGTGGAGACGTTAAGAGCGGATCCTCCGGCACCGGCCGGTCGGGCCCTCGACCTGCCCGGCGAGATGCGCGACCGCTCCGGCATGGGCGTGATCCTGATCACGCCCGATCTCGGCGCCGTGGCCGGGACCGCCTGGCCGTCCCGGATGCGGGGCCCGCGGGCGGCTCGCCGGGGTCCCCGGCCTTGGTGCCGGCCCTGACCGCCCTGCGGCCGCGACGGCCCGGACGGGATCGATCCGCCGCCTGCCGTCGAGCGGCGGCTGGCGAAAACCGCCCTGCAGGCGCCATCATGGGCTGGCATGCCACCGCCCGTCCCGCACGAAGGGCCGCCTACCCCGCCGGTTTTCACTTGCACGAACGTCACCGACCGCAGGACCGTGCCGAGACCACGGCCATCCCGACGCCCCCGACTCCCAGGGCGGCGCGCTGGGTTCCGCGCGCCACCCTGGCCGTGGGTCTGCTCGCAACGGGGGTCAGCACCGCCCTGACCTGGCGGGCGGCGGAGATGCGCGACCGGCTGACCTTTCTCCATGCCACCGAGATCGAGCTGCGCACGGTCGAGGACCAGTTCCGCACCTATGCCGCTCTGCTTCGAGGCGGCGCCGGCCTGTTCGCGGCCAACGGCGACAGCGTCACGCTGGCCGAGTTTCGGGCGTATGTCGGGCGCATCGAGTTCCAGAGCCTGTATCCCGGCTTCCTCGGCATCGGCTTCACCCCGACGATGCCCGCCTCCGAACGCGAGCGGTTCGCCGCGCGGGCCGAGGCGCTGGGCGTGGCAGGCTTCCACGTGCGCCCGCCGACCGACAACCCGATGATCAGCCCGGTCCTGTTCGCCGAGCCGCCGAACCCGCGCAACCAGGCCGCCATCGGCTACGACGTGATGTCCGACCCGGTCCGGCGCGACATGGTCGAGCGGGCCCGCGACACCGGCCTGCCGGCCGCCTCGGCGCGCATCCAGCTCGTGCAGGAGATCGACGCGAACAAGCAGGCGGGCTTCCTCGTCGCCATGCCGGTCTATGCCGGCGGGGCGGTGCCCGCCGGCGTCGGCGAGCGGCGACGGCGGTTCCTCGGCTTCGTCTTCGGGGCCTTCCGGGCCAACGACCTGTTCAACAGCATCGTGGCGGCCAGGGCCGAGGAGGACGCCGCCTTCGCGATCTACGACGGCGCTCCGAGCGAGGCGACGCTGCTGCACCGGTCCGCGCGGGCCACCGGTGCCGTGGCCGGGCGCCTGACGCGCGAGGCGACGCTCGACCTCGGCGGCCGCACCTGGACCGTGCTGTTCGAGCAGCGCCTTTCCCCGCGACGGGCCTCGGCCCTGTCCGAGGTCTGGCTCGTCGGCGTCGGGGGCCTCCTCGCGACGGCCCTGCTGGGCTTCGCCGCGTTCCGGCAGCGCCGCACGCAGGACGAGATCCGCCGGCTCAACGCCTCGCTGGAAGCCCGGGTCGAGGAGCGGACCCGCGACCTGCGGGAGGCCGCCGACCGCCTGCGGCAGGCCGGGGAGGAGCGCGCGCGCATGGAGGAGGTGCTGCGCCAGTCGCAGAAGATGGAGGCGGTGGGCCAGCTCACCGGAGGTCTGGCGCACGACTTCAACAACCTGCTCGCCGGCATCTCCGGCGCGCTGGAGCTCATCGAGACCCGCATCGGGCAGGGCCGGTCCAAGGACGTCGCGAAGTACATCGCCGCCGCGCAGGGCGCGTCGAAGCGGGCCGCGGCGCTGACCCATCGTCTCCTCGCCTTCTCGCGGCGCCAGACCCTGGCACCGAAGGCCATCGACGCGAACCGGCTGGTGGACGGGATGCTCGACCTGATCCAGCGCACCGTCGGCCCGGGCATCGACGTGCGGCACAAGGGGGCGGACGACCTGTGGCCCGCCCTGGTCGACCCCTCGCAGCTCGAGAACGCGCTCCTGAACCTGTGCATCAACGCCCGGGACGCAATGCCGGACGGCGGCAGGATCGTCATCGAGACGTACAACCGCTGGATCGACGGGCGGCAGGCCGAGGCGCTGGACATGCCCGAGGGGCAGTACCTGTCGCTGTGCGTGTCCGACACCGGCACCGGCATGCCCCCGGAGGTCGTCGCCCGGGCGTTCGACCCGTTCTTCACGACGAAGCCGATCGGCGCGGGCACGGGGCTCGGCCTGTCGATGATCTACGGCTTCGCCAAGCAGTCCGGCGGGCAGGTGCGGATCACCTCCGAGGTCGGTGCCGGCACGGCGGTGTGCCTTTCCCTGCCGCGGCACCGGGGCGAGGCGGACGCGGACGGACCCGCCCCCGAGAGGCGCCCGATGGCCTGCGCCGATGCCGGCGAGACCGTGCTCGTGGTGGACGACGAACCGACCGTGCGCATGCTGGTGACCGACGTGCTGAGCGACCTCGGATACACCGCGGTCGAGGCGGCGGACGGGGCGGGCGGCTTGAGGGTGCTGCAGTCGGATGCGCGCATCGACCTGCTGGTGACCGATGTCGGCCTGCCCGGCGGCATGAACGGACGCCAGATGGCGGATGCCGCCCGGGTCGGCCGGCCGGACCTGAAGGTCCTGTTCATCACCGGCTTCGCGGAGGCCGCGGTGCTCGGCGACGGCCGGCTCGACGCCGGCATGGCGGTGCTGACCAAGCCGTTCGCGGTCGACGCCCTGGCGGCTCGCATCCGCGAGATGATCGCGACCTAAATGGAAACTCGCTGCAAACGACTGGTTTTGCAGTCAAAATTTTGAGCGCGGGATCCCCTCTCCCGAGTGGGAGAGGGGTAGGGGTGAGGGTGGAGACACTTCAGAATGGAATGCCGACCGTCGAGTTGCGCAGCTCAACCGTTGGTGCCTGATTCTGAACCCGAGCCACCCTCACCCCTGTCCCCTCTCCCACTCGGGAGAGGGGGACCCGCGCCAGGACGAAAACTGTCTTCGATGGCTGCAACGGGAGCAGAAAGCCGCTGCTCCGTTTCATCCGCAAGGGACGGCGAAGCCGGTGAGCAACTGATACAATTCTCGGACGATCAGTTCCGAAAACCGTATCACAAGCCCGCGCGGCGCCGGAGCGAAGCCGAAATCCGCATCGCGAAAGCGACTGCGACGCAGTCGCCGGGCGATCCATCGAAAATCGCATTAGTCCTTCGCTAACCATCTTGCCGCACGCCTGCGACTGGGCGCGCGCTGCATCCACCCCGAGGATCCATCGGCCGCAATGTCTGAGCCCGTCTCGCGCGCAACAGCGGGCGGACCTCACGATGCAGCCGGGTTGCGCGGACCAGCCCGAGGGACGCGACATCGCCATGGCTCAGGTCGTACTGCCCAACTCGACATACCTGGACTACACCAGCAACGGCACGACGACCGCGACCACGGTGGCGGACGCCTACGACTTCGTCTCGGGGCCGGTGCCGGCGACGCAGACGATCAACGTCGCGCTGATGCTGCCGCGGGCGAACGATCCCACCGCCCTGCTGGAGAGCGACTGGGCGACGCGCCAGAAGACGCTCCAGGCGTTGAACCAGGCCGGCACGCTGTGGTCGACCTACGGCGCCGATCCCACCGCCTTCGCCGACGCGGTCGCGGCCCTGCGGGCCATGAACATCCCGGTGCTCGGCCTCTCCGGCACGGACGGCTACGTCTCCTCCGCCGAATCGCGCACGATCTGGCTCCAAGTGACGCCGGCCAAGTTCGGGGAGCTGTTCGGGACGCCGGCCCTGACGGGGACCGCCGACGTTCCGGGCGGTTCCGGGCAGACCGAGCAGATCTATTACTGGAACGGCGCTCTGTCGGTTCCCGAGGAGATCGGCGCGACCGGAATCTGGTTCGACCTCGGTCCGATCTGGGGCCAGTATCCCGCTTTCTCGGACATGTCCGGCGGTGCGCAGATCACACCGAGAGTGGGACATCAAAGCATCGGCAACGCGCTGTCGCCGCTGAGCAACTCCGGAGACTACCGGGAGAGCAACAACTTCGCTGCCGATATCGCCGACTGGTTCTACAATTTCCCGCTGGGCGACCGCACGGTTCCGACCGCGACGATCGGCCTCGTCGAGCCGGGGATCGGCAATGCTCTGAGCGCCGGCGATCCGAACAGCTTCCAGGAACTCCTCGACGAGTTCAGGCAGACGGCCGGCCTCTCGACGCCGGGGAGCTATTACGTCAGCAACCAGGGCGGCCAGAGCTACACGAGGGGCAACTCCCTCGAGCGGTCGCTCGACGTCGGCGTCGTCGCTTCGGCCAGTCCGCAGAGCACGATCGGGCTGTATGCGGGCTCCGGGTTCGACGACCACGCGCAGTCGAACAGCTTCACGGCGTTCCAGGCGGCGTTCTGGGATCTGGTCAACAACCCTTCTGTCGTCTCGTCATCGTTCTCGCTCTTCCAGCAGTCGAAGCGCGGATCACCGTTCGCCAACGCCGTCGACGAGCTGTTCGTGGACGCGGCCTTGCGCAACATCTCCGTCGCATTCGCGGGAAACGATTGGGGATCTTCGTGGAATTTCGCCAACGGTCTCGCCAATGTCGCGACCAACTCGTCTTCGCCCTATGCGCTCATCGTCGGCGGAACGTCGCTGACGACGCTGGGAGCCGCACCGGGCGACCCCACGGTATTCCAGGATCCGACCCGGGCCGCGTCCCTGTATGATCGTGCGATAGCGGGAGACGCCGCGACGTTGTGGCGGCTGATCGGCGGGGGCTTGTCCATTCTGCCGTCCTCGGTGTCGGCGCAGCATGCCGGCCAGGTCGCCCTTCTGGAATCGGTCTGGAACATCCTCCAGGTCAGCGAGGACCAGGGCCGATACAGCATCCTGCCGGCGCTCGGGAGCGACATCGCCGCCGGCGACGGTGGCGTGGACACGAACCGGCCCGTGCCGACGTATCAGACCGATTTCGGTCTCACGCCGACATCGGTCAATCCCGGCGGCGGGACGGGCCGGGGCACGCCGGACGTGTCGGCCAATTCCGGCGGCAACATGTTCTTCATCACGCCGCGGGGAGACATGAGCGGTCTGAGCTGGGACGAAGGCACCAGCGCCGCAGCACCGCTCTGGGCGTCACTGCTGGCGCAGTTCAACACCATCTTCGCGGACCAGGGCCTGCCGAACCTCGGCTTCTCCAACGACCTGCTTTACCAGGCGGCCGCCGTCGCCCCGGCGGCCTTCAACGACATCACCTACGGCAACAACACGTCGTCCTATCTCTACGACGGACCGGTCACCGCCGGCGACGACACCATCACCCTCACGGGCTACGGCTACGAGGCCGGGCCGGGCTACGACCTGACCACCGGCCTCGGCACCCCCAACGGCCTGCTCCTCGCCCGCGCGCTCACCGCCATCGCCCACGCCCAGATGTCGTCGACCGCCCCGGCGGTTCTCGACCCCACCTTCACGGCCAGCAGCGCCGCCCAGCACCTCCTCGTCCAGCCGACCGTCCGGAGCGACCGGAACTTCGCCCTCTCGGTGGCCGGTGCCCCGACCTCCTACAGGGCCGCCGCCACCGGCAGCTTCGCCTGGGACAGCGCCTTCGCCCAGCGGGCGATGCAGGCCGACTTCGACCCGGCTCTCGTGCGCCTCTTCGACGGCGCCAGCCAGAGTACCCCGCACGACCTCGGCGTCGCCGACGGGGCCAGCCTCGGCGTCGCCTTCGGCGGCGGCTCGGCAGCGACGCCGCAGGCCGCCATGACCAATCCGTTCGGCTTCGTCGATTACAAGGATCCTGCCGGCGACGGCGGGGTCCGCCTCGCCCGCGCCGTCGCCGTCGCCCGGACCGCCGGCAACGCCGACGGCCAGCGGGCGGTGGTGCGCCTGCGCCAGAACACCGAGGAGGCGGTCACGGCCTCGTTCTACCGGGTCGACGACCTCGACGGCACCATCGACGGCCTCGCGCCCGGTCAGGCCGGCTACGACGCCGCGGTCACGGGCCGGCTCTACGCCACCGGGAGCGGCACCACCGCGATCTCGGGACCCGGCGACGGCTACTACAAGCAGCTTCAGCTGACCGGCATCGACGGGGGCGACCTCGTGGCGATGCGGCTGACCAGCGGCGGCCACGACTTCTACGGCTTCTCCGCCGCCAACGAGACGGTCGGCGGCAGCGGGGTGACGCATCTGTGGAACTACGGCCTCGACACCTGGGGCTGGGAGAGCACGTTCGGCGGCGGCGACCGCGACTACAACGACCTCGTGGTCCAGCTCGACTTCACCAGCGCCAGCGGCTCGGGCTGGCTGGTGCAGGACACCGCGACCGGGGGTGACGGCGACGACGTGATGTACGGCAACGACGAGGCCAACTCGATGGTCGGCGGCCTCGGCGACGACACGATCCCGGGGGCCGGAGGAAACGACACGCTGTACGGCGGCCTCGGCGACGACCTCGTCCTCGGCCAGGACGGCGACGACTTCGTCGGCACCGGCGCGGGCAACGATTTCGGCTCGGGCGGATGGGGCAACGACACCGTCGAGGGCGGCGCCGGCAACGACCTGCTGTTCGGCGACGACGACGACGATCGCGTCGACGGGGGCTGGGGCGACGACCTCGTGTATGGCGGCACCGGCGACGACGATCTCACGGGCGACGCCGGCACCGACCAGCTCTACGGCCAGGATGGCGACGACCGCCAGTTCGGCGGCGATGGCGGCGACAACGTCTCGGGCGGGGCCGGGGACGACCTGCTCGACGGCGGCGCGGGACAGGATCTGCTGTTCGGCAATGCCGGCGACGACAGGCTCACCGGCGGGGCCGGCTGGGACATCTTCGGCTTCGGCCCCGGCGACGGGGTGGACGTCGTCACCGACTTCACGGCGGGTGGTCCGGAGGCGGATGTGATCGCGTTCAACAACGGCGCCTTCGCGGACCTCGCGGGCGTGCTGGCGGCGAGCCGGCAGGAGGGGGCCGATCTGGTCATCGCCTACGGCGCCGGCGACGTCCTCACCCTGCAGAACGTGCAGGCCGGCACCCTCTCGGCCGCCAACTTCACCTTCGCGTGAGGCGGGTGCCGTCGCCTCCGCGATGCGGAAACCGGCCTCGCTCGGGTGTGTGGAGCCTCCGGCGGTCGCCGACGACCTGCTGCCGGACCGGCCGCGCCTCGCGGAGCTGCGCCGGTCCTTCGTCGGCCGGCTAAATGGAGCTTGGCTCCAAGTATCTGATTTCAAATTGGATATTTGGAGCGCGGGATCCCCTCTCCCGAGTGGGAGAGGGGAGGCGCGCCAAAGCGAAAGCCGCCTTCGACCGTGGCAACGGATACAGACGACCACCGCCCGGTTTCGTCCGCAAGGGACGGCAAAGCCGGTGTGCAACTCAGAGCCTGTTTGACTCTCGATCTAAAGAACAAGATCCCCCCTTTCCCGGACGACTGGAACGCAGTGGAAGGAGATCCGGGATCCAGCACAACAAGTCGCGAAGCGTCCATACTCAGCGGCGGTGCTATCAGACTGAGCCGCTTCGCGGCACATCTGACGTCTGGATCCCGGATCTCCTTCCGCTATCGCTTCAGTCGTCCGGGAAAGCGGTGCTTCGCGCGATAAATACGATGGACCATCGCTCAAACAGGTTCTCATACGAAATCCGCATCGCGACGCGATTGCACAGCAATCGCCACGATCCCGCAGGGAGCGCCGAGCGGTCCATCGAAAACCGTATCACGGGGCCGCGTCGCGTTCCCGCCCCCGGTGCGGACACGACCCGCTCCGCCGGGCGGATCGCCCTGCCGGGCCGGCGAAGGGGCGTCCGGGTTCCGGCCGTCCTCCCCGAGATGCTTCCGCGGCGGTCGCACGGACCCGCCACGCAGGGGCTTCGCAGAACCCCGCTCGCCGGCGGGCCGGGACCCGCGTCGTCCAAAAACCGCAGCAGACCGGCGCTCAGAACGGGGTGTAGTCGCCGCCGTCCGTGATGGTGTCGAGGGCGCGCTCGACGGAGGTGACGGCATCGAGGAGGAGCTGGATCGTCCGCTCGGTTTCGAGGCGCGGCCGGCCGAGGCCGGCGGAGCGGGCGCCGATGTCGTGCAACTGCTCGGCGAGCGCCACGAGGTCGCAGACGACCGAGGCGGTCTCCCGGGCGGCGGCATCGGGCGCCGGTCGGGCGCGCAGGGGAACGACGTTGCTCATCGGCGCCACTCTCGCGCAAAGCCCGCCACGGCACCAGCCGGGGGAGGGGCGCTCTCCACACAATCCCCGGCGGCGCGGCCCCCCGGGCACAGCGGGCCGGGAACCGCGCACCGCCCGCGGCGGGAGGCGCCCGCGGCCTTGACGGCGCCGGCCGGGACCGCGAAGCACGACGGCATCCGATCCGGTCAAGGACCCGTCATGCGTCTCCCGCTCCTCGCCGCCGCCCTCCTGGGCCTGCTCTCCGCCTGTTCGAGCACGGACTCGGGCGGCGGCAGCAGCTTCGGCAGCACCTTCGACACCAGCAACTACGTGCGCTCGAGCGACACCAACGGCACCCAGCGCCGCCCCGACGTCAACCGCCTCTACACCCAGCCGTCGATGCCGAGCATCGTCAACATGGGCCGCTGAGGCCCGGCCGGCCGAGGGCGGCATCCGCCTCCACGACCGCGTCGTTGAACGTCCAGCGCGGAATCGTGCGCATCGGGCCGAGGCCGGCGAAGACGCCCGCGAAGCCGCCATCCGGGGAGATGTCACGAAGCGCGGCGTCGAAGGCCTGCCCGAACCCCTCGAAGCTCTCGGCCTCCACCTCGCACAGGTGGATCTGGTTCCAGCCGGTCGTCAGCGCCGGGTCGCTGTGGAGCACGGCGAGGGTCTCCATGGCCCGGAACGTCCCGAACCGGCCCGCGGCGACGAGCCGTGCCGCGGCGGGACCGATGGAGCGCCGCATGATCTCGCGATACGCGCCGAGATGCGCCGGCCCGACGTCGAGATATTCGAGCGAGGCCTGCCGGTCCGGCCGGCCCGCCACGCCCTGCCAGCCGCGCGGCAGCACGAAGGAGGCCGGCGTGGTCGCGAGGATCTCCGCCCGCATCAGGTCCGGCTCCCCGGGCGGGCGGTCGAAGACGAGGGCGCGGAGCGCGTCGGCCGGGACGAGATCGCGAAAATATGTCAGTTCGAGATGGCTCCAGACCGGCGCGTCCGACGCGCTCCGGAACACGGAGCGGTGGCGATAGAGCGCGCGCCCGACGCAGGTCTCGCCGAACGCGGTCCGGTCGGCGAAGCCCTGTTCCCACGCCGTCGCCGGACCCGGCGCCCGGAGCGTCCTGGCGAGCACGACCAGCCGTGCGTCGGATTCGATCGTGACCAGCGGCGTCTCGGCCATGCGCGGCATCGTCCCCGATCCCCGAGCGCCGCGACCTCCGCGGGCTCGATGTTCGATCCTACTCCTTCGCCAGCGCGTCCGCGAAGGCCGCGATGCGGTTGCGGGCGTAGGTCGGCAGGCCGGCGCTGATCGAGGTGCCGGTGTTGAACGACGAGTTGCCCATCAGCACCTGCGCCGGCAGCAGGTTGCGCAGCACCGGCACGCGCTCGTATTCCTTCTTGCGGTCGAGCACGTCGGCCTTGATGCCGAGCGTCATATAGGCGGTCACCACCGTCCGGCCGGCATCGCCCGGCACCGGCTGGAGCACCGCCAGGAACTTGCCGAAGCGCAGGATCTGGTTGACCCAGAAGATGTTCTGCTCCAGCGCGCCGGCGACCGGTGTCTCGATCCGGGTGAGGCCGGTGAGGCGGGCGGCCTCGTCGGGCGCCAGCACCCGCAATTCGCTCTGGAACGAGACGAACTCGGCGATCTTCTTCGCGCCGCCCTCCTCGAGCTTGTTGGCGAGCCGCACGCCGAGCGGCAGCTTGCCTTCGAGGTCGTAGCGCGATTCGATGCACTGGGTCTGCGGCGCCTCGCACCACGGCCGGTCGGGGCGGCGGGCGAAGGCCGCCGCCGGGTCCTTCGTCGGCGTGGCGTCGGCGGGCGCGAGCGCCTTGTGCCGGATCGCCGGGTCCATGCGGCCGAGGAAGGCGAGCGAGGCGAAGCGCTGGAGGTCGATGCGGTCGGCCGGGCGCGGCACCACGAAGCGGGCCTCGGCGACGTAGACCTTCAGGTCCTCGTGCCGGCGCTTCGCCACCCCGTTCACCGTCTGGGTGTATTCCGGCTCGACGTAGCCCGGATAGGGGGCGAGCGCCGCCTTCTGCTCCGGCTGCCGGCGGCCCCACTCGGCGAAGGGCACGAGGCCGCTCTCGGGGCTCGACGGGGTGTCGCGGTGGTCGGTGAACGCGATCGTGTTCGGCGCGATCGCGGCCGGGGCGAGGCCGGCGACCGCGGGCACGTCCTTCGTGACGTACTGGGCCGAGGCCGGCCCGGCGAGGACGGCGAGGAGCGGCAGGGCGAGGCGGACCGGAGCGGGCAGACGCACGGGACGGGGCATTCCTGTTGAGGGCATGAGGCGAGGACGGCGCTCAGTAGGTCGGGTCGTCGCCGAACGGATAGTCGGGGTCGCGCCGGCGCGGGCGCCGCCAGGGGTCGTCGTCGTCGCCGAACGGCGAGCGCGCCCGCGCGCCGGGCCAGACCGGGTCCGGCGGCGGGACCGGCTGGGCCCGCCGGCCGTAGGGCGAGGGCTGTTCGGCGCCGTAGCGCGGCGCCGGGGCCGGATCCGGCCGGCCGAAGAGCTGGCGGCCGAGATCGCCGAACGGATCGTAGCGGTCCTCGTCGGGCTGCGGGTCGGCGAGCGCGTCGCCGTCCTGCTCGGTCTCGGGGCCGCGCCGCATCGCGGTGAGGGTCTCGGCCGGGACGAGCCTGTAGCGGGTGTCGGCGACGCGGCCGTCGGGCTGGAGCCGGAAATGCTCGGTGAAGCCGCCGCCCGGCACCGGGCTGCCGGAGCGCAGGTCGATCGACACGTCGGCGATGTGGCGGCGGGTGTCGGGGGAGGGGGGAGCGAGCGGGGTCTTGGGCACCCCGTTGGCCCAGGCCGCCTGGAGGATCTGCCCGAAGACCGGCACCGCGAGGCTGCCGCCGGTCTGGCCGCGCCCGAGGGTGCGGCGCTTGCCGTCGGCGTTGTCGTAGCCGAACCACACCACGATGGTGACGTCGTTGGTGAAGCCGGCGAACCAGGCGTCGTTCTCGTCCTCCGAGGTGCCGGTCTTGCCCGCCACGTAGGGCGCGAACCGCCCGAGCGCCGCGGCGGTGCCGCGCTGGGTCACCCCCTGGAGCAGGCTCTTGAGCTGGTAGAACGCGACGCCGTCGGCCGAGCCGATCCGAACCAGCGGCCGCTCGGGCCGGCGGTAGACCTCGCGCTCGCCGCGGCTCACCGATTCGAGCCCGTAGGGCGAGGGGCGGGCGCCCTCGTTGGCGATCGCGGCGTAGAATGCCGCGAGGTCGATCATCCGCACCGGCTGGGCGCCGAGCACGAACGGGTAGTAGCGCTCGCACTCGGCGTAGATCTGCGCCTCGAGGGCGATGTCGCAGACCTTCTGCAGGCTCGCCGGCGCCGCCGGGGCGATGCCGCCGCGCAGGAGCTGCGCCGTCACGAGGTTCTTCGAGTGTTCGAGGCCCCGCCGCAGGGTGGTCGGCCCCGAGCCGCCGCCCTCGTAGTTCTTCGGCGACCACGACTGGCCGACGCCGCCGATCGGCGGCAGGGTCACGGCGGCGTCCATCACCAGGGTGTTGGGCTGGAGGCCGGCATTGAGCGCCGCGAGGTAGGTGAGCGGCTTGAGGGTCGAGCCGGGCTGGCGCACGCTCTGGGTCACCCGGTTGAGCTGGCTCAGCGGGTAGGAGAAGCCGCCGGCCATCGCCAGGATGCGCCCGGTGCGGTTCTCCAGCACCACGGCGGCGCCCTGGACCTGCGGCCGGATCCGCAGGTCGGCGCGCGGCGCGCCCTTGCCCTCGCGCAGCGACACCCGCACGACGTCGTAGGGGACGAGCCGGCCGCGGGCCTGCCCGGCATTGAGGCTCGCGGTGCGGCCGTCGGCGAGGCCGACCTTCGCGGCGCCGCCGCGCCCGCCGGTGTCGAGCACCACCGCGAGCGGCCAGTGCACGTCGTAGAGCGGCGGGCGGGCCGATTCGAGGGCCCGCGCCCAGGCCGGCTTCGGGCCGGCGGGCTTCGGCACGGGCTTGGCCTTTCCGGCCGACTTGGCCTCGGCAGACTTGACCTCGGCAGACTTGGCCGGGGGGCCGATCGCGGGGGCAGGCTCGGGCGCCGGCGCCGCGGCCTCGAACCGCTTGACCGACTCGGCGATGTTGAACTCCGCCCCCTCGAAGCGGGCGCGGCCGGTCGAGGCCTCGTAGCGCGACAGCGCCTCCTGGAGGAGGCCCTCGGTCGCCTCCTGGAGCCCGGCATTGAGGGTCGAGCGCACGGTGTAGGCGTCGGCGGTGAGCGAATCGAGACCGGCCAGGGTGCGCGCCTCGCGGTTGAGGTGCTCGACGAAGTGGAACCCGGCCTCCTGCCGCGTGCGCTCGATCGGCACGAGGCCGAGATCGGCCTTGAGGGCGGCCGCCATCTCCGCCTCGGAGATCACGCCCTCCTCCTTCATCCGGGTCAGCACGTAGGCGCGCCGCTCGCGGGCGCGGTCGGGGTAGCGGTCGGGGCTGTAGTAGTTCGGCCCCTTCGGCATCCCGGCGAGCAGGGCCGCCTCGGCGACCGTGAGGTCGCGCACCGACTTCCCGAAATACGCCCGCGCCGCCATCTCGATGCCGTAGGCGCCGCGGCCGAGATAGATCCCGTTGAGGTAGAGCCCGAGGATCTCGGGCTTGGTCATGATCCGCTCGGCCCGGGCCGCGACGATCATCTCGCGCATCTTGCGCTCGTAGGTGACGTCGTCGCCGACCGAGAGGTTCTTGACCACCTGCTGGGTGATGGTCGAGCCGCCCTGCGGCCGGCCCGGCGAGGCGAGGTTGCCGATGAAGGCGCGGATCACCCCGCGCTCGTCGAGGCCGCGATGGGTGAGGAAGCGCTTGTCCTCGGCGGCGATGAAGGCGCGCTGGACCATCGCCGGCACGGTGTCGATCGGCACCGTGACCCGCCGGCCGTTCGGCTCGGCGGCCTCGGCGAGGCGGTTGCCGCGCCCGTCGAGGATCGTGCTGACGCCGGGCAGCTTCAGGGTCTTCAGGGCGTTCGCGTCCGGCAGGTCCGCGACGGCACGATCATAGAACTCGATCACCGCCCGGGCGTCGAAGGGCGAGTTGGCCGGGCTCTCGCCCTTGCAGAACTGCTTGTAGCTCGTCAGCAGCTCGGTGATGTCGAGCCCGTGCAGGATCTTCGACTCGCCCGCGATCGCCTTCGGATCCTCCATCGCGGTGGAGATGAGATCGTCGAGGTTGATGTCCTCGATGTCGAACGCCTTGCGCATGTGGGCGCAGCCGTCGCGCAGGATCCGCACCACCTCCGGGCCGTCGGTGGCGGGGTCGAACTGCGTCCGGATCGCGTCGGGCCGGGTCGTGACCTGGCTCAGCGTCAGCGCGGTGGCGAAGAGCTTGATGAGGACTGGGTTCATTCGGCTAGCGAGGCGCCCGGCCGGAGCGGGCGGTGGCGGTGGGCGCGCGCCCGGCTTCAGACCCGAGGGAAGACGGACAACGCGGCCCTTTTAAGGTGGCGCTTCGCGCCGCAACATCCGGGGGCGCCCGAAAAAATTCGCCGGTCCCGGTCGGCGGCCAAGCTCGAACCGCTCCCCCGCCCCGGCGTTGGACGGGTATCCCTGCCACATACTCATACTGAGTATGAGCATGGCCGCATACGGCCGCGCAGGGCCCCGCGCCATGACCAGGAGCCCCCCGATGTACTACCACGACAAGCGGCTGCAGTACCCGGTCCGCGTCGAGAACCCCGACTCGCTCTTCGCCCGCCAGCTCCAGCAGGCGATCGGCGGCATCGAGGGCGAGATCCGCGTCTGCCTGCAGTACTTCTTCCAGGCCTGGGGCGCGCGCGGGCCGGACAACAAGTACCGCGACGTGCTGATGAACACCGCGACCGAGGAGATCAGCCACATCGAGATGCTGGCGACCGCGGTCGCCCTCAACCTCGAGGACGCGCCGGCGACGCTCCAGGAATCGACCGCGCAGGCCAATCCGGTGATCGGGGCGGTGATGGGCGGCGAGCGCCCGCGCCACGTCGTCGAGGGGATGCTCCAGCGCCACATCCTGTCGACCGGCATGGCCGCGTTCCCGGCCAATTGCGACGGCGTGCCGTTCGACTGCTCGCACGTCTACGCCAGCGGCAACCTCGTCGGCGACATGTTCGCCAACGTCGCCGCCGAGGCGACCGGCCGGACGTTGGCGGTGCGGCTCTACAACGCCACCCGCGACCCCGGCATGCAGGACATGCTGAGCTTCCTCATCGCCCGCGACACGATGCACCAGCAGCAGTGGCTGGCGGTGATCGAGGATCTCGGCGGGCTCAAGGAGTCGCTGCCGGTGCCCAACAGCTTCGACCAGTCGAAGGAGGCGCAGCGCTTCAGCTACATGTTCATGGGCACCGAGCGCAACGGCACCCCGGTCACCCCCGGGCGCTACAGCCAGGGCCCGTCGATCGACGGCAAGGGCGAGTACCGCTTCGAGGCGTTCGAGCCGCTGGGCGACGAGCCGGTGCTCGGCCCGGCCCGGCCCGATTCCGGCGCCCAGAAGGAGCAGATGGCGGAGGCCCCCGTCACCAACGCCCTCGCGTGAGGATCGTGCCGCGGCGCCGTGCGGCGCCGCGGCTCCGGCGCTGCCGTTGGGATTCCGGCCCTGCGCCCGCTCCGGATGCAGTCTTCCCGCCCGGCGACGGCCGGTCGGCACATCGGCCACGCTTGCAGCCGCGGGCTCGACCGGGCGATTCGGTCTTGACCGGCACCGCCTCTGCATAGGATCGGTTGAGCTTCCTCAGAGAGAGGCTCATACGCGCCTCGCGGGGAATTGCGGCCATCGGGACGTTCCCGTCCTCCGGAGCGGCAGGGAACGGGCGAAGGCGGGAAAGCGCGACCGATGGACTACACGTATTCGGACGGACGCCTGTATCTCAGGCGCAATGCAGACGAGAAGAAGCCGCTTCTCCAGCGCCTGAAGCGCATCGAGGGGCAGGTTCGCGGCTTGCAGGCGATGATCGACGAGGACCGCTATTGCCTCGACGAGATCCAGCAGATGAACGCGATCTCGGCCGCCGTGCGCGAGGCGGCGCTCCAGATCATCGCCGAGCACCTCGAAGCCTCGGCGGACTACGCCTCCCGCGGCGAGGACCGCGAGGGCGCGGTCGCCGAGATGATCCGGGTGCTGCGGGCGGCGATGCGGCAAGGCTGAGGAGGGTGCGGGTGCCGCGCCGTCCCGTCGCCCTGTCACGGCGGCCCGCGCCGCTTATCTGAGTCGGCAGACCGGCCCTCACGAGCATCCGCATGTCCGCCTCCGATCGCGAAGCCAACCGTTTCTCCGCCCGCGCCGCCCGCTACGCCCGTGTCGGCGCCAATGTCGGCGGGGTCGCGGCCCGCATGGCCGGCAACCGCCTGTTCGGCGGCAAGGGCGGCGAGGACCTGTCGAACGCCGCCGCCCTCGCCCAGGCGCTCGGCGGCCTCAAGGGGCCGATCATGAAGGTCGCCCAGCTCCTCGCCACCGTGCCGGACCTGCTGCCGCCGGAATACGCCCAGGAGTTGCAGAAGCTGCAATCGGAGGCGCCGCCGATGGGGGCGGCCTTCGTCAAGCGCCGCATGGCGGCCGAACTCGGGACCGACTGGCAGACGCGGTTCGGGAGCTTCGACCTCAGGCCGGCGGCCGCCGCCTCCCTGGGGCAGGTCCACCGCGCCACCGCCCTGTCGGGCGAGGCCCTGGCGTGCAAGCTGCAATACCCCGACATGCAGTCGGCGGTGGAAGCCGACCTGACGCAGCTCCAGGTCGCGTTCTCGCTCCACCGGCGCATGAGCGCGGTCATCGACACCCGCGAGATCGCCAAGGAGATCGGCGAGCGGGTGCGCGAGGAGCTCGATTACGGCCGCGAGGCGAAGCACGCCGCGCTCTACCGCGAGGTGCTGCGCGACGTCGGCCTCGTGCGGGTGCCCTCGGTCCATCCCGACCTGTCGACGAAGCGCCTGCTCACCCTCGGCTGGCTCGAGGGCGAGAAGATCCTGACCTTCGCGCAAGGCCCGCAGGAGATCCGCAACCGGCTGGCGCTGGCGATGTTCAAGGCGTGGTGGCACCCGTTCAGCCGCGCCGCGGTGATCCACGGCGATCCCCACCTCGGCAACTACACGGTGTTCTCCGAGGACGGCGAGGCGCAGGGCATCAACCTGCTCGACTACGGCTGCGTCCGGATCTTCCACCCGCGCTTCGTCGGCGGCGTGGTCGACCTCTACAAGGGCCTCCTGGAGAACGACGAGGCGCGGGTCGTCCACGCCTACGAGGTCTGGGGCTTCCGCAACCTCAACCGCGACCTGATCGAGGTGCTCAACATCTGGGCCCGGTTCATCTACGGGCCGCTGCTCGAGGACCGCACCCGCACGGTCGCGGACGGGGTCAAGCCCGGCGAGTACGGCCGCCGGCAGGCCTTCGAGGTCCACAAGGCGCTCAAGGAGCGCGGTCCCGTCACGGTGCCGCGGGAATTCGTTTTCATGGACCGGGCCGCGGTCGGCCTCGGCGCGGTGTTCCTGCACCTGCGCTCGGAGCTGAACTACCACCGCCTGTTCGAGGCCGAGATCGACCGCTTCTCCCTCGACGACCTCGCCGCCCGCCAGAAGGCCGCGCTGGACGCCGCCGGGCTGCCGCTGCCGCAGTGATACGGCTCCCGATCGATCGCTTCTGGCGATCCCTGCGGGATCGCGGCGATCGCTTCGCGATGCGGGCATCGGCTTCGCTCATGCGCGGTCAGCGCGCCTCGGCGAGGATCCGGTCGTACAGGGCCAGGAGGTCGCGGCCCTGGTCGGCGGCCGTCCGCATCGGCTGCTCCGGCGGCGGCGGGGTCCGGAACCGCGCGGGCTCGGCGTCGAGGCAGGCCAGCACCGCCCGCAGGGGCTCGGCGGTGGCGACGTCGATGCGGAAGCCGTCGACTCCCTCGCGGATGTCCTCGCCGATCGCGCCGCGGTCGCTCGCCACCACCCAGAGGCCGGCGGCCCGCGCCTCGCGGGTGACGAGGCCGAAGCTCTCCGGCCACAGCGAGGGGGCGAGCAGCACGTCGAGGCCGGCATAGAGGCCGCCGACTGCCTCGGCCGGCACCGGCCCGACGATCCGCACCGGGGTCGCGCCCCAGCTCTCCTCGCGCACCGTGCCGGGATCGAGCGCGAGATCGACGAGGGTGAGCGACAGGTTGGCGAAGGCGTTCGCCCGCAGCACCGACTCGACCAGCGTCGCACCCTTGTGGGCGCTGCGCCCGCCGACATGGCCGAGGCGCACCGGACCGGCATTCCGGGGGGAGCGGGCGACCGGGGCGAGCGGCGGGACGCCGTTCGGCACCGCGATCGTGCGCGGATGGCCGGCGGCCCGGTAGGTCGCGGCGAAGGATTCGGACACCGCGACCAGCGCCGTGGCGCCGTCGAGGAGGCGGCCGAGCCCGCGCCGGCGGGCGATCGCGCGCAGCCGGCCGATGGTGCGTGCCGAGGGCGTCGCCAGGGTGTCGGCCGAGGGGGTTGGCACGCGCCCGTCCTCGTCGGCGAGGAACTGGAAGTCCGAGATCCACCACGCGTCGTGCAGGGTGACCACCGAGGGGATGCCGCGGGCCTGCACCGCCTCCAGCACCGTGCCGGTGAGGCGCTGGATGCAATGGGCGTGGACGAGGTCCGGCGCGAACCGGTCGAGCAGCGCCGCGAACGGCGCCGCCATCGCCGGGTTGAACGGGCGCCAGTCGCGATGGGTCTCCTGCGGGGCGGCGATGCGGGCGACGGGAACGCCGCGATAGGCGTCGATCCGCACCCGGTAGGGCGCGTCGTCGGCGCCGTGGTCGGTCGCGACGACCATGAGGTCGAGGCGGTCGCCCGCCCGCGCCAGCAGGTCGTCGATGTTGTCGCGCAGCACCCGGGTGGCGCCGCCGAGGGTCTGGGGCGGCGCGAACACGTTGAGGAGCATCAGCCGCGGCCGGGAACCGGACGGGCGGGGCCGGGCTCGCGACATGACAGGTTCGGGGGCCGGCAATGCCGCGCGGGCGGTCTCGCCGATCCGCCGGCACAGCTCAGGGTCGCCCGCCAGGGCGTCGAGGCCGGCGCGCCACGCCGCCGGACCGTCCGCCACCAGGGCGTCGATCCCGTCGCGCAGGCCCCACCGCGCGGCTTCCGCCGCGGCGACCAGGGCGGGCCGGCCGGCGTCCGCGGCGGCGTGCCAGCCGGCGGGGTCGTCGGCGCCCGAGGTCGGGCCGGGGACGAGGACGATCTCGCAGCCCGCCACGACCTCCCGGCAGGCGGCGGCCTCCGTGAGGCTGCCGAGGGGATGCACCCGCTCGCGCACGGCCACGAAGGCGCCGCGCAGATCCGCCTGCCCGAGGAGCGCGAGGCGCAGGCGCGGGTGGCGCGCGAGGGCGTCGGCGACGACCGGGGCGAGGTCGTCGGGCAGGGGGCCGGAGAACAGCGTCACGGCCCCGTCGGCATGCGGCCGCGGCGCGGGATCGCGCGCCGGGACGGCGACCGGTTCGACCGCGGGCGCCGGGTCCGGATCGAGGTCGGCCGCGAAGGCGGTGCCGGTCTCCGCCCGCGCGAGGTCGACCAGCCAGGCGCGGACCGCCGCGTCGGCCGGGTCCGTGGATGGCGGGAGGCCGGCGTCGGCGGGCTGGACGGAGAGCCCGAGGCCGCGCGCGTAGAGGATCGCGTGAAGGAGTGCCGGCGACGCCTCGGCCCCGGCGACGATTACCCGGCGCGCCGCGTTCAGCGCCGGAACCGCGTCCTCGCCGTCGGGGTCGAGGCCCTGGACCTCGCCGGCGAGCCGGGGCGCCAGGGCGGCCGGAACCGCGCCGCCGGGGGCCAGGACGACGACGGGGCCGGCGAGCGGCGCCGGCAGCGGCGCTGGCGGCGGATCGACCCTCGGGATCGCCGCGCGCAGGCGCGCGGCGGCGCGGCAGGACGGGGCCGAGCGTTCGAGCTGCGCCAGCGCCGCGTCGGGATCGCTCGCCGCGAGGCCCTCGGCGGCGAGGATGTGGGTCTCGATGCCGGCGCCG
>NZ_SACP01000026.1 GCF_004004555.2 Methylobacterium oryzihabitans
GCCGCGACCGCCGGTGCCGCCGCCGCGACGGGCGCCGGGGCCCGGGGCGGCGCGAAGGCCCGCTGCAGCCGGCCGAGCATCAGCGCCCCGCGGCCGGTCGGCCGCGCCAGGACGTCGTCCCCCTTGAAGCGCCCCGCGCTCACCTTCGGCCGCTCGTCGGTCGGCGCGCGCTTGAACGACGGCAGCCCGATCGTCCGCGCCTTGTTCTCCGCCCTGCCCCCGCCGGCCGGAGCCGTGGGCGTGAGGGCGTGCTTCAGGGTGACTTGAGCGCTGATGGGCGGGGACATGGCCGACTCCCTCGGACGATCCCGGATTCCCGGCGCCCGGCGTGGTCTGCCGGTGCCGGCCGGTCCGCCGCCGCGGCGGCGTTGGAATGGAACTGTCTCGGGGCGTGACCGCCCCGGGCCGCGCCGCGGCGGCGTTGGAATGGGACTGTTCCGGGGCGCGACCGCCCCGGGCCGCGCCGCTCAGATGCGGATCCAGTTCGGGCCGTCGGCGACCGGCGCGGTCGCCTCCTCGGCCGCCGGTGCGGTCCGGCGCGCCTGCAGGTCCCGGGCCGCTCCGGCCATCGCCTCGATCAGCGCGGCGAGGTCGTCGGGCGCGAGGCCGGCGCTGCGCGCGGCCGAGCACAGGACGACCTCGTCGCTCGCCCCGTCGAGGGCGAGCCACGCGCCCGACAGCGGCAGGCCGAACAGGTTGGCGCGCATCGCCTCCTCGATCTCCCGCGCACGGTCGGGCCCGAGGCGCCACAGGGCGGCGTGCAGGTAGAGGAACGGGCTTTCCTCCGGACATTCGATCGAGATCCTGACGCCGTCGAGCAGGACGGTCGCGACGCCGTCCGCGTCGGGGGTCAGGTCGATGCCGGCCAAGTCGCCCAGCTCGGCCAGGAGCCGGTCGGTGTGCTGCCCCAAGCCCATCGGTGTCTTCCCGGCCTCTCGCCTCCACTTAACCGGGGCCGTCGTGGCGGGCAATCCATCGCAGAATCCCACAGGGCAATCGGGTGACCCCGCTTGCCCTGGGTTCCTTGCTTGGCCTCAGGCGCCGGCAGTCACATCCGTGACTTTGGCTTTCGCTCCGCTCTGCGTCCGAGAGGACATTCGTCCTCCCGGACCCGCTGCGCGGGGCGCTCTTCGCGCCCGCCGGATCGACAATCGGGTTTCACCCGATTGCCCTGGAGTCCCACAGGAGAGCGAGCCGGCTCATCTTCCCGGGAGTGATACCCGTCCCCGCCCCGACCGCCGGGCCTGGACCGGCGACCCGCGCGGGTCCATCAAGCACCCGGTTCATCGGAGGCCGGGGGACGGCAGCCCGCCGGCCTCCCTGCGGGATCGAGGAGGAACCGGTGTCGAGTACGCTGCGCCACTACACCGCCGCCGAGGTCGAGGCCGGGCTCGACTATCCCCGGCTGATCGACGCCCTCGACGACGCCTTCCGGCGCGGCGGCGAGCCGATGCCGGTGCGCCGCGCCTACGAGGTCGGGGCCGAGGACGCCCCCGGCCACCTCCTGACGATGCCGGCCTGGGAGCGCGGCCGGCGGCTCGGCGTCAAGCTGGTCTCGGTGTTTCCGCGCAACGCCGAGCGCGGCCTCGGCGCGGTGTCGTCGCTCTACGTGCTGTTCGACGGCCGCACCGGGGTGCCGCGGGCGCTGGTCGACGGCGAGGCGCTGACCAACCGGCGCACCGCCGCCGCCTCGGCGCTGGCGTCGCGCTACCTGTCGCGCCCCGACAGCCGAACCCTGCTCCTCGTCGGCACCGGCCACGTCGCCGCCCACCTGCCGCAGGCCCACCGGGCGGTGCGGCCGATCGAGCGGGTGCTGGTCTGGGGCCGCAGCCCGGAGCGGGCCCGCGACCTCGCCGCGACCCTGTCGGAGCGCGGCTTCGACGCGACGCCGGCCGCCGACCTGCCGGGCGCGCTGGCGCAGGCCGACATCGTCTCCTGCGCCACCACCTCCCGCGCGCCGATCGTCCTCGGGCGCGACCTGAGGCCCGGCACCCATCTCGACCTCGTCGGCGCCTTCACGGCCGCGATGCGCGAGACCGACGACGAGGCGGTGGCGCGCGCCCGGGTCTACGTCGACACCCGGGCCGGGGCGCTCGCCGAGGCCGGCGACCTGCTCCAGCCGGCCGCCGCCGGGGCGTGGTCCACCGACGCCATCGTCGGCGACCTGCACGACCTCGCCAGCGGCGCGCGGCCCGGCCGCGGCGGCGGCGACGAGATCACGCTGTTCAAGTCGGTCGGCGCCGCGATCGAGGATCTCGTCGCCGCCGGGCTGCTCGCCGACGCCGGATAGCCGGGCCGCCGGAATCCGTTGCTTGCGCGAGGCTTGCGCCGGCCTCGGCCCCGGGCACGGAAGCGGTCCCCCCGGCTCGCTTGCGGTGCTATGACGGTTTTCGCCGTTTCGCCGCAAACGAGAGGGGACATGAACCAGCACGTCCAGGCCAGCGGGGCGCCCGTGCCGCCGCCGAGCGAGACCGCCGGGCACGACGCCCGCCTCCTCGGCGCCAAGCTCCGCGAGATCGCCTCGGTGGTGTTCTCGCCGGCCGAGGCCAAGACCCTCCGGCGCTTCACCTCCGGCGAGGTCGCGCGGATCCTCGGGCTCACCGACAGCCGGGTGCGCCAGCTCTCGCCCGACCTGCTCGTCTCCCCGCCCGAGGTCGCCCCGGGCGGGCGCCGGCTCTACACCCTCGCCGACATCCACGCCCTGCGCGCGCATCTCGACGGCATCGACCGGGTCGGGCGCCGCTACCTCCCGCACCGCGACCCGGCGGCGGGCGAGCACCTCCAGGTCGTCGCCTGCGTCAACTTCAAGGGCGGCTCGGGCAAGACCACGACGGCGGCGCATCTGGCGCAGTCGCTGGTGCTGCGCGGCTACCGGGTGCTCGCCGTCGACCTCGACCCGCAGGCGAGTCTCTCGACCCTGCTCGGCGTGCGGCCGGAGAGCGAACTCGACCCCTATCCGACGATCTACGACGCAATCCGCTACGGCGCCGGCCAGCGCCCGCTCGGCGCCGTCATCCGGCCGACCTACTTCACCGGCCTCGACCTCGTGCCGGCCGACCTCGAACTCGAGGTGTTCGAGTTCGAGGCGCCGATGCACTCGGCCCGCCGCCGGCCCGACGACCCCGAGCCGCCGTTCTTCGCCCGGATGGGCCTCGTCCTCGACGAGGTCGCCGACCGCTACGACGTGGTGGTGGTCGATTGCCCGCCGCGGCTCGGCTACCTCACCATCGCGGCCCTGTGCGCCGCGACCTCGCTGCTCATCACCATCCATCCGCAGATGCTCGACGTGTCGTCGATGCGCCAGTTCCTGACGATGATGGACGAGCTGATGGAGCCGGTGCGCGCCCAGGGCGGCGCTCCGACCCACGACTGGTTCCGCTACCTCGTCACCCGGTTCGAGCCGCAGGACACGCCGCAGACCGAGGTGGTGGCGATGCTGCGCGGGCTGTTCGGCGAGCGGGTCCTCACCAAGGCGATGCTGCAATCGGCGGCGGTGTCGAATTCCGGCCTGCGCGGCCAGACCGTCTACGAGACGCCGTTGCGCCGCGACGAGGTCACCGGCTCGACCTACCGGCGGGCGCTCGACGCCCTCGACGCGGTCAACGGCGAGATCGAGGGGCTGATCCGCAGGGCCTGGGGGCGGGCATGAGCCAGAAGAAGCGACTGAGCGCCATCATGGGCGCGCCGCTGCGCAGCGACGCGCCGGCACCGCCGGACTCAGACATCGCAACGACTTACGCCCCTGTAGCAGGTGCTACGGCCACGCCCGAGAAGCGCCCGAGCGCCGCCCGGTCGATGGCCGCGATGTGGGCCGCCTCCCGGTCCGGGCCGGCCGACCCGGAGGCGACGGTGGTCGAGATCGACCCCGACCTGTGCGACCCCTCGGCGATCGCCGACCGCGTGCCCGACGCCACCGACGCCGCCTTCGCGGCCTTCGTCGAGCAGATCCGCGACGAGGGCCAGCATACGCCGATCCTGGTGCGCCGCCACCCGTCCTCGGCGGGCCGCTACGAGATCGCCTACGGCCGCCGCCGGACCCGGGCGGCGCGGGCGATCGGCCGGCCGGTGCGGGCCCTGGTGCGGGACCTGAGCGACGCCGACCTCCTCGTCGCGCAGGGCTCGGAGAACCTCGCCCGCGAGGACCTGAGCTACATCGAGCGCGCGCATTTCGCCCGCAACATGGAGCGGGCCGGCGTGGCCCGCGAGGTGATCCTGAAGGCGATGGGCGTCCACCGGCCCGACCTCGCCAACTACCTCGCGGTGGCGCAGAGCATCCCCGAGGCGGTGATCGCCGCGATCGGCCCGGCGCCGAAGATCGGCCGCCCGCGCTGGCTCACCCTCGCCGACCGGATCCGGACCGCCGATCGCGACCGCATCGACGCCGCCCTGGCCTCGCCGTCCCTCGCCGGCAAGACCTCCGACGAGCGCTTCGCCGCGATCCTGGCGGCCCTGGCGACGGCCCCGAAGGCGGCGGCGCGGCCGAAGGCCGAGACGGTGAAGGACGGCCGCGGCGTCAGGTTCGCCCGCGTCGAGCGCAGCGCCGCGGGGCTGCGCGTCACGGTCGAGGAGGCGGCCGAGCCCGGCTTCGGCGAGTATCTCGCCGGCCGGCTGCCGGAACTGATCGCAGCGTACCGCGCCAGCCGGGGCTGAGCCCGGGTTCGGCCGCCGGGAGGGGAGGGGACTGTCGGGTGGGCTGGTCGAAAGCGAGCCTGTCCCCGGCGGAACGGCAACCGGGGCCGAAAGGTATTTATGATGAAATAATTGAGGTATTTTTAAATATGCAAGATATTTTGAAATATCGACGCTCAACCAGGATGCAAAACTCCCCTCTCCAGGCGATCCCGCGCTTGATCCGCAAAGGACTTTCCCCGGATCGCTGTCCGCTCGCGGTCCCACGGCGCGGCGGCCCAGCTTCCGAAGCACTCCCCCCCTGCGCGGCCCGGAGTCGCCTCTCGACGCCCCCGCCCGGGCTACCGTAAGGTCCCGGCCATGCATCCAGGCTCCCTCTCCCTCGACGCCTTCCTGAACCGCCGGTCCGCCGACCGGCGCCTCGCCCGGCTCACCCACGACATCGTGCTGCCGGAGGCGAGGGGGCTCGAATTCGGTCCCGGCACCAATCCGACGCCGCTTCCGGAGGGACTGTCCGTCGCCTATGTCGACCACGCCGCCGCCCCGCCCGACGCGCCCCCCGGCACGGCGCCGGTCGACCACGTCTGGGCGGGCTCCGGCCCGCTCGCCGCGGTACTCGACCGGACCGGCCACGACTTCGCCATCGCGGCGCAGGTGGCGCAGTACGTGCCGAACCTCCTCGGCTGGTTTCGCGGCATCCACGCGGTGCTGCGTCCCGGCGGCGTGCTCAACCTGTCGCTGCCCGACCGGCGCTTCATGTTCGACGTCGCCCGCCGCGAGAGCACGATCGCCGAACTGGTCGAGGCCGACCTGCTCGCCTATGCCCGCCCGAGCCCGCGGCAGGTCTTCGCCCACACCTACGAGGCGCGCGCCGTCGAGCCGGCGGCGATCTGGGCCGGCGAGGATCCGGCCGGGGCGCCGCGCCTGTGCGGCGAGGCGGCGCTCGCCCTGGCGCGGCTGCGCGCCACCGAGGCGCTCGATCCGGAGCGCACGCTCGACTGCCATTGCTGGGTGTTCACGCCGCTGTCGTTCCTCGACGTGATCGAGGAGGCGGTGCGGCTCGGGCTGTTCCCGTTCGTGTTCAACCAGATCGCCGGGACCGAGCCGGGCGGCTTCGAGTTCTTCGTCTCGATGCGCCGCGACGCCGAGGAGGACCCGGACGCTCTCCGGGGATTGCAGACCGGTGCGATCGGCCACCTGCGCGGCATCCTGGAGCGGCAGCGGCGCACGGCCCGGCTCCTCGCCGGCGCCTGAGGCATCCCCCCGGTCATCAGGAAAACCGGGGACCGCCCTCGCAAAACGCGATACCGCCCCGGCCGCGAACCGCTCTACACTCCCCCACAACGATCATCGAGCAGCCCGTCCGAGCGCTGCCGGGGAGGAGACATCGCCGTGCCGAAGACACTGCTGTGGATGGCCGTGGCCGCGCTGACGCTCGCGCCGGTCGCGGCCCGGGCCGAGGGGGCGCCGGCCGGCTACCCGGCGGACTACGCCAAGCTGATCGAGACCTCGAAGGGCGAGCAGGGGGTGCTGGTCTACTCGGTGATGGCCGCCTTCAACTGGAAGCCGGTGATCGAGGGCTTCGCGAAGAAATACCCCTGGATCAAGGTCGAGACGCTCGACATGTCGAGCGAGCTCTGGGACCGCTACAACACCGAGAAGGCGAGCGGCGCCCGCACCGCCGACCTCATCGCGTCGTTCGGCGTCGACCGCTGGAACGAGTTCATCGCCAAGGGCGAGGCGGTGGCGCACGCCTCGCCCGAGGAGTCGCACCTGCCGGCCTGGGCGCGGCTGGCTCCCGGTGTCTACGGCCTCTCGGCCGACCCGGTGCTGATCGTGTGGAACAAGCGTCTCGTGCCCGAGGGCACGAAGCTCGACTCGATGGCGGCGGTGGCGAAGTTCGCCGAGGCCAACGCCGCCAAGGTGAAGGGCCGCCTCACCACCTACGACAGCGGCTCGGGCACCGTGAACGCCTCGTTCAACTGGCTGTGGAGCACGATGCACCCCGACGCCTGGACGACGCTCCAGGCGCTCGCCCCGGCGACGAAGTTCGAGCGCTCCGGCGGCTCGATGCTCGAGAAGGTGACCTCGGGCGAGTACACCGCCGCCTATCTCACCAGCGCGATCACGGTCTACACCAAGATCAACGAGCCGGCCCGCAAGGCGATCCTCGACTGGTCCTACGTCAAGGACGGCCAGCCGATGTTCGTGCGCGCCATGGCGGTGGCCAAGGGCGGGCGCAACCCGGCCTCGGCCCGGCTGCTGATGGACCACATCCTGTCGAAGGACGGGCAGATCGCCTTCGCCAAGGGCGGCCTGACCCCGGTGCGCGACGACATCGCGGCCGGCGAGATCCCGTACGGCACGATCGGTCAGGTCGCCGAGGCGGTCGGCGGCGCCGACAAGCTGCGCTTCATGCCCTACGACGAGGCGAGCGTCGCGAGCATCACCGGCTTCGTCGAGCGCTGGAAGCGCGACGTGGCGACCGGCGGGCGGCCATGACCTCGCTCACCGCCCCGGCCCTGGGGGCGGCCCCCGCCGAAGCGGGGCTGCCCCGGGCGACCGGCCGCGTCGACCGGCCGCTCCAGGCGCTCACCTACGGCATCGTGGCGGTGTTGGTGCTGGCCCCGATCGTCCCGATCGTGATCCAGTCCTTCTCCTCGAAGCCGCTCTACGACGACACCGGAACCTGGACGCTCGCCGACTACGCCGAACTGGCCCAGGATCCGGCGTTCTGGCGCGCCACGGCCAACACGCTGCTGTTCGGCGCCGCCTCGACCCTGATCGCGCAGGTGGTCGGCGTGTGGCTCGCCATCGTGATCGGCCGCACCGACCTGCCGGGGCGCCGCGTGCTCGGCGCCGTCGCGACCTGGCCGCTCTTCGTCAGCCACCTCGTCCTCGCCTTCGGCTGGATCATCGCCTACGGGCCGGCCGGCATCGTCACGGCGTGGCTCACCGGCCTGATCGGCGTGGAGCCGTGGAACCTCTACACGCTGGGCGGCCTGTCGCTCGCCGCCGGCCTGTCGATGGCGCCGCTGACCTATCTCTACTGCGTCGGCGCCGCCCGCACGATCGACGGCTCGTTGGAGAACGCCGCCCGCCTCGCCGGGGCGGGGCCGTTCCGCACCCTCGTCACCGTCACCCTGCCGCTGCTGCGCCCGGCGATCCTCGCCAGCACGATCCTCAACTTCGTCCTGGCGATCGAATTGCTGGTGCTGCCGCTGCTGCTCGGCGCGCCGAGCGGCCTCGAATTCCTCACCACCTTCATCTACACCCGCGGCTTCGAGGATTCGACGCCCCGCCACGGCATGGTGGCGGCGGTGGCGGTGATCCTGTTCGTGGTCGTGACCGGGCTGGTCCTGGCGCAGATGCGCCTCGTCGGCGACGGGCGGCGCTTCACCACCGTCGGCGGCAAGGCGGCCCGGCCGCGCCGGCTCGCACTCGGCTGGGCGAAGTGGCCGACCTTCGGCCTCGTCCTGGCCTTCGACGCCTTCTTCGTCGTGGCGATCCTCGGCGGGCTGGTGCTGCGCGGCTTCACCAGCGTGCTGTCGCCGTTCGTGCCGCTGTCCGAGGCGCTGACCCTCGACAACTTCCGCACCATCTTCGCCTACGAGCAATACGTCCGCTCGATCGGCAACACCATCGCGGTGGCCGTCGCCGGCGGGGTGATCGGCACCGCGCTGGTGGCCGCCGCCGCCCTGGTGGCGCTGCGCTCCGACGTGCCGGGCCGGCAGGGGCTCGCCTTCCTGGCGGTCTATCCGCGGGCGGTGCCGGGCATCCTCATCGGCATGGGCTTCCTGTGGGCGGCGACGTGGCTGCCGGGTCTGAGCCTGTTGCAGAACACGATCTGGATCCTGGTGCTCGCCTTCGTGATGCGCCACCTGCCGACCGGCTGGGGCGCGGTGCAGCCGGCCCTGCTCCAGATCACCCGCGACCACGACCGCTCGGCCCGCATCGTCGGGTCGAGCTGGACCCGGATGGCGACCGCGATCCTGCTGCCGCAGATGCGCCCGGCGCTCGCCGCCTGCTTCATCCTGCTGTTCGTCCATTTCGTGAAGGAATACGCCGCCGCGGTGTTCCTGTTCGCGCCGGGCAGCGAGGTGATGGGCACCACGATGCTGACCTTCTGGGTCCAGGGCGAGAACGGTGCGGTGGCGGCGCTCGCCACGCTCCAGGTCGCCATCGTGGTGGCGTTCATGGCCCTGCTGTCGCGGCTGCCGGGAGTGCGCCACCATGACTGACCTGACGGTCTCGCACCTCGTGGTGCATTACGGCGGCGTTTCGGCGGTCGAGGACGTGAGCTTCACCGTCCGGTCCGGCGAGTGGGTGACGCTGCTCGGGCCGTCCGGCTGCGGCAAGTCCACGACGCTCTCGGCGATCGCCGGACTGGAGCGGCCGACCTCCGGGCGGATCGCCGCCGGCGACAAGGTCTATGTCGACGGCGCGACGGGAACGTGGCTCGAACCCGAGCGGCGCGACCTCGGGCTGGTGTTCCAGTCCTACGCCCTGTGGCCGCACATGAGCGTGGCCGAGAACTGCGCCTATCCGCTCAAGCTGCGCCGCATCGGCCGGGCCGAGCGCCGCGACAAGGTCCGCGAGGCCCTGGCGCTGGTCGGCATGGAGGCTTACGCCGACCGCTACCCGCACCAATTGTCCGGCGGCCAGCAGCAGCGGGTGGCGCTCGCCCGCACCCTGGTCTACCGGCCGCGGGTGCTGCTCCTCGACGAGCCGCTGTCGAATCTCGACGCTCGGGTGCGCGAGCGCGCCCGCGACTGGCTGAAGGACCTCCAGAAGAAGGTCGGGCTGACCACGATCTTCGTCACCCACGATCAGGTCGAGGCGCTGGCCTTGTCCGACCGGATCATCGTGATGGAGGCGGGGCGGATCGTCCAGGACGGCACGCCGACCGGGATCTACGAGCGCCCGACCAGCCGCTTCGTGGCCGATTTCGTCGGCACGATGTCGTTTCTGCCCGCCACCTTGGCCGAGGGCGGCGCGGTGCTCGGCGACGGCCAGCGCCTCGCCCTCGGCGCCGGTCACGGCCGGCCGGCGGGCGGCATTACCCTGGCTTTGCGCCCCGAGGCGGTGGCGTTCGCGCCGGCAGGGGAGGGGGGGCTGACCGGCGAGGTCGTCACCACGAGCTATCTCGGCGGACGCTACTCCCACGTCGTGTCGGTCGCCGGAACCCCGGTGCGGGTCGAGGCGGAGCGCGCGGTGCCGCCCGGTCCCGCGACGCTGACGGTGCGGCCGGAGTCGGTGCTGGTGTTCCCGGCCTGAACCGCGGCCCGCCGTCGAATCAGACCCCGCCCTTTTCCCGGACGACTGCAACGAAGTGGAAGGAGATCCGGGATCCAGACGTGAGACTTGCCGCGAAGCAGCTCTGTATTTGGCGCCGTTGCAGACGGACGGACGCTTCGCGGATTCTTGTGCTGGTTCCCGGATCTCCTTCCGCTGACGCTTCAGTCGTCCGGGAAAGGGGCGGGTATGAGTCAACTCATCTGAAAAACACGAATAGCCTCACTCAAGGAATCCCCATGAACTGGCTCGATGTCGGAACCTTCCTGTTCATGCCGGCGGACGGTGCGCGCATGGTCGCGGGCGCCCACACCCGCGGCGCCGGCGCCATCATCCTCGACCTCGAGGACGCCATCGCGCCCGCCCGCAAGGATGCCGCCCGCGAGGCGCTCGCCGGCTCGGTCGCGACCCTGGCGCGGCACGGCCTGACCGTGGTGGTGCGGGTCAACAACGACTCCGACCGCCTCGTCGACGACCTGCGCGCCGCCGCCCTGCCGGGCGTCCACGCGGTGATCCTGCCGAAGGTCGAGGACGCCGCCCTGTGCCTGTTCGCCGACGGGGTCCTCGCCGCCTCCGAGCGCGCCGGCGGCCTGCCGCAGGGCGGGATCGGGATCATCGCGGTGGTGGAGCATCCCGCGGCGATGCGGGCGCTCGACGCCATCGCGGCCGCGACCCCGCGGGTCGTCGCCCTCGGTTTCGGCTCGGAGGACTACGCCTCGGCGATCGGAACGCGGGCGACCTTCGAGGCGATGGCGATGCCGGCCCAGGCGGTGGCGATCGCCGCCCGCGGCCGCGGGCTCGCGGCCTTCGGCGTGCCGGGCTCGGTCGGCATCATCGACGACGAGGCGGCGTTCAAGGCGCTGGCCCGGTCGGCAGCGGCCTTCGGCTATACCGGCATCCTGTGCATCCACCCGCGGCAGGTGGCGATGGCCGACGAGGCGCTGGCGCCCTCCGCCGAGGAGGTCGCGGCGGCGCGCCGGATCGTCGAGGCGTTCGACCGCTCGGTCGCCGAGGGCACCGGCGCGGTGGCGATCGACGGGAAGATGATCGACATCCCGGTGGCGCTCCAGGCCAAGCGCGTCGTCGCGCTGGCCGAGCGGAGCGCGGCGCGGCGGCCGGCGGCCTGACGGCCCCGCCGCCGGGCGATCACCGCGTCTCGGCCTCCAGCAGCCGGGTCGTGTCGAACAGCTTGGAAGCCAGTTCGACGATCAGGAAGCGCTGGACGACGAGCGCGAGGTCGGGCCGCTCGCGCTCCATCCGGTCGAGGGCGGTGCGGTCGAGCCGGCCGAGGCGGCAGGCGGTCTCGGCGACGGCGGTCGCGGTGCGCCGGCCGCCCTGCAGCATCGCGACCTCGCCGATCACCGTCCCGGCCGCCATGGTGCGCAGGCGCAGGTTCGCCCGGCCCGCGACCTCCAGTTCGATCGAGACGAGGCCGCTCTCGACGAAGTAGAGCGCGTCGGCGGCCTCGCCCTGGCGCACCAGGGTGTCGCCGGCGCCGAGGGTCTCGACCGCCAGATAGGGCGTGAGGTCGATCGCCCCGACGGTGCAGTTCAGCGTCCGGCCGATCTGCCCGGCGAAGTCGGCCGCCTCCGGCCGCGCCGCCACCCCGATCCGGGCGAGGAGACGATCCTCGGCGGTCCGCAGGGCGTGGTCGAGGGTGTCGGCCACCCGCAGGTGCGGCAGCGCCGAAAGGCCGCTGCGCCTCACCTGGGCCTCGACCTCCGGGGCGAGGTGGACGAGCAGCAGGTCGAAGCCGCGCTGGCGGGCGAGCTGCGCCATCTTGCGAAAGACCAGCAGCGCCGAGCTGTCGAGGCCGACGCAGTCGCGGAAGTCGAGGACGAGGGTGCACAGGTCGTCCTCCGTCCCGGCCCGGCGGTAGATCGCCTGGGCGTTGAGGAAGAACAGGTAGCCCTGCAGCGTGTAGATCGCGGTGTGGCGGCTCGCCTCGCGCAGGGCGCGGGCGACCTCGGGCGCCCGGATCACGCTGCTGGTGCGCTCCGCTCCGGTCTGGGCGAGGCGCACCGCCGGGATCCGGGCGTAGCGGGCGGCGAAGATGAGGATCGCCAGGGCGATGCCGATGAGGAAGCCCGAGGCGGCGCCGAACGCGGTCGTCCCCGCGCAGACCGCGAGCGCGACGACGCTCTCCCACAAAGGCAGCGTCCGCAGGGTCCCGCCGAGTGCCGTCAGCAGGTTGAGGCCGAGGAAGACCAGCGTGCCGCCGGCGAGCGGGCGCGGCAGCATCGCGAGCGGGGCGGCGCCGAACACCAGCAGCATCGCCATCGCCCCGACCGTCAGCGACCAGCCGAGCCAGTTGCCGCCGCCGAGATTGTGCAGGAGCACGGTCGGCGTGCGCCCCATGCCCATCGCCGTGCTGCCGAACAGGCTTCCCAGCAGGTTGGCCGCGCCCGACGCCACGAAGGTCCGGTCGATGTCGAGGTCGCGCTGCAGTTCCAGCTCGACCGACAGCACGTAGAGGATCTGGATGATGACCGCGACGAGGGCCTGGGTGAGGATCTTCGGTAGCAGCGGCACCAGCACGTCGGGATCGAACCCGCCGCCGAGCCCGGCGGGCAGCCGCAGGAGGGACCCCGAGGGGAACGGGTCGAGGAGCCAGCCCGCCGCCTGCGCGGCCGGAAGGCCGATCCCGCTCCACCACAGCCCGCCATGCACCGCGGCCACGGTGGCGAGGATGACCCCGGGCAGCACCGCCCAGTGGCGAAAGTGCCGCGACAGGCCGAAGGTGAGCAGCCCGACCGCGAGGGTGAGGCCGAGCCGGGCGAGGAAGCCCGGATCGGCCGCGGCGGACAGGTCGAGCGGACCGGCATGCGGCGCGCCCGATTGCACGCCGCCCTCGACGAAGAGCAGGCCGACGCCGCCGAGGAAGCCGGTGAGGACCGGATAGGGCAGGAGCTGGGCCAGCAGCGAGGCGCGCAGCGTCCCGAGCAGCAGGAAGACGAGGCTGGTGGCGAGCGTCGCGAGGCCGCAGGCGAGGAGCACCCCCGCCGCGATCACCTCCGGGTCGGTGACGCCGGTCGCCGCCAGCCGCTCGGCGACCGACGCCGCGATGGCGGCCTGCACCACCGCCGCCGCCCCGATGAAGGTGTGCGTGACCGGCACGCCGCGCCGGATCACCGCGAAGACGAGGCTGCCGGAGACGAAGGCGAGCAGCATCGCGGACAGGCCGGTGGCGCGGCTCGGCGCCAGCGGCCCGCTGTAGATCAGCTGCATGAAGCCGACGAGCTCGACCACCAGCAGGATCGTCACGACCAGGGCAGCGACCGCCGTGCGCAGCCCCCATCCGGCGCCGGCGGCCCGCCGCGACACGCCGGCCGGCGCCGACGAAACCCCTGTGCTCATGGCATCATCACTCGCTGTCCCGGATTCCGGCCGTCGCGGCCCCGCCGCGCGACAGGGTCGGGTGCGGAACGAGGAGCGTCCATGAACGGCCGGCCCGATCGGGACGACGCGCCCCCCTCGCCGGGATCGATGCAGGATCCGTTCCTGGTTCCCGTCGCGGTGCCCGGTCCGTGCTGCATCGATTCAGGATCGGCGTCATCCAACCAGATCATCCGCCGCGACGCAAACGATGTCTCGGCGGATGAGCGAGTCGACGTCTCGGGTGTGTCTCCCCGTCAACACGGGAAAAACCATCCGGCCCCGTCGCGACAGATGTTCCGTGGATGCGACCAGACACATCATTCTGCCACATCGGGCATCGATTGCCGGCTTATCTTGCGGCCGTCGGCGTCCGCGTGTGCGCCGGCCGGACCGGGGCGGGCGGTCCTGCCGACGCTTCCGGCGATCCCGGGCCGCGGCGGGGGCGTCCTCAGCCCGGCATCACCTCGTAGCCGGCGCGCGGGAAGTGGACGTGGACGGTGCCGACCCGCTCCTCGGCGTGACGGATCACCACCTCCTCGGCATCGGCCCCGACGAGGATTCCGCGGATCGGGTCGTGGCTGGTGTCGTCGGTGCCGATCGCCACCGCCTGACCGGCGCGCAGGCCGGACGGGTCGGCATCGGCGATCCGCACCGGGTCCGGCTCGGCCGCACGGGCGGCGGCGAGGGCGTCGGCCGGGCTCATGGCGTGCCGGCGCCCGTGCCCGAGGGCGGCGACCCGGTCCATCCAGGCGCGCAGGGGATCGAGCGGCAGCATCGCCTCCGCCGCCGCACCGCCGTTGGTGCGGGCGAACCAGATCGGGTGATAGGCCGCGAGGTCGGCAGCCGAGACCGCGGCCCCGAGCAGGAACGGTCGCCCGTCGCGCAGCATGTCGGCGAGCCGGCTGAGGCTGGCATGCAGGCGCTGGCGGTTCAGCGGCTGCTCGCGCAGGGACGCCTCCTTGCCGAAATCATGGCGCATGAAGGTCTTGCGTTCCTCGACCAGCGCCGCCGGCACCGCGTCGCCGAGGATGCTGGTGGCGAGCGTCGCCGCCTGCATGAAGGTCGTGCGCTCGGCCCACCAGCTCAACGCCTCGGCGAGCCCGACCTGACCGCCGGGATAGAGCGTCGGCTCCGGGTGGCGCCGCTCGATCTCGCGCAGGATCAGGTGGGTGTCGCAATACACGTCGGCGCCGATCTGGAGCACCGGGGCGCGGCGGTAGCCGGCGGTCAGCGGCACGAGGTCGGGCTTGGGCGGCCAGGCCGGCGTCTCCACCGCGTGCCAGTCGAGGCCCTTGTGGCCGAAGGCGAGGCGGACCTTCTCGCTGAATGGCGAGAAGTCGTAGTGGTGCAGGATGGGGGCGGACATCGGGGTCTCCCGCGGCTCAGCGGCCGGGCTGCGACAGGCAGCGCTCGAACATCTCCTCGGCCTGCCGGACGGTCATCCGGCGCGCCGACGGGCAGGCGATCACCGTGCGGTCGGTCGCGGTGGCGGGGTCGAAATCCTGCGCCGCGATGCCGGCATAGAGGCCCGGCACCGCCCGCCGCGCCATCTCGCGCACCCGGTCGGGCGGCAACTGCTCGGGGGTGAAGCGGTTGGGGAAGCCGATATCGGCGTAGAGCGCGCGGATCGCGTCGGCGCAGGCGGCGATCGTCTCCGCCCGGGTCAGCCCGGCGGTCTCGACCTCCAGCGCCTCGGCGAGCGGCCGCACCTTCTCCGGCAGCACCGCGAGGTTGAACGCGGTGACGTGCGGCAGCAGCACGCCGACGCCGTAGGGATGCGGCAGGTCGAGATGGCCCTCGAGCGGCAGCGACAGGGCGTGGCCGTGGCCGAGGCGGGCGTTGCCGCAGGCGATGTTGGCCATGCAGGAGGCGACGAGGTTCTGCTCGCGGGCGCGGTCGTCGTCGGCGTTGATCGAGGCGCGCAGCGAGGCGGTCTGGAGCCGCACCGCCGCGAGCGCCACCGCGTCGGTGAGCGGCGAGGCGATGCCGCTGAGATACGCCTCGACGCCGTGGGTGAGCGCGTCCACCGCCGGCAGCGCCGCGACGTGCATCGGCAGCGAGCGCAGGGTGACCGGATCGAGGATCGCCGCGTCGGGGAAGCTCAGCGGACCGCCGCCGAGGAGCTTGAGGTGGCGCTCCTCGTCCTTGACGATGGTCCATTGCGACACCTCGGAGCCAGAGCCCGCGGTGGTCGGCACCATGATCATCGGCAGCGCCTTGCGGTCGAAGCGGCCGATTCCGGTGCAGTCGCGCATCGGCTTGTGGTTGGTCGCCACGATGGCGATGCCCTTGCCGGTGCACATCACCGAGCCGCCGCCGACGCAGACGATCCCGTCGATGCCCTCGCGCCGTACCCGCTCGCCCTGGTCGTCGATGTGCGAGCAGCGGGCGTCGATGCCGCATTCGTCGAACCGCGCGGTCGCGATTCCGGCCTCGCCGAGGGCGGCGAGGGCCTCGGCGTGGAAGCCCTGGGCCGAGATGACCGGGTCGGACACGACGAGGACCCGCGTCATCCCGAGGTCGCGGGCCAGCCTGCCGATGGTCGCGAGCGCGCCCTGGCCCGAGACGATGCGGGTCGGCATGAAGAAGGTGGAGATCATCGGGCGTGTCCTCGGGGGATGGCGGGACCCTGTGCCGGGTCCTCGTGTGTCGAAGGCAGTGTTCGATGGATCGCGGGTCCCCCTCTCCCGAGTGGGAGAGGGGACAGGGGTGAGGGTGGCTCGGCTTCAGTATAAATTACCAAGTGTTGAGCTGCATAGCTCGACGCTCGGCGTTCAATCCGGCGCCGTCTCCACCCTCACCCCTACCCCTCTCCCACCCGGGAGAGGGGATCAAGAGCTTGGATTAGATTATGGGAATGAGCCTGTGGGCGACGTCTCAACTGGGACTCGCAAGCCTTCCGTCGCCCAAACACCGCTCCCTCACTATCTGGAGCTCCGGCGATGGACCGGAGCCCCCGGCTCACGCCGGCACCGGCTCCCGGGGCGCCGGGCGGCGCCAGCGGGCGGGGCCGTCGCGGTGGATCGAGGTGCCGGCGGAATCGACCGCCACCGTCACCGGCATGTCGGCGACGACGAATTCGTGGATCGCCTCCATGCCGAGATCCGCGAAGGCGAGGACCCGCGACGCGCGGATCGCCTGCGACACCAGATAGGCCGCCCCTCCCACCGCGATGAGATAGGCGCAGCCGTGCCGGGCGATGGTCTCGACCGCGGCGGGGCCGCGCTCGGCCTTGCCGACCATCACCAGCAGGCCGGTCCGCGACAGGATCGGTTCGAGGAACTTGTCCATCCGGGTCGCGGTGGTCGGGCCGGCGGGACCCACCGCCTCGTCGCCGACCGCGTCGACCGGGCCGACGTAGTAGATCGCCCGGTCGCGCAGATCGACCGGCAGGTTCTCGCCGGCCTCCAGCATCCGGGTGAGGCGCAGATGGGCGGCGTCGCGCCCGGTCAGCAGCCGGCCCGAGAGCAGCAGCGTCTCGCCGGCGCGCCAGCCGGCGACCTCCTCGCGGGTGAGCCGGTCGAGGTCGACCCGCCGCCCGGCCGGTCCCGCCGCCCGGATGTCGTCGGGCCACAGGTCGGGGGAGGGGGGCTCGAACGAGGCCGGCCCGCTGCCGTCGAGGACGAAATGGACGTGCCGGTCGGCGGCGCATTGCGGGATCAGGGCGACGGGCAGCGAGGCGGCGTGGACCGGGAAGGTGCGGATCTTCACGTCGAGCACGGTGGTGAGCCCGCCGAGCCCCTGCGCGCCGATGCCGAGCGCGTTGATGCGGTCGCAGATCTCCAGCCGCAAGTCCTCCTCGCGCGAGGACGGGCCGCGGGCGCGGATCTCCGGCAGGTCGATCGGATCGAGCAGCGACAGCTTGGCCAGCGTCATCGCCTTGTCGGGCGAGCCGCCGATTCCGAGGCCGATCAGGCCGGGCGGGCACCAGCCGGCGCCGAGGGTCTCGACGGTGCGCACCACCCAGTCGGCGACCGAGTCGCTCGGGTTGAGGGGCGCGAACTTCGCCTTGTTCTCGGAGCCGCCGCCCTTGGCGGCGACGTGGACCTCGACCGTGTCGCCGGCCACCATCTCGACATGGAGCATGGCGGGGGTGTTGTCGCCGGTGTTGCGGCGGGAGAACAGCGGGTCGGAGACGACGGAGGCGCGCAGCGGGTTGCGCTCGGTGCGCCACGCCTGCCGCACGCCCTCGTCGACGATCTCCTGCAGCGAGCGCCGGCTGTCGATCCGGGCGCCGAGGCCGACCTTGACGAAGACCTGGGCGGTGCCGGTGTCCTGGCAGATCGGCCGGCGGCCGAGCGCCGCCATGCGGGAATTGACCAGGATCTGCGCCATCGCGTCCCGGGCGGCCGGGCTCTCCTCGCGCCGCCACGCCGCGACGAGATTCCGGACGTAGTCGGCCGGGTGGTAGTACGAGATGAACTGCAGGGCGTCCGCGATCGAGACGACCAGATCCTGTTCGCGAATGGTGGCCATGGCGTCCTCCGCTCAGGCGGCGCGCGTCGCGAATTCGCGCCGGATCGTCTCGCTGTGCTCGCCGATCGCCGGCACCGGGCCGAGCACCGGCGCCTGCCCGTCGCGCAGGGCCGGCGGCGCCACGATCGAGGCGGTCCCGGCCGGGGTCTCGACGCTGACCCGGCGCAGGGCCGGGTGGGACGACAGGTCGGCGGCGCCGTTGACGAAGCCGTAGGCGGTGCCCGCCGCCCGCAGCCGGTCGGCCGCCGCCGCCCGGTCGAGCCGGGCGAAGACCGCCGCCACCACCGCATCGACCGCCGGCCGGTTGGCGACGCGCGCGTTGTTGCTCTCGAAGCCCTCCCGCGACGGCAGGTCGGGATCGCCGAGGAACTCGGCGCAGAACCGGCGCCACTCGCGCTCGTTCTGGATCGAGATCAGCACCAGCGCGCCGTCGGCGGTCGGGAAGGCGCCGTAGGGGCAGATCGACGGGTGGGCGAGCCCGACCCGCTCCGGCGCCCGCCCGGTGCCCTCGGTGTAGAGCAGCGGCACGTTCATCCAGTCGGCCATGCCGTCGAACAGGCTCACCTCCAGCCGCGCGCCCCGGCCGGTGATGCCGCGGGCGATCAGCGCCTCGAGCACCGCCGCATGCGCCGCCATCCCGCAGGCGATGTCGCAGACCGACACGCCGACCCGCCCCGGCCCGGCCGGGTGCCCGGTGATCGCCGCGAGCCCGCTCTCGGCCTGGACCAGCAGGTCGTAGGCCTTCATCTCGGCGTAGGAATGGCCCCGCCCGTAGCCGGTGACGTCGACGGTGACGAGCCGCGGGTGGCGCTCGCGCAGGGCCTCGCTGCCGAACCCGGCGCGGGCGGCGGCGCCCGGCGCGAGGTTCTGGATGAACACGTCGGCCCGCTCCAGGATCGCGTGCAGCAGGCGCGCGTCGTCCGGGTCCTTGATGTCGGCGACGAGGCTCTCCTTGCCGCGGTTGAGCCAGACGAAGTAGCTCGCCAAACCGTTGACCGAGGCGTCGTAGCCGCGGGCGAAGTCGCCCTCCGGCCGCTCGATCTTGATGACCCGGGCGCCGGCATCGGCGAGGCGCGACGAGCAGTAGGGCGCCGCCACCGCCTGTTCCAGCGCCACCACCAGCAGGCCCGAGAGGGGCTTGTCCTGAGCGTGAGGAGTCATCGTCACGCTCCCGGCGCGAGGGCGACGGGCGCGGTGGCGCCGAAAGGATGCCGATGGGCGTTCATGCCGTCCTCCCTTGTCGGCCCGACCGGCCGCATGCTGGCGGCCCTGCCGGCCGCGATTGGCCGGGGTGATGATCCCCCGACGGACCCAAGTCCAATACAATCGGCATGCGCCTGCAAGAGCCGAAATGTATGGCTCGCGCCGGGCTCGTCTTCCGGCCGCCGGTGCCATCGGCGAAACATATGGCACATGCATCCCTAAAGTATTTGACGGCGATCGGTCCGGACGCCGATATCGCGGCGTTCCGCGAGCATCCCCGGTGTCCGGCGACGGACCTCAACGAGGCATGCCGCGAGAGGAAACGCTCCAAGGAGGGATCGCCGATGTCCGTAGGGATGACACGCCGCCTGTTCACCGTCGCCGGCTCCTTGGCCGGCTCCCTGGCCGCGCTCCTCGGCCCGGGGACCGGGGCGTTCGCCCAGACGCCGCTGCGCATCGGAGTGGTCGAGGACCTGTCGGGCATGTATTCGGGCAATGGCGGCCCGAACATGGTGCTGGCGACCCAGCTCGCGGTCGAGGATTTCGGCGGCAAGGTGCTCGGCCGGCCGATCGAGGTGACCGGCGTCGACCACCAGAACAAACCCGACATCGGCTCGTCGCTGGCCCGCCAGCTCGTCGACCAGCGCGGCGTCTCGGCGCTGGTGCTCGGCGGCGCCAGCTCGGTCGGGCTCGCGGTCCAGTCCTACGCCAGGGAGCGCAAGGTCACCACGCTGGTGACCGGCGGCTACGCCTCGCAGTTCTCGGGAGCGGGCTGCTCGCCCTACGGCACGCAGTGGACGCCCTCGACCGGCGAGCTCGCCAAGGCGGTGGCCGGCGCCGTGGTCCAGGGCGGCGGCAAGTCCTGGTACTTCATCACCGCCGACTACGTGTTCGGCCACGGCCTCGCGGCTGATGCCAGCAAGGCCGTGAAGGCCGCCGGCGGCAGCGTCGTCGGCGAGATCCGCCACCCGCTCGGCGCCACCGACCTGTCGTCGCAGCTCATCCAGGCCCAGTCGTCCGGCGCCGACGTGATCGGGCTCGCCAATGCCGGGCCGGACCTCGTCAACACGATCAAGCAGGCGCGGGAATTCGGCATCACCTCGAAGGTGGTGGCGATGCTGGTCTTCACCAACAACACCGTGGCGCTCGGCCTCGACGTGGCCCAGGGCATCCGCATGGCGGTGAACTTCTACTGGGACGCCAACGATCCGAGCCGCGCCTTCGCGAAGAAACTGATGGCCCGCAACGGCAACGTGGTGCCGACCATGGGCCACGCGGTGGCCTACGTCTCGACCCTGCACTACCTCCGGGCGGTCGAGAAGGCCGGGACGGACGACGCCGCCGCGGTCGACAAGGCGATGAAGGAGATGCCGATCACCGACGGGATCCTGAGCAACCCGCGCATCCAGAAGAACGGCCGCGTGGTGATGGACATGTACCTCGTCGAGGTGAAGAGCCCGAAGGACTCGAAGAGCAAGGCCGACCTGTACCGCATCGTCGAGACCATTCCCGGCGACACGCTGTTCACTCCGGCCGAAAAGAGCGGCTGCCCGCTGACCGCGGGCTGAGGGAGGATTTTTCCATGACGACGCTGTTTGCCAACCCGACCTCGCCCTTCGTGCGCGTCGTGCGGATGGCGCTGCACGAGAAGGGGCTCGCCGGGACGGTCGAGACCCGGTTCGTCGACGCCTGGGCCGACGACCCGGCCTTCCTCGACGCCAACCCGGCCGGGCGCGTCCCGGCCTTCGTGACCGCGGACGGCGCCCGGCTGACCGAGGCGATGCTGATCCTGCGCCACCTCGAGACGCTGCGGCCCGAGCCTCCCCTGTTCGGCGACGACGCCGCCCTGTCGCGGGCCGGGCTCGCGGTCGGCGTGTTCGACGCCGCCGTCGCGGTCATCATCGGGCGCAAGTCGAATCCCGACTTCGACACCCACCTCGTCGGGCGCAAGCGCCACCGCACGATGCATGACGGCCTCGCCCGCCTCGACGCGGCGCTGCCGGACGGCCAGGGCGGCGCCCTCGACCTCGCCGGCATCGCGGCGATCACGGCGCTCGACTACCTCGTGTTCCGCTTCCCCGGCGAGGACTGGCGCGGGATCGCCCCGCGGCTCGCCGCCTTCCGCGACGCCCATGCCGACCGGCCGTCGGTGGTCGAGACGGTGCCGAGAGGGTAGGGGCGGCGCCCCCGCGGCGCCGGGATCCTGGGCCGCCCGGACCTCAGCCCGCAGCCCGCAGCCGGGCGAAGCCGGCATCGAGGTCGCGCTTGAGGTCGTCGAGATCCTCGAGCCCGATCTGGAAACGCAGGCCCGGACCGCCCGGCGCCCAGGCGGTGGCGGTGCGGTAGGGCTTGCAGTCGAACGGGATCACGAGGCTCTCGAAGCCGCCCCACGAGAACCCCATCCCGAACAGTTCGAGCCCATCGAGCATCGCCGCGACGGCGGCCTCCGGGACCGGGTTCAGCACCACCGAGAACAGCCCCGACGCGCCCTTGAAGTCGCGCTTCCAGATCGCGTGGCCGGGATCCTCCGGCAGGGCCGGGTGCAGCACCCGGGCGACCTCGGGCCGGTCGCGCAGCCACTCGGCCATCGCGAGGCCCTGGCGCTCGTGCTCGCGCAGGCGCAGGGACATCGTGCGCAGCCCGCGCAGGGCGAGGAACACGTCCTCGGCGCCGGCGCACATCGCGAACTGGTCGAAGGTGCGCCGCAGGGCCGGCCAGTACCGGGCATTGGCCGAGGTGAGGCCGAGCAGCAGGTCGGAGCCGCCCGACAGGTACTTGGTGCCGGCCTCGATCACGATGTCGACCCCGCGCTCGTGGGCCGAGAACAGCAGCGGCGTCGCCCAGGTGTTGTCCATCAGCACGGCGGCGCCCCGGGCGTGGGCGGCCGCGGCGATGGCCGGGATGTCCTGCATCTCGAAGCTCTGCGAGCCCGGCGCCTCGGTCAGGACCGCGGTGGTGTTCTCGCGCATCAGGTCGGCGAGGCCGGCCCCGACCAGCGGGTCGTAGTAGGTCGTCTCGACCCCGAACCGGGCCAGGAACCCGTCGCAGAACACCCGGGTCGGCCGGTAAGCGGAATCGGTCACCAGCAGGTGGTCGCCGGCCTTGAGGCAGGCGAGCAGCCCGACCGTGACGGCGGCGAGGCCCGAGGGCGTCAGCACCGTGCCGGCGGCGCCCGACAGCTCGGTCCAGGCCGCTTCGAGGGCCCGGATCGTCGGGGTGCCGGCGGTGCCGTAGGTGTACTCCGCCCGGCGGTGCTGGAGGTCGTCGTAGGACGGGAACAGCACCGTCGAGCCGCGGTAGATCGGCGTGTTGACGAAGCCGTGCTGGGCCGACGGGTCGCGCCCGGCATGGACGAGGCGGGTGCGCTCGCCGAGGCGGCTCGGATCGCGGGGAGGGGTGATGCTCATCGGGCCTGCGGGTCGACGGAAGACTGCGCCCGACCTCGCCCGCCGGTGCCGTCGCCGTCAAGCCGCGGCCGTCAGCAGCCGCGACAGATCGGCTTGACCGAGACCGACAGCGCCTTCTCCAGCCGGGACAGCACCACCTGGCTGTCGGGCGAGGGCGTCTGCGGCCGGCCCGTCTCCCCCGGCGTCGCGCCGGCCGAGACGAGGCCGCCGGGCTTCCACACCAGCGTGGCGTAGTCGGTCGGCACCTGCCGCGCCCACCGTCGCCGGTCGGTGGAGGACCGCAGGAGGGCCGCGAACGGATCGACCATCATCGGGTCGGCGGCGGAGACCCGCGCGAGGCGGGTCCACGGCGCCGGGTCGGGGTCGGGCGACCGGGTCGCGGCGAAGGCCTGGACCGGCGGGGCCGACAGATCGGCCCAGCCCTGCGGCGGCGGGGCACGCGTGCAGGCCCCGACCGCGACGAGGACGAGCCCGACCGCAACGCTTTGCCACCACGCCATCGTCCACCCGCGACGCCGCACCGGCGTCGTCCCCCACTGGCCGCACCGGGGGCAGTCAACACGATCGTGGTTAACGGCGCGTTCCGGGCCGTGCCGGCAACGTCCTGCGGCGAAACCGCTCCGGCTGTTGAGCGCGTTTCGTTAGCACTTGACCGGATCGAGGCACACCGTTGGAATGCCACTTGCTTAGGCACTTACCACGGGCGCCCCGGCGCCTCTTCATTCGTTCGAACGAGACGGAAACCGGATGACGATCATCAAAGCGGCCCTCGCCCTGGGGCTCGGCCTGTGCCTGTTCGGCGGCGCGGCCCAGGCGCAGGCCACGCTCACCGGGGTCAAGCAGAAGGGCTATCTCGCCTGCGGGTCGAATCCCGCGCTCGCCGGCTTCGGCGTGCCGGACGCGCAGGGACGCTGGACCGGCCTCGACGTCGATTTCTGCCGGGCGCTCGCCGCGGCGATCTTCAACGACCCGACCAAGGTCCGCTTCATCCCGCTCTCGGCCAAGGACCGCTTCACCGCGCTGCAATCGGGCGAGGTCGACATCCTGTCGCGCAACTCCACGTGGTCGATGTCGCGCGACACCACCCTCGGCCTCGACTTCCCGGCGGTCAACTTCTACGACGGCCAGGGCTTCATGGTGAAGAAGAAGCTCGGCGTCACCTCGGCCAAGCAGCTCGACGGCGCCTCGATCTGCACCCAGCAGGGCACCACGACCGAGCTCAACCTCGCCGACTACTTCCGCGCCAACAAGCTGAAATACGAGGTCGTCGCCTTCGCGAGCGCCGACGAGACCTTCAAGGCCTACGATTCCGGCCGCTGCGACGCCTTCACCACCGACGCTTCGGGCCTCTACTCCGAGCGCCTGCGCGCCACGGCGCCCGACGACAACGTCGTGCTGCCGGAGATCATCTCGAAGGAGCCGCTCGCCCCGGCGGTGCGCCAGGGCGACGCCCAGTGGGCCGACATCGTGCGCTGGACCCACTACGCCATGCTGAACGCCGAGGAGGCCGGGATCACCCAGGCCAACGTCGATCAGATGAAGTCGTCCGACAATCCCGACGTGAAGCGCATCCTCGGCACCGAGGGCAAGTACGGCGAGGCGATCGGCCTGACCAGCGACTGGGCCTACCGGATCGTCAAGCTCGTCGGCAATTACGGCGAGGTGTTCGAGCGCAACGTCGGCCAGGGCTCGCCGCTGAAGATCCAGCGCGGCCTCAACGCCCTGTGGTCGAAGGGCGGCCTCCAGTACGGCCCGCCGATCCGCTGACGGCTTTCGTCCGGCCGGGCCGCGAGCCCGGCCGGCCCTCACGACGGAGCCCATACCCGTGCAGACGCCCGCTCCGGCGACCCCGCGCTCCTCGCCGAAGGTCTCGCCGCTCTACGATCCGCGCATCCGCGGCGCCGCCTACCAGCTCCTGCTGCTGGTCGTCGTCGGCCTTCTGGCCTGGACCGCGATCGACAACGCCGCCGACAACCTGCGCAACGCCCGCATCGCCTCGGGCTTCGGCTTCCTCGGCAACACCGCCGGGTTCGACGTCAACCAGTCGCTGATCCCGTTCGCCGCCGCCTCCTCGACCTACGGCGCCGCCTTCGTGGTCGGCCTCATCAACACCCTGATGGTCGCGGCGATCGGCATCGTGCTCGCGACGATCCTCGGCTTCCTCGTCGGCATCGCCCGGCTGTCCGAGAACTGGATCGTCGCGCGGCTGGCCGAGATCTACATCGAGGTGATCCGCAACATCCCGCTGCTGCTGCAACTGCTGTTCTGGTACATCGCCGTGCTGTCGGCGCTGCCCTCGGCCCGCGACAGCTACGCCCTGCCGGGCTCGGTGTTCCTCAACCAGCGCGGGCTGTTCCTCCCCAGGCCCCTGCTCGCCGCCGACGCCTGGGCGCTGCCCCTGGTGCTGGCGCTCGGCATCGCCGGCGCGGTCGCGTTCCGGATCCATGCCGGCCGGGTGCAGCGGCGCACCGGGCGGCGCCTGCCGGTCCGGCGCGTGGCCGCCCTGCTCGTGCTGGGCCTGCCGCTCGCCGTCTGGGGGCTGCTGGCGCTGCTCGGCCTCGCCCCGGTGACCTTCGAGCTGCCGGTGAAGGGCACCTTCAACCTGCGCGGCGGCCTGCAGCTCTACCCGGAATTCGTCGCCCTGGTGCTCGGGCTGGTGATCTACACCGCCGCCTTCATCGCCGAGGTGGTGCGGGCCGGCATCCAGGCGGTGTCGCGCGGCCAGCGCGAGGCGGCGCGGGCGCTCGGCCTGCAGTCCGGCACCACGCTACGCCTCGTCGTCATCCCGCAGGCGATGCGGGTGATCGTGCCGCCGCTGACCAGCCAGTACCTCAACCTGACCAAGAACTCGTCGCTCGCCGTCGCGGTCGGCTACCCCGACCTCGTGCAGATCTTCATGGGCACGGTCCTCAACCAGACGGGCCAAGCGGTCGAGGTGGTGGCGATCACGATGGCGGTCTACCTCACCATCAGCCTCGTCACGGCCTCCGTCATGAACCTCTACAACCGGCGCGTCGCGCTGGTGGAACGCTGAGGAGCCGCCGCGATGACCGCCTCCTCCGGCCTCCTGGCGCAGCCCTTCGTCCGCCGCGACCCGGTCCCGGCGGCGCCGCCGCCGGCCCTGGTCGGCGGGCCGGTCGCCTGGATCCGCCGCAACCTGTTCTCCAGCCTCACCAGCACCGCGCTCACCCTCGCGGCCGTCCTGCTGCTCGCCCTGATTCTGCCGCCGCTGCTGCGGTTCCTGGTCTTCGACGCGGTCTGGACCGGCGAGAACCGCGACGCCTGCCGGCCGGAGGTGCTCGGCCGCCCGGTCGGCGCCTGCTGGGCCTTCGTGGCGAACAAGATCAACTACTTCGTCTACGGCTCGTACCCGATCGAGGCGCGCTGGCGGGCCGACGTGTTCTTCGCCCTGCTGGCTTTCGGCCTCGCCTGGATGCTGTGGCTCGACGCCCCGCGCCGCGACCTCGGCGCGGCGTACTTCTTCGTCGTCTTCCCGCTCGCCTCCTACGCGCTCCTCGCCGGCGTGCCGGCGCTGGGGCTCCCCGCGGTGCCGACCTCGCTGTGGGGCGGCATGCTGGTGACGATCGTCGTCTCCCTCGTCGGCATCGTCGTCTCGCTGCCGTTCGGGGTGCTGCTCGCCCTCGGGCGGCGCTCGCGCCTGCCGGTGGTGCGGCTCGTCTGCGTCATCTTCATCGAGTTCTGGCGCGGCGTGCCGCTCATCACCGTGCTGTTCATGGCCAACGTGATGCTGCCGCTGTTCCTGCCCGGCGACGTCACCGTCGACCGGCTGGTGCGCCCCCTCGTCGGCATCGCGCTGTTCTCCTCGGCCTACATGGCCGAGATCGTCCGCGGCGGCCTCCAGGCGATGCCGCGGGGCCAGTTCGAGGGCGCGATGTCCCTCGGCCTCGGTCCGTGGCTGACGATGCGCCTCGTGATCCTGCCGCAGGCCCTGCGCATCGTGATCCCGGGCATCGTCAACAGCTACATCGCACTGTTCAAGGACACGACGCTGGTCTCGATCGTCGGCATCTTCGACTTCATCCGCACGATCGAGTCGGCCCGCGTCGACCCGAACTGGGCCGCCCCGACGGTGAGCGTGACCGGCTACGCCTTCGCGGCCCTGTTCTACTTCCTGTTCTGCTTCGGCATGTCGCGCTACTCCCGCTTCGTCGAGCGGCGCCTGTCGGCCAGCCACGCACGGTGACCTCCATGACCGCTCAAGCCCTGCCGGAGATCGATCCGGACCTCGCCCCGGCCAACACCTCGGTGACGCGCCTCGCCGCGGCGCCGACCGTCGTGACCCTCGACCGCGTCAACAAGTGGTACGGCGCCTTCCACGTCCTGCGCGACGTCGACCTGACGGTGCGCAAGGGCGAGCGCATCGTCATCTGCGGGCCTTCGGGCTCGGGCAAGTCGACCCTGATCCGCTGCATCAACCGGCTCGAGGAGCATCAGGCCGGCCGGATCGTCGTCGACGGCATCGAACTGACCAACGACCTCAAGAAGATCGACGAGATCCGCCGCGAGGTCGGCATGGTCTTCCAGCACTTCAACCTGTTCCCGCATCTCACCGTGCTGGAGAACTGCACCCTCGCCCCGATCTGGGTGAAGAAGATGCCGAAGGCCCAGGCCGAGGAACTGGCGATGCGCTACCTCACCCGGGTCAAGATCCCGCATCAGGCGAGCAAGTATCCGGGCCAGCTCTCGGGCGGGCAGCAGCAGCGGGTCGCCATCGCGCGCTCGCTGTGCATGAGCCCGAAGATCATGCTGTTCGACGAGCCGACCTCGGCGCTCGACCCCGAGATGGTCAAGGAGGTGCTCGACACCATGGTCGGCCTCGCCGACGAGGGCATGACCATGCTGTGCGTGACCCACGAGATGGGTTTCGCCCGGCAGGTCGCCGACCGGGTGATCTTCATGGACGAGGGGCAGGTCGTCGAGGTCAACACCCCCGACGCCTTCTTCCGCAACCCGCAGCACGAGCGGACCCGGCTGTTCCTGAGCCAGATCCTGCATTGATCCGCAATCCGGAAGTCATTGTCCGGATTGCGTATCGCCAGCCCGCGCGGTGAAGCCGGAGGCTCCACACGCATGAGCGAAGCCGGTTGCCGCATCGCGGAAGCGATCCCGCCGGGGTTGCCAGAAGCGATCGATTGGAAACCGGATGATCGTCCGGGAATCGTATCATACCGAAGGTCATTTTCCATGACCTTCGGTATCACCCGTTCCGGTCGGCCAGCGCCAGCGCAAGGGCGACGAGGTGGTCGCGCAGGGCCGGATCGGCGATCCGGTCGAAGGCGGCGACGAGCTGGGCGCGGGCGTCGCCGGTCTCTGTCTCGACCGCGGGAGCACCCCGCTCCGGCTCGGGGAAGAAATATTCGATCGGCGTCTGGAGCGCGCTCGCGATCGACCACAGCAGGCCGGCGCTGATCGAGTTGTGGCCGGATTCGTACTTGGAGATCTGGTTCGACGAGACGCCGATCCGCCCGGCGAGCTCGGCGATCGAGATGCGCCGGGCCCGCCGGGCCGACCGCACCCGATCGGCGATGGACATCGCCGCGTCCCGCTCTGGTGTCACGTGGTTGCCCCCTGTCCGGCGCCACCGGCGCCGCGCCGCATGACGCGGCTGTTTCAGGTAGCGAATCCGCCGAAAATCCAGTAGCGTCAACCAAAAATTGTACTGAGTGGCCGATGCCGGCGCGCTCCTCCCGGGCCAGGCTGTGGATACCATACGGCAGATCTCCTTCGACGTCGTTCATCGCCTCAAGCGAGCCGAGACCAGCGAGCAGCTGTTCCAGGAGTTGCAGAGCGCCGGCGGCGATTTCGGCTACGATTCGTTCATCGTGACTGGACTGCCTCAGAGACCCAGCGAGCTCCTGGCCGATTGTTCGCTCCTGGTCGGCTGGCCGCTGGACTGGGCACAGCGTTACATCGAGCGGGACTACGTCCGCATCGATCCGGTGATCGAGCACATCCGCCACACCATCGATCCGTTCGTCTGGAGCGAGGTGGCCTACGACCGGTCCGATCCGGGGCCCGCCCGGGTCATGAACGAGGCGCCGTCCTTCGGGCTCGTCGACGGCTACTGCGTGCCGGTCCACCGTATCGACGGGCGCGAGGCGGGCGTCAGCTTCGGTGCCGCCCGGCTCGACCTGTCGGACGACGCCCGGGCCGGCCTGCACATGATCGCGGTCTACGCCTTCTCGAAGGCGGCGTCCCTGCGCTCCGAGGCGGCGGCGGCGCCCGAGCGCGGCGCCGCCGGGCGCTGCTCGCAACGCGAGATCGAGTGCATGAGATGGGCGGCGGCCGGCAAGACCGGCTGGGAAACCTCCGAGATCCTGTCGCTGTCGCAGCGCACCGTCGAGTGCTATCTCGCGTCGGCGGCGAAGAAGCTCAAGGCCGTGAACCGCGTGCAACTCATCGCCGAAGCGATGCGCCGGGGCCTGATCGAGTGACGGGCGTCAACGGCTGAGTGCGAACCCGGCGTCATGCCGGTACGGCGCCCGTCTCTCAAGTCCGCGGCCCCGCGCTCCCGTAAATTTACGGAATACCCGCCGCACGGTCGATCGGAGACAACTCCCCGCGGAACCGGGGAGACGTCGCATGATCCAGATGATCGAAGGCCGATACGGCAGGCATCACGCCGATCTCATGGAAAGAGTTTTCCGTTTCCGGCACCGTTTCTTCGTCGATCATCTGAAGTGGGAGGCCCTGCGCCGGCCGGACGGCCGCGAGATCGACGCGTTCGACGGGCCGGACTGCGTCCACCTCGTCGGGCTCGACGGGGACGAGGTGGTCTCCTACGCCCGCCTGCTGGCTACGACGCGCCCGCACCTCCAGAGCCACGTCTACCCGCAGATCCTCCAGGGCGCCGTCGCCCCGACCGGTCCGCACATCTACGAATGGACCCGCTGCGCCGCCGCGCCGTGGAAGCGCGACGGGACGCGCGCCCTCGACCCGATCAGCGGCTACCAGTTCGCCGCCGTCGCCGAGGCCGCCGAGCGGCTCGGCCTCGACGGCCTGCTGGTCCAGACCCACCCGATCATCGTCGAGCGCCTGATCTCGATCGGCTGGGACGTCGAGCCCCTGGCGCTGCCGTTTCCCTACGACGGCAAGCCCCTGATGCCGATCTACGCCCGGCTGACGCCGGATACCGCCGCGACGACGCTCGCGGTCTACGGGCTTGCCGGGCCGGCCCTGGAAGCGCCCGCGGAGCGACCGGGCGAGGGGCCGGCGCCGTGGGCGCCCGCCGACCGCTGACGCCTCCCCGGAGCCGGCCCGTTCCGGCGCTCGATTCTCTCGGACCTCATGCCAGACCTCGATCCGACCCCGGACGCCCACCCGACCGCCGACGAGGCCGCGGCCCTCGCCCGCGGCGTCCCGGACTACTTCAGGAATCGCGTCGCTTCCGACCTGCCGCTCCATCGCCGACTGGTGGATCTCGCCTGCCGCCTCGGCGGCGCCTCCGAGATGCTGGCCGAGGATCTCGAGGAACTCGGCCAGCGCTACCTCGACCTGTCCCGGGCGGTGAGCGCCGCCCTGTACCGGGAGGAGGGCGCCGAGCGCGACGAGCCCGGTTGACGACGCCGGATGGCCGCCTTGACCGTTGCGCGCCGATGGGCAACCGATCGGGTTCCCTCAGGCGATGGACGGCATCGGCATGTTCGCACTCGACGACGGCGCGCCCGCGCCCCTGGGCGCCCATTTCGACGGGCGCGGCGTCAACTTCGCGCTGTTCTCGGCCCACGCCACCGCGGTCGAGCTGTGCCTGTTCGACCCGACCGGCCGCACCCAGACCGACGCGATCCGGCTGCCGCGCCGGACCGACGACGTCTGGCACGGCTACCTCGCCGGGGTGCTGCCGGGCCAGCTCTACGGCTATCGCGTCCACGGCCCCTGGGAGCCCGCCCGCGGCCACCGCTTCAACCACCACAAGCTGGCGCTCGATCCGTACGCCCGCGAGCTGCACGGGCGGGTGCGCTGGCACGACGCGCTCTACGCCTACCGGCGCGGGGGCCCGCGCGACGACGTCCCCGACCGCCGCGACAGTGCCGCGATGATGCCCAAGGGCATCGTGACGGCGCCCGACGCCGAAATCCGCGACGACCCGCCCCTGCGCCGGCCGATGGTCGACACCGTGATCTACGAGGCCCATGTCCGCGCCCTGACCCAGACCCATCCGGGCGTGCCGGTGCCGTGGCGGGGCAGCTACGCCGCCCTCGGCCACCCGGCGATCGTCGATCACCTCGTGAAGCTCGGCGTCACCGCGCTCGAATTGCTGCCGATCCAGGCCTTCGTCGACGACCGCTTCCTCGTCGACAAGGGCCTGAGCAACTTCTGGGGCTACTCGCCGCTGAACTACTTCGCGCCCGAGCCGCGCTATCTCGGACCCGCAGGCATTCCGGGCCTCAAGGCGGCGATCCGCCAGCTCCACGCCGCCGGGATCGAGGTGCTGGTCGACGTCGTCTACAACCACACCTGCGAGGCCGGCCGCACCGGGCCGAGCCTGTCGTTCCGCGGCGTCGACAACGCGAGCTACTACAAGCTGCGCCCCGACGACCCGCGCGAGGACATCGACTGCACCGGCTGCGGCAACAGCCTCGACGTGGCGCATCCGCGGGTGATGCAGATGGTGCTCGATTCCCTGCGCCACTGGGTCGAGGCGTACGGGATCGACGGCTTCCGGTTCGACCTCGCCTCGACCCTCGCCCGCTCGCCCCACGACTTCACCCCGCGGGCGGCGGTGCTGCAGGCGATGGCCCAGGACCCGGTGCTGTCGCGGGTCAAGCTCATCGCCGAGCCGTGGGACCTCGGCATGGGCGGCTACCAGCTCGGCGGATTCCCGGTCGGGTGGAGCGACTGGAACGACCAGTTCCGCGACGCCGCCCGCGGCTTCTGGCGCGGCGACGACGGCCAGTTGCCGAAGCTGACCCAGGGCCTCACCGGCTCCAAGGAGATTTTTTCCGCGTCCGGGCGGGGCCCGTCGGCGAGCGTCAACTTCATCGCCTCCCACGACGGCTATACGCTGGCCGACGTCGTCGCCTACGAGACGAAGCACAACGAGGCCAACGGCGAGGGCAACCGCGACGGCCACGGCCACAACGTCTCGCGCAATTACGGCGTCGAGGGGCCGACCGGCGATCCCGCCATCCTGGCGGTGCGGGCACGCCAGAAGCGCAACCTGCTCGCCACGATCCTGCTCGCCCAGGGCGTGCCGATGCTGCTGATGGGCGACGAGCGCTCGCGCAGCCAGGGCGGCAACAACAACGCCTATTGCCAGGACAACGCGACCTCGTGGGTCGACTGGTCGAACGACGGCGGCGACCCGGCGCTCGCCGAGTTCGTGCGCAACCTGCTCGCCCTGCGCCGGGACCACCGGGCGCTGCGGCGGCGCCACTTCCTCACCGGCGAGACGGTGGCGGCGGGGCTGAGAGACGTCCACTGGCTCGCCCCCGACGGCACAGAGATGGGCGACGCCGACTGGGGCGATTCGCGCCGGCGCGCCTTCGGCATGCAGATCGGCAACGACGCCCCGGACGGACGCCGCCTGCTGCTGCTTGCCAACGCCGATCCCGACCCTCGCGAATTCACCCTGGCCCGCGTCGTCGGCGGGCCGTGGAGCGCGGTCTTCGACACCCGGAGCGCCGACGGCCGGCCGCGGGACAAGCTCGCCCTCGCGGCCGGCGGCAGCCTCGTCCTCGACGGGCGCTCGCTCCTGGTGCTGTCGCGCCCGGGCGGGAGAGCGGGGAAAACCGTCGAAGCGCGGCCGTGAGGCGGTTGCCGTAACGTCGCCCCGCCATACCTGCCGGCGGGCGGTTCAGGCTCGCTCGCGGGCCGGAACCAAGCGGGGCCGGAGGGTTTCTTGTGTCAGTGCCCCCCGGCATGAACCCGTGAGCCCGACCGGAAGGATGGTGGCCCGATGCGGCGCGCCCACAGCATGCCATTTGGCGCAGAGATCGGGCCGGAGGGGGTGCGCTTCGCCCTCTGGGCGCCGAGCGCCGAGCGCGTCGCGCTCGTGCTCGACGGGACCGAGCACGCGATGGCGGCAGGGGAGGGCGGCTGGTATCGCCTCACGGTTCCGGGGGCGAAGGCCGGCGGCCGCTACGGCTACCGCATCGACGGCGACCTCGTGGTGCCGGATCCCGCCTCGCGCTTCCAGCCGGAGGACGTGTCGGGCCCGAGCGAGATCGTCGATCCCGGCGCCTTCGCGTGGGGGGACGAAGCCTGGACCGGCCGCCCCTGGGAAGAGGCGGTGATCTACGAGGTGCATGTCGGCACCGCGACTCCGGCCGGCACCTATGCCGGCCTCGCCGAGAAGCTGGAGGATCTGCGCGACCTCGGCGTCACCGCGATCGAGCTGCTGCCGCTCGCCGACTTCAAGGGCAGCCGCAACTGGGGCTACGACGGCGTGCTGCCCTACGCGCCGGATTCCGCCTACGGCACCCCCGACGACCTCAAGCGCCTGATCGACAAGGCGCATTCCCTCGGCCTGATGGTCATCCTGGACGTGGTCTACAACCACTTCGGCCCGGCCGGGAACTATCTCCACGCCTACGCCAAGAGCTTCTTCACCGACCGCCACCAGACCCCGTGGGGCGCCGGCATCAACTTCGACGGCGAGACCTCCGGCCCGGTGGTGCGGGACTTCTTCGTCCACAACTCGCTGTACTGGCTGGACGAATTCCATTTCGACGGCCTGCGCTTCGACGCCGTCCATGCGATCCAGGACGATTCGGAGACCCACTTCATCGCCGAGCTGTCGCAGCGCATCCGCGCCGCCCTGCCGGACCGGCACGTCCACCTGATGCTGGAGAACGAGGCCAACCAGGCCCGCTGGCTCGCCCGCGACGAATCCGGCCGGGCGATCGGCCACAGCGCGCAATGGGCCGACGACCTCCATCACGGCTGGCACGTCCTGCTCACCGGCGAGGAGGCCGGCTACTACGAGAGCTTCGCCGACAAGCCCTTCGAGCGCCTCGCCCGCAGCCTCGCCGAGGGCTTCGCCTACCAGGGCGAGCCGTTCAAGACCCTCGACAACCATCCCCGCGGCGAGCCGTCCGCCCACCTGCCACCCTCGGCCTTCGTGACGTTCCTGCAGAACCACGATCAGGTCGGCAACCGGGCGCTGGGCGAGCGGTTGAGCGCGCTCGCCGACCCGCAGAAACTCGCGCTGGCCCGCGCCGGCCTGCTCCTGGCGCCGCAGATCCCGATGCTGTGGATGGGCGAGGAATGGTCGGCCTCGACGCCGTTCCTGTTCTTCGTCGACTTCGCCCCCGACGAGGAGCTGAACAAGGCGGTGCGCGACGGCCGCCGCCGCGAGTTCAAGAGCTTCGCTGCCTTCGCCGACGAGGAGAAGGCGAAGACGATCCCCGATCCGACCGCCAGGACCACCTTCGACGCCTCGAAGCTCGACTGGTCGGAGCGCGACCGCCCGCCCCACCGCGCGGTGCTGGAGGACACCACCCGCCTGCTCGCCCTGCGGCAGGCGGAGGTCGTGCCCCTGACCAAGACCGCCTGGAAGGGCGGCCGGGCCGAACGGCCGCGGCCCGACGTGATCGACGTCACCTGGACCTATGCCGGCGGCACCCTGCGCCTCGTCGCGGCGCTCGGCGACGAGAGCTTCGACCTCGCCGCCCCCGCCGGCACCGTCGTCTGGCAATCCCCCTCCGTCGTCCCCGGCGACGGCGGCTCCCTGGTGTTGGCCCCCTGGTCGGGCGTGTTCGTGAAAGAGGTCGCGTAGATGTCGGCGTCCGAGGAACGGGTCTCGCAGCTCGCCGATCTGGCCGGCATCGCCGACCGCTACACCGACGCCTTCGGCAAGGGGGTCGAGACGCCGCTCGCCGTCCGCGCCGGCGTGCTCGCCGCGATGGGCCTGCCGTCGGGCAGCGACGACGAGGCGCGGGCGAGCCTCGAGCGCGTCCGCGCGCTGCGGCACGGGCTGGTGCCGCCGCTGCTGCCGGCCGAGGCCCGCCGGGTGCTGCGGGTGCCGGTGCGGGTCGAGGGCGGCAGCGCCGGCCTGCTCAACTGGCGCCTCGTCGACGAGCGCGGCAGCGCCCGCGACGGCCGCGTCACCGTCACGCCGGGCGACGACACGGTCGCGATCGAACTGCCGCCGCTGACCCCGGGCTACCACCGCCTCGTCGTCACCCTCGGCGACCGGCGCGCCGACGCGATGGTGATCGCCGCGCCGCAGCGCTGCTGGCGCCCGCGGGCCTTCGCCGACGAGGGCGCCAGCGACTGGGGCCTCGCCGCCCAGCTCTACGGCCTGCGCTCGGAGCGCAACCTCGGCATCGGCACCTACGCCGATGCCGGCCAGGCCGCCGCCGATGCCGGGGCGCGGGGCGCTTCGTTCCTCGGCCTCAGCCCGGTCCACGCGCTGTTTCCCACCGACCGCCAGAAGGTCTCGCCCTACTCGCCGTCGTCGCGGCTGTTCCTCGAAACCCTCTACATCGACCCCTCGGAGATTCCGGGCTTTCGCAACAGCGCCGCGGCCCGGCTGCTGGAGGAGGCGCGGCCGCGCATCGAGCGCCTGCGCGAGGCGTCGCTCGTCGACCATGCCGGGGTGTGGGAGGTGCTGCGCCCGGTCCTCGACGCCCTGTGGCAGGAGTCGCGCGCCCGCGCCGGCCAGGATCCCGACTTCCTCGCCTTCCGGGCCTCCGGCGGCGAGAACCTCGAAGCCCACGCGGTGTTCGAGGCCCTGTCCGAGCACTTCGCCGCATCCGGCGCGCACTGGCTCGGCGACTGGCCGGAGGAGTACCGCCGCAACGGCACCGCGGCCGTGCGCGACTTCGCCGGCACGCACGAGGAGCGCGTGGCGTTCCACGTCTGGCTCCAGTTCGTCGCCGATACCCAGCTCGCCGGTGCCGCGTCCCGGGCGCTCGGGGCCGGCATGCGGCTCGGCCTCTACCGCGACCTCGCGGTCGGCGCCGACCGCGGCGGCTCGGAACTGTGGTCGCATCCCGAGCGGTTCGTCCCCGGGCTGTCGATCGGCGCGCCGCCGGACCTCCTCGCCCCCAACGGCCAGGATTGGGGCCTGCCGCCCTTCGACCCTCTCGAACTGGAGCGCAACGGCCTCGCGGCGTTCCGCGCCCTGGTCCAGGCCAACATGCGCCACGCCGGCGCGATCCGCATCGACCACGCCTTCCAGCTCGCCCGGCTGTTCCTGATCCCGACCGGCGAGGGCGCACGGGCCGGCGCCTACGTGGCGATGCCGTTCGAGGCGATGCTGGCGGTGTTGCGGCTGGAGAGCCACCGCGCCAAGTGCCTCGTCATCGCCGAGGACCTTGGCACCGCGCCGGAGGGCTTCTCCGACGCGCTGATGCAGGCCGGCATCCTGAGCTACCGCATCCTGTCGTTCGAGCGCGAGGGCGAGGGCCGGTTCAAGCCGCCCTCGGCCTATCCGCGCGACGCGCTCTGCGCCGTCACGACCCACGACCTGCCGACCTTCGTCGGCTGGTGGCGCGGGGTCGACACCGACCTGCGCCAGTCGCTCGGGCTCTACGACGCCGAGCGGGCCGAGGGCGAGCGCGGCGAGCGCGTCCACGAGCGCTGGCGCCTCGCCGAGGCGCTGGCCCAGCAGGGCCTGCTGACCGCCCCCGAGCCGCCCGAGCAGCCGCCGTTCGAGGCCGCCGCCCGCTTCCTCGCCCGCGCGCCCTCGGTGCTCACCGCCGTCCAGTACGAGGACGTGCTCGGCGAGATGAGCCAGGCCAACATGCCGGGCACGATCGACGGCTACCCGAACTGGCGCCGCAAGCTCGACCGCGATCTCGACGCCATCGCCGAGCCCGGCGGGCCGCTCGCCAAGCTCGCCGCCGCCCTCGCCTCGGAGGATCGCGGGCCGCGCTCGGGCGCCGCGCGCCTCGCCTCGGCCCCGCCGCGGGCGACCTACCGGCTGCAGTTCCACAAGGACTTCACCTTCGAGGACGCCACGAAGGTGGTGCCGTACCTCGCCAAGCTCGGCATCAGCCACGTCTACGCCTCGCCGATCCACAAGGCGCGGCCGGGCTCGATGCACGGCTACGACATCGTCGACCACCGCGAGATCAACCCGGAACTCGGCGGCGAGGACGGCTTCGTGCGCTTCAGCGACGAACTGAAGCGCCACGGCCTGAAGTTCCTGCTCGACATCGTGCCCAACCACATGGGCGTCGGCGGCGCCGACAACCCGTGGTGGCTCTCGGTGCTGGAATGGGGGGCGCTGTCGCCGGCCGCCAACGCCTTCGACATCGACTGGGGCCGGCTCGGCGCCCACGAGAAGCTGGTGGTGCCGTTCCTCGGCGACCGCTACGGCGAGGCGTTGGAGAAGGGCAACCTGAAGCTCGCCTTCGACCCGCAGGACGGCGGCTTCAGCGTCTGGCACTACGAGCACAAGTTCCCGGTCTGCCCGCTGAGCTACCCGATCGTCCTCGACCGGGCGCTCGCGGCCCTGCCCGAGGTCGGCGACGCCGCCTCGGCCGAGGTGCTGGCGATCTCCGAGCGCCTGCGCCTGATGAGCGAGGAGACCAACGCCGACCGCCTCGCCGGCTTCCCGGCCGAGGCCGACGGGCTCAAGCAGCGCCTCGCCGAGGCGGTGACGCGGGCGCCGGCCCTCAAGAGCGCGATCGAGCGCGCCGTGACGCTGGTCAACGGCTTCGAGGGCCACCCGGAAAGCTTCGGCACCCTGCACCGGATGCTGGAGAGCCAGTCCTACCGCCTCGCCCACTGGCGGGTGGCGGCGAGCGACATCAACTACCGCCGCTTCTTCGACGTGAACTCGCTTGCCGGCCTCAAGGTCGAGGTCGGCCCGGTCTTCGAGGCCGCCCACGCGATGCTGTTCCGGCAGATCCGCGAGGGCCGCATCGATGGCTTGCGGATCGACCACATCGACGGCCTCGCCGACCCGGCCGGCTACGCCCGGGCGCTCCAGGCGTCGGTCGGCCCGGGCTTCTACGTCGTGGTGGAGAAGATCCTGGAGCCGGGCGAGAAGCTGCGGCCCTGGCCGATCGCCGGCACCACCGGCTACGACGTGCTCAACCAGATCGACGGCGTGTTCGTCGATGGCGCCCGGCGGCAGGCGGTGAGGACGCTCTACGCCGAGGCGACCGGCACCGACGAACCCTACGGCTGGCTCCTGCGCAGCGTGAAGGCCGAGATCCTCGAGACCAGCTTCGCCAGCGAGCTCGAGGTGCTCACCTCCGACATCAAGCAGGTGGCCGACGCCGACCGGCGCACCCGCGACTTCTCGGTCAACGCCCTGCGGCAGGCCCTGTCGGAGATCATCGCCCGCTTCCCGGTCTACCGCAGCTACCTGCCGCAGGACCTCGACGAGGGCGAGATCGAGGCCGAGGACCTGAAGCTCATCGACGGCGCGGTGCGCAAGGCCAAGCGCCGCTCGATCCTGCCCGACCGCTCGGTGCACGACTTCGCGCAAGCCGTACTGCTCGGGCGCATCGACACCGAGGGCCCGGGCAAGCCCGACCCGGAGATCGTGCGCCGCTTCCGCCGCCGCTTCCAGCAGCTCACCGGCCCGGTGATGGCCAAGAGCCTGGAGGACACGCTGTTCTACCGCTTCGTCGAGCTCCTGGCGCTCAACGAGGTCGGGGGCGATCCGGGCGAGTACGGCATCGACGCCGAGCACTTCCACGCGCTCCAGGCCGCCCGCGCCCGCGACTGGCCGAACGCGATGATCACCACCGCCACCCACGACACCAAGCGCGGCGAGGACGCGCGGACCCGCCTGCTCGCCCTCTCGGAGATGCCCGAGGAATGGCGCGCCGAGTGGGAGCGCTGGACCGCCCTCGTCGCCCCGCACCTGTCCGAGGTCGAGGGCGAGGCGGCACCCGACGCCAACGACCAGTGGATGTTCCTGCAGGCAATCCTCGGCGCGTGGCCGCTCGAACTGCTCGACGGCGAGGCGGCGGGAGACGTGGAGGACTTCCGCAAGCGTCTTGGCGCCTACGCCGAGAAGGCCTTGCGCGAGAGCAAGCGCAAGTCGAGCTGGGTCAACGTCGACGAGGGCTACGAGGGCGCGGTCTCGCGCCTGTTCGACGCCTTGATCGCGCCGGGCTCTGATTTCCTGCGCGAGTTCCGGCCGTTCGCCAAGCGGCTCGCCGAAGCCGGGATGGTGACGGGCCTTGCCCGCACGGTGCTCAAATGCACCCTGCCGGGCCTGCCCGACACCTACCAGGGCACCGAGTTCTGGGACTTCTCGTTCGTCGACCCCGACAACCGCCGGCCGGTCGACTACGAGGAGCGCAGCCGGGCGCTGGCCGGATCCGCCTCGATCCCCGAGATGCTGGCGACGTGGCCGGACGGGCGGATCAAGCAGTCGGTGCTGGCCCGACTGCTCGCCGACCGCGCCGCCGAGCCGGTCTTCTACGCCGAGGCCGATTACCGGCCGCTCGCCGCGCAGGGCAGACGGGCGGAGGGGGTCCTCGCGTTCCTGCGCGCCGACGCAACGGCCGGCGCCGAGGCCGGCGACCTCCTCGTCGCCGTGCCGCGGGGCGTCGCCGCCGAGGGCGTGGGCCGGGTCGGCGGGGCGTTCGACGGCACGACGCTGCCGGTGCCGGAGGGCAGCCGCTGGCGCGACCTCGTCACCGGGCAGGAATTCGGCGACCGCGGCGGCCATCTGGCGGTGTCGGAGCTGTTCGCAACCCTGCCGGTCGCTGTGCTCCGCCAGATCGCGACCTAGATCCGACCCGTGGCCGGTGCGGCGCTTCTTCCGGGAGCGTCACACCCTCGTGAGGCCGGGCGGCGTACATGCCGCCGAAAGCCGCGGCTCCCGTCGCGGCCGAGAGCCGGTCGGCCGGGCGCGTGGCGCCCGCCGGCCAGGAACGTCCGTCGCGGGCCGCGACGGGACAGGATGCCAACAGGAACGGGACGATGAACGCACCCCGCACCAGCACCGAACCCGCCGAGCCGGCCGACGACCTGGTTGCGCCGCTGCCCGCCACCCTGGCGCCCCTCGCCGCGGGCCCGCGGATCTACAACCTGTTTCCGCTGCTGATCGGCCGCGTCGCCGACTGGAGCGCCGAACTGCCCCGCATCGCCGGGCTCGGCTTCGACTGGGTCTACCTCAACCCGTTCCATCAGGCCGGCGGCTCGGGCTCGCTCTACGCCGTCGCCGATCCCGACCGCCTCGACGAGCGCTTCCGCGACCGGGACGGCACGCCGGACGACGAGCAGATCCGCCGGTTCGTCGCCGCCGCCGCCGAGAACGGCCTGAAAGTGATGACCGACCTCGTGGTCAACCACGCCGCCAATGACGGCCGGCTGGTGCGCGAGCGGCCCGACCTGTTCCTGCGCGACGCGCAGGGCGTGCCGGTCAGCCCCTCGGCGGTCGATCCCGACGATCCGACCAAGGTCACGGTGTGGGGAGACCTCGCCGAGTTCGACTACCACGCCGAGCACGCCCGCCATGCGCTGACCGAATTGTGGGACGGCTACGTCGCCCGGCTCCAGGCCCTCGGGGTCGCGGGCTTCCGCTGCGACGCCGCCTACAAGGTGCCGCCCGACGTCTGGCGTATTCTGATCGGACGGGCCAAGGAACGCGACCACGGCGCGCTGTTCGCCGCCGAGACCCTCGGCTGCACCTTCGAGGAGGCGCGTGCCACTGCCGGGGCCGGGTTCGACTACCTGTTCAACTCGTTCGCGTGGTGGGACCTCAAGGCGCCGTGGGCGCTGGAGCAGTACGAGCGCCTGCGCACCATCGCGCCCTCGATCGCGTTCCCGGAGAACCACGACATGGCCCGGCTCGCCGCCGGGCTCGGGCACGATCCGGCCCGGGTCGCGGCGGCCCTGAAGGCCCGCTACGCGCTGGCGGCGTTCTTCTCCGCCGGCGTGCTGATGCCGGTCGGCTACGAGTGGGGCTACCGCCGGGCTTTGCACGTGGTCGAGACCACGCCGGCCTCGCGCGAGACCGACAGCGGGGTCGACATCTCGCCCTTCGTCGCCGCGATCAACCACCTGCGGGCCGAATTGCCCGCCGCCAACGTCGAGGGCGCGCAGTGGCGCCTCTCGGCGCCGGACGCGCCCTACGTCGCGCTGCTGCGCTTCGACACCGGCCACCAGGGCTCGGCCCGCCACGCGGTGCTGGTGCTGTTCAACCCGACCGACGCCCCGGTCGCGGTCGATCCCGGCCCGCTGATCGCCCGGGCCGGCGGCGAGATCGGCCCGTTCGAGGACCTGACGCCCGACGCCAGCCCGCTGCCGTTCCGGCCCGACGCCGCGGTCTCGCTCGAACCCGGCGCGGTCCACATCCTGGCCGCCCGCCGGGTGGCGCCGCTGGAGCAGCCGCGCCCGCCGGAGGAGCCGTCCGGCGACGGCCGGGTCATCATCGAGGCGGTGAGCCCCGAGATCGACGGCGGCCGCTCGGCGGTCAAGCGCGTCGTCGGCGAGCGCCTGCGGGTCGAGGCCGACATCTTCACCGACGGCCACGACATCATCGCCGCCGCCGTGCTGTCGCGCCTCGCCGGCGAGACCGAGTGGCGCCGCGACCCGATGGTGTTCGTCGACAACGACCGCTGGGCCGGCCACTTCCCGCTGCTGCGCAACGCCCGCTACGAGTACACGATCGAGGCGTGGCGCGACGACTTCTCGTCGTGGCTGCGCGGGCTGGAGAAGAAGCGCGTCGCCGGCGTGCCGATCCACCTCGAGACCCGCGAGGGCGTCGAGCTGGTGAGGCGTGCCGCCGACCTCGCCGACGGCAGCGACGCCGCGACCCTGCGCGGCCTCGTCGGGGCGCTCGACGCCGAGGAGCCGGGCTCGCCCGCCCAGCTCGACCGGATCCTGGAACAGGCGAGCCTCATCCGCCGCAACTCCGAGCGGGTGAACCTGTCGCGCTATCCGGTGGTGCTGGAGGTCTTCGCCGACCGCCTCGCGGCCCGGTTCTCGGCCTGGTACGAGATCTTCCCGCGCTCGCAATCCGGCGACCCGAACCGCCACGGCACCTTCGACGACGTGATCGCGCGGCTGCCCGAGATCCACCAGCTCGGCTTCGACGTGCTGTACTTCACGCCGATCCACCCGATCGGCCGCACCAACCGCAAGGGCAAGAACAACTCGCTCAAGGCGCGCGAGGGCGATGTCGGCTCGGTCTACGCGGTCGGCGCGCCCGAGGGCGGCCACGAGGCGATCCACCCGGAACTCGGCTCGTTCGACGACTTCCGCCGGCTGATCGCCGCGAGCCACGCCTACGGCATGGAGATCGCCCTCGACTTCGCGATCCAGTGCTCGCCCGACCATCCCTGGATCAAGCAGCATCCGGAGTGGTTCGACTGGCGCCCCGACGGCACGATCAAGTTCGCCGAGAACCCGCCGAAGAAGTACGAGGACATCGTCAACGTCGAGTTCTACAACGGCGGCCTGCCGTCGCTGTGGATCGAACTGCGCAACATCCTGGCCGGCTGGTGCGAACTCGGCGTGCGGATCTTCCGGGTCGACAACCCGCACACCAAGCCGATTCCGTTCTGGGAATGGGTGATCCGCGACCTCAACGCGGTCTATCCCGACGCGATCTTCCTCGCTGAGGCCTTCACCCGGCCGAAGATGATGAAGAAGCTCGCCAAGGCCGGCTACCAGCAGAGCTACACCTACTTCACCTGGCGCAACACCAAGGCCGAGCTGACCGCCTACGCGCTCGAACTGGCCGGCGAGATGGGCGAGTACTACCGCCCGAACTTCTTCGCCAACACGCCGGACATCAACCCGGTCTACCTCCAAACCTCGGGCCGCCCGGGCTTCATCGTGCGCGGCACGCTCGCCGCGACGCTGTCGAGCGTCTACGGCATCTATAACGGCTTCGAGCTGTGCGAGGCCGCCCCCGTCCCGGGCAAGGAGGAGTACCTCGATTCCGAGAAGTACGAGCTGAAGGCCTGGGACTACGACCGGCCCGGCAACATCCGCGACCACGTCATCAAGCTCAACCGCATCCGGCGCGACAACCCGGCCCTGTGGGACTTCCGCAACGTCAGCTTCACCCAGGCCGGCAACGACCAGATCCTGGCCTATGTCCGGACGACGCCGGACCGCGACAACGTGCTGTTCGTGATGGTCAATCTCGATCCGAGGAACCGTCAGGAATGCACCTACGAGGTGCCGCTGTGGGAGTTCGGCCTGCCCGACGACGGCGCGGTCGAGGTCGAGGATCTGCTGCTCGGCTACACCTTCGAGTTGCGCGGCAAGACCCACCGCATCGCCCTCGACCCGGCCGAGCGCTCCGTGGTGATCTGGCGTCTGCGCCGCCCCGCCCGGGTTGCGGCGTAGGCGAGCCCGTGGCAGCACGACGGGGCGGCCCGCTGCCGCTCCGCCGCATCCGGACGAGGCTTCCCGCCCGCGACCTCCGAACAATCCGTGGTTGCCCGGCGTTCCCGCAGGGCACCCCGTGGCGTTGGACCTGACGCCACGAAACCGACGAGGCTCTGACGCGATGATCGATCGCAACGATCCGCAATGGTACCGTGACGCCATCATCTATCAGGTCCACGTCAAATCGTTCTTCGACGCCAACAACGACGGCATCGGCGACTTCGACGGCCTGACGGCGAAGCTCGACTACATCCGCGACCTCGGCGTCACGGCGATCTGGGTGATGCCGTTCTACCCGTCGCCGCTGCGGGACGACGGCTACGACATCGCCGATTACCGCGGCATCAACCCGTCCTACGGCACGATGCGCGAGTTCCGCCGCTTCGTGACCGAGGCGCACGACCGCGGCCTGCGGGTCATCACCGAACTCGTCATCAACCACACCTCCGACCAGCACCCCTGGTTCCAGCGCGCCCGCGAGGCCCCGGAGGGCTCGGAGTGGCGCAACTTCTACGTCTGGTCCGACACCGACGAGAAGTACACCGACACCCGGATCATCTTCCTCGACACCGAGGCGTCGAACTGGACCTGGGATCCGGTCGCCAAGGCGTATTACTGGCACCGGTTCTACTCGCACCAGCCCGACCTCAACTTCGACAACCCGCAGGTGCTGGACGCGGTCATCGAGGTGATGCGCTACTGGCTCGACATGGGCGTGGACGGGTTGCGCCTCGACGCGATCCCCTACCTGATCGAGCGTGAGGGCACGAACTGCGAGAACCTCGCCGAGACGCATACCGTCATCAAGAAGATCCGCGCCGCCCTCGACGAGGGCTACCCGGACCGGATGCTGCTCGCCGAGGCCAACCAGTGGCCGGAGGAGACCGCGCAGTATTTCGGCGACGGCGACGAATGCCACATGGCGTTCCACTTCCCGCTGATGCCGCGGATGTACATGGCGATCGCGCAGGAGGACCGGCACCCGATCACCGACATCATGCGGCAGACGCCGGAGATCCCGGACGGCTGCCAGTGGGCGATCTTCCTGCGCAACCACGACGAGCTGACGCTCGAGATGGTCACCGACAAGGAGCGGGACTACCTCTGGAGCTTCTACGCCGCCGACAAGCGGGCCCGGATCAACCTCGGCATCCGCCGCCGCCTCGCGCCGCTGCTGGAGAACGACCGGCGCAAGATCGAGCTGATGAAGTTCCTGGTTCTCTCGATGCCCGGCACCCCGGTGCTGTATTACGGCGACGAGATCGGGATGGGCGACAACATCTATCTCGGGGACCGCGACGGCGTGCGCACCCCGATGCAGTGGTCGCCCGACCGCAACGGCGGCTTCTCCCGCTCCGACCCGGCCCGGCTGTTCCTGCCGACGATCCAGGATCCGATCTACGGCTTCGACGCGGTCAACGTCGAGGCACAGTCGCGCGCCCAGACCAGCCTGCTGAACTGGACCCGGCGGATGATCGCGATCCGCAACAACTACGCGTCGCTCGGTCGCGGCGTGCTGCGGTTCCTCTATCCCGACAACCGCAAGGTTCTGGCGTGGCTGCGTGAGATCGACAACGAGCGCATCCTGTGCGTCGCCAACCTGTCGCGGGCGCCGCAGGCGGTGCAGCTCGACCTGTCGGAACTGCGCAGCGCCGTGCCGGTCGAGCTGACCGGCGGCACCTCGTTCCCGCCGATCGGCGAATTGCCCTACCTGCTCACCCTGCCGGCCTACGGCTTCTACTGGTTCTCGCTCTCCACCGCCCATGCCGGCGCGATCGGGCCGCAGCCCGAGCCGCCGGAACTGTTCACCCTCGTGCTCACCGGGGGTATCGAGACCCTGATGAAGGGCCGCGAGCGGCAGGCCTTCGAGCGCACGGTGGCGCCGCTGTTCATCGGCTCGCGGCGCTGGTTCGGCGCCAAGGGCAGCCGGATCAAGTCGGTCCAGGTGGTCGACAGCGCCTCGCTGAAGAACCGCGAGGGCAAGCCGAGCTTCCTGCTGCCGCGCCTCTCGGTCTCCCTCGCCAACGGCGAGCGTCAGGACTACTTCGTGCCGCTCGCGGTCGACGAGGCCAGCGAGGAGGAGAGCCTGATGGAGCACGCCGTGGCGCGGGTGCGCCGCGGCCCGCGCATGGGCCTGCTCTACGGCGCCGCCTCGTCGCCGGAATTCGCCCTCGCGATGGTCGAGGGCGTCCGGCAGGGCCTCGAGATCCCGTCGGAGAACGGGACGATCCGGTTCTCGGCGACCTCGCTGTTCGACCCCGAGATGGATCTCGACCCGGCCGACATCCGCCGGCTCTCGGCCGAGCAGAGCAACACCTCGATCGCCTTCGGCTCCCGGCTGATGCTGAAGCTGCTGCGCCGGCTCCAGCCCGGCATCCACCCGGAGGTCGAGGTCGGGCGCTTCCTGTCGGAGACCGCGGAGTTCCGCAACACGCCGGGGCTCTACGGCGTGGTCGAGCACGTCGCTCCGGACGGCACCGCGACCGCGCTCGCCCTGGTCCAGGCCTTCGTGCGCAACCAGGGCGATGCGTGGCGGCTGATGCGCGAATACCTGCGCCGCGACCTCGACGCGATGGTGCTGGTGCCCGAGAGCGAGGCGCCGGCGGCCGAGGAGGCGTTCGGCGGCCACCTGCGCTGGGCGGCCCTGCTCGGCCAGCGCACCGCCGAGATGCACCGCGCCTTCGCGATGGAGACCGACGACCCGGCCTTCGCCGCCGAGCCGTTCACCGCCGACGACCTCGCGGTGCTGGTCGAGGACACCCGCCGGCAGGCCGCCAAGGCCCTGCGCGGGGTCGAGGGCATCGGCCCGAACGCCTCCGAGGGCGCCCGCGAGGCCGCCGCCGCGATCCTGTCGCGGCGCGACGCCATCGCGGCGGCGATCGACGCGCTCGCCGGCCACGCGCCGCAGGGCACGTTCAAGACCCGCATCCACGGCGACTACCACCTCGGTCAGGTGCTGGCCTCGCAGGACGACCTCATCATCGTCGATTTCGAGGGCGAGCCGTCGCGGCCGGTCGAGGAGCGGCGGGCGAAGTCGACGCCTCTGCGCGACGTCGCCGGCATCCTGCGCTCCTTCGCCTATGGCGGCGAGACGGTGACCCGCGAGCTGGTCTCGCGCTTCGCCGAGGCGTCCGACCGGACCGGGGCCGTGGTCTCGGCCTGGCGGCGCATGGTGTCGGAGGCGTTCCTTGAGGCCTACGGCAACACCGTGCGCGGCAGCCGCGCCGCGGTGTCGGACGACGCCACCCACGACCGCCTGCTGCGCCTGTGCCTGCTCAACAAGGCGCTCTACGAGATCGACTACGAGGCCAACAACCGCCCGGACTGGATCGAAATTCCGGCCCGCGGCGTGCTCTCCCTCCTCGACGACATCCGAAAGGTCGCCTGAATGACGGACGACGACACCCGCGCCGCACCCGTGTCCCGCGCCATGCCGCTGACGGCCGCCACCGGCGCCACCGTGTCGGAGCGGACGGCCCGGCCGGCTCCGGCCCGGGACGACGGCCTGCATCCGGACGCGATCGAGGCGGTGATGGCCGCCAACCACGGCGACCCCTTCGCGATCCTCGGCCCGCACGAGGTCGCCCCGGGGCAGTGGGAGGTGCGCGCGGTGCTGCCGGAGGCCCGCGCCGCCTCGGTCCTCGTCGGCGAGCAGCGCCACGACATGGTGCGCCGCCACCCGGGCGGGTTCTTCGTCGCCGCCTTCGCCTCCGAGCGGCGGCCCGACTACCGCATCGCCATCGAGGGCTGGGACAACCTCGAGCGCACCCGCCGCGACCCCTACGAGTTCGGCACCACCCTCGACGCGGAGGAAATCCGCCTGCTGCGCGACGTCGGCAACGACGCGGTGCAGCGGGTGCTCGGCGGCCAGGCGATCACGGTCGGCGGGGTCTCGGGTTTCCGCTTCGCGGTCTGGGCGCCCAACGCCCGGCGGGTCAGCGTCGTGGGCGACTTCAACGCCTGGGACGGACGCCGCCACCCGATGCGGCTGTGGCAGGACGGCGGCATCTGGGAGCTGTTCATCCCGGACCTGCCGGCCGGCACCAACTACAAGTTCGAGATCCGCGGCCCCGACGGCTCGCTGCTGCCGCTCAAGGCCGATCCGGTCGCCTTCGCCGCCCAGCACCCGCCGGAGACCGCCTCGAAGCTCGTCGGCCGGCCGCAGCCGGTGTGGCGCGACGGCGCCTGGATGGCGGGGCGCGGCAGCCTCGACCACCGTCACGGCCCGATCTCGATCTACGAAGTCCATCTCGGCTCGTGGGCCCGGGTGCCCGAGGAGGGCAACCGCTACCTCACCTACCGCGAACTGGCGCAGCGCCTGATCCCCTACGTCAAGGAGATGGGCTTCACCCATATCGAGTTGCTGCCGATCACCGAGCACCCGTTCGACGGTTCGTGGGGCTACCAGCCGGTGTCGCTGTTCGCGCCGACGAGCCGCTTCGGCTCGCCGGAGGATTTCTGCGAGTTCGTCAACGCCGCCCACGAGGCCGGCATCGGCATCCTGCTCGACTGGGTGCCGGGGCACTTCCCCCTCGACGCCCACGGCTTCGGCCAGTTCGACGGCACCCACCTGTACGAGCACGCCGACCCGCGCCAGGGCTTCCACCAGGACTGGGGCACCTACATCTACAATTTCGGCCGCACCGAGGTCTCGGCGTTCCTCGCCGCCAATGCCCGGTTCTGGCTCGAGGACTACCATCTCGACGGGCTGCGGGTCGATGCCGTGGCGTCGATGCTCTACCTCGACTACTCGCGCCGGGCCGGGGAGTGGATTCCCAACCGCTACGGCGGCAACGAGAATCTCGAGGCGATCGACTTCCTGCGCAAGACCAACGAGGCGACCTATTCCCACGCCCCCGGCACGATGACGGTGGCGGAAGAGTCCACCTCGTGGCCGGGCGTCTCGCACCCGACCTATACCGGCGGCCTCGGCTTCGGCTTCAAGTGGAACATGGGCTGGATGCACGACACGCTCCAGTTCATCTCCAAGGAGCCGGTGCACCGCCGCTACCACCACCACGACCTGACCTTCGGGCTGCTCTACGCCTTCTCGGAGAATTTCATCCTGCCGCTGTCCCACGACGAGGTGGTGCACGGGAAGGGCTCGCTGATCGGCAAGATGCCGGGCGACCGCTGGCAGAAATTTGCCAATCTGCGCGCCTATTTCGGCTTCATGTGGGGGCATCCCGGCAAGAAGCTGCTGTTCATGGGCGGCGAGTTCGGCCAGGAGCGCGAGTGGAACCACAACCAGTCCCTCGACTGGCACCTGCTCGACGATCCCCTCCATGCGGGGCTGAAGGCGCTGGTCGGCGACCTCAACCGGCTCTATGTCGCGACCCCGGCGCTGCACGCCCGCGACACCGAGGCGGCCGGATTCCGCTGGCTGGTGGCCGACGACGCCGAGAACAGCGTCATCGCCTGGGCCCGCCTCGGCCGTGAGCCGGGTCAGGTCGCCGTGGTGGTGTCGAACTTCACGCCGATCCCGCGCCACGGCTACCGGATCGGGGTGCCGGCGCCAGGGCTCTACCGCGAGGCGATCAACTCGGATGCGGCGGCCTATGGCGGCAGCAACGTCGGCAATTACGGCGGCGTCGCTACCTCCGACGAGCCGTCGCACGGCCAGCCCTGCTCGCTGACCCTGTCGCTGCCGCCGCTCGGCACGGTCATCCTGGTCCTGGAGGGGTGATCCGGCTTCCGGCAGCCGGATCGAAGCCCACGCGGCGCTTGAGCGAGGCCGTCTTCCGCCCTCCGGCCGCCGACGCTCAAATCTGTCTGGCGTGAACCAGGCGCAGTGCGGCGGTGGCAGCCGGCGCCGCCGCGCTGCGGGTCTGGTTGCGGCCGCCGTTCTTGGCGGCGTAGAGCGCCTCGTCGGCGAGCCGCACCAGATCGGCCGCATCCCTGGCCTGGGCGGCCGAGGCCGCGCCGATGCTCACCGTGACCGAGCCGCCGCCGATCCCCGCGGAGGCCAACGCGACCTGCGCCACCGCGTCGTGGATCCGGTCGGCGACGCTCAGCGCGCCGGTTCCGTCGGTGCCGGGCAGCAGCACGACGAACTCCTCGCCGCCGATCCGGCAGACGAGATCCCCGGGGCGGAACACGCTCTCCGACAGGGCGCCGGCGAGGCCCTTCAGGATCTCGTCGCCGACCCCGTGGCCGTAGCGGTCGTTGTAGCGCTTGAAGTGGTCGGCATCGACGACGAGGAGCGACAGCGGCCGGCCCGAACCCGCGGCCCGGCCCCAGGCCCGGTCGAGTTCGTCCTCGAAGCGCCGGCGGTTCGGCAGCCCGGTGAGCATGTCGGTCATCGACAGGCGGGCGAGCTCCGCCTCGATCCCGGTGCGGCGCTCGAGTTCGCGGGCGAACATCACCACGAGGGCGATGGTCAGCCCGCCGAGGACCAGCACGACCCCGCTGATCACCGCCGCCTTCGTTCGCCACTCGGCGTCGATCTCGTCGACCGACAGGGCGACGTTGAGCAGCAGCGGCAGGTCGCCGACACCCGTGAAGGTGTAGTGCCGCAGGAGGCCGTCGCGCACCGAGGCGCTCGTGAAGCTGCCCGACCCCTCGCGCCGGAACCGCTCGAAATTCGCCGTCCCGGCGATGCTGGTGCCGAGGTCGGCCTCGACATAGGGGTGGCGCATGATGCGCGTCCCGTCGCGGTGATAGAGGTTGATCGCGCCGTCGCGGCCGAGTCCGAGGCGGTCGAGCAGCCGGCGGAAGTAGGACAGCTTCAGCGTGGCGACCGCGACGCCGCCGAACGTGCCGTCCGGCTTGGTGATCCGCCGGCTGAGCGGGAGCATGCGCTCGCCGTTGAGCCGCGAGACGACCGGCGGACCGAGATAGAGGCCGAGATCGGGCCGCGCCACGTGGACCCGGAAGTAGTCGCGGTCGGCGAAGCTGCCGGTCGGGGCCGGCGAGCGGGGCGAACTCTCGGTCGGTCTCCCGTGCTCGTCGAGGACCATCATCAGGCCGATGTCCTGGGCGCTCGTGGCGCGGTCGAACAGGGTGAGTTGGCGGATCTCGGGGCTGGCCGCGTCGAGCCCCGGTGCGCGAAGGTTGTCCTGGACGCCGCGCAGGGACAGGTCGAGGAGTTCGATGTTGCGGGCGACATCGCGCTCGATGACCTGCAGCAGGTTGCGCGACGTCTGCTCCGCCTTGTCCCAGGCATCCTGCCGCAGTTCGAGCAGCATCAGGGCCGAGACCGCCATCATGCCGAGAGGGGCGATGATCCCGAGCAGGATCCAGGTTCCGGGCGAGGCGGGACGGAGGAACGTGAGGCGCGAGGGTACCACCGGGGTCGCTCCCGAGCGGACAGGCCCGCTCTGAACGACGTCTCATGCGCCGCCTAAGGCGGCGTTGCGCCGATCCGGTGCATTGTCGCGATCGGGTGAGGTTCCGCCGCCGGCCGGCTCCGGCGAGCCGCGATGGTGATCGATTCACCACACCGTCCGGAAACGGGCCGGACACGGACCCCGGCCGCTTGCGCCGCGCGGCGCGGCACACACTAAAACATCACGAGCGCGATGGCGTCGCGCCCGTGTCGCCCTTCTCGGGCGTTTCCTCCCTAGACTTCGGGCCGCTCGCAAGGGCGGCCCTTTTTATGTCCGGGCCGTGGTCGTACCGGGTCCGCGATCGACAAACAAGCAAAATTCTTCCGGTTCGGTATTCGGTAGCATTTTCGTGCCGTCCGGGCCGCCTCGGGAGGCCGGGCGCTCGCGCGAACCATCCCGTCGGGCTGGAACCGCCAAGGCGGCGGACAGTTCTGCCATGATCTTCGGCAGTCGAGATCGCCGGCAGGATTGCGCTCCATGACCCAGCTCCGTTCCCTCGTCGCCGGGCTCCTCGCCGCCGCCATCGCCGGGCCGGCCCTCGCCGCGTCTTGCGGCGCCGAGATCGCGGCGCTCGAACCCCGGCTCGACGAGAAGAGCCGCGAGGTGATCGCGACCTCGTCGGCCGGCAAGGAAGTCGCGTCGCGCCGCGAGGCCAAGGCCGAGGAGGCGGCGGAGAACAAGGTGCCGCCGACGGCGCTGCCCTCCGGCCCGGCGCCGGGCAGCATCGAGGCGCAGGCGACCGCCAAGGCGGCGGAATCCGGCGGCGGCACCGGCGCCATGGAGGCGCGCGCCAGCCTCAACCGCGCCCGCGAACTGGACAAGAAGGGCGACGAGGCCGGCTGCCTCCAGGTGCTCGGCGAAGCCCGCAAGCAGATCGGTTCGCCCTGAACCGCGCGCCTGCCGCCGCCGGGGGTTGACGACGGGCACGCCGTTTGCGACCGGCCTTCGGGACCAGACCGGTTCCCCGGCGGGAAGAGGCAGCGGATGAGCATGCAGACCAGCGGACCGACCTCCACCGAGCCCGGGCAGCTCCTCCATCTCGTGTTCGGCGGGGAGCTGACCGACCTCGACGGCATCACCTTCCGCGACCTGTCGAAGCTCGACGTCGTGGGGATCTTCCCGGACTACGCCAGCGCCGCGATGGCCTGGAAGGCCAAGGCGCAGCAGACCGTCGACAGCGCCCAGACCCGCTACTTCATCGTGCATCTGCACAAGCTGCTCCAGCCCTGATCGGGCGGGGCGCGGCGCCGTGGCTCGGTCCGCGGCGGGATGAAGGCGTTGTGACGCTTCGTCGCCGCTGTTAAGAGCCGGCCGCGTCGCGCCGATTCGGTTCCACGGGCGCGGCCTCCATGGGAAGACGATGAAATCCTCCATCAAGATCGTGGCGGGCAACGCGAGCCGGCCGCTCGCCGAGGCGATCGCCGCCTATCTCGAAGTCCCGCTGGCGCTCTGCTCGGTGCGCCGGTTCGCCGACATGGAGATCTTCGTCGAGTTGCAGGAGAACGTGCGCGGCGAGGACGTGTTCATCGTCCAGTCGACCTCGTTCCCGGCCAACGATCACCTGATGGAACTGCTCATCATGATCGACGCCGCGCGGCGCTCGTCGGCGCGGCGGATCACGGCGGTGCTGCCGTATTTCGGCTATGCCCGGCAGGACCGGCGCACCTCGGGCCGCACCCCGATCTCGGCCAAGCTCGTCGCCAACCTCATCACCGAGGCCGGCGCCGACCGGGTGATGACCCTCGACCTGCATGCCGGGCAGATCCAGGGCTTCTTCGACATCCCGACCGACAACCTGTTCGCCGCCCCCGTGATGGTGCGCGACATCAAGGAGCGGCTCGACCCCGCCGACATGATGGTGGTGTCGCCCGACGTCGGCGGCGTGGTGCGGGCCCGGGCGCTCGCCAAGCGCATCGACGCCCCGCTCGCCATCGTCGACAAGCGCCGCGAGCGGCCGGGCGAGTCGGAGGTCATGAACATCATCGGCGACGTCGAGGGACGCTCCTGCATCCTCGTCGACGACATCGTCGATTCCGGCGGCACCCTGGTCAACGCCGCCGAGGCGCTGCTCGCCCAGGGCGCCAAGGACGTCTCGGCCTACATCACCCACGGCGTGCTGTCGGGGGGCGCGGTGTCGCGCATCGCCTCCTCGAAGCTGAAGGAACTGGTGATCTCCGACTCGATCCAGCCGACCGCCGCGGTGAAGCTCGCCCGCAACATCCGGGTCGTCACCATCGCGCCGCTGCTCGGCGAAGCCATCGGCCGCACCGCCGACGAATCGAGCGTGTCGAGCCTGTTCACCTGACCGGTCGCAGGGGGCCGGAGACGGTCGCCCCGGCCGAAGGGCCGGGGCGAAAACCGCTTTGCGCCGGTCCGCGACCTGCCTATATATTCGGCCATTCCCTCGCAGCGTGAGACGGGATGTCCCGGCCTTTCCCGGGACGGCGGTGCCGCCGCGCCGCCGGCGGCTTGCTGTCGCGCTGCGAGCCGATGGATTCGCCCGAACGGGCGCGTCCCCGCCGCCGTGCCGGGACGCCGTAGGAGGTTAGGTATGTCCCAGGGTCCGTTGATGCCGAAGGCGACGGCCGTGTGGCTGGTCGAGAACACCTCGCTGGCCTTCGATCAGATCGCCGATTTCTGCAAGCTGCACCCGCTCGAGGTGAAGGGCATCGCCGACGGCGAGGTCGCCGCCGGCATCAAGGGCCTCGACCCGGTCTCGACCGGACAGCTCACCCGCGAGGAGATCGAGAAGGCGCAGAAGAACCCGAACCACCGCATGAAGGTCGCGGTGTCGAAGGTGAAGCTGCCGGAGGTCAAGCGCTCGACCAAGGGCCCGCGCTACACGCCGCTGTCGCGCCGCCAGGACCGGCCGAACGCGATCCTCTGGCTGCTGCGCAACCACCCGGAGCTGAAGGACGCGCAGGTGATGCGCCTCGTCGGCACCACCAAGTCGACGATCCAGCAGATCCGCGACCGCACGCACTGGAATTCCGGCTCGCTCCAGCCGATGGATCCGGTCACCCTCGGCCTGTGCACCCAGATCGACCTCGACTTCGAGGTCCAGCGCGCCGCCAAGGACCGGCCGGCGGTGGAGCCGGGGGAGGGCGGGCCGACCCTGATGCCGACCGAGATGTCGCTGGCGCCCGAGCCCGACTTCGAGGAGGCGCCGCGCCGCCCCGGCGGCCGCGACGACGAGCGCCTCGACGCCGACTCGGTGTTCGCCCGCCTCAAGCCGCTGCGCCGCGGCGAGGAGGACGAGGACGACGACGTCTGATCCTGCCAGCCGGCGCCTTGCCGCCGGCGCGTTTCTGCGTTAAGGCGCCGGGATCCGAGAATGGTGTCCGGTGGGCGGAAGGGGCTGGACAGGCCCCTTTTTCGCAGACCGCACCCGGTCCCGGAGCACACGTTTCCGCGCGTCGTCCATGCGCCGGCCCGTCCCCGCGAGGGACGGCTGTTCCGCCCCGCCGAGAAGGCAGGCGGACACCGACGAGCGGAAGCGGCCCGTTCACACGAGCCGCCGGCGCCGCCCCGTTCCGATGACGGGGTGAGTTGAGGAGCATCAATGTCCGCAGGTTTGCAAGGCGTCGCGTCGAGCCGCGAAGATTTCGCCGCCCTCCTCGAGGAGTCGTTCCGCCAGCACGAGATCACGGAAGGGTCCGTGGTCAAGGGCCGGGTCGTGGCGATCGAGAAGGATGTCGCGGTCATCGACATCGGCGCCAAGACGGAAGGGCGCGTCGCCCTCAAGGAATTCACCGGCCCGGGCCGTGACCAGACCATCGACGTCGGCGACGAGGTCGAGGTCTACGTCGACCGGATCGAGAACGCGCTCGGCGAGGCCGTCATCTCGCGCGACAAGGCGCGCCGCGAGGAGAGCTGGGTCAAGCTCGAGAAGGCGTTCGAGAACAACGAGCGCGTCTCCGGCACGATCTTCAACCAGGTCAAGGGCGGCTACACCGTCGACCTCGACGGCGCCGTGGCGTTCCTGCCGCGCAGCCAAGTCGACATCCGTCCGGTCCGCGACGTGACGCCCCTGATGGGCACGCCGCAGCCGTTCCAGATCCTCAAGATGGACCGCCGCCGCGGCAACATCGTGGTTTCGCGCCGCACCGTGCTCGAGGAGAGCCGCGCCGAGCAGCGCTCCGAGCTGGTGGCCAACCTCGAAGAGGGTCAGGTCATCGACGGCGTGGTCAAGAACATCACCGAGTACGGTGCGTTCGTCGACCTGGGCGGCATCGACGGCCTGCTGCATGTCACCGACATGGCGTGGCGCCGCGTCAACCACCCGTCCGAGGTGGTCAACATCGGTCAGACCGTCAAGGTCAAGATCATCAAGATCAATCACGAGACGCACCGCATCTCGCTCGGCATCAAGCAGCTCCTGGCCGATCCGTGGGAGGGCATCGCCGCCCGCTACCCGGTCAACGCCAAGCTCAAGGGCCGCGTGACCAACATCACCGATTACGGCGCCTTCGTGGAGCTGGAGCCGGGGATCGAGGGCCTGATCCACGTCTCGGAGATGAGCTGGACCAAGAAGAACGTCCATCCCGGCAAGATCGTCTCCACCTCGCAGGAAGTGGAAGTTCAGATCCTGGAGGTCGATCCGGTCAAGCGCCGCATCTCGCTCGGCCTCAAGCAGACCCTCCAGAACCCCTGGGAGGCCTTCGCCGAGAAGCACCCGGTCGGCACCGAGGTCGAGGGCGAGGTCAAGAACAAGACCGAGTTCGGTCTGTTCATCGGCCTCGAGGGCGACGTCGACGGCATGGTCCACCTCTCGGACCTCGACTGGAACCGTCCGGGCGAGCAGGTCATCGAGGAGTTCAAGAAGGGCGACATGGTGCGCGCCCAGGTTCTCGACGTCGACGTCGAGAAGGAGCGCATCTCGCTGGGCGTCAAGCAGCTCGGCGGCGACCCCTTCGCGGATGCCGGCGAGATCCGCAAGGGTCAGGTCGTCACCTGCGAGATCCTCGAGGTGAAGGAATCCGGCCTCGAGGTGAAGATCGTCGACACCGACCTGTCGACCTTCATCCGCCGGGCCGAGATCGCCCGCGAGCGCGGCGACCAGCGCCCCGAGCGCTTCGCCGCCGGCGAGAAGGTGGACGCCCGCGTCACCCAGTTCGACCGCAAGGCGCGCCGCGTCCAGCTCTCGATCAAGGCCCTGGAGATGGCCGAGGAGAAGGAGGCGATCGCCCAGTTCGGTTCGGCCGATTCGGGCGCCTCGCTCGGCGACATCCTCGGCGCGGCCCTCAAGGCCCGCGCCGGCGACAAGAAGTAACCGCCGCGTCCCGGGTCCCGCGAGGGACCCGGAGACCGGCAGCCGACGAAGGCCCGCGCGGACGGTTGTCCGCGCGGGCCTTTTTCGTGTGCCCCGGCGACCGCAGCGGAACAGCGAAACCGGCTCTTGCCGCTGCGCGACAGGGAAGGGTAGAACTCCCGGGCCGCGAGGCGCAGCAAGGACTTGGGCGGCGGTCGTCCGGCCGGTCCGGCCGCCGCGCGGGACCGGGACAGGAACACCACGGGCGCCGCATGGGCATCGATGCCGAACTCCTCCTCGACCGGCGCGCGCTGCGCCGGAAGCTCTCGTTCTGGCGCGTGGTCGGGATCGGCGGGCTGATCGTCGCGGCCGGCGCGGTCGGCTGGCGCGCCGCCGGCGGGGGAGGGGGCTTCGGCGGCGTGCGGCCGCAGATCGCCCGCATCACCATCGACGGCTTCATCGCCGGCAGCGAGAAGACCCGCGAGCTGATGAAGCGGGTCGGCGAGTCGCGGGCGGTCTCGGGCGTGGTCGTGTCGATCAACTCGCCGGGCGGCACCACCACCGGCTCCGAGGAGCTGTTCCGCAACCTGCGTCAGCTCGCCGAGAAGAAGCCGGTCGTCGCCTTCGTCGACGGCACGGCGGCGTCGGGGGCCTACATCACGGCGCTCGCCGCCGACCACATCGTGGCGCGCGAGACCTCCCTCGTCGGCTCGATCGGCGTGCTGTTCCAGTATCCCGAGGTCTCGGGCCTGCTCGACAAGGTCGGGGTCAAGGTCGAGGAGGTGAAGTCGGCGCCGCTCAAGGCCGAACCGAGCCCGTTCCACCCCACCTCGCCGGAGGCGCGCGCGGCGCTGCAATCGATCATCGGCGACACCTACGGCTGGTTCAAGGGACTGGTGGCCGAGCGCCGCGGCATGAACCCGCAGCAGCTCGCCGCGGTCTCGGACGGGCGCGTGTTCAGCGGCCGCCAGAGCGTGCCGCTCAAGCTCGTCGACGAGCTCGGCGGCGAGCGGCAGGCGGTCGAGTGGCTGGAGCGCGAGAAGGGCGTCGCCAAGGACCTGCCGGTGCGCGACTGGAAGCCGACGAGCGATCGCAGCTTCGGCGTCCTGTCGGCGGCGGCGTTCGGCGCCGACCTCCTCGGCTACGGCGAGTTCGCGTCCCGCCTGCGCGCGGCCTCCGACGAGACCGCGACCCTCGTGCGGGGCGGCCTGCTCGCGGTCTGGCGCCCCGGCGCCGCCCCCGCTCCCTGATCGATCCGAGACGCCAGGCCATGATCAAGTCCGAGCTGGTCCTCCGCATCGCCGAGCAGAACCCGCATCTCTACCAGCGCGACGTCGAGAACATCGTCAACGCGATCCTCGACACGATCGCCGACGCCCTGTCGCAGGGCGACCGGGTCGAGCTGCGCGGGTTCGGGGCGTTCTCGGTCAAGCGCCGCGAGGCGCGCCGCGGCCGCAACCCCCGCACCGGGGCCGCGGTGGCGGTGGCCGAGAAGGCGATCCCGGTGTTCAAGACCGGCAAGGAGATGCGCCTGCGCCTCAACGCGGCCGGCATCGGCGCCGACGACAAGGTCGAGGCGGCCGCCTCCTGATCCCCACCGGAGACCGGCCGCACGGCGCTCCGTCCCCAACCCTGACCGGGACTTCCGATGATCCGCTTCCTCAAGGGCCTGATCCTGCTTCCCATCGCGGTCGTGGTCGTGCTGCTCGCGGTCGCCAACCGCCAGCCGATCCTGCTGTCCCTCGACCCGTTCTCCGAGGGCGCGCCGGCCTTCAGCGTGACGCTGCCGCTCTACGCCCTCGTGTTCGGCGCCGTGGCGGTCGGGATCGTCGTCGGCGGCATCGGCGCATGGCTGGCGCAGGGCGAGACCCGGCGCGACCGCCGCCGCAAGACCCGCGAGCTGCGCCGGCTCCAAGTCGAGACCGACCGGCTGCGCAGCGACGCGGCCCCGGCCGGCCGCCCCGGCAATCCCGGCCGCTCCTCCGCTCCGGCCCTGCCGGCGCCGGCCGCCCGGGCCTGACCGCCGCCATGGCGCCGGTCGCCGTCAAGATCTGCGGGCTGAGCACGCCGGAGACCCTCGACGCGGCGCTGCTGGCCGGGGCCGACATGGTCGGCTTCGTGCATTTCCCGCGTTCCCCGCGCCATCTCGATCTCGACGCCGGGCGCCGCCTGTCGGCGCGGGCGAGGGGGCGGGCGGAGCGGGTCGCCCTCGTGGTCGATCCCGACGACGCCCTGCTCGACGCGGTGGTCGAGGCGCTCGACCCCGACTGGATCCAGCTCCACGGCCGCGAGAGCCCGGAGCGCGTCGCCGCGGCCCGCGCCCGCACCGGCCGCCCGGTGATGAAGGCGCTCGGGGTCGCGACCCTCGACGACCTCGCCCGCGTCGCCGACTACGCCGCCGCCGACCGGGTGCTGCTCGACGCCAAGCCCGCCCCGGGTGCGCTGCCCGGCGGCAACGGCCACGCCTTCGACTGGGACCTGATCGCCCGCTCGGGCCTGACGACGCCGTTCATGCTCTCGGGCGGCCTGACGCCCGAGACCGTCGCCGGAGCGCTCGCCGCCACCGGCGCCCGGGCGGTCGACGTGTCCTCGGGCGTCGAGCGCCGGCCGGGCGAGAAGGACCCGGACCGCATCGCCGCCTTCGTGGCCGCCGCCCGCGCCGGATCATGAGTTCGCCACGGGCGATCGCCGAGATGCCGGCCCCGGCCGCGACGCCCTGGAAAATTGCCCTTCCGGCAAAATGGTCCTAAGCCGCGGGAAAACCCCGTCCGCGCCCAGGGATCGACGCCGTGACCATTCCCCAGACTCCGAACTCGTTCCGCACCGGCCCCGACGAGCGCGGCCGTTTCGGCATCTTCGGCGGCCGCTTCGTCGCCGAGACGCTGATGCCCAACATCCTGGAGCTGGAGCGGGCCTATGCCGAGGCGAAGGCCGACCCCGCCTTCCAGGGCGAGATGGAGTCCTACCTCACCCACTATGTCGGCCGGCCGAGCCCGCTCTACTACGCCGAGCGGCTGAGCCAGCACTTCGGCGGCGCGAAGATCTACTTCAAGCGCGAGGAGCTGAACCACACCGGCTCGCACAAGGTGAACAACGTGCTGGGCCAGATCCTGCTGGCGCGGCGGATGGGCAAGCCGCGGATCATCGCCGAGACCGGCGCCGGCCAGCACGGCGTCGCCACCGCGACGCTGTGCGCGCGGTTCGGCCTCAAGTGCGTCGTCTACATGGGCGCGGTCGACGTCGAGCGGCAGAAGCCGAACGTCTTCCGGATGAAGATGCTCGGGGCCGAGGTCGTGCCGGTGCAGTCGGGCACCCGCACCCTCAAGGACGCGATGAACGAGGCCCTGCGCGACTGGGTCACCAACGTCGCCGACACGTTCTACTGCATCGGCACGGTCGCGGGCCCGCATCCCTATCCGGCAATGGTGCGCGACTTCCAGTCGATCATCGGCCGCGAGACGAAGACGCAGATGCTGGAGCTGGAGGGCCGGCTGCCGGACTCGCTGGTCGCCTGCATCGGCGGCGGCTCGAACGCCATGGGGCTGTTCCACCCGTTCCTCGACGACCGCGAGGTGGAGATCTACGGCGTCGAGGCGGCCGGGCATGGGGTGTCGAGCGGCCTGCACGCCGCCTCGCTCACCGGCGGCAAGCCCGGCGTGCTGCACGGCAACCGCACCTACCTGCTGATGGACGGCGACGGCCAGATCGCCGACGCGCACTCGATCTCGGCCGGCCTCGACTATCCGGGCATCGGCCCGGAGCACGCCTGGCTGCACGAGATGGGCCGGGTCACCTACCTGTCGGCCACCGACGGCGAGACCCTGGAGGCGTTCCGGCTGTGCTCCCTGATGGAGGGCATCATCCCGGCCCTGGAGCCCGCCCACGCGCTCGCCAAGGTGGCGGAGCTGGCGCCGCAGAAGTCCCGCGACCACCTGATGGTGGTCAACCTGTCGGGCCGGGGCGACAAGGACATCCCGCAGGTGGCGGAGATTTTGGGGGACGCGCTCTGAGCGGAAGCCGCCGGGGGGCGGGCTCGCGGCATTCCCCGGGGCCGTAGGGCCGGGTCGGCGCCTCCGCGGGGACGCAGGGGCGCCGGGTGCCTTCGGCTCAGCCCTCCCGCGCCCGGGCGAGTTCGGCCTGGGCGCCGGTCCGCAGCAGGGCGACGTCGCTCGACAGGGTGATGAGGTCGAAGCCCTGGCGGACCAGCTCCCGGGTGCGGAGGCCGGTATGCGAGAAGATGCCGATGCGCTTGCCCGCGGCGCGGGTGCGCGCGAGGGCGTGGGCGAGGGCCTCGCGGACCTGGGTTCCCTCGGGATCGAGGCTGCCGCCCGACAGCGCGATCGACAGGTCGGACGGCCCGATGAAGATGCCGTCGATGCCCTCGACCCCGAGGATGCCGTCGATGGCGCCGAGCGCCTCGCGGGTCTCGACCATCGCCAGGGTCAGGCAGAGGCCGTTGGCCTCCTTGAGGTAGGTCTCGGGGGCGAGCCCCGACAGCATCAGGCCGCCATGGGGGCCCCAGCTGCGCTCGCCGAGCGGCGGATACTTGGCCATGGCGGCGAAGACCCGCGCGTCCTCGACCGAGTTGACCATCGGGGCGATCACCGCCGCGGCGCCGGCGTCGAGCATGCGCGAGACGGTGGTGAAGCCGCCGACCGGAACCCGGGCGATGGTCGGCTTGCCCTGGGCGGCGATCACCGGGATCGTCCGCATGATGCTGTCGATGTCGTGCGCGCCGTGCTGCATGTCGAGGGTCACGGCGTCGAAGCCGGCCTCCGCCGCGAGCAGGCCCGCGATCGTCGGCTCGGGAATCGAGCACCAGGCCGAGATCAACGGCCGCCCCTCCCGCAGCCGCGCCGACAGCGCCGCCACCGCTCCACCCCGTTCCGCCATCGCGTTCCTCCATGCCGCCGCCTCTTGCGGGGCGTGCCGGTCGCCAGCTTAGAGGCGACCGGCGGGGCCAGGAAGCCCGGCGGCGCCGGGCGGTGCGGCGCCGCTTTCTTGAAACCGCCGCACTCGCCCGCCATATCCCGGCCTCATCGCCTCCCTTCGCAGCCCGGGCTGCACCGCGTCCGTCCCGTCCCGTCGCGACGGGGCTAACGCATTGTACTGATTTCGGGCTTCGGGTACTTTGCGGGCCGGCAGCCGGGATGCGCCCTGTCGAGGCGTCCCCTGCCCGACCCGGTTCCGGGTCGCCGCGCCGCGGGTCCCATACGTCGCCAGGAGCCACGGCCCCCATGGACTTTCTCAAACCACGGTACACGCCTATGAACCGCCGCCGTCGCATCTACGAGGGCAAGGCGAAGGTCCTCTACGAGGGTCCCGAGCCCGGCACGCTCATCCAGCATTTCAAGGACGACGCGACCGCCTTCAACGCCAAGAAGCACGAGGTGATCGACGGCAAGGGCGTGCTGAACAACCGGATCTCCGAGTTCGTGTTCCAGCACCTCAACGACATCGGCGTGCCGACGCACTTCATCCGTCGGCTGAACATGCGCGAGCAACTGATCCGCGAGGTCGAGATCATCCCGCTCGAGGTGGTGGTGCGCAACGTGGCGGCCGGTTCGCTCGCGACCCGGCTCGGCCTGGAGGAGGGCACCCAGCTCCCGCGCTCGATCATCGAGTTCTACTACAAGAACGACCAGCTCAACGACCCGATGGTGTCGGAGGAGCACATCACCGCCTTCGGCTGGGCGACGCCGCAGGAGATCGACGACATCATGGCCCTGGCGATCCGGGTCAACGACTTCCTGTCCGGGCTCTTCCTCGGCGTCGGCATCCGCCTCGTCGACTTCAAGATCGAGACCGGCCGGCTGTGGGAAGGCGACATGATGCGCATCGTCGTCGCCGACGAGATCTCCCCGGATTCCTGCCGCCTGTGGGACATCAAGAGCCAGGACAAGCTCGACAAGGACCGCTTCCGCAAGGATCTCGGCGGCCTGATCGAGGCCTACACCGAGGTCGCCCGCCGGCTCGGCATCGTCGGCGAGAACGAGAAGATCCAGACCGGCGGTCCGCGTCTGGTGCAGTGAGCCGGACGCACGGACCGGCCGATGAAGCGGGGCCCTCGGGGCCCCGTTTTCGTGTCCGGGGTCGGGCGAATCTCGGTCAGGCGAACCGCGGTCAGGCGAATCTCTTGGCGCCCGCCACGCACAGCACCACGAGCCCGGCCACCGCCACCATCGCGGGGGCGACCGGCTCGCCGAGCAGCAGGGCGGCGAGCGCCAGCCCGAGGAACGGCTGGAGCAGTTGCAGCTGCCCGACCCCCGCGATGCCGCCGAGCGCCAGCCCGCGATACCAGAACACGAACCCGACCAGCATGCTGAACACCGAGACGTAGGCGAGCCCGATCCAGGCCGGCGCCGCGACCGCCCCCCAGCCGCCGGGCCACGTCGCCAGCGCCAGCACCGCCATCGCGGGGGCAGCGAGCAGCAGCGCCCACGAGATCACCTGCCAGCCGCCGAGCCGGCGCGACAGGGCCGCACCCTCGGCGTAGCCGAGCCCGCACAGCAGAACCGCCGCCACCATCAGCAGGTCGCCGGTGAGGGCGCCGGCTCCCCCCTGCGCCAGGGCGAAGCCCGCCACGGTCAGGCTGCCGAGCCCCGAGAACAGCCAGAACGCCGGACGCGGGCGCTCGCCGCCGCGCAGCACGCCGAACACGGCCGTGGCGAGCGGCAGCAGGCCGATGAACACGATCGAATGCGCCGAGGTGATCGAGCGCAAAGCCATCGCGGTGAGCAGCGGAAAGCCGACCACCACGCCGAGCGCCACCACCGCGAGCGAGGCGAGGTCGCCCCGCGCCGGGCGGCGCTGGCGCAGGCCCCACAGCAGCAGCGCGCCGAGCGCGGCCGCGATCACCGCCCGCGCCGAGGTCAGGAACAGCGGCGAGAACCCGCCGACCGCCACCCGGGTCGCCGGCAGCGAGCCGCTGAAGATCACCACCCCGAGGAGGCCGCTGCCCCATCCGTCCGTCGCGCGCTGCATCGAGTCCTCCCGCCGTGCCGACCCGGGATAGCCCGCCGGCGGCTGGCGGCGACAGGCACGGTCCGGTACGGTCGCGCCGAACCGTATGGGTGCCGTGACCGATACAGCGAACGGAGCCGGCCGATGGGCGAGGGACCGCGCACCGCCGCGGTGATGGACACGATCCGCCGCCGCATCGGCAGCCGCGCCCTGGCGCCGGGCGACCGGCTTCCGTCGATCCGCGGGCTGGCGGCGAGCCTCGGCGTCTCGCCCTCGACCGTCGTCGAGGCCTACGACCGCCTCGCCGCCGAGGGGTTGGTGCGCTCGCGGCCGGGCTCGGGCTTCTACGCCGCCGGCCCGGTGCCGCCGCCGGGGCTCGCCGAGATCGGGCCGCGGCTCGACCGCGCCGTCGATCCGTTCTGGGTCTCGCGCCAGTCGCTCGACGCCGACGCGGCGACGCCGAAGCCCGGCTGCGGCTGGCTCCCGGCCGAGTGGATGCCGAACGCCGCCCTGCGCCGCGCCGCCCGCGGGCTCGCCCGGGCCGACGACGCGGTGCTGTCGTATTACGGCGGCACCCGAGGGCCGCTCGCCCTGCGCCGCCTGCTGGCGCGCGGATTCGCCGGCGAGGGGCTCGACATCGGCCCCGACCGGATCCTGCTCACCGGCTCGGGCACCCAGGCGATCGACCTGATCTGCCGTTTCCTGCTGCGCCCGGGCGACACGGTGCTGATCGACGACCCGGGCTACTTCAACTTCCAGGCGCTGCTGCGCGCCCACCGGGCCGAGATCGTCGGCGTGCCCTACACCGCGTCGGGGCCCGACCCCGACCGCTTCGCCGAAGTGCTGGCGGCCCATCGCCCGCGCCTCTACCTGACCAACTCGGCGCTCCACAACCCGACCGGGGCGACGCTGTCGCCGGCGGTGGCCCACCGGCTGCTCAACGCCGCGGCGGCGCACGACGTGACGATCGTCGAGGACGACATCTTCGCCGAGTTCGAGCCCGAGCCGTCGCCGCGCCTCGCCGCCCTCGACGGGCTGGCGCGGGTGATCCGCGTCGGCAGCTTCTCCAAGACCCTCTCGGCCTCGGTGCGCTGCGGCTACGTCGCGGCGCGGGAGGACTGGATCGAGGCGCTGGTCGACCTCCAGGTCGCGACGAGCTTCGGCGGGGTCAGCCCGGTCGCCGCCGCCCTGGTCCTCGGCGCGCTCGGCGACGGCGGCTACCGCCGGCATCTCGACGCCGTGCGCCGGCGCCTCGCCCGGGCCCGGCGCGACGCCGCCGCGCGCCTCGACCCGCTCGGCATCCGGCCGTGGCTGATGCCGCGCGGCGGCTTCTACCTGTGGTGCCGCCTGCCCGGGGGCCGCGACGCCGCGAGCGTCGCCCGCGCCGCCCTGCGCGACGGCGTCGTCCTGGCGCCGGGCGACGTGTTCAGCGTGTCGCGGACCGCGGGAGGCTTCATGCGGTTCAACGTCGCCCAGATGGACGACCCGCGGGTCGTCCCGGTGCTGGAGCGGGCGCTGGCGACGGCGGGGGATTGAGCGGCGCGTCCGCTGGCTCTCCGGGAGGGCGCCGCCTATGCTGCGTCCAAACAGGGAGGAAAACATGATGCGCAACGCCACGCGCGCGGCTTCGCTCGCGCTCGCCGCCCTGCTGTGGGCCGGCCCGGCCCCGGCCGCCGACACGACCGTGCAGGAGGGCTTCTCGACCGAGCGGCTGGCCCGCATCGGCCCGGTGATGAAGCAGGAGATCGACGTCGGCACGGTTCCGGGGGCGGTGACGCTGATCGCCCGCAACGGCAAGATCGTGCATTTCGAGGCGCACGGCTTCCTCGACTCGGCCAAGACCAGGCCGATGCCCCGCGACGCGGTCTTTCGCGGCTTCTCGATGACCAAGCCGATCGTCTCGGTCGCGGCGATCGCCCTGATGGAGCAGGGCAAGCTCGGGCTGCGCGATCCGCTGTCGCAATACTTCCCCGAATTCAAGGACATGAAGGTCTACGGGGAGGTGCGCGACGAGCGCGGCCGCACCAGCCGGGTCGCGGTGCCGGCCAAGCGCCCGATCCTGATCTGGGACCTGATCCGCCACACCGCCGGCTTCACCTATGCCGGCTCGGCGCCGTTCCCGGAGATGAAGGAGGCCTACGAGAAGGCCGACGTCGAGAGCCTCGACAGCGACGTCTCGAACGACGAGTTCGTCAGGCGCCTCGCGGCGATCCCGCTCGCCTACGAGCCGGGCACGCGCTGGGAGTACTCGGTGGCGACCGACGTCCTCGGCCTCGTGGTCGAGAAGGTGGCGGGCAAGCGCCTCGACCTCCATCTCGAAGAGACGATCTTCAAGCCGCTCGGCATGACCGAGACGAGCTTCCAGCTCCGCCCCGATCAGGCGGCGCGCTTCGCCGACGCCTACGATGCCGACCCGCTCAAGGCCGGGCTGTGGAAGCTCGCCCGCAGCGAGCAGGATCCGGGCAAGCGCTACGTCCATGGCGGCGCCGGCGCGGTCATCACGGCGGCCGACTACCTGCGCTTCGCCCAGATGGTGGCGAATGGCGGCGAACTCGACGGCGTGCGGATCCTGTCGCGGGAATCGGTCGAGTTCATGCTCGCCAACCACCTCCAGGGGCTCGAGGGATCGCCGCTGCCGACGACGGGTCCGGGCTACGGCTTCGGCCTCGGCTGGGGCGTGCGGCTCGACGAGGGCGGGGCGTGGATCCCCGGCTCGAAGGGTGACGCGATGTGGGCCGGGGCCGGCGGCACCAGCTTCACCGTCGACCGCAAGGAGGGGATCGTCGGGATCTTCCTCTCGGCCGGGCCGAGCACCCGCCAGAAGACGCGGTTCCTGTTCAAGAACCTGATCTACGGGGCGCTGGTGCAGTAGGGATCAGCGCGGCGCCTGATCGACCGGTCGGCGCAGGCGCAGATAGCTGCCGAAGCGCGGATCGAAGCCGGGGCTGTACCAGGGGTCGGCGGCGAGCGCCGCCCCCCAGCGGGCGCGCAGCCGCTCCGCCTCGGCGGCGTGGCGCTGCCGCGCCGCCGGCGTCCAGCGCCGGCTCGCCGCCTCGCGGTGATGGAGCACGGCGCCCGGCACCATCAGGCTGCGGTAGCCGGCCCGGTCGAGGCGCAGGCACAGGTCGACGTCGTTGAAGTCGACCGCGAAGGCGCCGGCGTCGAAGCCTCCGACCTCCCGGAACTTTCTCGCCTCGACCACGAGGCAGGCGGCCGTCACCGCCGAGACCCGGTGCGTCGCCCGCAGGCGGTGCAGGTAGCCCGGGGCGTCGCCCGGGAAGTGGCGGTGGGCGTGATCGACGAGGCCGCCGGCGCCGAGCACGATGCCGCCGTGCTGGATCCGGCCCTCGCCGTCGAGGAGCTTCGCCCCCACCGCCCCGACCTCCGGCCGCAGCGCCTCTTCGGCCATGCGGGCGAGCCAGTCGGGATGGATCGCCTCGACGTCGTTGTTGACGAAGGCCAGCAGCCCGCCGCGGGCCTGCTCCGCCGCCCGGTTGTTCATCGCCGCGAAGTCGAACGGGCCGGGGCAGGGCACCACCCGGGCGGTGCCTTTGCGCTCCAGTTCGCGGAAATACGCCAGGGTCTCGGGCTCGCGGCTGTCGTTGTCGCAGACGAGGATCTCGCGCTCCGGCCAGTCGGTGCGGGCCGTGAGGCTGGCAAGGCAGGTGCGCAGCAGATCGATCCGGTCGCGGGTCGGCACGATCAGGCTGACCGCCGGCACCCGGACGGGGAGGGGGCGCCGCAGGGCGAGCACGCCGCCGGGACCGGCCTCGCTCGGGACTCCGGCGAGTTGCCGCCGCGCCTCGCGCAGCGCATCGGAGGCGACCGGGAGCGGCGCGTCCCAGGGGCGCCAGACCGAGAGCATGGCGGGGAGGTGACGCACCGCCCGCTCGCCCTCGGCCGCGGCGAGGCGCAGCAGCAGGCCGGCGGCTTCGAGGCCCGGCCGATCGGCCGGCACGCCGCCGAGGCGGGCGAGGGCGGCCGTCCGGAATGCCACGACCGGGCCGACATGATCGACCGCCTCGAGGAAATCCGGGTCGAACGCCGTCCGCAGCAGCGGCAGGGCCTTCCCGGCGCGGTCGAGGGCGACGGCGTCGCCGTAGAGCGCCTGCATCGCCGGCTCGGCGGCGAAGGCCGCGGCCACCCGCGCCGGCGTGCCGGGGAGCAGGGCGTGGCCCGGGCCGGTGAGAAGCACGATGCCGGCCCGGCCGGCGCCGTTGCGGCGCAGGGCCTCCGGCGTCAGGACGGCGACCTCGGGATGCGGCTCCGGGGCGGCCGCGGCGGCCGGGGCCGGGCAGCGCCAGCGCGGCGCGGCGCCGACCAGCGCGGTGGTGAGATTGTGGGCCCGCACCCGCTTGCCGGTGGCGAGCGCACGCAGGATCGCCGCCGCCTTCACGGGGTGGCTCGCCATGGTTTCGAGGGTCGCGATGGTGCCCGGCGTCTCGCTCCCGAAGCGCAGGACGTCGAAGGCCGGGTGGTCGGGGAAGACGAGGGTCATTCGTCGAGGAAGGTCGCGACGGCCGAACCCTCCCCCCTCTGCGGGGGAGGGTGCCCGGCGGAGGCCGGGCGGGCCGGGACGAAGTCCCGCAAGAGGGGAGCGCGACGGCTCAAAACAAAGCGCCCTGCACGGCTGCCAAGCCAAATCCGGCAGCGGTGTCCCCTCTCCCGGCTCGCTTCGCTCGCCACCCTCCCCCGCAGAGGGGGGAGGGTTAGAGCGTGCTGCTCTCCGCTTCCCGGCACGCTCAGCGCCGGGTCTGCCGGTCGAGGCCGGCGCGCCGCAGCGCCTCGGCCATCGCGCCGTCGCCGCCGGCCGCCGGAGCCTCCCGCCGGGGTGCGCCCGGGCGCCGGCCTCGTCGTCGAGGCGCATCGACAGCGAGATCCGCTTGCGCGGCACGTCCACCTCCAGGACCTTCACCCGCACCACGTCGCCGGGCTTCACCACCGCGCGCGGGTCCTTCACGAAGCTGTCGGCCAGCGCCGAGATGTGGACGAGGCCGTCCTGGTGGACGCCGACATCCACGAAAGCGCCGAAGGCCGCGACGTTGGTCACCACCCCCTCCAGGGTCATGCCGGGGCGCAGGTCCGAGATCTTTTCCACGCCCTCCTGGAAGGTCGCGGTGCGGAAGCTCGGGCGCGGGTCGCGGCCCGGCTTCTCCAGCTCGGCCAGGATGTCGGTGACGGTCGGCAGGCCGAAGGTGTCGTCGGTGAAAAGCTTCGGGTTCAGCCCTTTCAGCACTGCGCCGTTGCCGATGACCGCCCGGATGTCGCTCTTCGTCGCCGCCAGGATGCGGCGCACCACCGGGTAGGCCTCCGGGTGGACGCCCGAGGCGTCGAGGGGATCGTCGCCGCCGGTGATGCGCAGGAAGCCGGCCGACAGCTCGAACGCCTTCGGGCCGAGGCCCGCGACCTTCTTCAGCCCCGAGCGGCTGCGGAACGGCCCGTTGGCGTCGCGGTGGGTCACGACGTTCTGAGCGACCCGCTCGGACAGGCCCGAGACCCGGGCGAGCAGCGGCGCCGAGGCGGTGTTGACGTCGACCCCGACGCCGTTGACGCAATCCTCCACCACCGCGTCGAGGGAACGCGACAGCTTCCCGCCGGCGAGGTCGTGCTGGTACTGGCCGACGCCGATCGAGCGCGGCTCGATCTTGACCAGCTCGGCGAGCGGGTCCTGGAGCCGGCGGGCGATCGACACCGCGCCGCGCAGCGACACGTCGAGGCCGGGCAGTTCCTGGCTGGCATAGGCCGAGGCCGAGTAGACCGAGGCGCCGGCCTCGGAGACCATCACCTTGGTGAGTTTCAGTTCGGGCTGCCCGGCGATCAGTTCGGCGGCGAGCCGGTCGGTCTCGCGCGAGGCGGTGCCGTTGCCGATCGCAACCAGCTCGACGCGGTGGGCGCGGCACAGCCGGGCCAGCGCCACCAGCGCACCGGTCCAGTCGCGGCGCGGCTCGTGCGGGTAGACCGTGTCGGTCGCCACGACCTTGCCGGTGGCGTCGACCACCGCGACCTTGACGCCGGTGCGGTAGCCGGGATCGAGGCCCAGAGTCGGGCGGGCGCCGGCGGGTGCGGCGAGCAGCAGGTCGCGCAGGTTGCCGGCGAAGACCCGCACCGCCTCCGCCTCGGCCGCCTCCCACAGGCGGGTGCGCAAGTCGGATTCGATCGACGGCCGCAGCTTGGTCTTCCAGGCCGCCCGCACGGTCTCGGCGAGCCAGCGCTCGCCCGGCCGGCCGCCGTCGCGAATGCCGAAGGTGAGGGCGATGCGGCCCTCGTAGAGGTTCGGCGCCTTCGGGTCGGCGTTGGCCGGCGTCTCGTCGAGGCGCAGGTCGAGCACCTCCTCCTTCTCGCCCCGGAACAGGGCGAGCACCCGGTGCGAGGGCAGGCGGGTCAGCGGCTCGGCGAAGTCGAAATAGTCGCTGAACTTCGCGCCGGCCTCGGCCTTGCCCTTGCGCACGGACGAGGCGAGGCGGCCGGCCTTCCAGAATGCTTCGCGCAACTGGCCGACGAGCTCCGCGTTCTCGGCGAAACGCTCGACCAGGATCGCCCGGGCGCCCTCCAGGGCGGCCTCGGGCGTGGCGATGCCCTTCGCCTCGCTGACGAAGGCGCCGGCGGCGGCGTGCGGGTCGCGTTCGGGATGGGCGAGACGATCCTCGGCGAGCGGTCCGAGTCCGGCCTCGCGGGCGGTCTGCGCCCTGGTGCGGCGCTTGGGCTTGTAGGGCAGGTAGAGGTCTTCGAGCCGCGCCTTGGTCTCGGCGGCGAGGATTCGGCCCTTGAGTGCCGCGTCGAGCTTGCCCTGGGCCTCGATGCTGTCGAGCACCGCCTTGCGGCGTTCCTCCAGCTCGCGCAGGTAGCCGAGGCGCTCCTCCAGCGTGCGCAACTGCGCGTCGTCGAGGGTGCCGGTCGCCTCCTTGCGGTAGCGGGCGATGAACGGGACGGTCGAGCCTCCGTCGAGCAGGTCCACCGCCGCCCTAACCTGCCATTCCTGCGCGCCGAGTTCGTTCGCGATGCGCTGGGCGATGGGGGGCATGGACACTCCGCGGTTCCGGCGACGGGCGAGGGGTTGTCCCTTACCGGCGACGGGCGGATCTTGGAAGTCCGGCCGTCTCAGCCCGGGGCCGGTGAGGAGCCGCGTCGTCCGCGGGCAGCCTCGATCTCGGCCCGCGTGAACAGCGCCCGCTGGGCCAGGACGGTCAGGGCGACGACCGGGGCGATCAGTGCGAGCCAGACGACGAACCGCGCCCCGGCCGAGTCGATTCCCCACAGCGGCAACCCGTCGACGAGGCCGAGGGTCGGTCCGAACACCGCGGAGGTGACCCAGGCGATCCGCCGCCGGACCGTCAGCCGCTGCTCTACCGGAGGAAGCGTCGCGATCACGATCGTGACCGACCACGCGAACAGCCCCGCCGCCGCCGGCACCAGGGCGAGGGTCAGGGTTCCGGCCAGCAGGATCCGGGCGGCGCCGTAGATCGCGGCGTTGAACAGCGCGGGAGCGAGCGCGATCAGGATCCTGCGCATGAGCCGTCCCGGAGCCGACGTTCCGTCAGCGTCGCACTCCTCAATCGAACAGCGAATCGATGTCCGACTGGTCGACGTGACCGGCATCCTCGGCGAGCTTGGGGCCATTGAGCAGGCTGCTCTCGTCGTCGAGCTTGCTCGGCGCCACGTCGCCCATCAGGTCGCGGAACGCCTCGAGTCCGCCCCAGGCCTCGATCATCCGGTCGATGTGGTCCTCGACGAACTTCAGCACGCTGACGATCTTGCTGATCCGCTGGCCGGTCAGGTCCTGGAAGTTGCAGGCCTCGTAGAGCGTCACCGTGCGCTCGAGGATCGCCTCGATGTCCGAGACGTCGCCGTTCTTGTTGGTGGCCTTCAGCACCGAGGCGTGGGTCTCGATGTCCTCGACCGCCGATAGGATCGAGGTCGCGGCGCGCTCGGTCGCCTCGACGACCGCGTCGAGTTCGTCGGCGGCGCGGCGCACGCCCTTGCCGTCGTTGTCCTGCCGATGCAGCATCGCGATGTCGCGCTTGGTGCGCCCGATCGCGTCCTTCATCACGTCGAGTTCGTGGCGCAGGCCGTAGACCTCGGTGATCTCGCGCCGGCAGGCCTCGACCACGTCTGTCGTCGTCGTCTGGGTCAGGCGCTTGAGTTCGTTGACCGCGGCCAGGATTTCTCCGATGCGCTCGTCCGCCGCTGCCGGAGCAGTCGGGACCTCGGCCGGCGCCGTGGTGGCGAGGTTGCCTTCGATGCGGAAGCGCTTGTTCTTCATGGTGCCGAGAGAGCCCGCCATCGCGGCCGTCGAGCCGCCGATCCGTTGCAGGCTCGGCTGAATTGATTGCGATTTGCTGAACGTTGCCGGGGCGGAAGCGCGATTCCGAGACGATTCACGCTAGTTGCGAATTTACGAGTCGACGCAACCATTTAGCGAAACGCACACCATGTTCCTTCACGACCCGCGAGCGTCCCCGGGCGTCTGTTGCGCCGTTGCCGAGGACACGGAGCGCGGGGATGTCGGGAGGCGGAATGATGCGGGTCGCCGGGGTGGCGGCCCTGCTGCTGGCGGGGCCGGCGGCGGCCCAGGAAGCCGGCCAGTACGGCGGCGGCTTCATCGAGTTCCTGATGACCGGGCGCGATCCGGGCGCCGTCGCCCGGCCGCTGCGGGCCTCGCCGGTGGCGGCGGACGGCACGATGCTGGCGCGGCCGGCGCCCCGCTCCGGCGACTGGGTCGGCCGCGCCGACGAGGCCGACCCGCTGGCGGTGCCGCGCCCGCCCGCCGCGCCCCGCGTCGCGGCGCAGCCGCAGGAGCCCGCCGCTCCGGCGCTCGCCATGGATCCGCGCTACGCCCGCCAGACCGTGCCCTACGAGGGCCGCCACGGCGCCGGCACCATCGTGATCGATACGCCCTCGCGCTTCCTCTACCTCGTGCAGGGCAACGGGCAGGCCCTGCGCTACGGCATCGGCGTCGGCCGGCCGGGCTTCACCTGGTCGGGCGTCAAGACGGTGAGCCAGAAGCGGGAATGGCCGGGCTGGACGCCCCCGCCCGAGATGCTGCGCCGCCGGCCCGACCTGCCGACCCACATGGCGGGCGGCCCGGCCAATCCGCTGGGGGCGCGGGCGCTCTATCTCGGCTCGTCGCTCTACCGCATCCACGGCACCAACGAGCCGCACACGATCGGCCAGAACGTGTCGTCCGGCTGCATCCGGATGATGAACCAGGACGTGATCGACCTCTACGACCGGGTCCCGGTCGGCGCGCGGGTCGTGGTGATCTGAGGTGGCGGCCCCGCCGTGAGGCGGCGGGGCCATCGGGCTCACACCCAGTCGTCGTCCCCGCCGCCGACGTCGCCGTCGTCGTAGGACGCATCCTGGAAGTCGGCGCCGCCGCCGCTCAGCGGCGACCCGAAATCCTCGCCCCCGACGGGCTGCCCGCCGGAGCCGAAGTAGTTGTTCTCGACCACCGTCTCGCCGCCCGCGCCCGCGCCGCCGCCGAGGGCGCCGAGCGAGGAATGCCCGCCCGCGAAGGCGTTGCTCAGCGCGCTGCCGAGCAGCATGCCGCCGGCGGCGCCCGCCGCCATCGGCAGCGCGGTGGCGAGGAAGCCGCCGCCGCGGGCCGGCTGCTGCGGCTGGCCGGCCCAGGGGCCGCCCTGCTGCGGGCCGCCGTAGCCCTGCTGGGGCGGGAAGCCGCCGGGCTGGCCGTAGCCGCCCTGCTGCCCGTAGCCGCCCTGCGGACCGCCCGGCTGGCCGTAGCCGCCGCCCTGCTGGCCCCAGGCCCCCTGGCGCGGCGGCTGCTGCGGCTCGGGCCGCGAGCCGCCGCCGAAGATGCTCGACAGGAAGCCGCCGCCCGACGACTGGCCGGTACCCTGGCCGCGCTGGGCCTCGGCCCGGGCCTGTTCGAGCTGCTGGTTGAGGCTCTTGATCGCCTCTTCCTGCACGTAGATGAGCTGGGCCATCGCGTAGGGGGCGTAGGGCTGGGTGCGCAGCTTGTCGGCGATGAAGCGCTCCGCGTCGGCATCGCGGGGCTGCTGCGAGGCCTGCTCCAGGCGCTGGAAAATGCCGTTGATGACGTCGCGTTCTTCGCTGTTCATGGCGGCGTACTCCGTTCGGGCACCGTGGCGGTTTCACGCCGTGGCGACCACGAGATGGGTGGCTGGACCCGGTTTGTCAGGGGGCGTCCGGGCCCGGGCGTCGCGTTTTCGACGCTCCTGCAGATTACGTTTTCGTCATGACGGACAATCCCGTGCCGTCGCGAAAGGATCCCGCCCGCGGAAGATCCCCGCGGCGCTCCCCGTCTACCTGGCCGGCGTCTTGCCTGATAAGGACGGCCGGCGCGGCGGGCGTGACGGGCTCGCCGCTGGGAGGACGAACATGGATCGACTGAGTGTCGGCGGCCTGAAGGTGGCGCGTGTGCTCCACGACTTCGTGGTCGGGGAGGCGCTGCCCGGCACCGGGATCTCGCCGGAGGTGTTCTGGGGCGGGCTCGGCGCGATCGTGCGCGACCTGACGCCGAAGAACCGCGCCCTGCTCGCCAAGCGCGACGCACTCCAGGACCGGCTCGATTCCTGGCACCGCGAGCATGCCGGCAAGCCGGCCGACCCGGCGGGCTACGAGGCGTTCCTGCGCGAGATCGGCTACCTGCTGCCCGATCCCGGCCCTGTCCAGGTGCGCACCGAGAACGTCGACGACGAGATCGCCCGCATCGCCGGGCCGCAGCTCGTGGTGCCGGTCTCGAACGCCCGCTACGCGCTCAACGCCGCCAACGCCCGCTGGGGCTCGCTCTACGACGCGCTCTACGGCACCGACGCGGTGTCGGAGGAGGGCGGCGCCGTGCGCGGCGGCGGCTACAACCGCACCCGCGGCGCCCGGGTCGTCACCCGCGCCCGCTCCTACCTCGACCGGACCGTGCCGCTCGCCGGCGGCCGCCACGCCGACGTCGTGACCTACGCGGTCGAGAACGGGGCGCTCGTCGGCAACATGAACACCGGCGAGACCGTGCCGCTGGCGCGGCCCGACGCCTTCGCGGGCTATCGCGGCCGGGCGAGCATGCCCTCGGCGCTGCTCCTGCGCCACAACAACCTGCACATCGAGGTCGTGCTCGACCGCACGCATCGGATCGGCCGCTTCGATGCGTCCGGCGTCGCCGACATCCTGCTTGAATCCGCGGTCTCGACGATCATGGACCTCGAGGATTCGGTCGCGGCGGTCGATGCCGACGACAAGGTCGTGGTCTACCGCAACTGGCTCGGCCTGATGAACGGCACCCTGGCGGCGGCGTTCGAGAAGGACGGCCGCACCCAGGAGCGCCGCCTCAACCCCGACCGGCACTACATCGCGCCGGGCGGCGGCGAGGTGGTGGTGCCGGGCCGGTCCCTGATGCTGGTGCGCAACGTCGGCCACCACATGGACACCGACGCGGTGCTCGACGGCGAGGGCCGCGAGATCCCCGAGGGCATGCTCGACGCCGCCGTGACCGCGGTGATCGCGATCCACGACCTCAAGGGCGATTCCGGCTTCCGCAACAGCCGCAAGGGCTCGGTCTACATCGTCAAGCCGAAGATGCACGGCCCCGAGGAGGTCGCCTTCGCGGTCGAATTGTTCGGCCGGGTCGAGGCGATGCTCGGCCTGGAGCGCAACACGCTCAAGATGGGCATCATGGACGAGGAGCGCCGCACCACGGTCAACCTCGCCGCCTGCATCCAGGCCGCGGCCGAGCGGGTGGTGTTCATCAACACCGGCTTCCTCGACCGCACCGGCGACGAGATCCACACCTCGATGGAGGCCGGCCCGGTCATCCGCAAGAACGACATGAAGGCGACGCCCTGGATCAAGGGCTACGAGGAGAACAACGTCGATGTCGGGCTCGCCTGCGGCCTGCTCGGCCGGGCGCAGATCGGCAAGGGCATGTGGGCGGCGCCCGACGCCATGGCCGACATGCTGATGCAGAAGGGCGGCCACCCGAAGGCCGGCGCCAGCACCGCCTGGGTGCCCTCGCCGACCGCCGCGACGCTGCACGCCCTGCACTACCACGAGACCGACGTGCGCGCCCGCCAGGAGGAGCTCGCCCGCCGGCCGCGCTCGGCCCTGCACGACATCCTGCAGATCCCGCTCGCCCGCTCGAACTTCGCCCCCGACGACGTGCAGCAGGAGATCGACAACAACGCCCAGAGCATCCTCGGCTACGTCGTGCGCTGGATCGACCAGGGCGTCGGCTGCTCGAAGGTGCCGGACATCCACGACGTCGGCCTGATGGAGGACCGCGCCACCCTGCGGATCTCGTCGCAGCACATCGCCAACTGGCTGCACCACGGCGTGGTCAGCGAGGAGCAGGTGATGGAGACGATGAAGCGGATGGCCAAGGTGGTCGATCGCCAGAACGCCGGCGACCCGCTCTACCGCCCGATGGCGCCGGATTTCGACGGCCCGGCCTTCCGGGCCGCCTGCGACCTGGTGTTCAAGGGCCGGGTGCAGCCGAACGGCTACACCGAGTGGGTGCTCACCGCCCGCCGCCGCGAGGCCAAGGCCGCCGGCGCGCCGGCCTGAGGCGCGACGGCCCGCTCGCCTTGCGTCCCGACCCTCCCCCTCCGCGGGGGAGGGTCGGGGTGGTGCGGAGGTCCGGGACCTGCCGCTGACCTAGAAGACCGGCGCGGCCCCGACGCGGCGTCGAAGGCCGCCGCGGACGATTCCGCCGGCCTCCCGTCGCGTGCCGCAGGGTCCCGGCCGCCGCCCGGTCTCGCCTCGTCGCACGACGATTTTCGTCCTTCGACCTCGACGCTTCGCCTCATCGTCGCCGGACCACGCGGCGAGCCGTCTCGGTTTTGGCAGATCGATGCACCTCGAAATCTGCAAAGATCTGATCTTCGTTCGTGAGGTTCGACATATCCCAAGGTCATCCCGAAAATAAACATTCGGCATGATTGATGGCGCCGGATCTTCATGTAATCATCCGATCCCGTCGACTGGCAGGGGCCGTAACGGATCAGCAAACCCCGATCGCGCGACGCACAGGTCATCCGCGCCGCCTGCCTCATGAGTGCCTCGCGACGTCATCAGCGGGAGGTTTCGGCATGGATCACGATACGATGCGCCGGGCGACGGCCGAGTTCTTCGGCACGTTCTGGCCACCTTCGGCGGTTGCGGCGCCGCGGTGCTCTCGGCGGCGTTCCCGGAACTCGGCATCGGCTTCCTCGGCGTCGCGTTCGCGTTCGGCTTCACCGTGCTGACGATGGCCTACGCCGTCGGCCACATCTCCGGCGGCCACTTCAACCCGGCCGTCACGCTCGGCCTGTGGTCGGCCAACCGCTGCGCCACCCGGCACGTCCTGCCCTACATCGTCGCCCAGGTGATCGGTGCCGTCCTGGCGGCGGCGATCCTCTACGCCATCGCGTCGGGCAAGGCGGGATGGACCCCGAACGGCTTCGCCTCGAACGGCTACGGCGACCTCAGCCCCGGCAAGTACGGCCTCGCCGCCTGCCTGCTCACCGAAGTCCTGGCGACGTTCTTCTTCCTGTTCATCATCATCGGCACCACCTCGCGCGGGGCCGCGGTCGGCTTCGCCGGCATCCCGATTGGCTTCGCCCTGGTGCTGATTCACCTGATCTCGATCCCGGTGACCAACACCTCGGTCAACCCGGCCCGCAGCACCGGCCCGGCGCTGTTCGCCGGCGGCGAGCATGTCGGGCAGCTCTGGCTGTTCTGGCTCGCGCCGATCGTCGGCGCGATGGCGGCGGGCGCCCTGGCCCGCTGGCTCTACGAGCCGGCGGACGCCGTCGAGACCACCGTGGTCGAGAAGCGGGCCACCGCCTGACGCCCGGCGCCGGGGCGATCGCCCCGGCCCGCGGCGCTCATACCCTCGCGCCTTCGAACAGACTTGTTCGAAGGCGCGAGGCAAGCCCGAATGGGCGTCGGCGCTGATGCACGGTACGCCTTCGCATCGACCCGTCGGTGCGAAGGCGCCAGGATATCAGATGTCGAGCCCGGCCTCGTCGGCGAAGACGGCGCGCTCGGAGATGAAGGCGAAGCGCGCCTCGGGCTTGTTGCCCATCAGCCGCTCGACGGTGTCGCCGGTCGCCTCGCGCGCCTCCTCGACCACCGCGACCCGCAGCAGCGTGCGCTTCGACGGGTCCATCGTGGTCTCCTTCAACTGCCCCGGCATCATCTCGCCGAGGCCCTTGAAGCGGCCGATCTCGACCTTGCCGTTCTTGAACACCGTCTTGAGCAGCTGCTCCTTGTGGCGGTCGTCGCGGGCATAGGCGCTCTTGGCCCCCTGCGTCAGCCGGTAGAGCGGCGGCACCGCGAGGTAGAGGTGGCCCTTGTCGATCAGCCGCGGCATCTGCCGGTAGAAGAACGTGATGAGCAGCGAGGCGATGTGGGCGCCGTCGACGTCGGCGTCGGTCATGATGATGACCTTCTCGTAGCGAAGGTCGTCCTCTCGGAAATGCGAGCCGAGACCGCAGCCGAGCGCCTGGGTCAGGTCGGAGAGGAGCTGGTTGGCGCCGAGCTTGTCCCGGCTCGCCGAGGCGACGTTGAGGATCTTGCCGCGCAGGGGCAGCACCGCCTGGGTGGCGCGGTCGCGGGCCTGCTTGGCTGAGCCGCCGGCCGAATCGCCCTCGACGATGAAGATCTCCGAGCCGGCGGCGCCGGCCTTCGAGCAGTCGGCGAGCTTGCCCGGCAGGCGCAGCTTGCGGGTCGCGGTCTTGCGCGCGACCTCCTTTTCCTGGCGCCGGCGCAGGCGCTCCTCGGCCCGGTCGATCACCCAGTCGAGGAGTTTCGCGGCTTGCGCCGGCGAGGCTGCGAGCCAGTGGTCGAAGGCGTCGCGGATCGCCGCCTCGACGATGCGGGACGCTTCCAGCGTCGCGAGCTTGTCCTTGGTCTGGCCCTGGAACTCCGGCTCGCGGATGAACACCGACAGCATCGCCGCGCAGGTCACCATCACGTCGTCGGTGGTGATGGCCTGCGCCCGCTTCGCCTGCCCGATCCGCTCGGCGTGGTCGCGCAGGCCACGCAGCAGCGCCACCCGCAGCCCGCTCTCGTGGGTGCCGCCCTCCGGCGTCGGCACGGTGTTGCAGTAGGACGACGAGAACCCGTCCTCGCCGCCCGACAGCCACGCCACCGCCCATTCGAGCGAGCCGTGGCTGCCGGGCTTGGTGATCTTGCCGGAAAACACCGCGTCGGTGACGAGGTCCTTGCCCTCGATCTCCCGCGACAGGTAGTCCTTGAGCCCGGCCGGGAAGCGGTGGACCGCCTCGGCCGGCACGCCCTCGACGCCCTCCAGCAGGGCCGGCGCGCAGCGCCAGCGGATCTCGACCCCGCCGAACAGGTAGGCCTTGGAGCGGGCCATCCGAAACAGCCGGCGCGGGTCGAAGCGCTGCTCGCCGAAGATCTGCGGGTCGGGGTGGAAGCGCACCCGGGTGCCGCGGCGGTTCTGCACCCGGCCGACCGTCTCCAGCCCGCCCTGCGGCAGGCCGCGGGAGAAGGTCTGGCGGTAGAGGGTCTGGTTGCGGGCGACCTCGACCTCGAGCAGGTCGGAGAGCGCGTTGACCACCGAGACGCCGACGCCGTGCAGGCCGCCCGAGGTCTCGTAGACCTTCGAGTCGAACTTGCCGCCGGCATGCAGCGTGGTCATGATGACTTCCAGCGCCGACCGGCCGGGGAATTTCGGATGCGGGTCGACCGGGATGCCGCGGCCGTTGTCGGTGACGACGAGGGTGCCGCCCTCCTCCAGCTCGACCTCGATGAAGCTGGCGTGGCCCGCCACCGCCTCGTCCATCGAGTTGTCGATCACCTCGGCGAAGAGGTGGTGGAACGCCTTCTCGTCGGTGCCGCCGATATACATGCCCGGCCGGCGCCGCACCGGCTCCAGCCCCTCCAGCACCTCGATCGCCGAGGCGTCGTAGCCTGCTTCCGCCGGAGCGGGAGTCGGATCCGGCACGGCGACCGGCTTGGCGCGCTTCGCCAGCGCGTCGGCAGGCTTGTCCGCCGGCTTGGCGGCCACCTTGGCGGCCGGGTCCGCGGGCTGCGGCGACGCGCCCGGTCCGAAGAGATCCCGTGCGGCCTGGGTCACGCGGCGGCCTCGCGGCGAGGGGAGGGCTCTGGCAGCATTCGTCTTCATCCTCTCCCTATACCGGAACAAACCGGAAACAGAAAGGGCGCCCGTGGCCGGGCGGGCGTGGTGGAACGGCGCGGCTCGCCGGCCGATGGTCACCGGATCGTAAACAGGATCGGTTAAGAACGCGTCATCCGGATGTCGTCGGAATGCGGCAGGGAACCAAACCGGTGCTTTACGGGTTCCTGCTACGACGCTTGCGTGATCCCGACGCCACGGAGATGCCCGCGATGACCGCCGCCGCCCGACACGCGCATCACATGTCCCTGCGCCGCGCCGAGCACGCCGCTGGCCTCGCCTTCGGCTTTCACGACGAGCCGACCCTCCGGCCGGTGACCGCCCTGCGGCGGTTCGTGGCGCCGGTCGCCGTCGTGGTCACGGCCACCGGGGCGGCCTTCGCGGCGACCTTCGCCTGGGCGCTCTGACGTCCTCCACGCCGGTCCAGCTATCGTTTTTCCACCGCGTTGCGAACCTCCGCAGCGCGGTTCCGCCTGTCTAGGCATTCGTCCGCCCGCCGCGAGCGTGACCGTTCATCTTGCGTTGTGCTGCGGGATGGTCCAACCCGGCGGAATGGCGGAACCCCGCACAACGGACGGAAGCACCATGGCGAAGTGGGTCTACACCTTCGGCGACGGACGCGCCGAGGGTCAGTCGTCGATGCGCAACCTGCTCGGCGGCAAGGGCGCGAACCTCGCCGAGATGTCCAATCTCGGCCTGCCGGTGCCCCCGGGCTTCACCATCACCACCGAGGTCTGCACCTACTACTACGACCACGGCAACCAGTACCCGCCCGAGCTGGAGGGCGAGGTCGCCGCCGCCCTGGAGGCCGTCGGCACGCTGACCGGCCGCCGCTTCGGCGACGCGACCCTGCCGCTGCTGGTCTCGGTGCGGTCCGGCGCCCGCGCGTCGATGCCCGGCATGATGGACACGGTGCTCAACCTCGGCCTCAACGACGCCACCGTCGAGGCCCTGGCCAAGGATGCCGGCGACCCGCGCTTCGCCTACGACAGCTACCGCCGCTTCATCACCATGTACTCGAACGTCGTGCTCGGCGTGGAGCACCACACCTTCGAGGAGGCGCTGGAGCACTACAAGGATTCGAAGGGCCTCACCCTCGACACCGAATTGTCCGCCGACGACTGGAAGCACCTCATCGGCCAGTACAAGGCGATCGTAAAGCGCGAGCTCGGCGAGGACTTCCCGCAGGACCCGCAGGCCCAGCTCTGGGGCGCGATCGGCGCGGTGTTCGGCTCGTGGATGAACCCGCGCGCCAACAAGTACCGCGAATTGCACAACATCCCGGCGAGCTGGGGCACCGCGGTCAACGTTCAGGCCATGGTGTTCGGCAACATGGGCGAGACCTCGGCCACCGGGGTCGCCTTCACCCGCAACCCCTCCACCGGCGAGAAGGCGCTCTACGGCGAGTTCCTCATCAACGCCCAGGGCGAGGACGTGGTGGCGGGCATCCGCACGCCGCAGGACATCACCGAGGCCGCCCGCATCGAATCCGGCTCCGACAAGCCGTCGATGGAGCGGGCGATGCCCGAGGCCTACGGCGAGCTGGTGCGGATCTACGGCCTGCTCGAGCAGCACTACCGTGACATGCAGGACATGGAATTCACGGTCGAGAAGGGCAAGCTCTGGATGCTCCAGACCCGCAACGGCAAGCGCACCGCCAAGGCGGCCCTGCGCATCGCCGTGGAACTGGCGGGCGAGGGCCTCATCACCCACCGGGAGGCGGTCGGCCGCGTGGAGCCGGCTTCCCTCGACCAGCTCCTGCACCCGACCATCGACCCGAAGGCCGAGCGCAAGGTCATCGCCACCGGCCTGCCGGCCTCGCCGGGCGCGGCGAGCGGCGAGATCGTGTTCAACTCCGAGGAGGCCGAGGCCGCCCGCAAGGCCGGCCGCAAGGTGATCCTGGTCCGGATCGAGACCTCGCCCGAGGACATCCACGGCATGCACGCCGCCGAGGGCATCCTGACGACGCGCGGCGGCATGACCTCGCACGCGGCGGTGGTCGCCCGCGGCATGGGCAAGCCCTGCGTGTCGGGCGCCGGCTCGATCCGGGTCGACTACGCCGCCCGCACCCTCACGGTCGGCGGCGTCAGCCTCAAGGCCGGCGAGCGCATCACTATCGACGGCGCCAACGGGCAGGTGATCCAGGGCGAGGTGGCGATGCTGGAGCCCGAGCTGTCGGGCGACTTCGCCACCCTGATGGTCTGGGCCGACGAGGTCCGCACCATGAAGGTGCGCACCAACGCCGAGACCCCGAAGGACGCCCGCGCCGCCCGCAACTACGGCGCCGAGGGCATCGGCCTGTGCCGGACCGAGCACATGTTCTTCGAGGGCAACCGCATCACCGCGGTGCGCGAGATGATCCTCGCCGACGACGCCGAGGGCCGCCGCGCCGCGCTCGCCAAGCTGCTGCCCTACCAGCGCCAGGACTTCGTCGAGCTGTTCACGATCATGTCGGGCCTGCCGGTGACGATCCGCCTGCTCGATCCCCCGCTGCACGAGTTCCTGCCCAAGCCCGAGGAGGTCGAGGCCTTCGCCGCCGAGACCGGCCTGCCGGCCGACAAGCTGCGCTCGCGCATGAACGAGCTGCACGAATCGAACCCGATGCTCGGCTTCCGCGGCTGCCGCCTCGCGATCCTCTACCCCGAGATCGCCGAGATGCAGGCGCGGGCGATCTTCGAGGCCGCGGTCGAGGCCGGCAAGACCACCGGCGCGCCGATCATCCCCGAGGTGATGGTGCCGCTGGTCTTCACCAGGGCCGAGCTGGACCTCGTCAAGGCCCGCATCGACGCGATGGCGGCGGCGGTCGCCGAGGAGACCGGCACGCGGGTCGAGTATCAGGTCGGCACGATGATCGAGCTGCCGCGGGCGGCGCTGAAGGCCGCCGACATCGCCGGCTCGGCGGAGTTCTTCTCGTTCGGCACCAACGACCTGACCCAGACGACGCTGGGCATCAGCCGCGACGACGCCGGGACGTTCCTCGGCACCTACACCAAGAAGGGCATCCTGCCCGCCGACCCGTTCGTGTCGATCGACCAGGAGGGCGTCGGCGAACTGGTGAAGCTCGCCGCCGAGCGCGGCCGGGGCGTGCGCGCCGGGCTGAAGCTCGGCATCTGCGGCGAGCACGGCGGCGACCCCGACTCGGTGGCGTTCTGCCAGGAGGTCGGCCTCGACTACGTGTCGTGCTCGCCCTTCCGGGTGCCGATCGCCCGCCTCGCCGCCGCCCAGGCGGCGCTGAGCACCAAGGCGCCGAGCCAGGCCTGAGCCCAGGCGTCGACCGGCCCCGGGACAGCCGTCCCGGAGCCGGGTTAACCCTCCCGCAACCATACCGTCGCGATAGTTCGCCCGGGCCGCGTTCCGGCCCACGGGTTCATCGCGGGGCCGGGTGGCGTGCGTCAGAGGCGAGTGCAGCGAGTGATCTGGCCGGCGGACGGGTCGCCCGTCCGTGCCGTGGCGCCCCGCCCCGGGCGGACCCCCGCCCTCCGGCTGCGCGGCGTGCGCTGGCTCTGCGCCGCGGTGGCGCCCTGGATGATGGGCGCCGGCCTCCTCGTCTCCTTCACGGCCTCCGCCGGCTACGAGACCTCCGCCGGCGCGAGCGCGGTCGCGGGCCTCGCCGCCCGGGCGGTGCCGCCGCTGCCGCGCGGCGGCCTCGTCGGGCCGGTCTCGCTGTCCGGGATGCTGCGGCCCGGCCTGACCCTCGATTCCGAATCGCTGCACGACGCCCTGAAGGCGGGCGCCGGCCTCCATCCGCTGCCGCAGCGCGACCACAAGGCCGACCCGCTCGCCCCGGTCCGGGTCGGGGCGGAACGGCGCGGCCCAGTCCCGGCCCGGGGCTGGCTCGGCGCCCCCGCGGCAGGGATCGCCGCGGCCCTCACCCCCGGCCCGGCGACCTGGAACCCCGACCTCGAACCCGAGGCCGGCTTCGTGCCGCTCCCGCCCGACGCCGCCGACCGCGCGGCGGAGAGTTCGCCGGTCGGCGGCGCCTCGGACGCGACCCGCGGCGACGGCGCCGGCGGCCAGACCCGCGAGGAGGCCGGATTCGGCCCGCGCAAGGGCCGGCCGGGCGGCGCCACGCCGGCGGTGCCGCGGGCGGTCGCCCTGTCCTCGACCCCCCCGGCGCCCGCCGACGCGACGCCGGTCGAGGTCGCGGCGGCCCCGGTGTCCGGCGGCCTGCTGTCGCCGCGCCTCGACCGCCGCCCCGGCGTCACCGCGGCGGCCCGCCTCACCCCCGAGGCCGCCCCGGACGACGAGGCGCGGCGCCGCTACGCCGACGTCATCACGCCCGATCAGGCCGAGAAGGAGCAGCGCTGCCTCGCCGAGGCGGTGTATTTCGAGGCCCGCGGCGAGTCCGAGCAGGGGCAGGCGGCGGTGGCCCAGGTGGTGCTCAACCGCACCAAGAGCGGGCTCTACCCGTCGAACATCTGCGGCGTGGTCTACCAGAACCGGCACCGCTTCATGGGCTGCCAGTTCTCCTTCGCCTGCGAGGGCAAGTCCCTGCGCATCACCGACGACGCCTCGTGGCAGACCGCGACCCGCGTCGCCCGCGAGGTGGTCGAGGGCCGCACCTACCTCGCCGATGTCGGCAACGCGACGCACTACCACGCCGACTACGTCAAGCCGCGCTGGTCGCGCCGGCTCAAGAAGATGGACGTGATCGGCCGCCACATCTTCTACCAGCTCAAGCCCGGCCAGACCTGAGCCGGACGCTCGTCATCCGGTTGCCGACTGATTGCTTCAGGCGATCCTGGCGGATCGCCTCCGCAATGCGGAAACCGGCTTCGCTCAGGCGCCGCGCGGGCTGGTGATACGGATTTCGGACGGGATCGTCCGAAAACCGTATCAGATCCCGTTGTCCCACTGCCGCTCGATGAAGCGGCGGCGCCGGCGCCAGGACACGAACGAGCGGGCGGCGTAGCCGAGGGCGGCGCCGGTGAGGAGCAGCACCAGCAGGGCCGCCGGGGCGACGAGGAAGCTCAGCACGCAGCCGGCGGCGATCCCGGCCGCGAAGGCGAGCGGCAGGTGACGCCGCAGCACCACCTCCTGCCGGCCGGCCGCGATGTCGGCCCGGGCCGTTTTCAGGCTGTCCTCGATCCAGACCTTCAGCGTGTTCATCGGAGATCCGGCCGTTCCGTCGTCCCGGGTTGCGCTCGCGCGCGACGATAGGGAGGAAGCCGCCCGGCCGCAATCCGGACGCGCCGCGGCGATCGCGGCCGCCGGCCGGCTCCGGCCGATCGGGAATCCACAGATTTTTATGAATCCGCGACAGGGTTGACGAAGTCTTCCGCCGGTATCGTGTCGCGAGCAGCAGGTCCGACCTCGTCGAATTCGCTTAAAGTTGAGAGATCCTGACACCGTTGCAGAGAAGTGCGTAGTCGTCCCGGAGGACGGTTTTACCCTCCCGGGGGATTCGGCTTGCCGGTGGGGCGGGAAGGCGGCTTCTTGGACTCCACGAAGCGTGGCCGCGGAAGGCCCCGCGCCGCCACCTGCCCCAACCCGAGGATTGCTCCCATGACGACCCCGGCCGCCCGCCTTACGGCCATGCTCGCCTTCGCGGCGGGCTCACTCCTCGCCGCCCCGGCCTTCGCGGGCGGGTACGGCTGCACCACCGACTGCTACCGTCGCGTGTCGACGCCGCCGGTCTACGACACGGTGTCCGAGCAGGTGATGGTGCGGCCGCCGCGCACGATCCGCCGGGTGGTGCCGCCGGTCTTCGACGTGGTGAGCGAGCAGGTCGTCGTCGCCCCGGCCCGCCGGGTCTGGCAGACCTCGATCGACGCCTACGGCCAGGAGGTCGGCTGCTGGGTGACGATCCCGGCCCAGGTCGCCACCCGCCAGCGCCGCGTCATGGTCTCGCCGCCGCAGGCGGTGGCCGAGGTGGTGCCCCCGGCCTACGCCACCGTGCAGCGGCAGGTCCTGGTCGCGCCCGCCCGCTCCGGCTGGGTGCCGGCCGGCGGCCCGGCCCCGTTCGCCGGTCCGCGCCCGGTCGGCTATCCGGGCGTCTACGGCCCGGCCGGCGGCGGACTCGGCTTCAACCTCGGCGGCTACGACTACGTCGTCGGTGCCCGCGGCAGCATCTACGACGGATACTGACGAACCCGCGAGGCTTGCCGCTGCGCCCGGAGCGACCCACAACCACCCCGAACGACAGGGGAGGACGAGATGGGCAGCTTCCGGGCCGTGGTGATCGAGAAGGGCGAGGGCGGGCAGCGCGCCGCGCTCGCGACCTTCGACGAGGCCGACCTGATGGAGGGCGACGTCACCGTGCGGGTGACGCACTCGACCCTCAACTACAAGGACGGGCTCGCGCTGACCGGGCAGGCGCCGGTGGTGCGCCGGTTCCCGATGATCCCCGGCATCGACTTCGCCGGCATCGTCGAGACCTCGGACCATCCGGACTGGAAGCCCGGCGACGCGGTGGTACTCAACGGCTGGGGCCTCGGCGAGACCCATCTCGGGTCGTACGCCGAGAAGGCGCGGGTGAAGGGCGAGTGGCTGGTGCCGCTGCCGGCGAGCCTGACGCCGCACCAAGCGATGGCGATCGGCACCGCCGGCTACACCGCGATGCTGAGCGTGCTGGCGCTGGAGCGCCACGGCCTCGCCCCGGGCGCCGGCCCGGCGGTCGTCACGGGCGCGGCCGGCGGCGTCGGTTCGGTGGCGGTGGCGCTGCTCGCCCGCGCCGGCTGGCACGTCCTCGCGGTCACCGGGCGTGAGCAGGAGGCCGAATACCTGCGCGGCCTCGGCGCCGCCGAGATCCTGCCGCGCGACGAACTGGCCAGGCCCCCGAAGCCGCTCGCCAAGGAGCGCTGGGCGGCGGGCATCGACGCCGTCGGCTCGACCACCCTCGCCAACGTCCTGTCGATGACCCGATACGGCGGGGCGGTGGCCGCCTGCGGGCTCGCCGCCGGCATGGACCTGCCGACCTCGGTCGCCCCGTTCATCCTGCGCGGCATCGCGCTCTACGGCATCGACAGCGTGATGGCGCCGCCGGCCCTGCGCCGCGAGGCCTGGACCCGGCTCGCCCGCGATCTCGACCCCGCCGCCCTCGCGGCGATGACCACCACGATCGGCCTCGACCGGGTGTTCGAGGCGGCGCCGGAGATCCTGGCCGGCCGGGTGCGCGGCCGGACCGTGGTCGAGATCGGCTGAAGGCGCGGAACCGCGGCGGCGCTTCCGGCATTGCTCACGGCATGAGCATCGCCTTCGTTCGCGAGAAGGAGGGCGGGGAGGCCTTCGAGGATCTCCCCGACCGCCCGGTCTCGCCCCACCCGAACTTCGTCACTTCCGAGGGTCTCGCCCTGATCGAGGCCGAGCTCGAGCGGCTGCACGCCGAGCATGCCGGGCTGGCGCCCGACGACAAGCCCGGCCAGTCCCGCGTCGGCCGCGACCTGCGCTACTGGACCGCCCGGCGCACCTCGGCCCAGGTCGTCGAGCCGTCGTCCGGCGACGAGGTGCATTTCGGCTCGACCGTCGAAATCGAGCGCGACGACGGCGTGCGCCAGACCTTCCGCATCGTCGGCGAGGACGAGGCCGACCCGGCCCGCGGCACCCTCGCCTACGTGGCGCCCCTCGCGGTGGCCCTCACCGGCAAGCAGGCCGGCGACACCGTGACGGTGGCCGGGCACGAGACCGAGATCGTCGCGGTGCGGTGATCCGGCGACCGGCACGGAAAGCCGGTCGTCCCCGCCAAGGGCATCCGCTCCGGGGTGTCGATGTCGGGCGGGACAGGCCCAACGACGCAAAAAGCCCGGCCTTTCGGCCGGGCTTTCTTCGAGGATGATCCGACCGGGACCGGACCTGCGGCCGGGGAGGGGCCTCAGGCAGCCTCGTCCTGCATGTCGTCCGAGTCGCCTTCGCCGTCGGCCTCGGCGCCCTTGGCGCGGCGGGGCGACTTGGCGAGGCTCTGCTCGATGAGCTTGAGCGATTCCGTGTCGGTGATGCGGTTGACCGCCGCGATCTCCCGCACGACGCGGTCGAGGGCCGCCTCGTAGAGCTGGCGCTCGGAATAGGACTGCTCGGGCTGGGCGTCGGACCGGTAGAGGTCGCGGACCACCTCGGTCACCGCGATGAGGTCGCCCGAGTTGATCTTCGCCTCGTATTCCTGGGCGCGGCGCGACCACATCGTGCGCTTGACCCGGGCGCGGCCGGTGAGCACGTCGAGCGCCTTCTTGACCAGTTCCGGCTCGGCGAGCTTGCGCATGCCGACCGAATTGGCCTTCGCGGTCGGGACCCGCAGGACCATCTTGTCCTTCTCGAACGACACGACGAACAGCTCGAGCTTGTAGCCGGCGATCTCCTGCTCCTCGATGGCGGTGATGCGGCCGACGCCGTGGGCCGGGTACACGATCGCTTCGCCGGTCTTGAAGCCCTGCCGGGCAGCTGTCGTCTTCTTGGCGGTCGTCATGCGGGGGTGGCCTCCAGATCACCGTTCGCGGCGGCACCACGAAAGGAGCGTTCGTCCGGGTCAGGGCGCCCGGGGACATACCTCCCTGCCGGCCGCCCGAAGAGCACCCGTCAGGCCCTGTTCAACCGATAGCTAAGGAACGTCCGAACGGCCGCGGACCCGGGAACAACCCTGGCCGCGGGAGATGTCGTGCAACAGGGCCCTTCCGAGAAAAATCCCGCTCGGCTGGCGGATGCTGCACGTCGAACGAAAGCGACGGCGAGGTGGACCCTAGCACGCAGAGCACGAAAAATCAAAAAAATTCAGAAGCCGGCTGCGTCCGGGAGGGCAGCCTGCACTTGGTTTCATCGTTGCGGCGGCCGTGCTTCACCAGGGCGGCGAGACGGCTCCGCTGGTCCGGCGGGGGCGGAACTGCACCTCTGCGATCCGGCCGGGACGCGGCCGCCGGTGGCCGCGCGGCTGCGATCAGTCGCCGGCACCGGGGTTGGCCGAGAAGTGCTCCTCGAACTTGCCGGACTTGCCGTCCCAGTCCTTGGCGTCGGCCGGGGGGCTTTTCTTCTGCGTGAGGTTCGGCCACGACTTGGCGTAGTCGGCGTTGAGCTTGAGCCAGGACTCGAGACCCGGCTCGGTGTCGGGCTTGATCGCCTCCGCCGGGCATTCCGGCTCGCAGACGCCACAATCGATGCACTCGTCGGGATGGATGACGAGCATGTTCTCGCCCTCATAGAAGCAATCGACCGGACAGACCTCGACGCAGTCCATGTACTTGCACTTGATGCAGTTCTCTGTGACGACGTAGGTCATGAGTCGGTCGGTCCTCAGGGAGGGGAACGGCGCCCGGGCCATTCCAGGGGGTTCTTCGACCCCGTGGGTGTTGCGCCGCGCTCTACCGCCACCCCGGAGCGGAGGCAAGCGTTCCGGCACCACGGCCAGGGCGGAATCGTTCCAGGGTCCGGGCCCCGGCCGGGCGCACTCCGCTGGACGCGGAGCTGACCCGCGATGCGTGCAGGTGCCGCGCGATCACGTCCCGTCGGGGCCGATCTCGGCATAGAGCCGGCGGGCTTCCTCGGCCGGGCCGCGGCGCTGGCCGAGGTCGACGACCCGCACCGCCGCCGTGACGTGGGCCGCCGCCACCGTGACGACGTCGCCCACCGCGAGCCCCTTCGACGCCGCCTCCGCCCGCTTGCCGTTCACCCGCACGAAGCCGTCGGTGACGAGGCGGGCGGCGAGCGAGCGGGTCTTGGCGAAGCGGGCGAACCACAGCCACTTGTCGAGGCGCTGCCGGTCGTCCCGCATCGCCGGTCAGCGCTTGTCGCCGTCCCGCGACTCCATCTGCGCCTTGAGCGCGAGGAGCTTGGCGAAGGGCGAGTCCGGATCCGGCGCCCGCTCGCGCCGCGGCGGGCGGGCGTCCTTCGCCGCCCCGCCATTGCGCGGGGCGTCGCGGCGGTCCTGCGGCGGACGCGCGCCGCGCTCGCCCTCGCCCGGCCGTCCGCCGGGAT
>NZ_SACP01000027.1 GCF_004004555.2 Methylobacterium oryzihabitans
GACCGCCGGTGCCGGCACCGGCTCGGGCGCCGGGATCGGAGGAGCCACCGGCTCCGGCAGCGGCGGGGGCGGCGCGGCGGGACGCGGCCCCTCGCGGGAGGCGAACATCGCCTCGAGGTCCGGGGGCGGCAGCGGGACGGCGGGACGCTCGGGGAACGGGGGCGGCAGCGGGGCCGGCTCGCCGGCCGGCGGCAGGTGCAGCGGCGCCTCTTCTTCGGGCGCCGGCAGGTCCGGCGCCACCCGGGCGGTGCCGGTGCGCACGATGTTGCGCTCGACCACCACGTCGTTCGGCCCGCCCACGAGCAGCAGGTGCTCGGTGTTGTCGCGCCGCAGCAGGATGAGCTGGCGCTGGCGGTCGAGCTCGTAGATGTCGACGATGCCGAGACGCGGCTGCCGGCTGCGGGTTCCCGATCCGTTGCCGAGGCTCAGGCGACCGCGGGCGAACCGCTTCGCCACGACGGCGAACAGGCTCAGCAGCACCACCATGATCAGGAAGACGACCAGGTAGGAGACCAGGGGAGATCCTTCCGTCCCTAAAATCGTGGAGAGCAATGCACAGTCTCTCAGGGTGATGGCGCGGCGCGCCGGCGTTCGGTGTGGATATCTAGCACGCCTCAACGCCGCGTGAGCAGGGAGAGTTAAGACGTCGTTAACAGCTTTGATCGGGTCGCTGTCCAGCCCTATCGCAGGCCCCGCCGCGACACCGTGCGGCAGCGCCCGCCCCATTAACCGCCTCTTAACCATGCGCCCGGCAGATTTTGCCGGTCACTGCGAGGCTGCCCCGTGTCGGTCACCGATCTCCCCGTCGTCGCGATGCTGCGCAACCGCATGCAGTGGAGCCAGACCCGCCAGAAGGTCCTGGCCGAGAACGTCGCCAACGCCGACACGCCGGGCTTCAAGGCCCGCGACCTGCGGGCGCCGCGCTTCACCCCGGCCGGGGAGCTGGCCGCCTCGGGCCTGCCCGGCATCGGGGTGGCGCGCACCAGCGCGTCCCACCTCGCCGGCGGCGCGCCGCGCGGGCCGGGCGAGGAGCGCGAGAAGACCCGGTTCGAGGTGATGCCGAGCGGCAACGCCGTGAACCTCGAGGAGGAGATGCTGAAGGTCGGCGACAACCAGGCCGACTACCAGCTCGCCGCCTCGCTCTACCAGAAGAGCCTGCAGATGCTGCGGACCGCGGTCGGCAAGTAACGGTCGGCAAGCAACGGCCGGCAAGTCGCCGCTACCAAGTCGTCGCCGGCAAGCCCTCGCCGGCCCCCCCTTCATCCCATCCGCCTGCCAGCCGGATCCGCCGGGCGCCGCCCCGCGGCCGGTGCGGCGCGGGCCGGAGAGACGTCATGGACTTCACGAAGGCGATCGGCATCGCGGCCTCGGGGCTGAAGGCCCAGTCCGGGCGGATGCGGGTGATCTCGGAGAACATCGCCAACGCGGATTCGGCGCCGGCCCGCGCCGGGGCCGAGCCGTACCGGCGCAAGATCCCGACCTTCGCCAACCACGTCGACCGCGCCCTCGACGCCACCGTGGTCGATCTCGGCCGGGTCCGCCGCGACCCGTCCGAGTTCCGCACCAAGCAGGATCCCGGGCACCCCGCCGCCAACGCCAAGGGCGAGGTGGCGATGCCCAACGTCAACGTGCTGATCGAGACCGTCGACCTGCGCGAGGCCCAGCGCAGCTACGAGGCCAACCTCTCCATGGTCACGGCGGCCCGCCGGATGATCTCGCGCACTCTCGATATCCTGAAGGTCTGAGGATGCCCAGCAACGCCTTCGCGGCCGGCGCCTACGCGGCGGTCCAGAGCCTCGGCCGGCCCGGCGCGGTGCGCCCGGTCGACGCCGCCTCCCCCGCCCCCGGCTTCGGCCAGATGCTCGCCTCCACCCTCGACGGCGTCGCCGAGGCCGGCAAGCGCAGCGAGGCCCAGGCGATGGCGGTGGCTGGCGGCAAGGCCAACGTCGTCGACGTGGTGACGGCGGTGGCCGAGAGCGAGACCGCCCTCCAGACCCTCGTCGCCGTGCGCGACCGGGTGATCTCCGCCTACGAGGAGATCATGCGGATGCAGATCTGACCTTTTTCCCCGCCGATCCTCGCCTCGTTCTCCGTCGCCGGCCTCCGCCTCGTTCTCCGTCGCCGGCCTCCGCCTCCGCTGCCCCCGCACCATCCTGGCGAAAGCCTCCCCGTCCATGATCGCCCCATGACCGGCCTCGCCATCCTCGACGTCGCCCGCGACGGCATCGTCACCTTCCTGAAGGTCGCCGGCCCCCTGATGGTGGTGGCCCTGGTGATCGGCCTCGTGGTCTCGCTGCTCCAGGCGCTGACCCAGATCCAGGAGCAGACCCTCATCTACGTGCCGAAGATCGTCGCGGTCTTCGCTGCCCTGCTGCTGATGCTGCCCTTCATGGGCGACGCCCTGGCGGGCTACATGACCCGGATCGCCGCCCGCATCGTCGCGGGGAACTGACCGGATCCTCCGTGAACCTGCTCCTGCCCGGCCTCGCCGCCGCCTACCTGCTCACCTTCGCCCGGGTCGGCACCCTGGTGATGCTGATGCCGGGGCTCGGCGAGCAGATGGTGTCGCCGCGCCTGCGGCTGGCCTTCGCGCTGCTGCTGTCGCTGGTGCTGTTTCCCCTCACCCGGACCCTGCTGCCGGCGACCGACGGCGCCGGGCCGGGGCTGATCGGGCTGCTGATCGGCGAGATCGCGATCGGGCTGGTGCTCGGGCTCGCCGTGCGGGCGGTGCTCGCGGCGCTCCAGACCGCCGGGATGATCGCCGCCCAGCAGCTCGGCCTCGCCTACGCCATGACCATCGACCCGACGATGGGCGGGCAGCAGGCGTCGATCGGCAACTTCCTGACCCTGCTCGGCATCACCCTGATCCTGACGCTCGACCTGCACCACCTCGCCCTCGGCGCGATCCGCGACAGCTACGCCCTGCTGCCGCCGGTCGGGGTGCCGGCGACCGGCGACGCCGCGAGCCTCGCGATCCGCGCGGTCGCCCGCGGCTTCTCGCTCGCGGTGCAGATCTCGGCGCCGTTCATCGTGTTCGGCATCCTGTTCAACCTCGGGCTCGGCGTGCTGTCGCGGCTGATGCCGCAGATGCAGGTCTTCACCGTCGCCCTGCCGGCCTCGATCCTGATCGGCATGGCGGTGATGCTGGCGACCCTGGGCGTGGTGATGGGGGTGTTCGTCGACGACCTCGGCCGCTTCCTCGCCGAGCTGGGGAGGCCGTGAGCCGTGGCCGAGGGCAGCGACCAGGAGGACCGCACCGAGGATCCGACCCCGAAGCGCATCGAGGACGCGATCAAGCGCGGCAACGTCGCCAACAGCCAGGAGATCAACACCCTCTTCATCCTCGCCGCCTTCACCCTGGTGCTGCTGATCGCCGCCGGCCCGATCGCGCGCGGCCTGTTCGCCGACATGCGCGGCCTGCTCGGCCGGCTGCACGACATCCCCTCCGATCCGGTCGCCTACGTCGCGTTCGGGCGCCGGGCGCTCGTGGCCGCCCTCGTGGCGCTGGCGGTGCCGCTCGCCGCGGTGGTGGCGGCGTCCCTCGCCGGCGGGCGCGCCCAGCACCCGTTCCTGTGGACCACAGACCCGCTCGGGCCGCAATGGAGCCGGGTCTCGCCCATGGCCGGCTTCAAGCGGCTGTTCGGCGTCGAGGCGGTGCTCAACCTCGTCAAGGGTCTGGTCAAGGTGCTGCTCGTCGGCATCGTCGCCGGGGTGATCCTGTGGCTCGACCGCGACCGGCTCGAAGCCGCGGCCCGGATCGAGCCGGCCGCGCTGCTGCCGGTCACCCTCGGGCTGTCCCTGCGCCTGCTGGCCGGAGTGCTCGCCGCCTACGCGGTGATCGCGCTCGCCGACGGTCTCTACCAGCGCTTCCAGTGGCGCCGGCAGTTGCGGATGACCAAGCAGGAGATCAAGGAGGAGGCCAAGGAGAGCGACGGCAACCCCGAGATCAAGGGCCGCATCCGCCAGTTGCGCCTCGCCCGGGTGAGGAAGCGGATGATGGCCGCGGTCCCGACCGCCACCGTCATCGTCACCAACCCGACCCATTTCGCGGTGGCCCTGCGCTACGAATCCGGCATGGGCGCGCCGCTCTGCGTCGCCAAGGGCGTCGATGCGCTGGCCCTGCGCATCCGCGAGGTCGCGGGCGAGCACGACGTGCCGATCGTCGAGAACCCGCCGCTCGCCCGGGCGCTGCACGCGACCGTCGAGATCGACGAGACGATCCCCGAGGAGCACTACCGGGCGGTGGCCGAGGTGATCGGCTTCGTCCTGCGGACCCGGCGCCGGTGAGGGCGCGCGGCGCAACTTCGGCTTGCCGCCCCCGCCGGCTCGGGCATAACCGCGCGACGGGGTTCGGGACCGCGGTCGTCCTCCCGGCGGCCGGAACGGCGCTCGAGCGCGTTGGCCCGCGCAGCGCATGAGCGAAGCCGGTTTCCGCGTCGCGACGCGATCCCAAAGGGGTCGCCGAGCGATCAATCGGAAATCGTATGACAGGATGGTTCGAGGCGTCATGCCGGAGTTGAGCGCACCCCCGACGACCGAACCCGTGGCGATCGACCGGTCCGAGCGGCCGGGCCGGGTCAGCCTGCTGCTGCTGCTCGCCGGCCTGCTGGTCGGCGCCGCCGTCGGGCTGAGCTTCGTCGCCAACGAGCAGGCGCAGCCGCTGATCCTCGGCCTGCTCGCGCTCCTGGCGATGGCGGGCGTGTTCTCGCTGTTCGCCTTCGCGATCGGGGCGATCCAGCTCACCGGCCAGGGCGCGCGCAACGACGTCACCAAGGCGATCGTCGACGCCGCTCCCGACAGCGTCATCGCGGTCGAGGACGGCACCCGCCCGATCTACGCCAATGCCGCCTACCTCCAGCTCGCCGGCAGCGACAGCTTCAGCAACCTGCGGCTGGTCGAGCGGGTCTTCGTCGGCAGCCCGGAGGTGTCGGAGGCGGTCTACCGCCTCGCCCAGGCGGCGCGCGAGGGGCGCAGCCGCTCCGAGGAGGTCCGCATGGCGCCGCCGCCGGCCGGCGCCGCCGACCGCGAGTTCGCCTGGTACCGCATCGCCGTGCGCCCGCTCGCCCTCGCCCGCCCGCTCGCCCTGTGGAGCGTCGCCGACGTCACCCACGAGCGCGAGCGGCAGGAGAACGTCTTCCAGGAGCTCCAGCACGCGATCGACTACCTCGACCACGCCCCGGCCGGGTTCCTGTCGGTCGATCCCCGCGGCGCGATCGTCTACATGAACGCGACCCTCGCCTCGTGGCTCGGCCACGACCTCGCCCAGGTCGGCTCCGGCGGCCTGCGCCTGTCGGAGATCCTCACCGCCGAGGTCGGCGACGTGCTGGTGGCCGGCAACGGCGTCGCCGGCGAGGTCCGCACCGACGTGTTCGACCTCGACCTGCGCCGGCGCAACGGCCACCCGCTGCCGGCGCGGATCTACCACCGGGTCGCCTACGGCCAGGACGGCCGCCCGGGGGCCTCGCGGACGCTGGTGCTCAACCTGCGGGGGGGCGAGGGCGCCGACGAGCCGGCCGCCGAGGCCGAGTCGCGCTTCGCCCGCTTCTTCAACACCAGCCCGATCGCCGTCGCGACCCTCGGTCCCGACGGCCGCATGGTGCGGGCCAACGCCTCGTTCGCGCGGCTGTTCGGCACCCTGCCGCGCACCGGCGACGGCAGCGAGGCCGGCCCGGCGGTGCGCGACTTCGTCACCGAGCGCGACCGCGCCACCCTCGACGGGGCCCTGCGCCTCGCCGCGGAAGGGCGCGGCGACGTCGCCCCGGTCGAGATCGGCGTCGCGGCGCCGGGCAACCGCAGCGCCCGGATCTGGCTCAGCCCCGAGATCCGCGCCGGCGGCGACGGGCAGCGGCCGCACGGGCAGGGCCCGCACGGGCAGGGCCCGCACGAGACGGTGATCCTCTACGCCCTCGACACCACGGCCCAGCACCAGCTCCAGCAGCAGATCAACCAGGCCCAGAAGATGGAGATGGTCGGCCAGCTCGCCGGCGGCATCGCGCACGACTTCAACAACGTGCTCCAGGCGATCATCGGCTACTCGGACCTGCTGCTGGCCAGCCACCGCCCGGCCGATCCGGCGTTCCAGGACATCATGCAGATCAAGCAGAACGCCAACCGGGCCGCGAGCCTGGTGCGGCAGCTGCTGGCCTTCTCCCGCCGCCAGACCCTGCGGCCGGAGGTGATCCATCTCGGCGAGGCGCTCTCCGACCTGACCCTGCTGCTCAAGCGCCTGCTCGGCGAGCGGGTCGAGCTCGACCTCAAGCACGGCCGCGACCTCTGGACCGTCAAGGCCGACGTCAACCAGTTCGAGCAGGTGATCGTGAACCTCGCGGTCAACGCCCGCGACGCGATGCCGGGCGGCGGGCGGCTGCTGATCCGCACCTCCAACGTCACCGCCGAGGCCGCCGCCCGGCTCGCCCTCACCGGCATGGTGCCGCTCGACTACGTGCTGGTCGAGGTCACCGATACCGGCGAGGGCATGCCGCCGGACGTGATGGAGAAGATCTTCGAACCGTTCTTCACCACCAAGGAGGTCAACAAGGGCACCGGGCTGGGCCTCTCGACGGTGTTCGGCATCGTCAAGCAGTCGGGCGGCTACATCGAGGTGAAGTCGACGGTGGGCGAGGGCACGGTGTTCGGCATCTACCTGCCGCGCCACGAGCCGACCCCCGAGGAGATCGCCCCGCCGCTGCCGCCTCCCCCGCCGACGCCGGATCCCGAGACGCGGAAGGGCGGCGCCGAGACCCCGGCCAGACCGGCACCCAAGCCACCGACGCCCCAGGACCTCACCGGCCGCGGCACGATCCTGCTGGTCGAGGACGAGGATCCGGTTCGGGCGGTCAACGGCCGGGCGCTCACCGCCCGCGGCTACACCGTGCTGGAGGCCGCCTCGGGCCTGGAGGCGCTCCAGATCATCGCCGAGCGCGAGGAGCCGGTGGACCTCGTCGTCTCCGACGTGGTGATGCCGGAGATGGACGGGCCGACCCTGCTGCGCGAGCTGCGTAAGCGCCACCCGGACCTGAAGGTGATCTTCGTCTCCGGCTACGCCGAGGACGCGTTCCGCAAGAACCTGCCCGAGGGCGAGGAGTTCAACTTCCTGCCCAAGCCGTTCAGCCTCAAACAACTGGTCGAGACGGTGAAGACGACGATCTCGGCGTGAGGCGGCGCCGGGTGCCTCCGGTTCGGCCATTGGCGGGCGCGATCCCGGGGCCTACATGACGTTCGCCAGCAACGAGGACGCCGCGATGTCCCGATCCATCAGCATCGAGGAACTCCACGAGATCTCGGCCGAGGCGATCCAGGCGCTCCCACGCCCCGTGCCGATCAAGAACGACGGCGCGACCGTCGGCGTGCTGATGCCGTTGCCCCGCACTTCGCCGGAATACATGCGCAAGGTGCTGGCCGACATCGATGCCGCTGCGGCACGGCGGACGCCGGAGGAGAACGCCGTCATCGACCGCCTGCTCGCCGAACGTGGCGCTGAATGACGGCCTCCTCCGAGTCGGCGCGGCGCTCGCCGCGTGCTCCGTCGCGGGTCCTCGTCATCGACGCCAACATCATCCTCAGCGTGGTCCTGGGACAACGCTCGCGCACCGTCTTCGAACACGTTCTGTCGAGTCGGAACGTCGCCGCCTCGGCGAGATCCGCCGAAGAGGTCCTGCATGTCCTGCGGGACCTGAAGGGGCTGCGTGAGAACGTGATCGAGGAGGCGGAAGCGCTTCTCGCCGGCCTCGTGGTGGTCGAGGCTTCACGATATGACGGCGGCCTCGACGAAGCGGCCGTCATCCTTCGCCACGCCGTCGCCTCACGCAACGGCTCGACCGCCGACGCGCACGTGCTGGCCTGCGCATGGCTCCTCGACGCCGACATCTGGAGCCACGACCGCGACTTCGCCGGCAGCGGCTGGCCGTCCTGGTCCAACGCCAACCTGCGCCGCAGCCTCGACGCCCCGTGAACACCTCGTCCCGGCGCCCCTCGTCGGCCTTGCGGATTGAGAACAAAACAAGTACATGAGTCGGGCCGGCGCACGTTGAGAATCCCGTCCCCCCCGTGCCATAAGGACCCGCCACCGATGGCTCAGCCCCAACCTCGACTTGTGGAAAACGCGACCATGGACAAGGACAAGTCGAAGGCGATCGACGCTGCGCTCGCCCAGATCGAGCGGGCCTTCGGCAAGGGCTCGATCATGCGGCTCGGCAAGGGCGACAAGGTGCAGGAGGTCGAGACCGTCTCGACCGGCTCGCTCGGCCTCGACATCGCCCTCGGCGTCGGCGGGCTGCCGCGCGGCCGGGTGATCGAGATCTACGGCCCGGAATCCTCGGGCAAGACCACGCTGGCGCTCCACACCATCGCGGAAGCGCAGAAGAAGGGCGGGGTCTGCGCCTTCGTCGACGCCGAGCACGCGCTCGACCCGGTCTACGCGCGCAAGCTCGGCGTCAACCTCGACGACCTGCTGATCTCGCAGCCCGATACCGGCGAGCAGGCGCTCGAGATCACCGACACCCTGGTGCGCTCCGGCGCCATCGACGTGCTGGTGGTCGATTCGGTGGCGGCGCTGACGCCGCGGGCCGAGATCGAGGGCGAGATGGGCGACCAGCAGCCCGGCCTCCAGGCCCGCCTGATGAGCCAGGCCCTGCGCAAGCTCACCGGTTCGATTTCGCGCTCGAACTGCATGGTGATCTTCATCAACCAGATCCGGATGAAGATCGGCGTGATGTACGGCAGCCCGGAGACCACCACCGGCGGCAACGCGCTGAAGTTCTACGCCTCGGTCCGCCTCGACATCCGCCGGGTCTCGACCCTGAAGGACCGCGACGAGCCGATCGGCAACAGCGTCCGCGTCAAGGTGGTCAAGAACAAGGTGGCGCCGCCGTTCAAGCAGGTCGAGTTCGACATCATGTTCGGCGAGGGCGTGTCGAAGGTCGGCGAGCTGATCGACCTCGGCGTCAAGGCCGGCATCGTCGAGAAATCGGGCGCGTGGTTCTCCTACGACAGCCAGCGCCTCGGCCAGGGCCGCGAGAACTCGAAGGGCTTCCTGCGCGACAACCCCGACATCGCCGGCCGCATCGAGGCGGCGATCCGGCAGAACATGGGTCTCGTCGCCGACAAGATCCTCGAGACCGCCACCCCGACCGCCGACGACCTCGACGAGGGTTCGGCGTAACCGGATACCGGCCCTGCCGTCATGAAAGGCCGCCCCGGTCCGACCGGGGCGGCCTTTTCGCGTGAGACGTCCCCCGCACCCGGCTGTTGCCGCAAAGACAGCGCGCGGGCGTCCCGGACCGGGACCGGCCCGCGCCGCCTTGCGGGAGCCGCCTTCCCCGATCAAGGGTGGCGCCACCATGGTGCCGCCGAATCGCCGTTCCCTCTGCCGCGCCCTGCTGGCCGGCGCGCTCCTCGCGCTGCTGCCGGCGGCGGCCCTCGCCCAGAGCCTGACGCTCGATCTCGGGCCAGGCGGCGGCGTCACCGAACGGGCGCTGCAGCTCGTCGCGCTCATCACCGTGCTGGCGCTGGCGCCGTCGGTTCTGGTGATGGCGACCTCGTTCGTGCGCATCGTCGTGGTGCTGTCGATCCTGCGCTCGGCGCTCGGCACCCAGAGCGCGCCGCCCAACGCCGTGATCGTCAGCCTGTCGCTGTTCCTCACCGCCTTCGTGATGGCCCCGACCGCCCGGGAATCCTACCGTCTCGGCGTCGAGCCGCTGCTCGCCGGGCAGATCCAGCAGTCGCAGGCGTTCGAGCGCGCCGCCGGCCCGTTCAAGGCGTTCATGCTGCGCACCGTGCGCGAGAAGGACCTGCGGCTCTTTCTCGACCTCGCCCGCACGCCGGCCCCGGCGACGCCCGAGGCGGTCGGGCTGGAGGTGCTGACGCCGGCCTTCATGATCTCGGAGCTGCGCCGCGCCTTCGAGATCGGCTTCCTGCTGTTCATCCCGTTCCTCATCATCGACCTCGTGGTCGCGTCGATCCTGATGGCGGTCGGGATGATGATGCTGCCGCCGGCGACGGTGGCGCTGCCGTTCAAGCTGATCTTCTTCGTGCTGGTCGACGGCTGGACCCTCGTCGCCGGGTCGCTGGTGCAGAGCTACGGCGGCTAGGCTTTCGCCGCGCCGGCAATCCTAGAGAACCCCCTGCCGCCGCCCGGCTTCGACCAGGGCGAGCCAGTTCGCGAACAGCCGCCCCGCCCCCGCCTGCCAGCGGGCGTCGGCCGGGGGCGGGCAATCGGGCAGCGGTCCGGTGCCGGGATCGTCGCGCAGCCGCGCCGCCGTCGCGGCGTCGAAGTACTGCGCCGGCAGGGCCGGGCGGTCGGGGCGCAGGCCGTCGCGGTGGCGGCCGAGATCGCGGCGATACTCGCGGGCGAGCGAGTCGCGGTCGTATTCCGGATGCCCCTGCAGGAACACCAGCAGCGAGCGGCCCGGCTTCACGAAGAGGTCGACGCCGACCGCATCGGACCGGGTCAGCACCCGGTAGCCCCGCGCCGCCAGTTCGGCCTCGTCGAGGCCGTTGCAGCGCGAATGCGGCACGGCGAGCGGCACCGGCAGGCCGGCGAGGAGCGGATGCGCGCCGGTCGGCCGGCAATCGAACACGCCCGAGCACTTCTCCGGCAGCCGGCGGCGCCCGATCCCGTCGAGATGCAGCACCGCCGCGTGGGCGGCGAGGCACGAGAACAGGGTCGAGACGGTGTGGGCCTGCGCCCAGTCGATCGCCCGGGTCAGGTCGTCCCAGTATGGCTCGTCGCGCAGGCACCCCGCCCGCGGCTCGCTTCCGGTGACGACCAGGGCGTCGAGGTCCGCCATCATGTCGGCCGGGGCCGAGCCGACCGCCCGCAGGTGCCCCCCCGCCGCCTCGCCGCGGGCGAGGCCGGGCAGGTGGAAGTGGCGCAGCCGCACCCCTCCCCTGCCGGAAAGCAGGCGCTCGAACTGCCGCGCGGTCGGCCTGAGCGCCGCGTCCGGCATGTTGTTGAGGAGCCCGACCGTGATCGGCCGGCCGGCCGCTCCCCGCGACGACGGCGGCGAGCCGGGAGCCAGGAGAGCGGCGTTGGTCATCGCGGGCGGTCCTCTCGGGTGGAACGAGGGTTACTCCGCCGCCCGAACCAGCGGGCGGGCGGCGGCGGCGAGCGCCTGATCGAGGTCGGCGAGGATGTCGTCGGCGTGCTCGATGCCGACCGAGATGCGAATGGTTTCCGGCCGCACGCCGGCCCGGGCCTGCTCCTCGGCCGACATCTGCCGGTGGGTGGTCGAGGCCGGGTGGCAGGCGAGGGACTTGGCGTCGCCGATATTGACCAGCCGCTTGACCAGCGCGAGGGCGTCGTAGAAGGCCCGCCCGCCCTCGTAGCCGCCCCGCACCCCGAAGGTGAGCAGCGACGAGGCCCGGCCGCCGAGATACTTCTGCGCCAGGGCGTAGTACGGGCTGTCGGGGAAGCCGGCGTAGTTCACCCAGGCGACGCGCGGGTCGTCGCGCAGGAAGCCCGCCACCTTGCGGGCGTTCTCGACGTGGCGCTCGACCCGCAGGGCGACGGTCTCGATGCCCTGGAGCAGCAGGAACGCGCTCATCGGCGCCAGCACCGCGCCGGTGGTGCGCTGGTAGACGCTGCGCGCCCGCGCCACGAAGGCGCCGGGGCCGAAATGGTCGGCGTAGACGAGGCCGTGATACGACGCGTCCGGCTCGCACAGCATCGGGAAGCGCGCGGCGTGCTCCTTCCAGGGGAAGCGGCCGCTGTCGACGATCGCGCCGCCGAGCGTCGTGCCGTGGCCGCCCATGAACTTGGTCAGCGAGGCGACCACGATGTCGGCCCCGTGCTCGATCGGCCGCATCAGGATCGGGGTCGCGACGGTGTTGTCGACGACGAGCGGCACGCCGTGGGCATGGGCCATCTCGGCGATCGCCGCGATGTCGCAGATGTTGCCGGCCGGGTTGCCGATGCTCTCGCAATAGACCGCGCGGGTCTCGCCGTCGATGAGGCGGGCGAGATCCTCCGGGCGGTCGCCCGCGGCGAAGCGGGTGTGGATGCCCTGGCGCGGCAGGACGTGGGCGAACAGGGTGTGGGTCGTGCCGTAGAGCTGCGGCACCGAGACGATGTTGCCGCCGCAATCGGCCAGCGTCGCGATGGCGTAGTGCAGGGCCGCCTGCCCGGTGGCGACGCTGAGCGCCGCATGGCCGCCCTCCAGGGCCGCGACCCGGCGGTCGAGCACCGCCGTGGTCGGGTTGGCGATGCGGCTGTAGCGGTAGCCCTCGGCTTCGAGGTTGAACAGCGCGGCGCCGTGCTCGGCGCTGTCGAAGGAATACGCGACGGTCTGGTAGATCGGCACCGCGACGGCGTGCGTCGTCGGGTCGTCCTCGTAGCCGCCATGGACCGCGATCGTCTCAGCCCTCATCTGTCCCGTTCCTCGACACGCCCGCGCCCTGCGCAGGACAGGCTGCAAGCGCCGCACCGGAGCCGGCCGGCCCGTTTCGGGACAGGCCGGGCCCGCCTGCGGCGCCCGCCGATGCGGGGAGGATACGCGATCCGGCCTTGCGGACGACCTGCCGACCCGGAGGCCGGGCGGGAGACGGCCCGTCCCATCGGTTTTCATGCTGAAGGACGGGCTGACGATCTCCGCGCAATCCGAGCGTTCCGGCTTGCGCGGCATAGGCCGTGCCCGAGCGGTGGCGTCCTCGGCCCGTCGCGGCTCACGGATTCTTCAGGCTTGCCCCGCCACCGTCCGGGCGGGGATCTCCCATCGGCAGGAGCGGGCGGCATGCGGAGCGAGGCAACCGGCGGCGCGGCGCGGCCCTCCTCCACGGCCGGATGGCTCGGCGCCCTGGAACGCACGTCCCGGATCGGGACGCAGCCGCACCGGACCCTGGCGGTGGTGGTGGACGAGCTCGGCCTTGCCCACGGCGAGGCGCCGGCGCTGATCGGCGAGGGCGAGACCCTCAGTCACGCCGATCTGGCGGCGCGGGCCCGGACCTATGCCCGCTGGTTCCGCGCCGAGGGGCTGAAGCCCGGCGAGTGCGTCGGCGTGCTGATGCCGAACCGGCCCGACATGATGGCGGCGTGGCTCGGGATCAGCCGCGTCGGCGGCGTCGCCGCCCTGCTCAACACCAACCTGACCGGCGCGGCGCTCGCCCATTGCATCGCCGCCGCGGCACCGCGGCGGATGATCGTCGCGGCGGACCTCGCCGAGTCCTATGCCGGGGCCGAGACCCGTCTCTCCGAGCGGCCGGGCCTGTGGAGCCTCGGCGACGGCCCCGGCCGCAGCCTCGACGCCGCCCTCGCGCGCCTCGATCACGGAATGCTCGCGCCCGGCGAGCAGCCCGAGGTCGGCCTGGGCGACACCGCGCTCTACATCTACACCTCGGGCACCACCGGCCTGCCGAAGGCGGCGCGGGTGAGCCACCACCGGGTCATGACCTGGAGCCACTGGTTCGCCGGGCTGATGGCGACCGCGCCGGGCGACCGGCTCTACAACTGCCTGCCGATGTACCACAGCGTCGGCGGCGTGGTGGCGACCGGCAGCGTCATCGTGGGCGGCGGCGCGGCGGTGATCCGGGAAAAGTTCTCGGCCCGCCGGTTCTGGGACGACGTCGCCGAGACCGACTGCACCCTGTTCCAGTACATCGGCGAGCTGTGCCGCTATCTCCTGGCCGCTCCGCCGCATCCGCGCGAGCGGGCCCACCGCCTGCGCCTCGCCGCCGGCAACGGCCTGCGGCCCGAGATCTGGGAGGCGTTCCGGGATCGGTTCGCGATCCCGCGCATCCTCGAATTCTACGCCGCCACCGAGGGGACGCTGTCGCTCGCCAACGTCGAGGGCCGGGTCGGCGCGGTCGGCCGGGTGCCGCCGTTCCTCGCCCACCGCTCCCCGGCGGCGCTGGTGCGCCACGACCCGGAGACCGGCCGGCCGGCCCGGGGCGCCGACGGGTTCTGCGAGCGCTGCGCCCCGGGCGAGGCGGGGGAACTGATCGGGCGGCTGACCCGCGAGGTCGGCAGCCAGCGCTTCGAGGGCTACACCGACGCCGCCGAGAGCGAGCACAAGGTGCTGCGCGACGTCTTCTCGCCCGGCGATGCCTGGATGCGCACCGGCGACCTGATGCGGGTCGACCGTCAGGGCTTCTACAGCTTCGTCGACCGGGTCGGCGACACCTTCCGCTGGAAGGGCGAGAACGTCGCCACCACCGAGGTCGCCGCCGCCCTGTCGGGCGCCCCCGGCGTGGTCGAGGCGGCGGTCTACGGCGTCGCGGTGCCGGGCACCGAGGGCCGCGCCGGCATGGCGGCACTCACCGTCGCCCCCGGCTTCGACCCGGCCGCCCTGCGCGCCCATCTCGCGGCGGCGCTGCCGGCCTATGCCCGGCCGCTGTTCCTGCGGCTGTGTGCCGGGTTCGAGATCACCGAGACGTTCAAGCAGAAGAAGCAGGCGCTGGTGGACGACGGGTTCGATCCCGGCCGGGTGAGCGATCCGCTGCTGTTCGACGACGCCGCGGCCGGCGCCTACCGGCCGCTCGACGAGGCTCTTTATGGACGGATCCTGCGCGGGGAGGTGCGGGTCTGAATTGGCTCGCGCCCGGCCATCCCGGGGAGCCGCATCGCGCGAGAGGACGACCGCCGTCTCATCCTGATGCGGCTGAGGCGGCCGCTGCCCCCGCCCTCACCCGAGCCGGTCGAGCAGGGCCTCGGTCCCGAGGGTCGCGGCGTCGAGGACCGGCACGCCGTCGAGCGCCGCCGGCAGGGTCCAGCCGGGCAGGTTGGTGCTCCAGACCAGCACCGCGTCGATCCCGCCGCCGGCGACGCAGTCCCGGGCCGCCGCGAGCAGGCGGGCGCGGGGCACGGTGGCGGCGAGGCGGTTCTCGCCGATCCCGAGCGGGACCGCGGCCGCGGTGCCGATGCCCTCGGCGGCGAAGCGGCCGGCGACCAGCCGGGCCTCGGTCTCGTCGCCCTGGACGATCAGGCCGATGCGGAGGAGCCGGTCGCGGCGCAGCCGCTCGCGGGCGGCGAGGGCCGTCGTGACGGCCGGGACGCCGGTGCGGCGGGCGAGCGCCGCGCACAGGGCCTCGTCGGGCGCGAAGCCGAGGGCGGCGCCGCGGGTGGCGTTCCACACCAGGGCGGCGATGCCGGCCTCGGCCAGGAGGTCGGCGGCGGCCAGGAACACCGCCTCGTCGTAGCCGTCGCCGTGGCTCATCCGGCCGTACGGCACCCGGGCGTAGCAGGCGGCGACGCGCGGATGCCCGGCGAGGCGCGCCTCGGTGGCGCGCTCGACCACCCGGTTGGACGAGGGCAGGATCACCCCGGCGGCGAGGGGCGGGAGCGCGCCGTCGGCGGTCACGGCCTGGGCTCCTCGGTGAGGTGGGCGACGACGAGGGTCTGGGTGCGGGCGACGTGGCGGGCCATCTCGGCCCGGGCCGCCTCGGCCGCGCCGGCCCGCAGGGCGTCGAGGATGCGGGAGTGCTCGGCGAGGGATTCGTCCAGGCGCCCGCCGGCATCGAGGGCGACGTTGCGCGCCCGCTCCAGCCGCCCGAACAGGCGGCCGTGCGCCTCGGCGATGGCGGGGCTGCGGGCGCCCGCGACGATGAGCTGGTGCGCCTGCCGGTTGAGCCGGGTGTAGCGGTCGCGGTCGTCGCGCGCCGCCTCCATCGCCGCCTGGAGCCGCTCCAGCCGGAGGATCTCGGCCGGCTCCATCCGGGCCGCGGCGAGGCCGGCGGCGTGGCTCTCCAGCGCGACTTCCAGCTCGAACAGCGGCACGAGCCCGTCGCGGTCGAGGCGCGTCACCAGCGCCGAGCGGTGGCGGCGCAGCATCACCAGCCCCTCGCCGGCGAGCAGCTTCAGCGCCTCGCGGATCGGGGTGCGCGAGACCCCGAGCCGCGCCACCAGCTCGGCCTCGTTGAGCGCCTCGCCGGGCCGCAACTGGTTGAGCAGGATCATCCGGCGCAGGGACGCCGCCGCCCGGTCGGTGAGCGAGGGCGCCGCCCGGGCCGGGCGCTCGACGGTCTCGGTCGCGTCCATCGTCACACCAGCCGCTTCGACAGGCCGGTCAGGCGCTCCATCACGGCGATCACCGCCACCGTCGCGACGATCAGCACCCCCGACAGGGCCGCGATGGTGACGTCGAGGCGCCCCTCCAGATCCTGCCACATCCGGATCGGCAGCATGTCGGTGGCGGCGTCGCGCAGGAACAGCGAGACCGGGATGTTGTCGAACGAGGCCATGAAGGCGAGGAAGCCCCCCGACAGGATGCCGGGCCGGATCAGCGGCAGGGTGATCCGCCGCAGGGTATAGAGCCGCGAGGCGCCGAGGCTCGCCGAGCCTTCGAGCAGGACCGGCTGCAACTGGGTCAGCGCCGCCACGGTGTTGCGGACCACGAACGGCACGCAGACCACGGTGTGGCCGAGCACCAGCGTCGTCACCGAGACCGGCCAGCCGAGGAGCGAGAAGAACATCAGGCTCGACAGCCCGAAGGCGAGGCCGGGCAGGATCAGCGGCGACAGAAAGAGGCTGTCGAGGAGTTTCGCCGACAGCGTCGCCGAGCGGGCGACCGCGAGCGCGCCGAGCACGCCGAGGACCACCGACAGCACGGTCGAGAACGCCGCCACCTTCAGGCTGTTGGCGAGCGCGAAGTGCAATTGCCACGCCTCCCACAATTCGCCGTACCAGCGCAGGGAGAAGCCCGGCGGCGGGAACCGCAGCGACAGCCCGTCGGTGAACGACACCACCAGCACGATCACGGTCGGGGCGAGCAGCAGCACCAGCGCCGCCACGGCGAGGAGCGCGACGGCGGCCTCGAAGGTCAGGCGGTCGAGGATCGAGGCGGGACGGGACATCGGGGCCTCAGGTCTGGGCGTAGCCGCGGGCGAGGCGGCCGAGGGCGTTGAAGGCGAGGATGACGGCGAGCACCGCGACGAGGAACACCACCGACATCGCCGCGGCGAACGGCCAGTTCTGGAGCGCGATCGCCTGCTGGTAGATGTAGCCGGGCATGAACAGCATCTGCCCGCCGCCGATCAGCGACTGGGTGATGAAGCCCGAGATCGCCGCCGCGAAGGTCAGCACCGCGCCGGCGATCAGGCCCGGCAGCGACAGCGGCAGGGTCACCCGCCGGAAGGTGCGCCAGCGCCCGGCCCCGAGGGCCTCGGAGGCGTCCCACAGGCTCGGCTCGATCCGCGACAGGGCGGTCATCAGCGGCAGCACCATCAGGGGCATCTGGACCTGGGCCAGGGCTGCCACGAGTCCGCCCTCGGCGTAGAGCATCCGGACGGGCGCGTCGATGAGGCCGAGGCCCGACAGGGCCGAGTTCACCACCCCCTGCCGGCCCAGGATGACGATCCACGCGAAGGTGCGGATGACGACGCTAGTGAGGAGCGGCATCAGCACCGCCAGGATCACGACTCCGCGCACCCAGCCCCCGGCCCGCGTCGCCACCAGGGCCAGCGGGAAGCCGAGGACGAGGCAGACGGCGGTGACCTTCAGTCCGAGCCACAGGGTCGAACCGAGCACGCCCAGGCTGAAGCGGTCGCCCAGGAAGGCGGCGTATTGCGACAGGCCGAAACCCCCGTCCGCTCCCCGGAGCGACAGGGCGACGAGGGCGGCGAGCGGCGCGACGAAGAACGCCGCGAAGAACAGCGCGAGCGGGCTCGCGAGCCGCAGGTCGTAGCGGGTGACGTCGGGCAGGGGGGACATGGCGGGGCCTGCGGGGGTGGGGAAAAGATCCCTTCCCCTCTGCGGCACGGCTGTCCGGGGAAGGAAAAGGCGCGGGTTTCCCTCTCCCCGCGGGCGGGGAGAGGACTTCATCGACCTCGTCGTCGATGAAGTGAGCGGAGGCGAAAGCCGGAGCGAGGGTGAGGGGGTCTCGAAGAGTGAGGCTTCTCCGGAAACACCCCCTCACCCTCGCCCTTCGGGCTCGCCGTGCCTCCTGAACGGCGGCACGGCCCTCTCCCCGCCCGCGGGGAGAGGAGAGAGCCCGCGCCTCACCTTTCCCCGGACAGCCCTTCCCCTGCGGGGGAGGGCGGGGCGTGGCGCATCACCCTCCGGTCACAACTTGATCTCGCGGTTGAACCGCTCGATCCAGGCCGGGCGGCCGGCATTGATCGTCTTCCAGTCCTGGAACACGAACTTCTTCTGCAATTCCTCGGTGTCCTTCGCCAGCACCTTGGCGATCTCGCCGGTCATCTTGACCTTGGCGTTGGTCGGCACGATCAGGTAGGGCGCCTGCATCAGCCGGGTCTGGACAGGCTCGGAGATCGCCGCCTCGATCAGCTTGAACGCCAGCTCGCGGTTGGGCGAGTTCTTCACGATCTGGATCGCGGTCTTGAACGCGATCGCGCCCTCCTTGGGCGCCACGAACTCCACCGGCACGCCCTTGGCCTTGAGGATCTGGATCGCGTTGAAGTTGCCGGGCGAGATGTCGACCTGACCCTGCTGGAACAGGGTGGCGAGCGCCCCGGGATTGGCCGCCACCGCCGACAGGTTCGGCTTCAGGCTCTCCATCGCCTTGAAGGCCGGGTCGATGTTGCTCTCCGAGCCGCCGTGCATCTTGGCGACCTCGACCATGAAGCCGGTGCCGAGCGTCGAGTTCATGTTGGTGATGCCGACCCGGCCCTTGAACTCCGGCCGCCACAGGTCGGCCCACGAGGTCGGCGGGGTCTTCACCGTGTCGGGGTTGTAGGTCAGGCCGACGACCTGGAAGAACGCCGCCGGGCCGCTCGCCTCCTGGGCGGTCGGGATCAGGTCCTTGAACGAGGCGCTGCGCTCGACCGGGTAGGGCTCGACGAGGTCCTGGGCCAGCGCCACCAGGGCCGGGCCCGGATCGTGCAGCATCACGTCGATCGGCGGGTTGGCCCGCGCCGCCGAGACCTTCGCGATCTGGTCGACCGACAGCATCGGGTCGAGGACGATCGGAGCGTTGCCGGTCTCCTTGCGGTAGGCCGGCACCAGCACCGCCTTGTGCGCCTCCTCCCAGCTTCCGGTGAAGGTGGCGAAGACCAGCGGGCGGGCCTGGGCGAAGGACAGGCCGGGAAACAGCTCCATCGCGCCGAGCGACAGGGCGGTGGTGAGGAGGTGGCGGCGAGAGAGCATGGGGTGGATCCTCGGAACGGGACGATCAGGCGGCGGCCGGGAAGGCGCAGGCGAGGCCGGGGGCGGCGAGCACCCGCACCGGGGTGCCGGGGGCGCGCGGGGCGCCGCCGCCGAGGCGCGGCTCGGCGATCTTGATCGGGCTGCCGGCGCCGACCCGGACCTCGTGGACGATGGTCGGCCCGAGCGGCAGCGCCATCTCGACCACGCCGGCGATGCCGTCCTCGCCGGTTTCCGCCAGCCGCAGGTGCTCCGGGCGCAGGCAGGCGACGACGCGCCCGCCCGCCGCCACCGCCTGGGCCAGCGGCCGGGCGACGATCTCGGCCCCGGCGTCGAGGGCGATGCGCGCACCAGTCGCGTCGGCGCCGAGCAGCACCCCCGGCATGGTGTTGGCCGCGCCCACGAAGGTGTTGACGAACAGGCTGCCGGGCGCGTCGTAGACCGTGGTCGGCGGGGCGAACTGCTCCAGGCGCCCCTGCGACAGCACCGCGACCCGGTCGGACAGCGACAGGGCCTCCTCCTGGTCGTGGGTGACGAGCAGGGTGGTGACGCCCGCGACGCGCTGGAGTCGCTTGACCTCGATCTGCATGTCGAGGCGGAGGTTCTTGTCGAGGGCGGCGAAGGGCTCGTCGAGGAGCAGCACCGCCGGCCGGATCGCCAGCGCCCGGGCGAGCGCCACCCGCTGCTGCTGGCCGCCGGAGAGCTGGCGCGGCAGGCGGGCGGCGACGTGGCCGAGCTTGACGAGGTCGAGCAGGCGGCGCGCCTCGCTCCCCTGCTCGGCCCGCGAGGCGCCGCGGGCGGCGAGCCCGTAGGCGACGTTCTCGGCCACCGTCAGGTGCGGGAACAGGGCGTAGTTCTGGAACACGATGCCGACCGCGCGCCGGCTCGGCGGCAGGGCGTCGATGACTTGGTCGCCGACGATCACCCGCCCCTCGGTCTGGCGCAGGAAGCCGGCAACGATGCGCAGCAACGTGGTCTTGCCGCAGCCCGACGGCCCGAGCAGCGACACAAGCTCGCCGGCCCTGATGTCGAGGTTCACGTTCTCGACCGCGACGGCGCCGCCGTAGCGGTGCGTGATGCCGTCGAGGACGACCGAGCGGCCCTCCGCCGTCGTCGTCCGCGCTCCCGTGCTGCTCACCGGTTTCGTCCTCTGCGGCATCGATCTTGCGGCGGAGAGTTCGCAAATCGTATGCCATTCCGGGAAAAGCCCATGTTCACGTTGAGGTTGTGCCGCCGGCGCGGCGATGGGAACGGGAGCGTGCCGGCGGCGACGGCCCTTCGCCCAAGCAACAGGCAGACCTGCGACGCGGGGAGGCAGACGGCATGACGACGGAGCTGTGGCGGCTGAGCGCCATCGACCTCGGGGCGGCGTTCGCCCGCGGCGAGGCGACGCCGGTCGACGCCTTGGAGAGCGCGCTGGCCCGGGCCGCGGCGTGGGAGCCGCGGCTCAACGCGCTGTCGCGGCCCAATCCGCGGGCGCGGGCCGAAGCGGAGGCGAGCGCGGCGCGCTGGCGGGCGGGGACGCCGCTCTCGCCCCTCGACGGCGTGCCGATGACGGTCAAGGAGTTCCTGGTCGCCGAGGGGATGCCCGCGACCTACGCCACCCCCGGCGGCGACGAGACCCCGCGCCCGGCGGATGAGCTGCCGGTGGCGCGGCTGCGCGGCGCCGGTCTCGTGACGCTCGCCAAGACCACGATGCCGGAATTCGCGGTCCAGGGTTACACCGCCGGCACCCGGTTCGGCACCACCGGCAACCCGTGGAACCCGGCGCTCACCCCCGGCGGCTCGACCGGCGGCGGGGTCGCGGCGACGGCGGCCGGCTACGCGCCGATCGGCCTCGGCACCGATGGCGGCGGCTCGATCCGCCGCCCCGCCGCCCATGCCGGGCTGGTCGGGCTGAAAAGCTCCCTCGGGCTGGTGCCGCGCCACGGCGGCCTGCCCTCGCCGCTCCTCGATTTCGAGGTCGCCGGGGCGGTGACCCGCACCGTCGCCGACAGCCGGGCGGTGCTCGACCTCATGGCCGGTCCAGACCCGCGGGTGCTGTGGTCGGGCTTCCCCCGCGGGGCCGGGCGGCCGGAGCGGCCGCTGCGCGCGCGCTACGTCGAGCGCCTCGGCGACCATCCCGTCGATCCGGTCATCGCCGCGGCCTGCCGGCGCGCCCTCGGCGCCCTGGCGGGATGCGGGCTCGCCATCGAGGAGGGGCCGCTGCCGGTCGAGGTCGGCGCCCTCAACGCGGCGTGGCCGGAGATCGGCCGGATCGGCCTCGCCCACCTGTTCGCCGCCGACCCGGCCCTCGAGGCGGGAGCGAGCGAGCCGTACCGGGCGATGGCGGCGCAGGGCCGGGCAATCCCGGCGACGCGGCTGTGGCAGATCCTCGACTGGGTCCGGACGCTGCGCGACGCGGCCGCCGCCGCCTTCGCCGAGATCGACCTCGTGCTCACGCCGATCTGCGCCGCCCAGCCCTGGCCGGCGGGCGAGGAATACCCGCCGGTCATCGACGGGCAGGCGGTCGGGCCGCGCGGCCACGCGATCTATTCCGGCTGGGTCAACGCCGCCGGCCTGCCGGGCCTCAGCGTGCCGGTCGACCCCGCCCCGGACGGGATGCCGATCGGCCTCCACCTCGTCGCCGGCTACGGCCGCGACCGCCTGCTCCTCGACGTCGCGGCGGCGTTCGAGCGGGCACGACCCTGGGCCGATCGCTGGCCCGCCCTGAACGGAGACGCATCATGACGAACGGCGGCATCTCGGTCCACGCGGTCGACGTGGCGCGCGGGCGCCCGGCCCTCGGCCTCGCCGTGACCATCGACCGGCTCGAACCGCAGCGCCACCGGGTCGCCGAGGGGACGATCGGCCCGGACGGCACCCTCGATCACCCGCTCGCCCGCGGGGAGGGGGCGCAGGCCGGGCTCCACGAGGTCGTGTTCGCGCTCGGCGCCTACCATGCCGGGCTCGGGGCCGATCCGGGCTTCCTCGACGCGGTGCCGTTCCGGTTCCGGGTCGCGGACGCGGCCGAGCACGTCCACCTGCCGCTGAAGTTCACGCCCTACGGCTACGCCCTGTTCCGCGGCCTGTAGGAAGGACGCCCGCCCGTCCGCTGCGGCGCAGCAGAAATCGGACGGGCCCCTGCGTCCGAACCCGGTCCCCGCGAGTTACGCCCAAAGTCTGACGGAACCGGATGGCGTGACATGGCGAATCGCAACGTGGCGGACCTGCTGACCGAAACCCTGCAGCAGGTCGGGGTGCGGCGCATCTACGGGGTCGTGGGCGACAGCCTCAACGGCATCACCGAGGCGATCCGCTCCCGCGGGGTGGTCGAGTGGATCCATGTCCGGCACGAGGAGGTGGCGGCCTTCGCCGCCTCCGGCGAGGCGCAGGCGACCGGGGAACTCGCGGTCTGCGCCGGCTCGTGCGGACCGGGCAACCTCCACCTCATCAACGGCCTCTACGACGCCCAGCGCAGCCGGGTGCCGGTGCTCGCCATCGCGGCCCACATCCCGTCGCCGGAGATCGGCACCAACTACTTTCAGGAGACCCGCCCGACCGCTCTGTTCCGCGAGTGCGCGTGCTTCTGCGAGGAGATCTCGTCCGCCGAGCAACTGCCCTACGTGCTCGAGATCGCCCTGCGGGCGGCGATCGGCCAGCGCGGCGTCGCGGTGATCGTGATCCCGGGCGACGTGGCGTTGCGCGACGCGCCCAAGCGCGCCGTCGCACCCAATCCCGGGCTCGTCCCGCGCCCGCCCGTGACCGTGCCGGCCGGCCCCGACCTCGACGCGCTGGCCGACCTGCTGAACGGCGGCCGGAAGGTCACGCTGTTCTGCGGCCGCGGCTGCGCCGGGGCGCATGCGCAGGTGATGCGGCTCGCCGAGACCCTCAAGGCCCCGGTGGTCCATGCGCTGGGCGGCAAGGAACACGTCGAGCACGACAACCCCTACGACGTCGGCATGACCGGGCTGATCGGGTTCTCGTCGGGCTACGCCGCGATGGAGGCGTGCGACACCCTGCTGCTGCTCGGCACCGACTTTCCCTACCGCCAGTTCTACCCCGAGAAGGCCACGGTCGCGCAGGTCGACATCCGGCCCGAGAATCTCGGCCGGCGCTGCCGGCTCGACCTCGGCGTCGTCGGCGACGTGGCGGCGACCCTCGACGCGCTGCTGCCGAGGCTGACGCCGAAATCCGACGAGGCCCACCTGAAGGCGTGCCTCAAGCACTACGCCAAGGCGCGGGAGGGGCTCGACGACCTCGCCACCGGCACGCCCGGCCGCAAGCCGATCCATCCGCAATACCTGACGCGGCTCCTCAGCGAGGCGGCCGGGCCGGAGACCGCCTTCACGGCCGATGTCGGCACGCCGACGATCTGGGCCGCGCGCTACCTCGCGATGACGAAGGGCCGGCGCCTGATCGGCTCGTGGGCGCACGGCTCGATGGCCAACGCCCTGCCGCAGGCGATCGGCATCCAGGCGGCGCAGCCGGGCCGGCAGGTGGTCTCGCTGTCGGGCGACGGCGGCTTCACGATGCTGATGGGCGACCTGCTCACCCTGGTGCAGCAGGAACTGCCGGTGAAGGTGGTGGTCTACAACAACGGCACGCTGGGCTTCGTCGAGATGGAGATGAAGGCCGCCGGCTATCTCGATACCGGCGTGGCGCTCCGGAACCCCGACTTCGCCGCCATGGCCCGGGCCGCCGGCCTGCACGCGATCCGGGTCGAGGATCCGGGCGAGCTGGAGGGGGCGATCCGCGACGTGCTGGCCCATCCCGGCCCGGCGCTCCTCGACGTGGTGACCAACCGCCAGGAACTGGCGATGCCGCCGAAGATCGAGGCGGCGCAGATGAAGGGCTTCAGCCTCTACGTCCTGCGCGCGGTCATCAACGGGCGCGGCGACGAGATCCTCGACCTCGCCGCCAGCAACCTGCGCCGGTGAGGATCCGAGCCTGACGCGGTCCCGGGGTCGCACCGTCCCGGCTCCCGGGCAGGACGATCCGTCGTCCTGCCCGGCGCCGCGACCACCCCGCGCGGCGAAGCCGCCGCAGGGCCATCGCTTCAGCGATTGTCCTGCGGTCGCCTGCAGGGCGACGCTGCATGGCAGGCGCGGTGCGCTTTGCGCCCGAAGAGCGCCCCCGCGGAGCGGGTTCGAGGGGACGAATGTCCGCTCGAACACAGAGCGGAGCGAAAGCCAAAGTCACGGATGTGACTGCCGGCGCCTGAGGCCGAGCGGGAAACCAGGGCAATCGCTCCGAGGCGATTGCCCTGGAAGCCGCCGCCCCCGCCCTTGTCCGGACCCGGTCGATGCGGCAAAGCGGGTCGCCTCAACCGAGGGACGGGCGGACGCTCCGGCCCCAGTCCTCCGAGCCACGACATCCGAGCCGCCGCCATGCACGACATCCGGGCCATCCGCGACAACCCGGCCGCCTTCGACGCCGGCCTGGAGAGCCGCGGGCTGGAGCCACGCTCCGCCGCGCTGATCAATCTCGACGATGCCCGGAAATCCGCTGTCTCAGAAGCGCAGAACGCCAAGGAACGTCTCAACGCCCTGTCGAAGGAGATCGGCGCCGCCAAGAAAGCTAAGGACGAGGCACGGGCGCAGGCCCTGATGGCCGATGTCACTCGGCTCAAGGAGAACATACCCAGCCTTAATAATGAAGCTGAGATAATTGCGCAGGCCCTCCGCAATGAACTCGTCAGCATCCCCAACACCCCGAAGGAGGATGTTCCGGTCGGCGTGGACGAGCAGAGCAACGTCAAGATCCGCGCCTTCGAGGGCCGAGGCCGGGCCAAGTCCGGCCGTCAGCACTTCGAGATCGGCGAATCTCTCAGGATGATGGATTTCGAGACCGCGGCCAAGCTGTCGGGCTCGCGCTTCGTCGTGCTGAAGGGCCAGATGGCCCGGCTGGAGCGGGCGCTTGGACAGTTCATGCTCGACCTGCACACGGGCGAGCACGGCTATACTGAAGTGGCGCCGCCGCTGCTAGTGCGCGACGAGGCGATGTTCGGGACGGCGCAACTGCCAAAATTCGAAAATGATCAGTTTTTGGTGACAGGCGGCGAGTACCCGGAAACCGCAATCGAAGAATATTCTAATAATTTTGCAAAAATATTCCAGATAGAAGAAAAAAATAAGATTTCTGATGATGAGAAAGTGAGAAAAACAAAAGAAATAGCGCTGAGTTTTGCAAAGAAAATCATCGAAAATAAATTAGAAAATAGCACCAAGCGCTGGCTCATCCCCACCGCCGAGGTGCCGCTGACCAACCTCGTGCGCGAATCGATCCTGTCCGAGGACGAGCTGCCCCTGCGGTTCACCGCGCTGACCCCGTGCTTCCGGGCCGAGGCCGGCGCGGCGGGGCGCGACACCCGCGGCATGCTGCGCCAGCACCAGTTCTCCAAGGTCGAACTCGTGTCGATCACCGCCCCCGAGCACTCGGCCGCCGAGCACGAGCGCATGCTGGAGGCCGCCGAGACGGTGCTGAAGCGCCTCGACATCCCCTACCGGGTGATGACGCTGTGCACGGGCGACATGGGGTTCGCCTCGCAGAAGACCTACGACATCGAGGCGTGGCTGCCCGGTCAGGCGACCTACCGCGAGATCTCGTCGTGCTCGGTCTGCGGCGACTTCCAGGCCCGGCGCATGGAGGCCCGCTTCCGCCGCCGCGACGGCAAGGGCGTGGCCCCCGTCCACACCCTCAACGGCTCGGGCGTCGCGGTCGGGCGCGCCCTGATCGCGGTGATCGAGAACTACCAGAATCCCGACGGCAGCGTCACGGTGCCGTCCTGTCTCGCGCCCTATATGGGCGGCCTCACCCGAATCGAAGCCCCGAGGACCTGATGCGCATTCTCGTCACCAACGACGACGGCATCCACGCGCCGGGCCTGAAGGTCCTGGAGGAGATCGCCCGCGAACTCTCGGACGACGTCTGGATCGTCGCGCCGGAGACCGACCAGAGCGGCGTCTCGCACTCGCTGTCGCTCAACGACCCGCTGCGCCTGCGCAAGGTCGCCGAGCAGCACTACGCCGTGAAGGGCACGCCGTCCGACTGCGTCATCATGGGCATCCGCCACATCCTCAAGGAGTCCCCGCCCGACCTCGTCCTGTCGGGGGTCAACCGCGGCCAGAACGTCGCCGAGGACGTGACCTATTCCGGCACGGTCGCGGGGGCGATGGAGGGTACGATCCTCGGGGTGCGCTCCATCGCCCTGAGCCAGGCCTACGGCGCCGCCGGGCGCACCTCCCTGAAGTGGCAGACCGCGCGGGCGCACGGGCCGGCGACGGTGCGGCGCATCCTGGAGGCCGGCATCGAGCCCGGCATCCTCGTCAACGTCAACTTCCCCGATTGCGAGCCCGAGGCGGTGCAGGGGATCGCGGTGGCGACCCAGGGCGTGCGCAACCAGGCGCTGCTCGCCATCGACGAGCGGATGGACGGGCGCGGCAACCCGTATTTCTGGCTCGCCTTCGCCAAGGCGCGGTTCGAGCCGGGCCAGGGCACCGACCTCAAGGCGATCGCCGAGAACCGGATCAGCGTCACGCCGCTGCGCCTCGACCTCACCGACGAGCCGACCCTGACCCGCTTCGCCCAGGCGCTCGGCTGACCCCGTCTCTCCGGCCCCGGGATCCCTGCCGCATGCGCTCACCTGCGCCCCCCGCCATCGATCCCGCTGCCGGCGACGACCCGGACGCGGTCGAGGCCGCGTCGTTCGTCCTCGCGCTGCGCGCCCGCGGCGTGCGCGACCCGGCGGTCCTCGGCGCCCTGGAGCGGGTGCCGCGGGAGGCGTTCGTGCTCCCCGAGCACCGTGCGCTGGCACGCCGCGACCTCGCCCTGCCGTTGCCCTGCGGCCAGACCATGACCGCGCCCAGCACCGTCGCGGCGATGCTGACCGCCCTGCTGCCGCTCGCCGGCGCCCGCATCCTCGAGGTCGGGACCGGCTCGGGCTACGTCACCGCCCTGCTGGTGCGCCTCGGCGGGGCGGAGATCGTGAGCCTCGAGCGCTACGCCACCCTGTCGGAGGACGCCCGCGACCGCCTCGACGCCGCCGACCTCCTCGGCAGCACCGTGACGCTGGCGGTGGCCGACGGCTGCGCCCCGGCGCAGGACCCGGCGCCCTACGACCGCATCCTGGTCAACGGCGCCCTGCTCTCCCTGCCCCAGGCCCTGCTGGCGCGGCTGGCGCCCGGCGGACGCCTCGTCGGCGCCCTGATGGGCGAGGGCGGCACCCGGCTCATCGTCGTCGAGCGCGACGCCGAGGGCCGCTTCCACCGCCGCCTGGAGGGCCGCCTACCGCTCGGCCGGCTCACCCCGGGCCGCGCCGCGGCGCTCTGAACCTCCGCTCGTCCTTCACCGGACCGGCCGACCCGCAACGGAAGCTTAACCTGAATCGGATTTGAATCCGTCTCATCGGGTTGCGTGGATGTGTGGGTAAGTCGATGCGGGATCGCAGGGCAGGCATGGGGATGCGGACGCTGTCTCGCTTCGCTCTCATCGGGCTGATCGGTGGCGCGTCCGCCGCCTGCAGCACCGATACGATGCGGTTCAGCGACCCGTTCTCGAATCCGTTTTCGAGCAGCGCGGAGCCGGGCGCGACCGGCAGCCTGCCGCAGGGCGACGAGGTGGCGGCGCCGCCGATCCGCTCGGCGCCGATCCAGTCGCGCCCGCTGGCGGCGCCCGCGGCGCCGATGTCCCCGCCGGCGGCGCAGACCGCCCGGCTCGGCCCCGCCGCGCCGGTGACCAGCGGCCACGGCGGCTGGAGCGCCCAGGGCGGCACCACGATCACCGTCGCCCAGGGCGACAGCCTGACCCAGATGTCGACCCGCTTCGGCGTGCCGGCGGCGGCGATCCTGTCCGCCAACGGGCTGTCGAACGCCTCGCAGATCGCCCCCGGCCGCCAGATCGTGATCCCGGTCTACAGCGCCTCGGGCTCCGCGCCGGCGATGACCACCCGGGTCACCCCGCCGGCCGCGCCGCGGGCCCAGGCCGCGCCCGAGCCGCGCGCCCCCGAGCCCAAGCACGTCTCGGAGCCCAAGCACGCCTCGGAGCCCAAGCGGGTCGCCGAGGCGCCGGCCCCCGAGCGCCCGGCGCGCGTCCGCCCCGGCCAGCCGGCGCCCAAGCCGGTGACCCCGGCCGCGGCCGAGCGCGCCGCCAAGCTGAACACCCGCGCGCCCGAGCCGGCGCCGGTCGCCAGGGCCGAAGCGAAGCCCGAGCCGAAGAAGCTCGCCGAAGCCAAGCCCGAGCCGAAGAAGCCGGCCGAGAAGGCCGCGGCCAAGCCCGAACCGAAGCCCGAGCCGAAGAAGGTGGCGGAGGCCAAGCCGGAGCCGAAGAAGCCGGCCGAGCCGAAGAAGGTCGCCGAGGTCAAGCCGGAGCCCAGGAAGCCGGCCGAGAAGGTCGCCGAGGCGAAGACCGAACCGGCCAAGCCGGCGAAGGTCGAGGCCGCCAAGGCGGAGGCCAAGCCGGTCAAGGTCGCCACCGCCGGCGACGCCCCGGTCGCGGCGCCGACCCCGGCGATCTCGCCCGCCGCCCCGCCGCCGGAGCCCGACTCGTCGTTCCGCTGGCCGGCTCGCGGCCGGGTGATCTCCGGCTACGGCTCCAGCGGCAACGAGGGCATCAACATCGCGGTGCCCGAGGGCACCCCGGTCAAGGCCGCCGAGGAGGGCACCGTCGCCTATGCGGGCAGCGACGTGAAGGGCTACGGCAAGCTGGTCCTGGTGCGCCACACCAACGGCTACGTCTCGGCCTACGCCCATAACGGCGAACTCGACGTGCGCCCCGGCGAGAAGGTGAAGCGCGGTCAGGTGATCGCGAAGTCCGGTGCCTCGGGCAACGTCACCTCGCCGCAGCTCCACTTCGAGATCCGCAAGGGCGCGACCCCGGTCGACCCGATGCCGCACCTCGCCAGCAACTGATCGCCCGGTGCACCGATCCGACGAAACCCTCCGCCCCCGACCGGGGCGGGGGGTTTCGCATGTCATACGATTTTCGATCGATCGCTTCGCGATGCGAAAATCGGCTTCGCTCAGGCGCCGCGCGGGCTCGCGATACGGTTTTCGGAACTGATCGTCCGAAAACCGTATCATACGGATTTCGGACGATCAGTTCCGAGATCCGTATCACCAGCCCGCCGCGTCACCAGCGCCACGAACGCCGCCACCGTCGCCGGGCTGTCGCCGTCCTGGCTGAGCAGGCTCATCGCCGCCACCGGGCCGTCGCCGTCGATCGGCCGGTAGGTCACCCCGAGCGTGCGGATGTGGCTCATCGAGGCCGGGACGATCGAGATGCCGATCCCGGCGGCGATGAGGTTCACCGTCGAGGCCATCTGCGGCGCCTCCTGGCCGATCCGCGGGCTGAACCCGGCCGCCCGGCACGCCTGCATGATCGCGTCGAACAGCCCGCGGCCGTTGCGGCGCGGGTAGAGGATGAAGGTCTCGCCGGCGAGCGCGGCGAGGGGCACCGCCTCCAGCGCCGCCAGCCGGTGCCCATGGGGCAGCGCCACCATCATCGGCTCGGCCGGCAGGTCGTGCCCGGCGAGGTCCCCGGCCTCGCCGTCGGCCGGGCGCAGGAACGCCGCGTCGAGGCGGCGGGTGCGGAACAGCGCCAGCAGGTTGGCGGTGTTCTCCTCGGTCAGCACCACCTCGACGTCGGGGAACGCCGCCCGGTAGTCGCGGATCGACCCGATCACGAACGGGTTGAACGAGGCCGAGGCGGTGAAGCCGATGCGGATCGTGCCGGTCTCGCCCCGGGCCGCCCGGCGGGCGCCGGCGAGCGCCGCCTCGGTCAGGCGCAGGATCTCGCGGGCGTCGCCGGCGAGCTGGCGGCCGGCCTCGGTCAGGGCGACGCCGCGGCCGGAGCGGTGGAACAGCGGCGCCCCGACCTCGCGCTCCAGTTGCTGGATCTGCTGGCTCAGCGGCGGCTGCGCCATGCCGAGCCGGGCCGCGGCGCGGGTGAAGTGCAGCTCCTCGGCGACCGCCAGGAAGTAGCGCAGATGCCTCAGTTCCATATCCACAACGTCTCGCACGTGACCGCAGTATATATTGGACACCGAGGGATCGCGACAGCATGATCCTGCCCGCCGGAGAGCCGCCACAGGGCGGATCCGGCGCGGTCAGGCCCCCGACGCCGTTTTCAGAGGGGCCGGCCGACCAACGGGAGGGATCGCATGGCTGTGACGGGTCGTGGCGCGGGCACGGTATCGGCGGGCGTGAGCCGCCGCGAGGCCCTGGTCGGTGCCGGCGCGATGGGCGGGCTGCTGCTCGCCGGGCGCAGCGCGCAGGCGCAGGGGGCCAAGTCCCCGGAGAAGCCGCAGGAGATCAAGGTCGGCATCGCCACCTACCTGTCGGGTCCCGCCAGCGTGTTCGGCGTGCCCGGCCGTCAGGCGGCCGAGATGCTGTTCGACGAGATCAACGCCGCCGGTGGCATCGCCGGGATCAAGGTGCGGCCGATCTTCGTCGACGAGGGGCCGGGCGTCGACCACGTCGTCGGCGAGTACCGCCGCCTCGTCCAGAGCGAGGGCGTCCACCTCGTCTTCGCGGCGATTTCCTCCGCCGACTGCATCGCCTGCGCGCCGCTCGCCGACGAGCTGAAGCGCCCGACGCTGCTGTGGGATTGCGGCACCCAGCGCATCTTCGAGGACAGGCGCTACGACTTCGCGTTCCGCACCCAGGCCAACGCGACACCGGAGATTCTCTCCGCGCTGCTCTACCTCCTGAAGGTCAAGCCCGACTTCAAGTCGCTCGCGGTCATCAACCAGGACTACGCCTGGGGCCGTGATTCCTGGGACATCTTCCGCACCGGCATGAACGCCTTGAAGCCCGGCGTGAAGGTCGCGGCCGAGCTGTTCCCGCGCTTCGGCGCCACCGACTTCTCGACCGAGATCACCCGCGTGCTGGCGCTCCGTCCCGACGTGGTGCTGACGACCTCCTGGGGCGGCGACCTCGACGCGCTGATCCGGCAGGCCTCCGACCGCAAGCTGTTCGAGCGCGCGACCTTCGTGATGCCGCTCGCCGAATCCTCGCTCCAGCGCGTCGGCAAGGCGCTGCCGGCCGGCCACATCGTCGGGGCGCGCGGCGACCACTGGTTCCTGCACCCGACCCCGCAGGACCCCGCGCGCCTCAAGAAATTCAGCGACGGCTATCGCAGCCGCTTCGGCTCCTACCCGATCTATCCCTGCTTCCACATGGCCCAGGCGGTCTCGGCGATGAAGGCCGGCATCGAGAAGGCGGTGGCCGCCAAGGGAGGCGGCTGGCCGACCGACGCCGAGATGGCGGCGGCGTTCAAGGGCCTCGAATTCCCCTCGCCGACCTCCAGCGTCCGCATCCGCGAGGACGGGCAGGGACTCGAGAACCAGATCATCGGCACGACGCTGCACGCCGACGCCTACCCGTTCCCGGTGCTGACCGACATGCTGGTCTTCCCCGCCGAGAGCGTGACCACCCCGGTCGGGCAGAAGAGCGCCGACTGGCTCAAGACCCTCACGCCGGACATGGTGGCCAAGCTGCCCCAGACCGTCGCGTACAAGCCGGCGTAACGCGATCATGTCCTGGCTGTCGGAGAACGGGATCCTCGTCGGCCTCGCGCTGCTCGACGGCCTGTCCTATGCCGGGGCGGTGTTCATGGTCGCGGTCGGGCTGAACCTCGTGTTCGGCGTGCTGCGGGTCCTGAACGTCGCCCATGGCAGCCTCTACGCCATCGGCGGCTACGCCGCGGCGTCGCTCGGGCTGTTCGCCGTGTCGCTCGGCGCGCCGCCCTGGCTCGGCCTGCCGATCCTGCTCGTCGCCGCGATCCTGGTCGGGATCGTGCTCGGCCCGCTGATCGAGCGGTTCCTCCTGCGCCGGATGCAGGACAGCGAGCCGGTGCTGCAACTGCTCGTCACCTTCGCGCTGTTCATGATCCTGGAGGATCTCCAGAAGCTGATCTGGGGCGTGCAGCCGCTGGTCTTCGACGCGCCGCTGAAGTGGCTCGGCACCGTCGACGTGCCGTTCGGCGGCGACGTGATCCCGTTCACCGCCTACCAGCTCTACGTCCTGCCCGGCGTCGCCGTGCTGACGCTCGCCGGCCTCGCCTTCGTCCTGCGCCGCACGCTCATCGGCCGGATGGTGGTGGCGGTGACGGTCGACCGCGAGGCCGCCCGGGCCATGGGCATCGACGCCGCCAGGGTGACGCTGCTCACCTTCACCGCCGGCGCGGCGCTGGCGGCGCTCGGCGGCGCGCTCGCGGCACCCACCGTGTCGCTGGTGCCCGGCGTCGGCGCCTCGACGGTGGTGTTGTCCTTCGCGGTCGTGGCGACGGCCGGCCTCGGGCAGATCGAGGGCGCGGCGGTGGCCGCCCTGCTGATCGGCCTCGGCCGCTCCTTCGCGGTCTACGTCGCGCCGGAATTCGAGGTGGTGGTGCCCTACGCGATCATGGTCGCGGTGCTGCTGGTGCGCCCGCAGGGGCTGTTCGGGGTGGCGGAGACCCGCAGGATATGAGCGCCCGTTCGACGCTGCCTCACGGCCATTGCTGGCGGGCTCCCCCTTTCCCGGACGACTGGAGCGTCAGCGGAAGGAGATCCGGGATCCAGCACAAGGAGTCGCGAAGCGTCCGTCCTCAGCGACGGTGCCGACACACCGAGCCGCTTCGCGGCGCTTCCTGTGCTGGATCCCGGGTCGCATTCCGCTGGCGCTGCATGCGCCCGGGAAAGGGGCGGGAATCCTTACGCCGGCGCGTCGCGGGCGTTCTGACCCAGCCGGCGGCAACGCCCCGACACCCCGGTCGCGAGTGCGGCGGACCGCCCTTGCTCCGCCATCATCGAGGGCACCACCCATGAACAGGACCCTCGAACTCGTCCTCGCGCTGGCCGGCGCCGCGCTCATCGTCGCGCTCGCCTACGCGGTGCCGTGGCTGCGCTTCGTGCTCACCATCGCGCTCGCCAAGGGGCTGGCGGTGCTCGGCATCCTGCTGCTGCTGCGCGCCGGTCAGGTCAGCTTCGGCCACGCGCTCTACCTCGCGCTCGCCGCCTACCTCGTCGCCTTCGGGGCGGCCCTGGTGCCGGAGGCGCTGCTGCTGCTGCCGGCGGCGGCGTTGCTCGCGGGAACCGTCGGCCTCGCGGTCGGCCTGTTCGTGGTGCGCTACCGCGAGATTTTTTTTGGAATGCTCAACCTCGCCTTGAGCATGGTGTTCTACTCGGTGCTCGAAAAGTTCTACTCGCTGACCCACGGCACCGACGGGATCCGGCTGCCGCCGGTGCGTTTCGCCGGGCAGGCGCTGGAGGGCGACGCGGCGCAGTGGGCGGTGCTGGCGCTCGCCCTGGTGCTCGCGCTGGCGTTCGGCGCCCTGGTGCGGGTGGCGCTCGCCTCGCCGCTCGGGGAGGCGCTGGCCGGGATCAAGACCCGCGAGACCCGGCTCGAATTCATGGGCGTGTCGGCCAAGCGCGTGCTGCTCTCGGCCTACGTCGCCTCGGCGGTGATGGCCGGCTGCGGCGGCGCGATCATCGCGCTCACCACCCGCCACGTCACCCCGGCGCTCGCCTACTGGACCACCTCGGGCGAACTCGTGTTCATCGCGATCCTCGGCGGGGCCGGCAGCGTGGTCGGGCCGTTCCTCGGCGCGGCGGCCTACGAGCTGACCCGGGTCTACGCCGCGGCGCTCGTCGCCAATGCCTGGCAGCTCGTGCTCGGTCTCGTGCTCCTCGGCGTCATCGTGTTCGCCCCCGGCGGCCTCTGGGGCCTGATCCGCGGCGCCACCCAGAGGAAGACCGCATGAGCGTGCTGCTCTCGGCCCGCGGCCTCAAGATCGCGTTCGGCGGCCTGAAGGCCGCCGACGGCATCGACCTCGACGTCGAGGAGGGCGAGTTCCTCGCCATCATCGGCCCGAACGGCGCCGGCAAGACCACCTTCATCAACATGACGACCGGCTACCTCAAGCCGCAGGCCGGCGAGATCACCTTCGCGGGCCGGCCGATCCTTGGCCTGTCGCCGCGGCGGATCGTCGGCCTCGGCATCGCCCGCTCGTTCCAGTTGCCGCAGCTCTTCACCGAGCACAGCGTCGAGCAGAACGTCGCGCTGGCGGTGGCGAGCCGCGAGGGCGTGTGGTCGCCGCTGGCGCCGCTGCTGCGCCCGCGCTACCGCGACGAGGCCCGCGACCTCATCGCCCGGTTCGGCCTCTCGGCCATCGCCGAGACCCGGGCCGACGCCCTCAACGAGGGTGCGCGCAAGCTCGCCGACATCGCCATGGCGGTGGCGTTGCGCCCGCGCCTGCTGCTGATGGACGAGCCGACCAGCGGCGTCGCCGCCGCCGGCAAGATGGCGGTGGTCGAGACCCTGGCCCGGGTGCTGCGCGACGCCAGGGTGACGGCGGTGTTCGTCGAGCACGACATGGAGGTCGTCGGCCGCTTCGCCGACCGGGTCGCGGTCTGGGGCCAGGGCAAGATCGCCGCGCTGGGCACGCCCGAGGTGGTGCTCAACGACCCCGAGGTGCAGCGCACGGTGATCGGCACCGTGCCGGCGGGAGGCGTCCATGCTGCGGCTTGACGGGGCGGCGGTCGAGATCGCCGGCGCGCCGGTGCTGCGCGGCGTCACCATGGCGGTGCCGCCGGGCGGGCGCGTGGCGCTGATCGGCCGCAACGGCGCCGGCAAGACCACGACCCTGCGCGCGCTGATGGGCCTGCTGCCCCTGCGCGCCGGCACCGTGACCCTCGACGGCAAGACCGCCGGCGACGTGCCGGCGCATCACCGCGCCCGGCTCGGCATCGGCTACGCGCCCGAGGAGCGCAAGCTGTTCGGCAGCTTCACGGTGCGCGACAACCTGCTGCTGCCGGCCCAGGTGCTCGGCCTCAAGAGCCAGGAGACCGCCCGCCGACTGGAGGCGGTCTACACCCTGCTGCCCGAATTGCGCGATTTCGGCCCGCGCAAGGCCGCCGGCCTGTCGGGCGGCCAGGGCAAGATGGTGGCGCTCGGCCGCGCCCTGATGGTCGGGACCCGGGCGGTGCTCCTCGACGAGCCGTTCCAGGGCCTCGCCCCGGCCCTGGCGCTGCGCTACGCCGAGGCCCTCGCGCGCCTGCGCGCCGCGCTGCCCGACGTCGCCATCCTCATTACCGAGAGCAGTCCCGACCTGCTTCGCGCGCTGGTCGACCAGACCTACGTGATCGAGCGCGGCGAGATTTCCCCGGCCTGACCGGCACACCACGCACCCCCACCACGAGGAAACGCAGCGATGACCGCACACCAGAACTTCATCGGCGGCCAGTGGACCGCCACCCCGGAGAGCATCCCGGTCCTCAACCCCTCCGACGGCCAGGAGATGGCCCGCATCGCCCGCGGCGGCGCCAAGGACATCGACGCCGCGGTGGCGGCCGGCGAGGCGGCGCTGGCCGGCGCCTGGGGCCGCACCGACGCCGCCTCCCGCGGCCGGCTGATGCTGAAGCTCGCCGAGCTGATCCGTCGCGACGCCGAGCTCCTGGCCAGGATGGAGAGCGAGGACGTCGGCAAGCCGCTGACGCTGGCGCGCAGCGACGCGGCGGTCTGCGCCCGCTACTTCGAGTATTACGGCGGCGCCGCCGACAAGGTCCACGGCGACACCATCCCGTTCCAGAACGGCTTCACCGTCATGACCGTCTACGAGCCGCACGGCGTCGTCGGCGTGATCGTGCCGTGGAACTATCCGCTCCAGATGACCGGCCGCTCGGTCGCCCCGGCGCTCGCCATGGGCAACGCGGTGGTGCTCAAGCCCGCCGAGGACACCTCGCTCACCGCCCTCCACCTCGCCAAGCTCGCCGAGGAGGCCGGCTTCCCGGCCGGCAGCCTCAACGTGGTGACCGGGCTCGGCGAGGAGGCCGGCGCGGCGCTCGCCTCGCATCCGGGCATCCACCACGTCAGCTTCACCGGCTCGCCGGAGGTCGGCACGCTGATCCAGGCGGCGGCGGCGAAGAACACGATTCCCGTCACCCTCGAACTCGGCGGCAAGTCGCCCCAGGTGGTGTTCGCCGACGCCGACCTCGACGACGCCGCCGCGACCATCGTCAAGGCGATCACCCAGAATGCCGGCCAGACCTGCTCGGCCGGCTCGCGGGTGCTGGTCGAGGACAGCATCTACGACAGCTTCACCGCCGACCTCGCCCGGCGCTTCGCGGCGCTGAAGGTCGGCTCGGGCGAGCAGGACCTCGACCTCGGCCCGGTGGTGAACGCCAACCAGAAGCGGCGGATCGAGGGCTACCTGGAACTCGCCCGCCAGCAGAACGGCCCGCGCATCCTCGCCCAGGGCGAACTCGGCAGCAACGTGCCGGAGGCCGGCTACTACGTCCGTCCGACCCTCATCGGCGACGTCGACCCCGACCACCGCCTCGCCCAGGAGGAGATCTTCGGGCCGGTGCTGGTGGCGATCCGCATGCGCGACGAGGCCGAGGCGCTCGCCATCGCCAACGGCACCCAGTACGGGCTCGTCGCCGGCGTCTGGACGCGCGACATCGGCAAGGCGCTGCGGCTCGCCCAGGGCATCAGGACCGGTCAGGTCTTCATCAACAATTACGGCGCCGGCGGCGGCGTCGAGCTGCCCTTCGGCGGCATGAAGCGCTCCGGCCACGGCCGCGAGAAGGGGTTCGAGGCGCTCTACGGCTTCGCCGCGCTGAAGACCATCGCGATCAAGCACGGGTAAGGACGGCGCAACGCCGACCCTCCCCCCTTTGCGGGGGAGGGTGGCGAGCGGAGCGAGCCGGGAGAGGGGACGCCGCTTCCGGATAGGTCGCGACCGGGATGAAGAGCGCCACATCCTGAACCGTCGCGATCCCCTCTCCCGCCCGGCTTCCGCCGGGCACCCTCCCCCGCAGAGGGGGGAGGGTGGGCGGCGCGTCGGGCCCTCATTCACGAAACGACTCGGGAGACCCCCATGAGACTGCAAGGCAAGGTCGCGATCGTCACCGGCGCCGGCGGCGGCTTCGGCGAGGGCATCGCCAGACGCTATGCCGAGGAGGGCGCCAAGGTCGCGGTGCTGGATCTGCGCGGCGACGCCGCCGAGCGGGTGGCGGCCGAGATCGGCGGGAACGCCATCGCGATCGCGGCCGATGTCGGCTCCGAGGCCGACGTGAACGCCGCGGTGGCGCGCACCACCGAGGCCTTCGGCACGCCGCACATCCTGGTCAACAACGCCGGCACCACCCACAGGAACCAGCCGCTGATGGAGGTCGACGAGGCGACCTTCGACCGGGTGTTTCGCGTCAACGTCAAGTCGATCTTCTACTTCGTGCGCGCCATCGCCCCGGCGATGCGTGACAACGGCGGCGGCGTGATCCTCAACGTCGGCTCGACCGCCGGCATCCGGCCGCGGCCCGGCCTGACCTGGTACAACGCCTCGAAGGGCGCCGTGAACCTGATGTCGAAGTCGCTCGCGGTCGAACTGGCGCCGTGGAAGATCCGGGTCAACGCCCTGTGCCCGGTGATGGGCGAGACCGGCCTGCTCGAAGCCTTCATGGGCGTGCCCGACACGCCGGAGAACCGCGCCAAGTTCGTCGCCACGATCCCGCTCGGCCGGATGTCCCGCGCGGAGGACATCGCCGCGGTGGCGCTGTTCCTCGCCTCCGACGAGGCCGCCTTCGTCACCGGCGTCGAGATGCCGATCGACGGCGGCCGGACGGTCTGACGGTCGGCACGTTCCCACCGGCGGCGGAGAGATCCGCCGCCTCGACCGTCCGGCTCAGGGCACCGAACTCACTCCGCCGTCTTGACGAAGTAGACCTGACCGTTGGAGGCCCCGGAGATCATCGCGATCTTCCGGGAGAAGATGGTCGTGAACGCGTCGATGGCGATCTTCGGCCTGCCGACGATGTCGTCGCCGCCATGGGCGGGGTCGGCCCACAGGTAGTCGTCGCACATGACGAGCGCCCCGATCTTCGCGAGCCTGAACGCCAGGACGAGATCCTCCAGCACGTGCGGCGCGGCGTGGCTCCCGTCGATGTAGATCAGGTCCGCTTCGATCTTTGCCGCGATCAGCGCGCTCAGGCCGTCGAACGACGTCTGCTTGATCGCGAAGACGTCCTCGTGACGCGCATGGCTTCTGACGTTGCTGGAGAATCTGGCCAGGACAGGATCCCTGTCCCAGACGTCGACGCAGTAGACCTTGGAGCCGAGAGCGCCGAGCGCGTGATCCATGAACCAGAGCGTCGATCGGCCTTCGAAGGAGCCGACCTCGACGACGGTCTTGACTTGCCGCCTGTCCCAGTTGGCGAGCGCCAGCAGACGCTCCCACGTCGGGAAGTGAACGCTCGTCCAGTCGGAGGTGAACTCGGGCATCGGGTCATCGTCCTGACGATCGCCGACCGTGCGAGGTCACGGAAGCAGGGATCGTCCGCGTCCCATATTCGAAACATAAACCTTAACAATGTCTGCTTCGGAGATGGCGGCGGCCTCGCGCCCCGCCGCTCACGACCGGCAGGGCGCGCGCGTTCTCAATACGCCGCGGTGAAGCGCGCGCGGCTGTGGCGGTGCTGCTCCAGTTCGTCGACCATCGCGAGAGCGTAGTCGGCGAAGCTGATCCGGCTGACGCCGGCCTCGTCCACCACCAGCCGGTCGGCGCCGAGGCGGTAGCGGCCGAGCCGCGGTCCCGGCTCCAGCAGGGCCGCCGGCGAGAAGAACGTCCAGTCGAGGTCGCGCTCGCCGCGGATCGCCTCCAGGAAGACGATCCCGCCCTCGGCCGCCGACCGCCACGCCGCCGGGAAATCCGGCTTGTCGATGACGCGCCGGCCCGGGGCGGTCTCCAGGCTGGCGGCGCCGCCGGTGACGAGCAGGCGCGGCACCCCCGCCGCCCTGAGGGCCGAGACCAGGGTCGCGGCCGGTACGTCGAAGTGCAGGGCGCTGACGACCGCGTCCGCGCCGCGGATCAGGTCGGCCAGGGCCGCCGGATCGGAGGCGTCGCCCGCCACCGCCGTCACGCCCGGCGCCGCCGGGATCGCCTCCGGCTTGCGCGCGATCGCCGTTACGGTGTGCCCGCGCGCCGCGAGTTCCCGGGTGATCTCCGAACCGGCGCGGCCGCTGGCGCCGAGGACTGCAACCTTCATGGATCGTCTCCGTTGGTTTCCAATGGAGACCAGGTGCTCTATGGAGAGCAGTCATGCAAGAAGGCACCTTTTCCTCACATGGTCACTGCCGGGGAACCACCGCCCGCGGCGACGTGTTCGCGGCCGACTGCCCGACCCGGCGGCTGCTCGACCGCATCGCCGACAAGTGGAGCACCCTGATCCTGCTGACGCTCCACGACCAACCGATGCGCTTCAACGGCCTGAAGCGGCGGATCGATGGCGTGTCGCAGAAGATGCTGAGCCAGACCCTCCGCTCGCTGGAGCGCGACGGGCTGGTGTCGCGCTCCGTGGTCGCCACCGTGCCGGTGAGCGTCACCTACGCGATCACGCCGCTGGGCGCGTCCCTCGTGGCCTCGCTGCGGGCGATGATCGACTGGGCCGAGACCCGGATGCCGGAGGTCGCGGCGGCGCAGGCGGCGTATGATACGATTTCCGGACGATCCGTTCCGGAAATCGCATGAGCAGCCCGCGCGGCGGAGCCATCGGTTCCACACCCATGAGCGAGGCCGGTGTCCGCATCGGGAAGGCTCGCTCCGCCGGCGCTCCACTCGTGCAGGACGATGCGCCGCCCCCCTCCCCGGCCTGCCTCACGCGAAGAAGCGTGCGTCGGTGTTGCCGGCGCCCGCCGACAGGTCGAGGTCGGCGACCCCGGTCAGCCGGAAGCTGCCGCTGGTCGAGCCGTCCGCGCTCGTGACCGTGTAGAGGTCGCCCGAGCCGCGCGACAGCATCGCGCCGGTGCCGAAGCCGTAGAACGCCAGCGTGTCCGTCCCGCGCACGAAATCGGTCACCGTGTCGCCGGCCGTCTCGCCCGCCCGCAGCACGAACGTGTCGCGTCCCGCGCCGCCCGTCAGGGTATCGGCCCCGCCGCGCCCGTCGAGCACGTTATTGCCCTTATTGCCGACGAGCAGGTTGGCCAGCGCGTTGCCGGTGCCCGACAGGCCGAGGCTGGTGCCCATGCCGAGGTTCTCGACGTTGTCGCCGAGCGTGTAGCTGACGTTCGTCAGCACCCGATCGGTTCCCCCGCCGGCCCGCTCCACCACCACGTCGGCGGCGTTGTCGACGACGTAGGTGTCGTTGCCCAGCCCCCCGACCAGCGTGTCGGCGCCGGCACCGCCGTCGAGGCGGTTGCCGCGGTCGCTGCCGGTGATGAGGTTGGCGAGCGCGTTGCCGGTGCCGGTGAACGAGCCGGTGCTGGTGGCGGTCAGCGCCTCGACGGCGGCGCAGAGCGTGTAGGCCGACAGCGAGGTCCGCACCGTGTCGAAGCCCTCGCCGGCCAGCTCGGTGACGACGTCGCCGGCATTGTCGACCACGTAAGTGTCGTCGCCGAGGCCGCCGACCAGCGTGTCGGCCCCGCCGCGCCCGTCGAGGACGTTGTTGCCCCGGTTGCCGACGAGCTGGTTGGCGAGCGCGTTGCCGGTGCCGCTGAGCGAGGCGCTGGTGCCCATGCCGAGGTTCTCGACGTTGTCGCCGAGCGTGTAGCTGACCCCGACCAGAACCCGGTCGATGCCGCCGCCGGCCCGCTCCACCACCACGTCGTTGACGTCGTCGACCACGTAGGTGTCGTTGCCGAGCCCGCCGACCAGCGTGTCGGCGCCGGCACCGCCGTCGAGGCGGTTGCCGCGGTTGCCGCCGGTGATGAGGTTGGCGAGCGCGTTGCCGGTGCCGGTGAAGAAGCCGCTGCCGGTGGCGGTGAGCGCCTCGACGGCGTCGCCGAGCGCGTAGGCCGACAGCGAGGTGAGAACCGTGTCGCGGCCTTCGCCGAACAGCTCGGTCACCACGTCCCGGAGGTCGTCGACGAGGTAGGTGTCGTCGCCGAGACCGCCCAGCATCGTGTCGGCCCCGACCCCGCCGTCGAGCCGGTCGTCGCCCGCCCGCCCGGTCAGCCGGTCGTTGCCGGCCAGACCCGAGAGCGTGTCGTTGCCGGCTCCCCCGAAGAGGCTGTCGTCGCCCGCCGTTCCGGTCCGGCTGGCCCCGGTCGGGTCGGAGGGATCGGCGGGGGCGCTGTCGTCGTCGGTGATGAGTCCCGTCGCCGTGCCGGTCCCGATCGTCGCGTTCCTCGGGTCCGACAGGGTGAGGACGAAGCTCTCGTCGCGCTCCACGCTCGCGTCGCCGGCGACCCGCAGGGTGATGGTGGCCGTTGAACTGCCGGCCGCGAAGACGACCCGGCCGGTGGGCAGGACGCCGCCCGCGAAGTCGGCGGCGTCGGCCGGGTTCGTGCCCGCGCCGGTCACCGCGTAGCCGACGTCGGAGGCCAGGTTGAGGTTGCCGGTGCGGGTCAGCGTAAAGTCGTAGACCGTGGTTCCGCCGTTGCCCTCGGCCCGGCTCAGGCCCGTCGTGGCCAGCGAGACGGTCGGGGGCGTGGTGTCGACCGCATCGCTGTCCGTCGCCGTGTTGTTGCCGGTGGTCACCTCGGCCGTCGCGGTGCGCACCGTCACGGTGTTGGTCAGCGTGGGCGAGGACGCATCCGTGCGCAGGGTGAGGGCGAAGGTCGCCGTCGCGCCGACCGCGAGGCTCGCCAGCGTGCCGCGGATCGGACCGTTCGCGCCCTCCGCCGGCGTCGTGGTGGCGAAGGCCGGCCCGCCGGTCTGCGTCAGCGAGACGAAGGTGGCGTTGGCGGGCAGGACGTTGGTGACGGTGACATCGGCGGCGTCGACCAGACCGGTGTTGCTCACGGTCAGGGTGTAGGTGGTGTCGGCGCCGGCCTGGAGCGCGCCGCCGCCGTTCGACAGCGTGACCGACAGGTCGGCGACGTCCTGCGCCAGCCGCACCCGCGTGCCGCCGCTGCCGTCGTCCGAGAGCGCGAAGGCGTAGCCGACGGGTGCGGGACCGAGGCTGAGGGTGTTGCTGTCGCCGCCGTCGGCGGCGCCCTCGGTCACCGTGAGGCTGTCGCCGTTCCGGGTCAGCGTCGCCCCGCCGGCGCGGATCGCGCGCAGGTCGATGGCGTCGTCCACGTCGAACCCGAGCAGCGCGTTGGCCAGCGTGCCGCCGGCGTCGAGGCGCAGGATCTGGGCGCCGCTGCCGAAGGTGATGCCGCCGGACCCCGCCGAGGTCATCCGGCCGAGTGCGAGGACGCCGCCGTCGAGCGCGGTGCCGCCCGCGTAGCTGCTGTCGCCCGACAGCGCGAGCGTGTCGCCGCGGGTTTTGGCGAGGCCGCCCGCTCCCTGGATCGCACCGGCGAAGGAGCCGCCGTAGATCGTCGTGACGGTGGCGGCGTCGGTGCCGGTCCGCAGCACGGCGCTGGCGGCGGCGCCCTGGAGGTTCCGGATCGTGCCGCTGTTGCCGTTGAGGTCGAGGGCCGCGTTCGCGCCGACCCGCGTCTCGGAGAGCAGGGCGAGGAAACGGTTCTGGAGCAGCCCGCTCTCGTCCCGCAGGGTGCCGCCGCCGACCTCGAGGCTGGCGCTCGCGTCGATCGACCGGAAGTCGGTCTGGAACGCGAGGGTTCCGGTGGCGGTCTGCGAGCCGAACACGATGCGGCTGCCGGCGCCGAGGCTCAGCGAACTCGCCGCGGTGAACTGGAAGTAGGCGGTCTCGCCAGCCGAGACCGCGATGCCCCCGGTGCGGTTCGGGGCGACGACGAGGTCGTTGCGCACGAGCGAGCCGCTGGCCGCCAGTTCGAGGGTGCCGCCGTCGAGGGTCACGGTGCCGCCGCCGAGGCCGTCGAAGGTCCCGCCGGCGTCGAGGTGGCTGATCCACAGCGTGCCGTCGCTGATCGTCGTGCCGCCCGAATGGGTGTTGGCGGACCACATCTTCAGCGTGCCGGCCCCGTCCTTGGCGAGGGTCCAGCGCTCCGTCCCGGTCCAGGTTCCGGCGTTCGGCACGTAGCCGGTCCGCCCGACATAGCCGACCTGATCCTCGATCGTCCCGTAGAGGTTGCTCGTCTGCCCGGCCCCGGGGGCGTAGGTGAGGGTTCCGGAGCCCTGCAGGAACATCGACGATCCGCCGGCCTGTCCGCCCTGCGGCGCCCGGCTCTCCGAGTTGCCGTAGACGGCGCCCCCGCGCCCGGCGATGATCCCTCCGACCGTGACGACGCTGTCGCCCGCGACGACGAGCGATCCCCCCTCCTGGACGAAGATGTTGCCACCGAACGCGGCGCCGCCGCCGCCCGCGGACTTGTCGAAGCCCTCGCCGCCGGTGCCGCCGCCGAAGCCGCCGTAGCCGGGCAGGGTCGTGCCGTAGCGTCCGTTGCCACCCTGGCCGCCGCCGCCGCCGCCGAAGCCGCCGTTGCCGGCACCGCCCGTCGCCCCGCCGCCGGTGCGCCCGCCGCCGCCGCCGCCACCGCCGCCGCCGAAGCCGCCGCGGCCGCCGCTCCGCTCGGAGCCGCTGATGTTGCCGCCGCCGCCGCCGCCGCCGTATCCGCCGTCCCCGGCGGTGCCGGCATTGACGCCGCCGCCGCCGGAGAAGTCGCCGCCGTTGCCGGTGCCGCCGTTCGGTCCGCCGCCGACCGAGCGGCCGTCCTCATCCGCGACCGAGCCGCCGGTCTGCCCCTCGAAGGCGCCGCCGCCGCCCCCGGCCAGGCGGTAGTCGTTGACGGAGCCGCCGTCGCCGCCGAGCCCGCCGCCGCCGCCGGAGGCGAGTCCGTCGACCGCCCGCTCGACGTCGGCACCGCCGTTTCCGCCCCAGGCGTTGTTGCCCCTGAACGTGACGTCGGTCACCGTGACGTCGGCACCGGCCCTGACGTAGAGGCCGCCGCCCGCCCCCATGCCGCCGCCGCCGCCCAGGCCCTGGTGGCTGATGCCCCCGTCTCCGCCCCGGGCGGCGCCGTCCACCAGGATCAGCGAGTTGACCGCGATCGACCCCGCATTCGCGAACAGCAGGCGATGGTAGCCGCCGCCGCTCAGCGTGAAGTTCCGTCCCTCGATCGTCAGATCGCCCGACTCGATGACGTTGCCCTGACCGTCCCGGATGCCGAGGGTGGGCAGGGCGCCCTCCAGGACGACATCCGCGTTCAGCTCGATGGTGTCATCGTCCGTGCTTTTGTTGGCGTTGTCGATCGCGGAGGCAAGCTCGGAATAGTTGGTGACGATGTACTTGGCCATTTCTGACTTGCCCCCTGATCGCGTGAGATCGTTTCTTGTTTCGATACGATTTTCGGTCGATCGCTCGGCGATCCCTGCGGAATCGTGGCGATTGGCGCGCCGTCGCTTCGCGAGGCCGGAACCGGCGTCGCTCAGGCGTGTGGAGCCTTTGGCTCCACCGCGCGGGCTGGCGAGACGGCCTTCGGAACGAACCGTCCGAGCACCGCATCATCAGCCCGGCGTCTCGCTCGACCGACTCGAACGCCAGTAGAGCCGCAATCCCGCGCGCACCCACGGCCATCGACGACGAGCCTACGTAGTACTGATTCGATTGTACCGAGCCACGGCGCGCCTCCCCAAGGCCGACAAAACGTCATCTTGTCCCTTTATCGCGTGCCTTGAATTTGACAACACAAATTTAAGCGACGGGATAAATCGTCTCGATGCAAGTCGACGCCGAGACGATCTGGCTGCGGGGTCCGACAATGCAACCTGAGATCGTGTTCCCACATTTGCATCGTGCTCCGCTGTCCGCGCGTCGTCGGCGCGACGCCCGCCCGCCGAGCGAGCGGAGGTCGATCCGTGCGAGGGAGGCCCCTTGTGGCTCCTGGACCCCTTCTCACGCCGGGCGTCTCAGCTCGACCGTCGGGTGAGCCCGGACGGACGCCGACGCAAGCCCCGCCGTTCGATCGCGCAACCCCGAACGTGAAGCCGGCCTCGACGGCCAGGGCGGGCTGATGCCGCCCCGGGAGGAATTCACACCGTCGCTCGCCCTACGGCGACGAGACGAAGACGCAGCGCAACCTGCTCGTGCGGAAGCTGCATAACCATGCGATAACATTTATCAGGTATCGGTGCACCCTCTGATTGCAATCATCTGACTCATAGAGAAGAGGGGCGCTTTCGTGAAGATCACAACACTCGTCTCCGGCGCGATCTTGTGCGTCGGTACGCTCGCTTCGGCGACGATAGCGTTCACCGTCGTGCGCGAATCCGGACGCCTGGACGATGTGCGACTCGCGCAGTACCGGCTGGGCGTCATCAGCGGATTGTCCGACCTTCCGCGTCAGCTCAATGTCGAGCGCGGTCTGACCGTCATCGCGCTCCAGCGCCTCGGCCTGTCCGACACCGAGAAGCTCAAGCCGCTCGACGACCAGCACCGCCTCACCGAGAGGGCGTTCACGATCGCCCGCGAGCGGATCGCCGCGGCGGCCGGGCATCTTCCCGATGCGGCGCAACTCGCCGAGACCCTCGCGGGAATCGAGCGCACCTACGCCACCGCCCGTGAGAGCTACGCGACCCACATGGCCCAGCCGGCGGCCCAGCGCGCCGACGCCGTCGGCGTCGTCACGACGCCGATGCTCGCGATCAACCCGATCGCAGGACGCGCCATCGACGATCAGATGCGCAGCCTGGCCGCCCTCGACGGGTCGGCCTTCCAATGGGGTGGGTTCGCCAATCTCGCGATGGATCTGCGCAACCAGGGAGGAGCCCAGACCGGCCTCTTCCTGAACGCCATCGCCGAGCGCAAAGCCCTGTCCGCGGCGCAGCAGGTGCAGTTCTGGACCCTGCAGGGCCGGGTCGATCAGATCTGGAGCAAGCTCAAGCCGCTGTCCCAGCTCGCATCGACACCCGAGCCCGTGAAGGCGGCGCTGGCCGAGGTCGAGAACCGCTATCTCAAGACCATGGAGGGATTGAAGCAGGATCTCGTCCCGCATTTCGACACCGGCGCCTTCCCGATGGATTCGTCGACCTATCTCGGTCGAGCGGCGCCGATGTGGGGCTCCGTGATCGGATTGCGGGACGTCGCCTTCGACGCCGCCGCCGCCACCCTGGCCGGGACGGCCGAGGCGGCCCGCAACCGGCTGTACGCGGCGATCGCCGCCCTCGTCACGATGGTGGCGCTGAGCGTCGCCGTTCTGTCCGTCGTGGCCTGGCGCGTGACGCGGCCGCTCGCCCGGATGACCTCGGCGACGTTGGATCTCGCCCGCGGAGAGACGGCCGTCGCGATCCCCTGCGCCGGCCGGCGCGACGAGATGGGCGCGCTCGCCGGCGCGCTCTCGGTGTTCAAGGAGAACCTCGCACGCACCCGGGCCCTGGAGGAGGAGACGGCCCTCGCCCGCGCCTCGGCGGAGGAGCAGCGCCGCGCCGGCATGCGCCAGATGGCCGATGCCTTCGAACAGGCGGTGGGCGGCGTCGTCGGGCACGTCTCGTCCTCCTCGGTCGAGCTGCGGAACACCGCTCAAGCGATGACGGCGACCGCGACGCAAACCGCGTCCCAATCCACCGCCGTCGCCGCGGCCGCCGAAGAGGCGGCCTCGAATGTCGAGGCCGTCGCGGCGGCGACCGAGGAACTGGGCGCTTCCGTGCAGGAGATCGGCCGGCAGGTGGCGGGCTCGGCCTCGCTTGCCCGGAGCGCCGTGACGCAGGCATCGCAGACCGCTGCCCGCGTCCAGGAGCTCACGGCTGCGGCCGCCAAGATCGGCGAGGTCGTCGGCCTGATTTCCACGATCGCGGGCCAGACCAATCTCCTGGCGCTGAACGCCACCATCGAGGCGGCGCGCGCCGGCGAGGCAGGCCGCGGCTTCGCGGTGGTCGCCGCCGAGGTGAAGGAACTCGCCAACCAGACCGCCCGCGCGACCGGTGACATCACGGCGCAGATCAGCCGGATCCAGGACTCGACGAGCGAGACCGCCTCCGCGATCGCCGACATCACGGCCCGCATCCGCGAGATCGATGCCGTGGCGACCTCGATCGCCGCTGCCGTGGAGGAGCAAGGGGCCGCGACCCAGGAGATCGTGCGGAACGTTGCCCAGGCCGCCACCGGCACCGGTGAGGTGACGCGCAACGTCGCGGGCGTGGCCGGCGCCGCCGAAGAGACCGGCGCCGCGGCGAGCCAGGTCCTCGCTTCGACCACCGACCTCTCGCGCCAGTCCGAGCATCTCGCGAGCGAGGTTCAGCGCTTCCTCGCGACCGTTCGCGCCGCCTAAATGGAAAATGGCTCCAAGTGACTGATTCAACGGTTAAATTTTGAACGCGGGATCCCCTCTCCCGAGTGGGAGAGGGGTAGGGGTGAGGGTGGAGACGGCTCCGCAATGTCCCCGAAGCGTCGAGCTGCGCGGCTCGACGCTTGTCGCTCAATCCTGAAGCCGAGCCACCCTCACCCCTGTCCCCTCTCCCACTCGGGAGAGGGGGACCCGCGCTAAGACGAAAACTGTCTTCGATGGCTGCAACGGGTGCAGAAAAACCGCGACCCCGTTCCATCCGCAAGGGACCGCGAAGCCGGTGTGCAACTGATACGAGAGAAGCTTCACGATCGCGCTGCGATCGCGAGGCTTCTCCAGGTCTTTGATTCTGCCGCATTTTCTACGACGAACCGGCATCCGCCTCGTCGGACAATGCTCTCACGGCCGTTGACAGCGACCTCTGGTTGCGTTCTCGAATTGTCGTCAAACCCGAGGTCCCGAACGTCCGGACTCGGCATCGACAATTCGAGACGGGTCGATGGACCTGTCGATCTCGGGCCTGCCCGAGATCGACGTTGCTGCATCGGCATCCTGGGCCATGGGTATCATACGATTTCCGATTGATCGCTCGGCGATCCCTTTGGGATCGCTTCGCGATGCGGAAATCGACTTCGCTCATGCGCCGCGCGGGCTTGTGATACGATTTCCGGAACGAATCGTCCGGAAATCGTATCACGTCACGGCGAAACTGCCGATCGACTGCCTGAGCCGGCGCACGTCACGGACCGGCGGTACGCCGAACTGGCGGACATATTCGCGGTTGAACTGCGACGCGCTCTCGTAGCCGACCGCGAAAGCCACGTCGGAGGCGCTATGGTCGCCGGCGAGAAGCAGTTGCCGCGCTTCCTGCAGGCGCAGCTGCTTCTGGTACTGGACCGGGCTGAGGCCGGTCAGCGCAACGAAGTGGCGGTGCAGGCTGGCGCGGCTCATGCCGCTTGCGTCGCACAGCGCCTCGATCCGCAGCCGCGTGTTCTGGTGGTCGCGTATCCATTCGACCGCACGCCGGATCCGGCCGAGCGCGCCCTCGGGCCGGGCGATGTGGCGCAGCAGCCGTCCCTGCGGGCCTTGCAGGAGACGGTAGAGCAGCTCCCGCTCCGCCATCGGAGCCAGAACCGGAATGTCGTCGGGCGTGTCGAGCAGCGCCAGCAGGCGCAGCAGCGTGTCGCGCAGCGGCGGCGTCATCGGATTGATCGCGATCCCGAGGCCCGGCGCCTCGGCGTCGCGCAGCGGCGGCATCGTGGACGCGACCTGCGCGAGCAGGGCGGGGTCGAGGACGAGCGACACCGCCACGTAAGGCCGGCCGTTCTCGGCATCGTAGATCTGGCCGCTCAACGGCAGGTCCAGTGCGCTGACGAGATACTGCGCCGAATCGTACCGCAGCAGGTTGTCGTGGATCGCCACGTCCTTCGAGCCCTGCAGGATGAAGCAGATCATCGAGCGGTACAGGCACGGCGACGTACCGGAGGTCGCCTGCCCCAGGCCGATCTCGAGGCGCGGGATCGGCGTCACGGTCACGCCCGGTCGCGCGTGGCGCAGGGCGAGGTCGAGATGCGGCTGGAGGTATTCGCTCATGAAGACTCCTGTAGCATCGGCCTCCGGCCACGCAACGGCCGTGAGACGATCAGGCAAGAAATTGAGAGCATCGGGCAAGCGTCGCCCGCGCGGCGTCCGAGCGAAGCCGGTTTCTGCATCGCGAAGCGATCAATCGAAAATCGTATGAGACGATCAGGCAAGAGATTGAGCGGATCGGGCGAGATGGCGCTCTCCCGCCCGGTTATCTTGGGGATGTCGGACAGCGGCCCGGTCGCGATGAGCGGCGGCTCCGATCTGCCGGCACGAGAACTCAAGCAACCGAAGTAAGATCATGATGCGCCTCAACGGAAAACGTACCCTGATCACCGGCGGCACATCGGGCATCGGCCTCGAAACCGCCAGACAGTTCCTGAGCGAGGGCGCGCGCGTCATCGTGACGGGCAACAACCCGAACTCCCTCGAACGGGCGAAATCCGAGTTGGGCCCGGACGTGCTCGTCCTCAGGGCGGACAGCGCGAGCGTGGAGGCGCAGCAGCGGCTCGCCGAGACGGTGAAGGACCATTACGGCCAACTGGACGTCGCCTTCCTCAATGCCGGCGTCTCGGTCTGGCAGCCGATCGAGACCTGGACCGAGGAGGCCTTCGACCGGATCTTCGCGATCAACGTGAAGGGTCCCTACTTCCTGGTTCAGTCCCTGCTGCCGGTCCTCGCCAATCCGGCGTCGGTGGTGCTCAACACCTCGATCAACGCCCATGTCGGCGCCCCGACCTCGTCGGTCTACGGCGCGACCAAGGCGGCGTTCCTCAACATGGCGAGGACGCTGTCGGCCGAACTCCTGTCGCGCGGCATCCGCGTCAACGCGGTCAGCCCCGGCCCGGTCGAAACGCCGCTCTACGACAAGCTCGGCATTCCCGACGCCTATCGCGACCAGGTCACCAAGGACATCGTCGCGACGATCCCGGTCGGCCGCTTCGGAAGCCCGGCGGAGATCGCCAAGGCGGTCGTCTACCTGGCGTCCGACGAATCCGCCTGGACCGTCGGCTCGGAGATCGTGGTCGACGGCGGGCGGACCCTGAACATGTGATCGGCCCGGCGCCGACGGCCGCAATCCCGCCTCCGCGGTGCCGGGAGCCCCCCGCGCGCGACACTTCGAGCAGGTCCGATCCATGGCAACCTCGAGGAGCGCGCGTCGGACGTCATCTCCGCGGCGGCCTCGCGTCTCGGCGCCTTCGCCCACCACGTCCCTCCCACCCTCGACCGTCCGAGAGACGACCATGCCCGACACGAACCTCACGCTCATCAGCCATCCGCTCTGCCCGTTCGTGCAGCGGGCCGCGATCGTTCTCCTGGAGAAGGGCGTGCCCTTCGACAGGATCGACGTCGACCTCGCCGCCAAGCCCGACTGGTTCCTGGCGTTGTCGCCGACCGGCAAGGTCCCGGTGCTCAAGGTGCGCCAGCCGGAGGGGCCGGACGCGATCCTCTTCGAGAGCATGGTGATCTGCGAGTATCTGGAGGAGTCGCAGGACGGCGCACCGATGTATCCGGACGATGCGCTGTCGCGGGCGCGCCACCGGGGCTGGATCGAGTTCGGCACCGCGACGCTCACGGACGCCTGGCAGTTCCTCAACGCCACCGACCGGGCGGTGGCGGATGCGAAGCGGGCGGCGTTCCAGGACAGGCTCCGGCGGCTGGAAGCCGTGCTGGAAGCGGGACCCTACTTCGACGGCCCCACCTTCGGGATGGTCGATGCGGTCTTCGCGCCGATCTTCCGGTACTTCGGCATCATCGATCCCGCCGTCTCGCGGCCGATCTTCGAGGGCCTGCCCCGCGTTTCCGCATGGCGGGCTGCGCTGGCGGCTCGCCCCAGCGTCATCGATGCCGTCGCGGAGGACTATGCCGAGCGCTTCCGCCGGCACCTCCGGCACCATCAGGCGCTTCTCGCGGCCTGAACGAAGACCGGCTCTGTCGAGTTGCAGGAGAAGACCCGCGCCTTTCGCGGACGACCTGAGCTCGCGGAGACGCCGCCTCCGCGTCGTCGGCCGGGGCCGGCGAGGCCGGCTCCTTCATCGCGGAACGATCGATCAGAAGCTCTATCGATGCCCCCGCGGTGGAGCCTTCGGCTCCACACACCTGAAAGACTGTTTGACTCTCGATCTAAAGAACAAGCCCCCCTTTCCCGGACGACTGGAACGCAGTGGAAGGAGATCCGGGATCCAGCACAACAAGTCGCGAAGCGTCCATACTCAGCGACAGTGCTGTCAGACTGAGCCGCTTCGCGGCACATCTGACGTCTGGACCCCGGATCTCCTTCCGCTATCGCTTCAGTCGTGTAGGCCCATTCGGGCCCGGAAAGGGGTGCTCCGCACGATAAATACGATGGACCATCGCTCAAACAGGCTCCGAGCGAAGCCGATTTTCTCATCGCGACAGTAATTTCTGTGGGATCGTCAAGCGATAAACCGAAAATCGTGTCGGAAAGCGCATGACGTTCTTATGTGAGCGTTTTCACGGGACGAAGTGACCACTGCAACGCAGTTCAGATGTCATGTCGACGGGTTTCCGACGGTGTGCAGCCGAAGCGCTTGCGGTAGCGCTGGGTGAAGTCGCTGATGTGGACGAACCCCCAGCGTCGTGCCAGTTCGGCAACCGTGACATCAATGTTGTTCTCAGAAGACAGATCGCTCTTCACCTTCTGCAGGCGCCGATCGATGATGTAGTCGAGTGGCGTGATTCCAAGTTCGCGGCGAAAATTGTGTTGGAGGGTGCGCACACTGACGCCTGCAACCGTTGCAACGTCGGCGAGCCGCAATGGCTGTGCGAGATGTGCATCGATATGGTCCATGGCGCGACGCAGCTGCGCGTTGGACGTGGCAAGCGGCGCCGGACGAGCCCTGGCCGGTCGACGTGGCCAGCATGACAGCAACTGGTAGCTCACGACCTCCTCCAAAAGAGGAAACAGTAAATCGATCTCCGGATCAGCGAGTTGGAGCCGCCGGTAGATCCTCTCGAAGCACAGGCGGAAGGATTGCATCGCCAGCGTATCGACCGGGGCGACCGGCACCAGGTCGGGGAACGGCGCTTCCGGAGATCCTTCGAGCATCTGATGGCTCCTCATGAGAGCAGATCTCGTGACCGTTCCGCTGATCGCGGAAAAATCAGCCGACGCCTCCTCGTTGCGCATCGCATCGAAGGGGACGAACATCGCGTATCCGGGCGATCCGAGGTGCTCGTCGCTTCGGTTGCGTCTGATCATGCGGCAGCTGTTCACGAAGCGGATCGTGAACAGATCAGTCTCCAATTGCGGCACGGTCAGGAATCCAGTGATCGACTGGGTGGTCCAAAGGCTCATCGAGCAGCTCTGACCGCCACTCACGTCGAGATGCGGCCTCGATTTGCGGGGGCTGCGGAATTTGACGGCCATGCCGCCGAGCTGGTTCAGGAGTTCGATCTCCCTGACACTATGAACCTGATGCGAGAAGAACGATTGGGGGCGCCAGGAAACGGGCTTTCGCTCTCTGCTCGACATCAAAAGGCATCCCTCATGATCCCGCCCGACCCGCGCCATGTCGTGATGCTGCCCGCCACAAGCATCAGTCGATTATTTTATGTGTTTTCGTGCCATTGATATTGGTCTTCGGAAACAAAAAAGCCAAGCAACTGCGCCGAATCTGCAGAAAATGCCGTCCGATGTACCTTTCGGCGCGTGAGAGTTGCTCCTGCCGCCGCGGGCGCTACGGCCTCTCTCACGATCGAGGGCGGGATCTGGAGGCCGGGGTCCGTGACGCTGGACGCGCCTGGAAGAGTGGCGTGCCAGCGCCGGTCGTTGTGACCTGATCCGGATTTCGGACGATTCCGTCCGAAATCCGGATGACCAGCCCGCGCGGCGCAGGCTGGGGATCGGAATCCGGAAGTGATCGTCCGGATTCCGCATGAGGGCTGAATGCAGTTCAGGCACTTGCCCTGGTGCTTCCGTCGGCGCCGAAACGTTCGACTTCTCGATCTACGAGGAAGCGCCGTCGGTCAGAGGAACCCGATGGAGATCCACGGCACGAAGATGACGATCGCAAGTCCGACCACCAGTGCGAGCATGTAGCCGACGATCGGCCGGACACCGGCGTCCGGATGGATCCGGCTGATGGCGCAGGCGGCGTAGTAGCCGACGCCGAACGGCGGGGCGAACAGCCCGATGCCCATCGCCAGGATCACGACCATCGAGTAGTGCACCTCGTGGACGCCGACCGAACGGGCGATCGGGAACAAGAGGGGGCCGAACAGCACGATCGCCGGGATGCCCTCCAGCACCGAGCCCAGGATGATGAAGGCCACGGCCGAGACGAGCAGAAACCCGATCGCTCCGCCCGGCAGGCCCTGCATCACCACGGCCAGGGTCTGCGAGAAGCCGGACTGGGTGAGCGCCCAGGCCATGCCGGTCGCCGCCCCGATGATGAGCAGGATCGCGCCGGACAACGAGGCGGTGGTCACCAGCATCGGGTACAGCCGGCGCCAATTGAACTGGCGGTACACCAGAAGGCCGGTGAGCACCGAGTAGACGATGCCGATGGTCGAGACCTCGGTCGCCGTCGCGACACCCTCCACCACCGCGGCGCGGATCACGAACGGCAAGGCGATGGCCGGGATGGCGATGAGAAACGTCCGTCCGATGACCCGTTTCGAGGGCCGGGCCACATGGCTGAGATCCTCGTCGCGGTAGCGCCACCAGACGAGGGCGCACAGGGTGACGGCGAGTACGAGGCCCGGCAGCAGCCCGCCGGTGAACAGGGCGGTGACCGACACGCCGGTGACCGACCCGATGGTGATGAGCACGATCGAGGGCGGGATGGTCTCGGTCTGGGCGCCGGTGGCCGAGAGCAGCGCGACGAGGTCGCCCTCCTTGGCGCCGCGCGCCTTCATCTCGGGAAACAGCACGGGGGCCACCGCCGCCATGTCGGCGGCCTTGGAGCCCGAGATGCCCGAGACGAGGTACATCGCGCCGACGAGCACGTAGTGCAAGCCGCCGCGGACGTGGCCGAGGAGCGAGGCGAGGAAGCCGACCATCGCCTTGGCCATGCCGGTCATCTCGATCAGCAGGCCGAGGAACACGAACAGGGGCACGGCGAGCAGGATCAGGTGGCTCATCCCCTCGTCCATCCGGCCGACCACCACCATCGACGGGGCCTGGGTGGTGAGCGTCAGGTAGGCGTAGGTGGCGAGGCCGAACGCGAAGGCGATCGGCACGCCGGTGAAGACCAGGGCGCCGACGCCGATGACGAAGAACAGCAGCAGATTGAGGTTGCCCAGGGTGCGCAGCACCGGCTCGAGCATCACGAGGCCGGCGGCGACCGCGATGCCCAGGGTCAGCGCGCCCACCGTCAGCCGCCAGTCGGCCTTGTCGAGCAACTGGAGCACGGCGAACACGAGCATCAGGCCGAGGCCGATCGGCAGTGCGGCGGCGCGCCACCCGTTGCTGATCTCGAGCGCCGGGGTCTGAACGAAGACCTCCTCGGCTGCGAACTCGTAGGCCGGATGCAGCACGAGGACGACGAAGATCAGGCCGGCGACGAGCGCTGCGGTCTCGAGGAAGGCACGCATCCGCGGCCCGCTCATCGAGACGATGGCCGTCATGCGCATGTGCTCGGCACGGCGGAACGCGACCACCGCCCCGAGCATCGCGAGCCAGAGGAACAGGAGCGAGGCCAGTTCGTCCGACCAGATGAGCGGCTCGTGGAAGCCGTAACGGCTGATCACGCCGGAGAGCAGCACGATGATCTCGGCCAGCACGAGAAGCGCGGCCGGGATCTCGACCAGGTACCCGAGCACGCCATCGATCCGCCTCAGCACGGACTGGCCGCTCCACGGCGGTGCTTGCGAGTCGGCACCGGGGGTGTTCTCGGCCGTGGTGACATCGATGTGCATGTGACCCTCCCTGATCTCAGATTTGCGAGATGGTTCGTCGCCTTCCGCAGTTTGCGCATGGAAACGGCGTCGTATTTCGGCGACCCGATCCTTCATCACGTCAAGCAAAGCCGACCGATACGACGCATCCGGCTATCGGTCTCTGGTCGATATGAGAAGCTGGTGATCGCTGTTCTGGATTATCGTGATCGCAGCTAGATCTGGATGACGCGAATGTTGTTGGTGTTGCCCGTGGTGTGGAACGGGATCCCGGCGGTGGCGACGACGAGGTCGGCACGCGTGGCGAACCCTTCCTGCTCGGCGCAATGCGCGGCCTTCGACGTCATCTCCTCGTAGGAGTCCACATCGCCGGTATGGACGCTGTGGGCGCCCCACATCAGGGACAGGCGGCGCGCCGTCGCGAGGTTCGGGGTCAGCGCCAGGATCGGAACGGCGGGCCGCTTGCGGGCCACCCGAGCGGCCGTGGTCCCGCTCGTCGTGTAGGTCACGATGGCCCTGGCATGTACCGCCTCGGCCAGCGTCGCCGTCGCCGTGGCGACCGCGTGTGGCGGCGTCTCCTCCTCGCCGGGATCGGACGCGGCCACGATCGAGCGGTAGAGCTTGTGCCCCTCCACCGAGCGGATGATGCGGTCCATCATCGCGACCGCCTCGACCGGGTATTGCCCGGTCGCCGACTCCGCCGAGAGCATCACCGCGTCGGCACCGTCGTAGATCGCGGTCGCGACGTCGGAGGCCTCGGCCCGGGTCGGCGCCGGCGCCGCGACCATCGAGTCGAGCATCTGGGTCGCCACGATCACGGGCTTCACGGCCAGGCGGCAGGCACGGACCAGCTCCTTCTGGCGGCCCGGCACGTCCTCGTGCGGGATTTCCACGCCGAGGTCGCCGCGGGCGACCATGATGGCGTCGGACAGCCGGATGATGTCCTCGATCTGGTCGAGCGCCTGCGGCTTCTCGATCTTCGACAGGACGCCGGCGCGGCCTCCGACGAGCGCCCGCGCCTCCATCACGTCGGACGGCTTCTGCACGAAGGACAGGGCGACCCAGTCGACCCCGAGCTCCAGCCCGAAGGCGAGGTCGGCGCGGTCCTTGGCGGTGAGCGGCGACAGATCGAGCAGGGTGCCGGGCAGGTTCACGCCCTTGCGGTTGGAGATGACGCCGCCGGTGATCACCTGCGTGGTCAGCGCGTCGGCCTCGAGACCGACGACCCGCACCCGCACCCGCCCGTCGTCGATCAGAAGGTCCTGGCCGGGTGCGGCCGCCGCGAAGATCTCCGGGTGCCGCAGGGGGATCGCCTGCTTGTCGCCCTCGCTTCCCTCCAGCACGAAGCGCACGGTCTCGCCGGCCACGAGCTCGAGCCGGCCGTCCCGGACCGTGCCGATGCGGATCTTCGGTCCCTGGAGGTCCTGGAGGATGCCGATCGGGCGGCCGACCTCCCGCTCCAGTGCGCGGATCGCCGCGTGCACCTTGGCGTGGTCCTCGTGGCTGCCGTGGCTGAAGTTCAGCCGGAAGGTGTCGACCCCGGCCAGGAACAGGGTCTTGAGCCGGTCGGGCGCGGCGCTCGCGGGGCCGACGGTGGCGACGATCTTGGCGCGGCGGTGACGGCGCATCGTTCGTTCGGCCTCTCAGCCGCCTCTGTCTCGAGGATGAATCGGAGTTCCGGGATCGTGCTGGCGCGGACGCGCTTCGAGCCTGTCGCGACCACGCTGCCACGCAGACTGGCGTTGGCGGGCCAACGCCTCGTCCGCTCATACCAACGGCCCAGGATGCTGACGCATCGACTCGATCTCGGGCAGGCCCGAGATCGACGGAGCCGCTGACCCATCTCGAATTTCCGGCACCAAGCCAGAGGCTTGGCGGAAATTCGAGAGCTGAACCAAAGGTCATTTTCAATGACCGTTGGTATCAGGTTTTGTTTCGTCGCAGATTCCTGTCGCAAGACCGGCGGCCACTTTTGCGAAATCTGCTCAGAGCAGCGCCCGATCACGCTGCAATCAGGCGCTGCTCCAGGTCTTTGATCTTGCCGCATTTTCTACGACGGACCGGCATCCACTCCGCCGGAAGACACGCCAGCGGCGCCGGGAAGCCCCACCCGAGTCACGGGAAGGAGCAAGTCTTGAAAGGGAGAAAGTCTTGCGAAGGAGAAGGTCTTGCGAAGGAGAAGGTCTTGCGCGAGGGACGGTCGTCATCGAGGAGCAACGCCCGCCGCCCTCGGTGGCGAGCGTTGCCGCATCGACGTCGTCAGGCGAGAGTGCCCGTCGCCTCCTCAAGGATGCTCCAGGCTTCCGGCCCGAACTTGCCCTTCCACTCCTTGTAGAAGCCGGCCGTCGACAGCGCCTCGCGGAAGGGCGCGGGATCGACGGTGTTGAAGATCAGTCCCTTCGCGGCGAGGTCGGCCTGCAGGGTTTCGTTCTGCCGGGCCACCTCCTCGCGCTCCGCCATCGCCGCACCGTTCACCACGCGGGCGAAGGTCTCCTGCAGCTCGGGCGTCAGCCGGGCCCAGGCGCGGCGATTGATCAGGAACCACCAGCCGTCCCACATGTGGTTGGTGAGCGAGCAGTATTTCTGAACCTCGTAGATCTTCGCCGCGGCGATGATCGCCGGCGGGTTCTCCTGCCCGTCGACGATCTTGGTCTGGAGCGAGGAATAGACCTCGGCGAAGTTGATGCCGGTCGGGGCGGCGCCGAGGGACTTGAACAGCGAGGTCCACAGGGCGCTGACCGGCACGCGGATCTTCATGCCCTTGAGATCGGCGGGCGTCACGATCGGCTTGGTGCTGGTGGTCACCTGCCGGAACCCGTTGTCCCAGATCTTCTCCAGGGCGATGATGCCGGACTTGGAGATCTGCCCGCGCAGGTGCTCACCGAGGCGGCCGTCGAGGGCCTTCCACAGGGTCGGGTAGTCCTTGAAGGCGAAGCCCACGCCCGAGATCGCCGTGGACGGGATGAGCGTCGAGAGCACGTTGACGCCCGACAGGGTGAAGCACTCGAGCGCGCCGGAGCGCAGCTGCGAGAACATGTCGGCGTCGCCGCCGAGCTGGTTGTTGGGGAAGAGCTGGAGCTCGACCCGGCCGCTCGTGGCCTCCTGCAGCGCCGTCGCGGCCTTGCGGGCGTGGACGTTGAGCGGGTGCGTCTCGGGCACGTTGGTGCCGAGCTTGAAGGTGAACTCCGCGGCCCGGGCGTATCGCAGGGGCAGCGCCGCGCCGATCGCCGCCGTTGCGCCCAGCGTCGCGAAGCGCCGACGTGACAGGGTCATGGTCATGGTTTCCTCCATCGGTTCGTGTTTGGAGTGCCGGATCGATGCCCGCTCAGGCGGCGGGTGGCGCGGCGCGCTTGAACATCAGGCCGGCCTCGCGGAAGCCGCCGTCGACGTTGAGGGTGTGGCCGTGGACGTAGCGGGCCTCGTCCGAGCACAGGAACACCGCCGCGTCGGCGATCTCCTCGGGCGTGCCGTAGCGCGTCATCGGGATGAGGTAGTTGTAGGCGGCGCGGGTGGCCTGATCGTGGGCGAACTTCGCCATCTCGGTCTCGATCGCGCCGGGCGCGATGTTGTTGACGTTGATGTTGTGCTCGGCGAGTTCGACCGCCATCACCTTGGTGAGCAGTTCGAGCCCGGCCTTGGCCGAGCCGTAGGCCGCCCGGCCGTTGCCGCCGCGCTGGCCCGACAGCGACGCGATGTTGACGATCTTGCCGCCGCCGACCTTGACCATCTCGCGGGCGCAGGCCTGCGCCACCATGAACGCACCGGTCAGGTTGATGCCGACGATGCGGTTCCAGTCCTCCAGCTTCAGGTCCAGGAACGGCGTGTTGCCGCCGACCCCGGCGTTGTTGAACAGGACGTCGATCCGCCCGCACGCCTCGACGATGGTCTCGATCATGGCCGCGACGGAGGCGGGATCCGCCACGTTGACGCCGACCCCGAGCGCCCCGCCGCCGAGTTCGGCGGCGGCTTTGCGTGCGCCCTCCTCGTTCACGTCGGCGATGACGACGCGCGCCCCCTCCCTCGCGAACGCCCGGGCGGTCGCGAGCCCGATGCCGCGCGCGCCACCCGTGACCAGGGCGACCTTTCCGTCGAGTCTGTTGGGCATAGTGGTTTCCTCCCTCATGGTTGACGTCCGCCCTGCTTGACGGCGTGGAAGAAGTCGGGGCGTCCGACCTGTCCGCCCTTCAGGGCGATCTCCAGCCCGTCGACCGGCCCGCCCTCGCCGTGGGTGCGGCAGAGCGGCGAGCCGGGATCCAGCGGCCCGATCGCGGTCAGTGCGTCGATGCCGAGCTGCGCGGCGGCCCGGCCCGACGTGTCGCCGCCCGAGATCACCGCACGGGTGAGGCCGCCCTTCGCGACCACGGTGCGCAGGATCTGTCCGAGTCCTGCTCCGAGCCGCTCGTTCACGACCTCGGCCGACAGGCCCGCCGCCTGGGTCGCCCCCAGGAAGGCCGGGACGGCCGGGTCGTCCGGACCGGTGGCGCTGAAGACGAGCGGGTCGTGGCCCTCGCCGAGGGCGGCCAGGGCTGCCTCGCCGGCGCGGCCGATCTCGCGCTCCCACGCCACCGGGTCGACCACGCACCGGGTGTCGAGCCGCAGGCCGGCGAAGCCGTGGTCGAGGGCGTGGGCGATCTGTGCGGCCGTCACCGGCGAGACGGAGCCCGAGACGCAGGCGATCCGGTCGACCGCCTTGGGACGCGGCAGGTTCGGTTCGGCCGGGAGCAGCCCGGTCGCCTGCCAGTAGGCCACCAGCGCCGCCTCGAACCCCTGCGAGCCGATGCCGAAGGTGGGCGTGCCGCCCCACTCCCAGATCAGGCGCCCGGCTTCGATCAAGGTCTCCCGGTCGAGCACGTCGAGGGAGATGATCTCGGCCCCCTTCTCCAGCGCACGATCGAGCTGCGCTCCGGCCTGCCCGCGCTTCATCGTCACGAAGTCGATGAGGCCGAGGGACTGCTCGGTCTGGCGGGAGAGGTGGCGACCGAGGTCGGCCTCGTCCATCGGCGTGGAGGGGTGGCGCGACATCGTCGGGTGCCGGTCGAGGCGGTAGCCCGTGCCGTCGGCGAGCGCGAACAGGTGGCCGAAGCTCTGGTAGCGGCCCATCCCGGGATCGGCCACCACCATCGGCGTCCAGGCCGGCGCGAACACCGCCGCGCCGATGTCGGCCGCCCGCCCGATCGATCCGATGTGAGGGGCGGAATCGAAGGTCGAGCAGACCTTGTAGTGCGCGACCGGGGCGCCGAGCTCGGCGAGCAGCCGGAAGGTCCCCGGCAGGTGCGCGTCCATCCAGGCGGGCGACTGCGCCCGCGCGGTGCCGGCGATGCCGATCGCCCGCATCCCGGCGAAATCCGCGAGCCGCTGCCGGGACGGCGGTTGCAGGAACAGGACGGTCGGCAGGCCGGCGAAGGCCAGCACCTCCATCGAGGCGGACGAGCCGGTGAAGTCGTCGCCGTAGAAGGCGACGAGCGGCCCGTCGGGCAGGGGGCGGGGAGACGCGGGGCTCATGCGGCGTCTCCCAGGGCCAGCGCGAGTTCCCGGTGGTCGCGGGCGTACCGGTCGAGCGGGATGCCGGAGACCGCCGCCTGCCAGGCCTGCCGCAGCGCCGCGACGCCGGCTGCCGGCCCGTCCGGATGGGCCATGATGCCGCCGCCGGCCGTCACGATGAGGTCGGCAGAGCCGAGTGCGGCGTAGGTGCCGGGCGCCTGCAGGACCGTCTGGCCGGAGGAGAAGACCGGCATCGCGAGGCAGGGCTTGTCGGGAAACAGCGGGGTGAGGCAAGTCCGGGCAGACGCGACGACGCTGTCGTTGGTCTCCGAGAACTTGTTGGCCAGCCCGTTGACGTGCATGTGGTCGGCGCCGGCCAGTCGCCAGATCTTCTGCCAGGCGACGTAGGACCAGCCGAGGAGCGGATGGCGGGTGAGGTAGCCCCAGCCGTTGCGGTGGGCGTGGATCGGCAGCTCGCTCATCCGCGCCAGCTCGATCATCCCGACGAGGCCGACCGAGTTGAGGCTCGCCATGACGCAGGTGCCGCCGAGGTCGCGCACGAGGTCGTGGCGCCGGCGCATCTGGTCGAGCTCTCCGGTGAGGTTGAACGCGACCATCACCTTCTTGCCGGTGCGCTCGGCGTGGTCGTTGACGACCCGCATCACCGCGCGGACACGGTCGTCGAACGGACAGTGCGGCCCGTCGCCCTGCAGCTCGTCGTCCTTGATGAAGTCGATGCCGCCCTCGCACAGGGTTTGCACCAGCGCGGCGGTCTCGTCCGGCCCGAAGCCGACGCTCGGTTTGATGATGGTGCCGATGATCGGGCCGTCCTGCACCCCGGCCAAGCGGCGCGTGCCGGCGACTCCGAAGCGGGGGCCCGGATAGGCGTCGGCGAAGGCCTGCGGCAGGCGGATGTCGAGGAGGCGCAGGCCGGTGACCGCGCGCAACTCGAACAGGTTGCCGGCGACGGTGGCGAGCAGGTTCGGGAGCGAGGGACCGAGATTCTCGATCGGCCAGGACAGGGTGACGAGGGCGCGTCGTAGCGTTGCGGGACCCACCCGGGCCGTCGTCGGCAGCGACGGGGCCGCCACCGGCTCGTCGAGCATTTCCAGGCGCTCGATCCGAGCGGCCGAGCGGGCCTTCAGCTCCGGCGTCTCGCCCGGAACCGACACGAAGGTACCGCAGGACTGCTCGCCAGCCATGGTCTCGGCCACCGAGCGGGGATCGTTCGCAGTCTCTAGGAGATAGTCTGCTTCGATGCGAAGCAGTGACGGATTCACGACTCGAGAGACGGTCGACATGATTACCTCCCTAGAATTTTGTTCAGGACATCGTCTTGTTATATAGCGATATTTTGCTCGTTCGAGCAGAAAATGACAAAATATAATAGATCTTTATTTCTATATTACGATTACGAAACCATACTTTCCGTAGCCGCATGCTTGCGATAGAGAACTGATATATGAACAATAAAGAAATCGATGCTTACCAGGACTTTCTTTGTCTGTTCCCTGGTGCTAGAGCGAACCATAGGTCAGACGGCCAATGCTGAACAGCCGAAATATGCGCGCTCTGAGTTGACAAAAACTCATCTCACTCCTCCCTCGAGAAGAGGCCGCCTTGCCCACGACCCACTTACCGCTGAATGCGTTGCGTGCCTTCGAAGTGGCGGCCCGCCTGGGAAGCATGAATGCTGCGGCCGTCGAACTCGGCGTGACCCCGGGCGCGATCAGCCGCCACGTGAAGACCCTCGAAGACAGATTCGGGCTGCCTCTGTTCGAGCGGCATCCCAGAGCGATCGTCCCCACCCGCGAGGGCGCCCAGTTGGCCTCCGAGCTCGCCGAAGTGTTCGAGCGGATGCAGATCGCCGTATCCCGCGTCCAACCCGGTCCGCTCACGCTGTCATGCTCATCGACGGTGATGATGCGATGGCTGATTCCGAGACTGAAAAACTTCAAGAAGTCGCATGGATCGATCGATCTCAGGCTCAACGTCAGCTATGACGACATCGATTTCATCCGCGACGAGATCAGCATCGCCATTCGCACGAGCATCTATCGTGCGCCGACCGGCGCAACCGCCGAGAGGCTGATCCGCGAGGAGATCGGGCCGGTCTGCCATCCTGAATACGCCAATCGTCTCGACTTCTCGCAGCCGGAGGACACGGCGCGTGCGCGGATCCTCGGCAGCGCGACACGACCCCAGGCGTGGAGCGACTGGGCTCTCGCGACCGGCAGGCCCGACCTCAGGATCACGCAGAACGAAGTCTACGAGCATTTCTACCTCGTCATCCAGGCGGCGGCCTGCGGACTCGGACTCGCGCTCGCCCCCCGGTTCCTCGTCGAGGACGAGATCCGATCCGGTCACCTCGTCGCCCCGATCGGCTTCGTCGCTGGTCCCTACGAGATGCAGCTATGGATCGCAGACCATCTGCGCGGGCGCGTCGACGTCAAGGCGACGGCCGACTGGATCCGCACCGAGATGTGCGCCGGGCCCGCATGATGATCTCATCCGAGGCCGTGGTGCCGCCGCGGCACCGGGTCCGGGGTCGAGACGCGACGAGCACCAGGATCTGATGGCGGCGAAGGCGACGGTCGCTGAAACGTCTGTCTGACCGTCCGAGATAGGAGGCTGCGACGCCGACGGCCTCGCTCGAAGCGAAGCCTGAACTGTCGTACCGACGGTCGTTGAAGACGACCTCTGGTTCCATTCTCGAATGCTTGCCGAGCCCAAGGTCCCGAACGTCTGGGCTCGGTGTCAGAGCCTGTTTGAGCGATGGTCCATCGTATTCATCGCGCGAAGCACCCCTTTTCCGGACGACTGAAGCGACAGCGGAAGGAGATCCGGGATCCAGACGTCAGATGTGCCGCGAAGCGGCTCAGTCTGACAGCACTGTCGCTGAGTATGGACGCTTCGCGACTTGTTGTGCTGGATCCCGGATCTCCTTCCACTGCGTTCCAGTCGTCCGGGACAGGGGGGAGCTTGTTCTTTAGATCGAGAGTCAAACAGGCTTTCCGAAATCCAAGATGGGTCAACGGCCCCGTCGATCTCGGGCCTGCCCGAGATCGAGTCGATGCGTCGGCATCCTGGGCCGTTGGTACAATGCCTCGCCCGGGAAGCGCCGGCCGCTCCCGCACCGGTCGCCGAGGTGCGGGATGCATCCGGAAAATAAAAATTGATTGCAATAGCTTATTTTTTACATGGTGCCCGCAGAGGGAATCGAACCCCCACGCCTTGCGGCTGACGATTTTGAGTCGTCCGCGTCTACCAGTTCCGCCATGCGGGCCCGGGGCCTCGTCTGCCGATACGGGGCGGGACTGTCAATCCCGGCGCCGACCGGGAGCGCGAGCTGGGCGCCGAATGGCTGCCGGCCGCCGCCGCCCCCTGGACAGGAGCGGCGCATGGTCCACATTGGCCGGGCGAAGACGAAGGACATCGGCATGAATCCGCTCAAGGCGCTCCACGCGGAACAGGGTCAGGCGGTGTGGCTCGATTTCGTGGCGCGGGGCTTCGTCGCGGAGGGCAAGCTCAAGGCCCTGGTCGAGGATGACGGCCTGCGCGGCGTGACCTCGAACCCGGCGATCTTCGAGAAGGCGATCGGCCATTCCGACGAGTACGACGGCGCCCTGAAGCAGGCGCTGGGGGGCGGCGACCAGCGGGTCATCGACCTCTACGAGGGCCTCGCCATCGCGGACATCCAGGCGGCGGCCGACGTGCTGCGGCCGGTCTACGACGCCTCGAAGGGGAGCGACGGCTTCGTCAGCCTCGAAGTCTCGCCCTACCTCGCCCTCGACACCGCCGAGACCCTGGCCGAGGGGCGCCGGCTGTGGGCCGCGGTGAAGCGCGACAACCTGATGGTGAAGGTGCCGGCGACGCCCGAGGGGCTGTCGGCGATCCGCGACCTCACCGCCGAGGGCGTCAACGTCAACATCACCCTGCTGTTCGCCCAGGACGCCTACGAGGCGGTGGCCAACGCCTACATCGAGGGCCTGGAGCGGTTCGCGGCCTCCGGCGGCGACGTCGGCCGGGTCGCGAGCGTGGCGAGCTTCTTCATCAGCCGCATCGACGCCGCCGTCGACAAGCTCCTCGACCAGAGGATCGCGCAGGGCGGCGACCGCGCCGCCCTGGAGGGGCTGAAGGGCAAGGTCGCGATCGCCAACGCGAAGCTCGCCTATCAGCGCTACAAGCGCCTGTTCGCCGGCCTGCGCTGGGACGCGCTGGCGGCCAAGGGCGCGCAGAAGCAGCGCCTGCTCTGGGCCTCCACCGGCACCAAGAACAAGGCCTATTCCGACGTGCTCTACGTCGAGGAGCTGATCGGGCCCGACACGGTCAACACCATGCCGCCGGCGACGATGGACGCCTTTCGCGATCACGGCACGGTCCGGGCGAGCCTGGAGGAGGATGTCGGCGGGGCCGAGCGGGTGCTCGCCGACCTCGCCCGGGCGGGAATCGACCTCGACACGGTCGCCGAGACCCTGGTGCAGGAGGGCGTGCAGCTCTTCGTCGACGCCGCCGACAAGGTGCTGGGCGCCGTCGCGGGCAAGCGGGACACATTCCTCGGCGACAGGCTCGACCGCCAGACCCTCGCCCTCGGCTCGCTGAGCGAGGCGCACGGCAAGGCCGTCGAGCAGTGGCGCAAGGACGGGCTCGCCCGCCGGCTGTGGCAGCGCGACCCGGCCGTGTGGAGCGACGCCGACGAGGCGAAGTGGCTCGGCTGGCTCACCATCGTGGGCGACGAGGCGGCGAAGGCCGCCGACTACGCCGCCTTCGCCGAGGAGGTGCGGGCGGAAGGATTTACCGACGCCGTGGTGCTCGGCATGGGCGGGTCGAGCCTCGGGCCGGAGGTGCTGGCCGAGACCTTCGGGACCAAGCCCGGCTTCCCGCGCCTGCGCATCCTCGATTCCACCGACCCGGCCGAGGTGCGGGCGGTCGAGGCGGCGGTCGACCTGACGAAGACCCTGTTCATCGTCGCGTCGAAGTCGGGCTCGACCCTCGAACCGAACGTCTTCCGCGACTACTTCCTGGCCCGGGTCCGCGAGATCCTGGGCGACAAGGCCGGGCAGCACTTCGTCGCCGTGACCGATCCCGGCTCGGCGATGGAGACGGCGGCGAAGCAGGACGGCTTCCGGCGCATCTTCCACGGCGTGCCGCAGATCGGCGGCCGCTACTCGGTGCTGTCGGCCTTCGGGCTGGTGCCGGCGGCCGCCATGGGGATCGACGTCGCGGCGTTCCTGGCGCAGGCCCTGCGGATGGTCCAGTCCTGCGGCTCCGACGTGCCGCCGGACCTCAATCCCGGCGTGCAGCTCGGCCTCGCGCTGGGCGTCGCCGCCCGCAACCAGGGCCGCGACAAGGTCACCCTCGTCGCCTCGCCGGGCATCGACACTTTCGGGGCCTGGGCCGAGCAGCTCATCGCCGAATCGACCGGCAAGGAGGGCAAGGGCCTGATCCCGATCGACGGCGAGACCCTCGGCGCGCCGGAGGTCTACGGCAACGACCGGATCTTCGTGCAACTGCGCCTCGACGGCGGCGGCGACCCGGCCCAGGACGCGGCGCTCGACGCCATCGAGAAGGCCGGGCATCCGGTGGTGCGCATCGCCCTCGCCGGCCGCGAGGGGCTGCCGCAGGAATTCTTCCGCTTCGAGATCGCGACCGCGGTGGCGGGGGCGGTGCTCGGCATCAACCCCTTCGACCAGCCCGACGTCGAGGCGAGCAAGATCAAGACCCGCGAACTGACCACCGCCGCCGAGACGAACGGCGCGCTGCCGGCCGAGACGCCGGTGGCGGGGGACGACGGGCTCGCCCTCTTCACCGACCCGCAGAATGCCGACGCCCTGCGCGAGGCCGGCGCCGGCAGCGACCCGGAGAGCTGGATCAAGGCGCAGATCGGCCGGGTCGGCGCCGGCGACTACGTCGCGCTGCTGGCCTACGTCGCGCGCAACCCCGAGCATCTCGCCCCACTCCAGGCGGCACGGCTGCACCTGCGCGACACCAGGCGGGTCGCGACCTGCGTCGAGTTCGGGCCGCGCTTCCTGCACTCGACCGGGCAGGCCTACAAGGGCGGGCCCGACAGCGGCGTCTTCCTGCAGATCACCGCCGACGACGCCGAGGGTCTCGCGATTCCGGGCCGCACGCTCGGCTTCGGCACCGTGATCGCGGCCCAGGCGCGGGGTGATTTCGGCGTGCTGTCGGAGCGCGGGCGCCGGGCGCTGCGGGTCCATATCAAGGGCGACGTCGGACGCGGCCTGGAGCGGCTGCGCAAGGCGCTGGCCTGAGCCAGGATACCGGGAGCCGCCGGCCCGGCCGGGGCTCCCGCGGGAAATCACCAAGAGGGGCGCCAATCGGCGAGACCGGCCCCCGGCCGGCCGTCGCCCTGGGGACGCGGGAGCGGTCGCGATGCAGCTCGGCATGGTCGGTCTGGGACGGATGGGGGGCAACATCGTGCGTCGCCTCCTGCGCAACGGACATACGGCGGTGGTCTACGACGAGAACCCAGCGGCGGTGACGGCCCTCGCCGGCGAGACCGGCGCGGTCGGGGCCGGCAGCCTGGAGGAGTTCGTGCAGCGCCTCGACGCGCCGCGGACCGCCTGGGTGATGGTGCCGGCGGGCGACCCGACCGAGGCGACGGTGATGCGGCTCGCCGAGCTGATGCAGCCCGGCGACACGATCATCGACGGCGGCAACTCGTTCTACAAGGACGACATCCGCCGGGCGCAAGTGCTCGACGCCAAAGGCCTGCACTACGTCGACGTCGGCACCTCCGGCGGCGTCTGGGGGCTCGATCGCGGCTACTGCATGATGATCGGCGGCCACAAGGAGGCGGTCGACCGCCTCGATCCGATCTTCTCGACCCTGGCGCCGGGCCTCGGCGAGGTGCCGCGCACGCAAGGCCGCGGGGACCGCGACGACCGGGCCGAGCGCGGCTACATCCATGCCGGCCCGAGCGGCGCCGGCCACTTCGTCAAGATGATCCACAACGGCATCGAGTACGGCCTGATGCAGGCCTATGCCGAGGGCTTCGACATCCTGCGCCACGCCAACTCGCCGGAGCTGCCGGAGGCGCAGCGCTTCGACCTCGACCTCGCCGACATCGCCGAGGTCTGGCGGCGCGGCAGCGTGGTGTCGTCGTGGCTGCTCGACCTCACCGCGGCGGCGCTCGCCACCGACGAACGCCTCGACGGCTTCTCCGGCCACGTCGCCGATTCCGGCGAGGGCCGCTGGACGCTGAACGCCGCGATCGAGGAGGCGGTGCCGGCCCACGTCCTGTCGGCGGCGCTCTACGCCCGCTTCCGCTCGCGGCAGCAAGCGACCTATGCCGACAAGCTGCTCTCGGCGATGCGCAAGGGCTTCGGCGGCCACCAGGAACCGAAATAGGCTCCGGTCCGCGCTCCCGCCGCCCCTCCCGTCACCGACCCGGATCCGCCGATGCCCTCCCAACCCCCGTCCGAGAGCCCGCCGCCCCCGGACCCCTGCACCCTGGTGATCTTCGGCGCGACCGGGGATCTGACCCACCGGCTGCTGATGCCGGCGCTCTACAACCTCGCGCTCTGGAACCTGCTGCCCGACCCGATCTCGATCATCGCGGTGAGCCGGACAGAGACCTCCTCCGAGGACTACGTCGCCGAGCTGACCCGGACGGTGAAGGGCTACCTGACCCAGAAGGGCGGCGAGGCCGGCGGCGGCACCTTCGACGAGGCGGTGTGGCAGCGCGTCGCCTCGCGGATCACCTACATCGACGGCGACCTCACCGACGGGGCGACCTTCGCCGAGGTCAAGACGCGCCTCGCCCAGGTCTCCGGCGACCCGGAGGGCGGCAGCGTGCTGTTCTACCTCGCCATCGCCGCGAGCCTGTTCGGCCCGACGGTCGAGCAGCTCGGCAAGGCCGGCCTCGTCGGCGAGGCCGAGGGGCGCTGGCGCCGGGTGGTGATCGAGAAGCCGTTCGGCCACGACCTCGCCTCGGCCCAGGCCCTCGACCGCCAGATCCTGACCGTGCTCGACGAGCGTCAGGTCTTCCGCATCGACCACTTCCTCGGCAAGGAGACGGTGCAGAACATCATGACGTTCCGGTTCGGCAACGGCCTGTTCGAGCCGCTGTGGCGCCGGGACCACATCGACCACGTCCAGATCACCGTGTCGGAGACGGTGGGTGTCGAGGGCCGCGGCCAGTTCTATGAGGCGACCGGCGCCCTGCGCGACATGGTGCCCAACCACCTGTTTCAGCTCTTCACCCTGGTGGCGATGGAGCCGCCGATCTCCTTCGACGCCGAGGCGGTGCGCGACCGCAAGCAGGACGTGCTGCTGGCGACCCGCTCGGCCAAGCCCGAGGAGGCGGTGCGCGGCCAATACCGGGCCGGCACGGTGCTGGGCGAGGCGGTGAAGGACTACACGGGCGAGCCCGACGTCGCCGCCGACAGCCGCACCGAGACCTACATCGCCCTGAAACTCAGCATCGACAACTGGCGCTGGGCCGGGGTGCCGTTCTACCTGCGCACCGGCAAGTCGATGACCGGGCGCGACACCGAGATCGCGATCCGGTTCAAGCAGGCGCCGCTGTCGCTGTTCCGCGGCACCGACGTCGAGCAGACCGCGCCGAACTGGCTGGTGCTGCAACTCCAGCCCGACGAGGGCATCTCGCTGCATTTCGGCGTCAAGGTGCCGGGGCCGCAGGTGCGGCTGGGCGCCGCCGACATGAGCTTCCGCTACAAGGACTTCTTCCGAATCGAGCCCAGCACCGGCTACGAGACCCTGATCTACGACGCGATGATCGGCGACCCGACGCTGTTCCAGCGCGCCGACACGATCGAGGAGGGCTGGCGGATCGTCCAGCCGATCCTCGACCACCACGCGAAGACCCACGACGCCCCCCTGCCCTACCGCGCCGGCAGCGCCGGCCCCAAGGAGGCCGACGACCTGCTCGCCCGCGACGGCCACGCCTGGCGGCCCCTGGAGAAGGTCTGACGCGATGGCGGTGCTCCCACCCGGCGCGACGATCCTGCCCGATCCCGACGCCGTCGCCCGGGCGGCGGCCGACCACATCGTCGCCGCCGCCCGGACCTCGGATCGGTTCGCGCTCTGCCTGTCGGGCGGCTCGACGCCCAAGCGCCTCTACGCCCTGCTCGCCGGCGAGTATCGCGACCGGGTGCCGTGGGAGCGGCTGCACCTGTTCTTCGGCGACGAGCGGGTCGGCGACACCCCGGAGGCCGGCAGCAACGCCCGCATGGTCGCCGAGGCGTTTGGGTCGGATTCCCCGATTCCGCCCGGCCACCTGTTCCCGATCCCGATCGACGGCACGCCGGAGGCCTGCGCGGCTGCCTACGAGGCGACCCTGCGCAGCTTCCACGGTTCCGGTACGCTGACGCCCGAGCGCCCGCTGTTCGACCTCGTGCTGCTCGGCCTCGGCGAGGACGGCCACACCGCCTCGCTGTTTCCGGGCAAGCCGGCGGTCGAGGAGGATGCGGCCTGGGTCGTCGGCGTGCCGGAGGCCGGGCTCGCGCCGTTCGTGCCGCGGGTCAGCCTGACCCTGCCGGCCCTGGCCGCGACCCGCCGGATGCTCTTTCTCGTCACCGGCACCGGCAAGGTGGAGCCGCTGGCCCGCCTCGCCGCCGGCGAGAACCTGCCCGCCGGCCGCGCCCGCGCCTGGGGCGAGACGGTGTGGCTGCTGGACGAGGCGGCGGCGGGGTAGGGCGAGGCTCCGGCCGCGATCGACGTCAGATCCGGCGACACGCGACCAGGCCACAGCGACCGCATCGGACCCGCTGGCCAGCGTGAAGGCTTCCAAGGCCGTGTGCATCTTGTGTTACGTACGAGCACACGAGCGGAGGAGCGTCATGCAGGATCGTGATGTCGCCGAATGCTGGGAAGCCAACGCCGATGCCTGGACGCGCCATGTCCGCGCAGGCTTCGACATCTACCGGGACGCGCTTAACACCCCGGCCTTTCTGGCGATGCTACCGAGAGTGTCCGGTCTCTCGGGTCTAGACATCGGCTGTGGCGAGGGCGCCAACACACGGCAGATCGCTCGTCTGGGGGCGATCATGCAGGGGATCGACGTCGCACCGACCTTCGTGCGCCACGCGCGGACAGCCGAAGCGGCCGAGCCACTCGGCATCGTCTACCAGACGGCAGATGGAACGAATCTCCCGTTCGAGGAAAACGGCTTCGACTTCGCGACCGCGTTCATGTCCCTGATGGACATCCCCGATCAGGCAAAGGTGCTGCGCGAGGCGCACCGTGTGGTCCGGCGCGGTGGGTTCCTCCAGTTCTCGATCCTTCACCCCTGCTTCGTCCCGGCATACCGGAAAGTGTTGCGAGACGGGGACGGGAAGACCAGGGCGGTGGAAGTGGGTGGCTATTTCGATCGCATCGACGGTCGGGTGGATACTTGGTGGTTCTCAACCCTGTCAGCCGACGCGCGGGAGAAGGATGCACCGTTTCGCATCCCGCGATTCCACCGGACGCTGAGCGAGTGGGTCAAGATGATCTGCGAGGCGGGATGGGTCATCGAGCAGTTTGCGGAACCCTGTGCAGATGCGGAGCTTGCGGAGCGCGAACCCGTGGTGGCTGATACCCGTGTCGTTCCGATCTCCTTGATAATTCGCGCGCGCAAGCCGACGTGAAGGTCGGCGCTCAGCATATGGCATCACGGGAACTGACTTGGCTCGACGACCGGCCGCTCGCCGTGAAGATCCTTTACTTCGCGCCGGCCCCATGGACGGGGATGTCGACAACATCGTCAGGCTCATCCTCGATGGCATGCTGGGAGCGGTTTATCGGAGCGACCGCGTTATCGAACGCGTCATCGTGCAGAAGATCGAGCCGGGAACCGTCGTCCAGTTCGCGTCGATGACCGAGACGCTGGAAGAGGCGCTCGGGGCCGAACCGCCGGTCGTCTATATCAGGGTCGACGACGATCTGAGTTGGAGGACAGCGGCATGACGTATCGGCCTTCCGATTCGGACGAACTCGCCGCCCGGATCGACGATCTGATGGGACGGTTGCGGCGCGATGTCGGAAAGCGGGGTTGGACGTTCCACGTCCAGCCCTCCTCGGAGGTCATCCCTGAGTTCCTCAAGGGCTACCAGCCGGACGCGCTGGGCATCGGCCCGGATGGCGGGATCGTCATCAAGATCAGGGTACGCGGGAGGGAGACGCAGGCAGAGAGCCTTGCCGATCTGGCGAAGCTGGTCGAATCCCAGAACGGTTGGGAGTTGCGGGTCTTCTACGTGTCGCCGCCCGCCGAGGTGGCGCCGGGCTTGCCGGCACCGACGTCGGGCGAACTCGCATCCGGCCTCGCGGAGGCTCGGGTGCTGCTGGATGGCGTCCACGAACGGGCGGCGCTGGTGATGGCATGGTCGCTTCTGGAAGCGATGGCTCGGCTCGTCTCCCCCACGGAGGAGAAGGCCAGGGCGCGGCCCCTGTCGCCGGTTCAGGCGGTCCAGACGCTGGCGGAGATGGGTTACCTGGAAGAGGCCGATGCCCGCCGGCTGCGAGATCTGACGAGGCTGAGGAACGCCGTCGTTCACGGCGGTCTCGGGACGATCGTGCCGGCCCACGATGTCGCCCGCCTCATTCATGATCTGGAAGGAATCACGCACAGCCTCGACGAGGCGGCGTGACGGGGGAGCGCAGGTTCCGAAGCCGGCGGCGCCGCCGCCGAGCGGATTCGGCAAGAGGGTGACCGGGGTCGCCGACATCGCCCCGCCCCCTCCCCATTCCGCCCGCGGGATGCGAGAAGCCGGCATGCCTCCGTTCGATCCGCGCCTCGCCCACACCTACCCTGCCGTGATCGGCTGCGACGAGGTCGGCCGCGGCGCCCTGTGCGGGCCGGTGATCGTGGCGGCCGTCTACTTCGATCCGCGGCGGATCCCGGCCGACCTGCTCGGCGCCCTCGACGACAGCAAGCGCCTCGACGCCGCCACCCGGGAGCGGCTGGCCCCGGCCATCGCCGCCGCCGGCGCGGTCGCCTATGCGGGCGGATCGCGCGAGCTGATCGACCGCATCAACGTGCGCGCCGCCACCCTCGACGCGATGCGCCGGGCGGTGGCCAGGGTGGCCGCGGCCGGCATCGCCGCGACCGTGATGGTCGACGGCCGCGACGTGCCGCCGGGCCTCACCCTGCCGGCCGAGGCACGGGTCGGCGGCGACCGGCTGGTGCCGCAGATCGCGGCGGCCTCGATCGTCGCCAAGGTGATGCGCGACCGGCTGATGCGGGCGCTCGCCCGGCGCCATCCCGCCTATGCCTGGGAGCGCAACGTCGGCTACGGCACCGCGGCCCATCGGGCGGCGATGCTGAGCGCCGGGATCAGTCGCCATCATCGGACGAGCTTCCGCTCCGGCGCGGTTTCGCTTCGGGGCGGAGCCAAGCCCGTGCCATAAGGCCGACCACGCCGGCCGCGAGACCGGCGCCGCAGAGGGAGGATGCCCCATGACCGACCGGATTCCGCCGGGACCCGTCGCCCGATGATCGCAGCGACGCGCGCCGCGGGCGAGGGGCCGTTTCCCCCCTCGCACCTCGCCCAGCCCGGCCCGGCCCGGCCGGAGCGCCATCTCGCCGCCGCCGGCCGGCCGCTCCACGCCCGGTTCGGCCTGGAGCCCGGCCGGACGCTCCTCGACGCGGTGACCGGGCCGCTCGCCGCACAGGGCATGCGCGGCGGCGTCGTGCATCTGCACGGCGGCAGCTTCGATCCGTTCGCCTACGTGATGCCGGCCCTGTCCTCCGACGGGGTCCACGCCGCGTGGTACAGCGAGACCTACCGGCCGGCCGGCGAGACCCGGCTGGAGGCCGCCACCGCGACCTTCGGCGAGCGCGACGGCGCGCCGTTCCTGCACGTCCACGGCGTGTGGGTCGAGCCGGACGGGCGCCGGCGCGGCGGCCATCTGCTGCCGGCCGAGGTCGTGGTGCGGGCGCCCTGCGAGGCCGAGGCTTGGGGCACGGCCGAGGCGGCGTGGCGGGTCGAGCCGGACGCGGAGACCAATTTCCCGCTGTTCACGCCGGCTTCCCTCGGCGGCGACGGCGGCTCGGTGCTGCTGAAGGTGCAGCCGAACGAGGAACTGTTCGCGGCGGTCGAGGCGGCCTGCGCCGGGCGCAGCATCCGGGTGGCGCGGCTGCGCGGCCTCGGCAGCCTCGTGCGCCCGGTCTTCGCCGACGGCCGCATGGTGCCGACCGAGGCGAGCGAGCTGTTCATCCGCGACGGATCGGTCGGTCCCGGCGAGGACGGCCGCCCGCGCGCCGCCATCGACATCGCGGTGGTGGACGTGGACGGTGCGATCCACGAGGGGCCGCTCCAGCGCGGCAGCAACGCGGTGTGCATCACCTGCGAGTTGCATCTGGAGGTGGTGGAGTAGCGCGGCGCTCGACCCTCCCCCCACAAGGGGCAGTCAATTGCGCCGGCTCACGACCGGCGGTGAGCCGGCTATCAGGCCGTCTCGGCCGCCGCCGGCGGCTCGCGTTCGGTGGTGCGGAAGCCTTCGAGCTCGCCGAGATACGAGCGGGCCCACCAGTCGACGTCCTCCCGCGCCATGCGGTCGAACATCGGGCGCCACCGCTCCAGCCGCTCGGCCTTCGGCATGTAGAGCGCGGCGCGGATCGCCTCGGCGACCTCGAACCGGTCGTAGGGGTTGACGAGCAGCGCCTCGGGAAGCTGGCGGGCCGCGCCGGCGAACTTCGACAGCACCAGCACGCCCGGATCGTCGTCGGCCTGAGCGGCGACGTATTCCTTGGCGACGAGGTTCATGCCGTCGCGCATCGGCGTCACCAGCCCGACCCGGGCGGCGCGGTACAGGCCGGCGAGCACCGCGCGCGGATACGCCTTGGTGACGTACTGGATCGGCGTCCAGGACGGCTCGCCCAGCGAGCCGTTGATGTTGCCCAGCACCTCGTTCACGTCGCGGGAGAGCTGCTCGTATTCCGGCACCTCGGTGCGGGACTTCGGGGCGATCTGCAGGAAGACGACGTTGCCGCGCTGGTCGGGGTTCGAGGCGAAGAACCGCTCGACCGATTCCATCCGCTCGGGAACGCCCTTCGAGTAGTCGAGCCGGTCGACGCCGATCAGCAGCTTGCGGGTGCGCAGGCCCGCCATCGTGTCGCGCACGGTGCGGTTCATGCCGGCGCGCTCGGCCGCCTGCCGGAAGCCCTCGACGTCGATGCCGATCGGGAACGAGCGGATCCGGGTGCGGCGCCCGTCCACCATCAGCGAGCCGCCGCCGAGGGGAATCGCCCGCAGCTCGTCCATGAGGTTGCGGGTCAGGTTGTGGACGTCGCCGTCGGTCTGGAGGCCGATCAGGTCGTAGTCCGAGACCGCCCGCAGCAGCTCGTTCGAGGCCGGCAGGGTGTTGAACACCTCGCCCGAGGGCCAGGGGATGTGGTGGAAATAGCCGATCGGGTTGGCGACCCCGAGCCCGCGCAGCTCCGAGGCGAGCGGGATCAGGTGGTAATCGTGGACCCAGATCAGGTCGCCGGGCTCGACCAGCTTGGCGAGCGCCTGGGCGAAGATGCGGTTGACGCGCTGGTAGCCGGCAAAGTCGGCCCGCGAGAACGCCGCGAGGCCGAGGCGGTAATGCATGATCGGCCACAGCGCCCGGTTGGCGAAGCCGCTGTAATACTCGCGGTGGTCCTGGGGCGAGAGGTCCATCACCGCGTACTGCACCCGGCCGCGGTCGGCGATGGTCGGGGTGTCCGACGGCGTGTCGGTGATCTTGCCGCTCCAGCCGAACCACAGCCCCTTGTAGGCGGTGAAGGCTTCCTTGAGCGCGACCGCGAGGCCGCCGGCCGCGACCGCCTTGGAGCCCGCCTCCGGGACGGCGACGCGGTTCGACACGATGATGAGGCGTGACACGGCGGATATGGACTCCGGCTTGCGGGAAGGGCCCGTGCGCCGCGCTTCTCTTCCCGTCGGATCGGCAACGCGCGGGAAGCAAGCGCGATCCGTCGCCGCGGGTCAACCCTTGCCGAAAACACTTCGTTCACGCTGTCCCGGCCGGCCGTGGACCGCGCTCCACAGGAAACCGCCGTGCCGGCGGGCGCGAGGCGGCCGGAACCGTAGGCGTCACACCCGGTTTCTCGGAAAGGATGGCGACCGGTGCCCGAGGCCGCGCGGCCGGCGACGGAAGCGAGACCCCGAGCGAGGAGTGGCAGCGATGACGGCGGGTTTGGACAACGACTATCAGCGTGCGCAGGGCGCCGGCCAACCGTCGCAGGGAGCGACCTCCCACGGCGATCAGCCGGCGGACTGGAACGCCCTGCGCCAGGACGTGCGCCAGCTCGGCGACGTCGCGATCGAGCGCAGCTACAGCCTCGTCGAGGCGGCGCGCGAGCAGGTCGGCGGCTACGTCGACCGGCGCAAGAGCGACGCCGCCCAGTCGGTCTCCGACATGGCCGCGGCCCTGCGCGAGTCGGGCAAGGGCCTCGACCAGCAGCCCAACGTCCGCGCCTTCTTCGACAGCGCCGCCGACGGGCTGGAGCAGCTCTCCGGCTCGATCCGCGAGCGCAGCTTCGAGGACTTCTACAGCGACATCGAGGCGGTGGCCCGCCGCCGCCCGGCCGCGGTCGCGGTCGCGACCTTCCTCACCGGCTTCCTCGCCGCCCGGTTCATCAAGGCCTCGGCCCATCCGGCTCACGTCGCCGGCACGGGGGCCGACTACGGCAGCGCCCGCCGGTCGGAGACCTCGCCCTACCAGCCGGGCGACCGCCACCCCGGCGCCCGCTATCCCGTCTGAGGAGGCCCCGATGGCTGAGCATCAGAACGGCGGGGCCGGCAGTATCCAGGGGCTGCTCGCCGAGGCCCTGCGCGAGACCACCGACCTCGCCCGCAAGGAGATCGCGCTGTTCCGCACCGAGATGTCGAACAACCTGAGGACGCTGTTCCTCGGGCTCGGCATGATGGTCGGGGCGGCGGTGTTCGCGGTGGTGGCGCTCCTCGTCCTCACCGACGCCCTGGTGAAGTGGCTGGCGACGGTGGTCCATTCCGAGGCGCTGGCGGCCCTCATCGTCGGTGTGGCGTTCCTCGTCGTCGGCATCGGCCTCGCCCTGTGGGGCCGCAGCGCGATGTCGGCCTCGACGCTGGCGCCGACCCGCACCACCCGCCAGTTCCGCCAGGACGCCCGCGTGCTCTCGGAGAGGGTGTCGGGATGAGTCAGTCGATCTCGGATCTCGAGCAGGACATTGAGCAGACCCGGGCCCGGCTGGACCGGACCATCGACCGCATCCAGGACCGTCTGTCGCCGGCGAGCATCGTCGACGAGATGCTCGGCACCGTGCGCCAGTCGCCGGCGAGCGGCGTCTACGACGGCGCGCTCGCCGCCGTGCGCCGCAACCCGGTGCCGGTCATGCTGATCGTCGCCGGCGTCGGCTGGCTCCTGCACCGGGTCTCGGAGGACGCGCGCCGCCGCCGCCACCTCCAGGCCACGGTCGAGGGCGCCGAGGCGGTGCCGGTGATGAGCACCCCGGCCGCCCGGGTCTACGACCCCGACCGCCCGACCGGGCATCCGGCGGCCGACGCCGTCGCCGGGGGCCGCGAGGCCGGCGCCCGGATCTGAATCCTCGCGGCGGAGCCGCCCGGCGCGGCTCCGCCTCCCCTCGTGATCGCTTCACGTCCGCCGCGGCGGGATTTCCCCTGCGCGGACGATGTTCAGGAGCCGCCTTCCATGGCCGACCACACCATCAAGCCCGTCACCCCCGACGCCCCGTCCGCCCACACCCCCGCGACCGGACCGGAGAAGACCCTGCACCAGGATCACGATACCGTCCGGGCGACGGTCGACGCGGCCCAGGACCGGGCCGCCGGCGCGGCCAACGACGCCAAGGCCACCGCCGCCGGCCTCGCCGACCGGGCGAGCGAGACCGCCCAGGACCTGAGCGAGCAGGCCAAGCAGACCGCGTCGCGACTCGGCGAGACCGTGCGCCAGACCGCCGACCAGCTCCGCGACCGCGCCGACGCCACCGTCGACCGCCTGCGCCAGGGCGCCAGCGACGCCGTCTCGCAGGCCCACGAGCGCGCGAACCAGGGCTACGGCGCCGTGCGCGGCCGCGGCAGCGAGACCATCGACCGGGCCCGCGACTGGGCCGACGAGCGGATCGAATCCGGTGCCCGCCGCTACGCCGACCTGCGCGACCGCGGCGCCGAGCGCTTCTCGCAGGGGTCGAGCGCGGTCGAGCGCTTCGTGTCGGAGAACCCGGTCCTCGTCGGCGTCGTCGGGGTCGCGGCCGGCCTGCTGCTGGGCGCCCTGCTGCCGCGCACCCGCCAGGAGGACCGCACGGTCGGCGCCTGGGCCGACGAGGTCCGCGACCAGGGCCTGCGCTATGCCCGCGACGCCACCGAGCGCGGTCGCCAGTTCGTCGAGACCGCCCTCGACCAGGCCCAGGACGCCGCCTCGGCCGCGGTCCACGCGGCCTCCGACGAGCTGAAGCAGCGCGCGCCGCAGGGTGCCGGCAGCGAGCCGGAGGCGGCGCGGCCGACGAGCACGATCCGCACGCACTGACCTTCCCGTTCTCCGCCATCGTCCCGAGCGGCCGCACCCCGGTGCGGCCGTTTCGCTGTGGAGGGCGACGGACCCGGCGGCCCGGTGGCGGCGTTGTCGCTGCATGACCGACGACACGCCCCGCCTCGGCTTCTGCTGCAAGTTCATCCCGGACGCGCCGCCCGGCGGCTACGCCACCCAGAAGGCGGCCAAGGACGCCGCGCTGGTGATGAACGCCACCTCCGTCACCATCGCGCATCTGCGCCGCCTGTCGCCGAACGCGGCGCGGGAGAAGCTGGTCGCGGTGGTCACCCACAACCTCGGCGCCCTGCGGCGGCAGGTCGAGTGGGTCGCCGGCCGCCCGCCCCTGGAGCGGCTGCTGCGCCTCGTCAGCGGCGTCCTGCCCGGCTACACCCATCCCGAGGTGCGCCCGCTCTACGCCGAGCCGGACCTGCGGGCGGCGATCGAGGCCGGGCTCGCCGGCATCGGCGAGGCGGCGCGGGCCGGCGACGTACGGCTCAGCATGCATCCCGGCCCGTTCTGCATCCTGGCGAGCCGCAACCCGGCCGCCCTGGAGAACGGCATCGCCGAACTCGACTACCACGCCGAGGTGATGGCGATGATGGGCTACGGCACCGGCTGGCACCCGCACGGCGCCCACGTCAACATCCATGTCGGCGCCCGCGACCCCGGCATCCCGGCCTTCCGCGAGACCCTCCCGCGCGTGTCGCGGACGGCGCGCGACCTCGTCACGGTCGAGAACGACGAGACGTCGTTCGGCCTCGACGACGTGCTGCGACTCGGGGACCTCGTGCCCGTGGTGCTCGACCTGCACCACCACTGGATCCACAGCCGCGGCGAGTACATCGAGCCCGACGATCCCCGCATCGCCCGGGTACGCGAGTCCTGGCGCGGGGTGCGCCCGGTGAGCCACATCAGCGTCTCGCGAGAAGAATTCCTGCCCGGCCACGATCCCGAGCGGGCGCCGGACTTCGCCGCCCTGACCATGGCCGGCCTCAACGGCCGCGACCTCGCCGGCCATTCCGACATGATGTGGAACCGGGCGGTCAACGCCCTGGTGGCCCGCCACCTCGCCTGGAGCGACTTCGAGATCGAGGCCAAGCTGAAGAACCTCGCCTCGGTCGGCATCGCGCAGGACGTCGCGCCGGCCCTCGGGCTAGCGGCTCTCGCGGCGGCGGCGGAATAGACGGCCCGCGCCGCGCGCGTTACCTGTCGGCCGATGCGAACCGCCGATTGCGACATCCTTCTCGTCCCGGGCTACAGCGGCTCGGGACCCGACCACTGGCAGAGCCGGTGGGAGGGCCGCCTCTCCACCGCCCGCCGCGTCGTGCAGGAGGACTGGGACCACCCCGAGCCGGCCGCGTGGCGCGACGCCGTCGTGGCGGCGGTCGCGGCGGCATCGCGGCCAGTGGTCCTCGTCGCCCACAGCCTCGGGGTGATCGCGGTGGCGCAGGCCGCCCCGCTGCTGGCGCCGGGCGCAGTGCGCGGCGCCTTCCTGGTCGCCCTGCCGGACGTCGAGCGGGCCGACACCCCGGACATCCTGCGCGGCTTCGCGCCGATCCCCCAAGCCCCCCTCCCCTTCCCGGCCGTGCTGGTGGCGAGCCGCACCGACCCCTACACCGCCTACGACCGCGCCGGGGATTTCGCCGCCGCCTGGGGCGCCGACCTCGTCGATGCCGGCGAATCCGGCCACCTCAATGGCGAGAGCGGCCACGGCCCGTGGCCCGAGGGGCTGATGCGCTTCGCCGGCTTCCTCAAGACCCTCTGACGCCCGGGACCCGGCCTTGCCCTTCCTCGACCTCGCCGAGACCGCGACCGCGGCCAATTTCTCCGAAGCCGCCTATCTGGCGGCTAATCCCGACGTGCAGGAGGGCGTGCGCTCGGGCCGGCTGGCCAGCGGGCGGGCGCATTTCGACCGCCTCGGCCTCCGTCAGGGCCGGCGCCAGCGCCGGCTGCCGGCGGGGTTCGAGGCCATGATGGCGCAGAAGCTGGAGCGGCTGGCGCCCCACCTGCGCGAGGACCTCCCGCACCGGCGCCTCGGGGCGAAATATGACTATCTCAGCGACGAGCTGCGGGCGCTCGCCACCGCCGACCCGACCGCCAACGTGTCGCAGAACGCCTACGACCCCCATGTCGAGGAGCTGATCGCCGCCCACCCGGACGGGCTGATCCTCGATTGCGGCGCCGGGCAGCGCGACCGCTACTATTCCAATGTCGTCAACCTCGAGATCGTCGATTACGACACCACCGACGTGCTCGGCATCGGCGAGGTGCTGCCGTTCCGCGACGCCAGCTTCGACGGCGTGATCTCGGTGGCGGTGCTGGAGCACGTCCGCGACCCGTTCGCCTGCGCCCGCGAGATCGCCCGGGTGCTCAAGCCCGGCGGCCGGCTGCTCTGCGCGGTGCCGTTCCTCCAGCCGATGCACGGCTACCCGCACCACTACTTCAACATGACCGTCGAGGGCCTGCGCGCCCTGTTCGAGGATCATCTCACGGTCGACCAGCAATACGTGCCGACCTCGCTGCTGCCGATCTGGAGCCTGACCTGGATCGTGCAGAGCTGGGCCGCGGGCCTGCCGAAGGAGGCCCGCAAGCGCTTCCTGTCGCGCCGCCTGTCCGACTTCACCGCCGACCCCCTGACCCTGCTCGACGAGAGCTTCGTCAAGGACCTGCCGGCGGAGAAGAATTTCGAGTTGGCGAGCGGCACCTACCTGTTCGCGCACAAGCCCTGAGCTCGACTTTGGCCATTCAGGCAGCGGTGCAGAGGGCGTAGGCCCAGGGTGGCGGCAGAGTGAAGCGAGGTTTCGTTCTGTGTCGCTTGCGCCGGAACGTCGCCAAAGCCTGCTCCCTCCAGAGAG
>NZ_SACP01000028.1 GCF_004004555.2 Methylobacterium oryzihabitans
GGCGCCGCCACCGGCCGCCCCGGCTCTCGATCCCGTGACGACCCGGCCGCCCGAGCCGGAACTGCCGCTGCCGTTGCCGCCGGTCGAGCCCGAGCCCGAGCCCGCTCCGGCGCCGCCACCTCCGCCGCCCGAGCCCGAGCCCGAGCCCGACTCCCTTCCGCCCGAGCCTCCGCCGCAGGAGCTTCCGCTGCCCGAGCCGGAGCCCGCGCCGCCCCCGCCGCCGGTGCACGAGCCCGAACCCGAACCCGCGCCGCCCCCGCCCCCGCCCCCGGCCCCGGAGCCGCCCCCCGCTCCGGCCAGGGTCGAGGCGGCCAGGGTCGAGACGGCCAAGCCCGACGCGGTCAAGCCGGAGCCCGAGAAACCGGAACCCGCGCCGGCGAAGCCGGCCCCCGCCACCGCCAACCCGTTCTCGGTCGAGGAGATCGAGGCCGAGTTCGCGCGGCTGCTCGGCCGGCCCCTCGACAAGCGCTGAGCCGGATCGCGGCCCCCGACGCACGGGGGCCGCGATCCCGCTTGACCGGGGCGGGCCGGCAGGGTGGATGGAGCGAGGACGCCCCATCCAGCCCAACGAGGCACGCCATGGATTTCACCCTGTCCCCCCGGATCGAGGATTTTCGCGCCCGGATCGCCGACTTCGTCGCCCGCGAGATCATGCCGGTGGAGGCCGACCGGGCGAACTGGGACGAGCACGAGAACATCGCCCACGCGCCCCTCGCAGCCCTGCGGGAGAAGGCCAGGAATGCCGGGCTGTGGTGCCTGCAACTGTCCGAGGAGGCCGGCGGGCAGGGGCTCGGCAAGGTCGGGATGGCCGCCTGCTACACCGAGATGAACCGCTCGATCTTCGGCCCGGTGGTGTTCAACGCCGCCGCCCCCGACGACGGCAACATGATGGTGCTGGAGGCGCTGGCGACGCCCGAGCAGAAGGCCCGCTGGCTCGCGCCGATCGCCTCCGGCGCCGTGCGCTCGGCCTTCGCGATGACCGAGCCGCATCCCGGCGGCGGCTCGGACGTGTCGATGATCCGCACCCGCGCCGAGCGGCAGCCGGACGGCCGCTACCGCATCCACGGCCGCAAGTGGTACATCACCGGCGCCGGCGAGGCGGCGCATTTCCTCCTGATGGCGCGCACCTCCGACGACCCGCGCACCGGGCTGACCTGCTTCCTGTTCCACCGGGACCAGCCGGGCTGGCACATCGTCCGGCGCATCCCGATCATGGGGCCGGAGGAGCATGGCGGCCATTGCGAGATCGCCTTCGAGGGGTTGGAGATCGGGCCGGAGGACGTGCTGGTCGGCGAGGGGAGGGGCATGAAGGTGGCGCAGGTGCGCCTCGCCCCGGCCCGGCTGACCCACTGCATGCGCTGGCTCGGCCTCGCCCGGCGCAGCCTCGAGATCGCGCAGGACTACGCGGCGGTCCGCGAGGGCTTCGGAATCCGGCTCGCCGACCGCGAGAGCGTGCAGCTCATGCTCGGCGGCCTCGCCATGGACATCGAGATCGGCCGGCTGCTGGTGATGCGGGCGGCCTGGGAACTCGACCAGGGCCGCTACGCCCGCAAGGAGGTGTCGATGGCCAAGATCCACGTCGCCAACACCCTGCACAAGGCCGCCGACCTCGGCATCCAGATCAACGGCGCGCGGGGCTATTCCAAGGACACGGTGCTGGAGTGGATCTACCGCTACGCCCGTCAGGCCCGCCTCGTCGACGGCGCCGACGAGGTCCACCGGATGCTCATCAACCGCGAGTTGCAGGCCGAGGGCGCGGCGTTCTTCTCGTGGCCGGGGGCGGCCTGACGGCGGAGCCTGCGCCGGGAGGCTGATTCACGTCCGGGCCTTCATCGAGGGATCCCCTCTCCCGTTCGGGGAAGGGGAGCGCCCCGGCCGCAGCCGGCGCCGGTCGCGCCCGGCGACGCGTCATACGGTTTCCGATTGATCGCTTCAGGCGATCCTGGCGGATCGCATTCGCAATGCGGAAACCGGCTTCGCTCAAGTGCCGCGCGGGCTGGTGATCCGATCTTCGGAACTGATCGTCCGAAGATCGGATCACGCGCAGGGCGCGGCCGCGGCCCGGGCGATCGTCGCGGACCCGGTGCTTCCCGTCCGGGGCAGGGTCGAGCGGCCCTGGTCGGTGATCTGCCAGGTCGCGAAGGTGCCGCCGAGATGCGGCCCGGCCTGCTCGCCGACCCAGCGCAGGTGGCCGTCGTTCTCCAGGGCGCAGAGCCGGCTGTGGTCGCCGGGCCAGGACCGGTCCGGGTCGCGCTTGACCGAGATCCGGCCCTCGACGTCGGCGGCGGCCTTGGACAGCAGGCGGTGCTCGTGGTTGATCATGGCGAGTCCTCGCGCTTGGAGGCCGGCCGCGGCACCCGCGGCACGGCGCAAGGGGGGCGGCCCGCCGGACCCGCGGGCCCGTCGGCGACACACCCGACTGAAGAGGATCGTCCCGCCCGACGACGAGCCGTGGGGCGCGGACGCGGGCACCGCGGACGGCGCGGTGCGGCACGGGACCCGCGAGCAGCTCCCGCTCATGGTCGGGCTGCCCGGCGGCCCTCGGGGCCGGCGGCGCGGGTCGATGAACGATAGCTTAACAATAAATGCCCGGAGCGCAACCGCGCCCCGGGCCCGTCACAAGGCAATCGGGTTCACCCGATTGCCCTGGGGCCCGTCAACAGCGCGGCCGGTCGGCCGGACGCCCGGAGGCGGCTCGGCGGCCGGCTACCCCGGGGTCGGCGGATGCGGTCAGTTCGATCGCCGCGACAGCGACACCGCGTAGGCGGGGGAGCGGATCGCGAACATCGGGTCGTCGGCCGGGCCGGCGATTCCGTCAGGGAGATCGACCACCGGGTCGAAGGTGGCGGCGTCGCAGGTGGCGTCCGGCTCGATCGCGGTGATCGCGAGAGTGCCGAGCGTCTGCTGCTTGCGCTCCTCCTCCGGCCAGGATGCGGTCACGTCGGCGGTCGGGTCGTTCGGCTCGGCCAGGATCGCCACGAGATCGAAGGTCGCCGGTCCCTGCGCGAGCCGCTGCTTCAGCTCGTCGGCGTAGAAGCTGTCGGGCTTGGCCTTCAGCTCGTCGTCGGAGAGGCCCGCCTTGTCGGCGGCGACGAATTTCAGCTTGGCGGTGGTGCCGACGCCGGCGGCGTTGGTCAGCGTGTAGGCGTGGACCGCCCAGTAGTCGACGCCCGCGAAGCTCGCCGGCACCGGCCGCGCCGCGAGCCACGCCGCCTGCCGGCCGGTCTCGGGGTTCTGCGCCGCGAACGCCTTGATCCTCTCGGCGTCCGGCTTGCCGTCCGGCCCGGGGGCGCGGACCTTCAGGAACTCCAGCAGCTGCGCCGGGGTCCGGGTCGAGAAGACCGGCGCGGAGACGACCACGAAGGTCAGGTCGCCGGCCGGATCGGCCATCCGCATGGCGAAGCCGCGGGTGACCGGCTTGGTCTTGTCCGAGATCTTCGGGTTGCTGCCGCCCATCGAGAACCGGGCGGTGACCGGGACCGCCTTGGCGAATTGCGGCGCCTTCGACAGGGCCGCGGCCGCGGGCGACGGCGTGAACGTCCCCTTGAGGCAGACGCCCTTGGCCCCGCTCGCGCGCACGCCCTTGTGGTCCCCGCCGAGGGCGAATTGCAGGGCGACGATGGCGCCGGGGTCGGCCTCCTCGGCCTGGGCCGGCACGGCGAAGGGGGCCAACAGGGCCGCGCTGACGGCGACGAGGCTGGACCGGATCATGGTGGCGTATCCCTCGATCTGACGGGGCGATCTTGAGTTGTGCGCAATTTTATTTCAAGTCCGATTCCAATCTGCCGCCCGCCCCGCCTGGAAAGGACAGGCGACGTGGGCCTTGCATCGGAGCCGGAACGTGCTATAGGCCGCGCCTCGCGTTCGCTCCGGCCGGGGGCTGAACGGACGGTGCCGCCTTGCCGCGGCACAGGGGTCCTCGGGCTCCGTCGTCCGGTGTCTCCGCCTTCGACAACCGCTCGGGCCTTCATGCAGGCTCGAAGGGCTTGGCGCCGGGCGATGCGTGCGAACCGGCCCGATTGCGGACGCCAGCCTCACGGCGCGCCCGCCCGCGGGCCTTCATCCGACGAAAGGCCCATCATGGCTCTGTACGAGCATGTGTTCCTGGCCCGCCAGGACGTGACCTCGCAGCAGGTCGAATCGATGATCGAGACCTACAAGGGCGTCATCGAGGAGAACGGCGGCAGGATCGAGAAGACCGAGATGTGGGGCGTCAAGTCCCTCGCCTACCGCATCCGCAAGAACCGCAAGGCCCACTTCACCCTGCTCAACATCGACGCTCCGCCGGCGGCGCTGGCCGAGATGGAGCGCCAGATGCGGATCTCGGAGGACGTCCTGCGCTTCCTGACCATCCGCGTCGAGACGCTGGAGGCCGAGCCCTCCGCGATGATGCAGAAGCGCGACCGCGACGAGCGCAAGGACCGCGAGCGCGGCCGCCGTCGCGACGACGACGGCTTCGGCGGTGGCGACCGCGGCGATCGCCCCGAGCGCGGTGATCGTCCCGAGCGCGCCGAGCGCGGCAACCCGAACGAGGAGAACTGAGTCATGGCGTTCGGTGCTGGTGGTGGCGGCGGTGGCCGTCGTCCGTTCTTCCGTCGTCGCAAGACCTGCCCGTTCTCCGGCGCCAACGCGCCGAAGATCGACTACAAGGACGTGAAGCTGCTCTCGCGCTACGTGTCGGAGCGCGGCAAGATCGTCCCCTCGCGCATCACCGCGGTGTCGGCCAAGAAGCAGCGCGAGCTCGCCCAGGCGATCAAGCGCGCCCGCTTCCTCGGCTTCCTGCCCTACGTGATCCGCTGATCCGGCTCACCTGATTCATCAACCCGGCGGCGTCGCCCGCCGCCGGGGTCGCTGGGGCGTCACGCGGCGCCCCTAACCCTGCCGGACCGGCAGCGGGACAGCGGAGCGGAAACCCAGTGCAGTTCCTCGGTATCGGCGTCGTCGCGGGCCTCGTCTCCGCGCTCCTGATCGGCGTGATCGTCAAGGCGACCCCGCTCGCCCTCGTCCTCTACCTGCTCGCGCCGCTGCCGGTCCTCATCGTCGCCCTCGGCTGGAGCCATCGCGCCGGCCTCGTGGCCGCCGCCACCGGCACGCTCGCCCTCGCGGTGATGTCCTCGCCCCTGCGCGGCCTCGCCTTCCTGATCTCGACGGCGCTGCCGGCGTGGTGGCTCGGCTACCTCGCGCTGCTCGGCCGGCCCTCGCCCGCGGGCGCCCCCGGCGCGATGGAGTGGTACCCGGTCGGCCGCCTGCTCGCCTGGGTCGCGGTGACCGCCGCGGTGGCGCTGCTCGTCGTCATCATCCTGTCCTCGGGCGACCACGCCGCCTACCAGGAGCGCACCCGCCAGCTCGCCCGGGCGATCCTCCAGATCCAGGGCGTGCAGGTCCAGGAGGTCGAGGCGGGGACCGGGGTCTCGGACGCCGACCTCGCCCGGATCGCCGACCGGGTCGCCGGCTTCGCCCCCGGCATCATGGCGATGACCTTCACCCTGCTGCTGACCTTCTACCTGTGGGCGGCGGCGCGCATCGTGCAGCTCTCCGGCCGGCTGCCGCGGCCCTGGCCCGACGTGCCGGGCGCGGCCATGCCCCGGCGCATCCTGTGGGGCCTGAGCGCCGGGCTCGTGCTCGCCGTCGCCGGCCCGGCCTATGCCGGCACCTTCGGGGTCGCGCTGTCGGGGGCGATCGGCGCCGCGCTCGCGCTCCAGGGGCTCGCCGCCATCCACGACCGCACCCGCGGCCGGCCCGGGCGCACGGCCCTGCTGGCCGGGCTCTACGTCGTGGTGTTCCTCACCCAGGGGATCGCGCTCGCGGCCCTGACCCTGTTCGGCCTCGCCGATTCCCTGTTCGGCCTGCGGCGCAGGCCCGCGGGGGCGCCGAAGCCCTGACCCGGACGGCCGCGGCCGCCCGATCCCGTTCCCCACCGACTTCTCGAAGGAGTGCACACCATGGAAGTCATCCTGCTCGAACGCGTCGCCAAGCTCGGCCAGATGGGCGAGACCGTGAAGGTCCGCCCGGGCTTCGCCCGCAACTTCCTCCTCGCCCGCGGCAAGGCCCTGCGCGCCACCGAGGCCAACAAGAAGCGGTTCGAGGACCAGCGCGCCCAGCTCGAGACCCGCAACCTCGAGCGCCGCAGCGACGCCGAGAAGGTCGCCGAGACCCTCAACGGCCAGAGCTTCGTGCTGATCCGTCAGGCCGGCGAGACCGGCGTGCTGTACGGCTCGGTCTCCCCGCGCGACCTCGCCGACGTGGTGACCCGGGAGGGCTTCACCGTCGGCCGCGAGCAGTTCAGCCTCAACCAGCCGATCAAGACCCTGGGCCTGCACACCGTCCCGGTGGTGCTCCACCCCGAGGTCGAGGTCAGCGTCACCGTCAACGTCGCCCGCAGCCCCGAGGAGGCCGAGCGCCAGGCCCGCGGCGAATCGACCACCGCCCGCGAGGAGTTCAACCTCGACGATCTCGGCCTCGAGGTCGGCGCCGCCCTGGCCGAGGCCGGTCCCGACGCCGACGACCGCTGAGGACGACGCGCCGCCGGCCGGCGGCGCGGTGGACAACCGGGAGAACGGGGACGCCCCGTCTCCCGGGCTTGACTTGTTCCCATTCTGTTCCAGCATGAGGGGGCTCGCCGCAGCGATGCGGCGGGCCCTCTCGCGTTCGGGAGGCGAGGCGTGGCGATGTCGTCACAGCTTTCGCCCGGGCGCCGGATTATTCCGGCCGGCCGGTGCGGCATTCGCCGCAGCGGGTCCGGCAGGGTGGCGCAAGGCAGCCCTGCCAAGGGTCTCGTCGACGCGTCGTCGTTGCGCCGGAAGCGGTGACCGCCCCGGCGCATGATATCAGGGGCAGGGTCCGACCACGGTGTCATCGATCCTGCTCTACGTGTTTGATTTTGCCGCATTTTTCGCGGCGAAGCGGTATCCGCTCCGCCGGAGGATGCTCTAGGATCGCGTCCCCCCGACGCAACCGAATCGGAGTTCGCCGGATGGCCATTCCCAGCACCCTGACGGCGAACCTGGAGCCGGTGACGCAGGAATACCGCGTCGCCCCGCACAACATCGATGCCGAGCAGGCCCTGCTGGGCGCGATCCTGGTCAACAACGACGCCTATTACCGGGTCTCGGACTTCCTGCTGCCCGAGCACTTCATGGAGGAGGTGCACCGCAAGATCTTCGAGGTCGCGGTCACGCTCATCAAGGCCGGCAAGCTCGCGAGCCCGATCACCCTCAAGACCTATCTCGGCGACGCCGACCTCGGTGGCCTCACGGTGAGCCAGTACCTCGCCCGGCTCGCCGCCGAGGCGACCACCGTCATCAACGCCGAGCATTACGGCCGCACGATCTACGATCTCGCGCTGCGCCGGCGCCTCATCACCATCGGCGAGGACCTCGTCAACGGCGCCTACGAGGCCCCGGTCGAATCCTCGCCGCGCGAGCAGATCGAGGCGACCGAGCGCCGGCTCTACGAGCTGGCCGAGACCGGCAAGTACGACGGCGGCTTCCAGAAATTCTCCGAGGCGCTCACCGCCGCGATCGACATGGCGGCCAAGGCCTTCCAGCGCGAGGGCCGGCTGTCGGGCATCGCCACCGGCCTGTCCGACCTCGACGCCAAGATGGGCGGACTGCAGGCGTCCGACCTCATCATCCTGGCCGGGCGCCCGGGCATGGGCAAGACCTCGCTCGCCACCAATATCGGCTTCAACATCGCCAAGGCCTATGTCGGCGAGAAGCAGGCCGACGGCACCATCGAGACCAAGAACGGCGGCATCGTCGGGTTCTTCTCGCTCGAGATGTCGGCCGAGCAGCTCGCCACCCGCATCATTGCCGAGCAGTCCGGCGTCGCCTCCTACAAGATCCGCCGCGGCGACATCCGGCCGGAGGAATTCTACAAGATCACCGACGCCGCCCGCGAGATGCAGGCGATCCCGTTCTATATCGACCAGTCCGGCGGCATCTCGATCGCCCAGCTCGCCGCCCGCGCCCGCCGGCTCAAGCGCCAGCGCGGCCTCGACCTCCTGATCGTCGACTACCTCCAGCTCCTGTCCGGCTCGTCCAAGAAGGGCGACAACCGGGTGCAGGAGATGACCGAGATCACCACCGGCATGAAGGCCCTGGCCAAGGAGCTGGCGGTGCCGATCATCGCCCTGTCGCAGCTCTCGCGTCAGGTCGAGAACCGCGACGACAAGCGGCCCCAGCTCTCGGACCTGCGCGAATCGGGCTCGATCGAGCAGGATGCCGACGTGGTGATGTTCGTCTACCGCGAGGAATACTACGTCAAGAACAAGAAGCCGCGCGAGGGCACCGAAGAGTTCTTCGCCTGGGAAGCCGAGATGAACCGCGTCTACGGCAAGGCCGAGGTGATCCTCGGCAAGCAGCGCCACGGCCCGACCGGCACGGTGGAACTGCAGTTCGAGGCCGAGACCACCCGGTTCTCGGATCTCGCCCACGGCGACCGGCTGCCGGAGCAGATGTAGCGCGCGGTGACAGGCCGGTGCGACGGTGCCAGACTGGCCCGGCGCATCCGAGGCAGCGAGCGGTGAAGTCCCATGCTCGACGAAACCCTGCGCCGGCCGGCGCCGGCCGACAGTGACGGGTCGGCGGAGCCGACTCACGACGGTGACACCCATGCCTGGGCGCAACGCCAGGCCGAGCACCTGCGCCGGCGCGACTGGGCGCGGCTCGACCCGGACAATCTTGCGGACGAGATCGAGGAGATGGGGCGCGAACTCTACAACAAGCTGGAGAGCGCGCTGCGGATCATCCTCCTCCACCTGCTGAAATGGGACCATCAGCCGGGCAGGCGGACGCGAAGCTGGACGGTGTCGATCCGCACGCAGCGGATCGTCGCGGCCCGGCTGCTCGACCGGCACGGAAGCCTCCGAGGCCGGTTCGCGGCCGCCGTGGACGACGCCTATCGTCTCGCCGCGATCGAGGCCGCCGGCGAGACCGGCCTCGACGACGACGTCTTCCCGGAGACCTGCCCCTACACGACGGCCGAGATCATGACGCGCGAGATTCCTTGGCCTGCCGGCAACGGAGATGCATGAGGTGCGTCCATGACCGCATCCTCGATTCCGGCTTCCTCCCTGCGCGGCCACGGCGCCCGCCTCACCATCGATCTCGCCGCCCTCGGCGAGAACTGGCGCCGCCTCGTCGACGCGGCCGGCTCGGAGACGGCGGCGGTGGTCAAGGCCGACGCCTATGGCTGCGGCATCCCCCGTGTCGCCCCGGCCCTGTGGGCGGCGGGCTGCCGCACGTTCTTCGTCGCTCACCTCTCCGAGGCCGCCGCCGCCCGCGCCGCACTGCCGCCCGAGGCGGTGATCTACGTCCTCAACGGCTTTCCGCCCGGCAGCGCCGGCGCCTACCGGGCGCTCGACGTCCGGCCGGTGCTCGGCTCGCGGGAGGAGATCGCCGAATGGGCGCAGGCGGGGGAGGGGGCTCCGGCGGCGCTCCACGTCGACACCGGCATGAACCGCCTCGGCCTCGGGCCGGACGAGGCGCTGGCGCTCGCCGGCGGCCCTCTGCTGTCGCGGGTCGCGCCCGCGCTGCTGATGAGCCATTTGGTGAGCGCCGAGGTGCCGGGCGACCCGATCACCGCGCGGCAGGCCGGGAGCTTCGCCCGGCTGCGCGCCGCCTTCCCGGGCGTCCCGGCCTCGCTGGCCAATTCCTCCGGCGTGTTCCTGGGGGAGAGCGTGCGCCACGACCTCGCCCGGCCGGGCTATGCCCTCTACGGCGGCAACCCGACCCCGGGGCGGCCGAACCCGATGCGCCCGGTGGTGCGGCTGGAGGCCGAGATCGCCCAGATCCGCGAGGTCGGCCCCGGCGAGACCGCCGGCTACAACGCCCGCTGGACCGCCCCCGGCCCGCGCCGCCTCGCCACGCTGTCGCTCGGCTACGCCGACGGCTTCCCGCGCGCCGCCTCGAACCGCGGCGAGGCGCTGGTCGGCGGGGTGCGCTGCCCGTTCGTCGGCGTCGTCTCGATGGATCTCGTCATCCTCGACGTCACCGAGGTGCCGGTCGAGGCCCTGCGCCGCGGCGCCCCGGCGGTGCTGATCGGCGACGCCCTCGACCTCGACACGGTCGGCCGCAATGCCGGCACGATCGGCTACGAGATCCTGACCGGGCTCGGGTCGCGCTACGATCGTCGCCATCTCGACGAGGCCGGGCACCGGGCACCGGGATGACCGGGGAGCCGATCGCGCCGCCGGGATCGGCCGTCGATGCCTGATACGGTTTTCGGACGATTCGTTCCGAAAAGCCGTATCACCATCCCGCGCGGTGGAGCCGAAGGCTCCACACACCTGAGCGAAGCCGATTTTCGCATCGCGAAGCGATCCCGCAGGGATCGCCAGAAGCGATCAATCGAAAATCGTATGACCCTCCTGCCGGCCGGCGCTCCTCACGCCGCCCCGGCGCGCGCCACACCGTTGCGCCGCGACAGCGCCGGCGGGGGGGCCGCCTCGACCGCCTCCGCCGGGACCTCGCCGCGGGCGAGCGCCAGCACCATGCCCAGGAAAATCTCCCGGACCGCATCCTTCGCCAGCCGGCCGCCGGGCTTGTACCAGGTGCAGATGCCCGACAGCATCGCGAGGATCGCCAGCGTCGCCATGCGGACGTCGTCGAGCCGGAAGACCCCCGCCGCCCGGCCGGCATCCAGGATGTCGCTGAGCTTGCGCTCGTAGTCCCGGCGCATCGCCACCACCGCCGCGAGGTTGTCCGGCTCCAGGCTGCGCAATTCGGAGTAGCAGATGAAGACCTGCTGCGGCCGCTCGACGTGGTAGGCGACGTGGAACTCGACGAAGCGGGTCAGCCGCTCGACCGGGTCGCCGCCCTCGGGCGCCAGCGCCGCGTCGAGGGCCGCATGGAGATCCTGCATGTGGGTGCGGATCAGGTCGAACAGGAATTCCTGCTTGTTGCGGAAGTAGTTGTAGAGCGATCCCTGCTGGATGCCGACCTCGGCCGCGAGCTGGCGCAGGCTCATGGCGGCGTAGCCATGGGTGGCGATCAGCGCCAGACCGGCGCTGCGGATGGCCTCCTCGGTCCTCGGACCGGACGAGCCTGCGGTGCGAGCCATGGCTTGGGCTGGTCCCCCCGGCGGCGGCGCGCAACGCGCCCGGACGCCCGACTTTCGTTGGGCACTTATAGCACTTGACCCCCGGAAAAAAACAGTCGATCGTATTTTGCAGAGCAGGCCTGCACTGACCCTGATGGACAGCGCAGGCCCGATCGGCAGAGCCGCCCCTTTGAGAGGGCGGCCGCCGGGCCAGGGAGGTTTTGCGTGGCGGATGCCCTTGAGGTGCGCCAGGTCTCGCTGCGTTTCGGCGGCGTGAAGGCACTCACCGACGTCAGCTTCTCGATCCGCAAGGGCGAGCTGTTCTCGATCATCGGCCCCAACGGCGCCGGCAAGACCTCGATGATCAACTGCATCTCGGGCCGCTACCGGCCGACCGAGGGGCAGGTCCTGTTCGAGGGCCGGGACATCACCCGGGCGACGCCGAACCTGCGCCCCAAGCTCGGAATCGGCCGCACCTTTCAGAACCTCGCGCTGTTCCACCACATGAGCGTGCTCGACAACGTGATGGTCGGGCGCCACCACCTCCTGCGCAACAACTTCCTCACCGGCTCGCTGTACTGGCTGCCGGGCGTGCGCAGCGAGGAACTGGAGCATCGCCGCCGGGTCGAGGAAATCATCGACTTCCTCGACCTCCAGGCCTACCGCAAGGCCACCGCCGGCACCCTGTCCTACGGCCTGCGCAAGCGCGTGGAACTCGCCCGCGCCATGGCGCTGGAGCCCCGCCTCATCCTCCTCGACGAGCCGATGGCCGGCATGAACCTCGAGGAGAAGGAGGACATGGCCCGTTACATCGTCGACCTCAACGAGGAGTTCGGCATGACGGTGGTGATGATCGAGCACGACATGGGCGTGGTCATGGACATCTCGCACCGCGTCATGGTGCTCGATTTCGGCCGCCGCATCGCGCTGGGCCTGCCCGAGGAGGTGCTGGCCGATCCCCACGTCCGCAAGGCCTATCTCGGCGAGGAGGACGAGCCCGAAGAGGTCGCCCCGGCCCTCGTGCGGGCGGCCTCGTGATGGCCGGCTTCGACTGCGCGGCCCGGGTGCGCGCCGCCGACACCTTCCCGAAGCTCCTGCGCCTCAACGCCCGCGAGCATCCCGACGCGGTGGCGCTGCGCGAGAAGACGTTCGGCCTGTGGCGGCCGACGACCTGGGCGCAGTACGCCGCCCGGGTGCGGGCCTTCGCGCTCGGCTTGCGCGACCTCGGCGTCGGCGAGGGCGACGTCGTCGCGATCATCGGCGACAACCGCCCCGACTGGGTCGCCGGCGAGATCGCCGCCCACGCGCTCGGCGCCCTGTCGCTCGGCCTCTACCGCGACGCGCTCGAGGACGAGGTCCACTACCTGCTCGATTACGGCGAGGCGCGGGTCGCCTTCGCGGAGGACGAGGAGCAGGTCGACAAGCTGCTCGGCCTCGCCGACCGGGTGCCGTCGCTGCGCCACATCGTGTTCAGCGATCCGCGCGGGATGCGCAAGTACGACGACCCGCGGCTGATCTCCGCCGAGGCGCTGGCCGAGCGCGGCGAGCGCCTCGGCAGCCTGGAGCCGGACCTATGGGACCGGCTGGTCGACGCCACCGACCCCGAGGCGGTGGCGATCCTGTGCACCACGTCGGGCACCACCGCGCGGCCCAAGCTCGCGATGCTGAGCGCCGGCCGGGTGCTGCGCCACTGCGCCAGCTACCTCGCCGCCGACCCGAAGGGTCCCGACGACGACTACGTCTCGGTGCTGCCCCTGCCCTGGATCATGGAGCAGGTCTACGCGCTCGGTCAGGCGCTGGTGTCGCGGATGAAGGTCAACTTCGTCGAGGACGCCGACACCCTGATGCACGACTTCCGGGAGATCGCCCCGACCTTCGTGCTGTTCGCGCCCCGGGTCTGGGAGGCCGTCGCCGCCGACGTGCAGGCCCGGATCATGGACGCCTCTCCGCTCAAGCGGGCGCTCTACGACCGCGGCCTGAAGATGGGCCTCGCGGCGCTCGATGCCGGCGGGCGCTCGGCGGCGGCCGACGTGCTGCTGTTCCGGGCCCTGCGCGACCGTCTCGGCTTCACCCGCCTGCGCTCGGCGGCGACCGGGGGCGCCGCGCTCGGCCCCGACACGTTCCGGTTCTTCCGCGCCCTCGGCGTGCCCCTGCGCCAGCTCTACGGCCAGACCGAGACGCTCGGCGCCTACACCCTGCACCGCGGCGAGACGGTCGATTTCGACACCGTCGGCGTGCCGTTCGACGACAGCATCGAGATCCGCATCGACCAGCCCGACCGCAACGGCATCGGCGAGGTGCTGGCGCGCCACGACAACATGTTCCTCGGCTACTACAAGGTCGATCCCGGCGCCCCGAGCGACGTGCGCGACGGCTGGATGCATACCGGCGACGCCGGCAGCGTCGACGCCAAGGGCGAGCTGGTGGTGATCGACCGGGTCAAGGACCTCGCCACCAACGCCCGCGGCGAGCGTTTCTCGCCGCAATACATCGAGAACAAGCTCAAGTTCTCGCCCTACATCGCCGAGGCGGTGATCCTCGGCGCCGGGCGCGACTACCTCGCGGCGCTGGTCTGCATCCGCTACTCGGTCGTGTCCAAGTGGGCCGAGAAGAACCGCGTCGCGTTCACGACCTATTCCGACCTCGCGGCGAAGCCCGAGGTGATCGACCTCCTGCGCCGGGAGGTCGAGCGGGTCAACGCGACCCTCCAGGAGAGCCAGCGCATCGCCAAGTTCGTGCTGCTCTACAAGGAACTCGACGCCGACGACGGCGAACTGACCCGCACCCGCAAGGTCCGCCGCGGCGTCATCAACGAGAAGTACGCCGACCTGATCGCGACCCTCTACGCCGGCCAGCCGAGCTACCGGGTCGACACCGTGATCCGTTTCCAGGACGGCACCACGCAGCGCATCCGCACGACGCTGCCGGTGATCGACCTGCGGCCCGCCCCCCTCCTCGCCGCCGCGGAGTAACCGTCCGTGAACACCCATCTCCTGCTTCAGCTCGTGCTCAACGGGCTGATCGTCGGCGCCCTCTACGGCGTCGTCGCGATGAGCTTCGTGCTGATCTACAAGGCGAGCCAGGTGGTGAACTTCGCGCAGGGCGAGTTCCTGCTCATCGGCGCCTGGGTGTGCTGGTGGCTGCTGACCACCTACCAGCTCCCGTTCCTCGTCGGGATGCTCGTCACCTTCGCGTTCATGATGGCGTTCGGGCTCGCCCTTCAGGTCGTGGTGCTGCGGCCGCTCATCGGCGAGCCGATCATCTCGGTCATCATGGTGACGATCGGCCTGTCGATCTTCTTCCAGGCCCTGTGCAAGTGGCTGTTCGGCGTGTTCGCCCAGCCGTTCCCGCCGATCTTCTCGACGAGCCAGGTCTCGCTGTTCGGCTTCGAGATCCAGACCGTCTACCTCATGAGCCTCGGCATCTCGGCCGCGATGATGGCCGCCTTCGGGTGGTTCTTCCGCTACTCCAAGCACGGCCTCGCCATGCGGGCCACCGCCTACAACCAGCAGGTCGCGCAGTCCCTCGGCATCCCGGTCCGCAACGTCTTCGCGATGGCCTGGGCGATCTCGGCGGTGGTGTCCTCGGTCGCCGGCGTCGTCGTCGGCATCGTCAACGGCGTGTCCTCGGCCCTGTCGCTCTACGGCATCAAGGTGTTTCCGGCGGTCATCCTCGGCGGGCTCGATTCGGTGGTCGGCGCGGTGATCGGCGGCCTCGTCATCGGCGTCCTGGAGAACGTCGCCCAGTACGTCGACGGCCAGTACCTGCACTGGGGCAACCTCTACGAGATCGTGCCCTTCTACGTCCTGGTCGTGATCCTGATGATCAAGCCCTACGGCCTGTTCGGCACCCGCGACATCGAGCGGGTGTGACGTTCCCTCTACGCGGCGAGAGCCCCTCTCCCGGGCGGGAGAGGGCGGATCAACCGAGGACCTGACCCCGTGGCGACCCAGAGCCTGATCCCGGCCGGCGACTACCGCACCACCTACGCGGCCGACACCACTATCTTCCCCACCGCCGGCAGCCGCTACGCGGTCTGGGCGGCGCTGGCGGTCCTGTGCCTCGCGCCCCTCGTCCTCGACCGCTACTGGCTCTCGCTGCTGATCCAGATCGGCTATTTCGGGGTCGCGGCGCTCGGCCTCAACATCCTGGTCGGCTTCACTGGGCAGATCTCGATCGGACACGCCGCCTTCTTCGGCTTCGGCGCCTTCGCGTCGGCGTGGCTGTCGAACCGCTTCCACATCCCGGTCTTCTTCGCGGTGCCGCTCGCCGGCGTGCTCACCACCGCGGTCGGGCTGGTCTTCGGCCTGCCGGCGGCCCGGCTGAAGGGGCTCTACCTCGCCATCGCGACGCTGGCCGCCCAGTACATCCTCCAGGACTTCTTCGCCCGGGCCGAATGGTTCACCGGCGGCGTCGCCGGCACCCATGCCGAGGCGTTCTCGATCTTCGGCTTCGCCTTCGACACCGACGGCCGCTACTTCTACATCGTGCTCGCCTACCTCGTGGTGACCTTCGTGCTCGCCACCAACCTGATGCGCTCCCGCGACGGCCGGGCGCTGGTGGCAGTGCGCGACCACTACCTCTCGGCCGAGATGATGGGGATCAACCTCACCCGCTACCGCACCCTGTCGTTCGGGCTGTCGGCGTTCTTCGCCGGCATCGGCGGCGCGCTCTACGGCCACTACCTGCAATTCGTCTCGGTCGAGGGCTTCAGCATCCTGCTGTCGATCCAGTTCCTCGGCATGATCATCATCGGCGGCCTCGGCTCGATCATGGGCACGCTGATGGGCACCGCCTTCATGGTGCTGGTGCCGGAAGCCATGGGCTGGATCACCGACGCGGTCCGCGGCTCGGCCCTCGACCGCGCCCTGTCGCTGAAGGACAACCTGTCCTTCCTGCGCGAGATGGCGATCGGCCTCGTGATCGTGCTCTTCCTGATCTTCGAGCCCGACGGGCTCGCCCACCGCTGGCGCCAGATCAAGGCGTACTGGAAGCTCTACCCGTTCTCGCACTAAGCAGATTTCGCAAAAGTGGCCCCCGGTTTTACGACAAAAATCTGCGATAAAACAGTAACCTAAGCGGACGAAGCGTTGGCTTGCCAACGCAAGTCTGCTTAGCTCCCGCGAGCACCCCTCGGACGGCCGAAAAAACGGCCGCGCACCCCCAGGAGGAACGATGACCCGCCACGCCACCCTCGCGTCGATCTCCGCGCTCGCCCTCGCCCTGAGCCTGCCGGCCGGGGCGGCCGAGATCCCGATCGGCCACCTCGCCGACCAGAGCGGCGCCACCTCCGACGTCGGCGTGCCCTACGCCCAGGGCGTCGCCGACGCCCTCGCCTGGGTGAACAGCAAGGGCGGCATCGGCGGCGAGAAGATGAACGTCGAGTCAGTCGATTACGGCTATCAGGTCCCGCGCGCCGTCGCCCAGTACAAGAAGTGGACCGGCGGCCGCGACAAGGTGGCGGCGATCCAGGGCTGGGGCACCGCCGACACCGAGGCGCTGTCGGGCTTCGTCACCAAGGACGAGGTGCCGTACGTCTCAGGGAGCTACGCCGCCCAGGTCAGCGACCCGACCGGCGCCAGCGGCAAGGCCAAGGCGGCGCCCTACAACTTCTTCTACGGGCCGAGCTACTCGGACGCGCTGCGCGCGATGCTGATCTGGGCCGCCGACGACTGGAAGGCCAAGGGCAAGACCGGCAAGCCGAAATACGTCCACATGGGCGGCAACCACCCCTACCCGAACTCGCCCAAGGAGGCGGGCGAGGCGATGGCGAAGGATCTCGGCTTCGAGGTGCTGCCGGCGATCGTGTTCGCCCTGGCGCCGGGCGACTACTCGGCCCAGTGCCTCACCGCCAAGAATGCCGGCGCCAACTACGCCTACATGGGCAACACCGGCGGCTCGAACATCTCGCTGCTGAAGTCGTGCAAGGCGGTCGGCACCGACATCCAGTTCATGGGCAACGTCTGGGGCATGGACGAGAACGCCGCCAAGGCGGCGGGCGCGGCGGCCGACGGCGTCGTGTTCCCGGTCCGCACCGCCGCGGTGACCGGCGGCTCGGCCCCCGGCCTCGCCATCGCCGCCGAGATCTCGAAGATCTCCGACCCGTCCGGCAATGCCTACCGCCCGGTGCACTACCTGACGGGCATCTGCGCCGCGCTCTACATGAGCGAGGCGATCGGCTGGGCCAAGGGCAACGGCGGCATCGCCGGGCCGAACGTCCGCAAGGGCTTCTACCAGAAGAAGGACTGGGTCCCGGCCGGGATGGAGGGTGTCTGCGTGCCCTCGACCTGGACCGAGAAGGACCACCGCGGGATGATGTCGGTCAACATCTACCGCGCCCGCGTCACCGGCCCGACCGATGGCCCGATCGCCGACCTGATGAAGGCCGGCACGGTGAAGCTGGAGCCGGTCAAGACGGTGGAACTGCCGCGCAAGCCCGAGTGGTTCGGGTGGTGATGCGCGGGTCGCGCCGCTGACGCGCGGCCTCGACCCTCCCCCCTCTGCGGGGGAGGGTGGCGAACGGAGTGAGCCGGGAGAGGGGAACGCGACGCTTCAGAACGTGGCGCTCTTCATCAAGGTCGCGACCTTTCCGGGAGCGTGGTTCCCCTCTCCCGCCCGGCCTCCGCCGGGCACCCTCCCCCGCAGAGGGGGGAGGGGAAGTAACCCGTGCCTCTTCTCCGGCCTCGGAGCCCCCCATGTCACAGGTCACGACCCTGGAGCGCCCGGCTCCTGCCTCCGCGGACGCCGCCCCGCTCCTGTCCCTGCGCAACGTCGAGGTCGTCTACGACGAGGTGATCCTCGTCCTGCGGGGCCTGAGCCTCGACGTGCCGGCGGGCTCGATCACCGCGCTGCTCGGCGCCAACGGGGCCGGCAAGTCGACCACCCTCAAGGCGATCTCCGGCCTGCTGAACTCCGAGAACGGCGAGGTCACGCGCGGCGAGATCGTGTTCGACGGCGCGCGCATCGACGGCACCGAGCCGGACCGGATCGTGCGGCGCGGCATCTTCCAGGTCATGGAGGGCCGGCGCATCGTCGCCGACATGACCCCGATGGAGAACCTGCGCCTCGGCGCGTTCTCGCGCCGCGACCGCGAGATCCCGCAGGATCTCGAACGGGTCCTGACCTACTTCCCCCGCCTCAAGGAGCGCACCGGCGCCGCCGGCTACCTCTCGGGCGGCGAGCAGCAGATGCTGGCGATCGGCCGCGCCCTGATGGCCCGGCCCCGCCTGATCCTGATGGACGAGCCCTCGATGGGCCTGTCGCCGCTGCTGGTGAAGGAAGTCTTTTCCATCATCCGCCAGATCAACCGCGACCTCGGCGTCACCATCCTGCTGGTCGAGCAGAACGCCCGCGCCGCGCTCTCGGTCGCCGACCGCGGCTACATCATGGAGCAGGGCAAGGTCGTGCTCGACGGCACGGTGGACGAGCTGCGCGACAACGAGGACGTGAAGGAATTCTACCTCGGCGGTGCCGGCGACCAGCGCAAGACCTTCAAGAACCTCAAGAGCTTCAAGCGCCGCAAGCGCTGGATCTGACCTCTGGTCCGCTTCATGGCCGGATCAAGCTCTTCCCCTTCCCGGACGACTGGAGCGAAGCGGAAGGAGATCCGGGATCCAGCATGAGAAGTGCCGCGAAGCGGCTCGGTGTTTCGGCGCCGTCGTTACAGAGGGACGCTTCGCGACTCCTTGTGCTGGATCCCGGGTCGCATTCCGCTGACGCTGCATGCGCCCGGGAAAAGAGCCGAGATCTCGTTGCCGTTCGATCAAACGATCGGTGTTCCCCATTCTCACGCCCGTGCCATTGCCCGGGCGATCCGCGCTGCCCCCCGGCCCGAGGGGGCCGCGTGCGCCGCCACCCGTGCCCGGGCGGCGCGGTGGTTGGCGTGGGTGATCGCCACCGCGAGCGCGTCGGCGGCGTCGGCGCTCTCGGGATCGGCCTTGGGGAGCAGGAAGCGCACCATCGCGCCGATCTGCGCCTTCTCGGCGTGGCCCGAGCCGACGACGGTCTTCTTCACGAGGTTGGCGGCGTACTCGGCCACCGGCAGGCCGCACAGGGCCGGCACCAGCAGGGCGACGCCCCGGGCCTGCCCGAGCTTCAGGGTCGATTGCCCGTCCTTGTTGACGAAGGTCTCCTCCACCGCCGCCTCGTCCGGCCGCATCGCCTCGACCACCCGCATCAGCCCGTCGTGCAGGCAGCGCAGCCGCGTCGCGAGGTCGTCGCCGGATTCCGACGTGACGAGGCCGCACCCGACATAGGCGAGCCGTGTGCCGGTGACGCTGACGACGCCCCAGCCGGTGCGGCGCAGGCCCGGGTCGATGCCGAGGATTCGGACGGTGTCGGTCATGGGCGCGGGCATCCACCGGTGGGCAAGGGGGCGGCGCGCCCCCGCGACGCGCCGTGACCGGTGCGCCGGAGCCGATCCTAGCATGCGGACCGGCCCGGGCGGTTAACGCCCCCCTGCCGGCGCCCGATCAATGCGCCCCGCCGGTCTCCACGAACTTGAACAGAAAGACCGCCGCGATGATCCAGACGATCGGCTTCACGTCGCGGGCGCGGCCGGTGAGCAGCTTGAGCACCGCGTAGGTGATGAAGCCGAACGAGACGCCGGTGGCGATCGAGTAGGTGAACGGCATCAGGAGCGCGGTGACGCAGGCCGGGATCACCTCGGTGATGTCGTCCCAGTCGAGGTCGACCAGTTCGCGCAGCATCAGGCAGGCGACGTAGAACAGGGCCGGCGCGGTGGCGTAGGGCTGGACCGAGCCGGCGAGCGGCGAGAAGAACAGGCAGGCGAGGAACAGCACGGCGACGGTGGCGGCGGTGAGCCCGGTGCGGCCGCCCTCCTCGACGCCCGACGCGCTCTCGAGATAGGCGGTGGTGCTCGACGTGCCGAGCAGCGAGCCGACGAAGATCGAGGACGAATCGGCCATCAGGGCCCGGTCGAGCCGCGCCATCTTGCCCTCCACGAGGAGCCCGGCCCGGTTGGCGACGCCCATCAGCGTGCCGGTGGCGTCGAACAGTTCGACGAGGAACAGCACCAGCACGACGTTGAGAAGGCCGGCCGAGAGCGCGCCCGACAGGTCGAGGGCGAACAGCGTCGGGGCGATCGAGGGCGGCAGCGACACCACGCCCTGGAAGCTGTTGCCGGCGACGAGGAAGCTCAGCACCGTGACGGTGAGGATGCTGCCGAGCAGCGCGCCCTTGACCTTGCGCACCGAGAGCGTCGCCACCATCAGGAAGCCGATCACGGCGAGCACGGTGCTCGGCTTGTGCAGGTCGCCGAGGGTCACGAAGGTCGCCGGGCTCGCCGCGACGACGCCCGCGTTCTTGAGCGCGATGATCGCCAGGAACAGCCCGATGCCGGCCGTGATCGCGATGCGCATCGAGCGCGGGATGCCCTCGACGATGATCCGGCGCAGGCCGGTCAGGGTCACGATCAGGAAGCAGATGCCGGAGATGAACACGGCGCCGAGCGCCGCCTGCCAGGTGAAGCCCATCTGGAGCACCACCACGTAGGCGAAATAGGCGTTGAGCCCCATGCCGGGCGCCAGCGCGATCGGGTAGTTGGCCCAGAACGCCATCACCAGCGAGCCGATCGCCGCGACGAGGCAGGTGGCGACGAACACCGCCCCCTTGGGCATCCCGGCATCGGCCAGGATGTTGGGGTTGATGAACACGATGTAGGCCATCGTCAGAAAGGTGGTCAGGCCGGCCAGCAGTTCGGTGCGTACCGTGGTGCCGTGCGCCTTCAGCGCGAAGGTGCGCTCCAGCCAGCCCCCGACACCGCTCCCGCCGGCCGGGACGTCGCGCTTCATGTCCATCACCGCCTCCTCGCCGCGTCGCGGCCGGTTCGCCCTCGCGATCCTGGGAGCAGGATCCGTTCCACTCAAGCTCGGGCACCGCTTGACTCGCCGCCGCGGCCCGGCCGACCCTGGCGGCGGCTCTTCCGCGGCGGCACCGGCATCGCCATCTCGGGGGCGGTCCGCCGCCGCGGTTCGGGCGGCGGGACGCGCCAGACCACGAGCCCCAAGAGGCATCATGTCCGACTTCCGGTTCCGCCCGCCTCCCGGCGGCCCGCACGATCCCCGCGGCGCCTATCCGCCCGACGAGACCGGCCCGCACCGGGCCGGGAGCGGGCTGCGCCGGTTCCTCGGCGGCTCGCCGGGCGCGGTGCTGGTGAAGCTGATCTTCCTGTCGCTGCTCGTCGGCGCCGGCATGGCGATGATCGGGGTCACGCCCGGCCTGCTGTTCGCCCAGGCCTATCAGACCGTTCGGGCGATCGCCGATCTCGGCCTCGAGACCTTCCACGATGCCGGCCGCTGGCTCCTCGCCGGAGCGGTGATCGTGGTGCCGCTCTGGCTGCTGTCGCGCCTGTTCGCCAACGGCCGCTGACGCCCATGACGGCACACGCCCCGGGCCGGCCGGCGGTCGGCAACCGCCGCATGCTGGCGCTCGCCCTCCCGATGACGCTCGCCAACGTGACGACGCCGCTGCTCGGCATCGTCGGGGCGGCGGTGATCGGGCGGCTCGGCGACGCGGCCCTGCTCGGCGCGCTCGCGCTCGGGGCGGTGATCTTCGACTACCTGTTCTGGACCTTCGGGGCGCTGCGCATGGCGACCGCCGGGCTCACCGCCCAGGCGGCCGGGGCCGGCGACGCGGCGGAGATCGACCGGGCGCTCGCCCGGGCGCTGGCAGTGGCGCTCCTCGTCGGCGCCGCGATGATCCTGCTCCAGGGCCCGCTCGGCGCCGGCGCCTTCGCGCTGGCCGGGGCGAGCCCGGCGGTGACGGCGGCCTTGTCGGACTATTTCGGCATCCGCATCTTCGCCGCGCCGTTCACCCTCGCCGGCTACGCGATCCTCGGCTCGACCCTCGGGCGCGGGCGCACCGACCTCGGGCTGGCGCTCCAGGTCGCGGTCAACCTCGTCAACATCGCGCTCACCCTCGCCTTCGTGCTCGGCGCCGGCCTCGGCGTCCGCGGGGCGGCGCTCGCCACGGTGCTGGCCGAGGCGGTGGGCGTCGGCCTCGGCCTCCTCGTCCTGCGCCGGCTCGGCGCCCGGCCGTGGCGGGTGCCGCTCGCCGAGATCGCCGAGCGCACCGGCCTGGCCCGGATGCTGGCGGTCAACGGCGACGTGATGATCCGCACGATCGCGATCATCACCGCCTTCGGGCTGTTCTCGGCGCTCGGCGCCCGCACCGGCGACGTCGCGCTCGCCGCCAACGCGGTGCTGCAGAACCTCTTCCTGATCGGCAGCTTCTTCCTCGACGGCTTCGCCACCGCCGCCGAGGTTCTGTGCGGGCGGGCCATCGGCGCCCGCGACGAGGCGGGGTTCCGCCGCGCCGCCCGGCTGTCCCTCGGCTGGTGCCTCGGCTTCGGCCTCGCCGTCTCGGCGCTGTTCCTCGCCGTCGGCGGCGGGTTCGTCGACGCGGTGACGACGAGCCCGGAGGTGCGCGCCTTCGCCCGCGACTACCTGCCCTTCGCCGCGCTCACGCCCCTCGTCGCCGCCGCGGCCTTCGCGTATGACGGGGTCTATATCGGGGCGACCTGGACCCGGCCGATGCGCAACCTGATGCTGGCGGCGCTCGCCGCCTATCTCGTGCTGCTGCTGCTCACCCGCGGCCTCGGCAATGCCGGGCTGTGGTGGGCGATCCTCGGCTTCCTCGCCGCGCGCAGCCTCGGCCAGGCGCTGCTCTATCCCCGCCTCGTCCGCCGTGCCTTCCCGGGCCCGCGGCCGGCGGCGCTCGCGGAGGCGACCGGATGCTGACCGGCGGATGCGCCTGCGGCGCCGTGCGCTACGAGGCCCACGGCACCCCCTGGCACGAGACCCTGTGCCACTGCCCGACCTGCCGGCGCGTCGCCGGGGCGCCGGCGGTGGCGTGGTTCACGGTGCGCCGCGCCGACCTGCGCCTCGTCGCGGGCACGCCGAAGGTTTTTCGGTCGAGCCCCGGCGTCGTCCGGGGCTTCTGCGGCGCGTGCGGCACGCCGCTGACCTATGCCCGCGACGACCTGCCCGACGAGGTCGACGTCACCACCGCCAGCCTCGACGACCCGGCGGCGCTGCCGCCCCGCGACCAGACCCAACTCGCTCATCGCATCCCCTGGATGGCGCCGCTGCCGGGATTGCCGGGTTTCGCCGGAGGGCGGGACGGGTCCTGAAGGCTCACGCCGCCTTCGCCAGTTCCGCCGCGTCGCGCCCGACCACCGCCGCGAGGTCGGTCACGCCCTCGCGCTGCATGTGGGCGAGAAGCCCGCGCTTGATCGTGCCGACGAGGCCCGGGCCGGCATAAACCAGGGCCGAGTAGAGCTGGACCAGCCGCGCTCCGGCCCGCAGCTTGGCCCAGGCGGCGTCGGCCGAATCGACCCCGCCGACGCCGACCAGCGGCAGGTCGGGGCCGACCCGCAAGAAGGTCTCGGCGAGGAGCCGGGTCGAGGGGCCGAACAGCGGCCGGCCGGACAGGCCGCCGGCCTCGCGGGCGGTCGCGGTCTCGGTCAGGCTCGCCGGCCGCGCCACGGTGGTGTTCGACACCACCAGCCCGTCGAGGCCGCGGCGCTTGGCGGTCGCCGTCATCGCGTCGAGGGCGTCGAGGCCGATATCGGGGGCGATCTTGAGCAGGATCGCGGCCGGGCGCGGAGCGCCGGCGCCGTCGCGGGCCTCGACCACCCGGGCGAGCAGGTCGTCGAGGAACGCCTCGCCCTGGAGGTCGCGCAGGCCCGGGGTGTTGGGCGACGACACGTTGACGGTGATGACATCGACGAGGCCGGCGAGAGCCCGGGTGCAGGCGACGTAGTCGGCCAGCCGGTCGGACGAATCCTTGTTGGCGCCGATGTTGACGCCGACGATCCCGGGCCGCCCGCGGCGGGCCTCCAGGCGGGCGCGGACGGCGTCGAGCCCGGCGCTGTTGAGCCCGAAGCGGTTGATGACCGCGCCGTCGGCGGGCAGGCGGAAGACCCGCGGGCGCGGGTTGCCGGGCTGGGGCCGCGGCACCACGCCGCCGACCTCGACGAAGCCGAAGCCGAGGGACAGGAGCGCGTCGGGCACCTCGGCGCCCTTGTCGAAGCCGGCGGCGAGCCCGACCGGGTTGGGGAAGCGCCGCCCCAGCACCGTCACGGCGAGGCGCGGGTCGTCGGCGGGCGGCGCGCGGCGCGGCAGCAGCGACAGCGCCCGGATCGTCAGCCCGTGGGCGGTCTCGGCGTCGAGGGCGTGCAGGAGCGGGCGGGCGAGGGGAAACAGGGTCGGCAGCACGGCTCAGCCCTCGAAACCGGACGGGAAGACGTGGGCGCCGTCCGGCCCCAGGGGCAGGGGTACCGTGCCGCGCACCGCCGCGAGATCGAGGGGCGCGTAGAGGTGGGGAAACAGCGCGCCGCCGCGGGACGGCTCCCAGCGCAGGGCGGCACCCAGCGCCCCGGCCTCGACCGCGACGAGCACGAGGTCGCCCTGGCCGGCGAAGTGCCTGCCCGCGGTCTCCCGCGCCTGGGCGGCGGTCGAGAAATGGATGTAGCCGTCGGTGCGGTCGACCGGCGCGCCGTCGAAGCGTCCGGCGGCCTCGGCCTCGCGCCACAGGCCGGCGGGGCAGATCTTGTAGATGAGCGTCACGCGGCCCTCCGCCCTCGGGTTGCCGGCCGGCAATAGCCGGGCGGTGGCCGGGCCGCAACGCGCCCGCCGGCCGGCGCGGCACCATTGCGGGGCCGTGAGCGTTCTCTCCGCGGTGTCCAGCGCGGGGAGGGCGGTCGGCGTGTCGGAAGCCTCTTCCATGCTCTCCCGGGACCGGCTCACCCACGACCGGATCTGGGCGGCGATCGACGGCCTCGCCCGCCGCCACGGGCTCAGCCCGTCCGCCCTCGCACGGCGGGCCGGGCTCGATGCGACGAGCTTCAACCGCTCGAAGCGCGTCGGCCCGGACGGGCGCCGGCGCTGGCCCTCGACCGAGTCGATCGCGAAGGTCCTCGACGCCACCGGCACCGATCTGACGACGTTCCTGACGCTGCCGCTCCCCGACGCGACGCCGGATGCGATGCCGCGGATCACCACCGCCTGGGCCGGCGCCCTCGGCCCGGCGGACCTGCCGGAGGCCCCCGGCGAGGACTTCGCGTTCCCGGGGCCCGACGCCGACCGCTGCTTCGCCGTCGCGGCGGAGGGCGACGCCCTCGCCCCGGCCTACCGCGACGGCGACCTCCTGGTCGTCAGCGCGACCGAACCGGTGCGCCCCGGCGACCGCGTCGTCCTGCACCTCGCCGACGGCGGCTGGGCGGCGGGCGAACTGGCGCAGCGGAGCGCACGATCGACCTATCTCGCCGGAACCGAACCCCGCCGGGTGGCGAACGCGGACCTCGCCTGGATCGCCCGGGTGCTGTGGGTCCGCCTCTGCTGAGGGCGCCGGTTCAGGGGGTCGGGCAGGCCGGGTCGGCCGGGCGGGGGGCGCGGGCGAAGTCGAGCACCGCCGCCGTGTAGGTCTCGACCACCTCCGAGAACGGCTCGCGGGCGGCGGTGAACAGCACCGCGCGGTGGCGCAGCCAGTGCCCGGGGATCGCCTGCTCGCCGCAGGCGGCGGGGGGCGGCGCGGCCTGCTCCCAGTCGTCGGGCAGCGGCTGCCACAGCAGGTCCGCCGCGACCGTCTGGCGCGTCGGGCCGAGCGGCTGCACCGCGCGGCCGAACGGCGTGTCGGTGGTGTCCAGCAGGCGGTTCATCTCGGGCGTCAGCCGCGCCGGCACGTACCAGTTGTCGGCCTCCGACAGGACGCGGTCGCCGCAGGCGAGGCGCACCCGGCGGTAGCGCAGCGGCTCGTCCGGGCCGACCCCGAGCCGCTGGCGCGTCGCCGCCTCGGCCGGCTTCTCGGCCCCGGGCACGAGGCCGGCCGAGAGCCGGGCCGGCGCGGCCGCCATGCCGTGGCCGCCGCACCAGCCCTCCAGCGTTGCGGTGGCGCTGCGGCTCGCCAGCAGGCGGGCGTTCAGCGTCTGCATCACCGCCGTCAGCTCGACCCGGCCGAGATAGGTCGCGGGCCAGCGCGGCGCCTCGGCCGCGGCGGGCGCGGCGAGCAGGATCAGCGGCAGGACGAGGAGCGATCGGCGCACGGGTCTTCTCCCTGGGAGGCCCTCTGCTTCGCGCATCGGTGCGACGCTGGGAAGGGGGCCGGCCTTCCGCAAGGGCTGGCGCTTCGCGCCGGCGCCGCTATGAAGGCGGCGCCCCGCCGGGGGCATCCTGTGACGGACGCTTGCACAAGGGGGACGCGATGTCGGGCGGGCACGGTGCGGTCGATTCATCCAACAAGAAGGTGGCCCTGCTGATCTCGGTGCTGGCGCTGTTCCTCGCGCTGGGCGAGACCCTGGCCAAGAGCGCGCAGACCGACGCCCTCGGCGCCAACGTCGAGGCCTCCAACGTGTGGGCGTATTTCCAGGCCCGCACCATCCGCAGCACCGTCCTCAAGACCGCCGGCGAGGAGCTGACCCTGGCGAGCCAGGGCGTCCCCTCCGACGCGGTGCGCAAGCAGCTCGACGACTGGGCGAAGACGATGGCGCGGTGGGAGTCCGACCCGGCGACCGGCGAGGGCCGCAAGGAACTCGCCGCCAAGGCCAAGGCGGCCGAGGAGAAGCGCGACCTCGCGCTGGCGCGCTACCACCATTACGAGATCGCCTCCGCGGCGTTCCAGATCGGCATCGTGCTGGCCTCGGCGCAGGTCATCACCGGCATCGTCGCCCTCGCCTTCGCGGGCGGCGCGCTGGGCATCGCCGGGATCGCGATGGTGGCGATCGGCCTGTTCGCGCCCCACGCCGTCCATCTGATCTGAGGCAGGACCGGGAGCGGGCTCTGCCTACCCGACCGGCCGCTCGTCGGCGACGACCTTGCCGTCGTTCGGCAGGGTGCCGGGGGCGACCAGCTCGACCGTGCCGCGCAGCTTCGTCACCGCCCGCAGGGTCTCGCCGACCGCCTCGGCCAGCGCCGCGCCGCCCGAGGCCGCCTCGGCCCGCAGGGTCATGGCGTCGGCCTCGTCGGCGCGGGTGACGACGAGGCGCAGGCGCCCCAGTTCGGGGTGGCGGCGGGCGATCTCGGCGACCTGTTCGGGACGCACGAACATGCCCTTCACCTTCGCGGCCTGATCGGCCCGGCCCATCCAGCCGCGGATGCGCGGCCCGGTGCGCCCGCACGGGCTGATCCCCGGCAGGGCCGCCGTGAGGTCGCCGAGGGCGTAGCGGATCAGCGGCCGGTCGGGGTCGAGCACCGTGACGACGATCTCGCCGACCTCGCCCTCCGGCACCGGGTCGCCGGTGCCCGGCCGGACGATCTCCAGGAGGATGTCCTCGTTGACCACCAGCCCCTCGCGGGCGGCGGTCTCGTAGGCGATGAACCCGACGTCGGCGGTCGCGAACGCCTGGTAGGCGTCGATGCCGTGGCCGGCGATTTCCTGTTGCAGCGAGGGCGGGAAGGCCGCACCCGAGACGAGCGCCTTGCGCAGGGACGAGGCGTCGCGCCCGGCCTTGCCCGCCGCCTCGACCAGGATCCGCAGGAAGTCCGGCGTGCCGCAATAGCCGGCCGGCCGGTAGGCCTCGATGAGGTCGAGCTGCTGCTCGACGTTGCCGGGCCCGGCCGGGATCACCGCGCAGCCGAGCGCCCGGGCGGCGGTGTCGAAGATGAAGCCGCCCGGCGTCAGGTGATACCCGAAGGTGTTGAGCACCACCTCGCCGGGCGCGAAGCCGGCGGCGGCGAGGCAGCGGGCGCCGCCCCACGGATCGTCGCCGCTGCGCTGCGGCTCGAAGATCGGCCCCGGCGAGGTGAACAGCCGGGCAAAGCCCCCCACCTCCCCCGGCACGAAGCCGCCGAAGGGCAAGGCGGCGCGCTGGAGCGCCGGCATCTCGCCCTTGCGCAGGACCGGCAGCCGGGCGAGGGCGGCGCGGTCGGCGACGGAATCCGGGTCGATCCCGGCGAGGTGGGCGGCGTAGGCCGGCGCGCGCAGGGCCGCGGCGAGCGCCGCGGGCAGGCGGGCGAACAGGTCGGCCTCGCGGGCGGCCGGGTCCCGGGTCGCGCGGGCGTCGGGGTGCTGGGGCATCGGATCCTCCCTGGCCTACAGCCTTGTTGTTCTGTCCGGGCCTGCGCCGGCGCGCGGCACGCCGACGGCCCGGAGGCGGTCGCTCCGCCCCGGGCCGTTGCTACCGTACCGGCCACGGCTCCAACAAGGTGCCGGGCGGGCGATGCTTGATGGCGGGCGCGAAGAGCGCCCCGCGGAGCGGGTTCGAGGGGACGAATGTCCCCTCGAACGCAGAGCGGAGCGAGAGCCGAGTGAGCGGATGCGAACGCCGGCGCCTGAGGCTAAGCGGGAAACCAGGGCCATCGCTTTGAAGCGATTGCCCTGCGGGCGACGCCGCGATCTACAGCGCCCCGGGGCCGACCGGCGGCGCGGGCACGTCCGGCTCGGGCGGCTCGTCGATGCCGGGATCGCGCTGCGGCGCGGGCGCCGGGGGCGCGTCGTCGGGCGGCGGGGTCTCGGGCAGGCCCGGCGGCAGGGCGCCGGGCGGGGGCTCGTCGGGATCGCCCGGGAGCGGCAGACCGGGATTGGCCATCACTCGATCACCTCCACGATGCGGCGGGTGCCGGGCTCGACCAGCACCGGATGGTCGTTGACGATCGTGTAGTTGACGCCCCTGAGAGCGAATTCCGGCGGCACGTCGTAGTACACCACCCCGCCCTCCGGCAGGACGGTGCCGACGCGGACCGGCCCGGAGAACGCGAAGGACGGCCGGCGCTCGCCCATGGCGTAGAGGCGGAAGCGCTCGCGCCGGTCGATCCCCAGGAGGCTGTTGGCGGTGCCGACCGCCGCCCCGACGGCGCCGCCGACCGCGGCCCCGAGCGGGCCGGCGATGGCCTCGCCGCGGGCGGCGCCCTCCTGCGCCCCGCGGGCGGTGCCCTGGGCCTGCGCCGCGGAGGCGAACCCGAGGCCGAGGAGGGCGGCGAGGGCGAGAGCCGGACGCGGCATTGTCGGCTCCCGGCGATCAGAGGCGGGGCGAGCGGCCGCGCAGCATCCCGGTCACGGCCGAGACCGCGAACAGCACGAGGGCGACGAAGAACACCAGCTTGGCGGCCTCGACCGCGGTGCCGGCGACGCCGCCGAAACCGAGGAGGGCGGCGACCAGCGCGACGATCAGGAAGGTGACGGCCCACGACATCATCGAACGGATTCCCGGCTGACGAGAGGGGAACCGTCGCGCCCCGGTCCACCCGAAGCGCGACGGTTCCGATGAGTCGAGAACGGCCACGCTGGAGATCCGGTTCCCGGAGCCCTCTCGTGGCTGCGGGCCCGCGGCGGGCTTCCCCGTCGGCGAACACGGCTGCACCAAGGGCGAGGGGGCCGTCGCCCCGAAGCGACGGCCCCCTCGCGGCCCCGTCCCGATGATGGCGCCGGTCCCGCCCTCAGCGCGGGGCGACCCGCGCCGGCGCCGCCGCCCGGTCGTTCGACCGCCCGCGGACCCGCATCAGGGCCATCCCGGCCAGAGCCGCGAGCACGATCGCACCCTGGATCCCCAGCGCCTCCCAGGAGCCGTTGAAGCCGAGGCCGGTCACGAAGTCCGGCACGCCGTCGTTGCTGACCGGCACGATCACCTGCTCCTGGAGCTCCTGGATCGCGTCGCCGACGAGCTTGAGGCCCATCACGAACAGGAAGGCCGAGGTGAGCAGGAACATCGGCCGCAGCGGCAGGCGCAGGGCGAGCCACTGCATCGCCACGAACATGCCCGCGAGGGCGAGCGCCGCGACGCCGAGGCCGGCGAGCAGCGCGCCGTCGAAGCCATTGGCCGAGCGCGCGAGGGCGTGGAGGAACAGCACCGTCTCGGCGCCCTCGCGGAACACCGCCAGGAAGGCGATGCCGGCGAGCGACAGGGTCGTGCCGGCGCCGAGCGCCCGCTCGGCGAGCCGGTTGAGGTCGGCCTGCCACGCCTTCGGGTCCTGCCGCACGAACAGCCAGCCGCTCATGTAGAACATCAGCGCGGCCGCGAGCAGCATCACGACGGCCTCGATCAGGTCGTTGTGGTTGCCGTCGAAATAGGTCTCGAACACCCACGCCATGCCGAGGCTGGCGAGCGCCGCGGCGGCGGCGCCGGCATAGAGCGGGGTGATCCGCTCGGCGGCGCCGGCCCGGCGCAGGAAGGCGGCGAGCGCCGAGATCACCAGGAGGGCTTCGAGGCCCTCCCGGAACAGGATCGTGAACGCCTGGGCGAACGTCGAGCCGTCGGTCATGGGTGCGGTTTCCGGTGGTTGCGGCGGGCGCGCGGATCGGCCGGGGTCAGTTTAGAACGATGTTAAACTATTGATCCGCAACGCATTTCCGCCCTCCTTATGGCGACGGCCGGACGCCCGCAAGTGTCCCCGGCGCAGGTCCGGCCCGCATCCGGCCGGCGAGCAACAATTGATAGGGCCGCGCGGCGGCGGCGGGCGCACAAGGATCGGCCGGGGCGCCGCCCCCGCATGGTCCCCGGAGAACCGATGACCCACCGCGACATCATCGTGATCGGCGGCTCGTCCGGCGCCACGGCGCCGCTCAAGGCGATCCTGCACGCCCTCCCGCCCGATCTCGCCGCGGCGGTGTTCGTCGTGCTGCACGTCCCGGCCCGCAGCCTCGGCCTGCTCGCCACCGTCACGGCGGCGGCGGCGAGCCTGCCGGTCCAGGCGGCGAGCGACGGCCTCGCGATCCGGCCCGGCCAGATCTATCTCGGGGTGCCCGACCATCACCTGCTCCTCGCCGAGGGCCTGATCCGCCTCGGGCGCGGCCCGCGCGAGAACATGGCGCGGCCCTCGATCGATCCGCTGTTCCGCTCGGCGGCGGTGGCGTACGGCCCGCGGGTGATCGGCGTGCTGCTGAGCGGGCTGCTCAACGACGGGGCCTCGGGCCTGGAGGCGATTGGGCGCTGCGGCGGGGTCACCATCGTGCAGGACCCGGCCGACGCCCTCGCCGACGAGATGCCGCGCAGCGCGCTGGCGGCCGTGAACGTCGACCTGACGATCCCCGGCGCGCGGATCGGCGACGTCCTCGCCGACCTCGTGCGCGAGGCTCCCGGCCCGGCGCGGCCGGTCCCGGCGGAGATCCGCCTCGAGGTCGATATCGCCGCCGGCGAGCGGATCGACAGCGGCGTCCTGCGCCGGCTCGGCGATCCGGTGGCCCTGACCTGCCCGCATTGCAGCGGTGTCCTGTCGGACATCCGCGGCGCCAGTCCCCTGCGCTTCCGCTGCCAGGTCGGCCACGCCTTCACGGCCGAGGCGGTGGCCCACGAGCAGGAGGGCGCGGTCGACGAGGCCCTCCGGGTCGCCCTGCGCATCATCGAGGAGCGGGCCGAGCTGGTGGAGCGCATGGCCGAGGAGGGGCGCCGGAACGGCCGCGCCGCGGTGGCCGAGATGTACGGGGACCGGGCCCGGGAATACCGCCACTACGCCGACACGGTGCGCCGGGCGCTGCTCACCGGGTCGGGCACGCGCCCGCCGGGCGAGCCGGAGGCGTGAGATGCCACGCCTGCGACACCATGGCCGCGGCAACCGCGCGGTCTTGAGGTACTGCCGCGCGGAGGAATGCCCTGCGCCGCGCTCCCGATGCCGGCGCAACGACCACAGGAAGCGATCGTGGCCACACCGCCCGAGCCGGACGATCCCGCGAGCCGGCCCACCGTGATCGTCGCCGTCAGTGCGTCGGGGGCGGATACGCGCTCGCTCCATCCCCTCCTCGCCCGGGTGCCGATCCCCGAGCACGCCGCCCTGGTGGTGGTGCTCCAGCACCGCGAGGCGCTGGACGAGGACGCCCTCGCCCGGGCGCTCGCGGAGGCGGGGCGGAGCACGAGCCCGGTCGTGGACGGCGCGCAGCCCGAGGGCGGCCGGCTCTACCTGCCGGACGCCAACGTGATCCTGAGCCTCGACGGCGGCCGGTTCCGGCTGCGCCCGGCGGAGCAGAGGGTCGGGGAGCGCGGCACGATCGACAGCTTCCTGGTCTCCCTCGCCCGGGAGGAGGACGGGCACGGCCTCGCGGTCGTCCTCGCCGGGACCGGGGGCGAGGGGACCCTCGGCTTCAAGGCGGTCAAGGAGGGCGGCGGCCTGACCCTGGCCGAGGAGACCGAGGAATCCCGCTCCGGCGGGCTCGCCGCCAGCAACAGCGCCGCGGCGCTCGCCGACGCGGTCCTGCCCCTCGACGGGCTGATCGAGCGGATCGGCGCCTGCATCGCCCAGGTCGGCGAGCAGGGTCTGGCCTCCGCCCGCCTCGACCCGGCCGAGACCGCCGCGGCGCTCGCCACCATCGCGGCGATCCTGCGCAACAAGACCGGCCACGACTTCCACGGCTACAAGCCCGGCACGTTCCTGCGCCGGGTCCAGCGCCGGATGCAGGTGGTGCAGGCCGCGACCCTGCGGCACTACGAGGAGATCCTGCGCGGCCGGCCCGACGAGGCGCTGCAACTGTTCAACGACCTGCTGATCGGCGCCACCCAGTTCTTCCGCGACCCGCGCGAGTTCGATCTGCTCGAACGCGAGGTAATCCCGGCTTTGTTCGAGAACAAGACGCGCAACGACCAGCTCCGGGTGTGGGTGATCGGCTGCTCGACGGGCGAGGAGGCGTACTCGATCGGCATCCTGCTGCGCGAGCACATGGCGACGCTCGACGAGGTGCCGCAGGTCCAGATCTTCGCCACCGACCTCGACGGCCGCGCCCTCGCCTCGGCCCGGGCCGCCCGCTACGCCGCCAGCATCGCGGCCGACCTGACGCCGGAGCGGCTGGCGCGCTGGTTCGTCCGCGAGGGCAACACCTACTGCATCGTCAAGGAATTGCGGGAGATGTGCATCTTCTCCCAGCACAGCATCGTCAAGGACGCGCCGTTCTCGCGCCTCGACCTCGTGTCGTGCCGCAACCTGCTGATCTACCTCGACGCCGACCTCCAGGACCGGGTGGTGCCGCTGTTCCACTTCGCCCTGAAGCCGGACGGGTTCCTGTTCCTGGGCAATTCCGAGAACACCTCGCGCCACACCAAGCTGTTCGCTCCGGTCGAGAGCCGCTCGCGCATCTTCCGCCGGATCGAGACCGGGCAGCGGATCCTGCCGGACTTCCCGTTCGCCGCGGTGGACCGGCGCCTCGTCGGCGGCGGCCTGACGGCGGAGCGGCCGCGCCCGGCGGAGACGCCGCTGGTGCGGCGGGCCGAGCGCTTCGCCGAGCGCTTCGCCCCGGCCTACGTCATCGCCGACGAGGCCTACAACGTCCTGCACTTCTCCGGGCGCACCGGGCGCTACATCGACCCGGCCGGGGGCGCGGCCAGCCTGAACCTGCTCCAGCTCATCCATCCCGACCTGCGCCTGGACCTGCGCACGGTGCTGACCAGGGCCGCCGAGACCGGCGAGACGGTCCAGGCGGACGGCCTGCGGATCGGCCAGAACGGCCACACCCTGATGGTCGACATCGTGGTCGAGCCGGTGCGCGACGGCCCGAACCCGACGCTGAGCTTCTTCGTGCTGTTCAAGGACGGCGCCGCCGCCGCGGCCGATCCCGCCGCCGCCCTGCCGAGCCACACCGAGCACACCGAACGGCTCGAAGCCGAGCTGCGCACGATCAAGGACCGGCTCCAGGCGACGATCGAGGAGCTCGAGAGCACCAACGAGGAGCTGAAATCCTCCAACGAGGAGTACCAGTCGCTCAACGAGGAGCTGCAATCCGCCAACGAGGAACTGGAGACCTCGAAGGAGGAGCTGCAATCGGTCAACGAGGAACTGACCACCGTCAACGGCGAACTCGGGCACCGGGTGCAGGAACTCGGCCGGGCCAACAGCGACCTCAAGAACTTCCTCGAGAGCACCCAGATCGCGACGGTGTTCCTCGACAACGAGCTGCGGGTGACGAACTACACCCCGACGGTGGCCGAGATCTTCCACCTCGTCGAGTCCGATACCGGCCGGCCGATCGGCCACATCAAGTCGCGCATCGCCTACGAGGAACTGCAGGACGACGCCCGCCGGGTGCTGCGCACGCTCAGCGTGGTCGAGCGCGAGATCACCGGCTCGACGACGGGCGCGCAGTACATCGTGCGGGTGCTGCCCTACCGCAGCGTCGACAACTTCATCGCCGGCGTGGTCGTGACCTTCGTCGACATCACGGCGCGCAAGCAGGCCGAGGAACGCCAGATGGCGAGCGAGCGCCGCCTGCGCGCCCTCGTCGAGGGCATCCCGCAACTGGTCTGGCGCGCCGACGGCGACGGCCGGCTGACCTGGACCAGCCCGCAATGGACCGCCTATACCAGCCTGTCGGAGACCGCGAGCCAGGACCTCGGCTGGCTCCGGGCGCTGCACCCGCAGGACCGCGAGCAGGTCGCGGCGGCCTGGGCGGCGGCGGGCCGCACCGGCCTGTTCGAGATGGAGGGCCGGATCGCCCCGGCGGGCGAGACCCGCTACCGCTGGTTCAAGATGCGGGCGATGCCGGTCCACGACGCCCGCGGCGAGGTCGTCGAGTGGCTCGGCACCTCGACCGACGTCGACGACCTGCGCCAGATGCAGGAGCAGCAGAACGTGATGGTGGCGGAGCTGCAGCACCGCACCCGCAACCTCATCGCGGTGGTGCGCTCGATCGCCGAGCAGACCATGACGGCGAGCGACTCCCTCGACGCCTTCCGCGACCAGTTCAACGACCGCCTCACCGCCCTGTCGCGGGTTCAGGGCCTGCTCTCGCGCGCCGGCGAGCACCCGATCACCCTGCGCGGCCTGATCCGCTCGGAGCTCGACGCGCTCGGCGCCGCCGAGATGGAGGACCGGATCGTCCTCGAAGGCCCCGACGTGTCCCTGCGCAAGGCCAGCGTGCAGACCTTCACCCTGGCCCTGCACGAACTCGCCACCAACGCCCGCAAGTACGGCGCCCTGGCGAGCCCGAACGGGCGGCTGACGGTGACCTGGCGGATCGACGCGACCGAGCAGGAGAGGCGGCGGCTGATCCTCGAATGGATCGAGGAGGGCATCACCCGCGACGTCGACGCCCCGGTCCGCCACGGCTACGGGCGCGAGCTGATCGAGCGCGCCCTGCCCTACGCCCTCGACGCCCGGACCCGCTACACCCTCGGCGAGGACACGGTGCATTGCTCGATCGACCTGCCGCTCGGCGCGAGCGACCGGCGCCGCGACGAGGAGCGATGAGGGCCGAGCCGCCTCGTCAGGGCCAGTCGACCGCCGGCAGCCCTTCGACGAGCGGCCGGGCGAAGCGGTAGCCCTGGAACAGGGTGGCGCCGGCCTCGCGCAGGGCCGCGACCTCGGCATCGGTCTCGACGCCCTCGGCGATGACCGCGATCCCGAGGCGACGGCCGAGGTCGAGGAGGGTCGCGACGATCGTGGCGCGCACCGGGTCGGCGTCGAGGCCGCGGATCAGGCCCATGTCGATCTTGACGAGGTCGGTGCGGAAATCGGCGAGCAGGCTGAGGCCGGCATAGCCGGCGCCGAAATCGTCCAGCGCCGTGAGGAAGCCGTGCTGGCGGTGCGCCGCGACGATCCGGGCGGCGTGGCCGGGATCGCGCAGGCGCTCCTTCTCGGTGAACTCGAACACGATGCGGTCGGGCGGGAAGCCGACCCGCCGCGCGGCGTCGAGGGAGCGGCGGATGCAGGCGACCGGCTCGTGCACCGCGTTCGGCAGGAAGTTGACCGAGAGCCGCGCCTCGGGATCGTCCCGGAAGAGGCCGGCCGCCAGCTCGATCGCCCGCACCCGCGCCTGCTGGTCGAACCGGTACACGGTGTCGTCGGTGACCTGCGACAGGATGGTGGAGGCTGGCTCGCCCGCCGGCCCGCGCACCAGCGCCTCGTAGCCCCAGACCCGGTGGTGCGTGAGATCGACGATCGGCTGGAACGCCATGGTGAAGGCGAACGGAAGCGGCTCGTCGTCCCGGCACGCCCGGCACTCGGAAGGTGTCCGCATCGACCGCCCGCCCGCCTCTTCCGAGATGACCTAACGTCACCCGGCCAGGATCTTTCCACGACTGCGGCGACGGAGGCAAGTCCGCGGCCATCCGCCGTGGCGGTCGCGGCGCGGGCGGCGGGCGGGCGCCCGCCCGAGTCTCAGCCGGCCAGGATCCGCTCCGCGGCCTCGCCGAGGACGCGGAGGCCCTGCACGAGATCCTCCTCGCGGGTGTCCTCGGCCCAGTGGTGGCTGACCCCGCCGATCGAGGGCACGAACAGCATCGCGGCTGGCATGATGCGGGCGAGGTTCTGGGCGTCGTGGCCGGCGCCCGAGGGCAGGGCCTGCCAGTTGCCGGGGCAGATCGCCTCGGCCGCCCCGGACAGGGCCCGCATCAGGTCCGGATCGCACAGGGCGGGCGTGGCGCGCGACACCGCCTCCAGCCGGGCGGTGCAGCGCTCGCGCCGGTTGCTCTCCCGCACCAGCGCCCGCAGGCCGGCCTCCATCCGCTCCAGCACCGGCACCGCGACGTCGCGGAACTGGAACAGGATCTCGGCCCGGCCCGGGATGATGCTCGCCGCCCCCGGATCGAGGACGATGCGCCCGGTGGTCCAGGTACTGGCCTCGCCGCACAGGCGCGGAAACTCCCGGTCGATCGCCGCGAGCAGCCGCACGGCGGCGAGGCCGGCGTCGCGCCGCTCGGCCATGGTGGTGCCGCCGGCATGGTCCTGCCCGCCCTCGATCACGATGCGCCACTGCCAGATCGCCACGATGCCGGTGACGATGCCGACCGCGTGGCCGGCGCCCTCCAGCCGCGTCCCCTGCTCGATGTGCATCTCGAGGAAGCCGCGGTAGCGGGCGGGATCGAGGCGCAGGCGCGGCAGGCCCGCGAGGCCCGCCGCCGCCAGGGCGTCGCGCAGGGGCGTGCCGTCGTGGCTGTTGCGGCCGGCATCGATCTCGGCCTCGGCGAGGTCGCCGATCGCCGAGCGGCTGCCGAGGAAGCCGACGTCGAAATGCCCCTCCTCGTCGGCGAAGGCGACGACGTCGACCGGCAGCCCGGCCCGGGCGAGGGCGAGGCCCGCGACGACGCCGAGCGCCCCGTCGAGCCAGCCGGCCTCGTTCTGGGTCTCGATGTGGCTGCCGACCAGCAGGTGCGGACCCGGCCCGGGATGGCGCCCGAGCACGGTGCCGACCCCGTCGATCGACGGGTCGAGGCCGCATTCCGCCATCCGGTCCATCAGCCAGCGCCGGGATTCCATGTCCTGCGGCGAGTAGGTCGGGCGATGCACGCCGGTGCGGAAGCGGCCGATCTCGCGCAGGGCGTGGAGATCCCGGAGAAAGGCGGCGGCGTCGATGGCGGGCATGGTGCGTAACCGGGCTTTGTCGAGGAAGGGCAGGAGGTTAGCCGCCCCTGGAGCCTCGGTTCGTAGCATGGTCGGAACCGGCGGCGGAAGGCCGCCGGCCGCCCGCGTCCGGTGCGCGGCCTCGCGGCGGAAATGCGCGATCGTCGCCTGCAGCCGCTCGCCGGCCGAGCGCGCCGCGGCCGCGGTGTCGTCCGACAGCGTGCCGATCCCGGCCGCCGCCCGGCTGCGCTCGGGCCAGCTTGCGGACCTCGAGCCGTGTCCAGGCCGCCGAACGGCCCGAAGGGCAATCCAGTCGAACGATACGCAACCGCGTCACAGGACGAGAGTCCCCGACATCGCTGCCCTGGCCATGAGGATCGCAGGAAGAAGTCTCGGTGACCTTCGAGGGGCAGTGCCGGCTCTATCGGAAGACTTGTCTGCCTTCCTCGATAAAATCTCTGGTTGTAAAAATCGCCTTTCGCCGGAGGCGGGCCTCCGCCGGTCGCGGCGGCCTCCGGCGGGTCGAGACCGGCGCGCGCCGGCGGCAAACCGACCTTGATGGCTGACGATACGAGGTCCGGACGATTCGTTCCCGTCATCGTATCGTCAGCCCGCGCGGTGGAGCCGGAGGCTTCACAGGCGTGAGCGAAGCCGGAATCCGCGTCGCGCCCGCGCCCGCTTGCGGTCGCCTGAAGCGATTCCGCAGGAACCGCCGGGCGATCATTCGGATTCCGCATGACGGGCCGAGCGCCGCCGGGCAAGGCGGGGCGTCTCCTTCGGACCGGAGCACTCCCGCAGTCGTCGCCATGACTATCGGGATTGCGAAATGCCTATCAATATTGCGCATATACTCGACGGCGACACGATCAATTCAACCTTCGCATTGCAGATCGACGCGAAATTTGCTACTCCCGGTTGCCGCAGCAGTTTTTGGGAAACACCTCGTCGTGACGAGTACCCTCTTGGCCAATCCGGTGTCCCTGCCCATCGAGCCGTCGCTCGGCTGCCTCCTGAGCAGCCCGGCGGACGGGTGCGGCCGCGGCACGCCGTCCGTCGCTTCCTCGGACGGGGGACCCGGCGGCCGCCATCCGGGGCGGGCGATCCGGGGCCGGCACATCCGCGCCGCCCGCGGGCTGCTCGACTGGTCGATGCACGATCTGGCCCACGCGAGCGGCCTGTCGCTCTCGACGATCCGCCGCCTGGAGAACGACGAGGTGGTGCCGGAAACCTCGCGCAGCCACGGCACCGCCGTCGCGGCCCTGCGCCGTGCCGGCATCGAGTTCGCGCTGGTTCACCACACCGTCGCGATCTACTGCGTGTGATACGGAATCCGGAAGATTGCTTCCGGATTCCGTATCATCAGCCCGCGCGGCGCAGAGCAAAGCTCTGCGCGCACCTGAGCGGAGTCGATTTCCGCATCGCGAAGCGATCCCGCAAGGGATCGCCGAGCGATCAATCGGAAATCGTATGATCCTGCTTCCGATCGATCGCTTCGGGCGATTCCTGCGGGATCGCCGTGAAACCGCCTCGCGAGGCGATGATCGGTATCACACGGTCAGCGTCCCGGCCGTCGCCCGAACCCGGCGCAGATCGTCCACGAAGGCGACGTAGGCCTCGTCCCGGGCTTCGTCCGGCAGGCGCAGCAGGTAGGACGGGTGGACGGTGACGAAGCCGCGGAACGGCCGTCCCGGGAACTCGGCCGGCCCGCGGGCGCGGGTGACCGGGATCGGGCGGCCGGTCAGCGCCAGGACGGCGGTCGCGCCGAGCGCCACCACGAGCCGCGGCGCCACGAAGGCCAGTTCGCGGTCGAGCCACCAGCGGTAGTGGCTGACCTCGCCGGCGGTCGGGCTCTGGTGGATGCGGCGCTTGCCGCGCTGCTCGAACTTGAAGTGCTTGACCGCATTGGTGAGGTAGGCGGCGTCGCGGTCGAGGCCGGCCTCGGCCATCGCGCGGGTCAGCAGGCGACCGGCCGGCCCGACGAAGGGGCGGCCCTGAAGGTCCTCCTGGTCGCCCGGCTGCTCGCCCACGAAGGCGATCGCCGCCCCGACCGGCCCCTCGCCGAGCACCGCCTGCGTCGCCCCCGGCACCAGCGGCTCGGAGCGGCGGATCACCGCGTTGAGGGCGTCGAGGGAATCCGGCTCCTGCTCCGCCATCGCGGCAAGTGCCCGGGCCGGGACCCGCTTGGCCGGCAGGACCGGCTCGCGCTCGATCATCGCGGCGACCCGGCCTTGCGCGCCGCGCACCAGCGCGGGAATCGCCGCCGCCTCCGGCAGGTTGCGCCAGTACTTCTTCGGCATCTCGGCCCGCATCGCCGCCGGGTTGGTGCGGGCCGGGTTGAAGGTGGTGGCGTAGTAATGGCACCAGCCGTCCTCGAAGGGATCGTCGGCCGGCACGTCCTCGCGCCGCCCCGGCGGACCGAAGACGAGCGCCGCGCCGTCCCAGTGCGCCGAGCCGTCGGGCGTCAGGATCGACCAGTCGAAGGCGGGAAAGCGCGCGACGAAGAACGGCGCCGCGGCCTCCAGGATGTGGTGGTCGGGCTCGAACCACGCGGCGAATGTCTCCCGGGCGCCCGCTCCCGGCACCCGGCGGAAGCGCAGGAAGGCATGCATCTTGTGCAGGTCGCGGCCGACCGCCTTGCGCATCCGCAGCAGCCGGTGGACCAGCGGGTCGCTTGCGACCTCGAGCAGGTGGCGCTCGCCCGCGCCGACCCGCCAGATCAGCCGGTAGAGCAGGGCGTGGCGCTCCGGGTCGCGGTGGGGCAGCACCGCCGGGACCAGATCGGCGACGGCCCGCGGCAGGCGCAGGGGCGGGCCGCTCTCGTCCCCGGCCGCGCCGAACAGGCCGGGCTCGCGGGCTTCGGTCCATCCCACGGCCTCGGGCGGCACGCCGGCCGCGATCAGGCTCCGGCAGGCGGCCCGGAAGCCGGCGAGGTCGGCCCCCGGTCCGAGGCGGACGCTGCGCAGAGGACTCATTCGAACCGGCTCATCCGAACAGGCTGAGCTGCTGCGGCGGCTCGGCGAGGCGGGTGCGCAGATCCAGCCGGTCGCCGAGGCCGCCCGGGGTGTAGTCGGCGGCGACCAGGAACGGCCGGGCGCGCTTGAGGCCGGAGGTCAGCCGCGCGACGTCGTCGAGGCGCAGCCGCGCGTGGCGCCGCGCCGCCACGATCCGGTCGACCGCCCGCACCCCGAGCCCCGGCACCCGCAGCAGCAACTCACGGTCGGCGGTGTTCACGTCGACGGGAAACCGCTCGCGGTGCTTGAGCGCGAAGGCGAGCTTCGGGTCGATGTCGAGGGCGAGCATCCCGCCCTCGGCCGCCTGCGCCACGTCGTCGGGGGTGAACGCATAGTACCGCAGCAGCCAGTCGGCCTGGTAGAGCCGGTGCTCGCGCTGGAGCGGCGGCGCCTTCAGCGGCAGGATCGCGGTCCCGTCCGGGATCGGACTGAAGGCGGAATAATAGACCCGCTTGAGGTCGTGCCGGTCGTAGAGCGCCGCGCTCTTGCGGATCAGCGCCTCGTCGGTGGTGGCGTCGGCCCCGACGATGACCTGGGTCGACTGCCCGGCCGGCGAGAAGCGGCGGCGCTCCTCCTTCGCCTCGGCGATGCGCTCGCGCATCTGGCCCATCGCGGTCTCGATCGCGGCGCCGTCCTTCTCGGGGGCAAGGCGCTCCAGGCTGGCCTCGCTCGGCAATTCCAGGTTGATCGACAGCCGGTCGGCGAACAGCCCGGCCTGCTCGATCAGCCACGGGCTCGCCTCGGGAATGGTCTTGAGGTGGATGTAGCCGCGGAACCCGTGCTTCTGGCGCAGGGTCTTCGCGACCCGGATCATCCGCTCCATGGTGTGGTCGGGCGAGCGGATGATGCCCGACGAGAGGAACAGCCCCTCGATGGTGTTGCGCTTGTAGAACTCCACCGTGAGGGTCACGACCTCCTCGACGGTGAAGGCCGCGCGCCGCACGTTGGACGATCGCCGGTTGACGCAATAGGCGCAGTCGAACAGGCAGTAGTTGGTCAGCAGGATCTTGAGCAGCGAGACGCAGCGCCCGTCCGGCGTGTAGGCGTGGCAGATCCCCGCTCCCGTGGTCGACCCGAGCCCGTCCTTCGCCGCCCGGCGCTTCGGGGCGCCCGAGGAGGCGCAGGAGGCGTCGTACTTGGCGGCGTCGGCGAGGATGCCGAGTTTTGTCTTCAGCGCGTCGTCCATCGTGACGAGATGCGACACGTTCGCCCTTTGTTCAAGGCGGCGCAGCGCCGCGTCGGATGGCTGTGGACGTCCGGGAACCGGGCCGGGACGCCGCCCGTTATCAGCCCGATTGGAAATCTTCTAATGTGCCCGTCCCGCCCTCGCGGCGACGGGCGAGACGGGAGGCGCCACCATGGCCGACATGACCCAGAACGCGATGTGCCGGAGCTGCCGGTTCTACGACGACCACAAGCTGAACGGCGCCGCCGCGCAGGGCGACGAGGGCCTGTGCCGGTTCAACCCGCCGGTGAGCCAGCCGGGACCCCAGGATCACGGCCTGTGGCCGGTGGTCTCGGCCGGCGACTGGTGCGGCCACTTCTCGCCGGAGATGATGGCGGGCGAGTAACCGCGCTCGCAGCGATCCGCGAGGGCCGGCCCCGTGCCGGCCCTTCGCATGTCCGGAACCCCGCCACCCGCGATACGTTCGCCCGGCACGATTCCTCTTCCGGGCGAGGCTCATGCCGGACGACCTGACCACCCTCTCGCGCCGTTCCCTGATGCTGGCCGGCGGCGCGACGCTCGCGGGTCTCGGCGGCGCCGCGGCGCAGACGCCCGGGCCGCAGGTGCCGGTCGATACCGGCAAGGTCGAGAACGGCCGGGTGACGTTTCCGAACTGGCGCGGCCCCTCCGACCGGCCCGCACCCCCGCCGCCGGCGCCGCTGCCCCCGGGCGAGCGGGTCGGGTTCGCGGTCGTCGGGCTCGGCCGGCTCAGCCTCGAGGAGATCCTCCCGGCCTTCGGCGAGAGCCGCAAGGCGCGCCCCGTGGCGCTGATGTCGGGCTCGCCCGAGAAGGCCAAGGCGGTGGCGGCGCAGTACGGCATCGCCCCCGAGGCGGTCCACGGCTACGACGGCTGGGACGCCCTGGCGCGGAACCCGGCGGTCAAGGCGGTCTACGTCGTCACCCCGAACGCGCTCCATCGCGACCAGGTTCTCGCCGCCGCCAAGGCCGGCAAGCACGTCCTGTGCGAGAAGCCGATGGCCGCCTCCGCGGCGGAGGCGCGGGCGATGATCGACGCCTGCGCCCAGGCGAACGTGAAGCTGATGATCGCCTATCGCTGCCAGTACGAGCCGCACAACCGCGAGGTCGTGCGGCTCTACCGCTCGGGCAAGCTCGGCCGGCCGAAGCTGATCCAGGCGGTCAACGCCCAGACGATGAGCCTGCCGGAGCAGTGGCGGCTGAAGGCGGCCCTCGCCGGCGGCGGGGCGCTGCCCGACATCGGGCTCTACTGCCTCAACGGCGTGCGGGCGCTCACCGGCGAGGAGCCGGTCTCGGTGCAGGCGCAGATCCAATCCCCCGACGACCCGCTCTACCGCGAGGTCGAGGAGAGCGTCGCGTTCACCCTGCGCTTCCCGTCCGGCGTCATGGCCCAGTGCAGCACCAGCTACGGCGCCCACGAGACCCGCTCGCTGATGATCCAGGGCGAGGGCGCGTCGCTGACGCTCCAGAACGCCTTCGCGTACGAGGGCCAGCGCCTGATCCTGAATCACCGCGAGGGCAAGTCGGAGGCGCGCGAGGAGCGGGCGCTCGCCGTGCGCAACCAGTTCGCCCTCGAACTCGACCACATGGCGACCTGCATCCTGGAGAACCGCCAGCCGCGCACGCCCGGCGAGGAAGGGCTCCAGGACCAGATCCTGATGGAGGCGATCTACGAGGCCGCCCGCACCGGCGCGACCGTGGCGCTGAAGCCGCCGGAGCGCCCCGCCCGCAGGGACGCGGGCAGGGAGGGGTCGAAGGGCGACGGCGCCCTCGACGTCACCCGCGGCCCGGAGCCGGAGGAGGGCTGACCGCGGCCGGGTCGGCCTTGGCCGTGCCGGCCCGCAGGGTGAAGGGCTGCTCGACCCGGGTCGTGCGGCCTGTCGCGGCGTCGGTCAGGATGTAGGCGAGCACGTAGTCGCCGGGAGGCGCACCGTCGAGGCTCATCGACAGGTTGATGAAGAACTCCCGGTTCTTCGCGTGGGAGACGAGACGGGAATTCAGCAGCCCCTTCTGGCCGGCCAGGACCTTGCCGGCCCGGTCGAGGATCTCGAAATCCGCCGTGATCCCGAACTCGACCGTGTCGGAACCGACCGGCTTCCAGCCGTAGCCGGCCGGCTCGATGTAGCTCAGCAGCGTCTCGCCCTGGGTGAAGACCGAGGTCGGGCGCGCGTCGTAGCCGCCGAAGACCTCCGCCTTCTCGCGCACGAACATCGCCCGGCGGGGCTCGAAGGGCAGACGGGTCCAGACATCGACCACCGCCTGCTCGGCGGCGGCGAGGTCGGCGAGGGTCGGGGCCTTCGCGGCGGCAGCCGGCGCCGGCTCGGCCCGGGCGGCGGGGGCCTTGCGGGTCCCGGACCAGAAATCGTCGGCGGCCCGGGCCGCCCCGGCGCCGGCGGTGGTGCAGATCAGGGCGGCGGCGGCCAGCCCGGCGAGGCGCGTCATCATCGTCATCGGTCGGTTCTCCTAGGGGGGTTCAGGCTCAGTTGATCGGCTTGACGCTGGCCATGATCGCGGCGACCGCGGCCTTGTTGTCGGCGCGCTCCTCCTCGGAGCCCCACAGCGTCAGCATGACCACCTGATCGCCGCCGCCATCCAGGAACACGAAGTCGACCAGGGTCTTGCCGTTGGCGTCGGTGGTGTCGAACCGCACCACCTCCCCCTTGGTGCCGCCGAAATCCATCTGCCGCTCCTGCGGCTTGACGTTTGCGTCGATCTTGTTCTCTTTCATCCACTTCTTGTTGGCGGCGACCATGCGATCGATATTCTTCTTGCCGGCATACTCGACCGAGAAGAAGATGCCGCCGTCGGGCGACTTCGCCGAGTAACCGTACTCGATCTCGTCGACGTCCCACTTGTCGGGCACCGAGAGGATCACGGCCGGGTTCTTGTCCGGCACCGCGAAGTTGCGGGCCTGCGCCGGGGCGGCCAAAGCCGCGAGCACCGCCGCACCGAACAGGAAACTCTTCATCGTCCATCCCCTCGAAACACGCCGGGCACGAGACGGCGGGCGATCACGTCGTGATGATCGCACCCGCGCCCGGCGCCGGAAGTCTGCCGTTGCTACGGAACGAGATCGAGGCGTCGGCGCTCGTCTCGGGTTCCGTTGTGCAGGGTCGAGGATTGACAGAAGGTCAAGGCCGGACAAATCGGCCGTGGTTTTCGGCGCTGGTGCGCCTCGTCTTGCCGGAACTCCCGAAGGTCCTTAACGGGACACCGTCCCCGGTCGATCGAATTGTACCGATCGCTCGCGGGACCGGCTCACGCCAGCCCCGGATCGATCACCCGCGGCTCGGCGAGCCAGGACGGCACCGGCAGGTCGCGCGCGCGCAGGAAGCCGGGATCGAACAGCTTCGAGGCGTAGCGGGCGCCGCCGTCGCACAGGATGGTCACCACCGTGTGGCCGGGTCCGAGGCGGCGGGCGAGGCGGATCGCGCCGGCGACGTTGATCCCCGACGAGCCGCCGAGGCACAGGCCCTCCTCGGCGAGCAGGCCGAAGACCAGCGGCAGCGCCTCGGCGTCGGAGATCTCGTCGCTCACGTCGGGCCGGAAGCCGTCGAGGTTGCCGGTGATCCGGCCCTGGCCGATGCCCTCGGTGATCGAGTTGCCCTCGGCCTTCAGAATGCCGGTGGCGTAGTGGCGGTGCAGCGCCGAACCCTGCGGGTCGGCGAGCCCGATCGTGACGTTCGGGTTGCGCGCCCGCAGCGCCGCGGCGACGCCGGCGAGCGTGCCGCCGGTGCCCGCCGCGCAGACGAAGCCGTCGACCCGGCCGCCGGTCGCGTCCCAGATCTCCGGCCCGGTCGTGGCGACGTGGGCGTCGCGGTTGGCCGTGTTGTCGAACTGGTCGGCGAAGAACGCCCCGCCCGGCTCGGTGGCGGCGAGCCGCCCGGCGAGGCGGCCGGCGACCCTGACGTAGTTGTTCGGGTTGGCGAACGGTACCGCCGGCACCTCGACGAGGCTCGCTCCGGCGAGCCGCAGGGCCAGCTTCTTCTCGGCCGATTGCGTCTCGGGGATCACGATCACCGTGCGGTAGCCGCGGGCGGCCGCCACCATCGCGAGGCCGATGCCGGTATTGCCCGCCGTGCCCTCGACGATGGTGCCGCCGGGCCGGATCCGCCCGTCGCGCTCCGCCGCCTCGACCATCGACAGGGCGGCGCGGTCCTTCACCGACCCGCCGGGATTCATGAACTCGGCCTTGCCGAGGATCGTGCAGCCGGTCTCCTCCGAGGCCCGGCGCAGCCGGATCAGCGGCGTGCCGCCGATCGCGGAGAGGACGTCGGATGTCACGGTCATGGCGTCGCCCCGGATCGCGCAAGGGACGCGGTGATCGCGCGGAATCGCACGGCCGGCAAGCCGTCCTATTGCGGCGCCCGCTCGGTGCCGAGATGCTTGTCGAGGAACGCCGCGATCTCGCCGAACACCTCGCGGGTCTCGGGCGCGTCGGGGTCGAACAGGTACTGGGCGTGGCTCATGCCCTCGAACACCTGGAGCGACGCCTCGACCCCGGCCTGGCGCAGCTTGCGGTGGGTGCGCACGGTGTTGGACAGGAACAGGTCGCGGGTGCCGGTGGTCAGGATCGTCGGCGGCAGGCCGCGCAGGTCGCCGTAGATCGGCGAGAGCTGCGGGTCCTTCAGGTCGCGGCCGGCGGCGTAGAGCGCCGCGGCGCGGTTGAGGTAGCCGTCATAGGAGACCAGCACGTTGTCGAGCCACTCGTTGGCCTTGTAGCTGTCGCCGGTCTCGGTGAGGTCGGACCACGGCGTGCCGGGCGCGATCGCGGCGGGCAGGCTCACGCCCTCCTGGCGCGCCCGCAGCATCAGGGCCAGCGTCATGCCGCCGCCGGTCGAGGTGCCGAACACCGCCATGTTCTCGGGCCGCTGAAGGGTCAGCGCCGCCTTCCACACCGCCATCGCGTCGTCCATCGCCGCGGGGTAGGGGGCGTCGGGCGGCATGCGGTAGTCGAACGAGATCACGGTGAACTTGCCGAAGGCCGCCATCAGCACCGCCTCCAGGGTGCCGGCCTCGCCCGGGTTGTAGACGTAGCCGCCGCCGTGGATGTGGACGAGCAGGCGGTTGCGGTTGCGCTCCGGCACCTCCCTGGGGGCGATGATCCAGGCGCGCACCCCGCCGATCACCTCCGGCGTCGCCACCACGCCGAGGCGCTCGCGCAGGGCCGGCAGGGAGGCCGCCGTCTGGGCGGCGAGCCTGCCGACCAGCGCCTTCCACTCGGCCGGGCCGGCGGGGTCGGCGTTCCAGGCCGGGCTGCGATAGGGCGCGGCGATCGCCGCCTGGAGTTCCGGGCTCACCGTGCCGGGCACCGGGATCCGGCGGCCCGGCACGGTGCGCGGCCCGGGCTTGTCGTTGGCGGCGCTCTGGGCCGCCTCCAGCCGGGCGAAGTCGGGGGCGCTCGCGGCCGGCGGCGGCGCCTGGGTTTGAGCGTGGGCGGGAGCCGCGGCGAGGAGGAGCGCGAGGGCCAGGCGGCGCGAAGGGGTCACGGGCGAGGTTCTGCTTCTGCGGGCGCGGACGATGAATTTTCTGTGGAGACAGGCATGCCTTCGCGCGGGCCGCAGGGCAAGCCCGTCCGCCTCATGCGAGTTCCGACCGATCGCTTCGCGATACGGACATCGTATCACTCGTCCGGCTCGTAGGCCGCCGGCCGGTTGCGTCGGCCGATCCGGCCGCCGCCTGCGCTGGCAACGCCTGCGCTGGCAACGCCAGCCACGAGGTCGGCGATGTGGCGCAGCGACTCCGCCGGCAGCCCGCCGCGCTCCCCGGGCTCGCCGCGCCCCTGGGGCATCAGCGCCCGGGCGAAGCCGAGCTTCTGCGCCTCCTTGAGCCGCGCCGGGGCCTGCGCCACCGGGCGGATCGCCCCCGACAGGCCGACCTCGCCGAAATACACCGTCTCGGACGGCAGCGGCGTGCCCGACAGCGACGAGACCAGGGCCGCCGCCACCGCGAGGTCGGCCGCCGGCTCGGTGATGCGCAGGCCCCCCGCGACGTTGAGGTAGACGTCGTGGGCGCCGAGCCGCAGCCCGGCATGGGCCTCCAGCACCGCGAGCACCATCGAGAGGCGGTTGGGGTCCCAGCCGACCACCGCCCGGCGCGGCATGCCGAGCGCCGAGGGCGCGACGAGGGCCTGGATCTCGACCAGCAGCGGGCGCGTGCCCTCCATGCCGGCGAAGACCGCGGTGCCGGGCGCCGCGAGGTCGCGCCCGGCGAGGAACAGGGCGGAGGGGTTCGGCACCTCGGCCAGTCCGCCGTCGGTCATCTCGAACACCCCGATCTCGTCGGTGGGGCCGAAGCGGTTCTTCACCGCCCGCAGGATGCGGAAATGGTGGCCCTGGTCGCCCTCGAACGAGGCGACCGCATCGACCATGTGCTCGACGACCCGGGGTCCTGCGATCTGCCCGTCCTTGGTGACGTGGCCGACCAGGATGACGGCGGTGCCGGTGGTCTTGGCGAAGCGGATCAGCGCCTGGGCCGAGCCCCGCACCTGCGTGACCGTGCCGGGTGCGGAATCCACCGTCTCGGTCCACATCGTCTGGATCGAGTCGATGATCGCCAGTCCCGGCGGACGGCCCTGGCCGAGGGTCGTGACGATGTCCTCGACGTTGGTCTCGGCGGCGAGTTCCACCGGTGCCCCGGCGAGCCCGAGGCGCTCGGCCCGCAGCCGCACCTGCCCGACCGCCTCTTCGCCGGAGATGTAGGCGACCCGCTCGCCGCTTTGCGCCATCGCGGCCGAGGCCTGCATCAGCAGGGTCGACTTGCCGATGCCGGGATCACCCCCGAGCAGGATGACCGACCCGCGCACGAAGCCGCCGCCGGTCACGCGGTCGAGTTCGGCGATGCCCGAGGCGGTGCGCGGCGCCTCCTTGGCCTCGCCGGTCAGCCCTTCGAGCGGGAACACCCGCCCGCGTGCCCGGCCCGGCCGCGTCGCCGCCGGCCCGGTGGCGGGGCCGGCCGCCGCGGTCTCCTCGACGATCGTGTTCCAGCCGTTGCAGGCCTCGCAGCGCCCGCGCCAGCGGTTGTAGACCGCGCCGCAGGACTGGCAGACGAAGGTCTGGTGGGACTTGGCCATGGCTGCCCGAGGGTGGGGCGACGGAGGGCCGCCCGGGGTGTTCCCGATATGTCCTGACGGCCGGCTGCTTGCAACCGGCCCCGACCGCGGGGGCGCCCCGGAGAGGGCGCGGATTCTCCTGCGACCGTCGGATTCTCCAGGGCAATCGGGTGAAGCCCGATGGCCCTGGGTTTCTTGCTTGGCCTCAGGCGCCGGCGGCCGCGCGCGACACGCCGTGTCGCCGCGACCTTGGCTTCGCTCCGCTCTGCGTCCGGGAGGACATTCGTCCTCCCGGACCCGCTGCGCGGGGCGCTCTTCGCGCCCGCCGGATCGACAATCGGGTTTCACCCGATTGCCCTGTCGGATTCTCGCTCCTGGCTCGACCCGTGGCGGGATGTCCTTTACGGGACGTCGCCGTCCCGGCTTCCACGAACCTGCCGCGGGCAAGGTAGCCGGCGCGTGCCTCGGAGCCTGCCCGCTCCCGGCGGCCCCGCGCCGCGAACCTGCAAGGAGCCCGCCCGTGATCCCCTGGGTCCAGCTCGGTACCGGCACCGTCCCGGGGGAGGACGGCACCCTGCGCCTGATGCGGCGCGGCGACGAATTCGCGATCGTCATCGGCCAGAACGAGCTGATGAACAGCCGGCGCAGCGGCTCGGAGGTCGCCCTGGCCGAGATCGCCTGCGGGCGCCTGCGCGAGCGGCCGCGGGCGGCGGTGCTGATCGGCGGGCTCGGGATGGGCTTCACCCTCCGGGCCGCCCTGGCGGTCCTGCGGCCCGACGCCCGCGTGGTGGTGGCCGAACTGGTGCCGGCGGTGGTCGAATGGGCCCGCGGGCCGCTCGGCCCCCTGTTCGCCGGCAGCCTCGACGACCCGCGGGTCGAGGTGCGCGAGACCGACGTGTTCGACGCCCTGGCGGCCGGCCGGGACGGCTACGACGCGATCCTGCTCGACGTCGACAACGGCCCGGAGGGACTGCTGCGCGAGGAGAACGACCGGCTCTACGACGCCGGCGGCCTGGCCCGCGCGGGGGCGCGGCTGCGGCCCGGCGGCATCCTGGGGATCTGGTCGGAGGGACCCCAGGACGCCTTCGCGGGCCGGTTGCGGCGCTGCGGCTTCGCGGTCGAGGAGATCCGCGTGCCGGCGAGCGCCGGGCGCGGGCGGCGGCACGTCGTCTGGCTCGCGACCCGGGCCGGAGACGGCCAGGCGCCCCGGCGGCCCGCACGGCGGTAGAAGCGCCACCTTTCCGAAAGTTCACGATCCGGAGACGCGGGCGTAAGCCGGCGCCCGCTACACAGGGAGCGTCGCCGGAGCGGGCGGCGTCGCCTCCCCCCAGCACAGGCGCCGCACCGCTCGGGCCCGCGCATCCTCCGCCGATCCGGCGGAGGATGCGCTCCCCAGGATCCGGGCAGCCCCTGCTCGGAGGGCCGCGAGGCCGCCGCATCCTCACTCGTCGCCCCCACGAGGATCGGCGGTCCGGCCCGGCAGGCCGGGTGCCCCCCACCCGGCCTGCCGCCCTCCGGCGAAGCCCGACGCGGCGGCAAGCCCCCGGCCGCCCGTCGGGCCATTTTGGGACGTCGCCCCGACGAATCCGGTGCCCACTTTCGCAAGGGCGTGCGCTACAATGCCGGAAATGCGCCTTCTCATCATCGAGGACGACCGCGAGGCGGCGTCCTACCTCTCCAAGGCCTTCCGGGAAGCCGGCCACGTCGCCGACCTCGCCCATGACGGCCTCGACGGCTACGCGATGGCCCGCGAGGGCGACTACGACGTGCTCGTGGTCGACCGGATGCTGCCGAAGCTCGACGGCCTGTCGCTGATCCGCTCCCTGCGCGAGCAGGAGGTCGGCACGCCGGTGCTGATCCTCTCGGCCCTCGGGCAGGTCGACGACCGGGTCAAGGGCCTGCGGGCGGGCGGCGACGACTACCTGCCCAAGCCCTACGCCTTCTCCGAGCTGCTCGCCCGCAGCGAGGTGCTGGCGCGCCGCCGCGGCTCGGCCTCGGCCGGGGCCGAGCCCACCGCCTACCGGGTCGGCGACCTCGAACTCGACCGCCTGTCGCACCGGGTCACCCGGGCCGGCCAGGAGATCGTGCTCCAGCCGCGGGAATTCCGGCTGCTCGAATACCTCATGCGCCATGCCGGGCAGGTCGTCACCCGCACGATGCTGCTGGAGCACGTCTGGGACTACCATTTCGACCCGCAGACCAACGTCATCGACGTCCACGTCTCGCGCCTGCGCGCCAAGATCGACAAGGGCTTCGAGCGGGCGATGATCCACACCGTGCGGGGGGCCGGCTACATGGTGCGGGCCGGCGGCGAGGCGTGAGCGCCCCGGCCGCGTTCGATCCGGCGCCGCGCCGGGAATCCCCTCCGGAGCCGCGCCCGGACGGGGCGTGGACGCGGCTGTCGACGCTGTTTCGCACCACCGCGTTCAAGCTCTCCCTCGTCTACCTCGCGGTCTTCGCCGCCTTCGCGTTCTTCGTCCTCGGCTACGTCGCCTGGAACGCCCGCCGGGTGCTCGACGACCAGATCGTCTCGACCATCGAGGCCGAGATCAGCGGGCTGTCGGACCAGTACGCCGCCGGCGGCCTGCGCCGGCTCGTCGCGGTGGTCGAGCGGCGCTCGCGCGAGCCCGGCGCCTCGCTCTACCTCGTCACCACCCCGGCCGGGGAGCACGTCGCCGGCAACGTCGAGGCGCTGCCGCCCGGCGTGCTCGCCGAGCCCGGCCAGACCGAGACCGCCTACGGCCGCGGAACCGACGGCGACAGCCTGACCCACCGGGCGATCGTGCGCATCTTCACCCTGCCGGGGGGCTTCCGCCTGCTGGTCGGGCGCGACGTCGACGAGCGCGACCGCCTGCGGGCGGTGATCGCCCGGGCCTTCGGCTGGTCGCTGCTCCTCGTCGTCGGCCTCGGCTTCCTCGGCAGCCTGTTCATCGCCCGCCGGGTGCTCAAGCGGGTCGACGACATGACGGGCATCACCCGCGGCATCATGGCGGGCGACCTCGACGGCCGCCTCGCCCTCGCCGGCACCGGCGACGAGCTGGACCGTCTCGCCCGCAACCTCAACGCGATGCTCGACCGCATCGGCGAGCTGATGCGCGGCATGCGCGAGGTCTCCGACAACATCGCCCACGACCTCAAGACGCCGCTGACGCGCCTGCGCAACAAGGCCGACGCGGCGCTCGGCTCCGACGACCCGGCGGTGCTGCGCGCCGCGCTCGAAGCCACGATCGAGGAGAGCGACAACCTGATCCGGGTGTTCAACGCGCTCCTGATGATCGCCCGGCTGGAGGCCGGCAGCAGCCGCGCCGACCTCGCGGATTTCGACGCCGGCGCGGTCGCCCTCGAGGTCGCGGAGTTGTACGAAGCGGTGGCGGAGGAGCGCGGGGTGACGGTGACGGCGCAGGCCGCCCCGGGCCTCGTCGTCCACGGGAGCCGCGAGCTGATCGGGCAGGCGATGGCGAACCTGATCGACAACGCCCTGAAATACGGCGCCGGCGGCGAGCCGGTCGTCGCCGTCTCGGCCGCCCGCGACGGCGACGCCGTGGTGCTGGCGGTGGCCGATCGCGGCCCCGGCATCCCGGAGGAGGACCGCGCCCGGGTGCTCGGCCGCTTCGTCCGTCTGGAGACCGCCCGCAGCCGTCCCGGCTTCGGCCTCGGGCTCAGCCTCGTCGCGGCCATCGCCCGCCTGCACGACGGTGCGCTCCTGATCGAGGACCACGGGCCGGGCCTGCGCGCGGTGCTGCGCCTGCCGGCGGCCCCCGCCCCGGAGGCCCCGTGACCGACTCCGCTCTCCGCGCCCTGCTGTCCGCCGCCCCGGTCCTCGCCGATCCCGGGCGGGCCCGCGACCGCGTCGCCGACCTCGCCGCCGCGGCGGCGGACTCGGCCGACCTCGCCGTCCTCGCGGACGACCTGCGGCACGATGGCCCGGTCCGCGCCCTGCTCCTCGGGCTCGCCGACCATTCCTCGTTCCTGTGGGGCCTCGCCACCCGCGACCCCGCCCATCTCGCCGGCCTGCTGGCCGCCCCGCCGGAGGCGTCCCTGGCCGGGCTCGTCGCCGCCCAGCGCGCCGCCGGGGCCGCCGGGCAGCCCCGGGACGCGGTGATGCGGACCCTGCGCCGCAACCGCGGCGCCCTGGCGCTGCTGGTGGCGCTCTGCGACGTCGGCGGGGTGTGGTCGCTCGAGGAGGTGACGGCGGCGCTCTCGGACTTCGCCGACGCCTCGGTGCTGGCCGCCACCGACGCGGTGCTGCACGAGGCCGCCGCCACCGGGCGGTTCCACCCGCGCGACCCGGCCGAGCCCCAGGCCGGCTCCGGCCTGATCGTGCTCGCCATGGGCAAGCACGGCGCCGGCGAGCTGAACTATTCCAGCGACATCGACCTCATCGTGTTCTTCGACCCCGCCAGCGCCCCCCTGCGCGAGGGCGTCGAGGCGACGCCGTTCTTCAGCCGGCTGGCCCAGACCCTCGGCAAGCTGCTGCAGGAGCGCACCGCCGACGGCTACGTCCACCGGGTCGACTACCGCCTGCGCCCCGATCCCGGCGCCACCCCGACCGCCCTGTCCCTGGCCTCGGCCTACACCTATTACGAGACCGTCGGGCAGAACTGGGAGCGGGCGGCCTTCATCAAGGCCCGGCCGGTCGCCGGCGACATCCCCCTCGCCGAATCGGTGCTGGCGGAACTGCGGCCCTTCGTCTGGCGCAAGTATTTCGACTTCGCCTCGATCGCCGACGTCCACGCGATGAAGCGGCAGATCCACGCCGTGCGCGGCCACGACGCCGTCGCGGTCGCCGGCCACGACATCAAGCTCGGCCGCGGCGGCATCCGCGAGGTCGAGTTCTTCGTCCAGACCCAGCAGCTCGTCTTCGGCGGCCGGCGCCCGTCCCTGCGCGGCCGCCGGACGCTGCGGATGCTCGCCGCGCTCCACGACGAGGGCTGGATCACCCCGCAGGCCCGCGACGAGCTGGCCGAGGCCTACCGCTTCCTGCGCACCGTCGAGCACCGGCTCCAGATGGTCGCCGACGAGCAGACCCAGCGCCTGCCCGACGATCCCGCCCGGCTGGAGCGCTTCGCCCGGTTCTGCGGCTACCCCGACGCCGCCGCCTTCGGCGCCGCACTGGTGGCGCAGGCCCGCCGGGTCCAGGGCCACTACGCCCTGCTGTTCGAGGCCGAGCCCGACCTCTCGGCGGAGGTCGGCGACCTCGTGTTCAGCGGCTCCGACGACGACCCGGCCACCCTCGCGACCCTGCGCCGCCTCGGCTTCCGCCAGCCGGAGGTCGCGACCGAGACGATCCGCGGCTGGCATTTCGGCCGCCGGGCGGCGGTGACGAGCCCGCGCGCCCGCGAGGTGCTGACCGAGCTGGTCCCGGCCCTGGTCCAGGCGCTCGCCGGCACCGCCGACCCGGACGGGGCGCTCGCCGCCCTCGACCGCGCCTTCGGGCGGATGCCGGCCGCGGTCGAGCTGCTGACCATCCTGCGCTCGCACGAGCGGCTGCGGCTGCTCTTCGCCGACCTGCTCGGTACCGCGCCGCGGCTCGCCGACACGGTGGCGTTCAGCCCCCACGTCCTCGACGCGGTGATCGACCCGGCCTTCGTCGCCCCGGTCGCCGGGGCCGATGCCCTGGCGGCGCAGTTCCGCGCCCTGCTCGGCGAGCCCCGCGACGTCGAGGATTTCCTCGACCGCTGCCGCGACGCCGCCCGGCACCTGCGCTTCGTCACCGGGGCGCGGCTGCTCTCCGGCATCCTGCCGCCCGCCGCGGCCGGGCGGGCCTATGCCGGCATCGCGCAGGCCGCCGTGGCGGAATCGCTCGCGGCGGTGCGGCGGGCCTTCGCGGCCGAGCACGGGGCGGTGCCCGGCGGCCGCATGGTGGTGCTCGGCCTCGGCCGCCTCGGCTCGGGCCAGCTCACCGCGACCTCCGACCTCGACCTCGTGGTGCTGTACGACTTCGACCCTGAGAACCGCGAGAGCGACGGCCCGCGCCGGCTCGACGCGGCCGTCTACCACAACCGCCTGACCCAGCGGCTCGTCTCGGCGCTCACCGCTCCGACCCGCCGCGGCCGGCTCTACGAGGTCGACCTGCGCCTGCGCCCCGGTGGCGGCCAGGGCCCGGTCGCCGGGCAGTGGGGCCGCTTCGTGCCGTATTTCCACGAGGAGGCCGGCCTGTGGGAGCACATGGCGCTGTCGCGCGCCCGGGTGCTCGCCGGCGATTCCGACCTCGCCGGGGCGGTCCGGGCGGCGGTCGCCGGGATCGTCGCGGCGCCCCGGGACGCGGAGACGGTGCGGGCCGAGGTGCGCGACATGCGCGCCCGCATCGCCCGCGACAAGGGCGACGGCGGTCCCTACGACCTCAAGCTGTCGCCGGGCGGGCTCACCGATCTCGACTTCCTCGCCCAGGCGCTGGTGCTGTCGCACGCCGCCACCGATCCGGCCCTGCTCGGCCTCGACCCCGAGGCGGTGCTGGCGCGGGCGGGCGAGACCGGCCTGATCGCCCCGGTCGACGCCGCGCGGCTCGCCGTCGCCTACCGGCTGCTCGACGACGTCCACCACTGGCAGCGGCTGATGGTCGAGGGCGCCTTCGGCCGCGACACCGCCCCGGCGCTCCGCGCCCGCCTCGCCGCCGCCGCCGGCCTGCCCGACGAGGCCGCCCTGCTCACTCGCCTCGCCGAGGAGCGGGAGGCCGTCCGCGAGGCATTCGAGCGGATCGTCGGGTCGGTGGGGTGATACGATTTCGCAATCCGCAGCGCTCGGCGACCGCAACGCAGTCGCCGAGCGATCAGTCGGCGATCGTATGAGCGGCCCCCGCCGCCCCGGGCCGGCAGACGATCCGCACCGCGCCCCAGTGGCGGCCGCGGACGCGCACCGGCGCCGAGACCGCGCGCAGGGGCGCGAGGCGGCCCGCCCCCTCCGGCGGCAGCGCCTGGACCAGGAACGCGCGGGCCGAGCGCGCCGCCGCGAGGCCGGCGGCATCGTCGTGGAAGCGGCGGTCGGGCCGCAGCGCGTGGCCCTGCCGGTCGATCACCCGGACCGCGACGATGCCGGGCTCGTCCGGGAGCGAGGGCGGCGCCGCGTCGAGGACGTCCGAGGCCGCGCTCCGGTATTGCGGCGGGGTCGTGCCCGGCACCGGCCGGTAATCCGGGGCGAACAGGGCGCCGGCGGCGAGCCGGCCGGCGCTGACCGCGTCCTCCAGCGCCCGCCCGACCGTCTCCGCCATCTCCCGGGCGGCGGCGACGAAGGGCGCGTGCTCCTCCGCGATCCGGGCCAGCACGGTCGGCAGCCAGACCGGCGGGTCGGCCTCCGGGAAGGCGCAGTGCAGGCCGCGCGGGCTCCTTCCGACCACCGCCACCCGGGCGGGCCCGAGGCCGCGCAGGTCGAGGGCGAGGACGGTGCCGGGCGACGCTCCGCAGCCTTCCGGCGGCTCCAGCAGCAGGCCGCCGCGGCCGACGTCGCGCACCCGGCCGAGGCCCCAGTTGCCGACCCGGGCGAGCCAGTCGACCGGGTAGCGGTCGTGGACCCGGCGGTCGCCGATCTCGCTCTGGCGCAGGGCGGCGGCGATCCGCCCGGCCTGGGCGATGCCGGCCCCGGTCGCGGTGCCGGCGAGATCGCGGCAGGCGGCGTCGGTCTCGCGCAGCAGGGCGGCGAGCCGGCGGTGGCGGTCGCCGTCGAGGGCGTCGGAGAGGGTGCGGGCCTCGGCGGCGAGGTCGCGGACCGCCCCGGCCTGCTCGTCGGCGGCGCGGTGGAAGGTGGCGACGGCCGGGCGCAGGCGGTCGACCGGCCCGATGGCGAGCCCGACCGAGCGGGCAGTGGCGTCGACCCCGTGCCGCAGCCGGCCGGCGGTGCGGCGGGCGGCCTCGGCGCGCCGGCTGCTCTCGGCCGAGACCGCCCGGATGTCGTCGGCGAGCCGCGCGATCCCGCCGCCGTCGGTGCCGAGCCGCGCGGCCTCGATCAGCGCGGTGACGGCGAGGCGATGGGTCTGGCGCGCCGCCGCCTCCATCGCCGCCACGACCCCGTCGAGGTCGGCGCAGGCCCCCTCCAGCTCGGCGAGGCGGGAGCGGGTCTCCTCGCCCCCCTCGCCGGCCTGATCGAGGTGGCGGCCGGCCTGGGCCAGGACCCGGGCGAGGCTCTCGGCCTCGCCGGCGAGCGCCCCGGCGCCCTCGGCGAGGCGAAGCCCGCGTCCGCGCGCTGCCGCGGCCTCGTCGCCCGCCTCGGCGAGGGCCGAATCCAGCCCGGCGAGGCGTCGGCGCAGGTCGCCGAGCCCGCCGGCGACTTCGCGGTCACGGGTGCCGAGAACGGCCATCGCCGCCGACAGGTCGGCCTCGACGGTCTCGACCGCCGGGAAGGCGGAGCGGACCGTGCCGGCCCGGGGCCGCGGCGCCTCCGGGGGCAGGATCTCGACCTCGGCGTTCCGGTCGGGCGAGGGGGAGGCGCGAAACAGCATCGCGGCAAGGTGCGCGCGAGGGCTGAAGGCGGGGTTAACCCTGACGGAGGGTGACGTCCCCAAACGACGACGCCCGGCCGCGAGGGCCGGGCGTCGGTGTTCCGTTCATGGCATCCGGCCGTTGCAGACCGGCACCGATGTCAGGCGGTGAGCACGCTCGACGGGTCGACCTTCACGCCCGGGCCCATCGTCGAGGTGACGGCGATGCGCTGGATGTAGGTGCCCTTGGCGCCGGCTGGCTTGGCCTTGGCGACCGCGTCGGCGAAGGCGCGGATGTTCTCGACGATCTTCTGGTCGTCGAACGACACCTTTCCGATGCCGGCGTGGATGATGCCCGCCTTCTCGACGCGGAACTCGACCGCGCCGCCCTTGGCGGCGCCGACCGCGCCCTTCACGTCCATGGTGACGGTGCCGACCTTCGGGTTCGGCATCAGGCCGCGCGGGCCCAGCACCTTACCGAGGCGGCCGACGAGCGGCATCATGTCCGGGGTGGCGATGCAGCGATCGAACTCGATCGTGCCGCCCTGGACGGTCTCGAGCAGGTCCTCGGCGCCGACGATGTCGGCCCCGGCGGCGCGGGCCTCGTCGGCCTTCGGGCCGCGGGCGAACACCGCCACCCGCACGGTCCGGCCGGAGCCGTTCGGCAGGTTGCAGACGCCGCGGACCATCTGGTCGGCGTGGCGGGGATCGACGCCGAGGTTCATCGAGACCTCGAAGGTCTCGTCGAACTTGGCCTTGGCGCGCTCCTTGATCAGCTTCACCGCGTCGGCGAGCGGATAGAGCTTGGTCGCGTCGATGCCCTCGCGGGCGGCGCGGATGCGCTTGCCTTGACGTGCCATGGTGCCCTCCCCTTACGCCGTGATCTCGAGACCCATGGCCCGGGCGGAGCCGCGGATCATGGCGACGGCCGAGTCAACCGAATCGCAGTTGAGGTCGGGCATCTTCTTCTCGGCGATCTCGCGCAGCTGCGCCTCGGAGATCTTGCCGGCGGGCGCGCCCTTGCCGGGGGTCTTCGAGCCGGACGCCGGCTTCTTGCCGATCTTCATGCCGGCCGCCTTCTTGAGGAAGAACGACACCGGCGGCTGCTTCATCTCGAAGGTGAAGGAGCGGTCCTGATACGCGGTGATGATCACCGGAATCGGGGTGCCCTTCTCGATCTGCGAGGTCTTCGCGTTGAAGGCCTTGCAGAACTCCATGATGTTGAGACCGCGCTGACCGAGCGCGGGACCGATCGGCGGCGACGGGTTGGCGGCGCCGGCCGGGACCTGAAGCTTCACGTAGCCCGTGATCTTCTTCGCCATGGGACTGCTCCCAAGTTTGCCCTGCCCCTGGGGGCGGGCGGTTGCAGGTCGCGGTGCGGTCCGCTGCTCCCGGCGGCGAACCGGGCGGACCTTCCGCGGGTGACACGGGCGAATCGCGGCGGGCGGAGGGTCCGCACCGCCGGATCATGGCCCGTGGAACGATCAGACCTTCTCGACCTGACCGAATTCGAGCTCGACCGGGGTCGCCCGGCCGAAGATGGAGACCGCCACCTTGAGGCGGGAGCGGCCGTCGTCGACCTCCTCGACGACGCCGTTGAACGAGGCGAACGGGCCGTCGGCGACCCGGACCTGCTCGCCGACCTCGAACGAGATCGTGGCCTTTGGGCGCTCGGTGCCCTCCTGGACCTGGCCCTTGATGCGCTCGGCCTCGGCGTCGGGGATCGGCACCGGCTTCGACTTGTCGGCGCCGAGGAAGCCCGTCACCTTCGGGGTGTTCTTGATGAGGTGGTAGACCTCGTCGGTGAGGTCGCACTTCACCAGCACGTAGCCGGGGAAGAACTTGCGCTCGGCATCGACCTTACGGCCGCGGCGCACCTCGACGACCTTCTCGGTCGGGACCATCACCTCGTCGAATTTCTCCGTGAGGCCGCGCTGCGCCGCCTGATCCTTGATCGACTGCGCGACCTTGTTCTCGAAGTTCGAGTAGGCGTGGACGATGTACCAGCGCTTCGACACGGTGTTTCACTCCAGCCCCGGCTCCGGACCTGCGCGACGTTTAGCCGGCGGCAGCCCCGGGGGCGACGGGGAACGATGCAGTTTCAGGCCCCGATCCCCAGGACGAGGGTGACGGCGTAGCGCAGCACCTGATCGACCACGGTGAAGAACACGCTCGCCACCACCACCATGACGAACACCATCAGGGTGGTGACGAGGGTCTCCTTGCGGGTCGGCCACGTGACCTTGCGGCCCTCGTCGCGGACCTGGCTCAGGAATTCGAGCGGCCCGACCCGCTTGGCCGCGGGGCGGCTCGGCGGGGTGGGCGTGCCGCCGCCACCGCTGCCGCCGCCGGTCCGGCCGGCGGCGTTGCGGGCCGGGGAACGGCCGAGGTCGAGTTTCTTCGTCGCTTCGTTCGATGCCATGGCCGCAAAAACCAACGCGCCCGAACCAACGGCGCCGCGGAGCCTGGACAACCCAAGCCCGCGCCGCCGCCCTGTTCGATCTGGGATGGGCGCAGCGTCTAGCGCAAGTGATCGCGCTTGTCGACTGGCTCCGGACCGGACGGGGCCGATGCCGTTCGCCGCTGCGTCGTGGAAAATGAAAGGATCCGCCGCCCTGGCAGGAGTGGAGGGACTCGAACCCCCAACCCCCGGTTTTGGAGACCGGTGCTCTGACCAGTTGAGCTACACTCCTAGGGCGCCGCGGCGCGCCCGCTCATTGCCGCAAGGCCGGTCGGGATGCAAGGGAAATGTCTCGGCGCAGCGCCCCGGAGCGCGAGGTGCGGGCGAGGCCGTGCTCGGTCTTGTTCCAGCGGGCGGGCGCGCGGATCAGTTCGAGGACGCCGAGCCAGGCCGCGACGCCGACGAGGCCGTAATAGAGCGGCAGCACCGCGACCCAGGGCAGCAGCCGCCACCAGCCGCGCCGGACGCAGCCGAGCGCCGCCGGCAGCAGCATCGCGCCGAGCCCGGCCGCGAACAGCACGAGACTCACCCCGAGGGTGAAGCTCGCGAGCGGGTCCGATCCGTCGAGCGGCAGGGTCAGGAAGCGCCACGCGGCGCAGGTCATCAGGACCGGGTAGACCAGCGCCGACAGCACGGTGCCGAGGATCAGCGAGGCGGCGCAGAGCAGGCCGAGGGGGCCGAGGCGCCGGAGGTTGTCGCCGGGATGGCGGCCGTGGGTGATCGCGGTCTGGAGGAAGCCCTTCATCCAGCGCGTGCGCTGGCGCAGCCAGGGCCGGAGCGTGGACGGCGCCTCCTCCAGGGTCGCGAGCGGCAGGTCGCCGACCTGGTAGCCGGCGAGCGCCAGCCGCATCCCGAGATCGGCATCCTCGGTGACGTTCCAGGCGTCCCAGCCGTGCAGCGCGCGCAGCACCTCGGTGCGGAAATGGGTCGTGGTGCCGCCGAGCGGCACCGGCAGCCGCCACGCCGAGAGCGCCGGACCGAGCACGTCGAACAGGGCGGCGTATTCGAGGGTGAAGCAGCGGGTGAGCCAGGAATCGTCGGTGTTGTCGATGACGAGCCGGCCCTGGAGGCAGGCGGTCCGCCGCGGGGCCGCGGCGAAGGCCGCGGCGGCACTGCGCAACTGCCCCGAATCCGGCGCGTCCTCGGCGTCGTAGACGACGAGGTACTCGCCGCGGGCGAGCGGCAGCGCGACGTTGAGCGCCCGCGGCTTGGTGCGCGGCATCCCGGCGGGCGCCACCACGACCTCGAACCGGGCAAGGTCCCGGGCGGCGGCCAGGGCCGCGGCGGTGTCGGCGTCGTCCTCCTCGATCACGATCGTCAGGTCGAGCTTGGCGGCCGGGTAGTCGAGGGCGGCGAGCGCCCGCAGCAGGGCCGGCACCACCGCCGCCTCGCGGTGCAGGGCGACCAGCACGGTGTAGACCGGCAGCGCCGCGTCGTCCCGAGCCGGTTCGGGCGCCGGCGCGGGTTCGATCGCGAGGGCGGCGAGCCGGAAGGTCGTCGCGGCGAGAAGCAGCAGGTTGAAGGCGGTCAGGAGCCCGAGCTGCACCACCGTCGGCGCCACGGCGAGCGGCGGCAGGGACAGCAGGACGAGGGCGGCGGCCAGCGTCTGGAGCGGCGTCGGGCCGGGGCGGTAGGCCCAGGCCGGGCGGTGGCGCCCGAGCGCCTCCGCGGCCTCGGCGGCGGCCGCCGCGCCGCGCGGCGCCACGGCGACGCCGCCCCCGGCGAGGCCGACCGCGCCGGCGAGCGCGTCGTGCGGGAACCGGGCAAGCGGCCCGGGCTCGATCCGCGCGCCGAGGTAGCGCGCCCCGACCGCCCGGGCGAGGGCACGGTAGTAGGCGTCCTCGTCCATCAGCCGATGGCCGAGCAGGGCGTCGACCCCGGCAGTGCCCTCCCGCCGGGCGAGCGCGGCGGCCCGGATCAGCGGCTCGGGCCGCACGCCCTGCCAGAGCAGGAACGACAGGTCGGCCGGCAGGTCGAGCGGAACTGCCGGAACGGCGGGACGGGACCGGAACGACATGGCGGACGGCCTCCCGGGGCGGCGGGATCGTGCTAGAGCGAGCCTATGGCCCTCCGCTCCCCCGAGACAGATCCCGCGCTCCGCGCCCGCCGATTCCGCGCGACCGTGGCGCAGATGCCGCAGCGTCAACCGGGCCGGTGGTTCGCGGCGCGGCTCGCCGGCTGCCTCGCCGCCCTGCTGGCCGGCGCGGCGGTGGCGGCGGCGGCCGAGGATCCAGTCGCGATCCCGAACTTCTGGAACCCGCGGGCGCGGCTGGAGCGTCCGGAGCCGCCCCAGGCCGCCCGGCCGATCCGCTTCCTCACCGACGACGAGTTTCCGCCGCTGCACTTCGCCGGACCTGACGGCAACCCGACCGGCTTCTCGGTCGAGCTCGCCCGGGCGGTGTGCGAGAAGCTCGCCCTGACCTGCACCGTGCAGACCCGGCGCTTCGACACGCTGCTCGATGCGCTCGCCGACAAGCAGGGCGACGTGGTCGCCGCCGCGATCCCGCTGACGCCGGGCCTGCGCGAGCGCTTCCTCGCGACCCGGCCGTATTTCCGCTGGCCGGCCCGGTTCGTCGCCCGCACCGATCGCAACCTGCCCCCGCCCTCCGCCGAGGCGCTCGCCGGCCACGGTGTCGGGGTCGTGGCCGGCACCGCGCACGAGGCCTACCTCAAGGCGTTCTTCCGAGCCTCGCCGCGGGTTTTTCCGGACCTCGCCAGCGCCGAGGCGGCGCTCAGGCGCGGCGAGATCGGCTACCTGTTCGCCGACGGCGTCGGCCTCGCCCTGTGGCTCGGCGGCACCGAGGCGGCGGGCTGCTGCGCCTTCACGGGCGGCGACTACCTCGAGAACCGCTATTTCGGCGAGGGCATCGGCCTCGTCACCCGGCCGGAGGACGAGGCGCTCGCCCGCGCCCTCGACGACGCGCTCCAGCGGCTGTGGGACGAGGGCAAGTACGCGGAACTCTACCTGCGCTTCTTCCCCGTGAGCCCGTTCTGATCCGCCCGGGTCATTGGGACTAAGCAGATTTCGCAAAAGTGGTAGCCGGTTTTGCGACAAAAATCTGCGACAGATCAAGAATCTAAGCGGACGAAGCGTTGGCGTGCCAACGCAAGTCTGCTGAGTCCGGGCGGCCGATTCCGCCGACCCGGACGCGGTGCGACCCGGCGAACCCGTTCCGCCGCCGGAGCGCGGCGTTTACCCCATCGCAAGGTTCGGCCGACAACAATCGAGTCATCCCCGACCGATGCCCAGGCGCCGCGCGCCGGCAGCCTTCAGCGAACCCCCCATGGCCGGCAGACCCGCGGACGAACGTGATGTCCGGATCGGCGAGCGGATCGAGCAGTTGCGCCTGAACCGGCGCATCTCCCGCGAGACGCTGGCGGGGCATCTCGGCATGTCGCCGTCGCAGCTCGGCAAATACCTCAAGGGCAGCAACCGCTTGAGCGCCACCGACCTGAACGCGATCAGCCATGCGCTGGCCATGCCGATCGACTACTTCCTCGACGGCATCCCGCGCCTCGAACCGCTGGTCGCCGGGTTCGGCGAGCCGCCGCAGGCGCCGATGGACGGCGCTTCGTGGCCCGGCTTCGCCGGGGCGGTGGCCGACGCCGCCGGGAGCCATCTCGACCCGGCCCGCCGCCGCGACCTCGCCGCGATGGTCCAGGCCCTCGACCGCGCCCTCGCCGCCCGGTGAGTGGCGTTCGGTAAAGCGAACAAATCCGCCCCTTCACGTTGACCCGTCCGGCGGCAGGTGCCACAACCGCGCCCCAGCGAGGATGCGAAGCCATGCGTCGGCGAACGACGCGCTCGCCGACCCAAGGGGCCTGACCCATGCCGCGTTCCAACTACCTGTTCACGAGCGAATCGGTGTCCGAGGGGCACCCGGACAAGGTCTGCGACCGCATCTCCGACACCGTCGTCGACGCCTATCTGGCGGCGATGCCCGAGGCCCGCCTCGGCGTCGAGACCCTCGCCACCACCAACCGCATCGTGATCGCCGGCGAGGTGCGCGGCCCCGAATCGGTGACCTTCGCCGACCTCGAGGACCTGACCCGTCAGGCGGTCAGGGACATCGGCTACGAGCAGGACGGCTTCCACTGGAAGAACAACGACGTCCAGATCTACCTGCACGCCCAGTCCGCCGACATCGCCCAGGGCGTCGACGCCGCCGGCAACAAGGACGAGGGCGCGGGCGACCAGGGCATCATGTTCGGTTACGCCACCGACGAGACCCCGGCCCTGATGCCGGCGCCGATCTACTACGCCCACAAGATCCTCAAGGACCTCGCCGACGCCCGCAAGGCCGGCCAGGGCCCCGCCGCCAAGCTCGGCCCCGACGCTAAGAGCCAGGTCACGGTGCGCTACGAGGACGGCCGCCCGGTCGAGGCGACCCAGATCGTGCTCTCGACCCAGCACCTCGACGAATCGCTCGACTCGAAGGACGTGCGCGCCATCGTCGAGCCCTACATCCGCTCGGCGCTGCCGGAATCCTGGGTCAGCGACCACACGGCGTGGCACGTCAACCCGACCGGCAAGTTCGTCATCGGCGGCCCCGACGGCGATTGCGGCCTGACCGGCCGCAAGATCATCGTCGACACCTACGGCGGCGCGGCCCCCCACGGCGGCGGCGCGTTCTCGGGCAAGGACCCGACCAAGGTCGACCGCTCGGCGGCCTACGCGGCGCGCTACCTCGCCAAGAACGTCGTCGCGGCCGGCCTCGCCCGCCGGGCGACGATCCAGCTCTCCTACGCCATCGGCGTCGCCAAGCCGCTGTCGATCTACGTCGACCTGCACGGCACCGGCGAGATCGACGAGGCGCGGCTGGAGGGCGTGCTCGGCGACATCCTCGACCTGTCGCCCCGCGGCATCCGCACCCATCTCGGCCTCAACAAGCCGATCTACGCCCGCACCGCGGCCTACGGCCATTTCGGCCGCGAGCCCGACGCCGACGGCGGCTTCTCGTGGGAGAAGCTCGACCTCGTCCAGGCGCTGAAGTCGGCCCTGGCCTGATCCCGCGGCCGCGCCCCGCGCCCGGCCGATCGCGACACTCGCTGCGGCGGAGTGGTTTCCACTCCGCCGCAACCCGTTCAGGGGGACCCGCCTCCCCCGCTTCCTCGCGCATGATGACCCAGAACGATTCCCCCGAGGCGCCCGAGCGGAGCCGCGCCTTCTACGGCCGGCGCAAGGGCAAGCGCCTGCGGGCGGTGCAGGAAGGCCGCCTCGACGACCTGCTGCCCCGCCTGCGTGTGCCGGAGGGCGACGGGCCGCTCGATCCGGCCGCCCTGTTCCCGCGGCCGGTGGACGACGTGTGGCTGGAGATCGGCTTCGGCGGCGGCGAGCACCTCGCCGCCCAGGCCGCCCGCCACCCGCGGGTCGGCCTCATCGGCTGCGAGCCGTTCGTCAACGGCGTGGTCAAGCTCCTGCGCACGGTCGAGGAGCAGGACCTCGACGCCGTGCGGGTCTGGGACCGCGACGCGATGGAACTGCTGCCGCGCCTGCCCGACGCGAGCCTCGGGCGCGTCTTCCTGCTCTATCCCGATCCCTGGCCCAAGCGCCGCCAGCGCAAGCGCCGCTTCGTCTCCGACGAGAGCCTCGCCGAGATCGCCCGGGTGCTGCGCCCGGGCGGCGAGTTCCGCTTCGCCTCCGACATCGACGACTACGCCGGCTGGACCCTGGTGCGGACGGCCCGGTGCCCGGCCCTGCGCTGGACCGCGGCGCGGGCGGCCGACTGGACCGCGCCGTGGCCGGACTGGCCGGGCACCCGCTACGAGATCAAGATGAGCGCGACCGGCCGGCGCCCGACCTATCTCACCTTCCGGCGCGAGGGGTGAGATCAGGCGAAAGCGCCGCGGCTCAGAAGAGGGCGCCGCGGCTCACGCGAGCGTGCCGCGCAGGGCGTCGACCGCCCGGCCGAGCATCGCCTCGGCCCCGGGCCGGAACGTCAGCTCGGTCTCGCTCGCGTCGATCAGCCCGGCCTTCTCCAGTTCCTCGACCGCCTGCGGATCGGCGGCGTGGCCGGCCCCGTCGAGTCGGATCACGCTCGAGACCTTCTGTCCGCTGTTCAACTGGTGATAGGCTGCGAAGGCGAAGACCGAGAGAGCCTTGTCGCTGAGTGCCATGAGGGTCATCATCCTCGGACGGCCGAGCCTCGGCGGCATCGGCGCGAGACGGCGAAGGGCGGCCTGCCCGGGGATCGGGTGGCCGGACGCGGTGGCCCAACGCCCGGGGCGGCGGTCCGTTCGGAGGCCGGCCGAGATCGATGAGTGACGAGTTGCGCGACGAGGCGGCGAACGACACGGGAGGGCGAAGCGAGGCGGCGGGGCCATGGTCCCGGATCGCCCTCGCGGCGGCGCCGGTCGGCATCCTGTGCGTGCAGGCGCCCGAGGACCGGATCGTCCTGGCCAACCCGCATCTGTGCGCCCTGCTGGGCACGAGCGCGGCGGAGTTGACCGGCCGACCTCTCGCCGACCTGCGCCGGGACGCGGGCCGCCCCCTGTCCGGGCCGGACGAGGAACGCTGGCGGCGGCCGGACGGGCGCGCCGTCTGGGTCCGGGTCACCCCGGGCGAGGTCCGCGACGGCGTCCGGGTGCTGGCGGTCGCGGGGGCCGATGCCGGCGCCGAGGCCCGCTCGGGCCAGACGCGGCTCGCCCTCGCGGCCGCGGGCCTCGGCGACTGGAGCCTCGACGCCCGCACCGGCGAGGTCACCCTGTCGGACCGCGCCGCCGAGATCCTCGGCTGGCCGGCGGGCCGACCGGTCGACTGGGAGGCGATGAAGCTGCGGATCGACCGGGACGACGCCGAGCGGGCGCGCTCGGTGGTGCAGGAGGCCCTCGCCGACGGGCGCGCCTACGCGGTCGAGGTCCGCTACCGGCGCGGCGAGGCGGGGCCGCTGGTCTGGGTCTCGGTCCGCGGGCAGGCGACGCTGGGCCCCGACGGGGCGCCGTCCGGGATGGCCGGCGTGGTCCAGGACGTCACCGCCCGCGAGGAGGCGCGTCGCGCCCTCTACGAGCGCGAACAGCGCCTGCGGGTCGCGACCTCGGTCGCCGCCCTCGGCATCTTCGAGTGGCACGTGCTCGACGACCAGGCGATCTGGGAGAACGAGCGCATGTGGGAGATCTTCGGGCGCCGGCCCCAGGACGGCACCATCGGCATGACCGAGTTCTTCAGCACCGCGATGCATCCCGAGGACCGGCCGGCCTTCCGCGCCGCGGTCGCGGCGTCGCTGCACGGCGAGGGGGTGCTGCACGCCTCCGGCCGGGTCCGCCGGGCCGACGACGGCGCGTGGCGGACGATCGAGATGGCCGGCCGGTTCGAGCGCGACACGCCCGGCGGCCTGCCGCGGCGCCTGATCGGGGTCGTGGCCGACATCACCGACCGGCGCCTCGCCGAGGAGCGCCAGACGCTGCTGATCCGCGAATTGCACCACCGGGTGAAGAACACCCTCGCCACCGTGCAGGCGATCGTCGGCTCCACCGCCCGCACCGCGTCGAGCATCGAGGACTTCTACGAGGCGTTCGTCGGCCGGATCATGTCGCTCGCCCACACCCATTCGGTGCTGACCGAGGACGTGTGGCAGACCGCCTCCCTGCGCACCCTGCTGGAGAACGAGCTGCGGCCCTACGGCGACGGTGGGTTCGAGCCGAAGACGGGCGGGCGCATCGTCCTCGACGGGCCGGCGGTCGACCTCGCCTCGGAGGTGGCGGTGCCGATCGGCATGGCGATCCACGAGCTCACCACCAACGCGGCGAAGTACGGCGCGCTCTCGACGCCCCGCGGCCGGGTGACGATCCGCTGGAGCCTGGAGCCCGGCGAGCCGCGGGACCGGCTGCGGTTCGAGTGGCGCGAGAGCGGCGGACCGCGAGTCGCCGCGCCGACCCGGCGCGGCTTCGGTTCGCGGCTGCTGCAGCGGGTGCTGACGACCCAGGTCCAGGCCGACGTCGCGATCGACTACGCACCCGAGGGCCTGCGGCTCACCATGTCGGCGCCGCTGCCGCCGCGCACGCCGGCGAACAGCGCGCTCGCGGCGCTGTGAGCGCCGGGGTCATGCCGGCCGGGTGCGCGACTCTCCGCCCTCGCCGCCCTCGGCGATGAACGCCTTGAGTTCGTCGAGCGACCGGAACCGGAACTTGCCGCCCGGCGTGTCGGCCTCGATCGTGCCGTCGGCGAACATCGCGTAGGTGTTGCCCCCCGACGCATAGGTGCCGACGATCGCGTTCTCCTCCTCGGCCGGCGGCGCTTCGGGCTCCGGCACAGTCCCGGGCTCCGGCACCGTCTCGGGCGCGGTCTCCGGCGGCGGGGCCGGCTCGGCGGGCTCGGGCATCGGCAACTCGAACGGCTCGGGCTCGGCCCGGTTCAGCCGCAGCTCGGCGGCCGCCGCGGCCGCGTCGTCACGGGGCGCGGCCGGTTCCGGGAGGCGATCGGCCGGCGGATCGAAGGTCGGCTCGGACCGGCCCGGCGCGGGTTTCCCGTCCGACACGCCGGCGGCGAGGGCGGCCGCACCGGCGACGCCGGCCCCGCCGAGCATCGCGGCCACCGGCGGGTGCGCCGGCGCGGGCGGCGTGGGAGCGGCGGGCATGGCGGCGGCGGGCATGGGGCTGGCGGGCATGAGGCTGGCGGGCATGGGGGCAGCCGGCGGCAGGGTGGGCGGCTCGGGCCGGATCGGCGCGGGGGCGGGGTCCCGGCGCTCGGCCGGGCGGGGCGCGTCGCGCAGCGCCAGCTCGATCCGGCGCAGGCGGCCCAGCAGAGCCGCGAGGCCGAGCACGACCGCCCCGCCGGAGGCCGCCACGCTGCCGGCGATCACCATCGTCCAGCCGACCTCCAGCCGCACGTAAGGGATCCCCTGCACCACGCTGGCAAGGCCGCCGAGCAGCATCGCCAGGGCGAGGACGAACAACGCAACGACCATCACAGCCCCAAACCTCGAACGGGCCGGGCCCGCGTCGGCGCAGCAATACGGAATCGACGCCCGATTGCAAAATCCGTCCCCGGGCTGCGCCGGGCCATCCCGGAGGAGCCGGCGGCGTCTCCTCCCCGGGGAGTCGGAGAGGCGCGGGGGAGCGAGGATCCCGCACGGGCCGTCGCGTCGCGCGGCGGCCGAGCGAAGACGGTCGCCAAGTCAGGTCGCCCAAGTCAGGTCGCCCAAGTCAGGTCGCCCAAGTCAGGTCGCCCAAGTCAGGTCGCCCAAGTCGCGTGTTCAAGTCGCGTGCCCGGGTCGCGGAGCCGTCGCTCGGAAGCCGGACGACCGTTCACCGGCCGCGGGCGAGGCGGTCGGCGAGGCTGATGAGCCCGGCATACGGGAACAGGAGCGGGAACGCCCCGAACCACGCGAGGAGGAGCCAGTTCCAGATTCCGATCGGGACGCTGGCCTTCCGCAGACGGGCCGCGCGCTCGCCCGGCGCGTAGACTCCCTTGCGGCCGGCGCGCCGGGCGGCGCGGGCGGCTCCGCCGACGAGAATCCGGTCGGCCCACCACGCCGTCGCGCCGGCGGTGCCGATCCACACCGCGAGCGCGAGAAGCCCGACCACGCCGGCCGCGACGCCCTCCACCTCGCCCTCGGTGGCGAGCACCGAGAGGCCAAAGGACAGCCACAGCCCGGAGAGGACCGCGAGCGCCGTGCCCCAGCGCCGGTGCGCGATCGCCCACAGATGCGGCGCCAGCAGCGCGAGGACCGGGACACGGCGCGGGACGGGGGCGCGCCGGCGCAGCGCCTCGTAGACGGCGAGCGCCCGCGGATGCCCGTCGAGGAAGGCCCGGGCGTCGCCGGACCCGAGCGGCAGGCGAGTCCCGGGGCCGGCCCAGACCAGCACCGTCGCCGGGTCGTCGGGATCGGGCGGCAGCACGTCGCGCATCACCTGGACGGCGAGGGCGGCATCGCCGGGTGGCAGGCTGGCGGCGAGCACCGCGTCCTCCCGCGGCCAGCCGAAGACCGGCGCGGCCAGCAGCAGCGCCGGCCGGGTCGCGGCGACGCGGCGGGCGGTGAGCCGGCCGTCCGGCTCCCGCCACGCCGCGAACAGCGCCTGCAGCAGCGCCGCCTCCAGGTCCCGGCGCGGCTCGTGCGGCAGCCGCCGCGCCCGGGCGAGCCAGTCCGCGAGGTCGTCGCCGGCGCCCCGGTCGAGGGGCGGCAGGTGTTCGGCGAGGTGGAAGGCCTGCGCCCAGTCCGCCCCGCCCGCCTCCAGGGGCGCCACGTCGACCACCACCGGAGACGGCGGCTCCGGCGGGGTCACGTCCTCGACCTGTGGATCCAGGTCGCGCACGACCGGCGCGGCGATCACCTCGGGTGCAGGCTCCGGCGCCGCGGCGGGGGAGAAGGCCGCCGCCGGCTCCGGCACCGGCGGGGCGTCGTCGCCCGGCTCGGCGGGCTCGTCCGGCGGGTCGCGCCGGGCCTCGGCGAGCGCCCGGTCGCGGGCGGCGAGCAGCGCCTGAAATCCTTCGGGGTCGTCGTCCGGCCGGGTCTGCTTGAGGCGGCGGGCATAGGCGCGGCGGATCGCGGCGGCGTCGCGCGTCGGGGCGAGGTCGAGCAGGGCCCAGGCGGCGTCGGTCATCCGGCGCCTCAGAACCGGAAGCGGTGGTCGTCGAGGCGGTCGAGGTCGGCGGCGAAGGCCGCCCGCACCGCGGCGGCATCGGCGCCCGACGCCTCGGTGATCGCGCGCTCGAACCGCGCCACCCGCTCGGCGACGTGCTGGCGCATCTCGCCGCGCAGCTCGGCGTAGAGCGCCTCGGCGCGGGCGAGAAGGGCGCGGTTCTCGGCCTGATCCCGGGGCGCGAGCTTGATCGCCGCGAGCGCGGCGAAGCGGGCGTCGAGTTCGGCCTCGTCGAGGTTGGCGCCGTTGCGAAACACCTGCCGGTGGCGCAGGCCGGTCGAGAGCACCGCGACCTCGACCTCGAGGGCGCCGTTGATGTCGTAGGTGAAGCGCACCTCGGCGGTCTCGGCCCCGGCCGGCGCCTTCGGCACGGTGACGGGGATCTCGCCGAGCGCGACGTTGTCGTCCGGGCGCAGGCTCTCGCCCTGGAAGACCTGCACGGCGATCCGGGTCTGGTCGTCGTGGATCGTCGTCACGGCGTGGGCCCGGCTCACCGGCACGGCGGCGTTGCGCTCGATGATCGGCAGCATGACCTGGGTCGCGGCGGCGGTGCGGGCGTTCTCGGTGACGGCGATGCCGAGGGTGAACGGGCACACGTCGGTCATCACCACCTCGTCGAGGGCGGCGTGGCGGGCCTTGAGCCCGGCCTGGACCGCGGCGCCCTGCGCCACGACGGTGTCGGGATCGACATGGACCAGCGGCAGGCGCCCGAACAGCCGGGCGACGAGGCTGCGGATCACCGGCATCCGGGTCGCGCCGCCGACCAGCACCACCCCGTCGAGGTCGGCCAGCCGCTTGCCGGAATCCGTCAGGGCCCGCTCCAGCGGCGCCCGCAGGCGGTGGAGCAGCGGGGCCGCCGCCTCCTCGAACCGCGCCCGCGCCACGGCCCCCTGGCGGACCCGGTCGCAGAGCAGGATCTCGTAGCGGGTCTCCGGCGCGCCGGTGAGGCCGCGCTTGACCGCCTCGGCGACGCGCAGGACCCGGGCGCGCTCGCCGGGCGGCAGCGCGCCGTCGAGGGCGATGCCCTGGTCGGCGGCGATCAGCCCGGCGAGGAGGGCGGTGAAGTCGTCGCCGCCGAGCGCGACGTCGCCGGCGGTGGCGCGCACCTCCATCACGCCCTCGTAGAGTTCGAGCAGCGACACGTCGAAGGTGCCGCCGCCGAGGTCGAAGACCAGCACTGCGCCCTCGCGCCGGCTCTCGACGCCGTAGGCGAGGGCGGCGGCGGTCGGCTCGTTGACCAGCCGCTCCACCGGCAGGCCGGCGAGCCGCGCCGCGTCGAGCGTCGCCTTGCGCTGGATGTCGTTGAAGTAGGCGGGGACCGAGATCACCGCCTCGGCGAGGGCGGTGCCGAGATGCGCCTCGGCGTCGGCCTTGAGGCTCTTGAGCACCAGCGCCGAGAGTTCCTCCGGCCGGAAGCTCTGCCCGCGGCCGAGGCGGGCGACGTGGCCCGAGCCCATCCAGCGCTTGAACGAGGCGACGGTGCGCTCGGGATGGGTCGCGAGGCGCTCGCGCGCGGCGCGGCCGACCAGCACCGACCCGTCGGAATCGAGCCCGACCACCGAGGGCGTGAGCGGCTCGCCGACCGCGTTCGGGATCAGGCGCGGCCCCTCCGGCGTCCACACCGCCGCGGCGGAGTTGGTGGTGCCGAGATCGATCCCGATGATCGCCATGCCGTATCCCCAGGCCGTTGCCGATGGGGCAGGAGCATCGACGGATCGGTCGCGGGGTTCAACCCCGTGGGCAGCGCGGCCCGGTGATGCGATATCCGATCGATCGCTGTCGCGATGCAGTTTTCGGCTTCGCTCAGACGCCGCGCGGGCTGCGGATACGCTGTCCGGACGTGACCATCAGGGGAAAACGTATCAGTTGTTCACCTGCTTTGCCGTCCCTCACGGATGAAACGGGGCGGCGGTCGTCTGCATCCGTTCCGCTCGTCGAAGGCGGCATTCTCTGTGGCGCGCCTCCCCTCTCCCGAGTGGGAGAGGGGATCCCGCGATTAAGATCTTGGCCGTAAATTCAGAGGTTTGGAGCCGGTTTCCGTCTAACACATCCCGGCGGCGCGCAGGGTGTCGTGGGCGCGGATGATGTCGCGCAGGCGGTCCTCGAACGAGCGGTCGCCGCCGTTGGCGTCGGGGTGGAAGCGCTTCACCAGCACCTTGTACTGCGCCTTGATCGCCGCCGCGTCGGCGGTCTCGTCGAGGCCGAGCACGTCGAGGGCCTTGCGCACCGGCGCCGAGAAGCGCGGCGGCTGCGGCTCGGCCTTCTGGCGCCCCTGCGGCCCGACGCCGGCGGCGCGCAGGACGCCCAGGGGGTCGACGTAGTCCCAGTCGCGGGTCGCGGCCTCGGGCTTCGCCTCGCCGCGGCCGACGCCCATGGTCCAGGTCGGCCGGTGGCCGATCATCGCGTCCTTCTGGAAGGCCTGGACCGCCGCGTCGTTCATCCCGGCGAAGTAGTTGTACGACGCATTGTACTCGCGCACGTGGTCCATGCAGAAGCGCCAGTACTGGCCCTCCTGCTTGCGGCCCTTGGGCGCCCGGTAGAGGCCGGGCCGGGCGCAGCCGGGCCGCTCGCATCCCGGCCCCGCCGACGGCTTGGCGTCGTCGCAGGTCGGCTTGATGCGGATGCGGTCGAACAGGGGCGAGTTGAGATCCATGACGGGGCGATTATGAGGGGAGGGAAGCGTGACACAAGGGCTCCGGGCCTGATGCCGCAGGCGCCGCCGGACGGCTTGACGCCCGGAACGGACCCGGAACCGAAGGAGTAGCGATGAGTCTGGAAACCTGGATCAGGACGACGCTGGAGGAGCGGCTGGCGCCGCTCGCCCTCACCGTCGAGGACGAGTCCCACCGCCATGCCGGGCATGCCGGCTGGCGCGAGGGCGGGGAAACGCACTTCAACGTCGATGTGGTGTCGGCGGCCTTCGAGGGAAAGAGCCGCGTCGAGCGGCACCGGATGGTGAACGCGCTCCTCGACGAGGCGTTCACGCGGGGTCTGCACGCCCTGGCGCTGCGGGCGCGCACGCCGGCCGAGGCGGAGCGCTGACCGGCGCCTGCGGCGCCCGGGCGTAGAGCGCGGTCGCGGCGAGCAGGGCGAGGCCGAAGGCGAGAAAAAGGCGGCCGTAGAGCGTCGCCGGATCGAGGCCCCCGGCCCGCAGCACGAACGCCGCCGAGAGCGCCTGGACCGCGCAGGCGCCGCCCATGAACACGATGTTCATCAGCGCGACGCCGCGGCCGAGGAGATGGGCCGGGAAGAACAGCCGCCCATGCGCCATCAGGATCGCGTAGCTCAGCCCGGCGGCGCCGATCAGCGCCAGCAGCGCCACCGCCCCGGCCGGGGAGCGGGCGCCGAGGAGCCCGAGCGCCACGAAGGCGAGCCCGGTGACGAGGCAGCCGGCGAGCGCCGTGCGCTTGGGCTCGCCGACCCACCGTTCCAGCGGGCCGTAGCCGATGCCGCCGAGCGCCATCGCGACGCTCATCGCCAGGGTGCCGTTGCCGCGCGCCAGCGTGTCGAAGCCGTGCACCTCGGCGAAATAGCCGCCGACCCATAGCGAGCGGGTCGCGATCACCACCGCGTAGCTCACGAACACGACCGGGAAGATGAACCACAACGGCCGCATCGCCGCGACGGCGGCGAATCCGCCGAGCAGGGACGGCCCGGCCTGTCCCGGCGTGCCCGGCGCGTTGAGCCGGGGCGGGTCGCGGATCAGCGCGACGATGAGCGCCGCGGTCGCGGCGGTGAGGACGGCGAGCGCGGCGAGGATCGGGCGCCAGCCGAAGGCCCGCACCGCGAGCGCCAGCGGCGCCGAGCCGAGGATGTCGCCGGCGGTGCCGAGCCCGATCATCATTGAGGACAGCATCGCGAAGCGTCCGGGCGGGTAGAGCCGGCCGAACAGGTAGAGCCCGCCCATCAGCGCCGGGGCGCAGCCAAACCCGATCAGCACCATCGCGGCGAGCGCCATCCCGAAGCCGTGGGCGAGCGCCAGCACCGCGCCGCCGAGGGCGGCCAGCACCAGGAACCCCGCCACGGTGCCGCGCGGACCGAACCGGTCGAGGCACAGCCCGGTCGGGACCTGCCCGGCCGCGAAGGCGCCGAACCACGACGCCGACAGGATCGCGAGGTCGGCGGCGCTCAGCCCGAGGTCGCGCCCGAGATCCGGCGCCACGATCGCCAGGAAGCCGCGGTCGAACTGGCTGATCGTGTAGGCGAGGAGCAGGACGAGGAAGGCCGTCACGGCGGGTCCCTGGGGGTGCGGCGGGCGGCCTGCCGCCGCGGGGCGACCGTCCTACACCACCCGGCCGCCGGCGATCAGGGGGCGGGGGCGCAGCGGGCGCATGCCGCCTCGTCATGAGCACGGACGCAGGCGCCGGCCGTAGGGATCGTCGACCCCGAGCGGCGGGGTGAAGCCGTAGTAGCTCGGCTTGGACAGGCCGTAGGCCGAGCCGACGTAGCTCGGATCCTCCGGGGCGTTGGTCGGGATCGTGCCGTAGCCGAGCGGGCAGCGGACCGGGACCGCCGGCCGCGGCAGCCGGAAGCTGCCCGGGGACGGCTCGCCGTCGCCGCGGGGGAAGTAGCGCGGCATCGCCTCGATGGCGGGCGGGGGGAGGGGCCCGAGCAGGTCGGCCGCGCCGGCGGGACCACACAGGGCGAGGAGAGCCGCGCCCCAGAGCCAGCCGCCGCGTCGCATTCTAGACTCCTGTCCTGTGGCCGCTTGGACAGCATGCGAAAAAATGGGCGCGGGATCCCCTCTCCCGAGTGGGAGAGGGGTAGGGGTGAGGGTGGAGACGGTTCCGAAAACGGCTCGAAGGTCGAGCTGCGCAGCTCGACGGTCCGCATCTCATCCTGAACCCGAGCCACCCTCACCCCCGGCCCCTCTCCCACTCGGGAGAGGGGGGATCCCGCGCCCCTTCGTCGTCCGCACCGCCGTTCCTGCCCCCGAGCCTGACCACCCGACGGTTAATCGTCAGTTACGGCGGCGGTCCGCGCACCGAGCAGCGCGACGAGGTCGCCCGGCGCGAGCCGGACCTGGAGCCCGCGCTGGCCGCCATTGACGAAGATCGCCTCCTGGCCGAGCGCCGAGGCGTCGACGAGGGTCGGCACCGCCCGCTTCTGGCCGAGCGGGCTGATCCCGCCGACATGGTAGCCGGTCGCCCGCTCGGCATCGGCCGGGCGCATCATCGCGGCCGACTTGGCGCCGAACGCCGCCGCGAGCTTCTTGAGCGACGCCTCGCGGTCGGAGGGCACGAGCGCGCAGACCGGCTTGCCGTCAGCGAGCGCCATCAGGGTCTTGAACACCTGCGCGGGCGCGACCCCGAGAGCCTCGGCCGCCTGGAGGCCGATCCGCGGCGCGTCCGGGTCGTAGGCGTAGGCGTGGACGCTGTGGGGCACGCCGGCGCGGACGAGGGCCTGGGTGGCGCGGGTGGTCTTCGACATCGGGCGGTCCGGGTGTGGGCTCGCCCGGTCTTAGCCGGCGGCGAAGGTCGCGGCCACCAGCCGGCCGACCTCGGCGTGCAGGGCGTTGCGCGCGTCGGGCGTCGCCGGCGAGCCCGTGAGGTAGACCGCAGCCAGCAGCGGCGCGGCGTTCGGGCGGCGCACCAGCGCCACCACGTTGGCGGTGCCGTTCTCGCCGGTCCCGGTCTTGTCGCCGACCACCCAATCCGGGGGTAGCCCCGCCCGCAGCCGCTTGGCGCCGGTCGGGCTCGCGACCATCCAGCCGATCAGCCGCTCGCGCGAGGCCGGCGCGAGGGCGTCGCCGAGGAGCAGGCGCCCGAGCAGGCCGACCATCGCCGTCGGGCTCGTGGTGTCGCGGGGATCGCCCGGCGCGGCCTCGTTGAGGGTCGGCTCGGTGCGGTCGAGCCGCGTGACCGCGTCGCCCTGCCGGCGGATGAAGGCCGTCAGGCCCTCCGGGCCGCCGAAGGTCGCGAGCATCAGGTTGGCGGCGGTGTTGTCGCTCCACACCACCGCGGCGGCGCAGAGGTCGGCGAGGCTCATCCCGCCCTCCCTCACCCGCTCGCGGGTGACCGGCGCGTAGTCCAGGAGGTCGCCCGGGCCGTAGGCGATCCTGCGTTCCAGGCTGTCCTCGCCGGCATCGGCCCGCGCCAGCACCGCCGCGGCGGCCACCGCCTTGAAGGTGCTGCACAGCGGGAAGCGCTCGCCCGCCCGGTGCTCCAGGCGCCGCCCGCTGCCGGTGTCGAGCACCGCGACGCCGAGCCGGCCGCCGTCCTTCCGCTCCAGGGCGGCGAGCGCGTCGGCGGCGTCGGCCCGGGCGGTCCCCGGCAGGAGGCCGAGGCCGGCCCCGATGACGACGGCGCGGCGGGTGAGGTCGGGCATGGGAGGCTCCCCGGTTCGGTGTTGCGGGTCGGCCGGCACGGGGCCGGCGGCGGGGTGTTTCGCCCGTCGAGGGGGCTCCGGCAACCCGGGCCGGGCTCCGACCCTCCCCCCTCTGCGGGGAAGGGTGGCGAGCGGAGCGAGCGCAGCGGGACGAAGTCCCGCCGAGAGGGGATCGCAACAGCTCAGGATTTGGCGCGCGTCACCGCGGTCGCGACGTCTCCGGAGGCGGCGTCCCCTCTCCCGCCCGGCATTCGCCGGGCACCCTCCCCCGCAGAGGGGGGGAGGGTTCGCCCCGGGGCGCCCGGATGGCTATCCCCCGCCGCCCGCTCCAGCACCCGCACCAGCCGGCGCAGGTCCGGCACCGGCCCGGTTCCCGCGCCGAACAGCGCCCGGTCGAAGGCCGCCAGTTCCGGCCCGGCGCGCGGGTCGGTCCGCCAGCCGGCGACCAGGGCCGGCGCGGTGCGGGCGAGGGCGGCGATCCCGGCGCGCAGGCCGGCGGCGTCGCCCCGGCGGGCGGCACGGCGCAGGGGGCGCAGGGCAAGCGCGAGCGGCGAGGGCGGACGGGTCCAGGCGCGCCACAGCGCCAACCCGGCCAGGAACGCCGCGAGCCCGACCAGGGCGGCGCGGAGCGGGGAGGGCGTCGGCGCCGGCGCCTCGTCGGCGACCGGCGCCGGCCGGCTGCCGACGATCCGGGCCGGGATCTCGGCCTCCCGCAGGGTGCGGGCGCCGGTGTCGAACCACGGGATGCGGATCGCCTCCAGGGTCACGCGCTCGGCGACGCCGGGGCGCACGTCCCACTGGTAGGTCGCCCGCGCCAGCGGGCCGGCGGGGGTGATGACCGTCTGGCGCTCGGTCGGCCCGGCGAAGGTGAGCACGCCGCGGGTGCGCATCACCGGGCGCGGCGGCAGCCCGTCGGCGGTCAGGCCGCTCGCCTCGACCGTCACGGTGCGGCGGGCGGACTCGCCGACCTTCAGGGTCTCGGGCTCCGGGCTCCAGGCGTCGGTGACGGTCACCGACCCGGCCGGCAGCCACCACGGCTCCCTGGCGTCCGGCCCGCCCGGGCCGGTCCAGTCCGCGACCGCGACGGGCAGGGGGGCCGAGCGCACGTCGATCACCCGGCGGGTGCCGTCCTCCGCGACGGTGAGCCGGTGGGTGAACGGCTCGATGGTGAAGCGCCCGGCATGTTGGGGAAACACCGCCACCACCCGCTCGAAGCCGCGCGCCTCCTGGCCCTGGATGCTGGTCTTGAACCAGCGGTCACGGCCGAGCTGGGTCCAACTGAAGTGCTGCAATCCGGGCTGGCGCAACTCCTCCAGGGTGATCTGCGCCCGGTAGGTGCCGCGGATGCGCAGCAGCACCATCTCGCGCGGGTAGGGCGTGGCGCCGCCGCCGGTCTCGGCGGTGACCGTCAGGGTCAGGTCGCCGTCCTCGATCGCGGCGGCCGGCCCCGCCGCCAGGAGCGCGAGGAGTGCGAGGACGAGGCGGCTCACCATGGGTTGCTCCCGGGCTGGACCGCGATTCCCGCCTCCTCGCGGCGGCTGCGCTCGGCCCGCAGCCGCAGCTTGACCAGCCGGCCGGGATCGTCGGGCAGCGTCGTCAGCCAGTGCCGGTCGGCGCGGATCTCCTTGGCCTCGAAGCTCTTCGAGATCCGGCGCGCCTCGCGCTCGGCGATCTGCGACACGCTGGCATTGCCGCCGCCGGTGCGGCCGCCGCCCTCGGCGTCGCCGGCCGAGCCGCGGGCCTGCCCGCGGCCGGGATCGACCCGGGCCTGCTCGGCCTGCCCGGCCCGCGCCGCCTTCGAGGTGCCGGGCGAATCGGCGCTGGCGCTGGCCTCGCGGTTGCCCGCCAGCCCCTCGCCGACCGAGTTGTTGCCGGGGTCGTTCGGGTCCGAGGCGGTGCGGGTGGCGTAGCGGGTGCTCTGGTCGGCGCGGGCGTTGGCCTCGCCCGCCGCCCGGCCGCCGGGCGGGGGCGGCCCCTCGGCGAGGCGGGCGACCAGCTCGCGGTTGGCGAGCGCGTCCTCGTCGCCCGGGTCGCGGGCCAGCGCCGCGTCGTAGGCCGCGAGCGCCCCGGCGAGGTCGCCCGACAGCGCGAGCGCGTTGCCGCGG
>NZ_SACP01000029.1 GCF_004004555.2 Methylobacterium oryzihabitans
GGGGCCGCCCCCGGCGGCGCCGGCAGATGCGCGGCCAGATGCGCGGCCACGTAGGTGCCGGCGCCGGGCCGCGTCTCGATCAGCCCGTCGCCGGCGAGGTGCTCGTACGCGACCACGACGGCGTTGCGGGCGACGCCGAGCTGGGCGGCGAGCGCCCGGCTCGACGGCAGCCGCAGGCCGGCCGGGAGCTGGCCGCCGAGGATCGCCGCCCGCAGGCCGGCATGGACCTGGAGGGGCCGGTTGCCGGCCGCCCGCTCCAGCCGCAGCGGCAGGTCGAGCACCGCCCGGCCGCGCCCAGGCCCGGACCTTGGGCGGCCGGGCCGCGAAGTGGTCGGCATGATTGCCCCGGAACTGGTCCTCGTTCCGACCACTCTGGCCGTGCGACGACGCCGCATCAACCAGGGGACGGACGATGACGAGCGAGACGTATCCGGTCGACGCCACCAACCGCGTGAAGCGCCGGCACGATCGCGGCCGCTACGACCACGCGACGGTCCACGCCCTGCTCGACGCCGCCGCCCTGTGCCACGTCGCCTACGTCGTCGACGGGCAGCCCTACTGCACCCCGACGCTGTTCTGGCGCGAGGGCACGCACCTGTACTGGCACGGGTCGAGCGCGAGCCGGATGCTGCGCAACCAGTCGGACGGCCAGCCGGCCTGCCTGACCGTGACCCATCTCGACAGCCTCGTGCTGGCCCGCTGCGGCTTCAACCACTCGGCCGACTACCGCTCGGTGATGGCCTTCGGCCGGGCCCGCCTCGTCGAGGAGCCCGGCGAGACGGCGCGGGCGCTGACCATGATGGTCGACCGGTTCTTTCCCGGCCGGACCGCGACCCTGCGCCCGAGCACGGGCCAGGAGATCAAGGCGACGGCGGTGGTGGTGATGGAGATCGAGCGCGCCTCGGCGAAGATCCGCGCCAAGGGCGTCGCCGACGACGAGGAGGATTACGCGCTGCCGATCTACGCCGAGCGCCTGCCGATGCGCACGCTGATCGGCGCGCCCGAGCCCTGCCCGCGGCTGGCCGGGGACGTGGCGCGGCCGGAGAACCTCGCCGCCTACCGGGAGGGGCGCGCCCTCGAGGACGCCCTCGCGGACGCCTACCGCACCGCCTATCCGTGACTGCCGCGACGCGACCGGGAGGATCCGATGCTGACGCCGGGCATGAAGGCGATCGTCGAGCGGCAGCGGCTCGGCTTCGTGGCGACCGTCTCGGCGGCCGGAGAACCCAACCTGTCGCCGAAGGGCACTTTCGTGGTGATCGACGACCGGACCCTCGCCTTCGGCGAGATCCGCTCGCCGGCCACGATCGCCAACCTGCGCGAGCGCCCGGCGCTGGATGTCAACATGGTCGATCCCCTGAGCCGCAAGGGGTTCAGGGCGAGCGGCCGCGCCACGGTGCACGAGCGCGGCGGCGACGCCTTCGCGGCGCACCGGCCGCGCTTCGACCGCTGGGGGGCGCTCGCCGACCGGATCCGGGCGATCGTGCTGATCGAGGTCCGGGCGGCCGCGCCCCTGTCCAGTCCCGCCTACGACGACGGTGCGACCGAGGCCGAGCTGCGCGCGCAATGGGCCGGGATCCTGCTCGGCGACCCGTGAGCCGCCGTCGCGCCCGGACGCCGCTACGTCTCCGACCGCAACCCGGCGAGCGGGGCGGTCAGGGTGCAGACCACGCCCTCGGGGGGATACCGCAGCGCGACGCCGCCGCCGGCGAGGCCGCGGCCGATCAACCGCGAGCCGAATCCCTTGCGGCGCGGCGGCGCCACCGGCGGGCCGCCGGCCTCGGTCCAGGTCAGCCGGAAGGCCGGGTCCGGCGCCGGCCCGACCGCCCAGGACACCGTCACGGTGCCGTGCGGCACCGAGAGGGCGCCGTACTTGGCGGCGTTGGTGGCGAGCTCGTGCAGGATCAGAGCGAGCGACAGGGCGGCCGAGGGGCCGATCTCCAGCGCCGGGCCGTCGAGGCGGAAGCGCCCCGGGCCGCCGTCGTGCAGGGCGAGCGCCCCGGCGACGAGGGCCGCCACGTCCGCCCCGGCGATGTCGCCCGACAGGAGGATGTCGTGGGCCTTGCCGAGCGCGACCAGCCGGGTCGCCAGCGCCGCGCCGGCCTCCGCGAGGGTCGGGGCGTTGCGCAGGGTCTGGGCCGCGACCGACTGCACGAGCGCGAGGGTGTTCTTGAGGCGGTGGCTCAGCTCGTGGTTGAGGACGCTCTGGCGCTCCTCGGCCCGGGCGCGCGCCACCGCGGCCTGGATGCGGTCGGCGACGGTGCGGATGAAGCGCAGGTCGCCCGGATCCCAGCGCTGCGGCCGGTCGTCGTGGACGAACACCACCGCCACCAGCCGGCCGCGTTCGACGATCGGCACGTTGACCAGCGCCCGGACGCCGATGCCGCGCAGGGCGGCCGCGTCGGTGCGCGGGTCGGTCCCGGCATCGCCGACGACGACCAGCTCGCCCCGCGCCAGGTCGTCGACGAAGCTGCCGTAATCCCGGAACCGGTGCGGGCCGGCGACGCTGACCATGCCGGGCCGGCACCAGTCCGGCTGCACCACCACGGTCCCGTGGGTCTGGTCGACCAGCCCGAAACCGGCTCGCCCGGCATCGAGGGCCTGGGCCATGACCTCGGCTCCGGCATGGGCGATCGGCCCGACCTCGCCGAGGTCGCGCAGGCGGTCGCCGAGCGCCATCAGGGCGTCCCGGCGGCGCTCGCCGCGCTTGGCGGCGGTGACGTCGAGGGCGACGCCGGGGTAGCGCAGCGGCCGGCCGGCCTCGTCGTGGTAGCAGCGCCCGCGGGCATGGATCCACGACACCGTGCCGTCGGCGTGCTGCAGCCGGTACTCCTCGTCGAAGTCGGCCGCCGCCGCGACCACCTGCCGGATGCGCTCGCCGATCCGGCCGCGGTCGTCGGGATGGATGCCGGCCTCGAAGGCGGCGAGGGGCACCCCGGCCGCGGCGAGGGCCGGGTCGACGCCGAACATCCGGGCGAAGACCGGTCCGGCATAGAGCCGGTCGGCGGGGATGTCCCAGTCCCACCAGCCGAGGCTGCCCGACGCCTCGAAGGCGAGCGCCAGCCGCTCCTCCGAGATCCGCGCCGCCGCCTGGGCGGCGCGCAAATCGGCGACGAGCCGCTCGGACACCGCGAGGTCGGCCCGGATCAGCCGCGTATCCGCCCGCGCGGCGGATTCGCGCCGGGTCGAGCGGGCCTCCGCCTGCTGCGCGTCGTGGCCGGCCCGGCCCAACGCCTCGCGCAGGCGCGCGTTCTCGGCCGCGAGGTCCTCGTAGGAGGGTAGTGTGATCGCCCCTGACACGCCCGGTTCTTCCTGGGATCCCGGGATTGTACCGTCCCGGGTCGCTCGCGGGCAAGACAATCGTCCCAATCGGTGTGGCGTGCGGCCGCGGTCATCCGGTTTCCGATCGATCGCTCGGCGATCCCTTCGGGATCGCTTCGCCATGCGGAAACCGGCTCCGCTGAAGCGCCGCGCGGGCTGGTGACCGGGGTTCGGACGGGATCGTCCCGACACCCGATCAGCGCCAGATCGCCCGCTCGGCATTGACGAGGGTGTCGCGCCCCCGGATCGCCTCGGCGTCGCGCAGCCGCAGCATCCGGGCGCCGGCGACGTCGGCGCCCGCCAGGAGCGTGCCGGACAGGCGCGCCTCGGTGAGGTCGGCGCCCGACAGGTCGGCGCCCGCGAGGCTGGCCCCGGACAGGTCGGCGCCGGCGAGGTTCGCGAAGTCGAGCTTGCCGCGCGACAGGTCGGCCCCGGCGAGGTCGGCGCCGGGGAGCCGGGCCGAGACCAGCACCGCCCGGATCAGCCCCATCGACTGGTTGCGCATGTCGGCGCCGCCGCGCAGGTCGCGCAGGCGCGCGCCCGATAGGTCGGCCCCGGTCAGGTCGGCGACGAGGCGGGCGCCCGAGAGGTCGGCCCCGGGAAAGCGGGCGCCGCGCGCCTGCATCGCGAACAGGCTGGCGCCGGGCAGGCGGGCCCCGGCGAAGTCCGCCTCCAGCGCCCAGGCCTGGTCGAGGACGGCGCCGGTGAGGTCCGCCCCGGCGAGCCGGGTCCGGTTGAGGCGGGCGAGGCGCAGGTTGGCGCCGCGCAGGTCGAGGCCCGAGAGGTCGAGGCCCGACAGGCGCTTGCCCGACAGGTCGAGCGGCTTCCCGCCGGCCTCGCGGATCATCGCCTCGATCGCCGCCCGGTCGGTCTCCGCGCCGGCCATCGCCGGCGAGGTCAGGTCGACGTGGCGCATCATGTCCTGCGCCGCGGCCGGCGCCGCGAGGGCGGCGAGGCCGCACGCGAGCCCGCCCAGGGCCACGATCCGCCGGTTCGGCATCGAACGCTCCTCCCGGCCCTGGTGACGAGGGCGCGATCGAATCGCGCCCCGCGGGCCTTGCCGGCATTGGACGCGACGGGCGCGCTGCCGGCAAGGCCCCCTTTCGGCCCAGGCCGCGGGAGCGATCAGTGTTCCAGGCGGTCGTCCGGCGCCGGCTGCAGGGCGGCGGTGCGGCGGCGCTCGCAGGCGACCTTCAGGTAGGTGACGGCGCGGTCGACGAGGCCGCTGCGCGCCGCCAGCGCCTCGCCCTGCATCACGCAGGAGATCGGGGTCGGGGCCGGGGCGACGATGACGTCGAGGGCGGTGTCGCGGGAGCAGTCCGGGGCGGCGAGCGTCCTGGCGCAGATCAGCGCGACGGTGAGGAAATCGGCCATGCCACCTCCAGCAGCCGCGCGCGGCTCCCGGGGGCGGAGGCGGCGGACGGCCCGCTCGGCGTGGCGATAACCGTGCCAGGATCCACCGGGCGGGCGGCTCCGAGGCGCGATGTTGCGTCGCAGCAACAAATCGCGGTGGCGACGTCCTGCTGCATTCCTCTGGATAACCCGGAGTTGCCCAGGAGGCGTACCCAATGCCGCACGTCACGGCGATGTTGCCGCTGGACGAGACGATCGGGGTCCGATTGCCCATTCTTCCGTCATCCTGGCGATCATGCGGACGGGTTGCTCAAGCTCCTCCGAACGCGTGATGACGGGGTGAGGATGCGCAGTGCAGACTTGGGAGAGCGGTCTCGTGTCCGATTCCCGGGGCGGCGGCCCGACCCGGCGATGCTGCATCGCACAAGACCGGGCCGCGGCCGGCGCGGTTCTGCCGCGGCCGGCGCGGTTCTACTGCGGCGGCGGGTTGGCGGTCTTGGCCGACTTGTTGGCATTGTGGCGGCCGATGGCGCAGCCGGCCGCCGCGCCGGCGACGCCGTGGCCGACCGCCTTGCCGGCGAGGCCGCCGACGACGGCGCCCTTGATGCAGCCCTTGGCCTCGGCGGTGCCGATGCCGGCGCCGGCCGACAGGGCGAGGGCGGCGGCGAGCGCCAGGACCGAGCGGCTCGCGGTCCGCGGGATCAGGTACGACATGCGATGTCTCCCGGATTTCGATGCGCGCTTAACGGAGATCGTGCGGCGACTGTTCCCGCCGGTGCCGGTCCTTACGGAATCCTGATGCCGGGCCGGCCCGGCGCCGCTCGATCCCTGATGCGGTCGCCGCCAGATTTCCCATCGCGGCGCCGCGAGCGCCGCGCGAACCCCGACACCCCGATGCCCGCTCTCCTTCCGGCCGCGCCTCACCCCATCCCGCGCCCCGCGAGCCCGCCGCCGCGCTTCCTCGTCGGCCGGGACCCGGCGGGGCACTGGGTCGCCGTCGAGGCCCAGGGGCGCGCCGGCGGCCTGTTTCGGACCTGCCGCGACGCGCTGCACTACGCCGCCGGCGAGACCGGCCACCAGCTCGGGGCCGTCGTCCTCACCGGCGATCCGGTCGCCCTGCGGTTGTGAGGCCGGCTCACCCGGCCGGTGCGGCCGGCTCGGCCGGCTCGGCCGGCTCGGCCGGTGCGGCCGGCTCGGCCGCCAGCGGGGCGCCGCGGTGGAAGTGGCTCAGGAAGGCCCGTGTCGCCGCCTCCCGGGGCGCGTCTATGACCTGCCGGGCCGGGCCGTCCTCGACGATCGTGCCGTCGCGCAGGAACACCACCCGGTCGGCGACCTCGCGGGCGAAGGCCATCTCGTGGGTGACGAGCACCATCGTCATGCCTTCCGCAGCCAACTGGCGCACCACCGCCAGCACCTCGCCGACCAGTTCCGGGTCGAGGGCCGAGGTCGCCTCGTCGAACAGCATCACCTCGGGCCGCATGGCGAGCGCCCGCGCGATGGCGACCCGCTGCTTCTGCCCGCCCGAGAGCCGGTCGGGCGACGCCGCGGCCTTGTCGGCGAGCCCGACCTTGTCGAGGAGGGCGAGCGCCCGCTCGCGCGCCTCGGCCGGGGCCGTGCGCAACACCGTCACCGGCCCCTCCATGACGTTGCCGAGCACCGACAGGTGCGGAAACAGGTTGAAGGCCTGGAACACCATCCCGGTGCGGGCGCGGAACGCCGCGAGGTCGCGGTCGCGCGGCAGCCGCTGGCCGCCGGTGAAGTCCATCGCCTGGGTGCCGACCCGGACCGCGCCGCTGTCGGGCAGGGTGAGCAGGTTGAGGCAGCGCAGCAGGGTCGACTTGCCCGAGCCCGACGGCCCGATCAGCGCCACCGCCTCGCCGCGGGACACGGTGAGCGAGACGTCGCGCAGCACCGGCACGCCGCCGAACGCCTTGCGCAGATGGCGGACCTCGATCATCGCCGGCGCGGGCGAGGGGGATTCCATCGGGACCTCCGTCATCGGGCCAGCCGGCGCTCGAGATGGCGGGCGAAGGCGGTGAGCGGGAACAGGATCAGGAAGTAGATCACCGCGATCATCGTGTAGGTCTCCAGCGGCCGGTAGGTCGCCGAGGTGATGAGCTGGCCCTGGTAGAGCAGGTCGGGCACCGCCAGCACCGAGAGCAGCGAGGTGTTCTTGAGCTGGAGCACGGTCTGGTTGACGAGCGGCGGCAGCATCCGGCGCAGGGCCTGCGGCAGCACGATCCGGCGCATGAGGGCGGCGCGGCGCATGCCGAGGGCCCGGCCGGCATCCCACTGGCCCGGGTCGATCGACGCGATGCCGCCGCGGATGATCTCGGCGTAGAACGCGGCGCCGTAGAGGGTCAGGGTGACGAAGGCGGCGGTGGCGGGCGACAGTTCGACCCCGATCAGGATCGGCAGGGCGTAGTAGCACCAGACGAGCTGGACCAGGACCGGGGTGCAGCGGAAGACCTCGACGAGGGCGATCAGCGGGATCGAGACCAGCCGCAGCCCGGCGAGCCGCGCCATCGCGATGGCGCCGCCGACGACGAGGCCCGCGGCGGCGGTGACGACCGTGAACCCGGCGGTGTAGGCGGCGCCGATGCCGATGAGCCGGCTGTAGGGCAGCAGGAACGAGAAATCCCACTCGTAGGGCATGGCGGCTCCGTGGCGGGCGCTCCGGCCCGCCGGGTCAGGAGAGGGCGTAGGGCGCCGGGGCGAGGCCGGCATGGAGCCAGCGCCCGAGGGTCACGACGTCGTGGACCGGCAGCCGGAAGGCGGCGGCGAGGTCGCGGGCGAAGGGCGGCAGGTTGGTGCATTCGAGCACGATCGCGCCGATTCCCGGATGCCCGGCGAGCAGGCTTCGCGCCGCCTCCGCCGCCTCGGCGGCGAGCGCCGGCCGGTCGTAGGCCGCCCCGCCCTCGATCAGGGCGCGGAACGCCCCGTCGGCCGAAAGCCCGACCCGCGGCGTGGCGGGATCGGCGCCGCACTCCGAGAAGTGCCGGTCGGTGAGGGCGGTCGCGTCGTAGGTGACGACGCCCGCCCGCCGCCCCGCCGGCAGGCAGCGTTCGACGAGGGGAAGCAGGAGCAGGCTCGATGTCGCGACCGGCACCGGCAGCCGCGCCGCCAGCGCGCGCTGGTGCCGGGCCAGGAACCCGCACGAGGTCGTGAGCCCGACCGCGCCCTCGCGGGCGAGCGCCGCCCCCGCCGCCACGAAGGCGTCGAGGAGGCCGTCGTCCCCGTCCACCACCCGGCGGGCGGTGGCGCCGGCGACCGTGCGGAACCGGACCGGGAACGGCCAGGTCGCCGGATGCCCGACATCCCCCGGCGGGCGCGGGAAGGCGGTGTCGAGCATCAGGATGCCGAGGGGCGGGGCAGGGGGTGGAGCTTCGGGCATGGCCGCGGGCCGGCGGATCAGAAGCTGATCTCGGGCGGGATGTCCTGCGGCTGGATGCCGACGAGTTCGAGGCTGCCGGTGATCCACGACCGCATCGCGCCGAGGGCGCGGTTGTATTCGAGCCAGTTGTCGACGTAGGTGCGGAAGCGCTGGTCGGGATCCACCCGGACCCCGGCGCAGGTCGGCTGCGCGCTCAGCGGCGTCGGCACGACGATCCTTCCGAGCCGCGGGTTCTTCTTCACCGTGACGAGGGACAGCATCGCCACCTGGATCACGCAATCGGCCCGGCCGGACTGGAGCGACAGCGTCGCTTCGTCGGGGGTCTTGAGGGCGATCAGGGTGGCGTTGGGCAGGATGCGGCGGGCGAACAGGTCGTGGGTCGAGCCGATGTCGACCGCGACCCGCACCTCCGGCTTGTTGAGGTCGGCCCAGCTCTTCGGGTCGAACCCCGCTTTGGCGATGATCGTGAAGGTGTTGTTCATGATCGGCCGGGTGAACTCGACCACCAGCGCCCGCGACGGGGTCGGGCTGAGGCCGAACATCACGTCGATCTTGTTGGCCTGGAGGTCGAGGACCGCGTTGCCCCAGGTCGTCTCCAGGATCTCGACCTCGGCCTCCATCGACTTGGCGAGGTCCTGGGCCATGCTGATGCAGAAGCCCGACCACGCCCCGGTGACGATGTCCTTGCGGTAGTACGGCTCGGTGCCGACGATGCCGGCGATGCGCAGGACCTTGGTGCGGCGCACCCGGGCGAAGGTGCCCTCGGCCGGCGGCGTCTGGGCCCGGGCGGCGGACACCGCCAGACCGGCCCCGAGGGACCCGAGGCCGACGAGGCCCGCCATCTCTCTGCGCGACACCATGCTTCCCGTCCCCCTGCGGCGCGGGCGCGGCGGCCCGGCGGATGCGTCCGTCCTTGGCACGCCCGCGTCGCAAGTTCGAGGCCGGCAACGCTCCCGGCGGCGTCCCGCGTCCGGCCGTGGCCGCGGCGCTACGGCGGGCGGCGCCTCCCGCGGGGCGGCACTATTGCGAGGCGCCGCCGCGTCCCTGGTCGGCCAGGGTGAAGCCCTGCGCCTCGAAGAACGGCCGGCCGGCCGGGCCCTTGAGGAAGTCGAGGAAGCGCGCCGCGACGGCGCCCCGGGCTTCGGCGGTGACGGCGAACGGATAGACCACCGGCGGGTGGCTGCCGGCCGGGAACACGCCCACCACCTTCACGCCCGGATCGGCTCTCGCGTCGCTCTCGTAGACCACGCCGAGCGGCGCCTCGCCGCGCGAGACCAGGGCGAGCGCGGCCCGGACGTTGTCGGCCTGGGCGAGCCGTGGCCGCAGCCCGCCCCACAGGCCGAGCGTCTCGAACGCCGCCTTGGCGTACTTGCCGATCGGCACCGAATTGACCTCGCCGGTGGCGAGCCGCCCGTCCGCGCCGAGCGCCCGGGCGAACCACTCGGGCGTGAACGCCGCCTCGCCCGGCTGCGCGTCCTTCGGCGCCACCACGACGAGGCGGTTGGCGAGCAGGTTCACCCGCGTCTCCGGCCGGATCAGCCTGCGGGCGGCGAGGTAGTCCATCCATTCGAGGTCGGCCGAGGCGAACAGGTCGGCGGGCGCGCCCTGCTCGATCTGGCGGGCGAGGGCCGAGGAGGCGGCGTAGCTCGCCTTGACCTCGATGCCGGTCTGGACGGTGAAGGCCCTGGCGGCGTCGTCGAGGGCGTTCTTCAGGCTCGCCGCCGCGAACACCGTGGTGGTCTCGGCCGCCCGGGCGGAGGGGGCCAGGGAGGACGGGAGCAGGGCGAGCAGAGCGGCGGCGAGGAGATGGCGGCGCAGGATTCTCATGCGGAGGGCCTCCCGAAGGGGCGCGTTCCCGCCCCGGCCCGACCGATATAGCCGCGGGGGCGCCGCGGCCGAGACCCCGCTCAGGAGCCGGGGCGCAGCACCGCGTCGGCGACGGTGATCGGCTTCGGCAGCAGGCCGAGGCGCAGGAAGGCGTCGGCGACGCGCTGCTGGTCGGCGATGGCGGCCGCGTCGAGGGGGGCGACGCCGAAGGTCTGCCGGCGCAGGGCGAGCGTGAGGACCGGCGCCGGGATGCCGACCGCCGGCGCCAGTTCCGCCGCCACGGCGTCGGTGCTGGCGCGCGCCCAGGCGTCGATCTCGGCGATCGCCGCCAGGGCGGCGTCGAGGGCCGGCCGTTTGGCCTGCACGAAGCTCCGGCTCGACAGGTAGAACTGGCGGTTCGGCACCAGCCCCTCGCCGGTCGCGAGGGTGCGCGCGCCGGTGGTGCGCTCGGCCGACGCGAGGAACGGGTCCCAGATCGCCCAGGCGTCGACGGCGCCGCGGGCGAAGGCGGCGCCGGCATCGGCCGGGGCCAGGAAGGCGAGCGTCACCGCGTCGTAGGGCAGGCCGGCCTGCTCCAGCGCCCGCACCACGAGGTAGTGGGTGTTCGAGCCCTTGTTGAGGGCGAGGGTGCGGCCGCGCAGGTCGGCGAGGCTGCGGATCGGGCTGTCGCGGCCGACCAGGATCGCCTCGCCGAGGGGGGCCGCCGGCTCGGCCGCGACGTAGACGAGGTTCGGGTTGACCGCCTGGGCGAAGATCGGCGGCGCCTCGCCGGTGGAGCCGAGATCGATCGCCCCGGCGTTGAGCGCCTCGAGCAGCGGCGGGCCGGACGGGAACTCGGCCCAGGTCACCCGGTAGCCGAGCGGCTTGAGCCGCTGCTCCAGCAGGCCCTTGCCCTTGAGCAGCACCAGGGTGCCGTATTTCTGGTAGCCGATGCGGATCACCCTGTCGTCGGCCCGGGCCAGCAGCGTGGTGAGGACGAGGAGCGCGAGCGCCGCGAGGGCGGTCCGGGCGGCGTCGGCGAAGCGGGGCCGCGCGACGGCGCGGGCGAGGGCGGGCATTTCGGGATCTCCTTGGGGGCTGGCTCGTCGTGAAGGACGGCCACAAGTATTCGAGCCGTCCAGGGTCGGGCGGTCAAGAAAACCGGTTGTCAAAGACAGGCCGCTTCGGAGGACGGACCGGTGGTTCCGGCGGCGCGCCGGAGAAGGGTCTGCCCGGGCGGGGGCAGCGCCGCGGGGAGGCTGCGACAGGGCGCGGGCCTGCCGGCACCGGGTGCCGCCCGCCGGGGCGTGAACGCCGTGGTGAACATCCGGCGCCGCCCGCGGGTTGTGTCGGACCACGGGGATACCACCGACCGAGGATACCACCGACGATGAGATCCGGGATCATTCTGGCCGCCGCGTTCGGCCTGTCGCTGGCCGGCGCCGCCACGGCCCAGACCGCCGGGGGCCTTCCGCCGAGCGACGCGCTCGGAGCGCCGGGTCCCGGCACCGGCGGCACCCGGACGGGCGATCGCGGGCGCCCCCCGCCGGTCAACGTGCCCGGGGGCGCCAACCCGAGCAATTCGAGCGTCCCCGGCACGACGCCGGGCGTGTGGATCGGCGGCTCGCCGACCGGCGGACCGCCCGGCACCGGCGGCACGGCCGGCGGCGCCGGGCTCGACAACTGATTCGATTTTCGATCGATCGCTTCGCGATGCGAAAATCGGCTTCGCTCAGGCGCCGCGCGGGCTGACGAGACGGCTTCGGAACCGATCGTCCCGAAACCGTACGATTCCAGCAGACCAGGGCGCCGACGCATCGGGCCGTCGAGCCATCTCGATTGTCCGAGACCGGGCCGGAGGCCCGGCGAACATTCGGGAACGGAGGCGGTCGCTGCCAGCGACCGTGCGTAGGACCTGCGGCGGCGGCCGCGGCCCGCTTCCGCGCCCGCCTGCGTCCCGTCCGGGAGGGTTGCGCCATGACGCACGACATCACGACGCCCGACACCGGTCCGGCCGACCGCGCCTCCGCCGTCCTCGGCCGGCCGCATCCGCGGCTGGACGGGCCCGCGAAGGTGACGGGCCGGGCGGTCTACGCCTCCGACGCCGCGCTGCCGGACCTCGCCCACGCCGCGCTCGTCACCGCGGCGATTCCCCGCGGCCGCGTCGCCGGCTTCGACCTCGACGCCGCCCGGGCGATGCCGGGCGTGCTCGCGATCCTCACCCACCGCGACCTCGCCGGCGCCGTCCGCCCGGTGAAGCACCTGATGGAGGGCGGCTGGGCCAACAGCTCGCACCGGCCGCTCGACTCCGACGCGGTGGCGTATTCCGGCCAGATCGTCGCCCTGGTGGTGGCCGACACCCGCGAGACGGCGGCGGCCGCCGCGGCCCGGGTCGGCGTCGCCTACGCGGCCGCGCCGTTCGCCGCCGCCCTCGACGATCCCGGGGCCGAGACGGTGCGGCTCGCCGACCTCAAGCCGGCGCACCGCGACCCGCGCCGGGGCGAGGCTGGGGCGGCCTTCGCGGCGGCCCCGGTGCGGGTCTCGGGCCGCTACGAGACCCCGGTGCAGCACCACAACCCGATCGAGCTGTTCACGACGCTGTGCGCCTGGGACGGCGACCGCCTCACCGTGCACGAGCCGACCCGCCACGTCGGCGCCCTGCGCCACGGGCTCGCGGCGCAGCTCGGCCTCGACCCGGCGCGGGTGCGGGTGCGGGTGGTGTGCGGGCCGATCGGCGGGCATTTCGGGGCGCGGCTGGCGCTGTCGCAGCACACCGCGCTCGTGGCGCTCGCGGCGCGCCGGCTCGGCCGGCCGGTCTCCCTGGTGCCGAGCCGCCGGCAGTGCTTCACCATCGCCAATCACCGGCCGGAGACCCGGCACGACCTGCGCCTTGGCGCCGACCGGGACGGGCGCTTCACCGCCCTGGTGCACGAGGCGGCGATGGGCGCCTCGCGCTTCGACGCCTTCGCGATGGAGGGCACCGACGTCACCGCGAGCCTCTACGCCTGCCCGGCGATCGCCACCGCGGAGCGGGCGGTGCGCCTCGACCGCAACACGCCGGGGCCGATGCGGGCGCCGCCGGAGGTGCCCTACCTGTTCGCCCTGGAGAGCGCCGTCGACGAGATGGCCTGGGCGCTCGGCCTCGACCCGATCGAGCTGCGCCGGCGCAACGACACCGCCGCCGACCCGGTGACCGGCAGGCCGTTCACCACCCGGCCGCTGCTGCGCTGCTTCGAGGCCGGGGCCGCGGCGTTCGGCTGGTCGCGCCGGGAGGCGCGGGTCGGGGCGATGCGCGCGGGCGACTGGCGGGTCGGGTTCGGCTGCGCCAGCTCTGCCCGGCCGGTGAAGATCGCCCCGGCGAGCCTGCGCGTCGCCCTGACGCCGGAGGGCGGCGCCCGGATCGAGACCGCGCATCACGAGATCGGCAACGGCATCACGACCCTGCTCGCCATGGCGGCGTCCGAGTGGCTCGGGGTGCCGGTCGGGACGGTCTCGGTCGTGCTCGGCGACACCGACCTGCCGCCCGCCGGCCTGTCGGGCGGCTCGTCGACCACCACCAGCCTGATGCACACCCTGGAGCGCGGCTGCGCCACCCTGCGCGCCCGCCTCGCCGCCCGGGCGGTGGCGCCGGGCGGCGCGCTGGCGGGGGCCGATCCGGCGCGCCTGATCCTGGCGGACGGCGTCGCCGCGGCCCCTGACGGCCGCCGGGCGGACCTCGCCGCCCTGGTCCAGGGGCTCGCTCCGGGTTCGGCCGGGACCGTCGCGGTGTTCGTGCCGGAGGGCAGCGGGCCGGACGCCTGGGAGCGCACCCGCACGGGCCGCCTCGCCCTCGGACAGACCGAGGGGGCGCTTGCCTGGGCGTTCGGGGCGCAGTTCGCCGAGGTGCACGTCCACGCGCTGACCGGGGAGATCCGAGTGCCGCGGCTGCTCGGCGCCTTCGCGGCCGGGCGGGTGCTGAACCCGCTCGCCGCCCGCAGCCAGCTCACCGGCGGCATGGTGTGGGGCCTCGGCTCGGCGCTCCTGGAGGAGACGCAGGTCGACCGCGGCCACTACCGCAATCCCGACCTCGCCGAGTACCTCGTGGCGAGCGCCGCCGACGCCCCCCGGGTCGAGGCGGTGCTGGTGCCGGACGAGGACGAACGGGTGAATCCCCCTCGGCCTCAAGGGCCTGGGCGAACTCGGGATCATCGGGGTCAACGCGGCGATCGCCAACGCGGTCTTCCACGCCACCGGGCGCCGGGAGCGGCGGTTGCCGATCCGGGTCGAGGCGATGCTGTAGCGATGGCGGGATGGCTCCCCGAGCAGGACTCGAACCTGCGACAAGGCGATTAACAGTCGCCTGCTCTACCAACTGAGCTATCGGGGATCGCGGGACGGTGCATAGCCGGCACCGCCCGGCGGCGCAAGCCCCGGACGCGGAGGGCGGGCGGATTTCGGGCGAGCGCCGCCGGAGAGCCGGATTTCGCATCAGGGCAGTTGCGGAGCCGGAGCCGGCTCTGTAAGACAGCCTCGTTCCCGGGTCGGCCGCCCGATCCGGGCGGTCGCCGCGCCGCCTTCCGAAGGCCGCACGCGACCGGAGCCGGGACCGAACCGGCCGGATGGCCTCGTGGCGGAGTGGTTACGCAGAGGACTGCAAATCCTTGCACCCCGGTTCGATTCCGGGCGAGGCCTCCAAAACGAGTTTCAAATCGGACATCGCCGGAATCGCAGCCGGATCGCGGTTCGTCCCGGTCCCCCGCGGGCCCGGTACGGCATTCTTGCCTTTTGTCCGGCGATTGACCAAAACCGCCACGCCCGGCGGCACGGCCGCCCCCGATTGTCAGGGACCGTCAATGCTCGACTACGCGCAAGCGCGCCGCCTCATGGTCGATTGCCAGCTGCGAACCTTTGACGTGACCGACATCCCGGTGCTCGACGCCTTCGACGCGATCCCGCGCGAGCGGTTCGTGCCCGCGGACCGCGAGATGTTCGCCTATATCGACCAGCCGGTGGCGCTGGGCAGCGAGGACGGCGAGATCCGCTACGCCCCGGCCCCGATGGTGCTGGCGCGCCTGCTCCAGGCCCTCGTCGTCAAGCCGGGCGCCCGCGCCCTCGACGTCGCCACCGGCCTCGGCTACGGCGCCGCGCTGCTGCACCGCCTCGGCGCCGAGGTCACGGCGCTCGAATCGCTGCCCGGGCTGGCCGCCGCCGCGGCGGAGCGCCTTGCCCCCCTCGGGGTCGCGGTTGAGACCGGCCCGATCGAGGCCGGCGCGCCCAAGCGGGCGCCGTTCGACCTCATCCTGATCGAGGGCCGGGTGGCGACGCGGCCGCAGACGCTCCTCGACCAGCTCACCGACGGCGGCCGGCTCGCCTGCGTGCAGGGCGAGGGCCGCACCGCCAAGGCCACCCTGTGGGTGCGCGCCGGCGACGCCTTCGGGTCGCGTCCGCTCTTCGACGCCGCCCTGCCGCCCTTGCGCGCCTTCGCGGCCGAAGCCGGCTTCGCGTTCTAGGAATCACCCCCGCCGCGCAGGGCCGGCCCTGGCCGTCCGCCGCCTTCGCCGGGGCGGCGGCACGCCGTCCTGCGCCCCGGCGGCAGTGTCGCTTTTATGCGGCACCGGGGGCCAAACTCGGCACCTCCCGGATCCGGACGATGTTGCCGGACGGGCCCCTCGGCTAAGGTCGGAATCGAGGTGGGCCGTGCGGCCCGTCGGGTCCTGGCCACGTCGGTCGGCCGACCCCGCGGGCGGCACTTCAAGCCGCACAGGGTAGACAGGCGTGAGTGACACACCAACTCGGGCGTTCCGCGGGCTTCGGCTCGGCGGCCTCGCCGCCGCGACGCTGGTCATGGCGGTGCAGGGCGCTTCGGCGGAAACCCTGGAGAGCGCGCTGGCGCGGGCCTATGGCGGTAATCCGCAACTGAACGCGTCGCGGGCCGGGCTGCGCGCGACCGACGAATCCGTGGCCCAGGCCAAGGCCGGCTACCGTCCGACGGTGAGCGGGACCGCCAATATCGGCGTCTCGCACCTCGCCGGCCGCAGCGGCGTCCTCCTCGGCGACGGCGAGCAGACGCTGATCCCCGGACAGGCCGGCCTCACCGTCAACCAGTCCCTGTTCAACGGCTTTCGCACCGACAGCCAGACCCGGGCGGCGGAATCCCAGGTCCTCGGCCAGCGCGAGGCGCTGCGCAACACCGAGATGCTGACGCTGTTCGGTGCCGCCCAGGCCTACATGAACGTGCTCGCCGACACCGCGACGCTGGAACTCAACCGCAACAACGTCGAGGTGCTCGAGGAGCAGCTCCGCCAGACCCGCGACCGCTTCAACGTCGGCGAGGTCACCCGCACCGACGTCGCCCAGGCCGAGGCCCGCCTCGCCGGCGCCCGCGCCCAGGTCAGCGTCGCCGAGGCCAACCTGCGCACCAGCATCGCCACCTACCGCCAGATCGTCGGCGTCGAGCCGCGCCAGCTCGCCCCGGGCCGGCCCCTCGACCGCTACGTGCCGGCCGCTCTCGGGACCGCGATCGACGCCGGGCTCCGCGAGCACCCGCAGATCCTCTCGGCGCTGCACGCCGTCGACGTCGCCGAGGCGCAGGTGAAGGTCGCCGAGAGCGCGCTCTACCCGCAGGTGAGCGTCAGCGGCACCGCTGCGCAGCTGTTCGATCAGCAGATCGCCAACACCCGGTTCTTCCAGGGCTCGATCATCGGTCAGGTCACCGTCCCGATCTACCAGGGCGGGGCGGAGTACTCCCAGATTCGGCAGGCCAAGGAGCAGGTCGGGCAGGCCCGGATCCAGGCCGAGTTCGTGCGCGATCAGGTCCGCGCCGCCATCGTCACCGCCTGGGGGGCGCTGGAGGCCGCCAAGGCCCGCGTCATCGCCTCGCAGGCCCAGGTCCAGGCCAACGAGGTGGCGCTGAACGGCGTGCGCGAGGAGGCCCGGGTCGGCCAGCGCACGACCCTCGACGTGCTGAACGCGCAGCAGGAGCTGCTGAACGCCCGCGTCAACCTCATCGCCGCCCAGCGCGACCGGGTGGTCGGCTCGTATCAGGTCGTGCAGTCGATCGGCCGCCTCACCACCCGGTTCATCGCGATCCCGGTCGCGCAGTACAGCGCCAAGCAGCATTACGATCAGGTCAAGGACCTGTGGTACGGGGTCGGCATCCCGGACGGCCGCTGACGTGACGCCGGGGCGGTCCCGCCACGCGCTTCTCCTGTTGGCAGCCGGCCGGGCCGCTTGTGCGGCCGGCGGCCCGTGGAATACTGCCGGCTTCGACCGCCTCACGAACCCTTCTGCCGAGCGTTGATCCGGATGAGCGCCGCGAGCCCCAAGCAGGACCTGTCGCCCGACAAGGCGAACGAGCCGTCGATGGAGGAGATCCTCGCCTCCATCCGGCGCATCATCGCCGACGACCAGAAGCCGGCCGAGGTGCAGGAGGCGCCCAGGAAGCCGCGCCCGGTGCCGGACCCGGATGACGTGCTCGACCTCGCCGACGTCGCCCCGCCGCCGGCCCCGGAGCGGATCCCGCCGCTCGACTTCGACATGGCGGAGGTGGCGTTCAAGGACGAGCCGATCGACTTCGATTCCCTCGAGGTCGAGCCCGATCCGCTGCCTCCCCCGCCCCCCCCGAAGGCGCCCGAGCCCCCGCCGGAGCCGCCCCGCGTCGCGGTGGCGCCGCCCCCGCCGCCGGCCGACGAGCGGCTGTTGTCGAACGCCGCCGACGCCAGCGTCAGCCAGGCGTTCCACCTGCTCGCCAACACCGTGCTGTCGAACAACGCCCGCACCCTGGAGGACCTCGTCCAGGACATGCTGCGGCCGATGCTGAAGGCGTGGCTCGACGACAACCTGCCGGTGATGGTCGAGCGGCTGGTGCGGGCCGAGATCGAGCGCGTCGCCCGCGGCCGCTGAGGCGGCACGGCCGGAGTTGACGGACGCGGCGGCGTCCGGTTGAAAGCACGGCATGGAGCCGGTCGCCCGTGCGGCCGGTTTTTTCGTTTTCCGCGCCGTCGGTGCGCCCGCGCGCCCGACCGCCACAACCCTCAAGGAGGCGCGGCCCGGGTCGAGGCCCGGACCGCGCGAGCGGCCCCGCCATGATGGACAAGACCTTCGATCCCGCCGCCGTCGAGGCGCGCATCGCCGCCGAGTGGGAGGAGGCCCAGGCCTTCCGGGCCGGGCGCCCCGACCGCGCCGGCGCCGCGCCCTACAGCATCATGATCCCGCCGCCGAACGTGACGGGCTCGCTGCACATGGGCCATGCCCTCAACAACACGCTGCAGGACGTGCTGGCGCGCTTCGAGCGCCTGCGCGGCAAGGACGTGCTGTGGCAGCCCGGCACCGACCACGCCGGCATCGCGACCCAGATGGTGGTCGAGCGCCGCCTCGCCGAGAGCCAGCAGCCCGACCGCCGGGCGCTCGGCCGGCCGGAATTCGTCCGCCGGGTCTGGGAGTGGAAGGCCGAGTCCGGCGGCACCATCGTCAACCAGTTGAAGCGGCTCGGCGCCTCCTGCGACTGGTCGCGCGAGCGCTTCACCATGGACGAGGGCCTGTCGAAGGCCGTCCTCAAGGTGTTCGTCGACCTGCACGCGAAAGGGCTGATCTACCGCGACAAGCGCCTCGTGAACTGGGATCCGAAGTTCCAGACCGCGATCTCCGACCTTGAGGTGCAGCAGGTCGAGGTGAAGGGCCATCTCTGGCACTTCGCCTACCCGGTGGTGGACGACGCCGGCGCCGAGACCGGCGAGACGATCACGGTGGCGACGACCCGGCCCGAGACGATGCTCGGCGACACCGCGGTCGCAGTCCACCCCGACGACGAGCGCTATCGGGCGCTGGTCGGCCGGCGCGTGCGCCTGCCGCTGGTCGGCCGCCTGATCGGAATCGTGGCCGACGAGTATTCCGACCCCGAGAAGGGCACCGGCGCGGTCAAGATCACCCCGGCCCACGACTTCAACGACTTCGAGGTCGGGCGCCGGCACGGCCTGCCGCTCATCAACGTGCTGGACGAGGAAGCCCGCATCAGCCTCGACGGCAACGAGGCCTTCCTGGCTGGAGTCGAGCCGGCGCCCGAGACCCTGGCGCTCCACGGCCTCGACCGGGCCGAGGCGCGCAAGCGCGTCGTCGCCTTGATGGAGGAGCAGGGCCGGCTCGTGCAGATCGAGCCCAACACCCACGCGGTGCCGCACGGCGACCGCTCCGGCGTGGTGATCGAGCCCTACCTCACCGATCAGTGGTACGTCGACGTCAAGCCGCTGGCCGAGCGGGCGATGCAGGCGGTGCGCGACGGGCGCACGCGCTTCGTGCCGGAGACCTACGAAAAAACCTACTTCCAGTGGCTCGAGAACATCGAGCCGTGGTGCATCTCGCGCCAGCTCTGGTGGGGCCACCAGATCCCGGCCTGGTACGACCCCGACGGCGCCGTCTTCGTCGCCGAGAGCGAGGAGGCGGCGCTGGAGCAGGCCGCGGCGAAGCACGGCCGCCCGGTGACGCTGCGCCGCGACGAGGACGTGCTCGACACCTGGTTCTCGTCCGGCCTGTGGCCGTTCTCGACGCTGGGCTGGCCCGACGCGACGCCGGAACTGGCGCGCTACTACCCGACCAGCACCCTGGTGACCGGCTTCGACATCATTTTCTTCTGGGTCGCCCGGATGATGATGCTCGGCCTTCACGCGATGGACGAGGTCCCGTTCGGCACCGTCTACATCCACGCCCTCGTCCGCGACGAGAAGGGGGCGAAGATGTCGAAGTCGAAGGGCAACGTCGTCGATCCCCTCGACCTCGTCGACCGCTACGGCGCCGACGCCCTGCGCTTCACCCTGGCGGCGATGGCGGCGCAGGGGCGCGACATCAAGCTCGCGGTGCAGCGGGTCGAGGGCTACCGCAACTTCGCGACCAAGCTGTGGAACGCCTCGCGCTTCGCCGAGATGAACGGCTGCCGGCTCGACCCGGCCTTCGACCCGGCCGCGGTGAGCGGGACGCTGAACGCCTGGGCGCTCGGCGAGGCCGCCCGCGCCGCGGCTGAGATCACCGCGGCGCTCGATGCGTTCCGCTTCAACGACGCCGCCAACGCCGCCTACCGCTTCGTCTGGAACGTCTTCTGCGACTGGTACCTCGAACTGGCCAAGCCCGTGCTTCAGGGCGAGGACGGGCCGGCCAAGGAGGAGACCCGCCGCACGGTGGCGTTCCTCATCGACCAGATCTGCATCCTCCTGCACCCGTTCATGCCGTTCCTCACCGAGGAATTGTGGGCGATCAAGGGCCGCGAAGCCGGGCTCGACCGCGGGCTGCTGGTGCTGTCGCGCTGGCCCGACCTCGCCGCCCTGGCGCGGCCGGAGGCCGAGGCCGAGATCGGCTGGGTGGTCGATCTCGTGTCCGAGATCCGCTCCGCGCGCTCGGAGACCAACGTGCCGGCCTCGGCGCAGATTCCCCTGGTGCTGGTGGCCCCGAGCGCCGCGGTGCGCGAGCGGGCGGAGCGCTGGGGCGAGACCGTGCGCCGCCTCGGCCGACTCGCCTCGATCGACGTCGCGGAGACCAGCCCGGCCAAGTCGGTGCAGCTCATCGTCCGCGGCGAGGTGGCGGCCCTGCCGCTCGAAGGCGTGGTCGACCTCGCGGCCGAGGTGGCGCGGCTGAAGAAGGAGGACGCCAAGCTCGTCGGCGAGATCGCCAAGATCGACGCCAAGCTCGGCAACGCCGACTTCCTCGCCCGGGCCAAGGAGGAGGTGGTGGAGGAGCAGCGCGAGCGCCGCGAGACCGCCGCGGCCCGCCTCGCCAAGGTGCGCGAGGCGCTGGCGCGGCTGGAAGGGTAGGGTGGTCGTGTCGGGGAGGCGGCGATGAGGAGCCGGTACGATCGCGAGACCGACGCGCTGTACCTGCGCTTCGCCGAGGCCGCGATCGTGGAGAGCGAAGAGATCCGTCCCGGCGTCGTGTTCGACTTCGACGCCGAGGGCCGGATCGTGGCGATCGAAATCCTCGACGCGTCCGAGCAGATCGCCGGCAACGCCGGGTTCGAACTGCTCGACGATCGATGATGGCAGCCTGAAGGAACCGCGGCCCTGACCATCCCCCCGCAAAGGGGGAAGGTTCGCGCCGGGCATGTCGTTCTGTCCAAACCCAAAGATCCGAGCGCCCTCACCACCCGTCCTGCGCGAGCCACCGCGCCTGCGCCCGCGCCACCCGCACCGCCGCCCGCCCGGCCCGGTGCGGTGCCGCCGGCTCCCCGCCCGACCACACCGCCCGCTTCAGCGCCACCAGGTCCGGATCGCCGAACCGCGCGAGCACGGCCTGGAAGCGGTCGTGGTGCCGGCGGTCGAAACCCGCCGGGCCGAGCGGGTGGGGCGGATGCAGGTGCATCACCGGCACGAGGCCGGCCGGGATCGGCGCCGTGGCGGCGTGCCGGCGGCCGAGGCGCAGCAGGCGCGCGAACAGGTGGAAGCGGAATCCGCTCGCGCCCGCGAGCCGCACCTCGGCCCGGCCGCAGGGCACCTGGACGACGGCGTCGCCGTCCAGCTCGGCGAGGGCGGGCCAGACGGCGACACAGGACCGGCCGCGGACGGCATCGAGCGCGGCCCGCGCCTGCGCCGTCGCCGGGCGCAGGCCGACCGCGATGCCGGGCACCGCGAGACCGAGGTCGAACAGCGGCCGGTCGCGCGCCGCCGGGCGGATCGCCGCCCGGTCCGGGCCAGCTTCCGTGATCCGGTCCGGGCCGGCGGGCGCCAGCGCGTCCTGCGGCAGGCACAGGGCGACGGCGTGGCTCCACCCGTCGCCGAACGCCGTCTCGTAGGCGACCGGCCGCACCCACGAACCGTCGCCGAGCACCAGCGCGCCGCCCGCCGCGACGAAGCCGGGCCGGCCGCAGGCGGGGGCGCACGAGACCTCCGGCGGCTCGCGCCGCAGGGTGGCGCCGGCGCCGTAGGCCCCGACGCTCCAGCCCCAGCGCGGATCGGCGAGGGCCTCGCCCAGCAGGGCGCGGACGGGGTCCGAACGGCTCATGCCGGGCCGCCTTGAGCGCAGCGCAGCAACCCGCTACCTCTGGTCCCGCAGGGGGCGCCTGCGGTGTTGAGAGCCCGAGCGTGTCGGAACCGTCGCCGTTGATCCAGGAGCCCGACCTCTCGAACGCCCGCACGCGCGTCAGCGTCCGCGGGCGGCTGCGCAACTACTTCTTCACCGGCGTCATCGTGGCCGGGCCGCTGGCGATCACGATCTACATCACCTGGTGGTGCATCAGCCTCATCGACGGCTGGGTCAAGCCGCTGGTGCCGTCGGCCTACCTGCCCGACCACTACCTGCCGTTCAGCATCCCGGGCCTCGGCCTCGTCATCGCGTTCGTGGCGCTGACGACGCTCGGCGCGCTCACCGCCAACCTCGTCGGCCGCTCGGTGGTGGAGTTCGGCGAGGTGCTGCTCGCCCGCACCCCGGTGATCTCCGGGCTCTATCGCGGCCTGCGGCAGGTGTTCGAGACCCTGTTCTCGACCAGCGGCACCTCGTTCCGCACCGTCGGGCTGGTCGAGTTCCCGGTCAAGGGCACGTGGTCGGTGGTGTTCCTGTCGGCCCCGGCCGGCCCGGACGTGCAGAACGCGCTGCCGCCGGCCGGCGACTATGTCGGCGTGTTCCTGCCCTGCGCGCCCAACCCGACCACCGGGTTCTTCTTCTACCTGCCGCGCAGCGAGGTGATCGAGGTGCCGATGAGCGTGGACGACGCCGCCAAGCTGGTGATGTCGGCCGGCGTGATCCAGCCCGAGGACCCGCAGAGCCGGCTGCACGCGATGGCGGCGGGGCTGCGGGTGGCGCAGGTCGGGCCGGTCGAGATCCGCGACCGCCAGGACGCCTGAAGCGATCCATCGGAAGCCGGACGACGGCCCGGTTCTTGCGGGCAGCCGCGCAGCGCCGGCACCTCGGCCGTGCGCGCCGTCACGTCGCCAGCCGCCTCCCGATGGGATAAAGCAGGCACCTTGTTCCCCGGGCGCGCCCGGCCGGCGCGACGGCGCCGCGCCGCAGGACCGCGCCTGCCAACCCCCGATGCCCGATGCGATCCTCCCCGGCTCCCTCCTTCGCGCCCTCCGGCCCGGCCGGCGCTCCCGCGCCCGGCACCGCCGAGGACCAGGAGGCCCGGTTCCTGTCCGACCTCGGGCAGCGCGTGCGCACCATGCGCGCCGTGCGGGCGATGTCGCGCAAGATGCTGTCCCAGACCTCCGGCCTGTCGGAGCGCTACATCGCCCAGCTCGAAGGCGGGCAGGGCAACGTCTCGATCATCCTGCTGCGCCGGGTGGCGACCGCCATGGGCGTGCGGCTGGAGGACCTGATCGCCGCGGTCGAGAGCCCGCCCGACTGGCCGGTGCTGCGCGACCTCCTGCGCGACGCCTCGCCGGCGCAGGTCGCCGAGGCCAAGCGCGTGCTCACGGGGGGCGCCGCCCCCGACGGGACCGGGCCGCAGCGCGTCGCCCTGATCGGGCTGCGCGGCGCCGGCAAGTCGACCCTCGGGCGCATCCTCGCCGAGCGGCTGGACTGGCCCTTCGTCGAGCTGAACCGCGAGATCGAGAGCGAGAACGGCCTCCAGGTGTCGGAGATCTTCGCGATCTACGGCCAGGAGGGTTTCCGCCGGATGGAGCAGGGGGCGCTGCGCCGCCTCGTCGAGCAGCCCGGCCCGATGGTGCTCGCCACCGGCGGCGGCATCGTCGCCGAGCCGCTGACCCTCGACCTGCTGCTGTCGTCGTTCTTCACCGTCTGGCTCAAGGCGCGGCCGGAGGAGCACATGCGCCGGGTGCGCGAGCAGACCGCCCGCGGCGTCGCCCGCCCGCGCCTGCCCGACAACGACGACGCCCTGCGCCAGCTCGGGGCGGTGCTGCTCAGCCGCGAGCCGCTCTACGGCCGCGCCCGGGCGGTGCTCGACACCGCCGACCAGACCGTGGCCGAGACCGCCGCGCGCCTCACCGGCCTCGTCGAGCGGCATTTCGGCAGCACGCTGCCGCGCTGAGCGCGTCCCCGCCGGATTGCGCCGGCGCCGGCCCGCCCCATCTGTGTCGGCGCCGGAACGGCGCAGGCAGGAGGACAGGATGCGGTTCGAGATCTACCGGGATGCCCCCGGCCAGTGGCGCTGGCGCCTGCGGGCGGCCAACGGCGAGACGGTCGCCGACTCGGCCGAGGGCTACGTCCGGCGCGAGGATTGCGAGCACGGCATCGCCCTGGTCAGGGGCGCCGGCGAGGCCCCGGTGGTCGACATGACCCTGAAGATCGCCTGATCCCGGCACCGGATCATACGATTTCCGATCGATCGCTTCAGGCGATCCTGGCGGATCGCTTCGCGATGCGGAAATCGGCTTCGCTCATGCGCCGCGCGGGCTGACGATACGGGATCCGGAAGCAATCTTCCGGATCCCGTATCAGGCGATCCGATGCCGGATCGCGCGGTTGGCAGCGCAACCATCCGCGGGACCACCGCGTTGGGGTCGCTCCTTCCATCCGCGAGGAGCCGATCCCGTGCTGAAACCGATGATGCTGGCCGCCGGCCTGATCCTGGGCGCCACCCTGGGCGGCACCGCCCCGACGCCGGCCGCCGCGGCGGCTCCCGCCGTCGAGGCGCAGGCCCCGACCGCCTGGGCGCAGTACGGCTATCACCGCCGGCATGGCCATTGGGGCCGCCCCTACGGCTATCGCCGCCATTTCGGCCCGCCCTACGGCCGCGCCTACGGTTTCCGCCGCCACCACCATTACGGCTACCACCCGGGCCACGGCCGCCGCTTCTACGGCGGGCCGCGCGGCTACGGCCGGTTCTGACCGTCACCCTCCACGACCGCCTCGATCCCGAAGGGCCGGCCTCGCGCCGGCCCTTTTCGCGTGGGCCGCCGCCGCAGGTCGGGCAGGGGCGCCGCATTCCCGCCATCTTCGTAACCTTGGCTGTAACCACCCGGACGCCGGAGGCGGCGGGCCTCGTGCCGCGAGCGGTGCCGCCGGAGGCGGCGCGACTTGCGGGACATCCGATGCAGGGTCAGGGGTTTGGTCCGGGTTCGCGATCCGCTGCGTGAACCGGCGCCGGCGCCCGGGCCGCCACCGAGGAGAAACCGGATGCCGCATCGCATCGAACAGCGCCGCCGTGTCGAGGACCAACTCCGGCACTACGAACGGGCGCTCGCCGACATCCGCAGTTCCGCCGGGCGCGGCGCCAACAGCCGCGCCCTCCAGCTCCAGCACGCACGGCTGATCGCCCGCGCCCGCACCGAGCTCGCCGCCCTCGACGCCGAGCCGGCGCGGGCCTGAACCTTTCACCGGCTCGCCAAGGAGCCGCGGCCAGGACGGGGAGGGCGCCTCGTGCGGCCTCTCGACATCTGCCTGCAAATACCTGTCTGGATGGAGCGTTTCCTCCAGGCAGGTCACCGGAGGATGGCCCGATGACCGCCCTCGCCACCGGGCACCTCCGCATGGCGGACGGCGACCAGATCCACTACGAGGTCAGCGGCAATCGTCTCGGGCGGCCCGCGCTGTACCTGCATGGTGGGCCCGGCAGCGGACTCGGCCATGGTGGCTACCGGCGGCTGTTCGATCCGGCAGCCTACCACGTCATCGCGATCGACCAGCGCGGCTGCGGACGCAGCCGCCCGCTCGCGACTGCCGCGCTGGAGCGGCTGCACCGCAACACCACCCAGACTCTCATCGCGGACATCGAGGCCGTGCGGAGGCATGTCGGCGTCGAAAGCTGGCTCGTCTCGGGCGTCTCGTGGGGCTCGACGCTCGCGCTCGCCTACGCCCAGACCCACCCGCACCGGGTGACCGAACTGGTTCTCGCGGCCGTCACCACGACCAGCCCCGAGGAGGTCGAATGGATCACCGAGGGGGTCGGCCGCATCTTCCCGGAGGCGTGGCAGGTCTTCGAGCGTGGATCCCGTCGAATCGATGGAGAGCGCATCGTCGATGCCTATGCGAGGCGTCTGGCCGGTGCCGATGCCGAGGACAGAGTGCGGGCGGCCTCCGATTGGGTCGCCTGGGAAGCGGCGCACATCGCCTTCGACTCCGGCGGGAAATCTCCGCCCATCCCAGACGAAGGCCCGGAGCACCACGCGGTCTTCGCGACCCTGGTGACACACTACTGGGCTCACGATGGCTTCCTGCCCGCCGGGCAGGCGATCCTCGACCGCATGGATGCGATCCGGCACATCCCCGCCGTCCTGATCCATGGTCGCCGCGACGTGAGCGGTCCGCCGGTGACGGCGTGGCGCCTGCACCGGCAATGGCCGGCGAGCCGCCTCGTCGTGGTCGAGACCGAGGGCCATGGCGGCCCCGAGATGACGGCGCGGATGCGCGAGGCGACCGATGCCTTCGCGGCCGACCCTACCGCCGCCCGACCCGCATCGGCATGCCCTCGGCCGGGCGCAGGGTGATGCGCTGCTTGAGCGTCGGCACGAAGCCGGGGCGCAGGCGGAAGCGCAGGTCGCGCACCAGCACCGCCAGGATCGCCACCGCCTCCATCATCGCGAAGCTCAGGCCGATGCAGATCCGCGGGCCGGCGCCGAACGGCAGGTAGCTGTAGCGGTCGCGGGCCTTGGCCGCCTCGGGCGCGAACCGCGCCGGGTCGAAGCGGTCGGGCTCGTTCCACAGGCGGGCGTGGCGGTGGATGGCGTAGATCGGGATCGTGATCGGCGTGCCCTTGAGGATCCGGTGCCCGCCGAGGTCGAGGTCGTCGAGCGCGGCGCGCACCACCACCGGGGCCGGCGGGTAGAGCCGCATCGCCTCCTGGATCACCTGCCGGGTGTAGGTCAGGGCGTCGACGTCGTCGGCGGTCGGGGCGCCGTCGCCGACCACCGTCCGCACCTCCTCGGCCACGGCCGCCTCGGTCTCCGGGTGCAGGGCCAGGATGTAGAGCGCCCAGGTGAGCGCCAGCGCCGTGGTCTCGTGGCCGGCGGTGACGAAGGTGAGCAGGTTGTCGGCGACGTCGGTGTCGTCCATCGCCCGGCCGGTCTCGGGGTCGCGGGCGGTGAGCAGCAGGCTGAGCAGGTCGCTGCGCCCCTCCGTCCCGTCCCGCCGCCCCTCGGCGACGAGGCGGGCGAGCTCGTCGCGCAGGTAGTGCTTGGCGGTCTCGGCCCGGCGCCGGCCGGGATAGGGCATCCAGGCCGGGGCGCCGGCCAGCGTCAGGGCGAAGACCCAGCTCGTCGATTCGAGGTAGTCCGTCACGCCCTTGGCGACGCGGGCGACGTCGATCCGGCCGTGGCCCGACAGCATCGTCTCGACGATGATGTCGAAGGTGGTCCGCATCAGCTCGGCGGAGAGGTCGACCTCGGCCGAGGCGGGGAGGGCGGCGAGGCGGTCGCGCATCCGCTCGGCGGCCCCGACCATCGCCGGCAGGAAGCCGCGGATGCGCTCGTTGCGGAAGATCGGCGCCGCCGCCCGGCGCTGCCAGCGCCAGCGCGCGCCGTCGGCGGTGAGGATCGCGTCGCCGAGCGCCGGCGACAGCGAGCGCCGGAACGCCTCCGACTTCTCGAACCCGTCGGCCTGATCGACCAGCACCGCCCGGACCAGGGCCGGATCCATGACGAACAGGCTGGCGCGGCCGAGGAAGGTCGTCGGCAGCAGCGGCTCGTGGAAGACCTCGCGCGGCCAGGCCTCGATCGGGTTGCGCACCACCGTCCGCAGCAGGGCGAGGGTTCCGAGGGGGCCCGCGGGCGGGACGACCCGGGCCAGCGGCACGGCACCGCTGCGGGGAAACGACGGATGGGCGTTCATGCGGCAACGGACCTTGCGAGAGCGGACCTCGGCGGAGGGGTCATGGTGGGCGGCGGTCCTCGGGCCCGGGCCCGGCGGGAGCCGGGCGTCCCCGCTGCCTCCCACCGGATCGCGGCGGGGGCAAGGCCGATCGCACCTCGGGCCCGACAATCGCCGCTTGGATTCCCGCCCCCGTGCATCATGTCTGAGGGGAGCCGTGGCGGCAGGACGCCGGCCGGACACCGGGAGGACGAGCGCCATGGAGGCCGGCATCGACCGCGCGACCCTCGACCGGCTGATCGCCCTCGGCCGCCGCCGGGACGGGCTGACGACCGAGGACCTGCGGCAGGCGCTGCCGATCGGCGGGATGAGCGCCGACGCGATCGCCCTGGTGGTGATCGAGCTGGAGGATGCCGGGATCCCGGTCGACCTGGACGAGAGCCTGCTCGGCGGCCGGCCCGGCTCGACCGCCGCCCCGATGCCGGCGATGCCCGTGCCCGAGGTGCCGCCGCCTCCGGCCGGACCGCCGGCCCCGGCGACCGCCGCCCCGCGCGGTGCGGCTCCCGCGAGCGCCGCGCCGGCGCCGGGACCGGGCCGGGCCGGCGCGCACCGGGCGGTCGCGATCGCCGGGCTCGCGGCCGTGGTTCTCGCCCTCGTGCTGGTGCTGATCCTGCGCTGAGGCCCGCCCGGGCCGGAGCGCCCGTTCCCGTTTCCGGAGAGACCCGCCGCATGTCCGACACCGCCTACCGCTTCGGGATCGAGGAAGAGTTCTTCCTCGCCGACGCCGCCACCCGGGACACCCCGCGCCGGGGCGTGGCCGGCTTCCACGCCGCCGCCCGCGCGCTGCTGCCGGCCGAGCGCGAATTGCTCCAGAGCCAGATCGAGATCGCGACGCCGCCCTGCACCGAGACGGAGGCGGCCCGGGCCTCGCTCGCCGGCCAGCGCCGGGGCCTCGCCGAGATCGGCCGCGCCCACGGCCTGCTGGTCTTCGCCGCCGGCACCCATCCGAAAGCCGCCTGGGAGAGCCAGCGGCCGACCGACGGGGAGCGCTATCACGGCATCCTCGACGCGGTGCGGATGGTCGGGCGGCGCTCGGTGGTGGGCGGGCTGCACGTCCATGTCGAGGTCGCGAACCCGGAGGCCCGGGTCGACCTGATGAACCGCCTGCTGCCGTTCCTGCCGCTGCTGCTCGCCCTGTCGGTGTCGTCGCCGTTCTGGCACGGCCGCGACACCGGGCTCGCCGGCTACCGGCTCAGCGCCTTCGGCGAGATGCCGCGCACCGGGCTGCCCGACCTGTTCGACGGGCCCGACGCCTATGCGCGCTACGTGCGGGTGATGACGGCCGCCGGCGCGATCGAGGATGCGAGCTTCCTGTGGTGGCACCTGCGCCCGTCGATCCGGTTCCCGACCCTGGAACTGCGCATCGCCGATTCCTGCCCGCGGGTCGAGGACGCGCTGGCCATCGCCGGGCTCTACCGCTGCCTCGTGCGCTGCGCCGAGCGCCGGCCCGACCTGAATGCCGGGATCGACGGCGTCGCCCGGGCGCTGGCCCGGGAGAACCAGTGGCGGGCCCAGCGCGACGGTGTGCGGATGGCGCCGGTGGACGAGGCCGCCGGCGGCGCCCGGCCGTTCGCCGAGGCGCTGGACGAGATCCTGGCCCTGGTCGCCGAGGACGCCGCCGCGCTCGGCTGCGCCGACTCTCTCGACCACGCCCGGAGCATCGCCCGCGACGGCACCGCGAGCGAGCGCCAGCGGGCGGTGTTCGCCCGTGCCCGCTCGGCCGGAGCGCCGGAGGTCGACGCGCTCGCGGCGGTCGTCGACGATCTCGCCGTGCTCACCGAGGGGCGGGAGGGCTGAGCGTGGCGGCGGAGCGCCGGGCCGGCTATCGTCGCCGCCACCGCAACGGAGGCCGCGATGGCTGAGCCGGCACGCCGCATCTGGACCGTAGAGGCGTTCTTCGCCTGGCAGGCGCGCCAGCCGGACCTCTACGAACTGGTCTCGGGCGAGCCGAGGCTGATGGCGGGAGCCTCGAACGTCCACGACGACATCGTCGTGAACCTCGTCGCGGAACTGAAAACCCAGACCCGCGGCAGCGGATGCCGACCCTTCACCGGCGATGGCGCCGTGGAGACGCGGCCCGGCCAGATCCGGCGCCCGGATGTCGGCCTCGATTGCGGCCGGCGCGATCCGCGCGCGACCGTGGCGGCGGAGGCGCGCCTGATCGTCGAGGTGCTGTCGCCGAGCACGCGCGACTTCGACACGTTCGAGAAGTTGGACGAGTACCGTGCGATGCCAGGCCTCGACGCGATCCTGATCGTGGAGCCCAACCAGCCGCTCGTGGTGGTGTGGGAGCGGTCGGACGAGGGGTCGTGGTCGAGCCGGCGTGTCGAGGGACTGGAAGCCGGGATCGCGCTGCCGACGGTCGGCGTCACCCTGACGATGGCCGCGATCTATGACGGCGTGAGCGTCCCGGCCGCGCCGCGGCTGGTCCAGGGGGAGGACCGGGAGGAGAGGGCCTGACGGCGGGTCTGGTGCGCGCCGGACGGCCACGGAATTTGATTCGCATAATGTACGTTATGGAACTCAAACGAGTGGCAAGCCGGGATCCCGCGGCCATCACGTGCATCATGAGCGGATGACCGAACTATTAAAACACGGCCTGTGAGGGTCCGCTTCACCTGCTTGATCCGGCCTCACCGCTTCGCCCACACCCATGACGGCGGATCGTGCTCCACCGCCGCGGTCTCCCCAAAGCTCTTCTCCAGCGTCACGAGACCGGCGCCGGGCTCCCGCGCCAGGGCGTCGGCCAGGGCCGGCGCGTGCGTCACGACGATGATCTGGGCGTGGCGCGCGGCACCCGCGATCAGGCGGGCGAGCGGGCCGAGCAGGTCGGCGTGCAGGCTGGTCTCGGGCTCGTTGAGCACCATCAGGTCGGGCGGGCGCGGCGTCAGCAGCGCGGCGGCGAGCAGGAGGTAGCGCAGGGTCCCGTCCGACAGTTCGGCGCCCTTGAGCGGGCGCAGCAGCCCGGGCTGGTAGAGGTCGAGGGCGAACTGTCCGCCCTGCTCGGCGACGTCGAGGCGCGTGCCCGGGAAGGCGTCGTCGATCGCCCGCGCCAGCCCGGCCTCGTCGCCGATCTCGATGATCGTCCGCAGGGCCGCGGCGAGGTCCGATCCGTCGCCGGCCAGGACCGGCGTGCGGGTGCCGACCTGCGGCCGGCGGGCCGGCGCCTCGGGGTCGGTGCGGAGATGGTCGTAGAACCGCCAGCCGCGCATCCGCTCGCGTAGCAGCAGCACCTCGGGCGCGTCGCGCGGGTCGGCGCCGTGGGTCATCAGGCTGTCGAACGGCGCCAGCGGATGCGGCACCTCGCGCCAGATCCCGTCGCGGTCGCGCAGGCGCATCAGCGCGTTGCGCCGCTCCGCGAGACCATTGGCCCGCCCGATGAGCGGCCCGGTCCACACGCTCTCGACCTTGATCTCCGGGTCGCGGAAGAAGGCGCTGCCGGGCACCGGGACCGGCAGGCCGAGGTCGATGGCGTAGCCGTAATCGTCGTCGGAGAAGCCGAGGCGCAGGGCGACGGCGTTGCGCCGGGTCGTGCCCTGGACCGGGTGCGCGCCGGAGCGGACCGCGCGCCCGATCGCCTCCGGCCCCGCCCACAGGGCCGAGCCGAAGCCGCCCTCGCGGGCGAGCGAGGCGATCACCCGCCCCTGGGCGCAATCGGCGAGCAGCCGCAGGGCGCGGTACAGGCTCGACTTGCCGCTGCCGTTCGGCCCGGTAACGACCGTGAGCCGGTCGAGGGACAGGCGCAAGTCGCGCAGGGAGCGGTAGCCGGCGACGGCGAGGCGCCCGATCGCCATGCCGTCCCCGTCAGTCCCCCGCCGCCCGCAGCCGCCGCGCCGCGCCGAAGCGGTTGAGGAAGCGCGGCTCCTTCTCGGGCGCGACCCGCACCACGAGGTGCTGGGCGCCCGACGCGTCCTCGCGGCGGTCGAGCACCTCGGCGTTCTCGTAGAGCCAGTGCAGCCCGGCCCCCTCGGCCGGGTCGAGCACGACGGCGAAGCTCGCCCGGGTCTCGGCGATGCGGGCCTCGATCCGGGCCAGCAGGCGGTCGATGCCCTCGCCGGTCAGCGCCGAGATCAGCACCGGCCCGGCGGCGTTCCGGCCGGTCCCGGAGGCGCGGCTGAGGTTGAGCAGCCGCTCGCGCTCGGCGCCGTCGAGGAGGTCGGCCTTGTTCCAGACCTCGATCACCCGCCCGGCCTCGGCCTCGATCCCGAGTTCGCCGAGCACCTCGGCCACGTCCTGGCCCTGGGCCTCGGTGTCCTCGTGCGAGATGTCGCGGACGTGGAGCAGGATGTCGGCCTCGATCACGTCCTCCAGCGTCGCCCGGAACGCGGCGATCAGCATCGTCGGCAGTTCGGAGATGAAGCCGACGGTGTCGGACAGGATCGCGGTCTCGCCGTGCGGCAGCCGGATCGCCCGGGCGGTCGGGTCGAGGGTCGCGAACAGCATGTCCTCGGCCTTCACCTCGGCGGCGGTGAGGCGGTTGAACAGCGTCGACTTGCCGGCATTGGTGTAGCCGACGAGCGCGACGATCGGGTACGGCACCCGGCGGCGGGAGCGGCGGTGCAGGCCGCGGGTGCGGGTGACGGTTTCCAGTTCGCGCTCGATCCGGGTCATCCGCTCCTGGATCATCCGGCGGTCGGCCTCGATCTGGGTCTCGCCGGGGCCGCCGAGGAAGCCGAAGCCGCCGCGCTGGCGCTCCAGGTGGGTCCAGGACCGCACCAGACGGCTGCGCTGGTAGGCGAGATGCGCGTGCTCGACCTGGAGCGTGCCCTCGCGGGTCGAGGCGCGGCGCCCGAAGATCTCGAGGATCAGCCCGGTCCGGTCGATGACCTTGACGCCCCAGGCCTTCTCCAGGTTGCGCTGCTGCACCGGCGACAGGGCGCAATCCATCACCACGAGGCGGATCTCGTCGGCGGCGATGCGCCCGGCGATCTCCTCGACGCGGCCCTTGCCGAGATAGGTCGAGGGCCGGATGTCCGACAGCGAGACCCCGAGCCGGTCGACGACGTCGAGCTCGATCGCGGCGGCGAGTCCGACCGCCTCGTCGAGGCGGGCCTCGGCGGCCCGGCTCTCGCCCGGCCGCCCGGACGCGGCGCGGCGGGTCTGGTAGGGCCCGATCACGAGGGTCCGGGTCTCGGCGGCGACGGCGCCCTCCGGCTCCGCCATCCGTTGCAGGCGGGCCTCGCCCGGTGTCTGCGCGTCCATCGTGGTGTTCGTTCCTCCCGCCGGCGTGCGCTCCGACGGGAGACCGCGCCTCACGATGAGGTTGGGAGGCGACGGGCCGCGATCAAGCGTCCCGCCCCGGAAAACCGCCGAAGGGCTACGCCTTCTCGGCGCCCTCCTCGCCCTGCTCGAACAATTGCACCGGATGCCCGGGCATGATCGTCGAGATCGCGTGCTTGTAGACCAGCTGCGAGTGCCCGTCCCGACGCAGCAGCACGCAGAAGTTGTCGAACCAGGTCACCACGCCCTGCAGCTTGACGCCGTTGACCAGGAAGATCGTGAGCGGGATCTTGTTCTTGCGAACGTGGTTGAGGAAGGTGTCCTGGAGGTTCTGAGCGCGTTCGCCCGCCATTCTTCTTGTCCTTTTGAACCCGCTGCCGGTCCCGGATGACGGGTCGCTCCGTGATGTGTGCGGACCGCGCGGCGCGCGGCCCGGGACCCGGCGGAGACCATTACACGGCGAAGCTCGCCCCGGCGCAAGGGGGGACTTGCGCGGGCGCGGCGTCGTCCGGGGCTTCCGGCCGGCATGGCCGCGCAGGCGCGACCATTCGGCGCTTGTAGCAGATCGCGCCGGCTCCCGCACGGGCAGCCGGCGCGGTCGCTCAGGCGCCGATGCCGAGGGACTTGAGCTTGCGGTGCAGGGCCGAGCGCTCCATGCCGATGAACTCGGCGGTGCGGGAGATGTTGCCGGAGAACCGGGCGATCTGGGCGACGAGGTACTCGCGCTCGAAGATCTCGCGGGCCTCGCGCAGGGCGAGGCTCATCAGCTTCTCGCCCCCCGCCCCGCTCGGCGTCGTCGGCACCAGGGCGCCGACCTCGCTCGGCAGCATCTCGGTCGTCACCTCGGTCTCGGGGTCGCCCTGGGTGAGGATCATCAGCCGCTCGACGTTGTTGCGCAACTGGCGGACGTTGCCGGGCCAGTCGTGCGACTGCAGCACCGCCATCGCGTCGGCGGCGATGCGCCGCTGCGGCAGGCCGCTCGCCCCCGAGATCTGCTCCATGAAGAACGCGATCAGCTCGGGCACGTCCTCGCGGCGCTCGGCCAGCGACGGCACCCGGATCGGCACGACGCTGAGGCGGTGAAAGAGGTCCTCGCGGAAGCGGCCGCCGGCGATCTCCTCCTGCAGGTCGCGGGACGACGACGAGATGATGCGCACGTCGACATGGACCCGGGTGGTGCCGCCGACGCGCTGGAAGTTCTGGTCGACGAGCACCCGCAGGATGCGGTTCTGGGTCTCGCGGGGCATGTCCGCGACCTCGTCGATGTAGAGGGTGCCGCCATGGGCCTCCTCGAGGGCGCCGACCCGCCGGGACCGGCCCTCGGCGGCTTCGATCCCGAACAGCTCGGCCTCCATCGTGTCCGGCGTGATGGTGGCGGCGTTGATGACCACGAACGGCCCGCTCGCCCGGGTCGAGGCGGCGTGGATGGTGCGCGCCGACAGTTCCTTGCCCGAGCCCGGGGCGCCCGAGATCATCACCCGGGCGTTGGTCGGGGCGACGCGCTCGACGGTCTGGCGCAACTGGTTGGCCGCCACCGAGGCGCCGACGATCCGGCTCGCCTGCCCCGAGCGCGCCTTGAGGTCGCGCACCTCGCGCTTGAGCCGCGAGGCCTCCAGCGCCCGCTCGGCGACGAGGATCAGCCGGTCGGCCTTGAACGGCTTCTCGATGAAGTCGTAGGCGCCGGCCTTGATCGCCGAGACCGCGGTCTCGATGTTGCCGTGGCCCGAGATCATCACCACCGGCAGGTCCGGGTGCTGGGCCTTGACGAGGTCGAGCACCTGCAGCCCGTCGAGGCGCGAGCCCTGGAGCCAGATGTCGAGGAAGACGAGGTGGGGCCGGCGCGACTCGATCGCCGCCAGCGCCTCGTCGGAGGAGCCGGCGGTGCGGGTCCGGTGGCCCTCGTCGTCGAGGATGCCGGCGACGAGGTCGCGGATGTCGGCCTCGTCGTCCACGATCAGAATATCGGCGCTCATCGCTGTCTCGTGCCTCCCCCGCCCGGCGGGTGGCCGGCCCGCTCCCTGTCGTCGTGTGAAATCCGCGGGACCGCCGCCCGCGGAGCGAACCGGCGGCCCGTCACGAGCCGATCGTCTCCGGCCGCCCCGCGCCGCGCGCCGCGGCCGCCCCTGCCGCGGCGGGCCGGACCTCGCGCAGGAGGCGCAGGCGCACCTGCCCTCCCCGCCCCTGCGGGTTGTCGTTCAGCTCGATGCCGCCGCCGTGCTCTTCCAAGACCTTGCTCACGATCGCCAATCCGAGGCCGGTTCCCCCCTCGCGGGTCGTCATATAGGGCTCCAGCAGCCGCTGGCGCCCTTCCGCCGGAAAGCCTTTTCCGTTGTCGGTGATCTCGATCACCACGGCCTCGCCCTCCTCGGCGAGCCGCAGGTCGATGCGGCCCTGGCCGCGGACGTCCTCGGGCACCGCCTGCACCGCCTCGACGGCGTTCTTGAGGATGTTGGTGATCGCCTGCGACAGCAGCCGCGTGTCGAAGGCGGCGCTGACCCGCTCGCCGCCCTCGCGCATCGTGAACGTGATGTCGGGATGCGCGACCCGCATCATGAACAGGTTCTGCTTGGCGATCTCGGTCAGGTCGTTGCGGGCGATCGCCGGCTTGGGCATCCGGGCGAACGACGAGAACTCGTCGACCATCCGCTTGATGTCGTCGACCTGACGCACGATCGTGGCGGTGCACTGGTCGAACACCTCCTTGTCGGTGGTGATGACCTTGCCGTACTTGCGCCGGATGCGCTCGGCCGAGAGCTGGATCGGGGTCAGCGGATTCTTGATCTCGTGGGCGATGCGGCGGGCGACGTCGGCCCAGGCCGAGGTGCGCTGGGCGGCGACGAGGTCGGTGATGTCGTCGAGGGTGACGACGTGGCCGCGGTCGCCGCCGCCGTCGCCGCCTCTGCGGTCGCCGCCCCTCGTGTCGCCGTTCTGGGCCTGCTCGCTCGCCACCCGCACGTCGATGGTGCGCTCGCGGCCGTTGCGCACGATCTGGATCTGCTTCTGGCCCGGGCGGATGCGGCCCTCGCCGGCCTCGGCGAGTTCCGGCAGGGCGGCCGCGAGCGGCTGGCCGACGAGCTCGCCGCGGCTCAGGCCGAGGATCCGCTCGGTCGACGGGTTGGCGATGGTCACCACGCCGGCCCCGTCGATGCCGATGACGCCGGCCGGCACGCCGGCGAGCACCGCCTCGGTGAAGCGGCGGCGGCGGTCCATCTGGTCGCGGGCCTCGACGAGGTCGTTGCGCTGGCGGCGCAGCTCCTGCGTCATCTTGTTGAAGCTCTCGCCGAGGTGCTGGAGGTCGCCCTCGGTCTTGCGGAACGGCACCTGGGCGTAGAAATTGCCCGACGCGACCTGATCGGCGGCGTTGATGAGCCGGCGGATCGGCGCGACGAAGCGGTTGGCGAAGTTGAGCCCGAACCACACCGCCGACAGCAGGGCGATCAACGCGATGAGGGCGAACATCGTCGCGAAGGCGATCTGCACGCTGCGCCGCCCGGCATCGATGGTGAGGAACTCCGTCGCCGCCGCCCGCGACACGCCCGGGAACTCGACCGCGAGGCGGGTCACCTCGCGCTCGATCAGCAGGAAGGCGTCGCCGTAGGCCGGCAGCTTCAGCAGCGCGCCGAAGATCCGCCCGGTGCGCGGCAGCAGGCAGGTCGGGTCGGGGGACTTGGCCGCGTCCTCGAAATCGGCCTGCGAGGGGATCGGCGGGTTGGTCAGCACGTCGATGTTGGCCCGCGCCACGGTCTCCTCGGGCGACCGCATGATGCGGGCGACCGGCAGGCCGAGGGCGGCGGCGCGGGTGGTCAGGAACGCCTCGAACCACACCCGCTCGACCTCGAAGGCCGGGCGGGCGCGGGTGAGGTCGTCGCTGAGGATGCGCGCCTCGCGGGCGAGGCTCTGGCACTGGTTGGTGAGGTAGGCGTCGGCGACGTCGACCGACATCAGCACGACGTTGCGCATCCGGTCGGAGAACCAGGGCGACAGGCCGCGTTCGAGGGTGATCGAGGCGACGACGGCGAGCAGGATCGTCGGCAGGGTCGCGATGAGGCTGAACAGGCCGACGATGCGGGTGTGCAGGCGCGCGACCGCGGCGTTGCCGCGCCGGGCGCGCAGGAACACCCGCGCCTCCCAGGCGATCACCACGATCAGGCCGATCACCAGGGCGACGTTGCCGAGCAGCAGCGCCACCACGACCTGATGGACCGGGGTGATCGGCGTCGCACCGACGAGGATCAGGAAGGTGGCCAGCGCCAGCGCCAGCGCCACCACGGCCACGAGGGCCCCGAACCAGCCCGGCCCCCGGGGGGGCGCGGCCTCCGGGGCGGCGGTCGGGCCCGAATCACGGATGCGGCGGGAGAACAGCATTCATGATGCGAGGCCACTACAGTGTGGCGAAATTAATACGGGTCGGGCCGCCGACGAGGAGAGCGGTCCGGGTCCCTCGCGGCGTCAGACGGTTTCCGGTTGATCGCTTGGCGATCCCTGCAGGATCGATTCGCGATGCGGAAACCGGCGTCGCTCAGGCCGCCTCGGTCGACCGGGAGCGGCGGGGAACCGGCTTCTGGCCGAGCCCGATGCTCTTGGCGAGTTCGGAGCGCTGGGCGGCGTAGTTGGCGGCGACCATCGGGTAGTCCGGCGGCAGGCCCCACTTGCGGCGGTACTGCTCGGGCGTGAGCCCGCGGCCGGAGAGATGGCGCTTGAGGGTGCGGTAGCGCTGACCGTCCTCGAGGCTGATGAGGTAGTCCGGAGTGATCGTCTTGCGGATCGGCACCGGTGGAACCGGCTTCTCGGCGGCCTGTGCGGGCTCGGTTCCGAGTCTTGCGAGCGCGTCGTGCACACCCTGGATCAGGCCGGCAAGATCACCCATGGGGACGCTGTTGTTCGCCACGTAGGCGGACACGATGTCGGAGACCAGCGCGAGGGTCGCGGATGGATCGGCGGGATCGTGCGGGTCCATGTCTTTTCCTGGGATGAGGCGGCTTCCGAGTCCCGATTATCATATACGACTTAAGGAAAGCTGCAAGCTGCCGCCTCATCGGACAGTCATTATTTCGATCCCGCAGTTCGCCCGGTCATGTGCCTGCGAACAATGCACGGCATCTCGCCACAGTCCTCTACGGCAGGTGCGTCGGGCGCGCGCCGCGGCGCGGCGCCCGAGCGGAGTCGAAATCCGCGTCGCGAAGCGATCATCCGGATTTCGTATGACGGCTTTCGGCCACAGGCGTCCGCCGCGCCCGCGCGGATGCGTCCGAGCGTCCGAACTTCTTGTCTGTCCGTCTCAGGGGCCGGGCGGGCGTGTTGACAGGGCGCGCGGCGCGGCCACCCAATCGTTGCGGCACGACAGAACGGCGGACAACCGAGGCGCGGCACGGAGATGTCGAAGATCACCAGGAGGACGGCGGGCGCGCGGCGCGCGCGGCGCGGCAACGGAACGGTGGCGGGGCCGGCTCCCCGGCTCACGGCGCACGGATGGACGCTCCTGTCCGCCGGCGGGCTGGTCGACGAGTATCACCCCTGCCCCGACCGGGCGGCGAACGACGATTGCAGCTGGCTGCCGCCGCGGCGGCGCATGCCCGTCGGGTCCGTGGGCACCCCGCGATAGGGGCGCTCGCCGGCTCAGCGCGGGGTGCGGAACACCTGCAGGTCGAGGTCGCGGACCTTCTTGCGCAGGGTGTTGCGGTTGACCCCGAGCAGTTCCGCGGCGCGGATCTGGTTGCCCCGGGTCGCGGCGAGCGCCGCGCCGATCAGCGGCCCCTCGATCTCGCGCAGGATGCGGTGGTAGAGCCCGGGCGGCGGCAGGGTGTCGCGATAGCCCGAGAAGTAGTCGGCGAGGTGGCGCTCCACCGCCGCCGACAGCCCCTCCCCGTCCGGGCCGGTCTTGCGGGCGTTGCCCTGGGCCGGGGCGGCGAGCGGCAGGGTGTCGAGCTCGGCCTCGATCACCGGGCCGGTGATCGTCTCCTGCGGGTAGAGGGCGGCGAGGCGGCGCACGAGGTTTTCCAGCTCGCGCACGTTGCCCGGCCAGCGGTAGCGCTTCAGCCGCTCCATCGCGTCGTTGTCGAGCTGCTTGCGGCTCAGGCCCTCGCGCTCGACCAGGGTGAAGAAGTGGCGCACGAGGTCGGGGACGTCCTCCGAGCGCTCGCGCAGGGCCGGCAGGCGCAGCGGCACGACGTTGAGGCGGAAGAACAGGTCCTCGCGGAAGATGCCCTGCTGGATCGAGATCCTCAGGTCCTTGTTGGTCGCCGCGATGATGCGGACGTTGGTCTTGATCGGCACCCGGCCGCCGACGGTGGTGTACTCGCCCTGCTGGAGCACCCGCAGCAGCCGGGTCTGGGCCTCCATCGGCATGTCGCCGATCTCGTCGAGGAACAGCGTGCCGCCCTCGGCCTGCTCGAAGCGCCCGGCCGAGCGGGCGGTGGCGCCCGTGAAGGCGCCCTTCTCGTGGCCGAACAGCTCGGATTCGATGAGGTCGCGGGGGATCGCCGCCATGTTGACCGGCACGAACGGGCCGGAGCGGCGCCGGCCGTAATCGTGCAGCGCGCGGGCGACCAGCTCCTTGCCGGTGCCGGATTCGCCGGTGATCATCACGGTGAGGTCGGTCGGCATCAGCCGGGCGAGCGCGCGGTAGATCTCCTGCATCGCCGGCGAGCGGCCGACGAGCGGGATGTCCTCGTTCTCCGGCGCGGCGCCCGGGGCGGCGGTGCCGCGGGGGCGCGACAGGGCGCGCCCGACGATGGCGATCAGCTCCTTCAGGTCGAAGGGCTTGGGCAGGTACTCGTAGGCCCCGCGCTCCGAGGCCCGGATCGCCGTCATGAACGTGTTCTGGGCGCTCATCACGATGATCGGCAGGTCCGGCCGCACCCGCTTGATGCGCGGCAAGAGGTCGAAGGCGTTCTCGTCGGGCATCACCACGTCGGTGATGACGAGGTCGCCCTCCCCTTGAGCCACCCACCGCCACAGGGTGGCGGCGTTGCCGGTCGAGCGCACCTCGTAGCCGGCGCGCGACAGCGCCTGGTTGAGCACGGTGCGGATGGCGGCGTCGTCGTCGGCGACGATGATGTGTCCGTTGGGCATGGTCACTCGGAATCCGGCGCCGATTCACGTCCGTCGCGGGCGTGGGACATCGGCAGGAGCACGCGGAAGGTGGTGCGGCGGGGGGCGGGATCGCACTCGACGATGCCGCCGTGGTCGCCGACGATCTTGGCGACGAGGGCGAGGCCGAGGCCCGACCCCTGCGCCTTGGTGGTGACGAAGGGGTCGAACAGGTCCGGCAGCAGCTCGGGCGGGACGCCCGGGCCGTTGTCGCGCACCGCGACCTCGATCGGCAGGCTGACCCGCTCGCGCGAGCCCGGCACCTGCAGGCGCAGGCCGGTGCGGAAGGCGGTCGAGAGGGTGATCTCGCCGTCGACCGCGTCGGCCCCGACCGCCTCGGCGGCGTTCTTGACCAGGTTGAGGATCACCTGGACGAGCTGGTCGCGGTTGCCGAGCACCGGCGGCAGCGACGGATCGTAGTTCTCGACGAAGCGGATGTGGCGGGCAAAGCCCGACTGGGCCGAGCGCTTCACCTGATCGAGCACGCCGTGGACGTTGACGGCGCCGCGCTCGACCGGGCGCTCGTCGCCGAACAGCTCCATCCGCTCGACGAGGCGCACGATGCGGTCGGACTCGTCGCAGATCAGCCGGGTGAGCAGGCGGTCGTCCTCGCTGCCGGACTGTTCGAGGAGCTGGGCGGCGCCGCGGATGCCGGCGAGCGGGTTCTTGATCTCGTGGGCGAGCATCGCGCCGAGCGCCACCATCGAGCGCGCCGCCTGCCGGTGGGTGAGCTGGCGGTTCATCTTGTCGGCGATGGTGCGCTCCTGGAGCATCAGCACCACGGTGTCGTCGTCGAGATGGGTCGCGAACACGTCGACGCTGCGCTCCTGGCCGGAGCGCGGCAGGCCGAGATCGACCCGGTACTCGCTGACGCTGGCCCGGCGCCGGCGCACCTCGGCGACCAGCGCGATGATCGGCGAGGAGAACGGGATGATGTCGCGCAGGCGCTGGCGCTGCATCAGGCGGCGGGAATGGTCGAAGAAGTGCTCCGCCGCCATGTTGACCTGGAGGATGCGCTCGTCCGGGCCGATGGTCAGCACCGGCAGCGGCAGCGCGTTGATGATCAGCTCGCTCGTCGGCGCGCTCATCGCGTCGGCTCTCCGGGTTCGGGGGCGGCGGGACTGGACATCGGCCGTCATGCCGCCAGCGCCGCCGGGGAAAAGGCGCGGCCGAGCAGGCGCAGGGCCTCCGCGGGTTCGGTGGTGGTGACGAGGGCGCGGCGCTCGCCGGCGTCGAGGCCGCCGCCGTGGTCGGCATAGGCCGCGAGGTGCTTGCGGGCATGGCGCACCCCCATCCGGGCGCCGTAGAGGGCGAGGAGGCCCTCGTAATGCTCCGCGGCCAGCGCCGCCCGCTCGCCGGGCGGCAGCGCCGGGGCCGGGCGTCCGGCGAGCCCGGCGGCGACCGCCCCGACGAGCCAGGGCCGGCCGACCGCCGCCCGCCCGATCATCACCGCGGCGGCCCCCGAGGCGGACAGGCAGGCGCGGGCCTCGTCGAGGCTCGCGATGTCGCCGTTGGCGACGACCGGGATCGCCACCGCCCCGGCGACCGCGCGGATCGCCGCCCAGTCGGCCCGGCCGGTGTAGAATTGCTGCCGGGTGCGGCCGTGCACCGTCACGGCGGCGTAGCCGAGCCGCTCCGCCCGCCGGGCGAGGTCCGGCGCGTTGAGCGAGGCGTGGTCCCAGCCGAGCCGCATCTTGACGGTGACCGGCACCCGCACCGCCCCGCGCACCGCCGCCAGCAGCCGCTCGGCGTGGTCGAGGTCGCGCATCAGCGCCGAGCCGGCCTGCCCGCCGGTGACGGTCTTGGCCGGGCAGCCCATGTTGACGTCGATCGCGTCGGCGCCGTTGGCCTCGGCGAGGCGGGCGCCCTCGGCCATCCAGTGCGGGTCGCAGCCGGCGAGCTGGACGACGTGCGGCAGCACGCCCTCGCCCTCGGCGCGCAGGCGCGACTCGGCATCGCCGCGCACCAGATCCTCCGCCGCCACCATCTCGGAGACGACGGCGGTGGCGCCGAGGCGGCGCGCGATGCGGCGCAGGTGAAGGTCGGTGACGCCGGACAGGGGTGCCAGCAGGACGGCGGGCGGCAGCGCTGCCAGCCGATCCCGCGTCCCCTTCCCGCTCAAATAATGTTCAATCGTCATTGTGCCTAGCAAATAGCCAAAAGCCGTCCGGACGCAAGCACTGTTCGGGAGCGGCGCACCGATTTGATTTTGCGCGGAGCCGCCCGTAAGGAGCGGGCGTCCCGGGGCCGAGGCCCCGCCGAGCGCCCGGAGCGGGCGGCAGGTTGGAATGCGCCCCGCCCCAGGTTACACCGTATCCCGCATTTTTCGTGACGGAGCGCCGACGGCGCCGTGACGGAGAAGGCCCGAGAGGCGTCCGCATCCATGTCACAGACTGCCGCGGTGGTCGTCGCCGCGGGACGCGGCATCCGCGTCGGCGGCGGCACCCCGAAACAGTACCGGCGGGTCGCCGGGCAGGCGGTCCTCACCCGCACGCTCGCGGCGCTGGCCGCGCATCCGGAGATCGCGCGGATCCAGCCGGTGATCGCCGGCGACGCCGCGGCGTTCTACGGGGAGTGCCTCGCCGACCTGCCGCAGGCGGTCCGCTCCCGCCTCGCCGCGCCGGTCGAGGGCGGCGCGACCCGGCAGATCTCGGTGCGGGCCGGGCTCGAGGCCCTCGCGGGCGCCGGCGCGCCCGACCACGTCCTCGTCCACGACGCCGCCCGCCCCTTCGTCGACCGGGCGCTGATCGACCGGGCGATCGCGGCCGCCCGCGCCCACCGCGCCGCGGTCCCGGGGGTCGCGGTGACCGACACGATCAAGATCGTCGATCCCGACGGCCGGGTGCGCGGGACGCCGCCGCGGGACGCGCTCCGGGCGGTCCAGACCCCGCAGGCCTTCGCCTTCGCGGCCCTGGTCGAGGCCCACCGCGCCGCCGCGGCCGAGGGGCTCGAGGGCTTCACCGACGACGGCGCCCTCGCCGAATGGGCCGGGCTGCCGGTCTTCGTGTTCGACGGCGACCCGCGCAACCGCAAGATCACCCAGGCGTCGGACCTCGACGAGGCGGACCGCGCCTTTTCGGCGCCCGTCTTCTCGGCGCCCGCCGGTCCCGCCGCCCTGCCCTCGCCCGCATCCGACGGATCCGCCATGACCCTCCTGACCCGCCTCGGCACCGGCTTCGACGTCCACGCCTTCACGGAGGGCGACCACGTCTGGCTCGGCGGCGTGCGCATCCCGGCCGATCGCGGCGTGCTCGCCCATTCCGACGGCGACGTGGTGCTGCACGCCCTGACCGACGCGATCCTCGGCGCCCTCGCCGACGGCGACATCGGCGTGCACTTCCCGCCGAGCGACCCGCGCTGGCGCGGCGCCTCCTCCGACCGGTTCCTCGCCGACGCGGTGCGCCGGGTGCGCGAGCGCGGCGGCGTGATCGACCACCTCGACGTCACGGTGCTGGCCGAGGCGCCCCGGGTCGGCCAGCACCGCGAGGCGATCCGCGCCCGCATCGCCGAGGTCGCCGGGGTGCCGGTCTCGGCGGTGTCGATCAAGGCGACCACGACCGAACAGCTCGGCTTCGTCGGCCGCGCCGAGGGGCTCGCCGCCCAGGCCGCCGCGACCCTGCGGCTGCCGGCCGAGGACGCCCCCCTCGCGGGCGCCGCTCCGGCGGGAGCCGCCGCGTGATCGCCGACGCGGCCCTCGTCACCCGGGCGGGCGTGCTGATCGCCGCCTATCGCGAGCGCCAGCGCCGCATCGTCACGGCGGAATCCTGCACCGGCGGCCTGCTCGCCGGCCTGCTCACCGAGGTCGCGGGCTCCTCGGCGGTGGTCGAGCGCGGCTTCGTCACCTATTCCAACGAAGCGAAGGCCGAGGTGCTCGGCGTCGATTTCGGGCTGATCGCCGAGCACGGCGCGGTGAGTGAGCCGGTGGCGCGGGCGATGGCCGAGGGCGCCCTGGCGCAGTCGCGCGCCGACGTGGCGCTCGCGATCACCGGCATCGCCGGCCCGGGCGGCGCGTCGGCGGCCAAGCCGGTCGGGCTGGTGCATTTCGGCCTTCTGGCCGCCGGCCGGGCGACCCGGCACCTCGAATGCCGCTACGGCGACCTCGGCCGCGGCGAGGTCCGGCGCCGGGCCGTCGCCGAGGCGCTGGGCCTGCTGGAGACGGCCCTGGCCGAGGTCTAGCACCCTCGACGGCACAGCATCACGGCTCGACGACGCGACAGCATCGCGCGGGGGATCATGCGGACGGTCGTGTTCGTCACCCAGAAGGGCGGAGCCGGCAAGACGACGCTCGCCGCCTCCCTGGCGGCTGCCGCGGCGCAGGCCGGCGAGCGCGTCGTCGCCCTCGACCTCGACCCGCAGGGCTCGCTCTCGGCCTGGGGCGAGGCGCGCGAGGCCGAGGCGCCGGCGGTCGACCGCCTCGGCCCCGACCGGCTCGCCGACCTGCCGGCGATCCTCGCGGCGCTGAAGGGCCGGGGCTTCACCCTGGCGGTGCTCGACACCGCCGGCATCGCCTCGACCGGCGGCAACCTCGCGATGCAGGCCGCCGACCTCGCCCTGGTCCCCGCCCGCCCGTCGCGCCTCGACCTCCAGGCGACGATGCCGACGATCGAGGCGCTGCTGCGGCTCGGGATGCGCGACCGCTTCGCCTTCGTGCTCAACCAGTGCCCGCCCGGCCGCTCGGGCCGCGCCGCCGAGGCGGCGAACGGGCTCGGCATGTTCGGCGTCCTGGCCGAGCCGGCCCTGACCCTGCGGGCCGACCACCAGGACGCCATGGCCGCGGGCCGGGGCGTCACCGAATACGCGCCGGCCGGCAAGGCGGCCGGCGAGATCCGCGCATTGTGGAACTGGATCGACAGGAAGGCGAAGGCGAGATGACCAAGCGGCCGAGCATCATCGGGGGCCTCGACCTGCCGAACGGCGCGCCGGAGCCGGAGAAGGCCGCGCCGGCCCGCCGGGCGCGGCCCGACATCGTGCACACCTCGATCTACCTGCCCCGGGAGGTGCACCGCCGGCTGCGCGAGATCGCCTTCGCCCGCGACGTGAAGATCCACGACGTCATCATGGAGGGGATCGACGCCGCCCTGCGGAAGCACGGCCATCCCTCGGTCGAGGCGCTGAAGATCGGCTCCAAGCCCGCGAGCTGAGCCCGAGGCACCGCCATGGCCCAGACCCGCTTCATCTCGTATTTGCGCGTCTCCACCGGCAGGCAGGCGGTCTCCGGCCTCGGCCTCGAGGCCCAGCGCCGGACGGTCGCCGAGTACCTCGCCGGCGGGGGCTGGGACCTCGTCGGCGAGTTCATCGAGGTCGAGAGCGGAAAGCGGGCCGACCGGCCCGAACTCGCCGCCGCCCTCGCCCGCTGCCGGGCGATGCGCGCGGTGCTGATCGTCGCCAACGTCTCGCGCCTCACCCGCTCGGTGGCGTTCCTGTCCTCGCTGCTGGAGGCCGGGATCGAGGTGCGGTTCTGCGACCTGCCGCAGATCGAGGGGCCGACCGGCCGCTTCCTGCTGACCCAGATGGCGGCGGTGGCCGAGCTGGAGGCCGGGCTCGTCTCCGACCGGACCCGCAAGGCGCTCGCCGCCGCCAAGGCCCGGGGCGTCCGGCTCGGCAGCCCGCAGAACCTGTCGCGGCAGGAGGAGGGCCGGATCCGCGGCCGCGCCCGGCGCACGCAGCTCAGCAACGACCGCGCCGCCGACCTCGCGCCGATCATCGCCGAGGTGCGCCGGGAGGGTGCGCGGTCGCCCGGCCAGATCGCCGCCGCCCTCGACGCGCGCGGCATCCCGGCGGCCCGCGGCGGGACCTGGAGCGCGCTGCAGGTGCAGCGGGTCCTGCAGCGGCTGCCCCCGGCGCTCCCCGCGCCGGACCCGCGACCGCCGACGGCGGGCGAGTGAACCGGACCCCGTTTTTCGCGCCTCCTGGCTGTCAGCCTCCCCCATCGCTGGTACAAGCCGGACCATGCTGTTCCACATCAACGCGATTACCCCGAGCCACATCAATCTCTGGGTCGCGCCGGTCGACATGCGGAAGGTCCCGAGCATCCGCGTGAGCCTCGACCGGAGCCGGCATCGCACCATCGAGGCGCATGTCGACTTCACCCAGCTCAAGGAGTGGGGCTGGCACGCCACCGGGCGGTGCGGGTTCGACCTCAACGGCGAGACCTGCCCCGACCTCTCCGGGGCGCGGCACGTCGAGATCCACGACACCGACACCAACGTGCTGCTCTACAGCCGCTCGGACCTGCTCGGCGCGACGCCGCGCCGGCTGCTGGCGCTCGACTACACCATCGACCAGGCCAACGGGCTGCGCGACGACCTGCACGCCCGGTTCCAGGCGTCGTATTTCGGCCTCGACGCCATGCACCACGACGTCCTGCGCTGTGTCTTCGACGTGCAGTACACCAACTCGCTGTACTTGCACGGCAATGTGCTGTTCAAGCGCTACGAGGACCTCGTCAGCAAGAACGAGTTCCTGCGCACGATCCTGGTGGTCGATCCCTACGTCGAGCTGGCCAAGCGCCTGCTGTGGCTGCGCCGGTTCGCCCAGGTGGCCGAGGACCGCTCGCAATGGTGGCGGGTCGAGCACGTCCTCGACCCGTGCCTGTTCGCGGTCGAGCTGAACCTCGAGGACGCCGCCGCGATGAAGAAGGCGTTCGACCAGATCGAGCAGAAGAGCTTCGCCTGGCTCGCCAACCCGATGACCCGGGCCCTGGCCTGCGCGCGGCCCGACGAGGCCTTCGCGCCCAAGCACTGGGTCGGCGCGATCGAGACCCTGTCGCGCTTCGACGTGGTCGGGCACCAGCAGCACTGGGACGACTACGCCGCGATGGTCTACGACGCGCTCGGCCTCGACGCGGCTCCGCCGGAGCCGCGGCCGATCCCGGCCGGCGTGCTCCAGCTCGCCGACCGGTTGCGCAAGGTGAAGTCGGTGTTCCCGCTCGTCGACCTCGACCTCAGCCTCAACGCCAAGGTGCTCGCGGCGATCGGCCAGCAGGGGCGCTGACGGCAGGGGCCGCTGCCGCTGCCGCGGCCGTCAGGGCCGCCGGTAGACCCAGACCCGGGCCGGTGGCAGGTTGAGCCAGACCTTGTTGGAGCGGCTCGCCGTGTAGGCCGAGGAGCGCTCCGGGATCGGCGGCACCACCGCGTAGGTGAACTGGATGAACGGCGCGTCCGGGTGCATCAGGTCGTGGGCGTCGCGCAGGAGGCCGAGGCGCTGCTCCATCGGCTTGGTGAACAGCGGCAGGCTGGAGATCGTGGCGCAGCCCGGCTCGTCGAGGAGGCCGGCCAGCGTGTCGCGCAGGTTGTAGGCGTCGCCGCGCAGCACCCGCGCGCCGGGGAAGCGGCGGCGCAGCAACTCGCAGAAGTCGGGATTGTACTCGACCAGCACCAGCCGGTCGGGGCTGATGCCGCGGCGCACCAGGGCATCGGTGACCGGGCCGGTGCCGGGACCGAGTTCGATCACCGGCCCGGGGCATTGCGGATCGACGTAGGACGCCATGGTCCGCGCCAGCATCTTCCCCGACGGGGTCACCGCGCCGGTGACCAGCGGGCGCTCGAACCAGGAGCGCAGGAAGCGCGCCTCGTCCTCCAGAAGGTCGCGCCGCTCGGGAAAGGCGCTGCGCGAGACCGCAACCGCTTTGGCATTCGTTCGGCGAGGCAGCGGCAAGACCCGAGACCCTTGAGAAACACGCGCAGGACGGAACGCCTGTCGGCTAAACGAATGCTGCCGTCAAGCCTGGGTGCGGCGGCGGGAAAATCCCCACCCGTCCGAGATGCCCGGCGGCCACAAGCGGTCGTGCCTGAAGGAGGGCTCCGGCGCCCTGCGGCGTAGAACGCACCGGAGCGCCCACGGTTGCGGCGGGAACGCGCAACATTCCGCCGGTCCGTCGCGACCCGGCGGAATGGTGCCGGATCAGCTCCGGCCGGCGCCGCCGCTCAGGCCGTCGAAGAACTCCTTCACCCGGGAGAAGAAGCCGGTGCTCTCGGGGTGGTTGTCGGCGGCGGTGCCGTGCTGGTCGAATTCCTGCAGCAGCTCGCGCTGGCGCCGGGTGAGGTTCTGCGGCGTCTCGACGAAGACCTGGATGTAGAGGTCGCCGACGTCGCGCGAGCGCAGGACCGGCATGCCCTTGCCCTTGAGGCGGAACTGCTTGTTGGTCTGGGTTCCGGCCGGGATGCGGACCTGGGTGTTCGAGCCGTCGATCACCGGCACGGTGATCTCGCCGGCGAGCGCCGCCGTCACCATCGAGATCGGCACCCGGCAGAAGAGGTCGGCGCCGTCGCGCTGGAAGAACGGATGCGGCTTGATCGACAGGAAGATGTAGAGGTCGCCCGCCGGGCCGCCGCGCAGGCCCGACTCGCCCTCGCCGGCGAGCCGGATGCGCAGGCCGTCGTCGACGCCCGCCGGCACGTTGACCGAGAGCGAGCGCTCCCGGGTCACCCGCCCGGCGCCGCTGCAGGCGGTGCAGGGATCCTCGATGATCTCGCCGCGGCCGAGGCAGGTCGGGCAGGTGCGCTCGATGGCGAAGAAGCCCTGCGCCGCCCGCACCCTTCCGTAGCCGCCGCAGGTGCCGCAGGTCTTGGGCTTGGAGCCGGCCTTGGCGCCCGAGCCGCCGCAGACCTCGCAGGTCACAGCGGTCGGCATCCGGATCGTCTCGGTCTTGCCGGAGAACGCCTCCTCGAGGGTGATCTCGAGGTTGTAGCGCAGGTCGGCGCCGCGCTCGCGGCCGGAGGCGCCGCCGCCGCGACCCGCCCGGGCGCCGCCACCGCCGCCGGGCCCGCCGCGGGCGTCGCCGAAGAAGGTGTCGAAGATGTCCGACATGAAGTCGCCGAACTCGTTGCCGAATCCGGGTCCTCCCGCCCCGCCCTGCGAGAAGGCGGCGTGGCCGAAGCGGTCGTAGGCGGCGCGCTTCTGCCCGTCGGAGAGGCATTGGTAGGCCTCGTTGAGCTCCTTGAACTTGAGCTCGGCCTCCTTGTCGCCGGGGTTCCGGTCGGGGTGGTGGACCATCGCGAGCTTGCGGAAGGCCACCTTCAACTCACCGTCGCTCGCCGTCTTCGCGACGCCCAGCACCTCGTAATAGTCGCGCTTCGACATTCCCCGTCCCCAAACCCCCGCTCGGGTCGTCATTCTCGATGACGCGGCGCGATCCCCGGCACGGCTCGTCCCGGGGATCGCGGTCGCGTCGGGTTCCTGAACAAGAGCCGCGGGCGCGGGACCTGCAAGTCAGGACCTGCAAGTCCTGCGCCCGCCGCGAGCGGCCGTTACGCCCGCTTCTTCTGGTCCTTGTCGTCGACTTCCTGGAAGTCGGCGTCGATGACGTCGTCCTTCTTGGCCTCGCCGGTGCCGGCCCCGGCGCCCGGAGCGCCCTCGCCGGCCGCCGCCGCCGCGCCTTGCGCCGCGTACATCGCCTCGCCGAGCTTCATCGAGGCCTGCATCAGGTCCGTGGTGCGGGACTTGATGGTCTCGACGTCCTCGGCCGCGAGCGCCTGACGCAGGGCGTCGATCGCCGTGGTGATGCCGGCGCGGTCGGCCTCGGAGACCTTGTCGCCGTACTCCTTCACCGACTTCTCGGTGGCATGGACGAGGCTCTCGCCCTGGTTCTTCACCTCGACCAGCTCGCGCCGCTTCTTGTCGTCGGCGGCGTTGGCCTCGGCCTCCTGGACCATGCGCTGGATGTCGGCGTCGGACAGGCCGCCCGAGGCCTGGATGCGGATCTGGTGCTCCTTGCCCGTCGCCTTGTCCTTGGCCGTCACGTTGACGATGCCGTTGGCGTCGATGTCGAAGGTCACCTCGATCTGCGGCAGGCCGCGGGGCGCCGGCGGGATGCCGACGAGGTCGAACTGGCCGAGCAGCTTGTTGTCGGCCGCCATCTCGCGCTCACCCTGGAAGACCCGGATGGTGACCGCGTTCTGGTTGTCCTCCGCCGTCGAGAACACCTGCGACTTCTTGGTCGGGATGGTGGTGTTGCGGTCGATGAGGCGGGTGAACACGCCGCCGAGGGTCTCGATGCCGAGCGACAGCGGGGTCACGTCGAGGAGTAGCACGTCCTTGACGTCGCCCTGGAGCACGCCCGCCTGCACCGCGGCGCCGATCGCCACGACCTCGTCCGGGTTGACGCCCTTGTGGGGCTCCTTGCCGAAGAAGGTCTTCACCACCTCCTGCACCTTCGGCATGCGGGTCATGCCGCCGACCAGCACCACCTCGTCGATCTCGGCCGCGGTGACGCCCGCGTCCTTGAGCGCCTTGCGGCACGGCTCCATCGTGCGCTGCACGAGGTCGTCGACGAGGGACTCGTACTTCGCCCGGCTGAGCTTGAGCGCGAGGTGCTTCGGCCCGCTCGCGTCGGCGGTGATGTAGGGCAGGTTGATCTCGGTCTGGGTCGCCGAGGACAGCTCGATCTTGGCCTTCTCGGCCGCCTCCTTGAGGCGCTGGAGGGCGAGCTTGTCCTTGGTCAGGTCGATGCCCTGCTCGCGCTTGAACTCGGCCGACAGGTACTCGACGATGCGGTTGTCGAAATCCTCGCCGCCGAGGAACGTATCGCCGTTGGTCGACTTCACCTCGAACACGCCGTCGCCGATCTCGAGGACCGAGACGTCGAAGGTGCCGCCGCCGAGGTCGTAGACCGCGATCAGGCCGGACTTCTTCTTGTCGAGGCCGTAGGCGAGCGCCGCCGCGGTCGGCTCGTTGATGATGCGCAGCACCTCGAGGCCGGCGATCTTGCCGGCGTCCTTGGTCGCCTGGCGCTGGGCGTCGTTGAAGTAGGCCGGGACGGTGATGACCGCCTGGGTGACCGGGCCGCCGAGATACGACTCGGCGGTCTCCTTCATCTTCTGCAGGGTGAAGGCGGAGATCTGCGACGGCGAGTACTGCTTGCCGTCGGCGTCGACCCAGGCGTCGCCGTTGCCGGCGCGCACGATCTTGTAGGGGACGAGGCCCTTGTCCTTCTGCGTCATCGGGTCGTCGAAGGTGCGGCCGATGAGACGCTTGATCGCGAAGAAGGTGCGCTCGGGGTTCGTCACCGCCTGGCGCTTGGCCGGCTGGCCGACGAGACGCTCGCCGTCGTCCGTGAAGGCGACGATCGACGGGGTGGTGCGCGCGCCTTCCGCGTTCTCGATGACCTTGGGCTGCGTGCCTTCCATCACGGCCACGCAGCTGTTGGTGGTGCCAAGGTCGATACCGATCACTTTACCCATGGTGGGATCCCTCGTTGGTGTTCTTGAAGCAGACCGCCGAGCCCCGAAGCAGCTCGGCCCATGGCGGTTCCGAATGAGTGCTTGAACCGGTGCGGGCTGCGTCCGGACCCCGATCCGGCTGAGAGCGAGGATCGAGGGCGCTGCCCGTGCCGGACCCGATATAAGAAGGCCCTTCAGGGGCCGCAAGGCGAGGCCGCGGGCTCGTTCCAGCCGGCTTTGCGCCGGTGGGCGGGAGGCCGGCGGGTGGCGCTTCTGCCTTGGAATCGCGTCATTTCCTGCGCAAACCATGTGACAGACCGCCGATGGCGGCTTAGGGACCGGCCGGGCCCGCCCGCCTCGGGCGGCGCTCCGGCCTCGGCCCCGAGGCCCGCAACGGGGGCAGCCGCCCGCCCCGAAGCCTGGAAACGCGCCCGAGCCTGATGCAGCCCTTCCGCCTCCTCCCCCTCCTCGCCGTCCTGATGGCGGTGCCGGGCCCGGCCGCGGCGCAGTCCTTCTTCGAGGAGCTGTTCGGGATCGGCAGGGCCGCCCGTCCCCCGGTGCCGCCGGCCCCGGTGCCCGGCGGCCGGGCGCCGGGCGAGGCGCCCCCGGCCGACGCGCCCCGCCCCGCCCCGGCGCCGCCGGCGCCGCCCAAGCCCGTGGTGCTCAAGGCGCCCTCCGACGACAGCGTGCTCGGCCAGGACCTGCAGCAGAACGGCAATGCCGGCTCCCTGCGGCTGGAGCGCGGCGCCGCCGGCTTCAGCGCCCGCATCACGCTCGCCGGAACCAAGGTCTCGCAGCCGACCGAATCGTGTCAGGTGCCCCTCGCCGGCGGCAGCCCGATCGTCCTCAACGACGGCGGCCGGGCCGAGGGCGTCACCCGCCTCACCAGCGCCGACGCGGTCTGCCCGCTGCGGTTCGACCTTCTCGACGGCAGCGTCCTCGTCACCAGCGGGGCCGAATCCGAGACCTGCGTGTTCCAGGCCGCCGACTGCGCCGCGACGCCGAAGGGCCTGTGGGGGCCGGGCGCCGCCGCCCTGGTTCCGCGGGCGCAGGAATTCGACACCGCCCGCGGCGTCGCCGACAAGGCGGTGCGCGAGAACTACAAGGTGATGACCCAGCGGGCGCGGCGCGAGGACGTGCGCCCGATCGTGACCGAGCAGGCGGCGTTCTCGTCCGACCGCGAGCTGATGTGCCGCTCCTACGTCCGCGAGGGGACGCACGGCTACTGCCACGTGCGCTTCACCGAGGGCCGCGCCCTGGCGCTCGCCGCCCGGCTCGGCATGGCCGGTGCGGCCCCGACCGCCAGCGCCGCCCCGCGCCCGGCCCGGCGCCGGCCGGCTCCGACGGTGGAGGGCGCCAATCCGGGCGGCTTCGAGGGCGCCGCGGACCAGTGACCGTGGAGCCGTGATCCGTCAGGCGTGCCCGATGCTGGCCGACAGCATCGCCGGCTCGATGCCGATGGTGCGCAGCGCCCGGTCGTACTTGGAGTCGAGGGCGGGGTTGAAGATCAGGTCCGGATCGGCCGGGCAGTGCAGCCAGCCGTTGGCCTGGATCTCGCTCTCGAGCTGGCCGGCCTGCCAGCCGGCATAGCCGAGCGCCAGCACCGCGCTCGCCGGCCCCTGGCCGTGGGCGATCGCCCGCAGGATCTCGACGGTGGCGGTGAGGCAGATGCCCTCGTCGATCAGCAGGGTCGACTGGTCGATGTGGAAGTCGGGCGAGTGCAGCACGAAGCCCCGGCTCGCCTCCACGGGACCGCCCATCAGCACCGGCATGTGGCCGATCCGGTTCGGCAGCCGGATGGCGTCGTCCTGGCCGATGATGTCGAGCTGGACCAGGAGATCGGGCATGTTGAGGTCGGCGGCCGCCTTGTTGACGATGATCCCCATCGCCCCCTCGGCCGAGTGCGCGCACAGGTAGATGACCGAGCGGGCGAAGCGTTCGTCGGCCATGCCCGGCATGGCGACGAGGAGCTGCCCGTCGAGATAGGTGGGGGCCGGCCCTCCGCCGGAGGCGGCGTCCTGAAGCGGTCTGCTGCGCATACGAACCATGCTACGCCCCGATCCGGCGTTGTCCATCCCGGAAACGCGCGCCGGAGCCCGCCGCTCCCGCGCCGGGGCCGAGCCTCGACACCCGGGAACCGCCACGCTAAGCCCGGACCCTGCCTGCCCGCCCATTTCCTCAGGAGAGCCCCATGACGATCCAGGTCGGCGACGCGCTGCCCCAGGCGACCTTCCGCACGATGACGCCGGACGGCCCGGCCGCCAAGACCACCGACGACCTGTTCAAGGGCCGCCGCGTGGTGCTGGTGGCGGTGCCCGGCGCCTTCACCCCGACCTGCCACCGCAACCACCTGCCGGGCTACGTCGCCAAGCGCGACGAGATCCTCGCCCGCGGCGTCGACGCGATCCTGGTCACCGCGGTCAACGACGTGTTCGTGCTCGACGCCTGGTCGAAGAGCGCCGCGGCCGAGGGCGTCGAGTTCCTCGCCGACGGCAACGGCGACTTCGCCCGGGCGCTCGGCCTCGACATGGACGGGACCGGCTTCGGCCTCGGCGTGCGCTCGAAGCGCTACGCGATGCTCGTCGACGACGGCGTGGTGCGGGTGCTCAACGTCGAGGACACCCCCTCGAAGGCCGAGCTGTCCGGCGCCGAGACCCTGCTCAAGTCGCTCTGAGCCGATACCGGGCCGGCCTCAGCCGGCCCGGTGCGCCTGCGCGTTGCCGCGGATCAGCTCGCGGCCGGCATAGATCCCGCCGACCGTCTCGAGGGCGAGGCGCTCGGCGTCGCGGCGGCGGACCTCCTCCATCACCTCCCCGGCCGCGTCCGGGTCGTCGCCGATCGTCACCAGCGCCCGCTCGCCGAGCGCCAGGGCCGACTCGACCGTCTCGCGGATCTGGTAGGCGACCCCCGCCTCGATCAGCGCGATGGCGTGCTCGCGGTCGCGGGCGCGGGCCAGGACCGGCACCAGCGGGAATTCCGACCGGGCGATCTCGGCGATCCGCGTGGCGGTCGCGCCGTCGTCGACGCAGACCAGGATCGCCCGCGCCGTCCCGGCCCCGGCCGCCCGCAGGATGTCGAGCCGCGTGCCGTCGCCGTAATAGACCTTGAAGCCGAACGACTCGGCGAGGCGGATGTTCTCGGCGTTGGTGTCGATGATCGAGACCGAGCAGCCCCGCGACAGCAGCGGCTGGGTCGCGATCTGCCCGAAGCGACCGAAGCCGACGATCAGCGCGCTGCCGGCGAGGTTCTCCGGCGCCTCGACGCCGTCGGTCGACGGGGCGGCTTTCGGCCCGAGGCGGTCGAAGGCGATCACCATGAGCGGCGTCACCGCCATCGACAGGATCACGGTCGCGGTCAGGACCGCGTTGGTCGTGGCGTCGAGGATCCCGGCGCCGGCCGCCGCGGCGTAGAGCACGAAGGCGAACTCGCCGCCCTGCGCCATCAGGGCCGCGCGCTCTTGCGCCTCGGCGTGCGCGGCGCGCAGGGCCCGGGCGACCGCGTAGATCACGAGGCTCTTCACCGCCATGTAGGCGGCGACGCTGGCGAGGATCAGGCCGGCATTCGCCGCGATCACCGCGAGGTCGAGCGACATCCCGACTCCGAGGAAGAACAGCCCGAGCAGGATGCCGCGGAACGGCTCGACGTCGGCTTCGAGCTGGTGGCGGAAGCTCGATTCGGACAGCAGGACGCCGGCCAGGAACGCGCCCATCGCCATCGACAGGCCGCCGAGCTGCATCGCCAGCGCGGCGCCGAGCACGACGAGCAGCGCCGCCGCGGTCATCACCTCCCGGGCCTTCGCGGCGGCGAGGAGGCGAAACAGCGGGTTGAGCAGCCAGCGCCCGGCCGCCACGAGGGCGCCGACCGAAGCCAGCGCGATGAGGACCGCCACGGCGCGCTCGGTCCCGGTCGTTCCGGCCCCGCCGGGCGCCAGCAGCGCCACCACCGCGAGCAGCGGCACGATCGCCAGATCCTCCAGCAGCAGGATCGCGACGATGCGCTGGCCCTTCGGGGTCGAGAGCGCGCCGCGCTCCTCCAGGAGCTGCATCACGATCGCGGTCGAGGTCAGCACGAAGCCGGTGCCGGCCACGAAGGCGACCGCCGGCGAGAAGCCGAGGCCGATCCCGACCAGCGTCAGGGCGGCGATGCAGGCGCCGACCTGAGCGAGCCCGAGGCCGAAGATCGCCCGGCGCATGCCCCACAGCCGCGACGGCTCCATCTCCAGCCCGATGATGAACAGGAACATCACCACGCCGAGCTCGGCGACGTGCAGGATGGCGTGGGCGTCGGTGAACAGGCCGAGGCCGAACGGGCCGATCGCCAGCCCGGCGAGCAGGTAGCCGAGGACCGAGCCGAGCCCGAGCCGCTTGAACAGCGGGACGGCGACGACGCCCGCCGCCAGCAGGGATACGACCTGGACGAGTTCGCCCGCGGCGCCGGATGCGTCGGCCATGGTAAGGTGACTCCACCTGTGAAGGGTTTTGAGGAGCGCGGCGCCGGACCGGCGCCGCGCCGCCCTCAGGGATAGCGGACCGGCGGCGGATCCTCGGGCAGCGGGATGAACTCGGCGTCGTTGGGCACCGTGTCGAACCGGCCCTGGCGCCAATCCTCCTTGGCCTGGGCGATGCGCTCGGGCCGCGACGAGACGAAATTCCACCACAGGTGGCGCGGCCCGTCCATCGGCTCGCCGCCGAGCACCATGAAGCGGGAGGTTTCGGTCGCCCGCACGCTGATGCGGTCGCCGGGCCGGAAGACGAGGAGCTGGCCCGGGCCGAAGCCGTCGCCGGCGATCTCGATCGCGCCCGACACCGTGTAGATCGCCCGCTCGTCGTAGTCGGGGTCGAGGGGCAGCACCGCGCCTGCCTCCAGCGCCACGTCGGCATAGACCATCGGGCTCGACGTGCGCACCGGCGAGCGGGCGCCGAACGCCGTGCCGGCGATCAGCCGCACGGTCTTGCCCTCGCCGGCGACGACCGGCAGCGCGGCGGCGTCGTAATGCTCGAAGGCCGGCGCGGTCTCCTCGTCCCGGGCGTTGAGGGCGACCCAGCTCTGGAGGCCGAACAGCCGCGAGCCGGTCTGCCGCAGGCCGGCGCCGGTGCGCTCGGAATGGGTGATGCCCCGCCCCGCCGTCATCCAGTTCAGCTCGCCCGGCCGGATTGGGAGCTCGGTGCCGAGGCTGTCGCGGTGCATGATCTCGCCGTCGAACAGGTAGGTGACGGTCGACAGGCCGATATGCGGGTGCGGGCGCACGTCCATGCCCTGCCCGAGCAGGAATTCCGACGGGCCCATTTGGTCGAAGAAGATGAAGGGGCCGACCATCCGGCGCTCGGCCGAGGGCAGCGCCCGGCGCACCGCGAACGAGCCGAGGTCGCGCGAGCGCGGCACGATCAGGGTCTCGATCGCGTCGCAGCTGAAATGGTCGCCCGGGATCGGGTCGTCGGCGCTGTGCCAACTCATGGTTGTGTCTCCTGCGGGAATCGACCGCGCCACCCTGGACCAGCGCGGCCGGATTGTGAACGGAAACGATCGAAACGCATCGTTTCCGCAGGAGGGGTCCGTCAGGCGATGGTCGGCACGATGCCGCCCTCGACCCGCAGGGCGGCGCCGTTGGTCGCCGCGGCCAGCGGGCTGGCGAGGTAGGCGACCATCGCGGCGATCTCGTCGGGCTCGATCATCCGCCGGATCAGCGACAGCGGCCGGTGCAGGCGGAAGAACTCCTCCTCCATCGCCTCCGGCGACAGGCCGGGATCCGACGCGACGCTCTTCAGGAAGTCGCCGATCCCCTCCGAGCGGGTCGGGCCCGGCAGCACCGAGTTCACCGTGACGCCGGTGCCGCGGGTGAGCTGGGCCAGTCCGCGGGCGATCGTGAGCTGGGCCGACTTGGTGACGGCGTAGTGGATCATGTCGGGCGGCGGCACGAGGCCCGACTCGCTCGACACGAACACGATGCGGCCCCAGCCGCGCTCGCGCACCCGCGGGAAGTAGGCCTGGGCCAGCCGGGCGCCGGACACCACGTTGACCTCGAACAGGCGGTGCCAGTCGGCATCCGCGATCGCGGTGAAGTCCCTGGCCTCGTAGATCCCGAGGTTGTTGACCAGGATGTCGACGTCGGGCACCGCGCCCGCCAGCACCGCCGCCCCCTCGGCGGTGGCGGGGTCGGCCAGGACGGTCCGGACCCGCCCGGAGGCGCCGATCGCGGCCGCGGCGGCGTCGAGCTTCGCCTGCTGGCGGCCCGGGACCACCACCTCGGCTCCCTCCGCGGCGAGCCGCGCCGCGATGGAAAGGCCGATTCCCGCCGTCGCGCCGGTGACGAGGGCGGTCCGTCCGTCGAGTTGCAGATCCATGATGGTCTCCCGTGATGCGTGCGGCACCGAAGCCGGGCAGATGGAGACCGTCGCGCGGGGCCGGTAGCGCCCGCCGCGGCACGAGGCTCGTGCCGCGGGCGCACGAATGCGCCGGCTGGGCTCAGTAGCCCCGCCCCCGGTCGACCGCCGCCGGGATCCGGCCGGTCTCGCGGTAGCGGCGCAGGTTGCCCGCCACGACCGCCGCGGCGCTGCCGGGGTTGGTCGGCCCGGTGATGTGGGGCAGCACCGTCACGCCGGGATGCCGCCACAGCGGCGAGGTGGCGGGCAGCGGCTCGGTCTCGAACACGTCGAGCACCGCGTGGTCGAGATGGCCGGCATCGAGGGCGGCGAGCAGCGCGCCGGTGTCGACGATCGCGCCGCGGGCGACGTTGAGGAGCGCGGCGCCCCGCTTCATCGCGGCGAACCGGCCGGCATCGAGCAGCCCGCGGGTCTCGGCGGTGAGCGGCAGCAGGCAGACGACGACGTCGCTCCCGCCGAGCAGGCGGGTCAGGCCGTCCGGGCCGGTGGCGACCGCGACCCCGGGCGGTCCTCCGCCGGCCGGCGGCGAGCGGGTCCAGGCCGCGACGGGGAAGCCCGCCCCGACCAGCCGTCCCGCCGCGGCGGTGCCGAGGGCCCCGAGGCCGAGCAGGCCGACCTGCGTCTCGGCCGGCGCCCGGTAGGGCCGCTGCCGCCAGAGCCCGGCCTCCTGCTGGCGCCGGTAGGCCGGCATGTCGCGCTGGAGATAGTAGGTCCAGGCCAGCACCGCCTCCGCCATGGTGCGGGCGAGTTCGGGATCGACCAGCCGCACGATCGGCGGCGCGTCGGAGCCGAGGTCGCGCACGAGGCGCTCGACCCCCGCCCACAGGCTGTGGATCCAGGCGAGGCGCGGCAGCCGCGCCACCTCGGCGGGATCCGGATTGGCGACGATCGCGACCTCGACCGTCGCGCGCTCCGCCTCCGACAGGTCGCGGAACGGCCGGACGGTCTCCCCGGGCATCGCGGCGGCGAGGGCCGCGAGGTAATCGGCCTCCTCCTGGGCGTCGAGGTTGCCGACGAGGGCGAGGGAAGCGGGCATCGGGGTCGTGTCCTGGTCTCACGCGGTGCGGGAGGTCTACAGACGCCGCCGGCCTTTGCCCACCGGGCCGCCGGTGGGCAAAGGCTTCACGCGCCGACGGTCGGACGATCGCCGCCCCGCGGCCGCCCGTGCCGTTCGCCCCCGGGCGTTCTACACGAAGACGAAGTCCCAGAAGACCAGGGTCGGCGCGCCGGAGAGCGTCGCGATCTGGGTCGCCGCCCCCGCCCCGGTGCCGTCGGCATCGTAGGACAGGACGCCGTTGCCGGTGTTGTACAGCATCGTCGGCCCCGCCTGCGCCGCCGCCGGCGACCCGCTGGCGACGAAACTCTTGCCGGCCACGAGACCGGTCAGGCCGCCGAAGGCCGAGGAGGTCAGCACGATCCGGTCGCCCTGGGCATGCACGAAGTCGCCGATCGTGTCGTATTGCGGCGACACGCTCGTGAACGCGAACCGGTCGCCGCCGGCCCCGCCGGTCAGCAGGTCGTAGCCGGCGCTGGCGTAGAGCCAGTCCGCCCCGTCGCCGCCGACCAGCGTGTCGTTGCCCGCCCCGCCGTCGAGGGTGTCGTTGCCGGCGCCGCCCTCCAGCCGGTTGGCTGTGGCGTTGCCGGTGAGACGGTCGCTGTAGCGCGACCCGAGCAGGCCCTCGATCCCCGCATAGCTGTCGCCAGCCGCCTCCCCCGTATTGTTGGCCGGCGTCAGCAGGTCGGCCGTCAGCGAGGCGACCGCGCCGGCGTAGCTGGCGGTGTCGAAGCCGTCCCGGCCGAGCAGGGCGTCGGCGCCGAGCCCGCCGGTCAGGAGGTCGTCGCCGCTGCCGCCGTCGAGGCGGTCGTTCTCGGAGCCGCCGTCGAGCGTGTCGTTGCCGGTGCCACCGATCAGGATATCGGCACCGGCGCCGCCGGACACGAGGTCGTTGCCGATGCCGCCGTCGACGCTGTCGTTGCCGATGCCGCCGTCGAGGGTGTCGTCGGCGCCGTAACCGAGGAGGGTGTCGTTGCCGCCGCCGCCCATCATGAAGTCGCGCAGGCTGTCGCCGGTGATCGCCTCGGAGGAGGCGTCGCCGCGGGTGTCGCGGGTGAACGCGAGGGTGTTGGAGGCGATGCCGTAGCCGCTGCCGTCGCCGATCGTGTCGGTGACGATGCCCGACAGGACGCCGTTGGCCGCGGCCGCGAAGTTCAGGTTCTGCGACGTGCCGCGCCAGAGCCCCGAGGTGACGGCCGTGCCGTCGGGTGTCCAGATCGCGTATTCCGTGGTGACGTCCGTGACGTTGCTCCACCCGACGGCGAGGAAGCCGTTGTCGAGCTGGGCGATGGTCGGGTCGTTCCGCTGGCCGCCCCGCGTCAGCGGCTCGCTGGCCCGCTGGATGGTGCGCAGGCTGCCGTCGGCGTTCCAGATCCCGAGGGTGACCTCCGCCGGCCGGCCGGTCCAGCCGTCGTCGAAGTAGACGATGGCGAAGCCGCCGTCCTTCAGCCCGATCGCCTCGCCCGGCACCTTCATGGTTCCGTAGGTATCCGCGAGGGTTTCGGCGCGGACAACTCCGCCATTGGCGTTGAAGATCTTGAAGGCGAGATCGGTCGCCCCCGAGCCGTCCTGCCGTTCCCGGGCGTAACTCACCATGAAGTTGCCGTTCGTCAGGCCGGCGACGGCCGATTGACCAGTATAGTAAGTCCCGACATTGACCGCCAGGCTGGTCCTGACCGTGCCGTCGGCGTTGAAGACGACCGCCTGGGTGTCGAGGTCCGTGCTCCCGAAGAGATGATCGTAGCTGATGACGAAGCCGCCATCGCCGAGCGCGGTCACGTCGGGGCTGTAGTTGCTGCCCGAGGCCGTGCTGCCTTCGGTGAGCAGGGTTCCGTCCGGCGAGAAGATCCGGAAGGTGATCGGAGTCGAGGTGCTGGATTGGGTCGTATAGGTCATCACGACGTTGCCGTTCTTCAGCGTCGCGGCTTCGGCACTCCGAACGTTGATGCCCGGGCCGTAATTCGTCGCGGCGAACTCGCCCTTCGGCGCGGGCGCGCCCGTGGCATCCAGGCCGCGCGCGAGGATGTAATTGTATCCCCCGTCGTAATAGCCTTCGTAGGCCGTGAAGAACCCCCCGTTGTTGAGAGCCGTGATGGTATCCGCGTACTGGCTCAAGTACGTGTACGTGTTGAGGGGCTCGTTCCTGTTGAGGTAGCCGAAATAATAGGACGTCGTCGCCATCGCGCACACTCCTGCCGCGGATCCCGGGCCCGGCCCCGTCGATTCGGGTCGTGATCGCGGGCGTGGTGGCGGAGTCGTGTCAGGTCACAGATCGACCGGCATCAACCGAACGGATGAGACTGCAGGAATCGGAGCAGGCAGACGATCCCTGGCCATCTCGACTGCACCGCCACCCGATCGCGCCGGGCGATGCTTGGCCTGTCGTGCCGGTCTCTGTCGCCCGGCCTGTTTCGGGCCGCGGGCGGGCGGCACCGGACTCGTCGCCGGCGGGCCACGCCCGCGGCTCGCCCCCGGGATCCGCGGGCGGGACGATCCGCGCCGGGCCGGCCTTCAGCCGCGCAGCCGCTCGGCCGCCCAGGCGACGTGGTCGTCCATGAAGGTCGAGATGAAGAAGTACGAGTGGTCGTAGCCCTCGCGCAGGTTGAGGGTCAGCCCGATCCCGGCCCTGGCGCAGGCCTCCTTCAGCAGGTGGGGCCGCAGGCCGTCGTCGAGGAACGAATCCGCCGTCCCCTGGTCGACGAGGAACTCGGGGAAGCGGTGCCCGTCCTCGATCAGGGCGGTGGCGTCGTGGGCCCGCCACGCCGCGCGGTCGGCGCCGAGATAGCGCTCGAAGGCCGGGGCCGACCAGCCCGCGGTCGAGGGCTGCACGATCGGCGCGAAGGCGCTGCACGAGCGGTAGCGTTCGGGGTAGGTCAGCGCCAGCGTGAGCGCCCCGTGGCCGCCCATGGAATGCCCGAGGATGCCCTGGCGCGACAGGTCGACCGGGAAGTTCGCCCCGACGAGGGCCGGCAGCTCGTCGGCGACGTAGCTCCGCATGCGGTAGTGCTCCGCGTAGGGCGCCTCCGTCGCGTCGAGGTAGAAGCCGGCGCCGCAGCCGAACTTCCAGTCGTCGGGGTCGTCCGGCACGCCCGGCCCGCGCGGGCTGGTGTCGGGCGCCACGAAGGCGACCCCGTGCCGGGCCGCGGCGCGGCGGTACTCGCCCTTGTCCATGACGTTGGCGTGGGTGCAGGTCAGGCCCGACAGGTACCACAGCACCGGCACCGGCCCGTCCGCCGCCTGCGGCGGCAGGTAGACCGCGAAGGTCATGGGGCAGCGGGTCGCCGCGGATTCGTGCCGGTAGACGCCCTGCACGCCCCCGTGGGACAGCGCCTTGCTGACGGTTTCCACCCTGGCTTCTCCTTGTTCCGGCGGCCGGCTCCGGGCCGGCCGCACCCGCACCCGGCTCAGTAGACGACGACGGACCGGATCGACTTGCCCTCGTGCATGAGGTCGAAGCCGTGGTTGATCTCGTCGAGCGGCATGGTGTGGGTGATGAGATCGTCGATGTTGATCTTCCCCTCCATGTACCAGTCGACGATCTTCGGCACGTCGGTGCGGCCGCGGGCGCCGCCGAAGGCCGAGCCCTTCCACACGCGCCCGGTGACGAGCTGGAACGGCCGGGTCGCAATCTCGCGGCCGGCCTCGGCCACGCCGATGACGATCGACTCGCCCCAGCCGCGGTGGCAGCATTCGAGCGCCTGGCGCATCACGTTGACGTTGCCGGTGGCGTCGAACGAGAAGTCGGCGCCGCCGCCGGTCACGTCGAGGATCGCCTGCACGACCTTGTCGGTGCCGACCTCGTTCGGGTTGATGAAGTCGGTCATGCCGAACTTCTCGGCCATCGCCCGCTTGTCGGGGTTGATGTCGACGCCGACGATCCGGTCGGCGCCGACCATCCGGGCGCCCTGGATCACGTTGAGCCCGATGCCGCCGAGGCCGAACACCACCACGTTGGCGCCCGGCCACACCTTGGCGGTGTAGATCACCGCGCCGATGCCGGTGGTCACGCCGCAGCCGATGTAGCAGATCTTGTCGAAGGGGGCGTCCTCGCGCACCTTCGCCAGCGCGATCTCGGGCAGCACCGTGAAGTTCGAGAAGGTCGAGCAGCCCATGTAGTGGAACACGGTGTTCGGGCCCGGGCTCGCCCCGGTCGCGACGCAGGAGAACCGGCTGGTGCCGTCGGGCATCACGCCCTGGCCCTGCGTGGCGCGGATCGCGGTGCAGAGGTTCGTGCGCCGCGACAGGCACGACTTACAGTTGCGGCACTCGGGCGTGTAGAGCGGGATGACGTGGTCGCCGGGTTTCAGCGTCGTCACGCCGGCGCCGACCTCGCGCACGATGCCGGCGCCCTCGTGGCCGAGGATCGCCGGGAACTTGCCCTCGGAATCGAGGCCCGACAGCGTGTAGGCGTCGGTGTGGCAGATGCCGGTGGCCATCACCTCGACCAGCACCTCGCCGGCCTTCGGGCCCTCGATGTCGATGGTCTCGATGGTCAGCGGCTTCTTCGCCTCCCAGGCCACCGCCGCGCGCGTCTTCATGATCCCGCTTCCTTCCAAACTCGATGAGCCGCACCGGGCCGCCGCCCGAGCGACGGCGGTGGGCGCGGGCGGGCGGCGCGCCGTGCCGAACCACGGCTCCCCCGCGGCCGCCCGGGCTCCGGGCGCCTGCTAAGCACCATTCGTCCGGGCGTTCAACGCTTCGGCAGGGCGATGAGGCGTAAACAGGACTTAAGCAGGGGTGGCCGCCCGCCCCGTCGGACGAAATCCGATCGAACGCTCGGCGATCCCTCCGGAATCGCGGCAGGGACGGCCGGCCGCGTTCAGCGCGCCCCGGCGAAGAACCGGTTCTCCGGCCGCGGCAGGCCGAGATGCTCGCGCAGGGTGGTGCCCTCGTACTCGGTGCGGAACAGGCCGCGGCGCTGCAGCTCCGGCACCACCTTGAGCGCAAAGTCGTCGAGGCCCTGCGGCACGTCCGAGACCATCACGTTGAAGCCGTCGCAGGCCCCGGCCTCCAGCCAGGCCTGCATCTGGTCGGCGATGGTGCGCGGCGTGCCGACCATGGCGAGGCCGGCATAGCCGCCGAGCCGCTGCGCCAGTTGGCGGACGTTCAATCCCTCGCCGCGCGCCAGCGCGATCGCCCGCTCGCGCCCGGTCTTCGACTGGTTGGTCTCGGGGATCTCCGGCAGCGGCCCGTCCGGATCGAAGGCCGAGGCGTCGACCCCGAGCGCGATCGACAGGGCCGCGATGGCGCTCGCCTCGTGCACGAGGCCGTCGAGGAGCGCGCGCTTGTCGCGCGCCTCCGCTTCGGTGTCGCCGACGACCACGAAGCAGGCCGGCAGGATCTTGAGGTGGTCGGGGTCGCGGTTGACCCGCGCCATCCGGCCGCGCACGTCGTCGGCGAAACGCCGCCCGTCCTCGATGCTGCCGGCCGCCCCGAAGATCACCTCGGCGGTCTCGGCGGCGAGCTGACGCCCGGCCTCCGAGGCGCCCGCCTGCACGATCACCGGCCAGCCCTGGACCGGGCGCGCGACGTTGAGCGGGCCGCGCACCGAGAGATGCGGGCCCTGGTGGTCGAGGACGTGCATCTTCTCCGGGTCGAAGAAGATCCCGCTCTCGACGTCGCGCAGGAAGGCGTCGTCGGCGAAGGAATCCCACAGCCCCTTCACCACCGAGACGAATTCGTGGGCGCGGTCGTAGCGGTCGGCGTGCTCGGGGTGATGTTCGAGGCCGAAATTCCGCGCCGCGTCGGGGTTCGAGGTCGTCACGACGTTCCAGCCGGCGCGCCCGCCGCTGAGATGGTCGAGGGAGGCGAAGCGGCGGGCGATGTGGAACGGCTGGTCGTAGGTGGTCGAGGCGGTGGCGATCAGGCCGATCCGCTCGGTCACCACGGCGAGCGCCGGCAGCAGCGTGGCGGGGTCGAACGAGGTCACGGTGGCCGAGCGCTTGAGCGCCTCGACCGGCATGTTCAGCACCGCGAGGTGGTCGGCCATGAAGAAGGCGTCGAACTTCGCCGCCTCCAGGGTGCGGGCGAAGCGCGCGAGATGGGCGAAGTCGAAATTGGCGTCCGGGGAGCCGCCGGGATAGCGCCACCACGCGGTGTGGATGCCGACCGGGCGCATGAAGGCGCCGAGATGAAGTCTGCGGTGTCGCGCCATGGTGGTGTCCTGCCTCGATCGCCGCGAGCCGGCCCGCCCCTCTCCCGGAAGGCTGGCACGGCCCGCCCGGCCGGGCAACGCCGACCCCCTTCGGGGCAAGGCTGCACGGGCCCCTCTGGACTCCCCGGCCGCGACGGGGAAAGGTGCCGCGCCCTGAAAGGCCCGGGCCGACCGGGCGCCGTCCGCGAGGTCCCGCATGTCCCCCCTCGACCGCATCGCCGCCGACCTCGACGAACTCACCGCGATCCGGCGCGACCTGCACGCCCATCCGGAGATCGGCTTCCAGGAGGTGCGCACCTCCGGAATCGTCGCCGAGCGGCTGGCGGCCTGGGGCGTCGACGAGGTCCACCGCGGCATCGGCGGCACCGGCGTGGTCGGGATCGTGAAGGGCCGCGGCACCGGCGGGCGGCGGATCGGCCTGCGCGCCGACATGGATGCCCTGCCGATCGAGGAGGCGACCAACCTGCCCCACCGCTCGACGGTGCCGGGCACGATGCACGCCTGCGGCCACGACGGCCACACCACGATGCTGCTCGGCGCCGCCAAGTACCTCGCCGAGACCCGCGACTTCGACGGCACCGCGGTGCTGATCTTCCAGCCCGCCGAGGAGGGCCTGGGCGGCGCCCGGGCGATGCTCGCCGACGGGCTGTTCGAGCGCTTCCCCTGCGACGAGGTCTACGGGCTGCACAACAATCCCGGCGGCCCGGTCGGGCGGCTGTCGCTGCGCCCCGGCCCGGCGATGGCGGCGGCGGACTTCTTCGACATCCGCATCGTCGGCCGCGGCGCCCACGGCGCGCAGCCCAACCGCGGCATCGATCCCGTCGTGGTCCAGGCCGCCCTGGTCCAGGCGCTCCAGACCATCGTCAGCCGCAACGCCGACCCGCTCAAGTCGGCGGTGCTGTCGATCACCCAGGTCCATGCCGGCGCGGCCTACAACGTGATCCCGGAGGAGGCCCACCTCGCCGGCACGATCCGCACCTTCGACGACGACGTGCGGGCCCTGGTGGCGACCCGGATCCGCGAGATCTGCGCCGGCGTGGCGGCGGCCTTCGGGGCCGAGATCACGGCCGACGTGCGCAACGTCTTCTCGGTGCTGCGCAACAGCGAGGCCCAGACCGCCGCCGCGACCGAGATCGCCGCCGAGCTGTTCGGGCCCGAGCACGTCGGCGCCGACCCGGAGCCGAAGATGGGCAGCGAGGACTTCGCCGACATGCTGCTGCGGGTGCCCGGCGCCTATGCGTGGCTCGGCCAGAAATCCGGGGCCGCCCTTCACAACGCCGCCTACGACTTCGACGACGCGATCATCCCGCACGGCGCGGCCTATCTGGCGCGCCTCGTCGAGCGCCGCTCGGCGGCCGGGCTCTGATTTTCTGAGGACCACGACATGACCACCGCCTACGATCCCGGCAACGTCTTCGGCAAGATCCTGCGCGGCGAGCTGCCGGCCTACAAGGTCTACGAGGACGCCCACACCCTCGCCTTCATGGACGTGATGCCCCAGGGCCGCGGCCACGCCCTGGTGATTCCCAAGACCCCGAGCCGCAACCTGCTCGACGCCGACCCGGCGGTGCTCGGGCCGCTCTACGCCACGGTGCAGCGGGTGGCGAAGGCGGCGGTCGCGGCCTTCGGGGCCGACGGGGCGGTGGTGACGCAGTTCAACGAGGCCGAGGCCGGCCAGACCGTGTTCCACCTCCACGTCCACGTCGTGCCGCGCTTTTCCGGCGTGTCGCTGCGCCCCCATGGCAGCCGCAAGGCCGAGGCGGACGAACTCGCCGCCGACGCCGAGATCCTGCGCGCGGCTTTGGCCTGAGACCGGCCCGGGCCCGGCGAGGACAGCGCTTCGCCGGGCGATCCGTGCCGCCACGCGGCAGACTTCCCGACAAGCCCTTTTAATCCCGACTGAATTTCGCGCTTCCCTGCGGAACCCGGCGGCGTTCCGGCACGTCGTGCCGGTGTTCGCCCCGCACGGAGGGACCATGACCGAGCCCGCGATCCGGATCCTGAACGCCCCGCGCGCCCATCTCGGCGAGGGGCCGAGCTACGATCCCGACCGCGACACCGCCTGGTGGGTCGACATCCTGGAGAAGCGGCTGTTCGAGGCGCCGCTCGCCGGGGACGCGGTCACGGTCCACGACCTGCCGGTGATGGCGAGCGCGGTCGCGGAGGTCGACGGGGCGCGCCACCTGCTCGCCGCCGAGGACGGGCTGTACCTGCGCGAGCGGGCCGGCGGCCGGCTCATCCGCCACTGCCCCCTGGAAGCCGACGACGCCCGCACCCGCTCCAACGACGGCCGGGTCCATCCCTGCGGCGCCCTGTGGATCAGCACCATGGGCCGCGGCGCCGAGCCGGGCCTCGGGACGATCCACCACGTCGCCGGCACGCGGGTGACGCGGCTCTACGGCGGCCTCGCGATCCCGAACGCGATCTGCTTCTCGCCCGACGGCGCCACCGCCTACTTCGCCGACACCGCGGTCGGCCTGCTGCACCGGGTCGCGGTCGATCCCGCCACCGGGCTGCCGGCCGGCGAGCCGGGCGTGCTCTACGACCATCGCGGCGGCGCCGGCGGCCTCGACGGGGCGGCGGTCGATGCCGAGGGGCGGATCTGGTGCGCCCGCTGGGGCGCCTCCTGCCTCGACGCCTACAGCCCCGAGGGCGAGCGCCTGCGCACGATCCGCGTGCCGGCGACCCGGCCGAGCTGCCCGACCTTCGCCGGGCCCGGCCTGACGCGGCTCCTCGTCACGTCGGCCTCCGAGGGCATGGACGAGGCGGAGAAGCGGGCCGACCCGGAGCACGGCCGCACCTTCCTCATCGACCTCGGCGTGCGCGGGCCGATCGAGCCCCGCTTCCGCCTCGCCGCCTGACCCGCCCTCCCCCCTGCGAGCCCGCCCGCATGACCGACCCCGCCGCGCGGCCCTACCGGCCGATCGAGGACTACGCTCTTCTCGGCAACTGCCACGGCTGCGCGCTCGTCGCCCGCGACGGGTCGATCGACTGGGCCTGCCTCGAGCGCTTCGACGCCGACCCGTTGTTCTCGCGCCTGCTCGACCGGACCCGCGGCGGCTTCTTCGCGATCCAGCCCGAGGCGCCGTTCGAGACCGCGCGGATCTACCTGCCGGGCACCACCATCCTGGAGACCAGCTTCACGACGCGGGACGGCATCGTGGTGCTGCGCGACTTCATGGTGGCGCCCGAGGCGGGCCGGGCGCTGCCGAGCCTCGTGCGGATCGTCGCCGGCGTCTCCGGCTCGGTGGCGATGCGGGCGGTCCACCGCCCGCTCGCCGGCTTCGCCGCGGCGTTCGGGGCCCTCAGCCCGGTCGAGGGCGGCGTGGCGGCGGAGGGGCTGCCGTTCCTCGCCGCCTCGGTGCCGTTCGCCCTCGACGAGAACCGCGCCGTCGCCCGGTTCACGCTGGCGGCGCAGGACCAGCAGGTCTTCGCGCTCCACGCGACCCGGGCCGGGGCGGCGGACAGCCCCGCCCCCGGCGACCTGATGGAGGCGACGCGCCGGGCCTGGGCCGGCTGGTCGGCGGCGGCGGCCTATGACGGCCCCGACGCCGACGCGCTCCTGCGCAGCGCCCTGACCCTCAAGGCGCTGACCTACGCGCCCTCCGGCGCGATCGTCGCCGCCGCCACCACCTCCCTGCCCGAGGAGATCGGCGGGGTGCGCAACTGGGACTACCGGTTCTGCTGGATCCGCGACGCCTGCCTGTCGTTCTACGTGCTCAAGAAGTTCGGCATGGTGGCGGAGGCCGAGGCGTTCGTCCGCTTCGTCGGCACCCTGGCCGAGCGCGACGAGGGCGGGCTGAAGCCGCTCTACGCCATCGCGGGCGAGAGCGACCTGCGCGAGCACGAGGTGGCGCATTTCGAGGGCTGGCGCGCCAGCGCCCCGGTCCGCCACGGCAACGAGGCGGCCGAGCAGCACCAGAGCGACGCCTACGGGCAGGTGCTCGACCTGCTGCACCTCTATCGCAGCCTCGGCGGCACGATCCCGGAGGCCATGCGGGAGCAGGCGATCCGCCTCGCCGACTACGCCGCCGCCCACTGGCACGAGACGGATGCCGGGCTGTGGGAGCCGAGGAAGCCCGAGCGGCACTACCTGCACGCCGCGATCATGAACTGGGTCGCCCTCGACCGGGCGATCCGCCTGTTCGGCGAGCGGCCCGACTGGTGCCGCGAGCGCGAGCGCATCGTCGCGCGGGTCAACGGCGAGGGGATCCACCCGGACGGCTACTACCCGCAATCCATCGGCGGCGACGACCCCGACGCCGCCCTGCTGATCGCCCCGATGGTCGGGTTCCCGGTCGACGAGGCCGCCTTCGCCCGCACGGTCGAGGTGGTGATCGAGCGGCTCGGCCACGGGCCCCTGGTCTACCGCTACCGCAACGACGACGGCCTGCCGGGCCACGAGGGCACGTTCCTGATCTGCGCCTTCTGGCTCGTCGACGCCCTCGCCTGGCTCGGACGCGAGGAGGAGGCGCGCACCCGCTTCACCGCCCTGCGCGCGCTCCAGAACGACGTCGGCCTCTACGCCGAGGAGGTGGCGGAGGACCACACCTTCCTCGGCAACTTCCCGCAGGCGTTCAGCCACCTCGCCTTCATCCACAGCGCCCTGGTGCTCGACCTCGTCGCCCATGGCGGGCGCGAGGCGGTGCGCGGCACCTACGCCGACCGCACCCTGCGCGAGACCGCGGCGCGACGGGTCACGCGGGTGGCGCCGGAAGCCGACCCAGCGCCCCGGCGATGAACCGCCCGGCCTCGGCGAGCCGCTCCCGGTCCACCCCGGTCGCGATGCCCATCCGTTCCAGCATCGCGGCGACCGCCTCGGTGGCGACGTTGCCCGGCGCCCCCGGGGCGTAGGGGCAGCCGCCGAGGCCGGCGACCGAGGCGTCGACCACCGACACGCCGCGGTCGAGGCAGGCCCGGATGATGTCGAGCGCCCGGCCGCCGGTGTCGTGGCAGTGCAGGGCGAGGCGCTCGGGCGCCACCCGCTCCGCCACCGCCGCCACCATCGCCAGCGCGGTCTCGGGCGTGCCGGCGCCGATCGTGTCGCCGAGCGAGATCTCGGCGCAGCCGAGCGCCGCGAGCCGGCCCGCGACGTCGGCCACCGCGGACGGTGCGACCGCGCCCTCGTAGGGGCAGCCGAGCACGCAGGAGACGTAGCCGCGCAGCCGGATCCCGGCGGCGGCGGCACCCTCGGCCACCGGCGCGAACCGCTCCAGGCTGGCGGCGATCGAGGCGTTGACGTTGCGCTCGGAAAAGGTCTCGGAGGCGGCGGCGAACACCGCCACCTCCCGCGCGCCCGCCGCCTGCGCCGCCTCGAATCCGCGCCGGTTCGGCACCAGCACGCCGTAGCGCACGCCGGCCGGCGCCGGGCCGAGCCGCCGCATCAGGTCCGGCGTGTCGGCCATCTGCGGCACCCAGGCCGGCGACACGAAGCTGCCGACCTCGATGCCGTCGAGGCCCGCCGCGACCAGCCGCGCGATCAGGCCGAGCTTGACCTCGGTCGGGACGATGACGGGCTCGTTCTGGAGCCCGTCCCGGGGACCGACCTCGACCAGCCGGACACGGGCCGGCAGGGTCACCGGGTCGCCCCGGCCTGGACCATCGGGCAGCGCCCGTCGGCGAGGGGCCGGAACGCCTCGGCGGCGGGGATGGTCTGGACCGTGCGGTAATAGTCCCACGCCCCCTTCGACTGCGCCGGCTCCTTGACCTGGAACAGGTACATCGGGTGGATGTGGCGCCCGTCGGCCCGCACCTGGCCCTCGCCGAACAGCGGGTCCTTCGTCGGCCGCGCCTTCATCCGGGCGACCACCGCCTTGCCGTCGGTGGTGTCGGCCTCGGCGACCGCGCGCAGGTAGTCGAGGGTGCCGGCATAGACCCCGGCCTGGATCGCCGTCGGGCGCCGGCCCCGGGTCAGGGCGCCGAAGCGCTCGCCGAAGGCGCGGGTCTCCGGGTTGGCGTCCCAGTAGAACCCTTCCGTGAGGTAGAGCCCCTGGGCGTCGCGCAGGCCGATCGCGTGGACGTCGGAGAGCTGCATCAGCAGGGCGGCGAGGTCCTGGCCGCCGGCGCGGATGCCGAACTCCGCCGCCTGCTTGACCGAGTTCACGGTGTCGCCGACGGCGTTGGCGAGCGCGACGACCTGGGCCCGGCTGCCCTGGGCCTGGATCAGGAACGAGGAAAAATCCGCCGCCGCGGTCGGGTGGCGGACGTTGCCGACCACCGTGCCGCCCTCGGCCTTCACCACTGCGGCGGCGTCGGATTCGAGGGCGTGGCCGAAGGCGTAGTCGGCGGTGAGGAAGAACCACTTCGTCTTGCCGGTGCGCAGCAGCGCCAGCGCGGTGCCGTGGGCGAGCGCCCAGGTGTCGTAGGTCCAGTGCACGGTGTTGGGCGAGCATTTCGCGCCGGTCAGCTCGGAGGTGCCGGGCCCCGAGGCGATGAAGGCGGCCTTCGAATCGCGCACCACCTCCTGCACCGCCAGCGCCACCGAGGAGAACGGCACGTCGACGATCGCGTCGACCCGCTCCTGGGTGATCCAGCGCCGGGCGGTGGCCGAGCCGATGTCGGGCTTGTTCTGGTGGTCGGACTGGACCAGCTCGACCTTGAGCCCCGGATTCTGCTTGGCAAAGTCCTCGATCGCGAGCTTCGCGGCGGCGACCGAGCCCTCGCCGGAGGAATCCGACGCGAAGCCGCTGAGGTCGGTGAGCACGCCGATCTTCACGGTCCGGTTGGGGATCTCGGCCCGGGCGGCGCCGGAGGCCAGGAAGGCGGCGCCGGAGACGAACAGGGCGGCGCCGGCGAGCAGGGCGGCACGGATGGGGGTGGGCATGGTTTCCTCCTGGTTCTTGTCTGTTGTTGTAGTGGGGCGTTGAGCGCTGGCTTTTTGGGGACTCCCTCCCCTTTTCCCGGATCTTTCTCCGCTCGCGCTCCCGTCGTTTGCAGGGTTGTCCGTGAAAAAGAAGAGGCGCGCCTCCCCTCTCCCGCCCAAGTTTGCAAATTCACACAACGGGTTGTGCGCATTCTCCTCGCCCCGCTCGCGGGGAGAGGGCTTGGGGATCGGCACGATCCCACGACCCCTTGTCGGGTCCACAGCGAGGCGGCGCATCGATCCCGAAGGGATCGACCCGAAGGTGAGGGGGCGATGCAGGCCGAGACTCCTCCGGAACTGCCCCCTCACCCTCGCCCTGTGGGCTTCCTTCGCCCCGGCAAGGGGGCGAAGGCCTCTCCCCGCAAGCGGGGCGAGGAGAGAACTCGCGCCTCATCTGGAGATGTGTGAATGCGCCAGCCCACTCGGGAGAGGGGGCATGCACTTGATTATCAAAGGAATTTTCTCCGCACAGCCCCGCGCCGTCCAGGACGGGGGAGCGTACACCCTGGACTCTCACCCCCGGCGCATCGCCACCAGCACCTCCTCGGCGACGTCCATCCGCACCTGCCGGCGCTCGACCAGCACCGCGGCCACCGCGGCGATCTCGTCGCCCACGGCCCCCGCCATCATGGCGATGTTCTGGGCGTGCAGCGCCATGTGGCCGCGCTGGATGCCGGTGGTGGCGAGCGCCTTGAGGGCGGAGAAGTTCTGCGCGAGGCCGACCGCCGCGATGATCCGGGCGAGGCGCTCGGCGCTCGTGACCCCGAGGATCTTCAGGCAGGTCTGGGCGGTCGGGTGGAGCTTGGTCGCGCCGCCGACGAGCCCGACCGCCAGCGGCAGCTCGATCGAGGCGCTGAGGTCGCCCTCGGCGGTCACCTCGTAGCGGGTCAGGCTGGTGTAGCGGCCCGAGCGCGCCGCGTAGGCGTGGGCCCCGGCTTCGATCGCCCGCGTGTCGTTGCCGGTCGCCAGCACCACCGCGTCGATGCCGTTCATGATCCCCTTGTTGTGGGTCGCGGCGCGGTAGGGGTCGGCCTCGGCGAGGTGGTAGGCGCCGAGGATGCCGTCGCGGACCTCCGGCCCGCCGATCGCCTCGGTGCGCCACACCGCATGCGCCCGGGCGAGGCGGCGGTCGGCGAGGTTCGACAGGATGCGCAGGTAGACCCGCCCGCCGCTCCAGGCCGCGAGGTGCGGCGCCACCGCCTCGGCCATCGTGTTGACGGCGTTCGCCCCCATCGCGTCGCGGGTGTCGACGACGAGGTGGGTCACCACCATTGGGCCGCCCTTGGTGTCGAGCACCCGCACCTCGAGATCGCGAAAACCGCCGCCGAGGCGCACCAGCACCGGGTCGCAGCCGTCGCACAGGGCCGCGATCTCGGCGCAGCGCTCCAGGATGCGCAGGCGCGCGGCATGGGGGTCGCTCACCCCGACCGCCTGGACCTGGGCGATCATCAGGTTGCCCGAGACCGAGGTGGTGAAGCCGGGGTCGCGGTTCTGGCGCGCGGCGTTGCAGACCGCGGCGACCACCGAGGATTCCTCGGTCGCCATCGGGACCAGCACGTCCTCGCCGTCGATCCGCATGTTGGTGGCGATGCCGAGCGGAATGGTCATCGTGCCGATGACGTTCTCGATCAGCCGGTCGGCGAGGTCGGGAGCGAGGTTGCCGAAGTCGCTCAGGCGGTCGACCGCCTCCGGCGCCAGGTCGGCGAAGGCCGCGACCCGGTCGAGGCGCTCGCGCGGCGTCATCGTGTGGAATCCGGCGATCCGCGAGGTCCGGTTCGGGTGTGGGTGCTGCATGGTTCGCTCCGCCCGCGTCGTGCGGCGGGCCCTCCCCGGGCGCGGGCGGACGGCCGCCTCCCCGGCGCCCGGTCGTCTCTCCTCCCGCGTCCGGGCGTGGTGCGAGGCCCGCCCGTTGCCCGCACCGTACCCCCGCGTCCCCGGCGGACAAGGAACGGTTTGCAGGTTTCCGGCGATGCCCGTACCCTTGGTTGCATGGGTACGATCGACGAGCCTCCGGCGGGACTCCCCCTCGGCCGGGCCGAGAGCGTCGCGGCGGCGCTCGCCGCCCGGATCGAGCGCGGCGGCCTGCGCACCGGCGAGCGGCTGCCCTCGATCCGCGAGGCGGCGCGGGGCTTCGCGGTGTCGAAGAACACCGTCATCAGCGCCTATGAGCGCCTCGTCGCCTCGGGCCGGGTCGAGAGCCGGCCCGGGGCCGGCTTCTACGTCTCGGGCCGGCGCCCGGCACCGCCGCCGAGCCCGGGCCCGGCGCGCCCGGAGGCGGTCGACAGCGTGTGGCTGCTGCGCGAGCAGCTCGAGCGTCACTACGACGTGCGGGTCGGCGACGGGCGCCCGCCGCCGGCCTGGATGGAGGGCTTCGAGATCGGCCGCCACCTGCGTCCGGCCCGCCGCGGCGCCGGGGCCCAGACCGAGAGCTACGGCCATCCCGAGGGGTTCCCGCCCCTGCGCCACAGCCTCGCGCTGAGCCTCGCCGAGCGGGCGATCCAGGTCGCCCCCGGCGGGCTGCTCCTGACCCACGGCGCCAACCACGCCCTCGACCTCGTCATCCGCCACGGCGTCGCCCCGGGCGAGGCGGTGCTGGTCGATTCCCCCGGCTACTACCCGCTGTTCGGCAAGCTGCGCCTCGCCGGCGCCCGCATCGTCGGGGTGCGCCGCAACCCGGACGGGCCGGACGTGGCGGACCTCGCCGCCAGGGCCGCCGCCACCGGGGCGCGGCTGTTCTTCACCCAGTCGCTCGCCCACAACCCGACCGGCGGCTCGCTGACGCTGCCGGTGGCCCACCGGCTGCTCCAGGCCGCGGCGGCGCACGACCTGCGCATCGTCGAGAGCGACCCCTTCGCCGACGTGCTGCCGGCCCAGCAGCCGCGCCTCGCGGCGCTCGACCAGCTCGACCGGGTGATCTACGTGGGCACCTTCGCCAAGACCCTGTCGGCGAGCCTGCGCTCGGGCTTCGTCGCCGCCGCGCCGTCCCTGGTCGCGTCCCTGCGCGACCTCAAGATGGTGACGGGCGTCAACAGCTCGGGCTTCGTCGAGCGGGTGATCCACGACCTGATCGAGAGCGGCCGCTACCGGCGCCACCTGCGCCGCCTCGCCGCCCGCATCGACGCCGCGACGGTGCGGGCGCGGGCCGTCCTCGACGCGCTCGGCCTGCCGGTCTTCGGCGAGCCCCGCGGCGGCTACTACCTGTGGTGCGGGCTGCCGGCGGGGACCGACCTCGACGCCTTCTCGCGCCGGGCCGCGGGGCGCGGCATCCTGATCGCGCCGGGCAGCGTGTTCCTGCCCCCGGGCGGGGCTCCGCCGCCGGACGCCCCCCCGATGATGCGGGTCAACGTCGCCTATGCCGACGATCCGCGCTTCCTGCGCTTCATCCGCGACGAGGCCGGGTGAGCGATGTCGATGTCCGCATCGCGAAGCGATCCCGGAGGGATCGCCGGGCGATCGATCGGACGTCGCAGGAGCCGCCCTCAGCGCCGCTGGAACAGCGGCTGGGCCAAGGCCTCGGCGCGGGCCATCCACAGGTCGCGCTCGGCGCGCAGGTCCTCGGTCCTGTCGACCTCGGCCTGGACGTGGTCGCGCAGCGTCCGCAATTCGACGGCGAGGAGGCGCTGCAGCTCGTCCTGGCGCTCGCTCTCCAGCCGCAGGCGGGCCTTCAGCATCATGTTCTCGGCCATCAGGGCGGCGACGTCCTCGGCCTCGCTCGGGGCGGCCTGGGCCGGCGGCTCGGCCGCGACCACGCGGGGCTCCCAGGCCGGAGCACGCTCCGGTGCCGGCGCCCGCTCCGGTGCCGGGGCGCGGTCGGCGGTCGGCGCCGGCGGCTCGGCCGC
>NZ_SACP01000002.1 GCF_004004555.2 Methylobacterium oryzihabitans
GGCGGGCTCGGGCTTGCGCTCGCGGCCGGCGGCGTGGAGCAGGCGCGCCCCGGGGGAGAGGTCCGACGCGATCAGGGCGGCGAGGGCCGCCGCGTCGCCGCCGGCCTCGCGCAGCACCGGGCCGCGCCCGGCCGCCCGCGCCCCCGCCGCGTGGGCGCGGGTGAGCCCCCCCCCGCCTACGGGGCCCGCCGGGGGCGGCGCGTCGCCCGGCGCGACGGCGAGGACCGGCGCGAGCAGCGGGACGTGGCCGAGGGCGGCGAGGCGCGCGGCGCTGCGCCCGCCCGCCGGGAGCGGGCGCGCCACCCAGACCCGCAGCGGGTCCGCCTCCGCCTCGCCGGGCCCGGTCATTCGGTTCCTCCCTTCGCAGGGCCATCGCTCGGGAGCGATGGCCCTTGTTTCCTCCTCGGCCTCAGGCGCCGGCATTCGCGTCCGCTCACTTGGCTTCCGCTCCGCGGGGCGCTCCTCGCGCCCGCCATCGCGTGTCGCCCTGCGGGCGACCGCAGGACCATCGCCGAAGCGACGGCCCTGCTCCTTGCACCTTGGCGCACCCGCCCCCGCGGGGTTATCTGACGGCACCATGACCGCGAGCCGGCGCCCGCGCCAGCCCGCGAGGGCGGGATCCGTTTCCAGGAAAGCGGGTTCCGTCCGGTACCCCCGAGTCCGCCCGCCCGGCGGCGTCACCGCGAAGAGCCGCCCCGCATGCACGTCCTCGGCATCGAGACCACCTGCGACGAGACCGCGACCGCCGTCGTGGCGCTGACGGAGGACGGCCGCGGCCTGATCCGCGCCAACGAGGTGCTGAGCCAGATCGCCGAGCACGCCGCCTATGGCGGGGTGGTGCCGGAGATCGCCGCCCGCGCCCATGTCGAGGTGCTCGACCGGCTGATCGCCCGCGCCCTCGACGCCGCCGAACTCGGCTTCGACGACCTCGACGGCATCGCGGTGGCGGCGGGGCCGGGGCTGATCGGCGGCGTGCTGATCGGGCTCGTCACCGCCAAGACCCTCTCGCTCGTCACCCGCAAGCCGCTGCTCGCCATCAACCACCTCGAGGCCCACGCCCTCACGGCCCGGCTCACCGACGGCGTCGCCTTCCCCTACCTGCTGCTGCTCGCCTCCGGCGGCCACACCCAGCTCGTCGCGGTCCGGGGCGTCGGCGACTACGTGCGCCTCGGCTCGACCATCGACGACGCCATCGGCGAGGCGTTCGACAAGGTGGCGAAGCTCCTCGGCCTGTCCTATCCGGGCGGCCCCGAGGTCGAGCGCGCCGCCGAATCCGGCAACCCCGAGCGCTTCGCCCTGCCCCGCCCGATGCTCGGCCGGCGCACCCCCGACTTCTCGCTGTCGGGCCTCAAGACCGCCCTGCGGATCGAGGCCGAGCGCATCGCGCCGCTGACCCAGCAGGACGTCGCCGACCTGTGCGCGAGCTTCCAGGCCGCGGTGGTCGACGTGGTGGTCGACCGGGTGCGGGTGGCGCTGCGCAGCTTCGGCCCGGTCGCCGGCCACCCGACCGCGCTCGTCGCCGCAGGGGGCGTCGCCGCCAACGGGGCCCTGCGCCGGGCGCTGGCGCAGCAGGCCGGCGAGGCCGGGCTGCCGCTGGTGGCGCCGCCGCTGCCGCTGTGCGGCGACAACGGCGCGATGATCGCCTGGGCCGGGATCGAGCGCCTGCGGCTCGGCCTCGTCGACGACCTCACCGCCCCGGCCCGGCCGCGCTGGCCGTTCGCCGCCGCCTCGCCGCGCGAGGCGGCGGACGCCGCCGGATGACCGCGCCGGGACACGATCCCGAGGCGGAGGAATGCCAGCGCCGCTGGCGCCGCCTCGTCGACGAGCGCCTGCCCGCCGCCGCCCGCCCCGGCTGGCCGTCCTCGCGCGACGGCTTCGCCCGCATTCTGCTCGACAACGCCAGCGGCGGGCCGTGGCGCGAGAGCCTCGCGCCCCCGGCCTGGGCCAACCTGCCGCCGGCGCGCCTCGCCGCGGCGCTCGCCCTCGGCGAGGCGGTGCTGGCCGGGACGCAGGACCTCGCCGAGCTCGACCGCCGCTCCCTGGCGTGGCGGGCGCGGCCGGCGATGCCCGCCGCCCCGGCCGCCCTGGCGGGCGAGGGCTTCCGCCTGCGCCGCTGGCGGCCGGGGGACGACGCGCCGTTCGCGGCGATGAACGCCGACCCGTCGGTGATGCGGTTCTTTCCCGCCCGCAAGACCGCCCGCGAGAGCCTCGCCGAGGCCCGTGCCCTCGACCGGCGCTTCGACCGCGACGGGTTCGGCCCGTGGGCGATCGAGACGCCGGAGGGATTCTGCGGCTTCGTCGGCTGCTGGCGCCCGGCCCGGCCGCTGCCGGTCGCGGCCGGGCCGGGCGCCGCGGTCGAGATCGGCTGGCGGCTCGCTCGCGCGGCCTGGGGCCGCGGCCTCGCGACGCGCGGCGCCCGCCTCGCCCTCGCCGACGCCTTCGGGCGCTGCGGCCTCGCCGAGGTCGTCGCCCTCACGGCGGTCCTCAACGGCGCCTCGCGCCGGGTGATGGAGCGGCTCGGCATGGAGCGGGTCGACACGTTCGCCCATCCCGACCTGTGCGAGAGCGATCCGCTGCGGCCGCACGTCCTCTACCGCCTGCGGGCGCCGGCCGCGGGAGAGGGGTCGTGACGGTGACGGTGGCGGTGGTCGGCGGCGGCGCCTGGGGCACGGCGCTCGCCAACGCGGCAGCCGCCGGGCAGGAGGGCGAGGTCGTGCTGTGGATGCGCGACGCCGCCGCGGCGCGCGACGCCGCCCGCGCCCGCGAGAACGCCCGCTACCTGCCGGGCGTGCCGCTGCACCCGCGGGTGCGCCCGAGCGGCGAGGCCGGCGACCTCGCCGGCGCCGGGGCGGTGCTGCTGGTGGTGCCGGCCCAGACCCTGCGCGGGGTTCTGGGAACCTTGCGCCCGGCCCTGCGCCCGGACGCGACGCTGGTGATCTGCGCCAAGGGGATCGAGCGCGGCAGCGACGCCTTCATGACCGAGGTCGCCGCCGCGGTGGCGCCGGGCGCCCCGCTCGCGGTGCTGTCGGGCCCGAGCTTCGCCGCCGACGTGGCGCGCGGCCTGCCCACCGCCGTCACGCTGGCGGCGGCGGAGCCTGCGCGCGCCGCCGCCCTCGCCGGCATCCTGTCGGGGCCGGCGCTGCGGGTCTACCATTCGGGCGACCTGCGCGGGGTCGAGATCGGCGGCGCGGCCAAGAACGTGCTCGCCATCGCGTGCGGCGCGGTCGTGGGCCGCGGCCTCGGCGAGAGCGCCCGCGCCGCCCTGGTCGCCCGCAGCTTCGCCGAACTCATGCGCTTCGCCCGCGCCTGCGGCGCCCGCTCCGAGACCCTGATGGGCCTGTCGGGCCTCGGCGACCTGGTGCTCAGCGCCTCCTCGGCGCAGTCGCGCAACTTCGCCTTCGGCGAGCGCCTCGGCCGCGGCGCCGACCCCGGCGAGGCGGCCGGCGGCAAGCTCGCCGAGGGGGCGCTCACCGCCGCCGGCCTCGTCGCCCTCGCCCGCCGCCACGGGGTCGAGATGCCGGTGGCCGAGGCGGTCGCCGCCCTCGTCGCCGGCACGCTGCGCCTCGACGATGCCATCGCGGCGCTGATGCGCCGCCCGCTGCGGGGCGAGGACGAGTAGGGCCGTCCGGCCCCGGCGGAGGCCCGGGAGGGACAGGGTGGCGTCGGGGCGAGGACGGGCAGGGTCGATCCTCACGCCGTCCCGCCCGGCCCGGCCGCACCCGCCCGACGGACGCGGTGCCGTGGCGTCCGTCCGCGGGTCTCCCCGCGACGGAAGGCGCACCGTGGGCGAGCCCGGCATCGACCTCGCGCGGGACGCCGACGACATCGGGCATGACGCGCGAGCGCTCGGCTCCCGGCGAAGACCGGCTGGCCGCGGGAGGAGAACCCGGTCCACGGCGGACGCGGTCAGACCTTTCTCCTCCGCTGGGTCAAAAAAGATCTCAAGTCTTGTTGACGCAAGAACCGGACATGCTAGGTTGCATCAACCTTGGTTTCGAGACCCAGGCCAACTTTTAAGACGCACTCTGCAGAGTGCGTCTTTTTTATTGTCTGCATTTTCTCTAAATTTACAACACGAATAGGCCCCGGCGAGACGCCGGAGCCTTGGCAATACTTTACAATGCCTGATCGGGATCGAGAGATCCGGTGCCCCGGTCGATCCGTGCGAGGGCGGCCGGGACCGGCCGCCCTCGCGGGTGGTTGGCCTCAGAAGTCGCGCTGCACGCGCATGCGGACCTGGAAGGTGTCCGTGGCGTTGGTGGTCGGGAGGGCGATGCCCGCCGCGTTGATCGGCTGACCAGCAGCGTTCACGCCGGTTGCGACTTGTCCCGCGGCTTTGTTCAGGTCGATGGTCCGCCCGCTCTGGAGAGCGGCGCGGGTGTAGACACCCTCGACGCCGATATCGAGGTCACGCACCGGCGACCAGATCAGGCTGCCGCCCGCGACGAGTTGGTTGGTGTCGCGCAGCACGCCATTGAAGCCGTAGGCGGCGTTGATCGGGTTCAGGAAGCTCGTGACCGGCGCTGTCAGCAGACCGACATTGACGCGGCTGGCCCGACCGAACGACTGCTCGCCGTAGCTCCCGAAGACGGCCGACCGCCATTGCGGAGTCCAGTAGTGCAGGAACGAGGCGACGACCGACCAGCTCTTCGACAGATCGAGCTTGCCCGTCAGCGGATCGAGGACGGCGTCCGCGTACCAGTTGTTGAGGGTCGCGCCGGCCGCCACGTTGCTGTTGGCGAGGTACGAGCCATTCCAGGACGAGAAGCCGACGTAGCGCTGAGCGCCTTCGCCGTAGGCGCCCTGAAGGTACAGGGTATCGCCGGGGGCGATGAAGGGCGTGTTCACCTTCAGGCCGGCCTGGATTGCCCAACCGTACTCGCTCGACGGATGCGGAGCCGAGGCGAAGGTCGAGGTGCCGCCCCCGAACAGGCGCGTGCCACCGTTCGCAAGGCCGGCATTGAGTTCGTGGACCGCCGCGGAGAGCTGCGCCGAGCCCCAGGCCGAGTCGTATCGCAGCGCGCCGACGAAGTCGGGCATGCGCGAGCGCTGGCTGACGTCGTATTCCGCAACGCCGACCGGCACACCGTTGAGCGACGACAGCACCGGCGAGAAGTTGGAGCCGCCCGTGATCAGCGCGAACTGGCTGGAGGCCACGATGCTGTTCGAGCTTGCGCTGCCGAAGAGCGGCGTGCGGCGCAGAGCCGGATCTTCGACCGACAGGGTCGCCGAGAAGCCGTTGCCGAAGGTCGCGGTGTAGGCCAGCAGGTTGGTCGAGGGCAGATCGGAACCGAGCGTGCCGCCGATCATCTCGAAGTCGTGGGCGTAGAAGTCGAAGAACGACGAGGCGCGACCGGCGGTGAACCCGGCGAACTGGATGAACGCCTTGTCGATGTTGACGTTCGTCACCGCGCGGCCGTAGCCGTCGACGCCGAAGGCGAGGATGTTGCCGCCCTGCCGGGTCTGGGTGCCCGAGGCAAGGAACGGTCCGGTGCCGTAGGCGAGGTCGAAGCGGATGAAGCTGCGCAGGGTGCCGTAGGCAGTCGACGTCCGGGCATCGAACGCAAAGCGACCGAGGCCCTGGTAGCCCATCAGGTCGCCGGCGTTGCCGTTGTTGCCGCGGAAATAGTTCTGCAGGTAGGTGGCCTGGAACCGGGCGCGGCCCGAGATGCGCAGGCAGGTATCGGTTCCGGGGATGTAGAAGAAGCCGGCACCATGCGCGGTGCAGACCTTCACGTATTCGACCGGAACCGCCTTCTTCACCGGCAGATCGGCAGCATGGGCACCTGCCACGACGGTCAGGCCAGCAGCCGAACCGAGCAGAAGGCTCTTCACGAGCTTCATTGAGACCTCCAAAGTTTCGGACCCCTCAGGGATGAGTGACTCTGCCCCGAAGACTGACGCCTCCAGTCGACACGCCCTCTTATGTCCCCTCGAAACTCCAGCCTCTCCGAAAGGATCAAGCCGGAGACCGTCTTTCCCAAGATCGGTGCGTCGGAAACATGTTCCATGTCGGTCATTCGATCAATCATCGACGAGTTATAACAGGCTATTACCAAGTTATAACGTAGAGTTTGTGGCAAAATCAGCACAAGCAGTCACTGCTAGTTCTTGAAGCGCTTTTTTCAGTCAGGCAAGGGACAAAAGCCTTTGTTTCTGACTCGTAAATCGCCTCTCAAGAGAAATTTATGTCATAACAAGCGACTTTGATTTGCTTGTCATCGAGTTTTTGACTTTAGGTCAGTGAGAGAAATGTCGCATATTATCGAGTATAATTTTATTTCTATATGATTTTTCGACGAAAATACGGCCCTGGAACTCTGGAAAAATTTTCATACTGCTCATTTTAGCAAGTTATATCTTTTATAAAAAGCCAAAATTTCGGAATATCGAACATCTTCGTGCAGTAATAATATATCTTGGTCCGAATGGACTTTTTTTATTGCAGATTATCAAAATATATCATTCGGACATCCGCCAACAAAAACTTTGATCGAGGCGGTAATGCCAATCTATCATGCCGGTCGATTCATCGGACCCAAGGTCATTCGGGAGATGTCCCGGGTGGTCAGGATCTGCGATCGCCCGCCGCGGTTCTCGGGACGGAGGAAGGATGCTGACGGAGAGGCAATGGACGACGCTCGAGCCGTTGCTTGACCTGTGCCGGCCGCGCGGGAAGACCCCGCCGCACGATCTGCGTGGAACGGTCGAGGCGATCCTCTGGCGCCATTGTCATCGCGAGAACTGGCGGGCCGTGCCGCCGCACTACGGCCCATGGTGGCGCGCGGCGCAGACCTTCAATCGCTGGTCGAAGCACGGGGTGTGGCAGGTGGTGGTGGACCGGCTGGTCGCGCGGTTCGAGGAGAACGGGTGGCCGGTCCCGCCGACGCCGGAGGCCGGGAGCGGAGGCGCGGCGCGCCAGGACGAGCTCCGGAGCGGAGAGTATCAGGTCCACTGCCTGATCAGCATCCTGAACGCCCTGCCGGCGGAGACGGCACCCGCGGCGCGGTCCGTGCCGGCCCCGATCGCCGGGGATGCGCCGGGCGCGCAGCCGGCCGGATCCGGCCGGGAGACCGGGGAGATGACGCGCTCGCTCCTCGCGCGCACGGAGTTCGCGATCGCGCAGGCGGCGTCCCTGCGGGCCGGGCCGGCCTCCGTCGCCCGCATCCGCCCCTCGTCCCGGTACTGATTTCGGACGATTCGGTCCGAAATCCGTATCGCCAGCCCGCGCGGCGCTTGAGCGCGGCGCTTGAGCGAAGCCGGTTTCCGCGTTGCGGAGCCATCAATCGGACACCGTATGAGGCCGCGGCCCGCGGGTCCCGGGCCGCCGCGTCAGAACAGCCCTTCGATCTGCCCGTCCTCGCCGAGATGGATGCCCTCGGCCGCCGGCACCCGGGGCAGGCCGGGCATGGTCATGATCTCCCCGCAGATCGCCACCACGAAGCCGGCGCCGGCCGAGAGCCGCACGTCGCGCACCGCCACGACGTGGCCGCTCGGCGCGCCCATCAGGCCCGGATCGGTCGAGAACGAGTACTGGGTCTTGGCCATGCAGACCGGAAGCCGGCCGTGGCCGGCGGCCTCGAACTGCGCGAGCTTGGCCGCCGCCTTCGATTCGATCTGCACGTCCGCCGCCCCGTAGAGGGTCTGCGCGATGGTGCGGATCTTCTCGGCCAGCGGCGCCTCCTCGGGATAGGCGTAGTGCGGCACCCGGCCCCCGCCCTCGGCGAGCGCCACCACCGCCCGGGCGAGGTCCTCGGCCCCGGCCCCGCCCTCGGCCCAGTGCCGGCAGGTGATCGCCTCGACGTCGAGCCGGTCGCGGCACAGCGCCTTGAGCGCGGCGTGCTCGGCCTCGGTGTCGGCGTGGAAGTGGTTGACGGCGACCACCACCGGCAGGCCGAACCGGCGCACGTTCTCGACGTGGCGGGCGAGGTTGGCGAATCCCCGCTCCAGCGCCTCGACGTTCTCGGCGCCGAGCGCACTCTTGGCGACGCCGCCATGCATCTTGAGCGCCCGCACGGTGGCGACGATCACCACCGCGCTCGGCGCGAGGCCGGCCTGACGGCACTTGATGTCGAGGAACTTCTCCGCCCCGAGATCGGCGCCGAAGCCGGCCTCGGTCACCGCGTAGTCGGCCAGCCGCAGGCCGGCCCGGGTCGCGATCACCGAGTTGCAGCCATGCGCGATGTTGGCGAACGGGCCGCCGTGGATCAGCGCCGGCGACCCGTCCAGGGTCTGGACGAGGTTCGGTTGCAGCGCGTCCTTCAGCAGCACCGTCATGGCCCCGGTGGCCTTGAGGTCGGCGAGGGTCACGGGCTTGCGCTCGCGGGTCTCGGCCACGACGATGCGGCCAAGGCGCGCCTCGAGGTCGGCGAGGTCGCGGGCGAGGCAGAACACCGCCATCACCTCGGAGGCGACCGTGATGTCGAACCCGTCCTCGCGCGGGTAGCCGTTGGCGACCCCGCCGAGGCTCTGGGTGATCTGGCGCAGCGCCCGGTCGTTCATGTCGACCACGCGGCGGAAGGCGATGCGGCGCAGGTCGATGTCGAGGTCGTTCGACCAGTAGACGTGGTTGTCGAGCAGGGCCGCCGCGAGGCTGTGGGCCGAGGTGATGGCGTGGAAGTCGCCGGTGAAGTGCAGGTTGATCGCCTCCATCGGCACCACCTGCGAGCGGCCGCCGCCGGCCGCGCCGCCCTTCATGCCGAAGCACGGGCCGAGGGAGGGCTCGCGCAGGCAGATCATCGCCCGGCGGCCGATGCGGTTGAGGGCGTCGCCGAGCCCGACCGTCGTGGTGGTCTTGCCCTCGCCCGCCGGCGTCGGGCTGATCGCCGTGACGAGGATCAGCCGGCCCTCGGGCCGCCCGTCGAGGGAGCGCAGATAGGCGTGGTCGATCTTGGCGATGTGGCGCCCGTAGGAGTGCAGCGCGTCGTCGGGAATGCCGAGACCCGCCGCGACGGCGCTGATCGGCTGCAGGGTGGCCGCGCGGGCGATCTCGATGTCGGTCGGCATGGATCCCGTCGTGTGTCTGGCGTGGCGTTCGTGGGGCGCATCCTAGGCCGACGCCGCGATCGTCCACCAGACTCAATCGGTTGAGCGATTCGCTCAAAAAAATTGAACGCCCGTCCGCGCGCCCGGTGCCGACAAATCCCTGAGTTGCGGCATCGAAGCGTTAGCCATCCCGTACGATCACCCCGCGAGTGCGCGATCGGACTCGGATCCGCTTCACCAATCGGGACCATGGTGGCCGTCTGTTTCGCACGGAGGACCCGCGTCATGACCTTCGTCCTGCGCGCCGGACTGGTGATCGGCGTGATCTTCTACCTGTCGCCGCTGCGGCACGCCGGGCCGGGCCCGGCCCCGGGGCCCGGGCTGGCCGCGCTCGCCGAGCCGCTCCGCGAGCACGCGCTCAGGGCCGGTGCGGCGGAGGCCGGCCGCGCCGCCGAGGCCTCCCTGCGCGGAACCCTCGGCCTCGACGCCCCCGCGCGGCATCCCGACACGACCGCCGCGATCCGGTGACGGTCGACTCCTCTCCGGGCGCCCGCCCGCCCCGGAGGCCGAACGCCCCGAAGGCCGAACGCTTGCAACCCAGCAGACCCGCCATGATCGCGACCCACCTCGTCTCCGCGCTCCGCCGCTTCCGGTCACCCCAGGGCTCCGTCTCGGTCCTCGTGGCGGCCGCCCTCGTCCCCCTCATCGGCATGCTCGGAGCCGGCCTCGACTACAGCCGCGCGATGGTGAGCCGGGGCCGGCTCGACGCCGCCCTCGATGCCGCGGTGCTCGCCGCCGCCCAGGCCGCCAAGGCCGCCGACGCCCAGAACCAGAGCAAGGACCAGATCGAGGCGGCGGCGAAGAAGGCCGGCGAGGCCGCGTTCGTCGCCAACGACGCGGTGGCGGGCAACGTCGCGGTCGAGATCAGCCCGGCTCTCACCAACCGCACGGTCACCATCACCGGCACCTACACCGCCGACGTCAAAACCACCGTGACCCAGCTCATCGGCTACCCGTCCGTGCCGATCAGCGGCCGCTCGACCGCCAGCGCCGAACTGTCGCCCTACATCGACATCTACCTGCTGATCGACGTCTCGGCCTCGATGGCCCTCGGCGCCACCACCGCCGACATCGCCAAGCTGACCTCCGCCTTCGGCTGCGCCTTCGCGTGCCACGACGACGTCAAGGTCAAGGGCACGCAGTACGACAGCTTCCAGTGGGCCCAGAAGAACGGCATCCGGCTGCGGATGAACGAGATCAACGACGGCATCGCCGACTTCGTCGCCACGCTGCAGAAGCAGGGCGCAGCCAAGCAGCGCCTGCGCATCGCGGTCTACAGCTTCAGCACCACGCTGACGAAGCTCGTCGGCCTGACCTCGACGCTCAGCGCGGCCACCGGCAACCTGCCGACCGCCCCCGACCTCTCGCACGAGGGCGGCGACCCGAAGGTGATCGACTACGCCGGCGCGACCCATTTCGGCAAGATCATGCCCGACTTCGCCAAGGAGGTCGGGGCGGGCGGCGACGGCCAGACCGCGGCCAAGAAGCTCGTCATCATCGCGACCGACGGCGTGCAGGACCCGACCCGCTCCTGGACCAACTACGTCGAGCTGCGGCCGCAGGTGACCCCGTTCAGCCCCGCCGATTGCCAGAAGCTCGACGCCAGCGTCTCGGTCGGCGTGCTCTACGCGCCCTACCTGCAGATGCCGTGGGACTGGGGCTACGTCGCCACCCTCGGCCAGCCGAGCCAGATCGGCAACCGCGGCACCCGCTTCGACGACATCGTGCCCCAGCTCAAGGCCTGCGCCTCCCCGGGGATGTTCGTGGATCTCGGCACCACGAGCTCGGTCGCCAGCGGCTTCAAGTCCCTGTTCGACACCTTCGCGCAGGTGCGGCTGACCCGCTGACCGCGGCGAACCGCCTGCCGGAGGGGGATTCGGCAAAAGGGGTTCGGCTTCCAATGCTCATATGATACTGACGGGGAGTTATGCGGCAGGTATGATGGACTAGGCCTGGAGGAAACCGGCCCGTTGACGCCGGGACGCGAGCCCGGCCCGGGCGGGGCCCCAGGCCCGGAGAGGGTGGCAATGCTCGAATCGGACGGCGAAGACCGCGCGGCGCTCGTCAGGAGCGCCCTGGATACGCTGTTGCGGTCCGGTCCCTTCGCCCGTTCGCCCAAGCTCGCCGGCTTCCTGCGCTTCGTGGTCGAGGAGGAGCTGGCCGGCCGGGGCGCCACCCTCAAGGCCTACACCATCGCGACGCAGGCCCTCGGCCGGCCGAAGGACTTCGACCCGGGCGTCGATCCGAGCGTCCGGGTCGAGGCGGGGCGCCTGCGCCGGGCGATCGACGAGGGCTACGCGGTGATCGAGGAGCCGCAACCGGTGCGCATCCGCGTGCCGGTCGGCACCTACCGGCCGCAATTCGAGCGCGTCGCCCCGCCGGAGCCGGCCGCCATACCCGACCCGGCCGCGGCCGTGCCGGCACCGGGGCCGGCTGCCCCGGGCCTGGTCCCCCCGGGCTCGGCGGCGGCCGCCGCCGGCCTGATCGGCTTCAGCCCGCGGGCCCAGAGCGTCATCATCGCGCTCCTCGCCAGCATCCTGCTGCTGCTCTGCGTCGAGGTCTACCTCCTGATCGCCCTGCACCCGATCGCGAACGGCGACGACCGGCAGGCCCAGCGCACCGGCGTGAGCCAGACGATCCGCTGACGGCGCGGGCGGGCCGGGGCAGGCCCCGGCGCCCGGATCAGGATCCGGCGCCCGGATCAGGATCCGGCGCCCGGATCAGGATCCGGCGCCCGGATCAGGATCCGGCGCCCGGATCAGGATCCGGGCATCAGGCCGCTGCGGGCGCGGCGGCGCTGGAGCCAGAGATAGGCGCCGAACGACAGCGCGATCACCGCGAGCGAGACGCCGGTGGTGACGGTGCCGAGGGCGTAGATCTCCGGCGTGGTCACGGTGGTGGTGAGCCCCTGGAGTTCGAGCGGCAGGGTGTTGCGGCCGCCGATCGCCTGGCTGGTGCGGGCGAGTTCGTCCCAGGACAGGGTGAAGCCGAACAGCGCGACGCCGACGAGCGACGGCAGGATGATCGGCACGACGACGTGGACCAGGGTCTGCGGCCCGGTGGCGCCGCAATCGCGGGCCGCCTCCTCGTAGGCGCGGTTGAAGCGGTTGAACACCGCGAACATGATGAGCAGGCCGAAGGGCAGCGTCCAGGTCAGGTGGGCGCCGAGGGCCGAGGTGAACAGCCCCATCAGGGTGCCGTGGTCCTGGAGGAACCCCCAGCCGGTCGCGGCGGCGAGCGCCTTGACGACGTCGTCGAGCAGCCGGAATTCGAGGCCGATGCCGAGCGAGACGACGATCGAGGGCACGATCAGGCTCGCGACCGCGGTGTAGAACACGACGCCCTGGCCGAAAAATCCCTTGCGGAAGGCGAGTCCGGCGAAGAAGGCGAGGGTCACGCTCAGCGCCATGACGACGAGGCCCAGCGCGAAGGAGCGCCGGAACGCCGCCCAGATGTCGACCACCCCGAGCCCGGCCCACAGGCGCGAGAACCAGAAGGTCGAGACCCCGTTCATCGGGAAGGTCAGGCCGCCCTGCGGTCCCTGGAAGCTCAGCACCAGGATGGTCAGGGTCGGCCCGTACAGGAACAGCACGAACAGGCCGAAGAACGCGGCGAGCAGGTAGAACGAGAGCGGGCGGGGTCCGTCGCGCAGCATCGGCTCACAGCTCCCGGCGCAGGTCGATCAGCCGCGTCAGCGCGACGATGACGAGGAGCACCGCGCCTAGCAGCACCACCGCGTTGGCGGCGGCGGCGGGGAATTGCAGGTAGGCCATCTGGACCTGGATCACCTTGCCGACCGAGGCGATCTGCTGGCCGCCCATGACGCCGACGGTGACGAAGTCGCCCATGATGAGGGTGAGGACGAAGATCGACCCGATGGCGATGCCGGGCTTGGCGAGCGGCACGATCACGTTCCACAGGGTCTGCCACGGCGTCGCGCCGGCATCGGTCGCCGCCTCGATCAGCGAGCGGTCGATCCGCATCATCGAGTTGAAGATCGGCACGATCATGAACACGGTGTTGAGGTGGACGAAGGCCAGCACGACCGAGAAGTCGGAATAGAGCAGCCCCTCGATCGGGGTGCGGATCAGCCCGAGGGACATCAGCCCGTCGTTGACCAGCCCGTTGCGGCCGAGCAGCGGCATCCAGGCGATCATCCGGATGACGTTCGAGGTCCAGAACGGGATGGTGCAGATCAGGAACAGCACCGTCTGCATGGTGCTGGAGCGGACGTGGAAGGCGACGAAATACGCCACCGTGAACCCGATGACGAGGGTGAAGGCCCAGCCGAGCAGGCAGAACTTCAGCGTCGACAGGTAGGTGCGGAACGTCGTGCAGAGGTCGCCGCCCGACAGGCAGCCCTCGAACACGTCGGCGTAGTTCTGGAGCGTGAACGACGGGATGATCTCGTACTCGTTGTACTCCCAGAAGCTGACCACCAGGGTCAGCACCAGGGGCACGACGAAGAACACGAGGAAGACCAGGGCGAGCGGCCCGACCTGGAGATAGGCGAGGCGGCGCTGGCGCCGCTCCGCCGTCCGGAGGCCCGCCGCCGGGACGGCGGGCGCCGCGACCTCCGGCAGGGAGGTCAGGGCGGGCTCGCTCGTCGTGCTCATGCGGCGATGAACTCGTTCCACTTGCGGACCATGTAGGTGTTCTCGTCCATCACCGAGTTCCAGCAGGCGACCGCGCCCATGCGCTGCTCGAACGAGCCGCCGTCACGCACCGCCCCGGCCTTCTCCAGCACGGTCCCGTCCGGCCCCTTGATGTCCTGCTCGGCGGGCTTGCCCTCCATCCAGAACGCCCATTCGTAGGGGGCCATGTTCTCCTTGGCCGTCTCCAGCACCGCCGAGTAGTAGCCCTGGCGGTTGAGGTAGGCGCCGGCCCAGCCGGACAGGAACCAGTTGATGAAGTCGTAGGTGGCGTCGAGCTTGCGGCCCGAGAGGGTCTTGGGCAGGCCGAACCCGGTCGCCCAGGCGCGGTAGCCCTCCTTCAGCGGCTGGTAGGTGCAGGCGATGCCCTGCGAGCGCACCTTGGTGACGGCGGGCGACCACATCGACTGGATCACCGTCTCGCCCGACGCCATCAGGTTCACGGACTCGTTGAAGTCCTGCCAGAAGGCGCGGAACTGGCCGGCGCGCTTGGCATCGATCAGCACCTTCATGGTGCGGTCGATCTCGGCCTTCGTCATGTTGCCCTTGTCGGGATAGGTGTAGTCGCCGGTGGCCTCGACCACCATCGCGGCGTCCATGATGCCGATCGACGGGATATTGAGGATCGACGCCTTGCCCTTGAACTCGGGGTTGAGCAGTTCCTTCCACGAGGTGATCGGGCGCTTGATCAGGTCGGGCCGGATGCCGAGGGTGTCGGCGTTGTAGGTCGTCGGGATCAGGGTGATCCACTCGGTCGGCGAGGCGGCGAACTTGGTCGAGTTCTGGCCTTCGAGGTAGAAGACCTTCTTGGGCGCGGTGCCCTGGTCGCCGATTGTCTTGCCCGCGACCTCGCCCTTAGTGAAGACCGGGGTGATCTTGTCGGCGTTCTTGATCCGGCGCGCGTCCATGCCCATCAGGTTGCCGGACGGCATCAGCTTCTTGAGGCTGAAATACTCGGAATCGACGATGTCGAACGAGTTCGGCTGGGTGACGACGCGCTTCGACACCTCGTCGGTGACGACCGGGATGTACTCGATCGTGATGCCGAGGTCTTCCTTGACCTTGCGGGCGATGTCGCCGCTCTGGTTCACGGCGGTGCCGAGGTAGCGCAGGGTCACCGGGTCGGCGGCGTGGATCGCCGGGAAGCCGGTGATCGCGCCCGAACCGGCGGCGACGCCCGCCGCCGCGCCGGCGCCCTGGAGCAGCCCGCGCCGGGTCAGGCCGGGGGTCTTGGTCGCATCGCTCATTCGTCTCTCCCTTGCAATCGTTCCGGGCGCCCCGGCCCCGGCCCCGTGGCGGTCACGCCTCGAGGCGGTGCGCCTCGTCGGCCTGCCAGCCGACCCGCACGGTGTCGCCGAGGGCCAGCGGCCGGCGGGCGAAGGCGTGGTCGCTGAGGATCGCCGTCAGCGGCGTCGCCGCGTCGGTGTCGAGCCCCGGCGCGTCGAGGCCGACATGCACGGCGCTGCCCTGGTACTCGACCGCGACGACCTGCGCCGGCACCGCCTCGGGCCCGGCCTCGGGGCCGAGCAGCATCCGGTCGGCGCGCACAGCGATGCGCCGGTCGGGCAGCGCGATGACGTTGTGGCCGCCGATGAAGCGGGCGACGAAGGCGGTGGCCGGCCGCTCGAACACCGTGCGGGGGTCGGCCGCCTGCTCGATGCGCCCGCCGTTCATCACCACCACGAGGTCGGAGAGCGCCATCGCCTCCTCCTGGCTATGGGTGACGTGCACGAAGGTGATGCCGAGGTCGGTCTGGATCCGCTTCAGCTCGGTCCGCATCCGCACCCGCAGGAACGGGTCGAGGGCCGAGAGCGGCTCGTCGAGGAGCAGCACCTTCGGGCCGGTGACGAGGGCGCGGGCGAGCGCCACGCGCTGCTGCTGGCCGCCGGAGAGCTGCGCCGGCAGCCGCTCGGCGAGCCGGTCCATCTGGACCAGGGCCAGCATCGCGTCGGCGCGGCGGTGGCGCTCGGCCTTGGCCATGCCGCGCATCTTGAGCCCGAACGCGACGTTGTCGCGGCAGTTCAGGTGCGGGAACAGGGCGTAGCTCTGGAACATCATCGCGGTGCCGCGCTGGGCGGGCGGCAGGTCGCCGACCGCCTTCGGGCCGATCACCACGTCGCCGCTCGACACCGTCTCGTGCCCGGCGATCATCCGCAGGGTCGTCGACTTGCCGCAGCCGGACGGGCCGAGCAGGCAGCAATACGAGCCCGACCGGATCTTGAGGTCGATGCCGTCGACCGCGGTGGTGTGGCCGTAGCGTTTGGTCAGGGCAGCGAGTTCGACGTCCATGCGGGCTCCCGGCGGCTGGCCCAGGGTTAGCAAGCCTCAGGCCAGCCGATCCCGCAGGCGTCATGCGAAATCCGATCGATTGCTTCGGCGATCCTGCCGGATCGCGGATTTCGGCTTCGCTCAGGCGTGTGGAGCCTCCGGCTCCACCGCGCAGGCTGGTGAGCCCGCTTGCGGACGTCATCGTCCGCAAACGCTATCACGGCTCCTCGTCGCAGCGCATCAGCCCGAGCCCCGCCTCGATCTTGCCGAGCAGGCGCTCGAACTCCCGCCGCTCGCCGGGGTCGAGCACCGCGAGCAGGCGCTCCTCGCGGGCGAGCAGCAGCGGCACCAGCTCGGCGTAGATCGCCCGCCCGGCGGGCGTGAGCGCCAGCATGATCTCGCGGCGGTCGGCCTCGTCCTCCCGGCGCTCCACCAGCCCGAGCCCGGCGAGGTGACCCACCGCCCGGCTGATCCGCGACTTGTGGGTGCGGGTGCAGCGCACGACGTAGGCGGCGCTGCGGGGCCCGTCGTGCAGGCCGAGCGTCGCCAGCACCCGCCATTCCGGGATGTCGATGCCGAAGCGGGCGTAATCCTCAGCCAGCGCCCCGCTGAACTCGGCGGCGAGGCGGTTGAGGCGGAAGGGCGAGAAGCGGAGCAGGTTCAGCCGTGCCATGCGGTCCGGGTCGGCCCCTCTTGACGGTTGCACGCGCAACGGCCTACCAGATGGTTGCGGATACAACAATCACGGTGATGCGCCGGGGACGATCCCGCGGACGCCGGGGAGGACCAGGGATGAGCAAGGGGTTCGCCAGCCAGGCCGATCTCGCCGAGAAGCGCGAGACCTTCCGCGAACTCGCCCCCGGCGTCTACGCGCTCACCGCCGAGGGCGACCCGAATTCGGGCGTCGTCGTCGGCGACGATTCGGTGCTGGTGATCGACGCCCGCGCGACGCCCCGGATGGCCGGCGACCTCGTGGCGAAGGTCCGCGAGGTGACCGACAAGCCGATCCGCCACGTCCTGCTCACCCACTACCATGCCGTGCGGGTCCTCGGCGTCGCCGGCTACCCGGACCGGGTCAACGTCATCGCCAGCGACGTCGCCCGCGCGATGATCGTCGAGCGCGGGCAGCAGGACATGGAATCGGAGATCCAGCGCTTCCCGCGGCTGTTCCGCGGGCGCGAGGAGATCCCGGGCCTGACCTGGCCGACCCTGACCTTCCACGGCGAGATGACGCTGTGGCTCGGCTCGCGCGAGGTGCGGATCGTCCATGCCGGCCGCGGCCACACCGCCGGCGACACGATCGCGTGGCTGCCGAAGGAGAAGGTCCTCTTCTCGGGCGACCTCGTGGAGTACGGCGCGACCCCCTATTGCGGCGACGCGCATTTCGGCGACTGGCCCGCCACCCTCGACCGGCTCCAGGCCCTCGATCCCGCCGCGCTGGTGCCGGGCCGCGGCGAGGCGCTGACCTCCCTGGAGCAGATCCGCGACGGGCTGGAGGGCACCCGGTCGTTCCTGCGCGACCTCTACGCCATCGCCCGATCCGGGGTGGAGGCGGGCCACGACCTCAAGGCGGTCTACGACCGGGCGATGCGGGAGATGCGGCCGAACTACGGGCACTGGGTGATCTTCGAGCACTGCATGCCGTTCGACGTCAGCCGCGCCTACGACGAAGCCAAGGGCCTCGACCACCCGCGGATCTGGACCGCCGAGCGCGACATCGAGATGTGGCGCGCGCTGGAGGGGTGAGGGGCGACCGACCACTCCCCCTTGCGTTCCGCCTCTCCCCTTTTCCCGGGCGCATGCAGCGTCAGCGGAATGCGACCCGGGATCCAGCACGAGGAATGCCGCGTAGCGGCTCCGTGCGTCGGCACCGCCGCTGAGGACGGACGCTTCGCGACTCGTTGCGCTGGTTCCCGGATCTCCTTCCGCTGACGCTTCAGTCGTCCGGGAAAGGGGAGAGGCGGGACCGACCACACCCAACCACCAGCAGGCCCCATCCACTCCCAGGACGCGCCAGCATGACTCCCAGCCCCCGCTACGCCTTCGCGGCGCCGCCGGAACTGCGCGGCCCCGGTCCCCGCCGCCCGGTGGCGGTCATCGGCTCCGGCCCGGTCGGGCTGACCTGCGCCCTCGACCTCGCGACGCGGGGCATCCCGGTGGTCGTCCTCGACGACGACGACACCGTGGCGAGCGGCAGCCGGGCGATCTGCTGGGCCAAGCGCACCCTGGAGATCTGGGACCGGCTCGGCGTCGCCGAGGCCATGGTCGCGCAGGGCGTGACCTGGAACGTCGGCCGGGTCTTCCACCGCGACCGCGAACTCTACCGCTTCGACCTGCTGCCCGAATCCGGCCACCGCCGCCCGGCGTTCATCAACCTCCCGCAATACACCGTCGAGCGGATCCTGATCGAGCGGGCGGCCGACTTCCCCGATCTGATCGATCTGCGCTGGCGCAGCGAGGTCACCGGCCTGACCCCGGTCGGCGACGGGGTCCGCCTCGCCGTCGCGACGCCGGAGGGCGCCTACGACCTCGACGTCGACTGGGTGATCGCCGCCGACGGCGCCCGCTCGCCGACCCGGACCCGGATGGGACTGGCGCTGCACGGCCAGCGCTTCGAGGAACGCTTCCTCATCGCCGACGTGCGGATGCGGGCCGCGTTTCCGACCGAGCGCCTCTTCTGGTTCGAGCCGACCTTCCATGCCGGCCAGAGCGCCCTGCTGCACCGCCAGCCCGACGACGTGTTCCGCATCGACTTCCAGCTCGGCCCCGACGCCGATCCCGACCGCGAGCGCGAACCCGAACGGGTGATGGCGCGGGTGCGCGCGGTCGTCGGCGCCGACACGCCCGTCACTCTCGAATGGTGCTCGGTCTACTCGTTCCGCTGCGCCCGGCTCGACCGGTTCGTCCACGGCCGGGTGGTGTTCGTCGGCGATGCCGCCCACGTCGTGAGCCCGTTCGGCGCCCGCGGCGGCAACGGCGGCGTGCAGGATGCCGACAACCTGTGCTGGAAGCTCGCGCTTGTGCTCAAGAGAGAGGCAAATGCTGCCCTGATAGGCACGTACGACGAGGAGCGCGGTCACGGCGCCGACGAGAATATCCTGCAATCGAGCCGCACCACCGCGTTCATGACCCCCAAGAGCCCGGCCGAGCGGCTGCTGCGCGACGGGGTGCTGGCGCTCGCCGGCGAGGCGCCGTTCGCCCGCGCGCTGCTCAATGCCGGGCGACTGTCGCGGCCGTGCAGCCTCGCCGGGCTGTCGCTCCAGACCCCGGACGACGGCGGCGGCCCGCAGGACGGCCCGGTCCCGGGCACCGCCTGCCCGGACGCCCCGGTGAGCGACGCCGCCGGGCGGCCGGGCTGGCTGCTCGACCGCCTCGGCGGCACGGGCTTCACGCTGCTGGTCTTCGCCGGTGCGGCGCCGCCGGTGCTGCCGGACCTGCCCGGTCTCGGAATCGTGGTGGTGGCCGCGACCCCGCTCGCCGTCGCGGGCGCCGAATCCCTGGCCGATCCCGACGGCGTCGCCGCCCGGCGCTACGGCGCGATGCCGGGCACGACCTACCTGATCCGGCCCGACGCCCACGTCGCGGCACGCTTCGCCGCGCCGGACGGGGCCGCGATCGCCGCCGCCCTGGCGCGGGCGACCGGCCGGGCCGGCGCCCCTTTCCGGGAGGCGGCGTGATGCTGCGCCGGGACGACGGCTTCGCCGGCCGCGGCGACGACGCCTTCGCGCTGCTGATCCGCGCCCATGACGGCCTGAGCGAGGCCGAGAGCGCGGCGCTCAACGCCCGCCTCGTCCTGATCCTCGCCCACGAGGTCGGCGACCTCGCGGTGCTGGACGCGGCGGTCGCCCTGGCGCGACACTCCCTGAATCCCGAGCCTTCCCCAGGAAAGCCTTCTCCCAGCGAACCTTCCCCCGGAGAGACCCCATGAACCAGCATGCCCGCCTCGACGGCGCGTCCGCGGCGTCCTCCACCGGCCTCCATCCCGGCTACCTGTCCGGCTTCGGCAACGGCTTCGAGACCGAGGCGCTGCCCGGCGCCCTGCCGGTCGGCCGCAACTCGCCGCAACGATGCCCCTACGGCCTCTACGCCGAGCAGATCTCCGGCTCGCCGTTCACCGCACCGCGCACCACCAACGAGCGCTCCTGGCTCTACCGCATCCGCCCGACCGTCGCGCACTGGAACCGCTTCACGAAGTGCGACGCCCGGCTGTGGCGCACCGCCCCGGCACAGGAGGTCGAGATGCCGCCCGCGCCCCTGCGCTGGGATCCCGTGCCGATCCCCGACGCGCCGCTCTCCTTCGTCGAGGGCATCCACACCATGACCACGGCGGGCGATGCCGGCGCGCAGGCCGGGATGGGCGCGCATCTCTACCTCGCCACCCGCTCGATGCGGGACGAGTATTTCTATAACGCCGACGGCGAGATGCTGGTGGTGCCCCAGCAGGGCCGCCTGCGCTTCGCCACCGAGTTCGGGATCATCGACGCCGGACCCGGCGAGATCGTGGTCATCCCGCGCGGGGTGAAGATCCGGGTCGAGCTCCTCGACGGCCCGGCGCGCGGCTACGTCTGCGAGAATTACGGCGGCGCCTTCACCCTGCCGGAGCGCGGCCCGATCGGCGCCAACTGCCTCGCCAACCCGCGCGACTTCCTCACCCCGGTCGCCGCCTACGAGGACCGCGAGGCGCCCGGCACGATGCTGGTGAAATGGGGCGGCTCCCTGTGGGCGGCCGAGATCGCCCACTCGCCCCTCGACGTGGTGGCCTGGCACGGCAACTACGCGCCCTACAAGTACGACCTGCGCAAGTTCTCGCCGGTCGGCCCGATCCTGTTCGATCACGCCGACCCGTCGATCTTCACCGTGCTGACCTCGCCCTCCGAGACACCCGGCACCGCCAACATCGACTTCGTGCTGTTCTCCGACCGCTGGCTGGTGGCGGAGAACACGTTCCGGCCGCCGTGGTATCACCTGAACGTCATGAGCGAGTTCATGGGGCTGGTCTACGGGGTCTACGACGCCAAGACCGGCGGTGGCTTCCGGCCCGGCGGCGCCTCGCTGCACAACACGCTGCTGCCGCACGGGCCGGACGTCGACGCCTTCGAGAAGGCGTCGAGCGTGGAGCTCAAGCCGCACAAGCTCGAAGGCACCCTCGCCTTCATGTTCGAGACGCGGTTTCCCCAGAAGGTCAGCCGCTTCGCCGCCGAGACGCCGGCCCTGCAAGCCGATTACGGCGATTACGGCCACCGCCTCGCCCGCCACTTCGACCCGACCCGGCCGTGAGCGCACCGATGATCGACGCCACCCACGACCCGGCCCGGCGCAGCCTCGTCGCCTCGGCCAACGGCCATCCGGACTTCGCGATCCAGAACCTGCCGCTGGGCGTGTTCTCGCCGGAGGGCGGGGCGCCCCGCGGCGGGGTCGCGATCGGCGACCGGATCCTCGACCTCCCCGCCGCCCTCGGCCTCGGCCTCCTCGACGGGCCGGCGCGGGCGGCCGCCGAGGCCGCTGCGGGCGAGGCGCTGAACCCCTACTTCGCGCTCCCGGCCGCGACGCGGGGGGCGCTGCGCGCCCGGCTGAGCGACCTTCTCCGCGAGGACGGCCCGGAGCGGGCCCGGATCGAGGCCGCCGGCGAGGGCCTGCTGCACCGGGCGGGTGCCTGCCGGATGCACCTGCCGGCGCGGATCGGCGACTACACCGACTTCTACGCCGGCCTCCACCACGCGGTGGCGGTCGGGCGGCTGTTTCGCCCCGACGCGCCGCTGCTGCCGAACTACAAGCACGTCCCGATCGGCTATCACGGCCGGGCCTCGTCGGTGGTGGTGTCCGGCGAGCCGGTGTACCGGCCGCACGGCCAGCGCCGGCCCGGCGACCAGCCGGCACCGGATTTCGGCCCCTGCCGCAACCTCGACTACGAACTCGAACTCGGGATCTGGATCGGCCCCGGCAACGCCCGCGGCGAGCCGGTCGCGATCGCCGAGGCCGGGAGCCGGATCGCCGGCTTCTGCCTGCTCAACGACTGGTCGGCGCGCGACATCCAGGCTTGGGAGTACCAGCCGCTCGGGCCGTTCCTCGCCAAGAGCTTCTGCACCACGGTCTCGCCGTGGGTGGTCACCGCCGAGGCGCTGGCGCCGTTCCGCATCCCCCAGGCGCCGCGACCGGAGGGCGATCCCCGCCCCCTCCCCTACCTCGCCGACGAGGCCGACGCCGCCGCGGGCGCCCTCGACATCGACCTCGACGTGCTCCTGCTCACCCCCGGGATGCGCGAGCCCGAGCGCCTCGCCCGCAGCAACGCCCGCCACCTGTACTGGACCGCGGCGCAGCTCGTGGCACATCACGCCTCCAACGGCTGTCCGCTCAATCCCGGCGACCTCCTCGGCACCGGCACCATCTCGGGGCCGGACCAGGACGGCTGCGGCAGCCTGCTCGAACTCAACCGCGGCGGGCGCGAGCCGGTCCGGCTGGCCAGCGGCGAGACCCGCCGCTTCCTGGAGGACGGCGACACGGTGATCCTGCGCGCGACCTGCCGCCGCGACGGCTTCGCACCGATCGGCTTCGGCGAGGCGCGCGGGGTGGTGACGGCGGGCAGGGCAATCGGGTGAAACCCGATTGCCCTGTGATACGGATGTCGGACGATTCGTTCCGAAATCCGTATCACCAGCCCGCGCGGCGCTTGAGCGAAGCCGAAATCCGCATCGCGAATGCGATCCCGCAGGGGTCGCCGAGCGATCAATCGGATTTCGTATGACGGCGGGCCTGCGCGCTTGATCCCGCCGCGCTCCTGCGATACATGCACACTTGTTCATGTATTCGAGGGAACCGGACACCTGCGGCAGGACCAGATCGGACAGGTGGCGGAGCTGTTCAGCCTGCTGGGGGATCCCAACCGGCTGAGGATCGTGCTCGCCTGCCTCGACGGACCACGAAGCGTCGGCGAGATCGCCGAGGAGGTCGGGGCGAGCCAGTCGCTCACCTCGCACCATCTGCGCCTGCTGCGGACCGCCCGTCTGCTGCGGCCGGAGCGGGCGGGGCGGAGCGTGCGCTACGTCCTCGACGACGACCACGTCCGCGACGTGATCCGCACCATGGTCTCGCATGTCTGCGACCCGCATGAGCACCGGGACGGCGAGGCCAGACCGGACCACCCGTGATGCGACATCCGGACGATTCGTTCGGACATCGCATCACCAGCCCGCGTGGCGCCTGAGCGAAGCTGACATCCGCTTCGCGAAGCGACCGCTCGGATTTCCATGCGAGGAGGCCGTGATGGCGAGCGTCGACGTCGAGATGGTGAAGTGTGCCTGCACCGATTGCGTGTGCATCGTGTCCCTGGAGAAGGCGGTGATGCGCGAGGAGCGCGCCTTCTGCTGCGACGAGTGCGCCGACGGCCACAAGGACCACCCGGGCTGCGAGCACGCCGGCTGCACCTGCCACGGCTGAGGGCCGCCGAGCGGATCCGGGCTTGACGCGGCCGCGGCCGGCGTCTTGAAGCTGCGCCTCCCTTTCGAGACTGGCGACGGCGGACGAGGCGATGGCGAAGAAACGGGGAGCGCCGCGGCCGGGCATGCGCCGGGGCGGTCCGAAACGGCCCGACAACCCCCGTGAGATCCACGAGGGCCGGATGGTGCTCTACGGCTGGCACCCGGTCGCGGAGGCCCTGCGCAACCCCGACCGGGCGGTCCACCGCCTGCTCGCGACCGAGAACGGCGCCGCGCGCCTCGCCGACGAGATCGGCGAGTTGCGGATCGCTCCCGAGATCGTCCGCCCGGGCGAGATCACCGCGATCGTCGGGCCCGACGCGGTCCACCAGGGTCTCTACCTTGAGGCCGAGGCCCTGGCCGGGCCGGATTTCGACGCCCTGCCGGCCGACGCGGTGCTGCTCGCCCTCGACCAGATCACCGATCCCCACAACGTCGGCGCCATCGTGCGCACGGCGGCGGCGTTCGGCGTCACCGCCATCGTCACCACCGCCCGCCACTCCCCGGCCGCCACCGGCGTGATGGCGAAGTCGGCCTCGGGCGGGCTGGAGCACGTCCCGCTCATCATCGTGCGCAACCTCGCCGCGGCGCTGATCCAGCTCGGCGAGCGCGGCTTCACCCGCGTCGGGCTCGATTCCGAGGCCGCGACGCCGCTGGAGGAGGTCGCCCCGAAGGCGCCGCTGGTGATCGTGCTCGGCGCCGAGGGCAAGGGCCTGCGCCAGCGCACCCGCGAGTGCTGCGACGTGATGGCGAAGATCGCCTTCACCGGCGCGATCCAGAGCCTCAACGTCTCCAACGCCGCGGCGATCACCCTCTACGCCCTCGTGCCGCGGCGCTGAGCCCGGAGCTATCCCGAGAGCGGCGCGAAGAAGCACAGGACGGTGTTGCCGCGGTGGCACCAGTGGAAGCCGCCGTCCTGGCTCGGCCTTACCTTGTCGAGGGGGATGAACACCCCGTGGGTACGGTAGCCGCCGGGCACCTCGACGGCGTCGGTCACCGGCTCGCAATCCTCGTTCGAGCAGCATTCGAGCGGGTACCAGGAATGCGCGGGCTGGAACAGCGAGAGCGCGGCGACGGTGAGAGCGACCTTCATGGGGGGCTGAACTCCCTGGCTGGCCCGGCCGTCCGGGCCGAACGAGGGGCCGCACGGGTCGTGCCAAGCTCGGGTCCTACGCGACCCCCGCCCGGCAAAAGCCCCGTGCAAGCTTGCGACCTTACGCCTCGGATCACCTCGCCCGCCATCCGGCCGCGCGCGGGTCCGGGGCGCGCACGGCTCCGGGCCGTGCGGCCGGACATCCCGAACCGTCCGCGAGCCGACGAGTCAGGATCCGTCCATGAACCTCCATCGCCCCATCGTCCCGTCACGGATGAACCTCGGCTCCGGCAAGGACTTCCGGCTCGAATACCTCAACGTCGACATCGACCCGAGCTGGTATCCGGACGTCCTCATCGACCTCAGCACCGCCGAGGGGCTGGAGGACGGGTTCACGGTCGAGACCGCCCGGTTCGGCCCGGTCACGCTCCAGCCCGGCAGCTTCGACGAGATCATCGCCTACGACGTGCTGGAGCAGGTGCCCGATCTCATCGGCATGATGACGGCCTGCCTGAAGCTGCTGCGGCTCGGCGGCACCTTCGACATCAACGTGCCCTACGACCTGTCCTTCGGCGCGTGGCAGGACCCGACCCACCTGCGCACCTTCAACGAGCGCAGCTGGCAGTACTATTCCGAGTGGTTCTGGTATCTCGGCTGGAACGAGGCCCGCTTCGAGCGCGACACGCTCCAGTACGTCCTGTCGCCGGTCGGCATCGAGCTGCACGAGAAGGGCGTCGACGGCCAGGAGCTGACCCGGGTGCCGCGCGCGATCGACTCGCTCCAGGTGCGCCTGCGCAAGGTCGAGCTGTCGGAGGAGGACCGCCACACCTGGAACATCTACCGCGAGGGGCCGCGCCAGGAGGCGCAGTCCCGCGCCGCCATGCTGGCCAACGCCCGGGCCCTCGCCGAGGCCGCCGGCCCTGCCCCCGGGCAGGCCGCCGGCCCGGCGCCCGGGGCTCCGGCACGGCCCGCACGCCCGGAGGCCCCGGCTCCCGTCGCGAACCTGCACACGCCGATGGCGGTCTCCTCCGCCCCGGCTCCCGCGATGACGCCCGACCCGGCTCCTGCCGCTGCCCTCGCGCCGTTCTCCGGCGGATGGAGCACCGTCCGGGACCGGCACTGCCTCTGGATCGTCGCGCCCGACGGCAACCCGCACCATCAGGCCTTCGCCGAGATCGCCGAGGGCCTGCAGGAGGCGTTCGCCGAACTCGGCGGCTCCGCGCCGGTCGTCTACCACCCGTCCGAGTGGCGCGGCCGGCTGCCGATCGTCTTCGGCGCGCACCTGCTCACCAAGACCGGCCTCCCGCCCCTCCCCGAGGGCAGCATCGTCTTCAACCTGGAACAGATCTCCGACGAGAGCCAGGTCCTGAACCGGAACTACTTCACGCTGATGCGCAAGCATTCGGTGCTCGACTTCAGCGACCGCAACCGGCGCACCCTGGTCCGGGCCGGCATCCCCCATGCGGACCTGCTCGAGGTCGGCTACAGCCCCGGCCTCACCCGCATCCGTCCGGTCGCCCAGGCGGACAAGGACATCGACGTCCTGTTCTACGGCTCCACCAACGAGCGCCGGGCCCGCATCCTGACCGCGCTCCAGGAGAAGGGCCTGAAGGTCGCCAACCTGTTCGGCGTCTACGGCGAGGAGCGCGACGCGATGATCGCCCGCGCCAAGGTGGTGCTGAACCTGCACTACTACCGCGCCTCGATCTTCGAGGCGGTGCGGGTGTCCTACCTGCTGGCCAACCGCGTCTGCGTCGTGTCGGAGGGGGAGCCGGGCGATCCGGACGCGGCGCGCTTCGCCGGCGGCCTCGCCATGGTCCCTTACGACGCCCTGGTGGCGACCTGCGTCGCCCTGGCGGCCGATCCGGAGCGGCGCGAGTCCCTCGCCGAGGCCGGCTTCGCGCGCATGCTGGCGTCGCGGCAGGCCGACCTGCTTCGCGCGCGGTTCTTCCCGGACGCGCCGGAGCCGGCCCCGCTGCCGGCCGCTCTCGCGGCACCGACGCACGCCGCGCCCGATCCGGAAGTGGTTCCGCTTCCCGCGGCGGAGATGGTCCCCGCCCCCGCGGAGGAAGCGGCGGCCATCCCCGCCGCGGCGGTGGCCACCGTCGTCGTGCGTGACATGGTTCCCGCCCCCGCAGCGGAAGCGGTCGCGCCCGCCACGACGCCCCGCCATCTTCCCCAGGGCTACGTGGTCCGGACCGGGAACGAGCACTTCATCGACGCGCCGACCGGCATCGTCCACCAGCATCAGGTCTACGAGATCGCCGCCTACCTCGTGCAGCGCGGCGGCTTCGAGCGGATCATCGACGTCGGCTGCGGGTCGGGCGAGAAGCTGCGTGCCCTCGACGACCGCTGCCAGATCATCGCCGTCGACGCCGCGCCGATGCGCGACCTCGTGGCCGCGAACCTGCCCAAGGCGCTGTTCGTCGAGCACGACCTGGAGACGGGCGTGCCGCGGCTGAACCGGCAGGTGCTGTCGAACGCGGTCATCCTCTGCTCGGACGTGATCGAGCACCTGCGCGAGCCGGAGCATCTGCTGCGCGACCTCGCCCGGATGTCGAAGACCAGCGCCTACACCCTGCTCTCGACGCCCGACCGGGTGCGGGCCCGCGGGCTGCTCGACCAGGGCCCGCCCACCAACCCCGCCCACACCATGGAATGGACCGCCGACGAGCTCGGCCGCTTCCTGCGCGATTGCGGTTTCCCGGACCAGTCCTTCCTCGGCTACACCCTCAACAACGACCACGACCTCGCCCGCAGCACGGTCCTGTCGATCGCGGGGCGCGAGGCGTCCTACCGGCCCCAGCCCGTCGCCCGGACGGTGGCGGCGGTCATCAACGTCTTCAACGAGAACGACGTGATCGAGACGGTGGTGCGCTACCTGCACGACCAGGGCGTCGAGGTCCACGTCATCGACAACTGGTCGACCGACGGCTCCCTGGAGACCGTGCTGGCGCTGGCGCAGGAGGGCGTCTGCGTCCGGGTCCTGCGCTTCCCCGAGCAGCCGACCGACCAGTACCTCTGGGCCGACCAGTTGCGCCACACCGCCGCCTACGCGGCGACGCTGTCGGCGGACTGGGTGATCCACTACGACGCCGACGAGCTGCGGGCCTCGCCCTGGCGCGGCGTCTCGCTCGTCGACGCGATCGGCTTCGTGGATGCCTGCGGCTACACGGCGATCGACTTCACCGTGGTGAACTTCCCGTTCACGCGCGGGCAGGCGCCGCAGCCGTTCTCGCCGCACAACTACCGCTTCTTCGATTTCGGCCGCGATCCCTCGCACCTGCGACAGATCAAGGGCTGGAAGAACACCGGGCAGGTGGTCGATCTCGCCTCCAGCGGCGGCCACGTGGCGCAGTTCCCCGGCCTGCGGGTCTACCCGCTGAAGTTCCTCAACCGGCACTACCCGCTGCGCTCGCCCGAGCAGGCGATGCGCAAGGTGTTCCGCGACCGGCTGCCGCGCATCGAGAAGGAGCGCAGCGAGCTGCGCTGGCACACCCACTACGACACCTACGAGGCCACGAAGGTGATCGAGCCGTGGCGACGCCAGGAACTGCTGAACTTCGACCCCAACATGTTCGAGGCCGAGTATCTGGTCGAGCGCCTGACCGGCATCGGCATCGAGACCGACGCCCGCGCGGTGCCCAACATCGACACGCGCTTCCGCCAGGACGCGATGCAGCGCGAGGCGCAGGTCGCCATCGAGCGCGGCATCCGCGATCTGGCGCAGGAGAACGCGAGACTGCGCGACGAACTCGCCCGCCTGTGGGACGACCGCAGCGGTCTGGCGAAGCAGGTGGCGGCCGAGTAGGAGGCTCACCCGGCGGCCGCGACCTCGATCCAGTGCCCGTCCGGGTCGCGCAGGATCAGCCGGTCGGATTCGTCGGCGGCGATCCGGTCGGCGAGCCCGGCGCGCAGACCAGCGACCCTCTCCGGCGACCCGGGCGCGAAGACCAGCCGGGTCGCCGCGGCGGCGTCGTGCGACGGCCTCGAACCACTGCGGTCGAAGTCGCCGCGGTAGCACAGCAGCTCGACATGCGGCGGCCCGCCGCCCGGCAGGCCGAGGGCGGTGACCTCGACCTGCGGGTCGGCGACCGCGTCGAGCCGGGCCTGTTCCGGGCCGTGGTTGAGCGAGCGCCCGGCGACGCGGAGCCCGAGGCGCTCGTAGAACGCGACGCTGCGGCCGGTGTCGGCGACCGAGATCGCCGAGTGGTCGATGCCGAGATGGAGGCCGGGCCGGCGCCACGCCTCGGGCACGCCGTTCGCCGGAAAGGCCAGCAATTCGAGCGGGTGGCCCTCGGGGTCGCGGAACTTGAACGCGCTCACGCCCCCGGAGCGGTCCGGCAGGCGCTCGGGCCCGGCCCGCGAGATCGGCGTCCAGCCGGGCACGGCGCGAAGCTGCGCATAGGCCGCCGCCATGTCGGAGACCACGATCGCGGCATGCTGGAACAGCGGGCTCCAGCCGGGCACCTCGGCCGGGTACGGCCGCGCCGCCCCGCCGAGGAGGTCGACCGGCAGGCCGCCGAGTTCGACCCCGCCCGCGCGCCGGGAGAAGCCGAGGGCGCGCGCGTAGAACTCCGCCAGCCGGTCCGGGTCGGTGCAGACGAGGCGCAGGCGCGCCAGACGCAGCCCGCTCACGGCCACTGCACCCCGCGCCGGTCGAGGAAGATGCCGTACAGGGTGTGCGAGCCGCCGATGAACAGCCGGTTCTTGTGCAGCCCCCCGAAGGTGAGGTTCGAGACCCGGTGCGGCACCAGGATCTTGCCGAGGAGCTTTCCGTCCGGGTCGAGGCAATGCACGCCGTCGGCGGCGCTCGACCAGACATTGCCATCCTCGTCGACCCGCATCCCGTCGCAATAGCCCGGCGCGATGGTGTGGAAGACGTCGCCGCCGGTGAGGCGACCGTCCGGCCCGACGTCGAACACCCGGATGTACTGGCGCGGGTTCGGCTTCCTCTGGTCGCCGGTCTCGGCGACGTAGAGCCGGCGCTCGTCGGGCGAGAAGGCGAGGCCGTTCGGCCCGTCGAAATCCGTCGCCATCGCGTCGAGGCGGCCGGTCTCGGGATCGAGGCGGTAGAGGGCCGGCGGCTGCTCGGAGACCTGCCGGCCGCCCTCGTAGTCGTTCGAGATGCCGTAGAGCGGGTCGGTGAACCAGATCGTGCCGTCGGACTTCACCACCACGTCGTTGGGCGCGTTGAGGCGCCGGCCGTCGTGGTGGGTCGCCAGCACCGTCACCTCCCCGGTCGGCTCGGTGCGGGTGAGGCAGCGGCCGCGATGCGAGCAGGCGATCAGCCGGCCCTGGCGGTCGCGGGTCTGGCCGTTGGCGTAGTCCGAGGGCGCGCGGTAGACCGAGAAACCCTCGCCCTCGATCCAGCGCATCGTGCGGTTGCGCGGCAGATCCTGGAACAGCAGGCAGTTCGCGTCGCCGAACCACACCGGTCCCTCGATCCAGCGGAAGCCCGAGCCGAGTTCCTCGAGCGGGGCGTTGGCGAGGATGTAATGCGCGAAGCGGGGATCGTGGATCTCGAACCCGTCCATGGCGTCACCGGAACCGGCAGGCCGCGGCGAGGGTCGGGGCCGCGTCGAACTGCACGATCATCAGCACGCAGGGCTCGTCGCCGACCGTTCCGGAATAATGCCCCTTGCGGCCGTCGGTCTCGCGGGTGTTCTGGTCCTCGCCGAACGAGATCTCGCCCGGCCCCATCTCGACCCGGGTCCCGTCCATCGCCTCGACGAACCAGCGGCCGGAGAGCGGGATGATCCATTGCGGCTTCGGGTTCTCGTGCCAGTCGCCGGTCCAGCCGACCGGCTGCACGGTCACGAACACCGTGGCGCCGTCGCGGGTCTTCTGCCCCTGCCATTGCGGCGCGGCCGGCGGCGACATCGACTTGCGCTCGAACTCGGTCATGTGGCAGCGGGACTGGCGGCTGATGCCGGCCTCGTCGGTCCACAGGTGCCAGTAGGGGATGCGCGGGCTGTCGTCGGTCATGGCTGCTCCCGGACGATCCGGTAGGGGTCGGAGGAGGCCAGCGGCGCGTCGAGGAAGCGCGCGACGCCGTCGGCCCCGGTGCCGAAGGTGATGAGGAGAAAGCCGCCGGCCAGCGCGAGGTTCTTCCAGAAGTCCCAGAACAGGGTGCGGCCCCGGCTCTGCGGCCCGTCCCAGAAGTCGCCGGGCTTCCAGAACGGCTTCCACAGCAGGGCGGTGACGGCGCAGTAGCCGGCGAGCACGAAGGCGGCGGCGCGGTCGGCGATGCCGGTGAGGACGCCCAGCGACATCACCACCTCGACGAACAGCCCGGCGCAGATCAGCGCCGCGGCGGCCCCCCGGCTCGCCACCGCCTCCTGCGCCTGCCCGACCGCGCCGCGGAAGTTGAGGATCTTGTCGAGGGCGCTGAACGGCAGGAACAGCAGCACCAGGACGAGGCGGACCAGGAACGCCACGACGAGGCTCAGGGACGGCATCGGGACCTCATCCTCGCCGGCAGGGCGCGACATTGCCGGCCGCGACATTCCGGCAAAGTGGGGCGGGATCGACGGGCGGGCAGCCCCCTCCATATGCACCCGCGACATGACGGGGCGCACCCGCCGCCAGGGAACCCGAGCGATGGATCAATCCCGGCACTACGACGCGGTGGTCATCGGCTCGGGGCCGGGGGGCGGCACGATGGCGTGGCGCCTCGCGCAGACCGGCAAGCGGGTGCTGCTGCTGGAGCGCGGCGGCTACCTGCCGCGCGAGCGCGAGAACTGGGACAGCCAGGCGGTGTTCGTCGATGCCCGCTACCAGGCGCCCGAGACGTGGTACGGCGCCGACGGGTCGCGCTTCCATCCCGGCCTGCACTACTATGTCGGCGGCAACAGCAAGGTCTACGGCGCGGTGCTGCTGCGCCTGCGCGAGCGCGACTTCCACGCGGTCCGCCACGTCGACGGCGTGTCGCCGGAATGGCCGCTGAAATACGACGTGTTCGAGCCCTATTATCAGGCCGCCGAGGAGCTGTTCCACGTCCACGGCCTGCGCGGCGAGGACCCGACCGAGCCGCCGGCGCCCAAGCCCTACGCCTACCCGCCGGTCTCGCACGAGCCGCGGATCCAGGAGTTGTTCGACGGGCTCAGGCGCGAGGGCCACCGCCCGTTCCACCTGCCGGTCGGCGTGCTGCTCGACGAGCGCGACGGCAAGCCTCTGCCGCACTCGGCCTGCATCCGCTGCGACGCCTTCGACGGCTATCCCTGCCTCACCAACGGCAAGGCCGACGCCCAGGTGATCTGCGTCGACCCGGCGCTCGCCGCCCACGACAACCTCACCCTGTGGACCGGCGCCTATGTCGAGCGCCTCGTCACCGATCCGGCCGGGCGCAGCGTCACCGGGGTCGAGCTGGTGCGCGACGGGGTGCGCCAGACCGTGTCCGGCGACATCGTGGTGGTGGCCTGCGGCGCCCTGTCCTCGGCGCTGCTGCTGCTGCGCTCGGGCAGCGACGCCCATCCGGACGGGCTCGCCAACCGCTCGGGCCTCGTCGGGCGCAACTACATGCGCCACAACAACTCGACCGTGCTGGCGATCTCGAAGACGCCGAACCCGACCCGGTTCCAGAAGACCCTCGGGCTCAACGACTTCTATTTCGGCTCGGACGACTGGGAGTACCCCCTCGGCCACATCCAGATGGTCGGCAAGTCCGACGGCACCCAGATCCACGGCGAGGGGCTTCCGGGCTTCCTGCAATGGTTCCCCGAGAAGCCGTTCGACTGGATCGCCCGGCACTCCCTCGACTTCTGGCTCACCTCCGAGGACCTGCCGCGGCCGGAGAACCGGATCTTCTACGACGGCGACCGGGTGCGGCTCGACCTGACCCAGACCAACGAGGAGGCGCACCGGCGCCTGCGCGGCAAGCTGCGCGACCTGTGCGACCGGCTCGACGTGCACCCGCACCTGTTCGACCGCTCGCTCTACCTCGGCAAGGACGTGCCGATCGGCGGCACCGCGCATCAGGCCGGCACCCTGCGCTTCGGCGAGGACCCGGCGGGTTCGGTGCTCGACCTCGACTGCCGGGCGCACGGGGTCGACAACCTCTACGTCACCGATGCGAGCTTCTTCCCGTCGATCGGCGCGGTGAACCCGACCCTCACCATCATCGCCAACGCCCTGCGGGTCGGCGACATCGTGGCGGGGCGGCTCGGGGGGTGAGCGGGCCGCGGGGCCGGGCCGATTTCGTATGACAGCGCGGCGTTCGCGGCTTAGACGGGCGGGATTCCTCCCGTCGGATCCGAGAATCGTCATGTCTGCCGCCCCTCGTCCCGTTCCGCGCCCGGGCGTCCTCGACATCGAAGCCTACGTGCCGGGCAAGTCGGCGGCCCCGGCCGGGGTGAAGCTGCACAAGCTGTCCTCGAACGAGACCCCGCTCGGCGCGAGCCCGGCCGCGATCGCGGCGATGCGCGCCGCCGCCGACGGGCTCGAACTCTACCCGGACGGCAACGCCACCGCCCTGCGCGAGGCGATCGCCCGCAAGTACGGGCTCGACCCCGCCCGGATCGTCTGCGGCGCCGGCTCGGACGAGCTGCTGTCGCTCCTGACCTACGCCTATATGGGCCCGGGCGACGAGGGGCTGTACTCGCAATACGGCTTCCTGGTGTACCGCATCGCGATCCTGGCGGCGGGCGGCACGCCGGTGGTGGCGCCCGAGCGCGACCACCGCACCGACGTCGATGCGCTCCTCGCCGCGGTGACGCCGCGCACCCGCATCGTCTACCTCGCCAACCCGAACAACCCGACCGGCACCTACCTGCCGTTCGACGAGGTCCGCCGCCTGCATGCCGGCCTGCCGAAGGACGTGCTGCTGATCCTCGACGCGGCCTATGCCGAGTACGTGCGCCGCAACGACTACGCCGCCGGGCTCGAACTGGTGCTCGAATCCGAGAACGTCGTGATGACCCGGACCTTCTCGAAGGTCTACGGGCTCGCGGCCCTGCGCATCGGCTGGATGGTGGCGCCGGAGGCGGTGGCCGACGCGGTCAACCGCATCCGCGGGCCGTTCAACGTCGGCGCCGCCGCGATCAGTGCGGGCGCCGCCGCGATCGCCGACGACGCCCACCTGACCGCGGCGCTCGCCCACAACGACGAATGGCTGCCGAAGGTGACGAAGGCGGTCGAGGCGCTGGGGCTCACGGTCACGCCGAGCGTCGGCAACTTCGTGCTGATCCACTTCCCCGAGGCGCCCGGCCGCACCGCCGCGGAGGCCGACGCCTTCCTCACCGCCCGCGGGCTGATCCTGCGCCGGGTCGGCGCCTACGGCCTGCCCAACGCCCTGCGCATGACGATCGGCCCGGCCGAGGCCAACGAGGCGGTGATCGCGGCCCTGACCGACTTCGTGCGGGAGCGGGCGGATGCCTGACCCGGCGGCGTTCCGGCGCCTCGCGATCGTCGGGCTCGGGCTGATCGGCTCGTCGATCGCCCGGGGCGCCCGCGCCCGGGGCCTCGCCGGCGCGATCGTGGCGATCGACCGCGACGAGGCGGTGCTGGAGCGGGTGCGGGCGCTCGGCCTCGCGGACGAGGCCACGGCCGACCTCGCCGCGGGCGTGGCCGGGGCCGACCTCGTGATCCTGTGCGTGCCGGTGGGCGCGATCGGCGTGGTGGCCGCCGCGATGGCACCGCACCTTGCGCCTGGCGCGATCGTGTCCGACGTCGGCTCGGTGAAGGCCGCGGTGGTCGCCGCCGCCCTGCCGCACCTGCCGACCCATGTCGCCTTCGTGCCGGCCCATCCGGTCGCCGGCACCGAGCATTCCGGGCCGGATGCCGGCTTCGCCGCGCTGTTCCACGGCCGCTGGTGCATCCTCACCCCGCCCGAGGGCGCTCCCCCCGAGGCGGTGGCGCGGGTCGGGCGGTTCTGGGAGGGGCTCGGCTCGGTGGTCGAGACGATGAGTCCGGCTCATCACGACCTCGTGCTGGCGATCACCAGCCACGTGCCGCACCTCATCGCCTACAACATCGTCGGCACCGCCGCCGACCTGGAGACGGTGACGCAGTCCGAGGTCATCAAGTTCTCGGCCGGCGGCTTTCGCGATTTCACCCGCATCGCCGCCTCCGACCCGACGATGTGGCGCGACATCTTCCTCACCAACAAGGACGCGGTGCTGGAGATGCTCGGCCGCTTCAACGAGGATCTGGCGCTGCTCGCCCGGGCGATCCGCTGGGACGACGGCGAGGCCCTGCACGCCCTGTTCACCCGCACCCGGACGATCCGCCGCGGCATCGTGGCGATGGGCCAGGAGACGGCGGAGCCGGATTTCGGCCGCCGCGGCAAGGAAGCCGGGGCGGGGCCGGGGTGAGGCCGGGGCGTGGGGTGTGCACCGTGGTTGGTGCGCGTTCCTCCTGGCTCCGCAACAGTACAGGGCCATCCGGCGAACAGTAGACCCGCGCCTCCCCTCTCCCGAGTGGGAGAGGGGCCGGGGGTGAGGGTGGCTCGGCCTCCGCAATGACCCTGAACCGTCGAGCTGCGCAGCTTCATGCTCAGCGTCCGATACTGAACCGTCTCCACCCTCACCCCTACCCCTCTCCCACTCTGGAGAGGGGATCCCGCGCTTGATCTTGAAAAGTATCTTCCTGAAATAGCCGCGCGTCTGCCGGGCGAGCAGAACCCGCCCCGCCCCTACCCCAGGCTCGGCAGCACCAGCCCGTGCTCGCGGGCGCAGTCCACCGCCTCGTCGTAGCCGGCATCGGCGTGGCGCATGACGCCGGTGGCGGGATCGTTCCACAGCACCCGCTCCAGGCGCCGGTCGGCGGCCTCGCTGCCGTCGCAGACGATGACCATGCCGGCATGCTGCGAGAATCCCATGCCGACGCCGCCGCCGTGGTGGAGCGAGACCCAGGTCGCGCCGGACGCGGTGTTGAGGAGCGCGTTGAGCAGCGGCCAGTCCGACACCGCGTCGGAGCCGTCGCGCATCGCCTCGGTCTCGCGGTTGGGCGAGGCGACCGAGCCGGAATCGAGGTGGTCGCGGCCGATGACGATCGGCGCCTTCAGCTCGCCCTTGCGCACCATCTCGTTGAAGGCGAGGCCGAGGCGGTGACGGTCGCCGAGACCCACCCAGCAGATCCGCGCCGGCAGGCCCTGGAACCGGATCCGCTCGCGGGCCATGTCGAGCCAGCGGTGCAGGTGGTGGTTGTCCGGCAGCAGCTCCTTGACCTTGGCGTCGGTGGCGAAGATGTCCTCCGGGTCGCCCGACAGGGCGCACCAGCGGAACGGGCCGACGCCGCGGCAGAACAGCGGGCGGATATAGGCCGGCACGAAGCCCGGGAAGGCGAAGGCGTCGGCGACGCCCTCCTCCAGGGCCATCTGGCGGATGTTGTTGCCGTAATCGACCGTCGGCACCCCGGCGCGGTGGAAGTCGAGCATCGCCCGCACATGCGCGGCCATCGAGCGTTTCGCCGCCGCGGCGACCCCGGCCGGGTCGCTCTCGCGCTTGGCGTCCCACTCGGCCAGCGTCCAGCCCGCCGGCAGGTAGCCGTTGACGGGATCGTGGGCCGAGGTCTGGTCGGTGACGCAGTCCGGCCGCACGCCGCGGGCGTAGAGTTCGGCGAAGACGTCCGCCGCGTTGCCGAGCAGCGCCACCGAGCGCGGGGTCTTGCTGCGGCAGGATTCCTCGATCAAGGCCAGGGCGTCGTCGAGGTCGCGGGCCTGGACGTCGACGTAGCCGGTGCGCAACCGGAACTCGATGCTCGACGCCCGGCACTCGACCGCGAGGCAGGAGGCTCCGGCCATGGTGGCAGCCAGCGGCTGCGCGCCGCCCATGCCGCCGAGACCGGCGGTGAGGATCCAGCGCCCGGCGAGGTCGCCGCCGTAATGCTGGCGGCCCATCTCGACGAAGGTCTCGTAGGTGCCCTGAACGATGCCCTGGCTGCCGATGTAGATCCACGAGCCGGCGGTCATCTGGCCGTACATCGCCAGACCCTTGCGGTCGAGCTCGTGGAAATGCTCCCAGGTCGCCCAGTGCGGCACGAGGTTGGAGTTGGCGATCAGCACCCGCGGGGCATCGGGGTGGGTGCGGAAGACGCCGACCGGCTTGCCCGACTGCACCAGCAGCGTCTGGTCGTCGTCGAGATCTTTTAAGGCCGCGACGATGCGGTCGAAGCTCGCCCAGTCCCGCGCCGCCCGGCCGATGCCGCCATAGACCACCAGTTCGCCCGGCCGCTCGGCGACGTCGGGGTCGAGGTTGTTCATCAGCATCCGCAGCGGGGCTTCGGTGAGCCAGCTCTTCGCGGTGAGGTCGCTGCCGCGGGCAGCACGGACGACGCGGCTGTTGTCGAGGCGGGTGGTCATGGCCGGGCTCCCGGAGCGAGGATCTGACAAGACTTACGGAGCGACGCCCGGCAGCGCCTCGGCCACCGAGGCGACCGCGCCGCCGCGCACGAGATCGACCGCCGCCAGCATGTCGGGATGCAGGAAACGGTCCTCGGCCAGGGTCGGCACGCGCGCGCGCAACGCGGTCCGCAGGCGCTCCAGCGGCGCGCTGGAGGTCAGCGGCGCGAGGAAGTCGCAGCCCTGGGCGGCGGCGAGCAGCTCGATGCCGACCACCGCGACGGCGTTGTCGACCATCGGGCCCAGGCGCCGGGCGCCGTGGGCCGCCATCGAGACGTGGTCCTCCTGGTTGGCCGAGGTCGGGATCGAATCGACGCTCGCCGGGTGGGCGCGCTGCTTGTTCTCGGAGACCAGGGCCGCGGCGGTGACCTGCGGAATCATGAAGCCGGAATTGAGCCCCGGCCGCGGGGTGAGGAAGGCCGGCAGGCCCGACAGGGCCGGGTCGACCAGCATCGCGATCCGGCGCTCGGCGAGCGAGCCGATCTCGCACACCGCGAGGGCGATCATGTCGGCCGCGAAGGCGACCGGCTCGGCGTGGAAGTTGCCGCCCGACAGGGCCTCGCCGGTGTCCGAAAAGATCAGCGGGTTGTCGGAGACGCCGTCGGCCTCGGTGGCCAGCGTCGCGGCGGCCTGGCGCAGGACGTCGAGGGCGGCGCCCATCACCTGCGGCTGGCAGCGCAGGCAGTAGGGGTCCTGCACCCGCTCGTCGCCCGTGAGGTGCGAGGCGCGGATCGCCGAGCCGGCGAGCAGCCCGCGCAGGGCGGCGGCGGTCTCGATCTGGCCGCGGTGGCGGCGCAGGGCGTGGATGCGCGGGTCGAACGGCGTGTCGGAGCCGCGGGCGGCGTCGGTCGAGAGCGCGCCGACCACCAGGGCGGCGCGCAGCAGGTCCTCGGCGCCGAACAGGCCGGCGAGCGCGTAGGCGGTGGAGAACTGGGTGCCGTTGAGGAGGGCGAGCCCCTCCTTGGCGCCGAGCACCAGCGGCTCCAGACCCGCGTGGCGCAGCGCCTCGGCCGCGGGAACCCGGCCGGACTCACAAAAAAACTCGCCGACGCCGAGCATCGCGGCGGTCAGGTGGGAGAGCGGCGCGAGGTCGCCCGAGGCGCCGACCGACCCTTGCGCCGGCACCACCGGGGTCAGGCCGCGCTCCAGCAGGGCGGCGAGGAAGGCCAGGGTCCCGGGCCGCACGCCCGACGCGCCCTGCGCGAGGCTCGCGAGCTTGAGCGCCATCATCAGCCGGGCGACCGGCACCGGCATCGGCTCGCCGATCCCGGCGGCGTGCGACAGCACGATGTTGCGCTGGAGCGTGCCGAGATCCTCGGCGCCGATCCGGACGGTGGCGAGCTTCCCGAAGCCGGTGTTGATGCCGTAGACCGGCTCGCCCCGGGCGACGATCGCCGCCACGGTCTCGGCCGAGCGCGCCACAGCCGGCAGGCAGGCCGGGTCGAGGCGCGGCACCGCCCCGTCGAGGATCGCGCGCCAGAAGGCCAGGGGAACGGCGCCGGGGGTGAGGGTCGGGGTCACTGGCCTCTCCGGATGCGGGCGTGGAGCGGGTTGAAGCCGATGCGGTAGACGAGCTCGGCCGGGCGCTCGACGTCCCAGATCGCGAGGTCGCACCACTTGCCGGGCTCCAGGGTGCCGGTCTGCGGCAGGAGGCCCAGGGCGCGGGCGGCCTCGCGGGTGACGCCGGCAAGGCATTCCTCGACGGTCATCCGAAACAGGGTCGCGCCCATGTTGAGGGTGAGCAGCAGCGAGGTCAGCGGCGAGGTGCCGGGATTGCAGTCGGTGGCGAGCGCCATGCGGGTGCCGTGGCGGCGGAAGGCGGCGACCGGCGGGACCTTGGTCTCGCGGATGAAGTAGTAGGCGCCGGGCAGCAGCACCGCGACGGTGCCGGCCCGCGCCATCGCGGCGGCCCCGTCCTCGTCGGTGTGCTCCAGATGGTCGGCCGAGAGGGCGCCGTAGCGGGCGGCGAGCGCGGCGCCGCCGAGATTCGAGAGCTGGTCGGCGTGCAGCTTCACCGGCAGCCCGAGTTGGTGTGCCGCCTCGAACACCCGGGCGGTCTGCGCCGGCGAGAACGCGATGCCCTCGCTGAAGGCGTCGACCGCATCCGCCAGCCCCTCGGCGGCGACCGCCGGCAGCATGTCGTCGCAGACCGAAGCGACGTAGCGGTCGCGGTCGGTCTCGTCGGGCGGCAGCGCGTGGGCGCCGAGGAAGGTGGTGACGACCGAGACGGCGCGGTGGCGCCCGAGCGCCCGCGCCGCCCGCAGGCTCGCCAGCTCGGCCTCCCGCGACAGGCCGTAGCCCGACTTGACCTCGATCGTGGTCACGCCCTCGGCGATCAGCGCGTCGAGGCGCCTGAGGCCGCTCGCCACGAGGTCGGCCTCGGAGGCCGCCCGCGTCGCCCGCACCGTCGAGACGATGCCGCCGCCGGCCCGGGCGATCTCCTCGTAGGTCGCGCCAGCCAGCCGGCGCTCGAATTCTTCCGCCCGGTCGCCGCCGTGGATCAGGTGGGTGTGGCAATCGATCAACCCGGGGGTGATCCAGCGCCCGTCACACGCGACGATCTCCGGCGCGTCGAGGGACGGCGCCCCGGCGGCCGGCCCGGCATAAACGATGCGACCGTCCAGGCAGGCGACGATCCCGTCCTCGACCACGCCGAGGCCCGGGACCGAGTCAGCCAGGGTCGCGAGCCGCGCCCCGCGCCAGATGCGATCGCACTGCATGGCCTGCCTCCTGCTCCCGCGCACCGGCATGGTGAATCACAACGAGTATGTATATACATAATCGCAGGCCGGGCGCGCTGTCCATCCGGCTCCGTCGCGAGGTCGTCCGATGCCCCAGCTCTGGTTCCGCTCCGCCCTGCTGCCCGGGGGCTGGGCGCGCGACGTCCGGCTCACGGTCGAGGCCGGGCGCATCGCCGCGGTGGCGGCGGGCGTCGCGCCGGAGGCGGCGGACGAGCGCCACGGCATCGCGGTGCCGGGCCTGTCGAACCTGCACAGCCACGCCTTCCAGCGCGGCATGGCCGGCCTCGCCGAGACCCGCGGGCCGGAGCGCGACACGTTCTGGACCTGGCGCGAGGTGATGTACCGCTTCCTCGACCGGCTGACCCCGGAGGACAACGAGGCGGTGGCGGCGATGGCCTATGCCGAGATGCTGGAGGCCGGCTTCACCCGGGTCGGCGAGTTCCACTACCTGCACAACGACCGCGACGGCACGCCCTATGCCGAGCCGGCCGAGATGGCGTTTCGCATCGCCGCCGCCGCACAGGCGACCGGGATCGCCCTGACCCTGCTGCCGGTGTTCTACGCCCATGGGGGGTTCGGGCCGCGCCCGGCGGTGCACGGCCAGCGCCGGTTCCTCGGCAGCCGCGACGGCTTCGCCCGGCTGGTCGAGGGCGGGCGGCGCGCCGTCGCCGTGCTCGACGGGGCGGTGGTCGGCATCGCGCCGCACAGCCTGCGCGCCGCGACCCTCGACGACATCGCGGCGATCCTGCCGCTCGCCGCCGGCGGCCCGGTCCACATCCACGCCGCCGAGCAGGTGCTGGAGGTCGAGGAGTGCGTCGCCGCCCTCGGCACGCGGCCGGTGGAGACCCTGCTCGACGGCGCGCCGGTCGATTCCCGCTGGTGCCTCATCCACGCCACCCACCTGACGCCCGACGAGACCCGGCGCCTCGCGCAGAGCGGTGCGGTCGCGGGCCTGTGCCCGGTCACCGAGGGCAATCTCGGCGACGGCATCTTCCCGCTCGAAGCCTATGCCGAGGCCGGCGGCCGGTTCGGCATCGGCACCGATTCGAACGTGCTGATCGGCGCCGCCGACGAATTGCGGATGATGGAATACGCCCAGCGCCTGAGCCTGCGACGGCGCAACGTCCTCACAGGCCCCGCCTCGCCCTCCACCGGCCGGGCGCTGTTCGACGCGGCGCTCGCCGGCGGCGCGCAGGCGCTGGGGGTGCCGGCCGGGCTGGAGGCGGGCGCGGCGGCCGACCTCGTCGCCCTCGACCCCGACCACCCAGCGCTGGTCGAGCGCGACGGCGACGCGCTCCTCGACGGCTGGATCTTCGCGGCGCGCTCCTCGCCGGTCCTGGCGGTCTGGCGGGCGGGCCGGCCGGTGGTCGCGGGCGGGCGCCACGTCGACCATGCGGGGATCACGGCGCGCTACCGCGCCACCCTGGCGAGGCTGCTGGCGTGACTGCGCCCCTCAAGGAGCGGATCCGGGCCGACCTCGAAGCGCGCATCCTCTCGGGCGAGTGGCCGCCCGGCTACCGCATCCCGTTCGAGTCCGAGCTGACCGACCTCTACGGCTGCTCGCGCATGACGGTGAACAAGGTGCTGGCCGGCCTCGCCGAATCGGGGCTGATCCAGCGGCGGCGCCGGGCCGGCTCGTTCGTCGCCCAGCCGGCGCTGCAATCGGCGGTCCTGCGCATCCCCGACATCCCGCACGAGGTCGAGGCGCGGGGCGAGCATTACGGGTTCGAACTGGTGGCGCGCGAGCGCCGCGGCGTCGGCCCGAAGGACCCGCCGGCCTCCGGGCTGGCGCCGGGCGAGCCGGTGCTGGCCCTCACCTGCCGCCACCTCGCCAGCGGCCGCCCCTTCGCCTGGGAGGAGCGGCTCATCAGCCTCGCGACGGTGCCGGCGGCGGCCGAGGCCGATTTCTCGGCGGTGCCGCCGGGCACCTGGCTCCTGCGCCACGTGCCCTGGACCGAGGCCGAGCACCGCATCACCGCGCTCAACGCCTCGCCGGCGCTCGCCGCCTCCCTCGACCTGCCGCCCGGCGGCGCCTGCCTCTCGGTCGCGCGGCGGACGTGGCGCGGCGACGGGACGCTCACCTACGTGCAGCAGGTGTTTCGCGGCGATCTGTACAGTCTGGGGGCGCGGTTCGCGCCGTGAGGCCCTTTCTCCGACGCGGATCGTAACGATCGCGTCGGGGCCAAGCCCAGTCGGCTTGGCGGTGTGCGAGCGGCTGTGGAGCGTTAAGCGATCAAATTTTTCGGGTAGCCGAGCCTGCGGCGAATATAGTTCATTGCACCAAGCTCATCCTCGCGAAAAATCGGCATGGCCAATTCACGATTTTGGGCTCGCTGAAAATTCTTTCGCTTGATGGTCCGCATCTCCGGATCTTCCACAAGCGCAATGACTTCAAAATCCAGACGGTCTAGCTGCCTCTGCTCCATTTGCAACAAAAGAGCTTCATTTAATTTGTCGTTCGAGTTGACGAAATAAACCGCCCCGGCTCGTGCCCTGTCTTCAAATTCCGGACGCGGTTTTATGATCAGATCGGCAGGAAAATCCCTGAATGCGCTGCCGATCGGTTCATCCTCCAATATATTTGCAACGCGACCCAGAGTTCCCATGAGAGCGCGGGTTGCATCCTCCCGAAACGTTGAACGAACCACGTCGCGCGTAAGCAGTTCCAGATCCCGCACGCGGATCATGCTCGAAAGGAACTCAATGGCCCGACGCGCGATGTCTTGGCTTGAGAACGGGTCCGTACGGATTTCGTAGGTATCACGATCCCAATGAGCGTTGCCGGACGAAAGAATGGCATCGAGAAGCTGACCACGCACACCCTGATCGATCGGAATATCTTTTGCGATCAAGTGTGCCAGATAGCTGCCATCGTCTTCTATGATATAATGATCGTCGTCCGCATGGGTCAGGTAAAAGCTGATAGCATCGCCCAAGCCGTCCTCGAAGGCCGAACTGATGGCATAGCCGGTCGGAACGGGCTGGACAGAAATGCCCCCGCAAAACGTCGTGCAAAGTGTCTTTTTCAGATCTTCAGGGTGCATCTAAATCCAGGACTCCCTGCTCCTCTCTCACACGGAAAAACCGCTTTGCGGCTTCCCAAAAAGTTGCTTCGGTCCAGGCATGTGTCCGCCGGTGCCATGTCCCGATGGGCGGAATGCGGGCGAGATTATCAAGTCCGGTCGCCCCCGTCTCTATGCCCCCTCGGTCGCAGTGAGCATGCACGTGCAGACCGGGATGGCTGGCGTGCGACTCGAAACGAGCAACGACGGAAAATCCTCCGTCCGTCTGGCGGATAAGCTTGGCGTTCCAGTTGCCGCGGCCAGGGTTACATTCAGCCAATAATATATAGATCCCGTCAGCCGCGACGACTCTCGACGACCGCCACTGCCACCCTGCACGGATCGGCTTTGTTTTGCTATAGATCGGCGCATGTCGCGGCTGCAGATCCTTTGTCGACCATTGACCTGCGACCTCGGTGATTTTTTCTTCCCCAATCAGATGTCTTACGCGCATCTTTCTTGCCACCCTACGCGACTCAAGATGAAATTAAAGCAAGAGAGTGTGTATGTCACCAATTTTTGGAGACCCGGATGCATTCTGGATGACTAAGCAGACTTGCGTTGGCACGACAACGCTTCGTCCGCTTAGATTCTTGGTTGTCGCAGATTTTTGTCGCAAAACCGGCTTCCGATTTTGCGAAATCTGCTTAGGTGCGAATGCGCGATTTCGTCCGATGGACGAATGCTTCAGAAGAATCCGAAACCGATTCACGTTTGGTCGAGCAGGAGCCACGATCGCGAAGGCGCGCCGCGAGGTGCCTCGGCCGCCGGCGTCTGAACCCGGCACCCCGCCCCTCCGTGGCCCCCACGCTCTTCCGTCGCGCGCCCCCAACGGGTATGGCCGCGGCAACTCCCTCGACACCACGCCCCGGACCCGATGATACGCCTCGACAAAATCGGCAAGCAGAACGGCAAGCAGATCGTCTTCATCGAGGCGTCGGCGGCGCTGCAGAAGGGCGAGAAGATCGGCCTCGTCGGCCCCAACGGCGCCGGCAAGACGACGCTGTTCCGGCTCATCATCGGCGAGGAGCAGCCCGACGAGGGGCAGGTCGCGACCGATCGCGGCATCACCATCGGGTATTTCAGCCAGGACGTCGGCGAGATGGCCGGCCGCAGCGTCGTCGCCGAGGTGATGGACGGCGCCGGGCCGGTGAGCGCCATCGCGGCCGAGCTGCGCGAGGCCGAGACCGCCCTCGCCGACCCCGACCGGGCCGACGAGATGGACGCCCTGATCGAGCGCTACGGCGAGGTCCAGGCGCGGTTCGAGGAACTCGGCGGCTACGCGCTCGAGGGCCGGGCGCAGGAGGTGCTGGCCGGGCTCAGCTTCAGCCAGGAGATGATGGACGGCGACGTCGGCGCGCTGTCGGGCGGCTGGAAGATGCGGGTGGCGCTCGCCCGCATCCTGCTGATGAACCCCGACGTGATGCTGCTCGACGAGCCGAGCAACCACCTCGACATCGAGAGCCTGATCTGGCTCGAAGGCCTCCTGAAGGGCTACGAGGGCGCCCTGCTGATGACCTCGCACGACCGCGAGTTCATGAACCGCGTCGTCTCGAAGGTGATCGAGATCGACGGCGGCGCGCTCACCACCTTCTCGGGCGACTACGCCTTCTACGAGCAGCAGCGGGCGCTCAACGAGGCGCAGCAGCAGGCGCAGTTCGAGCGCCAGCAGGCGATGCTGGCCAAGGAGATCAAGTTCATCGAGCGGTTCAAGGCCCGCGCCTCCCACGCCGCCCAGGTGCAGAGCCGGGTCAAGAAGCTCGACAAGATCGAGCGGGTCGAGCCGCCCAAGCGCCGCCAGACGGTGATGTTCGAGTTCCAGCCGGCGCCGCGCTCCGGCGACGACGTGGTCAGCCTCAAGAAGGTCGCCAAGCGCTACGGCAGCCGCACGATCTACGACGGGCTCGACTTCGCGGTGCGGCGCCGCGAGCGCTGGTGCGTGATGGGCATCAACGGCGCCGGCAAGTCGACGCTGCTGAAGCTCGTCACCGGCACCACCGCGCCCGACGACGGCACGGTGTCGGTCGGCGGCACCGTGAAGCTCGGCTACTTCGCCCAGCACGCCATGGACCTGCTCGACGGCGACCTGACGATCTTCCAGGACCTCGAGAGCAGCTTCCCGCAGGCCGGCCAGGGCTCGCTGCGGGCGCTCGCCGGCTGCTTCGGCTTCTCCGGCGACGACGTCGAGAAGCGCTGCCGGGTGCTGTCGGGCGGCGAGAAGGCCCGGCTGGTGATGGCCAAGATGCTGTTCGACCCGCCGAACTTCCTCGTCCTCGACGAGCCGACCAACCACCTCGACCTCGGCACCAAGGAGATGCTGATCCGGGCGCTCGCCGGCTACGAGGGCACGATGCTGTTCGTCAGCCACGACCGGCACTTCCTCGCCGCGCTGTCGAACCGGGTGCTCGAACTGACGCCCGACGGCGTCCACCAGTACGGCGGCGGCTACACGGAGTACGTCGCCCGCACCGGCCAGGAGGCGCCGGGGCTGCGCAGTTGAGGCGACGGCCGGTCGCCCCCTACAACCGGAAATCCTCGCCGAGATACAGCCGCCGCGCCTCCGGGTCGGCGACGATCTGCTCGGGGGTGCCCTCGGTGAGGATGCGGCCGGAATGGGCGATGTAGGCGCGGTCGATGAGGCCGAGCGTCTCGCGCACGTTGTGGTCGGTGATGAGCACGCCGATGCCGCGGCCCTTGAGGTGCATCACGAGGTCCTGGATGTCGCCGACCGCGATCGGGTCGATGCCGGCGAAGGGCTCGTCGAGCAGCATGAAGGACGGCGAGGAGGCGAGCGCCCGGGCGATCTCGCAGCGCCGTCGCTCGCCGCCCGACAGCGCGATCGAGGGCGCCTTGCGCAGCCGTGTGATGTTGAATTCCTCCAAGAGCGAATCGAGCTTGCGCTCGCGCGCCTTGCGGTCGGGCTCGACCACCTCCAGCACCGCCCGGATGTTGTCCTCGACGTTGAGGCCGCGGAAGATCGAGGCTTCCTGCGGCAGGTAGCCGATGCCGAGCCGCGCCCGCTGGTACATCGGCAGGTGGGTGATCTCGTGCCCGTCGAGGCTGATCGTGCCGCGGTCGGCCGAGACCAGCCCGGTGATCATGTAGAAGATCGTGGTCTTGCCGGCGCCGTTGGGGCCGAGCAGCCCGACCGCCTCGCCGTTCTGCACCACGAGGCCGGCATCGTGCACGACGGTGCGGGCGCCGTAGCTCTTCTTGAGCCCGTGGACCGCCAGGATGCCGGGGCCGCCGAAGGCGGTGGCGGGCGGCGCCGGGGCCTCGGCGCGGGCGGCGCGGCCGAACAGGCGGGTGAAGCGCGAGACGGCCGGCATGGACGGGGCCTGGAGCGGCAGGGCCGGGGTGGGAGTCAAGGCGTGCTCTCCGACGACGGGTCCGAGGCCGGCCGGCGTCGCACTCCCCCCACCCCGCGGAGCCGCAACCGGATTCGACAGCCGCGGTGTCTAGCGGAGCCGGGGCGGCGGGGCAACGCGGCGAACGGCGCGGCCCGGCCGCTCCGCCGTGCCGCGCCCGGATCCGCCGCCCCGTGGAGGCGCCGCCGCGCCTCAGGAGCCCTGCAGCGCCGGCGCGAGGCGCACCGGCGGCGTGCCGAGCCGGCCCTTGAGCGTGATGCTCGCCGCGGCGATCAGCGCCGGCACCGCCACGATGGCGAAGGTCGCCGGCAGGCCGACCCCGAGCCCGATCAGCGAGGCGCCGATCATCGAGCCGACCACCGAGCCGACCCGGCCGACCGCGTTGGCCCAGGCGACGCCGGTTGCCCGGCTGGCGGTCGGGTAGGTGCTCGCCGCGAGCGCGTTGATGCCGATCTGCGAGCCGGCGACGCAGAACCCGGCGCCGAACACCGCCGTCACCAGCAGGGCGACCGAGCCGGTCGAACTGCCGATCAGCGCCACGAAGCCGGCCGCCGCGAGGTAGGACAGGCCCAGCACCACGTGCGGGTTGGTCCGGTCCATGATCGCCCCGAGCACGAGGCCGCCGACCGTGCCGCCGGTGGCGAGCATGACGGTCACCAGCGACGCCTGCTTGAGGGTCAGGCCGGCGCTGCTGATGATGGTCGGCAACCAGCTCGACAGCAGGTAGAAGATCAGCAGGCTCATGAAGAAGGTCAGCCACAGGCACAGCGTGCCGGCGACGAGGCCGGGCTGGAACAGCTGACCGATCGGCGAGCCCTTCGGCGATCCGAGGTCGGTCTTGGCGATGCCGGTGAAGACCGCGCCGGAGAAATCCTCCGCCGGGGCGATGCGGCGCAGGAGCGTCGCGATCCGCTCGGCCGGCGCCTGCTTGAGGACGAGGAAGCGCACCGATTCGGGCAGGCCGAGGACGAGCAGCGGGATCGCGGCGAGCGGCAGCACGCCGCCGAGCACCAGCACCGAGGTCCAGCCGTGATCGGCGATGAGATGGGCCGCCGCGAAGCCGCCGAGCGCCGAGCCGACGGTGAAGCCGCAGAACATCGCCATGGTGAGGAACGAGCGGCGGTGATCCGGGCAGTATTCCGAGGTCAGCGTGATCGCGTTCGGCATCGCGCCGCCGAGGCCGAGCCCGGTGACGAAGCGCAGCACCGTCAGCATCTCGATCGAGGTCGACCACGCCGAGGCGAGGCTGGCGAGCCCGAAGAACGCCGTGGTGACGACCAGCATCGCCTTGCGGCCGACCCGGTCGGCGAGCGGGCCGAACAGGAAGGCGCCGATCATCAGGCCGAACAGCCCGGCCCCGAACAGCGGCGCGAGCTGCGCCTGGGTCACGCCCCATTGCGACCGGAGCGCCGGGGCGATGTAGCCGATCGCGGCGGTGTCGAACCCGTCGATCGCGACGACGAGGAAGCACAGGAGCACGATCCGGATCTGGAAGCCGGAGACTCCGTGGCGGTCGATGACGTCCTGGACGTCGATGCTGCGGGGCTGGGGCATGGGCGTTGTCCTCCTGAGGTGCTTTCTTGGGATGTTCCGGTCGTGCGCCGGAGCCGGTTCGCCGGCGCCGGCCTGCCTCAGCCAATGGCCGAGGGGTGGCGCGCCAGCGGGCGCACCCGCATGGTCATGAACGGGAAGAGCGGCAGTCCGGACAGGAGGTCGTGCAGCTCGTCGTGGCTCTCGACCTCGAAGATGCTGACGTTGGCGTAGCGTCCGGCCACTCGCCACAGGTGGAGCCACTTGCCCTGGCGCTGGAGATCCTGGGCGCGGGCCTTCTCGTCGGCCTTCAGCCGGGCGACGTGATCGGGATCAAGGCCGTGCGGGATCGCGACGTCCATCTCGACGCAGTACAGCATGGAATCAGCTCCGGGCGTAATGGCGCAGCTTGTCGGGATCGAGGGTGACGCCGAGGCCGGGTCCCTCGGGCAGGTGGACCGCGAAGTCATGGAAGCGCAGCGGCGTGGTCACGAGGTCGTCGGTGAGGATCTGCGGGCCGAAATGCTCGCAGCCCCAGGCCAGCTCACGCAGCCCCGCGAAGGCGTGCAGATGGGCCGCGGCGCCGACCGAACTCTCCAGCAGGCAGCCGCCGTAGAGCCCGATGCCGGCGGATTCCGCCACCGCCGCGACGTTGCGCAAGCCGACGAGCCCGCCGTGCTTGACGAGCTTGAGCGAGACCGCGTCGGCGGCGGCCGCCTGCGCGACGCCCATCATGTCGTGGGGCGTGAACACGCACTCGTCGGCGAGCAGCGGCGGCACCCCGTCCCGCGCCCGCAGCCGGCCCATCCCGGCGACGTTCCAGGCCGGCAGCGGCTGCTCGACGAGGGCGATGCCGAGATCGGCCAGCCGCGGCAGGCAGCGCCGGGCGGTGGTCTCGTCCCAGGCCTGGTTGGCGTCGACGATCAGGGTGGCGCGGTCGGCCAGCGCCCGCGACAGCCGTTCGAGCCGGGCGAGGTCGGCCTCCGGCGCCTGGGCGCCGATCTTGATCTTGAAGGTGCGGTGCAGCCGGGCGTCGAGCTTGGCCTGCGCCTCGGCGATCTCCTGGTCGGGATCGCCGGAGGCCAGCGTCCACAGCACCGGGAAGCTCGTGCGCACCGCGCCGCCGAGCAGCGCGGCGACGGGCAGGCCGAGGCTCTTGGCGGTCGCGTCGAACAGGGCGGTTTCGAGCGCCGCCTTGGCGGCGTTGTTGCGCTTGGCCGCCGCGTCGAGGCGCTCGCCCGCGGTCACGAAGCGGTCGGCCGGCTGGCCGATCAGGGCCGGGGCGAGATAGGCGTCGATCGTGGCCTTGATGCCCTCGACGCTCTCCTCGCTCCAGCGCGGCCCGCCGAGCGTCGCCGCCTCGCCGATGCCCTCGACGCCGCTGGCGAGGCGTAAGCGCACGATGACGTAGCTCTGCGCGGTGACGGAGGTCTGGGACAGCTTGTGCTTGCGCACGGTCGGCACGTCGACGATCGTGGTGCGGATCTCCGCCACCGCGAGGTCCCGGTCGGGCGCGTGACGCACGGCGTCGTGGAGCTGGTTCTTCGCGAGCATGGGGTGTCTCGGGGTGCGGGATGAGATCGGTTCGGGCGTGCAGCGCGCGGCCCTGACCCCCTCCCCCGCAGAGGAGGGAGGGTTCGGGCGTCGCTCCCTACGCCGCTTCGGCGTGGGGCCGCACCACCACCGGATCCGGCGCGTGCGCCGCCTCGCGGTTGAGGGCGAAGTCGAACCGGATCGTCGAGAACGGCGCCTCGAGCCCCGCCGCCTTCACCGCCGCCGGATCGGCGACCCGCACCACCTCGGCGATCAGCCCGTCGCGGGTCGCGAAGGCGAAGTCGTCGTGCAGGTAGGGGTCGTCCGAGAGGTTGATCTGCGTCGTGAGCTGCCGGTGGCCGGGGCCCGAGACGAAGAAATGGATGTGGGCCGGGCGCTGGCCGTGGCGGCCGAGCTGGTCCAGCAGCGCCTGGGTCTGGCCCTCGGGCGGGCAGCCGTAGCCCTTGGGCAGGATGCTGCGGAAGCGGTAGCGGCCCTGCGCGTCGGTCTCGATGCGCCGGCGCAGGTTCCAGGTGCTCTGGCTCCGATCGAAGACCGAGTAGTTGCCGAGCGTGTTGGCGTGCCAGACGTCCACGATGGCCCCGGCGAGCGGGGCGCCGCCGGCGCCCGTCACCTGACCCTCGACGATCAGCACCTCGCCGTCCTCCGGGTCGTCGTCGAGCCGCGCCTCGCCCGTCGCCAGCGGCGCACCGGCGACGTAGAGCGGACCCTCGATGGTGCGCGGCGTGCCGCCCTCGATCCCGGCCGCCCGCTCCTTGGCGTCGATGCACAGGTCGATGAAGTGCTCGATGCCGAGGCCCGGCATCAGCAGCCCGAACTCGTTCTTCTGGCCGGTCTCGGTCAGGTAGCTCATCGCCGTCCAGAACTCGCTCGGCGTCACGTCGAGATCCTCGACGATCCGGCAGGCATCCTCGACGACGCGGCGCACGATCTGCTTGACGCGCGGGTTGCCGGTCCCGGTGCCGAGGCCCGCCACCTTGTCGAACAGTCCTTGAGCCTCGGGGGAATCGGTGATCGTGGAGCCGGTGATCGGGGACATGGCGTTTCCTCTCTTCTGCTCGGGGGGTGGGTCAGCCGAGGTCGCCGCCGGCGACCGGCAGCGTGACCCCGGTGACGTAGGAGGCCTCGTCGGAGGCGAGGAACAGGATCGCGGCGGCCTGCTCGGCGGCGGTGCCGTAGCGGCCCATCGGGCTCGACGCCCTGGTCTGGGCCACCACCTCGGCGATCCAGGCCCGCTCCTGGTCGCCCGGCGGGGTCGGGTTGCGGGCGATGCGCCGGGGCGGCGCCTCGGTGCCGCCGGGCGCCACCGCGTTCACCCGGATGCCGTGCCCGGCATATTCCCAGGCGAGGCAGACGGTGAGCGCGTTCACCCCGCCCTTGGCCGCCGCGTAGGGCACGCGGTTGATCCCGCGCGTCGCCACCGACGAGACGTTGACGATGCTGCCGCCGCCGGCGGCGAGCAGGTGCGGCAGCGCCGCCCGGCAGCACCACAGGGTCGGGAACAGCGAGCGGCGGATCTCGGCCTCGACCTCGTGCGGGGCGTAGTGCGCGAACGGCTTGAACCAGATCGAGCCGCCGACATTGTTGACCAGCACGTCGAGCCGCCCGAAGGCCGCCACCGCCGCCGCCATCACGGCGTCGCCGCCGTCGTACCGCTCCACGTCCGCGAGGTGCACCGCCGCCTTGGCGCCGAGGTCGCGGGCCGCCGCCGCCGTCTCCTGGACGATCTCCGAGCGGTCGGTGAGCAGCAAAGCCGCCCCCTCGCGGGCGAGGCGCAAAGCCACCTCGCGGCCGATGCCCTGCGCGGCGCCCGTCACCACCGCAACCTTGCCCGAGAAGCGGCCGGGCGAGACGAAGCCGCTCATGCCGTTCCCCCGACGCCGCTCGCCGAGAACTTCTCGTAGTGGAAGCTCGCCGGCGTCAGCCCGCGCTCCGCGAAGGTCCTGCGGACCGCGTCGACCATCGCGGGCGGGCCGCACAGGTAGGCGTCGACGTCGCCGCCATGCAGATGCGCGTCGGCGAGATGCTCGGTGACGTATCCCTTGTTCGCGTGCCGGCTCTCGGGCGAGGCGACGCAGGTCTCGAAGCTGAAGCCCGGGATTTTGTCCGCCGCCGCCTCCAACGCCTCGGTCTCGACGAGGTCGGCGTCGTGCGTCACGCCGTAGACGAGGTGGATCGGCTGCTCGGCCTCCGTCTCGGCGATCGTGCCGAGCATCGACAGGAAGGGCGCCAGCCCGGTGCCGCCGGCGAGCATCAGCACCGGCCGGCGGATCTCGCGCAGGTAGAAGCTGCCCGAGGGGCCGGTCAGGTCGAGGCCGGCGCCCGCCCGGGCCTGCTCGGCCAGGTAGGTGCTCATCAGCCCGCCCGGGATGTTGCGGATCAGGAACTCCGCCCGCGCGCTGCCGGGGGTCGAGCTGAACGAGTACGAGCGCGCCTGCCCGCTGCCCGGGACCGCGATGTTGACGTACTGCCCGGGCAGGAACCCGACCGGCTCCCCGGTCTCGACCGTGAGGCCGAAGGTGGTGTCGGACAGGCGCCGCACCGCCGCCACCGTGCCCTTGAGCGCCGCCGCCCTGGTCTTGCAGACCTCCGACGAGGCGGCGACGGCGAGCACGAGGTCGGTCCTCGGCCGCATCTGGCAGGCGAGGCCGTAGCCTTGCGCCGCCTCCTCGTCGGTCAGCGCGTCCTCGATGTAGCTGCCCGGATCGAACCGGCCGGATTCGCACAGCACCCGGCAGGTGCCGCAGGCGCCGTCCCGGCAATCGAGCGGGATGTTGATGCCGAGACGGTAGGAGGCGTCCGCCACCGTCTCGCCGGGCCGGCAGGCGACGAAGCGGGTGACTCCGTCCTCGAAGTTGAGTGCGATGGTGGACATGGCACCCTCCCTAGATGTGGTAGACGTCGATGACATGGTGGATGTAGTCGTTCTTCAGAACGACCTTCTTTTTCTTGATGAGCGGGGTCTCACCGCCGGTATCGAGCGTGTAGAACGACGTGCCGAAATGCGTATCGACCGTCTTGTAGCGGTAATTGAAGGTGAGCCAGTTGAAGCGGAGCCTGCAACTGGTCTCGTCCTGCTCCAGGATCTCGACGTTCGAGATGTTGTGCGAGGTGCGCGGCTCCGGCAGGCTGGTGGCGCTCGACCGTTCGGTGCGGATGCGGAACACCCGGTCCTCCAGGCCGCCGCGGTTGTCGTAGTAGATCAGCGAGACGTCGCGCTGCGGGTCGGTGACGAGCTGGTCGTCGTCGTCCCAGGACGGCATCCAGAACTCGACGTCGGGGGCGTAGAGCGCCAGCCACGCATCGAAGTCGCGGTCGTCGAGGAAGCGGGCCTCGCGGTAGAGGAACTGCTGCACCTGCTCCAGGGTGAGGGGCATCGGGGGGCTCCTTGGGCGTGCGGGCGCGTTCGGCGCCCCGGAAGGGGCCGGCGCCGCTGGTGTTTCGATTCGGTGATCGAGTCGGGCTCCCGGCCCTTCCCCCTTCTGCGGGGAAGGGTGCCCCCTGCGTCAGCAGGGGCCGGGAGAGGGGACGACGCTTCCGGAAAAGGTCGCGCGCTTCATGCAGGGCGCCACCTGGATGAGCGTCGCGCTCCCCTCTCCCGGCCTGCTCCGCAGGCCACCCTCCCCCGCGGAGGTGGGAGGGTTCGGGCGGTGCGCTACGGCAGGTGCCGGCGCATCGTGTCCATCCAGTAGCGGTGCTGGATCGCGAACAGGCCCTCGTCCTCGGTCCGCGCGCCGCTGAGCAGCGGCTTGAGGCCGATCGCCTTGGCGCCCTCGTCGGCACCCTCGATCCAGTGGGTGGCGCCGCGGCACAGGTCGTTCCAGCGCGCCGCCCGGCCGCTGTAGCCGATCTGGCAGGCGCGGAACTCCTCGAGGTCGTCCGGGGTCGCCATGCCGCTGGCGTTGAAGAAGTCCTCGTACTGGCGGATGCGCTGCGTCCGCGCCGCCGACGCCTCTCCCTTGGGGGCGATGCACGTGATCGTCACCTCGGTCTTATCGACTGCGATCGGCCGGTAGGTGCGGATCTGCGACGAGAACTGGTCCATCAGGTAGACGTTCGGATACAGGCACAGGTTGCGCGAGCGGCTGATCATCCAGTCCGCCATCGCCGAGCCGTAGGAATCCGCCAGTTCCGCGCGGCGGTCCCAGTTCGGCCGGTCCTCGGGGTTGGCCCAGGTGGTCCACAGCAGCAGGTGGCCGTGCTCGAACGAGTAGAACCCGCCGCCCTGCTTGGCCCAGCCGCCGGCATCCATCGCCCGGGTCTTGTCGACGGCCTGCACCTCCTTGCGGCGGCTGGTGGTGGCGGCGTAGTTCCAGTGCGTCGCGCTGACGTGGTAGCCGTCCGCCCCGTTCTCGGTCTGGAGCTTCCAGTTGCCGTCGAACACGTAGGTCGAGGAGCCGCGCAACACCTCCAGCCCGTCCGGCGACTGGTCGACGATCATGTCGATGATCTTCGTCGCCTCGCCGAGATGCTCGGTCAGCGGCTTCACGTCGGGGTTGAGGCTGCCGAACAGGAAGCCGCGGTAGCTCTCGAACCGCGCCACCTTGGTCAGGTCGTGCGAGCCGTCGCGGTTGAAGCTGTCGGGATAGCCGGCGTCGTCCGGGTCCTTGACCTTGAGCAGCTTGCCGCCGTTGCTGAAGGTCCAGCCGTGGAACGGGCAGGTGAAGGTGGCCTTGTTGCCGCGCTTGTGCCGGCACACCATCGCGCCGCGATGGCTGCACGCATTCACGAAGGCCTGCAGCTCGCCCTTGCGGCTGCGGGTGATGACCACCGGCTGGCGGCCCATGAAGGTCGTGAAGTAGTCGTTCGGGTTCGGGATCTGGCTCTCATGCGCCATGTAGATCCAGTTGCCCTCGAAGATGTGGCGCATCTCCAGCTCGAACACGTCGGGATCGGTGAAGATGTCCCGCCGGCAGCGATAGATCCCGGCCTCCGGGTTCTCCTCGACGGCACTCTCGACGACCTGATGAACGGTGTCCAGCATGCTCTCCTCCTGGCCTCGTGGGCGCTGCTTCGGGCGAGGGGGATCGTTGCCGGTCCACGCCCCGCGTAGCCGGTCCGGATCGTCCTCTCACCTTGCGCAGGAGGGGCGCGGTGCCCGGTGCGGACTGTCGATGTCCCCCGGTCCCCGCCTGCTCCTGGGCGTTTCCTCTTTTTTCAGTTCTAAGGAGCGGGCATAGCGGCGTCCAAGACCGTTTGGGAACGAAACCATTCCTGGGAGGAATGATTGGAGCTTCGGCACCTGCGCTACTTCGTGGCCGTCGCCCGGGAGCAGAGCTTCACCCGCGCGGCCGAGACGATGCACGTCGCCCAGCCGGCGCTCAGCAAGCAGATCCAGCACTTCGAGGAGGAACTCGGCCTCGCGCTGATCGAGCGCGGCTCGCGGCCGCTGCGGCTGACCGAGCCGGGCCGTCTGATCTTCGAGCAGGCGTTGCAGATCCTGGAGCGGTTCGACGACCTGCGCGAGACCGGCCGGCGGCTGCGGCTCGCCGAGCGCAACCGCTTCCGGGTCGGCTTCGTCGCCTCGACCCTGTACGGGCGCCTGCCCGAGATCCTGCGCGGCTACCGCCTCAAGCGCCCCGACGTCGATCTCACGCTCCTGGAACTGCTGACCCTGGAGCAGATCGCGGCGCTGAAGGAGGGCCGCATCGATGTCGGCTTCGGCCGCATCGAGATCGAGGATCCGGCCATCGCCCGCGTGCTCCTGCGCAACGAGCGGATGATCGTCGCGGTGCCGACGGCGTGGGAGGCGGGTTTCTCGCCCCGCCCGCTCACGCTGCGCGACCTCGCCGGCCGCGCGCTGATCGTCTACCCGAAGAGCGCGCGGCCCAACAACGCCGACCGCATCCTCGCGCTGTTTCGCGACCACGGCGTGCGCCCGCCTGTGATCCACGAGGTGCGCGAGTTGCAGACGGCGCTCGGCCTCGTCGCCGCCGAGGCCGGGATCTGCGTCGTGCCGGCCTCCGTCGAGCGCCTGCGCCGCGACGGCGTCGCCTACCGGCCGCTCGACGAGGACAGGGCGCTGATCCCGGTCATCATGAGCTACCGCCGCGACGACCCCTCGCCGGAGATCGCCCTGATCCTGCAATGCGTGCGTGAGGATTACGACCGCGAGGGGATTGCGTTCGGGGTGTAGCCGCTCGCTGGCACGCGGCCGGGACTCCGGCTAGAGGCTCCGGCATCCCCTCATTCCCGCGAGACCCCATGCCCGCTTCCGCCCCCATCGTGGTGTTCGACCTCGACGGCACGCTCGCCGAGACCGCCGGCGACCTGATCGCGACCCTCAACGTCGTGCTCGCCCGCGAGGGCGTGGCGCCGGTGCCGCTGGAGAAGGCCCGCGAGCTGATCGGAGCCGGAGCGCGGGCGCTGATCGAGCGCGGCTTCGCGGTCTCGGGGCGGGAACTGGCCCCCGACCGGCTGGAAGAACTGTTCCGGGTCTTCCTCGCCCATTACGGGCAGAACCTGTGCGAGGTCTCGCACCTCTATCCCGGCGTCACGGCCGCCCTCGACCGGCTGGAGGCGGCGGGCTACGCGCTCGCGGTGTGCACCAACAAGCCCGAGCAGCACTCGGTCGAGCTGCTGCGCCTGCTCGGCGTCGGCCACCGCTTCCGGGCGATCTGCGGCCGCGACACCTTCCCGTACTTCAAGCCGGATCCGCGCCACCTCACCGAAACCATCGCCCGCGCCGGCGGCGACCCGGCCCGGGCGGTGATGGTCGGCGATTCCCGCACCGACGTCGCCACCGCCAAGGCCGCCGGCATCCCGGTGGTCGCGGTGCCGTTCGGCTACACCGACGTGCCGGTCGAGGATCTCGATCCGGACGTGGTCGTCGCGCATTTCGACGCGCTGCCCGACGCCGTGGCCCGGCTCGATCCCGGCGCGCGGGTTCCCGCCTGACCGGGGCTACCGCTCGGCGATCGTGAGCTTCTGGAACCCCTTGGCGGCGAGCTTCGGCCGCTTGGCGCTGAGGATGCGGGAGTTCACGCCGGTCCAGCCGATCTCGCCCGAGAGCCGGCCGTACTCGATCTTGGGGCAGCGATCCATGATGACCGTCAGGCCGCGGGCCTCGGCCCGGGCCGCCGCGGCGTCGTTGCGCACGCCGAGCTGCATCCAGATCACCGCCGGCAGCGGGTCGAGGGCGAGCGCCTCGTCGACGAGCGGACCCGCCGCCTCGGAATTGCGGAAGATCTCCACCATGTCGACCGGGTGGGGCAGCTCGCTGAGGCGCCCGACCACGGTGCGGCCGAGGAGCTGCTGGCCGGCGAGGCCGGGATTGACCGGGGTCACCTCGTAGCCGCGCTCCAGCAGGTACTTGGTGACGATCCAACTCGGGCGCGCCGGGTTGGCCGAGGCGCCGACCAGGGCGATGCGGCGCACCTGCCGCAGCAGGGTCCGGAGGAGGTCGTCGGGGTAGCGGTCGTGGGTCATCGCGGGGTCCGGGCTACGCAGATTTCGCAAAAGTGGCTGCCGGTTTTGCGACGAAAATCTGCGACACAACAAGAAATCACAGCAGACTGGCGTTGGCCTGCCAACGCCAGTCTGCTGAGAGGCTGCGGACTCCATAGGGCGGTTCGGGCCCGGGCGGGAGCCCGGCTCACGGACGGCGCCAGCCACGCGGGCGATGGTCGGCCTCGGCACCGGCGGGCGGCGACAGGCCGCACTCCGCCTCGAAGAACCGCCGCACCGCCGGGACGTAGCGGGCCTTGAAGCGCGGATCGACATGCGGGAAGCCGGCGGCTTCGAGGGTCGGAAACAGCGCCTCGGCCTCCGCCGCCCGCGCCTTGCCGACCAGGGCCGCGGCGATCTCGGCGTCGCTGGCGAATTCGGGCAGGGCGGCCAGTCCGCGCAGCTTCATCCTCGCGCCTCCCCCAGTCCTCGCGCCGGCGGGGTCTCGCGCCCCCGGTCGCGCCGCGAGCCTACGGCATGGGGCCGGTGCCGCGCCACGGGAAGTTTGCGCAGGGATCCCGAGACGAGAAGGGGCCGCCGGCACTGCCGGCGGCCCCCCCCGGATGACGGACCTCGAAGGAGACGTGCGTCACATGCCCTTGGCGGAGCCGCGGCCGGTGTCGGACTTGCCCATCTCGGACTTGCCCGCGCCGGTCTCGGCGCCGCCCATGCCGCCCTGGCCCGCGCCGCCGCGGTTCATGCCACGGTCCATGCCGCCCTGGCCGCCGCGGGTGCTGCCGGTGGTGTCCGGCGCGCCGACGGCCGTGCCCTTGGCCTGATTCTCCTTGGCCTGAGCCGGGTTCTGCCCGGCGCGGTCCTCGCGGTTGCCGCCGGCCTGACGGCCGCGCTCGGCCTCCATGCCGCGCTCGCCGGTGCGGCCAGACATCTCGTTGCGGTTGCGCTCGGCGCCGCGGCCCTCCTCACGGCGCTCGCCGGTGCGGACCGAGTCGCGGGTGGTGCGGGACGACACGCTCTCGTCGCGGCGGATGTCGGTGCGGGTGCCGCCGCGGACGTTCACGCTGCCGGTGGTGGTGGTGCGCTCGCTGACGGTGAGGCGACGGTACTCGGGCGAGCCGTAGACGACGCGCTGGCCGCGCACGACGACGTACCGCTCGGGCCCGCTGCGCTCGCGGATGACGAGGCGGCGGTACTCGGGCGAGCCGACCCGGACCCGGCGGCCCTGGATCACCACGAACTGCGCCCGGCCGGCCCGGACGCCGCGGTTCTCGCGCCGCTCGACCACGATCAGGCGGCGATACTCCGGCGAGCCGTAGATCACGCGCTGGCCGGCGACCGTGACATAGCGGCGGCCGCCCACCACCGACACGTCGTCGTGGCGCACGCTGTCACGGACGCTGGTACGGGTGATGCGCTCGTCGCGGGTGCGCTCGCCGCCCCGGATCTCGCTGCGGCGGCCCTCGCGCGTCTCGCCCCGGGTCTCCCCGCGGCGCTCGCCCATGGCGGCGTCGCGGCGCCCGCGCGACTCACCGCGCTCATCGCCGCCGTTGCCGTCGCGGGCGGCCATGCCCTTGCCGTCGCGCATCCCGTCGGCCTTGCCGCCCTCGGCCTGACCGGGGCCGCGCTCGGCGTTCATCCGGGTGCGCTCGCCCTGCCCTCCGGCCGCGCCGGTCTCGGCCCGGTTGCCGGCGGTGCCGCGCTCCATTCCGCCGCGCCCGCCCTCGCCGGCACGGCCGCCCTCGGCCCCGCGCGACGAGGCTCCGCTGGCCGCGCCCGGCGCGCTGCCGCCCGGGGAACCGGCCCCGCCCGCACTCTGGGCGAACGCGGATGTGCTGATGAGCAGCGCCGCGAGACCAATCGTCAACCTGTTCATGAGGGCTCCCTCCCTATGTCCGATGATCGGCCCAAACGCCGACTGCCGACGTTGTGTTCCGGTTTTTTTCGACGACTACGTATTGCATTGCCGAAACGGCGAAGCTTATGGACAACCTCGGAGCCCTGGACTGTGCCTCGTCTTGAGAACCGGCCGCTCGGGACGACCTGCGCGGACCGAGCGGAACCGTTCCACGGGCCGCGACGTTGCTCGTCACCGTAGCCGTAAGGCGAGAGGCGGCGCGCGCCTGCGCGGGCCGTCCCCGGAGGTGACGCGCGCAGCATGACGGCCGAGACCCCACCGACCCCGACCGGACGCGACTGGCTCGACCTGAGCCGCCCGGCCGATCCCGTGCGCCCCGAGCCGGCCCCGTCCCCCGGGCCGGGCTGGGGCACCCGGCTGCGGCAGGGCGCGGCGAGGGTCGGCGGCGAGGCCCGCACGCGGCTGAGCGCCGGCGTCGCCGGGCATCTCGTGCCGCCGCTGCGGGCCGCCGGCCGCCATCCCGGCCTGAAGCGCGTCGCCGGCGGGATCGCTGTCGGCTCGGACCGGACCGCGGCCCTGCTCGCCCGGGTGCGCTGGGGGCGGGTCGCCGCCGCCCTCGCCCTCGTGGTCGCGCTGCCGGTCCTTGCCCTCCTCGGATGGGCCGCCGCGACGCTGCCGCCGCTGTCCGGCCCGAAGACCGCCGAGACCGCGCTGACCGTGCAGGCGCAGGATGGGGAGACCGTGGCGACGCGCCGGACCGGGGCCGGCCGGCCGCTCGCGGCCGACGCGATCGCTCCGGCGATGAGGCAAGCCATGGTGGCGGCCCAGGACCCGCACGCCTTCGAGCCGACCCGCCTCGACGGCTACGGGATCGTCTCCGTGATCCGCGGCGCCTTCCGCGACGAACTCGACCCGGCGCCGCGCGCGGGCAGCGTCCGGCTGACCCAGGCGCTGGTGCGCGACGACATCCTCGGCGGCGCCCGCGGCCTCGTGCCGTCGCTCCAGGAGGCGATGCTGGTGCTGTGGCTGGAGGCCCGCGAGAGCCGCGACGCGATCCTGACCCGGGCGCTCAACGCCGCCCGGTTCGGGCCCGACCTGACCGGCATCGACGCCGCCGCCCGCGGGGTGTTCGGCAAGGAGGCCGGCGCCCTGTCGCTCGCCGAATCCGCCGCCCTCGCCGGCCTGAGCGTGGCGCCCGCGACCCTGCGCCCGGACCGCGACGGGGCCGAGATGCAGGCGCGGGCCCGCCGCGTCCTCGACACCCTGGTGATGACCGGCACGGTCTCCCGCGCCCAGGCCGACGAGGCGCTCCGCGCGCTGCCGGGCCTCGCGGTGGCGGACGCCTCGGCGGCGACCCGCAGCGGCCTGCCCGATCTCGTCGCGGCCGCGGCCCGGGAGCGGGCCGGCGGCGCCCGCGACCTCGTGGTGCGGACCTCCCTCGATCGCGGGCTCCAGGCGGCGGCGGAAGGCGCGGTGGCGCGCCGCCTCGAAACCGGCGCGCGCCGGGCGGCCGCCCTGCTGGCGCTCGCCCCGGACGGCGCCGTGCTGGCGGCGGCCGGGGGCGCGCCGCTCGCCGGTCCCGCCGCCCTCGCGGCCGGCGAGGCGAGCCTGCGGCGGATCGAGCGCGACGGCCGTCCGGTCTACGACCGCATCCGGGCGGCCCCCCTGCCCGAGGGCGAGCAGCGGGCGGCGATGCTCGCCCTCCTGCCGGCGCTCGCCCGGCAGCCGGCGACGGCGGGCGCCCGCGACGGCTTCACCCTCGGCAGCCTCGACGGAATGCTGGTCGGGACCTGGTTCTCGGCCGAGGACGACCGCACGCCGGAGGCCGGCGCCGACGACGCCCCCGACGCCCTGTGGCGCGACTTCGCCGCCCAGGTCCAGGCGAGCCAGCCCCAGGCGGCCAAGGCCCCGGCCCAAGCCCAGGCGCCGGCCGGCCGGATGCGCCCGATGCCGGCCTCGGCCGAGGTGCGGGCGCCGTGGCAGAACCCCGAGATCAAGACCGCGAGCACGACGCCGCGGGCGCTGCGCGGGGTGCCGAAGGTGGTCGATACCGGCCGGCTGCGCCTCGACGGGCAAAGCGTGCGCCTCGCTGGCGTCGAGGGCCAGGGTGGCCGCCCGGCCCGCGAGTTCCGCCAGTACCTGCGCAAGCGCGAGGTCGAGTGCACCCCGGCCGGCGAACCCGAGACCTACCGCTGCCGGGCGGGGGTGCAGGACCTGTCGGAGGTGGTGCTGTTCAACGGCGCCGCCCGCGCGGCGGCGAACGCCCCGCCGGACCTCGCGGCCGCCGAGGCCAACGCCAAGTCGCGGGGGGCCGGGATCTGGCAGAATTGATACGCTTTTCGGACGACTCGTTCCGAAAAGCGTATCACCAGCCCGCGCGGCGCCTGAGCGAAGCCGATTTTCGCATCGCGAAGCGATTGCGCAGCAATCGCCGAGCGATCAATCGAAAATCGTATGAACCGGTGGCCCGGCGTCAGGCCGGATCCGCCAGGATCAGGGCGTCGAGGGCGACGACACCGTCCCCGGCCGGGTGGACCACCACCGGGTTGAGGTCGATCTCGCGGATCGCCGGGGTGCCGGCGAGGACCCGGCCGAGCACCACCACGAGGTCGACCACCGCCTCGACGTCGAGGGCCGGGCTGCCGCGCCAGCCGTCGAGCAGGGCCCCGGCGCGCAGTGCCCGCAGTTCCGCCGCGATGGCGGTGCGCGACAGGCCGGCCGGCAGCAGGCGCACGTCCTTCAGGATCTCCGCCTGCACCCCGCCGAACCCGACCAGGATGACGGCGCCCCAGTCGGGATCGTTGCGGGCGCCGACGATCAGCTCGGTGCCGCGCCGGCCCATCGCCTCGACCAGCACGCCGTCGAGCACCAGCCCCGGGACGTGCCGGGCGACCGCCTCGTGCATCGCGCCCCAGGCCCGCTCCAGCGCCGCCGCATCGGCGATGCCGAGGGCCACGCCGCCGGCGTCACTCTTATGCGGCAGTGCCGCCGCCTGCGCCTTCAGCGCCACCGGGTAGCCGAGGCGGGCGGCGGCGGCCTCGGCCTCGGCCACGCTCGCCGCGAAGGCGCCGGGCGGGAACGGCAGGCCGGCCGGCGCCAGCAGCGCCTTGGCGCGGTGCTCCGGGATCATGCCGCCCGCGGCCGGCAGCGCCAGCGCGATCGGGTCGGCGGCCTCGGCGCCGGTCTCCGCGCCGCGCCGCAGGGCGGCGAGCGCCCGGAAGGCCCGGTCGGGGGCGGGGAAGTACGGCACGCCGAGGGCGCGCAGGTCCGCGACGTAGTCCGGCGGCACGGCCGCGCCCTCGTCGAGGCCGGCGAACAGGACCGGCTTGCCGACCCCGAGCCCGCGCAACGCCGCGGTGATGGGAGAGAATTTCTGGGCGGCGGTCTCGGGATCGGTCTGGATGATGCCGAGGACGACGCTGCCGAAGCCCGGATCGGCGAGGATCGCCGCGAGGGCGCGGCGGTAGAGGTCGGGATCGACCAGCGTCTGGGCGGTGAGATCGAGGGGGTTCGAGACCGGGATGAAGTCCGGCATCGCGGCGCGCAAGGTCGCGGCGGCCTCGGGGCCGACGGCCGGCAGGTCGAGGCCGATCGCCTCGGCGAGGTCGAGGGCGAGCGCCTTGAACGCACCGGACTCGGTCAGGACCGCGGTGCCGCCGGCCGGCACCGGGCCGCAGCGGAACGCGATGTCGACGCAGTCGGCGAGCATCTCGAGCCCGTCGGCGACGACGAGCCCGGCCTGCTCCACCTTGGCCCGCATCAGCGCCCAGTCGCCCGCCATCGCGCCGGTATGGGTCGCGGCGGAGTCGCGGGCCGCGCTGCTGCGGCCGGGATGCAGCAGCACCACCGGCTTGCCGGCGGCCCGCGCCCGCTCGGCGGCGGCGAGGAAGCGGCGCGGCGCCCGGAACTGCTCGACCACCATCGCGATCACGCGGGTCGCGGGGTCGTCGACGAGGTGCTCGACGTAGTCCTCGACGCCGCTCGCCGCCTCGTTGCCGGTCGAGACCGAGAGGGTCAGCGGCAGCCCCTTGGCGCTCAGCATCGTGCCGAGCACCACCGCCATCGCGCCCGATTGCGACACGATGCCGACGCCGCCGGATTCCGGCACCGCCTGCGGCGCGCTCGCCACGAAGGTCAGGGGCACGCCCGCGGCGTAGTTGGTGAGCCCGAGGCAGTTCGGTCCCTCGATCACCATGCCGGTCTCGCGGGCGATCCGGGCGATCTCGACTTGGGCCGCCCTCCCCTCCTCGCCGCCCTCGGCGAAGCCGGCGGCGAAGATCACCGCGGCGCCGGCACCCCGCTCCGCCAGCGCCCGCACCGCGTCGAGCACCGCCGGTCCCGGGATCGCCAGCACTGCGGCGTCGATCCCCAGGGGCAGGTCGGCGACGCCGGGGACGCAGGCGCGGCCGCCGATGCGGTCGCGCTTCGGGTTGACCAGATGGATCTCGCCCGGGAAGCCGAACCGCTCCAGGTTGGCCAGCACCGAGGCGCCGAGGGCGCCGGGCTTGTCCGAGGCGCCGACGATGGCGATGGAGCGGGGCGCGAGGAGCCGCGCCAGGGCCGGACGGCGCCCGTCCCCGCCCCCGGTCTGCGCGGAGGCCCCGCGCGGTTCAGGCCCGCTCGCCGTCATCGTTCCACTCCCGGTCGGGTTATTGCTATGTTGTATAGCAATAGAGCACCGCAGGGCCGTGGGATCAAGCCTGTGCGTCGGGTCGCGGAGACGCCGCAGGCCCCCACGGTCATCCATGTCCGCTGGAACATCCTCCCCCTTTTTCCGGACGACTGGAACGCAGTGGAAGGAGATCCGGAATCCAGACGTCAGATGTGCCGCGAAGCGGCTCCGTGCGACGGCACGGCTGTTGAAGACGGACGCTTCGCGACTCCTTGTGCAGGATCCCGGATCTCCTTCCGCTGACGCTGCACTCGTCCGGGAAAGGGGGAGAGTGGCCGGGCGCTGTCGTTGCGCCCCCCCGCGATCGGTGCTTAGAGGGCGCCCTCCGGCAGCGCAGCCGCTTCCCAACGACACGGACCCCCGACGTCATGCCCGAGGACGACACGCCGCTGGTCAACCCGATGGAGGCGCGGCTGGGCTACCAGTTGCGGCGGGCCTCGGCGGCGCTGATGGCGGGGCTCGCCGAGGCGCTGGTGCCGCTCGACCTGCGCATCACCGAGGCGACGGTGCTGATGGTGCTGGCGGAGAACCGGAACGCGACCCAGAGCGCGCTCGGGCGGCTGCTCGGGATCAAGCGGGCCAACATGGCGCCGCTGGTGGCGCGGCTCGCGGCCCGCGGCCTCATCGACCGGGCGCCGGTCGACCGGCGCTCGCACGGCCTGCACCTCACGCGAGAGGGCGAGCGGCTCGCCGCGGCGGCGTTCCGCGCCACGGCCGAGTACGACGGACGGTTCTTCGGCGGCGACCCGGACCCGGAGGAGCTGCGCGCCCGGCTCCAGGTGCTGTGGGGCGCCGGGGCGCCCGAGGACGGCGACGAGTAGGGCGGAGCCGGCGGCCCCGCCCCAGGGATCAGAGCGGCTTCTTGAGCAGGCGGGCGAACAGCCCGACGATGCCCTCGCGGAACAGCAGCACGCAGACCACGAACACGACGCCCTGGATGATCGTCACCCAGGCGCCGAACTGCGCGAGGTAGTTCTCCATCGCGATGATGACGAAGGCGCCGAGGATCGGGCCGAACACAGTGCCCATGCCGCCGACCAGCGTCATCAGCACGACCTCGCCCGACATCGACCAGTGCACGTCGGTGAGCGAGGCGAGCTGGAATACGATCGCCTTGGTCGAGCCGGCGAGGCCGGCGAGCGTCGCCGAGAGCACGAACACCGCGAGCTTGTACTGGTTGGCGCGGTAGCCCAGCGAGATCGCGCGGGGCTCGTTGTCGCGGATCGCCTTGAGCACCTGGCCGAACGGCGAGTGGATGATGCGGTAGATCAGCGCCAGCCCGGCGAAGAAGATCACCGCCACGAGGACGTACAGCACCCGGTCGTCGGCGAGGCTGATGACCCCGAACAGGTGGCCGCGCGGCACCGCCTGGATGCCGTCCTCGCCGCCGGTGAATTTTGCTTGCAGCGAGAAGAAGAACACCATCTGGGCGAGCGCCAGGGTGATCATCGAGAAGTAGATGCCCTGGCGCCGGATCGCCAGCGCCCCGAACACGAGGCCGAGCAGGGCCGCCGTGACCGTGCCAATGACGACCGCGATCTCGGGCGTCACGCCCCAGGTCTTGGCGGCGTAGGCGCACAGGTAGCTCGCCATGCCGAAGTAGGCGGCGTGGCCGAACGACAGCAGGCCGCCGTAGCCGAGCAGCAGGTTGAAGGCCAGCGCGAACAGCGCGAAGCACAGCACCTTCATCAGGAACACGGGGTAGAGGACGAAGGGCAGCACGACGAGCATCACGGCGATGCCGATGAACACGCGGCGGTGCAGGGCGCGGGCGTCGCGGCTCTCCGGCAGGCCGGTGGTGGCGATCGGGGCGGCGTCGGCGGCCGCGGCGGAATGGGCCATCTCGGGCGGTCCTCGGAAAGGGGGTCGGGATCAGGCGGTGCGGCCGAACAGGCCGGCGGGCTTCACCAGCAGCACCAGCACCATGATGACGAAGATCACGGTCGAGGACGCCTCGGGATAGAAGACCTTGGTGAGCCCCTCGATCAGCCCGAGGGTGAAGCCGGTGACGATCGAGCCGAGGATCGAGCCCATGCCGCCGATCACCACGACCGCGAACACCACGATGATGATGTCGGCGCCCATGTTCGGGTTGACCGAGTAGACGGGGGCGGCGAGCACGCCCGCGAAGGCGGCGAGCGCGACGCCGAAGCCGTAGGTGAGGGTGAGCAGCAGCGGCACGTTCACGCCGAAGGCCTGGACGAGGGTCGGGTTCTCGGTCGCGGCGCGGAGATACGCGCCGAGCTTGGTCTTCTCGATGACGAGCCAGGTCGCGATGCAGACGACGAGCGAGGCGACCACGACCCAGCCGCGGTAGTTCGGCAGGAACATGAACGGCAGGCGCTGGCCGCCCGACAGCTCGGAGGGGATGGCGTAGGGCAGGCCCGAGACGCCGTACTCGTTGCGGAACAGGCCCTGGATGATGAGGGCGAGGCCGAAGGTGAGCAGCAGGCCGTAGAGGTGGTCGAGCTTGTAGAGCCGCGCGATCAGCAGCCGCTCCAGGATCACCCCGAAGAGGCCGACGATGATCGGAGCGAGGATCAGCGCCCACCAATAGCCGAGGCCGGCGTAGTTCAGCAGCATCCAGGCGACGAAGGCGCCCATCATGTACTGGGCGCCGTGGGTGAAGTTGATGATGTTGAGCAGCCCGAAGATGATCGCCAGCCCCAGCGACAGGATGGCGTAGAACGAGCCGTTGATGAGGCCGAGCAGGAGCTGGCCGAAGAGCGCCTGCATGGGGACGCCGAGGATGGTGATCATGGCAAGTCAACGACTCGGTGCGGGGCTGCGGCGAGGGCCGGGGCGGCGCGCGCCGTCCCGGCCGGAGCATTCGGGAAAAAAGCTCAGTTCTTGGCGACGAGCGGGCAGTTGCCCTCGTTCAGCGGGCGGAACGCCTCGGCGGCCGGAATGGTCGCCAGGGTCTTGTAGAGGTCCCAGGGGTTCTTCGACTCGCCGGGCTTCTTGACCTCGAACAGGTACATGTCGTGGATCTTGCGGCCGTCGGGGCGGATCGTGCCCTTGCCGAACAGCGGATCGTCGGTCGGCAGTTCCTTCATCTTGGCGACCACCTTGGTGCCGTCGCCGGACTCCTTCAGCGCCTCGACCGCCTTGAGGTAGTGCAGCACGCTGGCGTAGACGCCGGCCTGCACCGCGGTCGGCTTCTTGCCGCCCGACAGCTTGGCGAAGCGGTCCGAGAAGGCCCGGGTGCCGTCGTTGAGGTCCCAGTAGAACGGCTCGGTGAAGACGAGGCCCTGCGCCACCTTCGGGGTCAGGGCGTGGACGTCGGAGGAGAAGATCAGCAGCCCGGCGAGCGCCTGCCCGCCCTCGGTGATGCCGAACTCCGCCGCCTGCTTGATCGCGTTGATGGTGTCGCCGCCGGCATTGGCGAGCCCGATCACCTTCGCCTTCGACGCCTGGGCCTGGAGCAGGAACGACGAGAAGTCGGAGGTCGGGAACGGGGTCTTGACCGAGCCGACGACCTTGCCGCCGTTCTTGGTCACCACCGCGGTGGTGTCGCGCTGGAGCGCCTGGCCGAAGGCGTAGTCGGCGGTGAGGAAGTACCAGGTGTCGCCGCCGCGCTTGACCATCGCGCTGCCAGTGCCGTTGGCGAGCGCCACCGTGTCGTAGGTCCAGTGCACCGTGGTCGGGGCGCATTGCGGGCCGGTGAGGTCGGCGGTGCCGGCGCCGGAATCGATGAACGCCTTGTTCTTCTCGCGCGAGACCTGGGCGACCGCCAGCGCGACCGAGGAGGTCGGCACGTCGAAGATCGCGTCGACGCCGTCGCGGTCGTACCATTGCCGGGCGAGCGAGGCGCCGACGTCGGGCTTGTTCTGGTGGTCGGCCGAGACGATCTCGACCTTCAGGCCCTTGTCGGCGGCCTTGAAGTCCTCGACCGCCATGCGGGCGGCGACGACCGAGCCCTCGCCCGACAGGTCGGCGTAGACGCCCGAGCGGTCGTTGAGCACGCCGATCTTCACCGGCGTCTGCGCCAGGGCGGTGCCGGCGGCGAGCGCACCGAGCGCGGTCGCGAGGAGAAGTCGTGTCAGCATCGGTTTCCTCCGGTCCTGCCGCCGCACCGGGGCGGAGGACGTTGGGTCGGGCCGTGGGGGAGCCGCCGGTTCGTCACGCCGAACCGGCGGCCGGGGCGGAGGGGCGGCGCGGCCGAGCCCGGCGCGGCGCCGCGGCCGCACCGGCTCCAGGCCGCCCGGCGGAGCGGCCGGCTGCGTGACCGTGGGGTCCGCGTCCGGCCCGGCGCCCGGACCGGGGGGTCCGGGCGCCGCCATTCAGACACCGAGATAGGTGTGGAGCTTGTCGATGTTGGCATCGAGCTCGGCGTTGGGGATCATGTCGATCACCCGGCCCTGCTCGACCACGAAGTGCCGGTCGGCCACGGTCTGGGCGAAGCGGAAGTTCTGCTCCACCAGCACGATCGTGTAGCCCTCGGTCTTCAGCCGGGCGAGCGTGCGGCCGATCTGCTGCACGATGACCGGGGCGAGGCCCTCGGTCGGCTCGTCGAGCAGGATCAGCTTGGCGCCCGTCCTCAGGATGCGCCCGATGGCGAGCATCTGCTGCTCGCCGCCCGACAGCTTGGTGCCCTGGCTGCCCGAGCGCTCCTTGAGGTTCGGGAACAGGGTGTAGATCTGCTCGACGGTCATGCCGCCGGGCTTCACCCGCGGCGGCAGCATCAGGTTCTCGTAGACCGACAGGCTCGAGAAGATGCCGCGCTCCTCCGGCACGTAGCCGAGGCCGAGCTTGGCGATGTTGCGCGAGGCCATGCCGATGGTCTCCTGACCATCGTAGCGGATCGAGCCCTTGCGCTTGCCGAGGATGCCGATGATCGCGCGCAGGGTCGTGGTCTTGCCGGCGCCGTTGCGGCCGAGCAGCGTCACCACCTCGCCGGGCCGCACGTCGAAGGAGATGCCGTGCAGCACGTGGCTCTCGCCGTACCAGCCTTCGAGGCCCTGCACGGAGAGCAGCGGGGCGGCGCCGGCCGCGGCCGGCGCGCCCGGCCTCGTCATCACCGCCTCAGCCATGACCGGCTCCGATATACGCTTCGATCACGCGGGGATCCTTCGACACGGTGGCGTAGTCGCCCTCGGCCAGCACCTGCCCGCGGGCGAGCACGGTGATGCGGTCGGAGAGCGAGGCGACCACCGAGAGGTTGTGCTCGACCATCAGGATGGTGCGGTTCTGCGACACCCGGCGGATCAGCGCCGCGGTGCGGTCGACGTCCTCGTGGCCCATGCCGGCCATCGGCTCGTCGAGGAGCAGCATCTCGGGCTCCAGCGCCAGGGTCGTGGCGATCTCGAGCGCGCGCTTGCGGCCGTAAGACAGCTCGACCGCCGGGATGTCGGAGAAGCTCGTCAGGCCGACCGCCTCCACAAGGGCGAGCGCCTCGTCGTTGAGCTGCCGCAGCACCGTCTCGGAGCGCCAGAAATCGAACGAGTCGCCGCGCTTGCGCCGCTGGAGGGCGATGCGGACGTTCTCCTTCACGGTGAGGTGCGGGAACACCGCCGAGATCTGGAACGAGCGCACGAGGCCGAGCCGCGCCACGTCGGCGGGTTTCATCCTGGTGATGTCGCGGCCGTTGTAGCGGATCGTGCCGGCGGTCGGCGTCAGGAACTTGGTGAGCAGGTTGAAGCAGGTGGTCTTGCCGGCGCCGTTCGGGCCGATCAGGGCGTGGATCGTGCCGCGCTTCACCTGGAGGGCGACGCCGTTCACGGCCCGGAAGCCCTTGAACTCCATCGTCAGCCCCTCCGTCGCCAGGACGATGTCCGGCGCGGACGACCCTTCTTTGACGGCTGTGGTCGGTTGGACCATCGCGGCGCTTCACCCTTGCATTTATTGGACCGCGCTTATGCGCGTTCGGCATGGGCGAAACAGCACAGCGGCCGTGCGGGTGTCAACTCGCCGTTGTGCTTATGGCGGAGTGACGCCCGCCTCCGGCTCTGCAAGGCTGGGGAGGGCCTCCCTCAGGTCGTGGCCGCCTCGGCGCCGGTGCCGCAGGGCTCGCCGGCCGCTCCCGTCCCGCCCGGCGCGCAGCTCTCCTCCAGCCACCACGCGAGGGCGAGCGCCGCCGCGGCCGGCACCGCCAGGATCAGGAAGGTCCAGGTCCAGCCGAGATGGATCGCCAGCAGGCCGCCGAACCAGCCCGAGAGCGCCCCGCCGATGCCCTGCACCGCCGCCACCGAGCCGAGCGCGGTCTGGGTCCGGCCCGAGCCCCAGGTGAGGTCGGCGACCACCACCGGCACCGCGACCCCGATCACCCCCGAGGCGACGCCGTCGAGGATCTGGGCCGAGATCAGCCAGAGCGGGTCGGCGACCAGGGCCGAGAGCACCGCGCGCACCGGCAGCACCGCGCAGGCGACGACGAGGAGCAGGCGCCGGCCGCGGCGGTCGGCGAGGGAGCCGGAGAACAGCGCCACCGGGATCATCACGAGTTGCGCCACCATGACGTAGCGGGCGGTCCAGCCGGTGCCGTCCTGGCCCGAGGCGACGAGCTTCTGGCCGATGAGGCTCAGCATCGAGCCGTTGGACAGGCTGAACAGGGCGAGGGCCGCCGACAGGATCAGCAGGCGGCGATCGGAGAGCACCGCGAGGATCGCCGAGCGCTGCGGCGCGTCGTCCGCGTCGTCCTCCTTCCAGCCGGCCGCCCGGCGCCGGTTGAAGGCGCCCGCCGGCGTGGTCGCGGCGGCGACGATCGCGGCGGCGGCGAGCAGGCCGAGGACCCAGAACGCGATGCTCGGGCCGACATGCGGCGTGCCGAAGCCGATGACCAGGGCCGCGCCGAGGATGCCGACGTGGTTGTAGGCCTGGTTGCGGCCCTGCTGGCGCGGGAACGCCTGCTTGCCGACCATGCCGAGGGTGAGGAAGGCGACCGCCGGCACCACCAGCGTGCCGCCGAGCGCCGCGACGAACTGCGCCGCCAGCACGGCGGGAAAGGAGCGCGCCGGCAGCAGCGCCAGCGTGCCGGCGAGGATCGCCCCGCAGGCGACGGCGAGCAGCAGCCGCGGCCGCGCCAGCCGGTCGACGAGGGCGCCCATCGGGCCGCTCAGGCCCAGCGTCGCGAAGCCGACGAGGGTGGTGACGAGGCCGACCTGGCTCGGCCCCCACTGCGCCGCCTGCGCCAGCCAGGTGCCGAGGAAGGGGCCGAGCCCGCCCTGGATGTCGCCGACGAAGACGTTGATGAGGGCGAGGTGGGTGGTGGGGGTCATCAACGCGGGGCGACTCCGTTGCGCGGCGGCCGGGATGCGGCCCCCTTGGCGGCGGCTCCTTGGCGGCGGTTCCTTGGCGGCCGCCGCGAGGTTGGGGACCAACGCGCCTGAACCGGGAATGATCGCCTCGGGCCCCGTCGGAGGGCCGGCGCCCGCCTACGGGCTCGGCACCGCGCAGGCGGCCGCGACCCGGGCGAGGAGCGGATCGGCGATGCCGAGGGCCACCAGCCGGTCGTGGGTGTGGCGGACGTAGTCTGGGTTCGGGCCGGACCGGCCGAGGCCCTGGCGCACGAGGCGCAGCAGGTCGGCCTCCGGCAGGCGGCCGGCATATTGCGGGTGGGTGCGGTCGACGAGATAGGTCACCGCCTCGATCCGGCGGCCGTCGTCGAGGGTGACGCCGAGGCGCCGCTCGACATAGACCGCCGTCACCTGCTCGCGCGCCCGCAGGTACGCGAGGGTCTCGCCGGCGGCCGCGGCGGCGACCCGGAACGCCATGCCGCGGCAGCTTCCGCCGCGGTCGAGCCCGAGGACGAGGCCGGGCCGCTCCGGCGTGCCGCGATGGACGTGGGACAGGACGCAGAGCGAGCGGTGGTAGCCGCGCAGCCGCCCCGGCCGCTCCTCGACGAACGGGAAGCCCGGCCGCCACATCAGCGAGCCGTAGCCGAACACCCACAGATCCGCCGGCGCGCCGCCCGCCTCCACGTCCGTCCTCCCGGAATCGGCGATCGGGAGCCGGCCGCCCCGGCCCGCCCGTCTCGCTCTCCTTGCCGGCCGCGGCCGGTAGCAGCTACGGGGAGGCGATTCAATCGGGCGAGGGATCAGGGGATGGATCGCATGACCTCACCGCCGGAGACGGCCGCGGGCCGCAAGCCGGGCCTGCGGCTCGGCCTGTTCGTGCCGTTCGGGCTGTTGGTGCTGGTGGCCGCCTTGTGGACCGGCGGGTGGTTCTGGGCCCGGGCCAAGGCGGCGCAGGAGACCGACGCCTGGATCGCCCGCGAGGCCGCCGCCGGCCGGACCTGGACCTGCGCCGACCGCGCGATCGGCGGCTATCCCTTCCGGCTCGAACTGCGCTGCGCGGCCCTGCGCTTCGCGCGCTCCGACGTCGCCTTCTCGGTCGGGCCGGTGGTGGCGGTGGCACAGGTCTACCAGCCGCGCCACGTCATCCTGGAGGCGACCGGGCCGTTCCACGTCGAGCAGGACGGCCGGATCGGCGACGCGACCTGGACCGGGCTGGAGGGCAGCCTGCACCTCACCGGCGACGGCTTCCAGCGCGCCTCGCTGGTGGTCGACGGCCTCAAGGGGCAGGTCTCCGGCGCGGTGCCGCGGCCGGTCGCCTTCACCGCCGACCATCTCGAACTGCACGCCCGGCCGACCCCCGGCCGCTTCGAGGGCGACGGCGCGATCGACCTCAGCACCCGGGTCGCCCGGGCGGGCGTGCCGCTGCTCGACCCGATCCTCGGCGGCAGCGAGCCGGCCGACATCGCCCTCGACGCCACGGTGACGCGGGCGACGGGGTTCCGCACCCGGCCGCTGCCGGTGGAGATGGAGGCGTGGCGCGCCGCCGGCGGCGAGGTCGAGCTGACGAAGCTGTCGCTGGCCAAGGGCGACCGCCGGGTCCAGGCCGAGGGCACCGTCGCGCTCGATCCCGAGCACCGGCCCGCCGGCCGGTTCGAGGTCCGCACCGCCGGGCTCGAAGGCGTGATCGCCCCGCTGATCGGCGCCCAGCTCGGCAGCCGGCTCGGCGGCAACGGCGCGGCGCTCGTCGGCAACCTCGTCGGCCAGTTCCTCGGCGGCGGCCGGCGCCAGGAGCCGGAGGCGCCGGCCCGGCCGGGCACCGACGAGGGCCGCCTGCGGCCACTGCCGACGGTGCGGCTCGCCGACGGGCGGGTGATGGTCGGCCCGTTCGCGATCCCGAACGTCCGGCTCGACCCGCTGTACTGACCCGGCCCGGGATTGCCGGGCCGGAGGGCGGGGCGTAACGCTTGGGCCATGACGCACACGGCCCCGCCCCCCTCCTCCGCCCGCTTCCAGAGCTTCGAGGATCCCGGCCACCGGGAGGGCGCGGCCCGCATCGGCGCCCTGCGCGCCGCCCTGGCCCAGCGGGGGCTGGCCGGCTTCGTGGTGCCGCGGGCCGACGAGCACCAGTCGGAATACGTGCCGCCCCACGCCGAGCGCCTCGCGTGGCTCACCGGCTTCACCGGCTCGGCCGGCACCGCGATCGTGCTGGGCGACCGCGCCGCCCTGGTGGTCGACGGGCGCTACACCCTCCAGGCGGCCGAGCAGGTCGACACCGCGCTCGTCACCCCGGTGCCGCTGGCCGAGACGACGCCGGAGGCGTGGATCGAGGCCAACCTGCCGCCCGGCGGGGTGCTGGCCTACGATCCGTGGCTGCACACCCCGGACGGCCTCGCCAAGCTGGAACGGGCGGCCGCGGCGGCGGGCGGGCGGCTGGAACCCCAGAACCTCAACCTCGTCGACCTGATCTGGGTCGATCGGCCGGGCGCGCCGCGCGCCCCGGTGGTGCCGCAGCCCGACGCGCTGGCGGGCGAGACCGCCGCCGACAAGATCGGGCGGGTGCGCGAGGCGCTGGCCAGGGCGAAGCTCGACGCCCTGGTGGTCTCGGACCCGCACAACCTCGCCTGGACGTTCAACCTGCGCGGCGGCGACGTCGCCCACACGCCGATCCCCCTCGGCTACGCGCTCCTGCCGCGGGAGGGGATGCCGGTGCTGTTCCTCGATCCCGGCAAGCCGACGCCGGAGGCGCAGGCGGCGCTGTCCGGCCTCGCCGAGGTCGCGGCCCCCGACGCCCTGACGGCGCGGCTCGACGCCCTCGGCAGCGCCGGCGCGACGGTGCGCCTCGACGCGGCGACCGGCGCGGTGGCGCTGCGCCGCCGGATCGAGGCGGCGGGCGGGCGCGTCGATGTCGGGCCCGACCCGATCACCGCGATGAAGGCGGTGAAGAACGCCGCCGAGATCGCCGGCAGCCGCGCCGCCCACCGCCGCGACGGCGCCGCCATGACCCGGTTCCTCGCCTGGCTCGCCGGCGAGGCGCCCGGCGGCGCGGTCAGCGAGATCGCGGCGGTCGCCCGCCTCGAAGCGTTCCGGGCCGAGGCGGGCGACCTGCGCGACGTGTCGTTCCCGACCATCTCGGGCAGCGGCCCCAACGGCGCGATCGTGCATTACCGGGTGACCCGGGCCAGCGACCGGAGGCTCGCCCCGGGCGAGCTGTTCCTCGTCGATTCCGGCGCGCAGTACCCGGACGGCACCACCGATATCACCCGCACCGTCGCGGTCGGCGCGCCGACCGACGAGATGCGCGACCGCTACACCCGGGTCCTGCGCGGGCACATCGCGATCGCGACCGCGGTGTTTCCCCGCGGCACGACCGGCGCCCAGATCGACGGCTTCGCCCGCCGGCCGCTGTGGGAGGCCGGGCTCGACTTCGACCACGGCACCGGCCACGGCGTCGGGGCGTTCCTGTCGGTGCACGAGGGGCCGCAGCGCATCGCCAAGACCGGCCACGTCGCGCTCCAGCCCGGGATGATCGTCTCGAACGAACCGGGCTACTACCGGGCGGGGGCCTACGGCATCCGGCTGGAGAACCTCGTGCTGGTCGAGGAGCGCGCGGTGGCGGGCGGCGAACGGCCGATGCTCGGCTTCGCGACGCTGACCCTGGCGCCGTTCGACCGCGCGCTGATCGATCCCGGCCTGCTCGGTCCGGCCGAGGCGGCGTGGCTCGACGCCTACCACGCCCGGGTGCGCGAGGAACTGTCGCCGCTCCTCGACGCCGCGACCCGCGACTGGCTCGAGGGCGCGACGGCGCCGCTCGGCGGCTGAGGGCTCAGGTGCGGGCCTCGGCCCGTCCCTTGCGCTCGGCCGAGGCGGTCACGGTCGCGGGGCCCGGCTCCGACAGGGCCGTGCGCAGGGCGAAGATCGACGGCATGAAGAAGTACGCCGCCGCGTCCGGGACCACGAACGGGTTCGGCATGGCGAGCGTCGAGCGCCGGGATCCGAACGGGTAGTTCGGGACCGGCTCGTCCATCTCGCGGGCGCCCGACGCCTGACCGATGATCGGGTCGTGGCCGGGCTCGACGGCCTCGTCGGATCCCGGTCGCGTCTGGTCGAACAGGAAGCCCGGGGCGTTGCTCCAGTCCTTCTGGATGAACTCGAACTGCTCGACGATCGAGGTCTGGTAGCAGACGAACAACAGGCCGCGCTCAGCCGCGCTGGTGCCGGATTCGGCCTCGGCCTCGGTCACCTCGGGCCCGAACGGGATCCCGGCGCGCATGATGCGGTGGGTCTGCACCACGCCCTCGCCGTTCGGGATCAGGCGGGCGAGGTCGTCGCGCGGATAGGTCTTGCGGATATGGGCCGCGTAGGGGCAGCGGCGCTGGTGCGGGTCGGACCCGAACTCGAAGTCGTTGTTGAGCAGCGGCGCGCCGCCGATCGCGGGCTCGTCCTGGAGCGGCGCGATCATCACCGGCGCCCCGCTCTTCCAGCGGCCGACCATGCGGGCGCCGAGCAGCGCCGGATCGAGACCGAGCGCCTCGCCCCGCTCGTCCAGGAAGGCGTCGAATTCCGGGACGAGCTGCTTCAGGCGCCGGAACACCATGTAGGAGCCGTCGCGCATCCAGGCCTGCGGCAGGCCGGGCGGGTCGCCGGGCTCGGTGAAGGGTTTCTCCGGATCCTGCACGGGATAGCCGAACACGAACTCCCCCGGCCACAGCAGGTCCTGGCCCGGGGCGCCCTGGTCGCCGTCGGCCGGGTTCTGGTTCGGGGTCAGCCCGCGCACGCCCGGATTGGAGATGCCGTCCCGGAAGCCGAAATGCTCGTGGCCGCGCTCGGGCCGGACCCGGCCGGTCTCCTCGTGGACGATCGAGATCGATCCGCCGGCCAGGGCCAGCACGTCGTCGCGCTTCTCCACGAGGAGGGGATGGACGGCATCCTTGCAGTCCAGCGGGCCGGTGAGAAGGAACACGCCGTCGATCCCGCCATCGGCGAAGCCGGGCTTCCACGCCAGCGTGCCGTCCTGGCCGGCCGGGTCGTTCAGGTCGGCGGCGCGGGCGGCGGCGCCGGCCATGAACGACGGGTCCATGCCGTCGGCACCCCCCTCCCCGACCAGGGCGCCGAGGCCCTGGTGCGTGAAGCCGAGATTGAAGCCGACGAACGGCAGCCGCTCCAGGTCGCCCGCCTCCTTGGCGGCCGCGATCTGCAACTCGCGCGAGCGGACGGCCTCGGTCGTCGTGACGAGATCGGCGAGATGGTCCCGGACCACCCGCTTGAACGCATCCGCATCCTCGATCCGGAAGAAGATGAAGAATTCGACGTCCTTCTGCAGCCCGATCAGCACGTCGCCCTGAATCTCGGACCGCCGTAGCTGGACCGACCGGTCGATCTTCGATGCGATGACAGCCGAGAATCCAGGAACCGATGCGCTCATCGCAGCCTCCCCTACGGTTCTTCGAATTTTGCCGTGTGCAGGCAAGTGCTATCGTCGGCGCCATCGCCCGGCAAGCCGCTGCCGATGTCCACTCGGCACTACCTCCCCGGAGTTACTTGGAAGCGACGACGCGATGTCGATCCGGCTCTCCCGTTCGTCCCGGCGCCGGCCGACGAGCGGCGAAGGGTCGGCACTGCGACTTCGCCGGCGCGATCGAACAGCCGTGGATGACTGTCCCCACCCCCTCGACGGGATGCGCCGTTCGCGGAAAGGTCGGCGCGAGCACGACGGGAGATTCGGGATGGCGACGGCGCGGCTGTGGAGCGACGAGGAGGCGGCGGCCGAGCCGCGGGTGAAGGCGGTGTTCGACGACATCCGCGCCACCCGCGGGAACCCGTTCGTCAACAACTTCTGGCGCGGCCTCGCCAACCAGCCGGCGGTGCTGGAGCGGACCTGGGCGAGCCTGAAGGTGGTGATGGCCGGCGGCGCCCTCGATGCCCTGACCAAGGAGATGATCTACATCGCGGTCTCGACCGCCAACGGCTGCGGCTACTGCGTCCACTCCCACACCGCCGCCGCCCGGGCCAAGGGCATGACCGACGCTCAGCACGGCGAGTTGCTCGCGGTGATCGGCATGGCGGCCAAGACCAACGCCCTCGTGACCGCGATGCAGGTGCCGGTCGATCCCGAGTTCCAGGTCGGGACGGGCTCGGAACGCCGCGGCGGATGAGGCGGCGCCACCTGCGCGGCCGCCCGAAAGTATTAACGAAACATTAATTTCGCCGTCGTTCCGGTGTTGCTCGCGGGCAACCTTTCGGCGGACAAAATTTTTCTGCGCCGGGAGCCGTTGTCAGCCGGAAACCGTCCGTTAAGCATCGTGCCATTGCGGGACCGCAGGATTCAGTCTGGCGCCATGCGAGTGTTCATCGTCCTGTCGGCCAGCCTCGCCGTCGCCTCCTGCAACCTGTCGCCCTACCACTTCCAGGAGCCCGACAAGGTCCTGGGCATGGGGCCGAAGATCTCGGACGTGGTGAAGTCGATCCGCTGCGAGGTCACGACCTTCCTGGTCGAGAACAAGCTGCGCAGCAGCTACGTGTCGCCGCTGTTCGCGCAGGTCCAGGCCGACACCAAGCGCGGCGTCGACCACCTCGTCGCGGACAGGATCGAGACGATCCGGCAGTTCCCCTACATCGACATCGACTCGCGCCAGCTCGGCTTCCTGAACGTCGACCTCCAGAACATCGACTCGCTGTCGATGACCCTCGGCTACACGCGCGAGAAGCCGTCGCTCGCCTCGAAGGCCGGACGCATCGACCTGGAGGGCTCACTCGGACGCGGCCTCGGCGGGTCGCTGACGCAGACGAAGGTGTCCGAGTTCATCCACTCCTACGCCATCCTGCAGAACGGCGATCTCGGCCCGGTCCAGTCGTACTCGCCGCGCGGCGAGACGCCGCCGGCCGCGGCGAAGTTCTCGACGGTCTACAACGCCCACCCGCAGGCGGACGAGCGCTTCTACTGCTACAAGTCCCTGTTCAAGAGCCGGAGCCGGACGCTCCTCGACGCAATCCAGGAGGTCCAGCACCTCGTCGCGAGCGATCCGGGCTGGGAGGAATACGAGAACTTCACCCGCGTCCGGGTCGGCGGGCGGACCCTCGCGCAATGGCTGCAGGATTCCGCCACGGAGATGACCGCCAACGAGAAGACCGTCTACCCGACCGCCGAGAACCTGCTCGTCGGCCAGCTCACCTACTCGTTCACGCTCCACGTCAGCCCGGAATTCAACGGAAACTATTCATTGATCTCAGGATTCATCAACCCTCTCGGGGTGAATTTCGACACTTCGACCGATCAGGTCAACACTTACACAATCAGCCTCAATACAAAGTACGCCGCACAGGTCCTGAGCGCGGCCACGGCCAACACCTGCTTTAGCGGCGCGTTCGGGCCGGCCTGCCCCTGAGCGGGACGCCGCGCGTCCCGCCCCCTCGTGCGAGACGTGCGACCATGCTCTCCAAGCTCCTCATCCCCGAGCTCCTCCTCGGCGGCGTCCTCGTCGCGACCGCCGCCGGCGCCGCCCGGGCCCAGCACGCCCCGCCGCCCCTGCAGCCCGCCCTGCCGCCCTCCGCGACGACGGTCCACACGATGCCCTCGCGGCTCGGCTACCTGACGATCTCGACCTCCAACCAGGGCCGGGATTCGGCGGTGAAGACCTTCAAGGAAGGTTCGCAGCAGCCGGACATCTCGACGACCGACTGAGGGCCTGCTTGACTCGTGATCTAAAGAAAAAGCGCCGCTTTCCCGGGCGCATGCAGCGCCAGCGGAATGTGACCCGGGATCCAGCACAAGACGTCGCGAAGCGTCCGAATCTCTGCAACGTTGCAGAATATGGAGCCGCTTCGCGGCACACCTGACGTCTGGATCCCGGATCTCCTTCCGCTTCGCTTCAGTCGTGTAGGCCCATTCGGGCCCGGAAAGGGGTGCTTCGCGCGGCAAATACTGAGCAGACTCGCGTTGGCACACCAACGCTTCGTCTGCTTAGATTCTTGATTTTTCGCAAATTTTTGTCGCAAAATCGGCTACCACTTTTGCGAAATCTGCTTAGGGTCAGGCACTCGAACAGACTCTGAGAGCGGCCGGCGTCGGCCCGGCGCCGGCCGCGGCCCGGTCAGCCGCCCGCCTCCCCCCGGAACAGCGCCTCCATCTCGCGCCGGAAGCGGATCGCCGGCCTGTCGGGGTCGAACGCCACGTCGTCCCACGAGACCGGCCGGCCGGCGGCGACCGGGCGGGTCAGGACGAGGTCGTGGGCGAGCCCGATCGGCAGGCCGCCCGCCCTCAGCGAATCGGCCGCCGGCATCAGCCGGCCGTAGACGGTGTGGCCGCCCTCGCCGTCGAGGCGCTCGCCCGCCGACAGGTCGCGCTTGGCCGTCGCCACCACGTCGCCGGAGAAGCCCCGGGTGGTGCCGGTCGGCTCGCCCCGCACCACGACGCTCGCCACCGACAGGCCGAGTTCGAGCCCGATCAGATGATAGGGCTTGTACATCGCGCTGTAGCGCCCGGTGGAATCGGTCTTCAGCCCGTACTCGGCAAAGCAGCGCCGGACGTAGTCGGACGGCGCCTCGAACGTGACGTAGACGCCCCAGCGCAGGTCGCGGAACACCGGCCGGCCGTCGCGCTCCAGCGACGACACCACCTCGACGGTGCCCGACCGGGACAGGATGCCGCCGTCCTCCCGCGGCCGCAGCACGCCCGGCAGGTCGTCGACGCCGCAAGGCGGGAAGGCGAGCCCGTCCGGGGCCGGGTCGAGCCCGCAGGCATTGGCCACCGCCGCCATCTCCAGCGCCGACTTGGTGCCGTCGAGGAAGGAGTTGAACATCTGCGGGTTGAAGTCGCCGCCGGCGACCTGCTCCTCGCTGAAGCCGTAATGGCGCCACACCGTGTCGGGGGTCGAGGCGTGGTAGACCGGCAGGTACTTGGTGCCCTTGCCGGCGCAGACGACGTGGAAGCCGGCGGTGCGGGCCCAGTCGACCAGCTCGGCGATCAGGGCCGGCTGGTCGCCGTAGGCGAACGAGTACAGCACCCCGGCCTCCGCCGCCCTTCGGGCGAGGAGCGGCCCGGCCAGCGCGTCGGCCTCGACGTTGACCATCACGACGTGCTTGCCGTGCGCGAAGGCGTGGAGCGCGTGGCGGATGCCGACCCCGGGATTGCCGGTCGCCTCGACGATCACGTCGATACCGTCGCCGGCGGTCAGCGCCGCGGCATCCTCGGTGATGAACGTGGCGCCGGTGCGCATCGCCTCGGCGAGCGAGCGGGCGCTGCTGCGCTCCGCCGGCCAGCCGATCCGGGCGACCGCCTGCCGGGCGCGCTCCGGATCGAGGTCGGCGATGCCGGCGACGTGCAGGCCGGGGGTGCGCGGCCCCTGCGACAGGAACATCGAGCCGAACTTGCCGGCGCCGATGACTCCGACCCGGACCGGGTTGCCGGCCTCGGCCCGGGCGGCGAGCTTCTGCGACAGGCTCACGCGGGCCCCCCCGTCGGCACGGTTCGCGGATGATGGGTCATGGCGTGTCTCCTCCCGTCCCGCGGGCTTGCCGCCGCAGTCGTCGGTTCATCCGATCCTCCCGGATCCCGAGCCGGCCGTAAACCCAAGGTGTCACCCCGCGGTTGCCTTCGCGCCCGTTCCGGCTTTAAGCGCAGGGCCAGACAGCCCCGCCGCCCGCCCGAGACCGCCGCATGATCCGCAACGACGTCTCCATCACCCCCGACCTCGTGCGCCAGCACGGCCTCACCGAGGACGAGTACGCCCGCTTCGTCGGGCTGATCGGACGCGAGCCGACGATCACCGAGCTCGGCATCGTCTCGGCGATGTGGAACGAGCACTGCTCCTACAAGTCGTCGCGGCTGCACCTCAAGAAGCTGCCGGTCTCGGCGCCGTGGGTGATCCAGGGCCCGGGCGAGAATGCCGGCGTCATCGACATCGGCGACGGGCTCGCCTGCGTGTTCAAGATGGAGAGCCACAACCACCCGAGCTTCATCGAGCCCTACCAGGGCGCGGCGACCGGGGTCGGCGGCATCCTGCGCGACGTGTTCACCATGGGCGCGCGGCCGATCGCGGCGCTCAACGCCCTGCGGTTCGGCGCGCCCGACCATCCCCGCACCCGCCACCTCGTCGGCGGCGTCTCGGCCGGCATCGCCGGCTACGGCAACTCGTTCGGCGTGCCGACGGTCGGCGGCTCGGTCGGCTTCCACAAGCGCTACGACGGCAACATCCTGGTCAACGCGATGGCGGTCGGCCTCGCGCGGGCCGACGCGATCTTCTACGCCGCCGCGACCGGGGTCGGGAACCCGATCGTCTATCTCGGCTCGAAGACCGGCCGCGACGGCATCCACGGCGCCACCATGGCGTCGGCGGCCTTCGACGACGCCTCGGAGGAGAAGCGCCCGACCGTGCAGGTCGGCGACCCCTTCGCGGAGAAGCTGCTGCTCGAGGCCTGCCTCGAACTGATGGCGTCCGGCGCCGTCATCGCGATCCAGGACATGGGCGCGGCCGGCCTGACCTGCTCGGCGGTCGAGATGGGCGCCAAGGGCAATCTCGGAGTCGAGCTGAACCTCGACGCGGTGCCGACCCGCGAGCCCGGCATGACCGCCTACGAGATGATGCTCTCCGAGAGCCAGGAGCGCATGCTGATGGTGCTCAAGCCCGGCATGGAGGCGGAGGCGCAAGCCATCTTCGTCAAGTGGGGCCTCGACTTCGCGATCATCGGGCACACCACCGACACCCTGCGCTTCGTCATCAAGCACGGCGGCGAGACGGTCGCCGACCTGCCGATCAAGGAACTCGGCGACGAGGCGCCGCTCTACGACCGGCCCCACCGCGCCAACACCCACCAGCCGGTGCTCAAGGCCGAGGACGTGGCGGCGCCGGTGCGCAACGTCGACGCGCTGAAGACCCTCGTCGCCTCGCCCGACCTGTCGTCGAAGCGCTGGGTGTGGGAGCAGTACGACCACTTCATCCTCGGCAACACCGTGCAGAAGCCCGGCGGCGACGCCGCGGTGGTGCGGGTCGAGGACGGCCCGAAGGGGCTGGCCATGACCACCGACGTGACCCCGCGCTACTGCGAGGCCGACCCGGTCGAGGGCGGCAAGCAGGCGGTGGCGGAAGCTTGGCGCAACATCACGGCGGTCGGCGGCCGTCCCCTCGCCGTCACCGACAACCTCAACTTCGGCAACCCGGAGAAGCCGGAGGTGATGGGCCAGTTCGTCGGCTGCCTCCAGGGCATCGGCGAGGCGTGCCGGGCGCTCGACTTCCCGATCGTCTCGGGCAACGTCTCGCTCTACAACGAGACCAACGGCGTCGGCATCCTGCCGACCCCGACCATCGGCGGCGTCGGCGTGGTCGACGACGTGGCGAGGATCGCGACGCTCGCCCTCAAGCGCGAGGGCGACGCGCTGGTGCTGATCGGCGCCACGCGAGGGTGGCTCGGCCAGTCGGTCTACCTCGCCGAGATCTGCGGCCGCGAGGAGGGCGCCCCGCCCCCGGTGGACCTCGCGGTCGAGCGCAGGAACGGCGACTTCGTGCGCGGGCTCATCACGTCGGGCCTCGTCGACACCGTCCACGACCTCTCGGACGGGGGCCTCGCGGTGGCGCTGGCCGAGATGGCGATGGCCGGCGGCATCGGCGCGGCGCTGCCGGAATGCCCGTTCGCGATCCCCTGCCACGCCTACCTGTTCGGCGAGGACCAGGGCCGCTACCTGCTCGCGGTCGATCCCGAGACGGTGCCGGACCTGCTCTACAGCGCCTCGGCCCAGGGCATCGACGCGGCGGTGGTCGGCGTCACCGGTTCGGATTCGTTGACCCTGCCGGGCGACGAAACCATATCGGTGAGCGCCCTGCGCGCCACCCACGAATCCTGGCTGCCGGACTACATGGCCGCCTCCGCCGACGCCGCGGCCTGAGCTGGAGAACCCCGATGCCGATGGATGCGCGCGAGATCGAGTCGATGATCCGCGAAGCCCTGCCCGACGCGACGGTCGAGATCCGCGACCTCGCCGGCGACGGCGACCACTACGCCGCGACCGTGGTGTCGGCGGCGTTCAAGGGCAAGTCGCGGGTGCAGCAGCACCAGATGGTCTACGGCGCCCTCCAGGGCCGGATGGGCGGCGTGCTGCACGCGCTTGCCCTGACCACGGGCGTGCCGCAGGATTAGCCGACCGATCACGCCGAGGCGTCGCACGTCATGGGCCGCCCTTCCCTGAACCGGGACCCGTCCGTCGATCCGGCATGCCCGCGGCCGGACCTCGTCGAGGCCGGGCGACGGCTGCTGGGCGCCCTTCTGGACGATGCCGCACTCTACCATCGCATCCGGAGCGAACTCGACGCGCCCGATTTCAGCGATCCGCTGGATCAGGCGGTGTTCGATGCGATCGGGACGCTGATCCGCCGCAACCAGACCGTCGACGGCACCACCGTCGCCGCCCATCTCAACGACATCCGCTACGACGCCGAGGGCGGCATCGGCGCGTATCTCGATGCCCTGCTGGCCTGCGCGGCCCCCGCCGACGAGGTGCCGCACCTCGCCCGCCAGCTCGCCGGCCGGAGCGCCGAGGCGGGGAACTCCCTTTATCACCGCGATGTCGTCGCCTGGTCGCACCGGCAGGCGCGGCGTCTCGGCGAACTGGCCGCACGCACCGACGACCTGTCGCGTGAGGTCGACTGGGACAATCTGATCGACGAGGTCCTGAGCGTGGGCCGCTCGCAGACGGCCGGCGTGGCCCGGAAGATCGAACTGGTCCTGGCCCACCTGCTCAAGATCCTGTCCGACCCGGACGCGCCGAGCCGCCGGCACTGGCGCCACGAGATCGACGTCTGGCGGCTGCGGATCGGAGCCGAGTTCACGCCGTCGATGCGTCGCCTCCTCGACCTCGACCACCTGTGGGGCCGGGCCATCGCGGAAGCGCGACGCGACCTCGATGAATACGGCGTCCGGCTGGTGCAGCCGCTGCCCGCCACCTGTCCGCTCGGCCTGGACGACCTTCTCGACGAGGCCGCCACGATGGATGCCTTGCTCTCCCGGATGGCCGTCGCCATCTCGGCATCACCGCGAAAGGACCCACCATGACCGACGTCAACACCCGCATCGAGAACGAGATCAAGTCCGACGACGTGGTCGTGTTCATGAAGGGCACGCCGCAATTCCCGATGTGCGGCTTCTCGGGGCAGGTCGCCCAGATCCTCAACTACCTCGGCGTGACGTTCAAGGGCGTGAACGTGCTCGAGGACATGGAGATCCGCGAGGGCATCAAGGCCTTCTCGCAGTGGCCGACCATCCCGCAGGTCTTCGTCAAGGGCGAGTTCATCGGCGGCTGCGACATCACCCGCGAGATGTTCCAGTCCGGCGAGCTGCAGCAGATGCTGACCGAGAAGGGCGTGCCGGTGAAGACCGCCGCCTGAACCGGACCGCCAGGACCGGCGAACGAGGGCGCGCGAGCGCCCTTTTTCGTTTCCGCTTCAACGTCATACGAAACCCGGGGCGGCCCGGTGCGTCTACCCGGGACACGGGACAGGACGCGGAGTCGCGATGCGGGACGTCATCATCGTCGGCGGCGGGCCGGCGGGGCTCAGCGCGGCCCTCATCCTCGGCCGCTGCCGGCGCCGGGTGCTGCTGGTCGATGCCGGCCATCCGCGCAACGCCGTGACCGGCCACATGAACGGCTTTCTCAGCCGCGACGGCTGCCCGCCCGGGACGCTGCGCGAGATCGCCGGCGGCGAGCTCGACCGCTACGAGACGGTGGAGCGCCGGGCCGGCGACGTCGCCGACGCCGCCCGGGTCGCGGACGGCTTCGAGGTCGTGCTCGCGGACGGCACCCGCGAGCGGACCCGCCGCCTGATCCTCGCCACCGGCCTGCGCACCGAATTGCCGCCGGTCGAGGGTTTCGCCGAGTTCTGGGGTCACGGCGTGCATCACTGCCCCTACTGCGACGGCTTCGAGAACCGCGACCGGCCGCTCGTGGTCTACGGCCGCGGCGGCTGCGGCAAGGGCCTCGCCCTCGAGATGACCGCCTGGAGCCGCGACCTCACGCTCTGCACCGACGGCCCGGCGGAGGCGCTGTCGGAGGACGACCGCGCCCGGCTCTCCCGCCAGGGCATCCGGATCGAGGAGCGCCCCGTCACCCGGGTCGAGGGCGAGGACGGCCGCCTGGAGCGGGTCCGGTTCGGCGACGGCGACGCCCTGGCCTGCGCCGCCGTGTTCTTCACGCCGGCCGAGTGCGTGCCCTCGCCCCTGGTGGCGCGGCTGGGCTGCGATCTGACCGAGAAGGGCACGGTGCCGACGAGCGACTACGAGAAGACCAACGTCCCGGGCCTGTTCGTCGCCGGCGACGCCTCGCGGCGGGTCCAGCTCGCCGTGGTGGCCGCCGCCGAGGGCGCGATGGCGGCGTTCGCGGTCAACACCGAACTCCTGCGCGAGGACACGGCCTGAGCCCTCGACCGACCGGCCTAGGGCCGCTGGCCGGGAGGTCAAGAATGTCGCAGCATGCAAAGCTTCGATATGGTTAAGCCATCGATTCGCACGGGGAACCCGATGAGAGCACTGGCGAAGGCTTGGCGTTTCGGAGCCTTCATGAACCGGACCGGAACCGTGCGGCGCAAGGCCCCGGTCGCCCTCCGCCTCCACGCCGCCCGGTCGGGCGACGAGGCGGCCGACACCGAGCACGGCGGCCTGACCGCCCGCGACCTGATCCGCATGGCCCAGGCGGCGCGCCTGCGCCGCGATTGACGGTTCGGATGGCGCGCCTGCGCCGCGATTGACCTGAAGCGGCGCGCCTGCGCCGCCGAACCGCCCGGAGCCGAACCCGACCGGACTCCGCACGTTGCTCCGAGGCCCCCCACGAGCCGGAGCCGCGGCGATGTCGCCCACGATCCACCCGGAGATACCCCGCGTCGCCGTCGCGTGCCGCTGCGCCCTCGGCGAGGAGCCGGTCTGGGACGCCCGCTCCGGCGGCCTGATCTGGGTCGACATCGAGGATCCGGCGGTCTGGCGCCACTGGCCCGACCGGGACGAGACGGTGCGCCTGCCCCTCGACGAGAAGCTCGGCTTCGCGCTGCCGACCCCGGATCCCGACGTGGTGGTGGCGGGCTTCCGGTCGGGCCTCGCCCGCCTGCATCTGACGACCGGCGAGCGCACCCCGATCCTGGCGCCCGAATCCGGCCGGCCCGGCAACCGGCTCAACAGCGGACAGGTCGGACCCGACGGCGCGGTCTATTTCGGCACCATGGACGACGCCGAGGCGGACCCGACCGGCACCTTCTACCGCTACGACGGGCGGAGCCTCGACGCATTCGGCGGCGCGAGCGCGGTGACGAACGGTCCGGTCGCCTCGGCGGACGGCCGCACGCTCTACACGATCGACACCGCCGCCGGGGTGATTCGGGCCTCGTCCCACGGCCCCGGCTCCCGCCCCGGAGAGCCACGCGAGATCATCCGGTTCGAGGACGGCTGGGGCAAGCCGGACGGCCTGACCGTCGATGCCGACGAGCATCTCTGGATCTGTCACTATGGCGGATCGCGCATCACGCGGTTTCGACCAGACGGAACCATCGAGCGAATCGTTCCGATTCCGACGTCCCTGGTCACCAAGTGCACCTTCGGCGGCCCCGATCTGACCACCCTCTACGTCACGACTTGCCTGCGCGGTCGCGATCCGACGATCGACCCTATGGCAGGGCATCTGTTCGTGCTCGAGACCGGATTTCGCGGCCTGCCGGTGCGCCTCTGCGAACTCTGACGGCACCGCTTAGACTTGCCGCCGCGTTCCGACGGAAAGCGCAACAGTGCATCGCAGCATGTTACCGATGTGCGATGCCGCACCGGGAAATTTCAGAGCCGGACTTAGGACTTCCGAAACCGCCGACGACGGTGGCGGCTCCGATCAGTAGTCTCGCGAGAACTTCGGTCTTGCGTGGAATCCGCAAATGCGGAACTGTTGGGGCAGACGCTCGTTGTCTCTGCGATCAGTAGCCGTCAGCGTATCCCCCCTACAACCGCGGGCAGTGCCCCGGGGAATGGTCATGTCCGATTTCGACGCCCGGAACCTCGACGACGTCGCCGCTCTCACGCGGCTCGCCGAGATTCTCCATCCGACGCCCGCTCTGCGCAGCCAGGCGAAGGCGCGGGGGCGTCGGCGGCTGCGCGCCGGCATCGCGAGCCTCGAACCGCGCCCGCCGGCGGCCAGCGAAGCCGCCCAGCCGGCCGCGTGATCCTCACCACGCCTGGGACGTGATCAGGCCCTTGCTGGTCACCACGACCCAGGTCCGGCCACGCCGCTCGATCGCCTCGACCCGCCCGGCTCCGGGCAGCGTGTCGCCGGGGCCGACCTCGACCAGCCGCCGGCTGCGGTTCTCGATCATCGCCACGCCGTCGTAGACGTCGCGCAGCACCCAGCCGTCGACGGTCGGCGGCTTGGCCTTGTCGGGCAGGCTGCCGGTCAGTGCCGGCTCGGCCGAGGCGACCTGCGCCGGCTTCGCGGCGGGCGCCTGCGCCACGGGCGCGGGAATCGCCGCGGCATGGGCGGCCGCGACCTTGCGGTCGATCCGCTCGCCGAGCGCCGTCAGGCGCGCCGCCTGCTCGCGGTCGAACTGCTCCAGCTTGTCGCCGAGACCGGCGAGCTTCGCCGCGGTCTCGCCCTCCTGGCGCTGCGCGCGCTCGCCGGCCTGCCCGATCCGGCCGCCGAGTTCGGTTCGGGCCCGGTCGGCCGCCTCGCGGCCCTGGGCGACCTGATCGCGCAGGAGCTTGAGGTCGGTGGCGAGCCCGGTCATGTCGGTCGCCGCGGTGTCGATGCGGGCGGCGAGCGCCTTCCACTCGGCCCGGGTGACCACCGGCCGCTCGCTGCGCTGGCCCTTGCCGAGGAGCGCCACCGCAGCGCCGCCGCCGACCGCCCCGAGGCAGAGCGCCCCGAGCAGGCCGGCGATCACCGGCGGCTTCAGCCGGAGCCGGAAGGCCGGGCGCCGCGGCGCCGCGGCGGTCTCGGCCTTCGCGGCGGCGGGGGCCTCCTCGACCTTGGCCGCCGGGGCCGCGTCCTTCTGGTCCTTCATGGCACTGGCTTCCTCGAACCACAGGAAGCTTTTGCTAACGATGTTTGTTTACCAAATCGTTAGCGGCCCTCCGGCTGCTCAGGCCGCGAGCCCGCGCTTGCGCAGCAGCGGGTCGATGCTCGGCAGCCGGCCGCGGAACGCCGTGTAGGCGCTGCGGGCGTCGCGCAGGTTGCCGGCGGCGTAGACGTGGTCGCGCAGGCGCGCGGCGGTCGCCGGATCGAAGATGTCGCCGGCCTCCCGGAACGCATCGAAGGCGTCGGCGTCCAGCACCTCCGACCAGAGATAGCTGTAATAGCCCGCCGCGTAGCCCTCGCCGGCGAAGATGTGGGCGAAGTGCGGCGTGCGGTGGCGCATGCCGATCTCGGCCGGCATGGCGATGCGCCGCAGGCTCTCGGCCTCGAAGGCGAGCACGTCGAGCCCGGCCTCGGCCTCGCCCGACAGGTGCAGGTCGAGGTCGACGATCGCCGAGGCGGTGTACTCGACGGTGGCGAAGCCCTGGTTGAAGGTGCGGGCGGCGAGCAGGCGCTGCAGCAGGTCGTCCGGCATCGGCGCGCCGGTGCGGTAGTGCTTCGCGTGCGCCCGCAGCACCTCGGGCTGCTCCAGCCAGTGCTCGTAGAGCTGCGAGGGCAGTTCCACGAAGTCGCCGGCCACCGCGGTGCCGGCGAGCAGCGGGTAGGTGACGTCGGACAGGAGCCCGTGCAGGGCGTGGCCGAACTCGTGGAACAGCGTGCGGGCGTCGTCGAACGACAGGAGCGCCGGCTCGCCGTCGCCGCCCTTGGCGAAGTTCATCACGTTGACGATGATCGGCGTCACCGGGCCGGCGAGCTTCTCCTGCGAGCGGAAGCCGCTCATCCAGGCGCCGGAGCGCTTGCTCGGCCGGGCGAAGTAGTCGCCGAGAAACAGGCCGATCTCGGTGCCGTCGCGGTCGCGCACGCTCCAGGCCCGCACCTCGGGGTGGTAGCGCGGGAACTCGCTCAGTTCCTCGAACTGGAGGCCGAACAGCCGGTGGGCGGTGTCGAAGCTCGCCGCGATCATGCCGTCGAGGGGCAGGTACGGCTTGATCTCGCCCTCGTCGAGGTCGTGCTCGGCCCGGCGCAGCTTCTCGGCGTAGTGGCGCCAGTCCCACGGCGCGAGGTCGAAATTGCCGCCCTCCTCGCCCACGATCGCCTGGAGCCGGTCGCGCTCCTGCGCCGCGCGCCGGCGCGCCGGCGCCCAGACGTCGCGCAACAGCCCCATCGCGGCGTCGGGCGAGCCCGCCATGGTGTCGGCGAGGCGGTACTCGGCGTAGCTCGAGAAGCCGAGGAGCCGCGAGCGCTCGGCCCGCAACTGCATCGTCTCGGCGATGATCGCGCGGTTGTCGGTCGGGCCGCCGGTCTCGCCGCGGCCGATCCACGCCTCGTAGGCCTTCTCGCGCAGGTCGCGGCGGGTCGAGAACACCAGGAAGGGGTCGATCAGCGAGCGCGACAGGGTGACGACGTGCTGGCCCTGGAGACCCCGCTCCTCCGCCGCCCGCGCCGCCGCGGCGCGCAGGAACGGCGGCAGCCCGGCGAGGTCGTCCTCGCCCTCGAGCACCAGGGTGAAGTTCGCCTCGTCGGCCAGGAGATGCTGGCTGAACTCGGTGCCGAGTTCGGCGAGCCGCCCGGCGATGGCGGCGAGGCGCTCCTTGGCCGCCGGGTCGAGGTCGGCGCCGGCCCGGCGGAAGATCGTGCGGTAGCGGTCGAGCACCCGCGCCTGCTCCTCGGACAGGCCGTCCTCCGGCACCGCCCGCACCCGCGCCCACAGGTCCGGGTTCAGGAACAGCGCACTGCGGTGGCGGGCGAGGCGAGGCGCGACGCTGCGCTCGACCTGCTGCAGGTCCGGATTGGTATGGCTGCCGGTGAGGTTGAAGAAGGTGCTGCTGACCCGCCGCAGGGCGGCACCGGAGCGTTCCAGCGCCTCGACCGTGTTGGCGAAGCTCGCCGGTTCCGGGTTGCCCGCGATGGCGGCGATCTCGGCGGCGTGGTCGTCGAGCGCGCGCTCGAAGGCAGGTTCGTAGTGGGCCGGCGCGATGCGCTCGAACGGCGGCAGGCCGTGGGGCGTGGTCCAGGCCGGCTCCGAGAACGGGTTGGGGGCGTGGTCCGGGGTGAGGCCGTTCATGCGGGGGATCCTGGCTGTCGAAGGCCGCGCGAGGCGGCCGGTCTGCCGCGACGATAGCCGGCGGGGTCGGCGGCGCAAGGCGGATCGCGGCCCGTGGAACAGCCACGCTTGCCCGTCCGTTGAGCCACGCAGCCGCCGCGTCGGCCGGGGGGAACGATCATGGGCCGGATCACGTCGCGCGTCGGGGCAGGACCGATCGTCGCCCTGGCGGTCCTCCTCGCCGCGCCAGCCCTGGCCCAGGCTCCGGCCGGCTCCCCTCCCCTGCCGCCGCCGCGGCCCGCGGACGTGCCGGCCGCCCCCGAGGCACCGACCCTGGCCGTTCCCGCCCCCGATCCGGCGCCGCTGCCGCCGGAGCGGCCCGCCGACCTGCCGGCGCCGCAGGCGATGCCGGCACCCGCCGAGATCGTGCCGGACGATGCCGGCTGCCTGCGGCGGCTGGAGAAGCTCGGCGCCAAGGCCCAGCCGCACCCGCCGCTGGCCTCCGGGCTGTGCGGCGCCGCCCGGCCCCTCACCCTCACCGAACTGCCCGACGGCCTCGGGCTGACGCCGGCCGCGACCCTCACCTGCACCGCCGCCGAGGCGCTGGCGCGCTGGAGCACCGAGGTGCGCGTCCTCGGCGAGCGCCACCTCGGGGCGGCCCCGAAGGCGATCCGGATCAGCACCTCCTACGAGTGCCGGGGCCAGAACCACGACCCCGACGCCAAGCTCAGCGAGCACGCCTTCGCCAACGGCGTCGACGTGATGGGGTTCGAGTTCTCCGGCCGCGCGCCCGTGACGGTCGGCGACACCCGCGAGGGCAGCCCCGAGGCGGTCTTCGCCGCCGCATTGCGGGCGCGGGCCTGCGGCTTCTTCCGCACCGTGCTCGGCCCCGGCTCGGACGCCGCCCACGGCAACCACCTTCACCTCGACGAGCGCGAGCGCCCGGCCGGCCACCGGCTCTGCCAGTAGGCCGCCGCCATCCGCGGCGGCCCGTGGAACGCAACGGCACCCTTCGCGCTTGTGCACGCGGACGAGCGCGGGAGGCGGACATGCGGCCGGGTCGGTGGAGTTGGGCCGCGGCGGTCACCGACAAGGCCGCCGGCGAGGGCAAGTCCGGCGAAGGCAAGTCCGGCGAAGGCAAGTCCGGCGAGAGCAAGTCCGGCCGGCCCGATCCGCTCACGCTCAAGGCCCAGGTGCTGCTCGACCGCGCCGGATTCTCGCCCGGCGCGATCGACGGGCGCCAGGGCGGCAACCTGCGCGGCGCGCTCGCCGGCTTCGCCGAGGCCAACGGGCTCAAGGGCGAGCGGCTCGACCGCGCCCTGTGGGACAAGCTCGCGGCGACCGGCACCGGCCCGGTGCTCGCCGACTACACGCTCACCGAGCAGGACGTCGCCGGGCCGTTCGCCGAGGTGCCGGCTGGCATGGAGGAGCAGGCCGACCTGAAGGCTTTGTCCTATGCCGACCCGGCCGAGATGCTGGCCGAGCGCTTCCACATGAGCCGCGCCCTGCTGGAGGCCCTCAACCCGGGCAAGCCGCTCGACAAGGCCGGCACGGTGATCACGGTCGCGGCGGTGCCGGCGATGGGGACCGGCCGGCCGAAGGCGAAGGACATGCCCGAGACGCCGAAGGTCGCCCGCATCACCGTCGACAAGTCGGCCGGGCAGGTCCGGGCCTACGGCGAGGACGGCGCCCTGCTGCGGCTCTACCCCGCCTCGGTCGGCAGCCGCGAGAAGCCGGCGCCGAGCGGCACGTTCAAGGTCCAGGCGGTCGCCTTCGACCCGGACTACACCTACAACCCGGACTACGCGTTCCAGGGCGTGAAGACCCGCAAGGCCTTCACGATCAAGCCCGGCCCCAACAACCCGGTCGGCGTGGTGTGGATCGACCTGTCGGCGGAATCCTACGGCATCCACGGCACGCCGGAGCCCGAACTGGTCGGCAAGGCCGAGTCGCATGGCTGCGTGCGCCTGACCAACTGGGACGCCCGCGACCTCGCGCTCCATGTGTCCAAGGGCGCGACGGTGGAGTTCACCGGCTCGGATTGAGTCGGGACCCACCGCCGGGCCGGCGTCAGCTCAGGGCGCTGCCCTCGATGGTGATGCGGTGCATCAGCCGGCGGTGGCCGTGATAGTCGTTGAGCGCGAGGTGCCAGGTGGCGCGGTTGTCCCAGAACGCGATCGAGCCCTCGCGCCACTGGAACCGGCACGAGAATTCCGGCTGGCGCGCGTGCTCGTACAGGAAGCCGAGCAGGGCGGCAGATTCCTTCTCGCTCCAGCCCTCGATGCCGAGGGTGAAGTTCGGGTTGACGTAGAGCGCCCGGCGCCCGGATTCCGGATGGGTGATGACGACCGGGTGGACCGCGTCCTGGGTCGCGAGCTCGGGGTTGAGGATCCGGCCCTCGAGGGCGCCCGACCGCACCGTGCGGCTCGTCTCGCCGAAGACGTGGCGGCTCGAATGCACCGCACGCAGCGGCTCCAGCACCGCCTTGAAGGCCGGCGAGAGAGCGTCGTAGGCGGCGACCATACTGGCGAACAGGGTGTCGCCGCCGACCGGCGGCACCTCGCGGGCGTAGAGCACCGAGCCCTTGGCGGGGATCCGGTCGTAGCTGTGGTCGGTGTGCCACTGGCTGCCGATCGCCGCCCGCTGATCGGCCTCCTTGCGCACCTCGGCGATCTGCGGGTGGCCGTCGACGGCGCGGAAGAAGCGGTTGACGTTGATCGGGCCGAACTGCTCGGCGAAGGCGACGTGCTGCTCGGGCGTCAGGTCCTGGTCGCGGAAGAACACGACCCCGCGGGTCGCCAGCGCCTCGGCGACGAGGTCGCGCGCGGCCGGGTCGAGGGGCCGCGACAGGTCGATCCCGTCGATCTCGGCGCCGACATGGGGGCTGACCGGGACGACCGTGGGGCCGGCGCCGAACGGCGCGGAGGCGCGGCGGGTCTCGGCATAGGCGAGGTGGGACATGGGCAGGGTCTCCGTGGAGGTTCGGACTTTAGGAAGCTGGCTTCGGGACTCAGAGCCTGCTTGAGTGGCCGTCTGTATTATTTACCGCGAGAAGCTCCTTTCCCGGACGACTGAAGCGATAGCGGAAGGAGATCCGGGATCCAGACGTCAGATGTGCCGCGAAGCGGCTCAGTACAGCAGCATCACCGCTATGTATGGACGCTTCGCGATTTGTTGTACTGGATCCCGGATCTCCTTCCACTGCGTTCCAGTCGTCCGGGAAAGGGGAGCTTGCTCTTTAGAACGAGCGTCAAACAGTCTCTCAGGCTTTGGCCGCGACGTCGAGGAAGAGACTCGGGTCGAAGTAGCTCTCGGCCCGCAGCGGGTTGGCGATGCCGCCGACCGCGACGTTGAAGTCGGTGACCCGGTTGAGGATGCCGGTCACGAAGCCGTCGCCGTAGCGCGCGGCCCAGTCGCGGGCGCCGTAGAGCGCGATGGCGTTCGCCTGCTCGACCATCTCGGCGGCGGTGAATTCGGGGTATTTCGTCCGCTGCAACGCCGCGACGGCGTCCTCGCGCCGGGTGACGAGCTCGTCGTTGGCGGTGAGCCAGGCGGCGGTGAAGCGGCGCAGGGCGTCCCTGCGCTCGGCGAAGACGGCGTTGCGCGCCGACCAGCCGTTGAGGACGCTGGCGTCGTCGTAGCGGCCCGAATCGGTGAGCAGCACCGCCCCCTTGGCCGACTTGCGGATCGACAGGTCGAGGGGGATCCAGGTCACCAGCGCCGGCACCGAGCCGGCGATGAAGCTCGCCACCGCGTTGTTCATCGGCTGGTGGACGAGGCGCAGGTCGGTCTCGGCGAGGCCGGCCTTCTGCAGCAGCCTGTACAGGAAGTAGTGGGCGGTGGTGCCGCGGGTGGTCGCCACCGCCTTGCCCTTCAGGTCGGCGACGCTCGCGATGCCGCTGCCGGCCTGGACCCAGAGCTGGGCCGAGGCCTTCTCGACCGCGTTGATGAGGAACGCCTTGCCCTGGCCGCGGGCCGGGAAGTTCGCGATCACCGCCCCCGTCGTCACGAGGTCGAGGCTGCCGCCGACCAGGGCCTGATAGGCCTCCAGCCCGCTGACGAACTGGATCGTCTCGACGTCGAGCCCCTCGCGGCCGAAGGCGCCGAGGCGCTCGGCGGTCCAGAGATGGGCGTCGGAGGCGAGGCCGCGCAGGTAGCCGATGCGCAGGGTCTCGCGGGCGGCGAGCGCCGGGCGGGGCAGCGCCGAGGCGGCGAGGCCCGCGGCGGCAAGGCCCGCGGCGGTATGGCCGAGGAGGGAGCGGCGGGAGATCATGGGGAGTCTTCCGGGAGGGAGGGTCAGGCGGCGGGGCGCCGGTCGAGGGCGGTCTGGCGCCGGTACTCGTCCATGACGAGTGCGGTGATCTCGCCCTTGAGCCGGGCGAGGTCGGGGGAGGCGAGCAGGGCGTGGTCGCGCGCGCGCCCGAACGGCACCTCCATCACCGCCCGGATCCGGCCCGGGCGGGCCGAGAGCACGACGACGCGGGCGGCGAGGTAGAGCGCCTCCTCGACCGAGTGGGTGATGAGCAGGCCGGCGGTGCCCTCCTGGCGCAGCACGCCGAGGAGGAGGTCGTGCATCGCGAGCCGCGTCTGGCTGTCGAGGGCGCCGAACGGCTCGTCCATCAGCAGGGTGCCGGGCCGCACCACGTAGGCGCGGGCGAGCGCCACCCGCTGCTTCATGCCGCCCGACAGGGTCTTGGGGAGCGCGTGGCGGAACTCGGCCAGCCCCATGCGGTCGAGGTAGTGGGCGACCCGGGCCTCGCGCTCGCGCGCCTCGGCCCGGTTGGCCGACAGCGTCAGCCCGAAACCGATGTTCTGCTCGACGGTGAGCCAGGGGAACACCGCGTAGTCCTGGAAGATCACGCCGCGGTCGGCGCCCGGACCGGCGACCGGGACGCCGCCGGCCGTGACCGTGCCGGAGGACGGCGCCAGCAGGCCGGCGGCGAGCTTCAGCAGCGTCGACTTCCCGCAGCCCGACGGCCCGACGACGGCGACGAACTCGCCGGGCGCGACCGTGAGGCTCACTTCCGACAGGGCCGGCACCGGCCCGCGCGAGGTGTCGTAGGCGACGCTGACGCGGGAGAAGGACAGGCCGCCCCGGGCCGGCACGGCGGTCATGCCGGCCTCCGGTCCTGCCAGGACAGCAGGCGGGCATTGAGGCGGCGCAGGCCGGCATCCATCGCGAGGGCGGCGGCGCCGATACCGATGATGCCGAGATAGATCACCGGCAGGTCGAAGAACGCCGCGGCGACCTGGATCGTGGCGCCGAGCCCGACCTGGGCCGCGACCAGCTCGGCCGCGACCAGCGTCGCCCAGGTGGTGCCGAGGGCGACCCGGATGCCGGTGAGGATGTGCGGCAGCGCCTGCGGCAGCACGATCCGGCGGAACACCTCGGCGCGGGTGGCGCCGAGCGTCCGGGCGGCGTTCTCGTAGAGCGGCGGGATCTGCGCCACGCCCTCGCTGACCACGATGACGGCGGCGAAGAACGCCGCGAAGGTCAGCACGATCACCTTGGCGGATTCGCCGATGCCGAAATAGACGATCACCAGCGGGATCAGGGCGATCGGCGGCAGGGCGCGGAAGAAGCCGAGCAGCGGCCCGGCGACGCGGCGCACGCCCCGGCTGCGGCCGAGCAGGATGCCGGCCGGGACCGCCAGCGCCACGCCGAGGACGAGGCCGGCGAGCACCCGGCCGGTCGAGGCCGCCACCGCCGCGGGCAGGCGCCCGTCGCCGAGCTGCTGCAGAGCCTGCGCCAGCACCGCCGAGGGCGCCGGCAGCAGCACCGGGTCGAACAGGCCGGAGCCCGCCGCCGCGGCCCACAGGCCGACGATCGCGGCCCAGGGCAGCAGGACGAGTCCCGCGCGCCCGGCGAAGGATGCGAGGACGGGGCCCACCGCCCCGAGACCCGTGCCGGCCGCAGCCCCGGGATGGCCTGCCGCGTCGGCCGGACGGCCGGCGAGCGTCGTCATGTCGAACCTCATGGCCTTGGAGCAAGAGACTGCGCGCGTCCCAGCCGAGGACGAGCCGGACGAACACCGTCGCCCCACCCCGTCATCGCGCCGAATCCCGCGCAACCAAAGCGATGGACATCAGTATGAATACGCGACGTCCCGCACCGTCTTCGTCTATATATTCGGGATATGCACATGGTCTGTTGAAAGCAATGCCATGTCAACGCGAAACAATATCCAATTCGACGAGGAGACGGGGAAGATCGTTCTTCAGATCGGCCGATCGGGAGGAACCGGGGCTGGACGTTGCGGCAGAGGGGGCGGAGGGCGGGCGCAATGGCACGCCGACACGGCTTCCGTGCCGCGCCGCCCGCATGGTAGGGGCGTTGCGCAAGACGCCGGGCGCCGCAGGGCACCGGCGCGCCCGTCGGGACCCCTCTTCCATGCCGGCCGATTCCGCTTCCTCCATCCCGCATCCTCCCGGAGACGTCGCATGAGCGCCGACCCGAAGCGCCAGGCGGCCGCCCGCGCGGTCGCGCTGGTACAGGACGGGATGCGGCTCGGGCTCGGCACCGGCTCGACGGCGGCGCATTTCGTCGACCTGCTCGGCGAGCGCGTGCGGGCCGGCCTGTCGGTCGTCGGCGTGCCGACCTCGGAGGCGACCCGCGCCGCGGCCGAGGCCGCCGGCATCCCGCTCACCACCCTCGAGGAGACCCCGGAGCTCGACCTCACGGTCGACGGCGCCGACGAGATCGACGGGCGGTTGCGGCTCATCAAGGGCGGCGGCGGCGCGCTGCTGCGGGAGAAGATCGTCGCGGCGGCGAGCGCCCGCATGGTGGTGATCGCCGACGCCGGCAAGCGGGTCGAGACCCTCGGCCGGTTCCCGCTGCCGGTCGAGGTGGTGCCGTTCGGCCTCGGCGCGACCCGCCGGGCGGTGGCGGACGCCGTGACGGCGGCCGGCTGCGCCGGCGAGCTGACCCTGCGGACCCGGCCCGACGGCGCGCCCTTCGTCACCGACGGCGGCCACCTCATCCTCGACGCCCATCTCGGCCGCATTCCCGATCCCGAGCGCCTCGCGGCCGGCCTCGCGGCGGTGCCGGGCGTGGTCGAGCACGGCCTGTTCCTCAGCCTCGCCACCGGGGCCGTAGTCGCCGGCGGCGACGGCCTCGTCCTCCTCGGGGCGCTCGCCTGAGCGCGACCACCCCTCCTTCCTGTCATCCCGATCCCGGCGGCGGGCCCTGCCCCGCGCCCCTCTCCGGAGCCCGTCCCATGGTCCCGCCGTTCCCGCGCCGCCCCCTCGTCCTGGCCGGCCTCCTCGCCGCGCTCCTCGCCGCGCCGGCCGTGGCCCAGCAGCGCCCCGTCGCTCCGGCGCCGGCGCCGGCGCCGGCTCCCGCCGCCAAGGAGATCAGCCCGACCCATCTCACCCTCGCCCGCGAGGTGATGATGGCCTCGGGCATCGCCCGGTCGTTCGACTCGATCATCCCGGCCTTCGGCGAGCAGATCCGTCAGGCCGCCGTCACCCGCCCGGAACTGGCCAAGGACCTCAACGACGTCATCGAGAAGCTCCAGCCCGAGATGGAGCTGCAGAAGCAGCGGATGATCGACACCGCCTCGCGCATCTACGCCACCCGGCTGACCGAGGCGGAACTGCGCGACATCGCGACCTTCTTCCGCTCGCCCTCGGGCAAGCGCTACGTCGAGAGCCAGCCGCAGGTGCTCGACGAGATGGTGCAGGCGATGCAGACCTGGACCCAGGAAGTCTCGGAATACACCATGGTCCGGGTGCGCGCCGAGATGGGCAAGCGCGGCCACAACCTGCAATAGCCGGGGCGCGCGGTGCGGAGGGTGGATCCGGGTCCGGCCCGGCCGGCGGGTCCGCTGCGCGCCGTCGCGGTCGGGCTGGTCGCGGCGCTGCCGGCGATCATGGCGGCGGCGAACCGGTCGAGTCCGCTCGTCATCGGGCTGGCCGGGCTGCTGTTCCTCGCCGCCGAGTGGCGCGAGGGCGGGGCCGGCGCCCTGCGGCGCACGTTCGCGCCCCTCGCCGGCCCGCTCGGCCTCGCCGCCCTCGCCTTCCTGGCGTGGTGCGGCCTGAGCTGCGCCTGGACCGCGCTGCCCGGCCTGTCCTGGCGCACCGCCACGGAATTCCTGCCGGCGCTCGCCGGGGCGTTCCTCGTCGCCCGGCTGGCGCCGCCCTGGCTCGCCGCCGCGGCGGGACCGGCGGGCTGGATCCTGGCGGCGTCCTGCGCCGTCGTGGTGGCCGACCTCGCCGCCGACCTCGCGATGCGGCGGGCGCTCGGCCTGCGGGTCGCGGCCTTCGCCTACAACCGGCCGCTGCTCACCGCGATGCTGGTGGTGTTTCCCCTCGCGGCCCTGCTCCTGCGGCGGGGCCGGCGCGGGCTCGCGGCGCTGATCGTGCTCGCCTGCCTCGTCGCCGCGTGGCGCTCAGTCAGCGGCGCCGCCGTGCTCGGCCTCGCCACCGGCCTGATCGTCTACGCGGCGGCGCGCCGGATGCCGGGGCGCCCGGCCGTGGCCCTCGCCGGCGCGGCGCTGCTCGCCGCCCTCGCGGTGGCGCCGGTCGAGGGCGAGATCCTGACGAGGCTCATGCCCGAGGCGGCGCACGAGCGCCTCGCGGCGAGCAGCACCCGGGCGCGGGTGATGATCGCCCGCAGCTTCGGCGCCGCGGTGGCGGCCGATCCCTGGCGCGGGGCCGGACTCGGCACCAGCGGGCGCTTCCACGAGACGCCGGTCGCCGCCGGCCTGCCGGCCGAGATGCGCGAGATGCTCGCGGTCGGCCATCCGCACAACAGCTTCCTGCAGGTCTGGGTCGAACTCGGCCTGCCCGGCGCGGTGCTGGCCGGCATCGCCCTGATGCTGCTTCTGCGCGCCCTCGCGGCCTGGGGGCGGCCGGAGCGGGCGGCGGCGCTGGCGCTGCTCGCCGCCGCCGCGATCGTCGCCTTCGTCGAGCACGGCGCCTGGGCGGCGTGGTGGACCGCGAGCCTCGGCGCCGCCATCGCCTGGGCCCGCGCGTTGCGCCACCATGACGACGCCCGAGAAGGAGAACCGCGATGAGCGAGTCCGACCATTTCGACTGCGACCTGTTCGTGATCGGCGGCGGGTCCGGCGGCGTGCGGGCGGCCCGCATCGCCGCCGGCTACGGCGCCCGGGTCCGGCTGGCCGAGGAGTACCGGGTCGGCGGCACCTGCGTGATCCGCGGCTGCGTGCCCAAGAAGCTGATGGTCTATGCCGGCCGCTTCGCCGACGAGTTCGAGGACGCCGCCGGCTTCGGCTGGGAGGTCGGGACGACGCGCTTCGACTGGGCGGCGCTGAAGCGCCGGCGCGACGCCGAGGTGACGCGGCTGGAAGGCATCTACGCCACCAACCTGATGCGCGCCGGCGTCGACGTGGTCGCCGACCGGGCGGTGATCGAGGACCCGCATACCGTGCGCCTCGTCGCCTCCGGCGAGCGGGTGCGGGCCAGGCACATCCTGATCGCGGTCGGGGCCCGCCCGGTGAAGGAGCCGGCGATCCCCGGCGCCGAGCTCGCCATCACCTCGAACGAGGTGTTCGAGCTGGAGACGCAGCCCGCGCGCATCCTCGTCGTCGGCGGCGGCTACATCGCGGTCGAGTTCGCCGGGGTGTTCGCGGCGCTCGGCAGCCGCACCACCCTGCTCCACCGCGGCGACCGGCTGCTGCGCGGCTTCGACCCCGAGATCCGCGACGCGCTGGGCGAGGCCTACGCCAAGCGGATGGACCTGCGGCTGGGCGCCACCGTGCACCGCCTCGACCGCCAGGACGGCGCGATCCGCGCCACGCTGCACGACGGCAGCACCCTCGTCGTGGATCAGGTGCTGGTGGCGACCGGACGGCGCCCCAACGTCGCCGGGCTCGGGCTGGAGCGCGTCGGCCTCGACCTCGACGCCGCCGGGGCGATCCCGGTCGACCGCTTCTCGCAGACCGCCGTGCCGTCGATCCACGCCGTCGGCGACGTCACCAACCGCGCCGCCCTGACCCCGATCGCGATCCGCGAGGGCCACGCCTTCGCCGACACGGTGTTCGGCGGCAAACCGTGGGCGGTGGATCACGAACTGATCCCGACCGCGGTGTTCTCGACGCCGGAGATCGGCGTCGTCGGCCACAACGAGGACGTGGCGCGCGCGCTCCACGGCGAGATCGACGTCTACGAGGCGCGGTTCCGCCCGATGAAGGCGACCCTGTCGGGCCGCGACGAGCGCATCCTGATGAAGGTCGTGGTCGCCCGCGCCAGCGACCGGGTCGTCGGCGTCCACGTCATGGGCCACGATGCCGGCGAGATCATCCAGGCGGTCGGCATCGCCGTGACGATGGGCGCCACCAAGGCGGATTTCGACCGCACCATCGCGGTCCACCCGACCGCCGGCGAGGAGCTGGTCACGATGCGCACGCCCTCGGCGATCAAGCGCCCGGTCGGCGTGGGCTAGGCGGGGCGCGAACCCTCCCCCGCGGAGGGGGAGAGGGCTCGCGTCGGGCCCCGTCGTGAACAGCCGCAGGTCCCCGCCGCGGCAAGTCGTGGCCGGCCCCGATTAACCGGACCGAAAGATCTCGCCACCGCCTCGACCGTGGCCGCACCCGGCCGGAACTGGCACGTCGGCGGGGCGGCCCGGAAGTGTTGCTGCACCACAACAAGGGAAGTCGAACTGCAAGCTCGACCACAGAGCGGGGATTGTGATCCGCGCCGGGACTGGCAGGGTGAGCCGGGAGGGAAGACGCCGATCGACCCGAGGTTACGATGACGTCACAGATCCACAGCGACGAGACCGGGTTCGCCGGACCGGACCCCGTCCCCGGCGAGGGAGACCGCTACGTGGCGGCCCTGTCGACCGGGCTGCGGGCGGCCTACGGCGGCTGCCTCTCCGAGGCACTGCCGGCGGATCTGGCGGGATGTCTCGCCGACCTCGTCGCGCGGCTCGACCAGACCGCCTCCGCCCCGTCCTGCGATTCCTCCCTGCGTGCGTAGAGTGCCATGACCGAATCCGCGACCGACCAAGACCGCGTGCTCGCCTTTCCCCGGGCCGTTCCCGTCACCCCGGCGGACGAGAACACCGCCTCGATGATCGACGTGCTGCAGGAGCAGCTCCGCCTCGCCCGCGAGGGCAAGCTGCGCTCGGTGGCGGTCGTCTCGGTGTCGTCCGACGGCGCCGCGATCGGGACGCAGTGGTCGTGCACCCACGGCGACATTTCGAGCCTGATCGGCAAGCTCACGGTGCTCACCCACGACATGATGGCGGCCCGCAAGTAACGCCGCGGGCCCGCGCCCTGCGGGCGTCCCGGCCTCAGCCGCGCCGGAGCCGGCGGGCATTGGCGCGCACGTGGCGCCGGTAGTCCTTCACCACCGTGGAGGCCGAACCGCCGGTGGCGAGCGTCGCGGCGGCCTCCATCGCAGCCATCACCTTCTCCGACACCATCCGCTGCGCCTCGACCCCGGCGGCCGGCCCGCCGAGCGACAGCTTCGCCAACCGCATCGCGATGACGGTCTGCGCCTCGAAGGCGAGCTGCGTCGTGGCGAGGCCGAGTTGCATCCAGGGTCCGAACATGACGTCTCCGCACCGGGCATGAGGCAGAACGCCGCCCCGCGGCGCTCCTCTCATGAACGCGCCGGACGCGCGACGGCTCCCCTGCGTCAGGGGCGCGGGCCGGGCGCCAGCGCGCCCTCCGGCAGGGCGCCCTGCGGCAGGGCGCGGCCGGACGGCGTGCGGGTGGCCTCGGCGGGAGCGCCCTCCTTCGGCTTCGGCGCCGGCTTGCGGGGCGGCGCCGGCTTGCGCGGCTCGGCGACCTTCGGGGCGTCGCCGCACGCCTCGAACCGGAGCTGCGCCAGCACCGCGGCGCCGTCGTCGGCGAGGATCCGCAGCGACGCCGGCAGGCCCTCAAGCTCGCCGGACCACTTCACCGGGGCGCCGTACTGCGCCTCCAGGGCGGCGGGCGACGCGCCGCGCCGCAGGCTGTCGAGGTCCGGGCCGTAGGCGGTCGCGGGCTTGTTGCGGATGGTCACCTGCAGCACCTGCAGCACCTCGGGCGAGAGCGGCCGCAGGGGATTCTCGAAGGTCATCGTGCCCCGGCGGGCAACCCACAGCGACAGGCCCTTCGCCGCGGCGTAGCGCGCCGCCCGGGCGCCGCAGGCGACCGGCGCGGCCGACGGGTCCGGCGCCGGCTGCGCCCGGACCGCCGCCGGCAGCAGGGCGAGGAGCGGCAGCAGGGCGAGGCGGAGACCCCTCATCGGTCGTCGGTCCGGCCGGGACGCCCGCCCAGGCCCGGCTCGGCCGGGTCGTGGTCGATCGTGTCGGGGCCGCGGCGCGCGGGCGTCCGGGGATCGGGCAGCAGAGTCTCGGGCAGCAGGTCGTCGAACATCTCGGGCAGGCGGTGCAGGGCGGGCTCCTCGGGCTGGTCGTCCCTGTACAGCCCGTCGCCGCGATCCTCCAGGGTGTCCTCGTGCGGCAGGCGCAAGGGGGGACGGCGCCCGCGCATGAACGCGAACCCGGCCGCGAGGCAGGAGAACAGCACGGCTGCCGCAGCAGCCAGGATCACGACGGGCTCCATCCGGCCTCCACGGCTGGGGTGTCGGATCGCCGGGGGAGACCCCGCATCTCCGGCAATCCCGGGCGACCGTGACAGCGACGCCGGCACGGCCGGCGCGGCCACCCGAATCCTGTCGATGTCGGAACGTGATGGCACGAAACCGGGATCCCGGTCGATGGCGGATGTCGAACCACGGTCCCGCCGCGTCCGGGCGCGCGCCGCGCCGCTCCGGCAGGAGACTTGCACCGGTTCCGTCGGGATCGCCCGGGTGATCAGGCCCCGGCTAGTCACCGGACCGTCATGCGGTGCGATCAAACGAGACCCTGACACAGAGGAACGACCGGGTGTCGACCGATCTTCATCGTGATCGCGACCGGCCTGTCGTGCGGCTGATCCCGCGGCGCCCCGACGACGACCCATGGCCATCCGGCCTAACCCACCGTCGCCCAGACACCGCCGCAATCCGGGACAACAGCACGGCGCGACCATGAGCGGGAAACCCGGGCGACGCGCCCCCGTGACCGCAGGCGGAGCCGGGGAACGCGGAGCGATGGACGACACCAATCCCCGGCCGGGGCGCCGCCCGGTCCGGCGGGCCGTTCCGGCGCTGCTCGTTCTGGTCCTGGCCGCCGCGGGCGTGCTGCTGTGGCGCGCCGGCGCCCTCGACGCCCTGGGCGGGCCCGGCGAGGCCGGCACGCGGGCGGACGCCCCCGCCGGCGCCGCGCCGCGCGAGGGCGTGTTTCGCCCGACGAAGCAGCAGCGCGCCGGCTTCACGATCGAGCCGGTCGCGACCCGGGCGTTCCAGCCGGAGGATTCCGCCGACGGACGGATCGGCGTCAACGAGGACGACAACGTCCCGGTCTACGCGCCCTATGCCGGCCGGGTGCTGCGGGTGACCGCCCGCGCCGGCGACCGGGTCGCGGCCGGGCAGGTCCTGCTGACGCTCGAGGCCGCCGACATGGTCCAGGCCCTCAACGACTATCAGGCGGCGGCCAACGCGCTCGCCAAGAACGCCGCCCTGCTCAAGCTCAACCAGACCGTCGCGGCGCGGCTTCAGGAGCTCTATCAGGCCCGGGCGGTGGCGCTGAAGGACTGGCAGCAGGCGCAGAACGACGTCATCGCGGCCCAGAGCGACCAGCGCGCCGCCGAGGCGAGCCTCCAGGCGGTGAAGAACCGCCTGCGCCTGCTCGGCAAGTCGGAGGCCGAGATCGAGGCCTTCGCCCGCAGCGGCGCGATGAGCCCCGAGACCGAGATCCGCGCGCCGATCGCCGGCACCATCGTCCAGCGCAAGGTCGGCACCGGCCAGTACCTGTCCGCGGGCAGCGACCCGGTCTTCGTCATCGGCGACCTCTCGACCGTCTGGCTCATCGCCCAGGTGCGCGACAGCGAGGCGGCGCAGGTCCGCAAGGGCCAGGAGCTCGAGGCCCGGGTCGTCGGGCTGCCGGGCCGGACCTTCCGGGCGACCATCTCCTACGTCGCCGCCGCCCTGGACCCGGCGACCCGGCGGCTCCCGGTCCGGGCCGAGATCGACAACGCCGAGGGGCTGCTGCGGCCCGAGATGTTCGCCACCTTCGCGATCCTGACCGGGCGCGCGGTCTCGGCCCCGGCGGTGCCGGCCGGCGCCGTCGTGTACGAGGGCGGGCGCGCCCATGTCTGGGTCGAGCGCCCGGACGGCGCCATCGAGGCGCGGGGCGTCGCCCTCGGCCTCGCCGCCGACGGGCTGGTCGAGGTCGTGCAGGGCCTGAGCCCCGGCGAGCGGGTGGTCACCCGCGGCAGCCTGTTCATCGACCGCGCCGCCAGCGGCGACAGGGCGTCCTGAATCTTCCGCCCAACCGGCCCCAACCCTAGCGAGCCCCGACGATGAACGCGGTGATCGAGTTCGCCCTGCGCCAGCGGGTGCTGGTCCTGCTGCTGTTCGCCGGCCTGCTGGCGGTCGGCTATGGCAGCTTCCGAATCCTCAACATCGAGGCCTATCCCGACCCGGTGCCGCCGCTCGTCGACGTCATCACCCAGAATCCGGGCCAGTCGGCCGAAGAGATCGAGCGCTACATCACCATCCCGCTCGAGGTGCAGCTCGCCGGCATCCCCAACGCCACGGTGGTGCGCACAATCTCCCTGTTCGGCCTCTCGGACGTGAAGATCCAGTTCACCTACGACTTCACCTACGAGGAGGCGTTGCAGCGGGTGCTCAACCGCCTGTCGCAGCTGCCGCCGCTGCCCAACGGCGCCCAGCCGCAGATCTCGCCGACGAGCCCGATCGGCGAGATCATGCGCTACAAGGTGGTGGGGCCCAAGGGCTTCTCCTCGACCGACCTCAAGACGCTGCAGGACTGGGTGCTCCAGCGCCGGTTCAAGGCGATTCCCGGCATCGTCGACGTCTCGGCCTTCGGCGGCAAGGTCAAGGAGTTCGAGGTCTCGGTCGACCTGCCCCGGCTCCAGGCCCGCGGCCTGACGCTGGTGCAGGTGACGACGGCGCTCAACGCTTCGAGCACCAACGTCGGCGGCCAGACCCTCGACGTCGGCGAGCAGTCGGCGGTGGTGCGCGGCGTCGGCCTGATCCGCGACACGGACGACATCCGCAACACGATGGTGACGCAGGCGAACGGCGTGCCGATTCTGATCCGCGACGTCGCCGAGGTGCGGGTCGGGCACGCGCCGCGGCTCGGCATCGTCGGCCACGACGGCGACGGCGACATCGTCGAGGGCATCGTGCTGCTCAGCCGCGGCGGCCAGAGCCTGCCGACCCTCCAGCGGGTCAAGGCCGAGATCGCGCGGATCAACGCCAGCGGGATCCTGCCGCCGGGGGTCCGGATCGAGCCGATCTACGACCGCAGCGGGCTCATCGACACCACGACCCACACGGTGCTGCACAACCTCGTGGTCGGGGTGGTGCTGGTGTTCCTGGTCCAGTGGCTCTTCCTCGGCAGCCTGCGCAGCGCGATCATCGTCGCGGCGACGATCCCGTTCGCCCTCGGCTTCGCCATCACGATCATGGTGGCGCGGGGCGACTCGGCCAACCTGCTCTCCCTGGGCGCGATCGATTTCGGCCTCATCGTCGACGCCACCGTCATCATGGTGGAGAACATCTACCGCCACCTCGCCGAGCATCGCGGCCCCGCCGACGCCGAGACCCGCCTCGGCGTCATCGGCGCCGCCGCCCGCGAGATGAACCGGGCGATCTTCTTCTCGGCCGCGATCATCATCACGGGCTTCCTGCCGCTCTTCACCCTGACGGGGGTCGAGGGCCACATCTTCGGGCCGATGGCGAAGACCTACGCCTACGCCCTCGTCGGCGGGCTGATCGCCACCTACACGGTCTCGCCGGCGCTCGCCGCGCTGATCCTGCCGAACCGCGTCGAGGAGCGCGACACGCCCGTGGTGCGGGCCCTGCGGGCGCTGTTCGGGCCGCTCCAGCGCGGGGCGGTGGCCCATCGCGGCCTCGCGATCGGGGTGGCCCTGGCCGGCCTCCTCGCCGCCGGGATCGGGGTGCGGGGGCTCGGCCTCGAATTCCTGCCCAAGCTGGAGGAGGGCAACCTGTGGATCCGCGCCACCCTGCCGGCCTCGATCTCGCTCGATGCCGGCAACCCGGCGGTGGAGCGGATGCGCGCCCTGATCGGCTCGTTCCCGGAGGTGGTCACGGTGGTCTCGCACCAGGGCCGGCCCGACGACGGCACCGACGCCACCGGCTTCTTCAACGTCGAGATCCTCGCCCCCCTCAAGCCGGCGGACGCCTGGCGCAAGGGGCTGACCAAGGAGCATCTCGTCGAGGAGATGTCGGCGAGGCTCGCCGAGGCCCTGCCCGGGGTCGAGTTCAACTTCTCGCAGTACATCGAGGACAACGTCGAGGAGGCGGCCTCGGGCGTGAAGGGCGAGAACTCGGTCAAGATCTACGGCAACGACCTCGAGACGCTCACCCGCACGGCCGGCGAGGTGAAGGCGGCGCTCGCCCGGGTGCCGGGGATCACCGACCTCGCGATCTTCGATTCCCTCGGCCAGCCGACGGTGCGCATCGACGTCGACCGGGCGCGGGCGGCCCGCTACGGCCTCACGCCCGGGGACGTCAACACCACGATCCAGGCGGCGATCGGCGGCCAGACCGCCGGCGACCTCTACGAGTACGGCAGCGACCGCCACTTCCCGATGCGGGTGCGCCTCGCCCCGCAATACCGCAGCTCGCTCGCCAGCATCCGCAACATCACGGTCGGGGTGGCGAACCCGAATGGCGGCGTGATGCAGGTCCCGCTGAGCGAGATCGCGACGGTGGAACTGGTCTCGGGGGCGGCGTTCATCTACCGCGAGGACCAGCAGCGCTACATCCCGGTGAAGTTCAGCGTCCGCGGCCGCGACCTCGGCGGGGCGGTGCTGGAGGCGCAGGCGCGCATCGCCGACGAGGTGACCCTACCGCCGGGCTACCGGCTCGACTGGGTCGGCGAGTTCAGCAACCTCCAGGGGGCGATCGCCCGGCTCCAGGTGGTGGTGCCGGTCACCCTGCTGCTGATCGCGCTGCTGCTCTACCTCAACTTCGCCTCCCTCACCGACACGCTGCTGACGCTCAGCGTGATCCCGATGGCGCTGATCGGCGGCATCTTCGCCCTGCTCGTCACCGGGACGCCGTTCTCGGTCTCGGCGGCGATCGGCTTCATCGCGCTGTTCGGCATCTCGACCATGGAGGGGGTGATCCTGCTCGGGTCGTACAACCAGCTCGTCGCCGCGGGCCGGGACCGGCTCGCCGCGATCCGCGAGGCCGCGGCGGTGCGGATGCGGCCGGTGATGATGACCTGCGTCGCCGCCTGCGTCGGCCTGCTGCCGGCGGCGCTCTCCGACGGCATCGGCTCGCAGGTGCAGAAGCCCCTCGCCCTCGTGGTGGTCGGCGGCATCCTGCTCGCGCCGATCCTGATCCTGGTGGTGATGCCGGCGCTGATCGCCGCCGCCTCGCGCCGCCGCCCTCCCCCCGAGCCGGCCCGCCCGGCCGTCCGGACCCATGCGGAACCGACCCCGTGACGCCCCGCTTCCCCATGTCGTCCTCGCGGCGCCTGCGCCTGCCCGCGCGCCTCGCGGCTCTCGCCCTGCCGCTCCTCGCCTCGGCCTGCATGGTCGGGCCCGACTTCCACGGCGCGCAGGCGCCGCCGGCCGCCGGCTACACGCCCGAGCCCCTGCGCGACCCCGAGGTCGCGGCGGCCGGCGCCCACCCGTCCCAGCACGCCCCGCGGCAACACTTCGTGCCGGGCGCCGACGTGCCGGGCGCGTGGTGGCGGCTGTTCGGCTCGAAGGCCCTCGACGCCCTCGTCGCGGAGGCGCTGGCGCGCAACCCGACCCTGGAAGCGGCGGACGCCTCCCTGCGGGCGGCGCGCGAGAGCGCCGAGGCCCAGCGCGGCGCGCTGTTCCCGCAGGTCGCGTTCGGGGGCGCGGCCTCCTACCAGAAGGCGCCGGGCGGCGACATCCAGTCGCCGCTCAACAACAACGCCCTGCTCTACAGCCTCGCGACGCCGGGGGTGACGGTGTCCTACGTCCCCGACGTGTTCGGCGGCACCCGCCGGGCGATCGAGGCCGCCGACGCCCAGACCGCGATTCAAGGCTGGCAGTACGAGGCCGCGGTGCTGACGCTGACCGGCAACGTCGTGGCGGCGGCGATCCAGGAGGCGTCCCTGCGCGGCCAGATCGCCGCGACCGAGAAGGTGATCGCGGCCCAGACCGACCTCCTGAAGCTCATCACCACCCAGTCCCAGGCCGGCCAGCTCGCCGGCGCCGACGTGGTGCAGCAGACCGCCCTCCTCGCCCAGTCGCAGCAGACGCTGCCGCCCCTGCAGCGGGCGCTGGCGCAGCAGCGCAACCTGCTCACCGCGCTCGCCGGCCGCGTCCCGAGCGAGGAGATCGGCCAGACCTTCACCCTCGCCGGCCTGCGCCTGCCGCGCAACCTGCCGGTGAGCCTGCCCTCGCGTCTCGTCGCCCAGCGGCCCGACGTGAAGGCGGCGGAGGCCGCCGTGCAGGCGGCCGGCGCCCAGGTCGGCGTCGCGCTGGCCAACCGGCTGCCGCAATTCACCCTCTCGGCCGCCGGCGGGGCCAGCGCCACCACCTTCGCGGGGCTGCTCAACCCGGCCGCCGGCCTGTGGAGCGTCGCCGGGGCCGTCGCCCAGCCGCTGTTCGACGCCGGCACCCTTTTTCGCCGCCAGCGCGCCGCCGAGGAGACCCTGACCCAGGCCCAGGCCCAGTACCGCGCCACGGTGCTGACCGCGCTCCAGAACGTCGCCGATGCCCTGCGGGCGCTCCAGTCCGACGGCCGCGCCGTCACCGCCGCCAACCGGGCACTGGAGGCGAGCCGCGAGAGCGTCGCGCTGGTGCGCAAGCAGTTCACCGCCGGGGCGGTCAGCAGCGCCTCGCTGCTCATCACGCAGCAGGCCTATCTCCAGGCGGTCATCAGCCAGAACCAGGCGCTCGCCAACCAGTACGCCGACACCGCCGCCCTGTTCCAGGCCCTCGGCGGCGGCTGGTGGAACCGACCGGGCCCCGCGCCGCGGCCCGACCCGGCCGACCCGGCGCCGTTCCTGTGATACGATTTTCGGACGATCAGTTCCGAAATCCGTATCACGAGCCCGCGCGGCGCCTGAGCGAGGCCGATTTTCGCATCGCGAAGCGATCAATCGAAAATCGTATGAACCGCCGCATCGTCGAACGGTCCCGTTCGACGATGCAAGGCAAGCCCGAACGGGCGCCGGCGCCGATGCGCCGGACGCTTCGCCATCGACGTGTCGATGGCGAAGCACGGAGGTACACATCATCCGGCCACCGTCTTGCACGGCGCGCGCGGGACAACGGTGCGGGTCGGCAGGTAGAACGATCCCCGACGCCAGCGGAGGACCAGCCCCATGCAGAGCCACGACCACGACTACGACCTCGTCGTGCGCGGCGCCACGCTCGCCAGCGCGGCCGAGGTGTTCGAGGCCGATCTCGGCGTGAAGGACGGCACCATCGCGGCGGTCGGGCGCGGCCTGCGGCGGGGCGCGGAGGAGATCGACGCCAGGGGGCTGATCCTCACCCCCGGCGGACTCGACCCGCATTGCCACATCGAGGAGCCCGCCGAGGGCGGGGGCGTGCAGGAGGAGAGCTTCGTCACCGGCTCGGCGGCGGCGCTCGCCGGCGGCACGACCTCGTTCATCTGCTTCGTGCCGCAATGGAAGGGCCACCCGATCGCCGCCACCGCGGAGTCCTACGAGGCGACCGCCCGCGCCGCGATGGCCGATTACAGCTTCCACCAGATCATCACCGACCCGACCCCGGACGTGCTGGAGCGGGAGGTGCCGGCGCTCGTCGCCCGCGGCATCCGCAGCCTGAAGGTGTTCCTCACCTACGATCCCCTGCGCCTCACCGACGGGCAGTTCCTCGAGGTGCTGGCCACCGCCCGCCGGCTCGGCGCCCTGGTGACGGTGCATTGCGAGAACTTCGACGCGATCGGCTGGCGCATCCGCGCCCTGCTGGCGGCCGGCCTCACCGACCCGCTCCAGCACGCCTGGGCCCGTCCGCCGGTGGTCGAGCGCGAGGCGACCCACCGGGCGATCGCGCTCGCCGAACTCGTCGACCAGCCGATCCAGGTCTTCCACGTCTCCTGCGACGCGGCGGCGGAGGAGATCGCCCGGGCGCGGGCGCGGGGCGTGAAGGTGTGGGGCGAGACCTGCCCGCAATACCTCACCCTCTCGACCGACGACCTCGCGCGGCCGGATTTCGAGGGCGCCAAGGCGGTGTGCTCGCCGGCCCTGCGGGCGCCGGAGGAGCGGGCGCGGGTCTGGGCCCGGATCCAGGACGGCACCCTCGACGTGGTGTCGTCCGACCATTGCGGCTTCTCCTTCGCCACCGCCAAGCGCGCCCCCGGCAGCAGCGGCTACGGCCAGGGCGGCGCGGCGGCCCGCGCCGACGGGCTGCCGGCCTTCAACGCGATCCCCAACGGCGTGCCGGGCATCGAGACCCGGATGCCGGTGCTGTTCTCGGAGGGCGTCTCGGCCGGCCGCATCGACCTGCCGGCCTTCGTACGCCTGACCTCGGCCAACGCCGCCCGGCTGTTCGGCCTCCAGGGCCGCAAGGGCAGCCTCGCGCCCGGAGCCGACGCCGATCTCGTGCTGTGGGACCCGACGGCCGAGCGCACGCTCGCCAACGCCGATCTGCACCACGCCATCGACTACACCCCGTGGGAGGGCCTGCGGCTCAAGGGGCTGCCGACGACGACGATCCGGCGCGGCGAGGTCGCGGTGCGCGACGGCGCGGTGCTGGCGCAGCCCGGCTCCGGCCGCTTCCTCGCCCGCGGTCCCTACGACCTCGTCCGCCCGACCGGCCGGGTGCCGGACGGCTTCGACGCCGCCGGGCGCTGACGCTGCCGGGCTACTGCTTCACCACCGCGACGGCGTTGCCGTCGACGAGCAGGAAGCCGATCCCGGCCTGTCGCAGGGCCGCCACGGCGGCGTGGCGGCTGCGCGCGGCGGCCCCCTCGCCGTCCTGCTCCAGGCGGCGGATGGTCGAGAGCGAGAGGCCGCTGACCCGGGCGAGATCGTCGCGCGACCAGTCGAGCAGCCCGCGGGCGGCGCGCAGGTGCCGCCCCTCGATGCCCTGTTCGAGGCCCTGGCGCAGGCGCCCGGCCGGCGCCTCGCGCAGGCCGCCGATCCGCGCCGCCTGGCTCGCCCAGACCTCGATCGCGCCGCGCTCGTCACGCACGGGCGCGAACACGAACCGGAAGTCGCCGTGCCCGCCCCCGGCGAGGACGAGGCGCTTCTCGACCGCGAACGGCCGGCCGGCGTCGAGCATCCGGCGGACCTGCGCGCGCATGCGCTCGCGCCGGTCGGGCACGGAGACCAGGGTGCAGTCGTGCTGGAACGCCTCCTGGCTCAGGCCGGTGAGACGCAGGATCTCCTGCGAGCCGCGGCGAGCGGCGGCCCCGTAGGCGGTGGCGTGGGTCCAGGTCTGCGCCTGCTCGAACAGCGCCCGGCGGCGGCGCTGCTCCTCGTGGCGCAGGCCCGCCAGAGCCTCCGCGTCGGTGACGTCGAGCATCACGCCCGCCGCCGACAGCGGACGGCCGTCGGGGGAGTGCACGACCCGGCCGCGGCGGGCGAGCACGCGCACCGCCCCGTCCGGCCGGACCACCCGGATCGTGGCCTCGGGCAGGACGCCGTCCCGGAACAGCAGCAGCGTGCTGCCCGCGAGGACGCGGTCGTTGGGATGGACGAGGGCGAGGAACAGCCGGTAGTCCGGGCGCACGCTCCCGGGATCGAGGCCGAGCAGGCCGAACAGGCCGGGCGACCAGACCTGTTCGCCGGTGGCGAAGATCCACCGCCACGCGCCGGCGAGATGTCCGACGGTGGACGACCAGAGCAGTGCGTCCGCATCAGGATCGACGGACAGGTCTCGGATCGTGTTCGCGCTCATGACGGTCGTGATCTGCGGATTCGGGATTTCGTGCAGGACGGCATCGCCGGTCCAAACGCCGGAACCCGGCCTGACGTTGCAGTCGTCCACGACCCGTCGCGGGACTCGGTTCCCGGTCGAAGCAGCCGCGAAATCCTCGCAGGATCAAGATCGGCTCATCCCCACGCGAGAACAGACCTGATAGATCCTCTCGCTGCGGCAACTCACCGATGGTTCTTCACTGTGCGGGGGTGTGTCGCGACCGGGGGATTGACACGATGCCGCAGCCGGCAAAATCTGGAAACAAAGTGCGACTCAACCCGGGGTGGCGCACGATTGTGCTTGATCCCGATCCCGACGGCGGTTAAGACCCGTGCACACCAAAGAAAAAGGCCGCCCTTGCAGGCGGCCCGAAGTCTAGGGAGGAAACGCCCAAGGAGGGCGACACGGCCGCGACGCCATCGCGTCCGTGCGTGGGATCGGTGTCCCACGTTGCAGCGCACATCACAAGCGGAACGGTGGCCTTGCTGCCATGCAGCGGCTGCATGAACTCGCGTGCGCGGCTCGCCCCCTCGGTCTTCAGTCGCAGACCCCGCCGGCCGGATCCACGGCCGGCGGGGTTTCGGCGTCCGTCAATGGTGCCCGGGGGGGTGGGATGGCCGTGCCGCCACCGGATCGGCCGGCATCATCATGTTGTGGTTCATGTGGGCCATGATCCACACCGTGCCGCCGAACAGCAGCACCACGATCAGCACGCCGAAGGCGAGCGCCATCACGTTGTTGGTGTTGTCCGGCCCGGTGGTGAGGTGCAGGAAGAACACGAGGTGCACGCCCATCTGGGCGACGGCGAAGACCAGCAGCGCGGCCGGAATGGCCGGCGCCCACATCAGCCGCGTGTGCACGACCCAGAACGATGCCGCGGTGAGCAGCGTCGCGAGGGCGAGGCCGATGAGGTAGCTGCGCAGGCCGGCGCCGAACTCCTCGTGGCCGTACTCGTCGCCCGGCGCGGTGTCGGCCCCGGCGCGATCGTCGGTGTCGGATTGGCTCATGCGATCGACCCCATGAGGTAGACGACGGTGAAGACGGCGACCCAGACGATGTCGAGGGCGTGCCAGAACAGCGAGAAGCACATCACCCGGCGCAGGATGTCGGCGCGAAAGCCCTTGGTGAGCACCTGCGCCATCATGGTGAGCAGCCACAGCAGACCGGCGGTGACGTGCAGGCCGTGGCAGCCGACCACGGTGAAGAACGCCGACAGGAAGGCGCTGCGCGACGGCCCGGCATCGCGGGCGACGAGGTCGGTGAACTCGCGCAGTTCCAGCGCCAGGAAGGCGGCGCCGAACAGGAACGTCACCGCCATCGCGGCCTGGAAGGCGAAGGGCCGGCGCGCCGCCAGCGCCAGGGTGGCGACGCCGCAGGTGAAGCTGGAGATCAGCAGGCAGCCGGTCTCGATAGCCACGGTGGTGAGGTCGAACAGGTCGCGCGGGCCCGGCCCGCCGGCGGTGCCGCCGCGCAGCACCGCGTAGGCCGCGAAGAACGCGGCGAACATCACGATGTCGCTGAGCAGGAAGATCCAGAACCCGTAGCCGACGACGATGCGCTTCGGCGCCGGACCGCCGGTGCCGCGTCCGGCCGCGGTCGCCTCGCCCTCGCCGGGGCGGGCATGGTGACCGAGATGGTGGGGGTCGCGGCGCGGCGGCGGCGCCACCGGGGCGAAGGCGGCGGTGTCGCTCATGCGACCGCCCTCCGGCGGGCCTGCCGCAGCGCCTCGGTGCGGCTCGCACGGTTGAGGCGGTTGATCCGCGCCACGTCCTCGGCCGGGATCTCGTACTCGACCCGGTCGCGCCAGGCGAAGACCACGAAGGTCGCGAAGGCGCCCGCCAACCCGGCCGCCGCCATCCACCAGATGTGCCAGATCATCGCGAAGCCGATCACGGTCGCGAAAAACGCGCAGACGAACCCGGTCGGCGAGTTGAGCGGCATCTCGACCGGCTCGTAATCCGGCTCCTCGCGCAGGCGCGCCTGCTCGCGCGCCCGCTGCTTGATCGTCCAGTACGCCTCCTCGCCCTCGACATGCGGCAGCACCGCGAAGTTGAAGGCCGGCGGCGGCGAGGCGGTGGCCCATTCGAGCGAGCGCCCGTCCCACGGATCGCCGGTGAGGTCGCGCAGCGACTCGCGGCGCCGGATGCTGACGACGAGCTGCACCACCTGGCAGACCACGCCGAACACCATCACGATCACGCCGAGGCTCGCCGCCACGATCCACGGATACCACTCGGCGACGTCGAAATGCTGCATCCGCCGGGTCATGCCCATCAGGCCGACGACGTAGAGCGGCGTGAACACCCAGACGTAGCCGACGAGGGAGAACCAGAACGCCGCCTTGCCCCACCACTCGTCGAGCGTGAAGCCGAACGCCTTCGGGAACCAGTAGGTGTAGCCGGCGAAGGCCGCGAACACGACTGCGCTGACGATGACGTTGTGGAAATGCGCGACCAGGAACAGCGAGTTGTGCAGCACGAAGTCGGCCGGCGGGATCGCCAGCAGCACGCCCGTCGCGCCGCCGACCACGAAGGTGACGAGGAACGCCACCGACCACAGCATCGGCGTGGTGAACCGCACCCGGCCGCCGTACATCGTGAACATCCAGTCGAAGATCTTCACGCCGGTCGGCACCGCGATGATCATCGAGGTGATGCCGAACACGCCGTTGACGTCGCCGCCCGGCCCCATGGTGAAGAAGTGGTGCAGCCACACCGTGAACGAGAGCAGGCAGATCGCCAGCGTCGCCCACACCATCGAGCGGTAGGCGAAGAGCGGCTTGCCGGAGAAGGTCGAGATCACCTCGGAGAAGACGCCGTAGGCCGGCAGCGCCAGGATGTAGACCTCCGGGTGCCCCCAGGCCCAGAAGAGGTTCATGAACAGCATCGAGTTGCCGCCGGCCTCGTCGGTGAAGAAGTGGAAGCCGAGGTAGCGGTCGAGGGTCAGCATCGCGAGGGTCGCGGTGAGGATCGGGAAGGCCGCGATGATGAGGAGATTCGACGCGAGCGCGGTCCAGCAGAACATCGGCATGCGCAGGTAGCTCATGCCCGGCGCGCGCATCTTGAGGATCGTGGTGACGAGGTTGATCCCCGACATCAGCGTGCCGACGCCCGAGATCTGGATCGCCCACAGGTAGTAATCGACCCCGACCCCGGGCGAGTAGGTCGTCTCGGAGAGCGGCGGCGCCGGCCACCAGCCGGTGCGGGCGAACTCGCCGACGACCAGCGACACGTTGACGAGCAGCGCGCCCGACGCGGTGAGCCAGAACGACACCGAGTTGAGTGTCGGGAAGGCGACGTCGCGCACGCCGAGCTGGAGCGGGACGACGAAGTTCATCAGCCCGATCACGAACGGCATCGCGCCGAAGAAGATCATGATCGTGCCGTGGGCGGAGAAGATCTGATCGTAGTGTTCCGGCGGCAGGTAGCCGGCGGCCTTGTAGGCGAAGGCCTGGTGCGAGCGCATCAGGATCGCGTCGGAGAAGCCCCGGACCAGCATGACGAGCCCGAGCAGCACGTACATCACGCCGATGCGCTTGTGGTCGACGCTCGTGATCCACTCGCGCCACAGATACGGCAGCCAGCCGGCGATCGCGACCCAGGCGATGACGCCGAGGAGGACCACGCCCACCAGGGCCGCGGCGACGAGCGGGATCGGCTGGTCGAACGGAATCGCCGACCAGGTCAGCTTGCCGAGCATGCTCACGAGCCCCCTTTGGGTTTCACGCTGGGGGGCGCCCCGTTGTCGGCGCCCTGCGCCGGGCCCGGTCCCTTCGGGATGGTCTGGTCGACGATGCCCTGGAACAGGCCCTCGGCGACGCCGCCGTAGCGGCGCGGCGCCTCGACCACGCCCTGCCGGGCGAGATCGCCGTAGGCGGCGGCGTCGAGCACCGGCCCGGCCTTCGCGCCCCGGACCCAGCCGGCGAAGGCCTCGTCGGAGACCGCCCGGACCGGGAAGTGCATGTCGGAGAAGCCGTCGCCGCTGAAATGCGTCGACAGGCCGTGCAGCGTGCCCTCGTCGCCGGCCATCAGGTGCATCTGCGAGGTCATGCCCCGCATCGTGTAGATCATGCTGCCGAGCCGCGGCACGAAGAACGAGTTCCACACGCTGCTCGACGTCATCACGAAGTGGACCGGCGTTCCCGCCGGCATCACCAGTTCGTTGACCGAGGCGACGTCCTGCTCGGGGTAGAGGAACAGCCACTTCCAATCGAGCGAGACGACCTGGACCCGCAGCGGCTTCCTGTCGGAGGCGAGCGGCACCGCCGGGTCGAGCTGGTGCGAGCCGATCCACGCGATGCCGCCGAGGAACAGGATGGTGAGGAACGGCACCGACCAGATCACGAGCTCGATCCGCCCTGAGAAGGCCCAGTCCGGCCGGTAGCGCGCCCTCGTGTTCGAGGCCCGGAACCACCACGCGAAGACCAGCGTGCCGATCATCGTCGGGACGATGATGGCGAGCATGATGACGCTCGCCACGACCAGGATGTTGGCCTCGGCGGCGCCGACCGGTCCCTTGGCGTTGAGCAGGCTCATCTGGCAGCCCGGCAGGGCAGCCAGCGCGAGGCCGGCCGCGGCCCAGCGCCGTGCGCGGCGCAACCGACCGGCGGTCACGGCGTCACGCGCCATCGGAGCCCCGCCTAGCGGCGGAGTCGGCTGCAGGCATGCGGCTCTTCAGCGTATCGGGCCAGACGACGAGCGATCATCCGGATACCTTGCCCTTGTCTGCTGGATCAGGTCGCCGTCCGCACTGACGGATGTTAAAGTCCCGCATGCATTCGCACGGCGCTCGGCGCTGATGAAGACGCCACGACGCCATCAATACACGGCCATTCCGCATTCATCCGCGGCAAAGATCGAACTTTATCGGGCGGCGGGGCTTGTTGCGGCGGGGATTGGCCCCGCCAGGAACGCCGTCAGGAGCCGGAATGAGGACGCATCGTCTCGGCCGTCGCGGGGGTGGCCGGCCCCGGTCACCGGCGCTGCCGCCACAAGGCCACGGCGAGGCCGGCGCCGGCGAGGAGACACACGGCGAGAAGCGGCTCGCGCCGCACCGCGACGACCGCCCGCTCGACGCCCCGCTCCACCGCCCCGGCGGCGTTGGCGGCGGCCGGGATCACGGTCTGGTCGAGGAACAGTTTCGGGGACGACGGCACGTCCGGCTTCTCCAGCATGTAGTCGGGTTTCACCAGCATCGCGGCCGCTCCGTCGGGATGTCGCTGGCGTCTCGCTAGCATGGGCACCCGCGGCCGCCCCTATCATCCGTCAATCCACGCCCTCGGGAGCCTCGCCATGGCCAACCGCGTCTCGTTCAAGCCTTACGCCGGTCCGGCCGGCGGCTGGGGATCGGCGCGATCCCTCGGCAACATCCTGGCGCGGGAGAACGTGCTGGCGAGCGGCGCGCTGCTGCTGACCCGGCACAACAAGGTCGACGGCTTCCAGTGCGTCGGCTGCGCCTGGGTCAAGCCGGCCCAGCCGCTGCCGTTCGAGTTCTGCGAGAACGGCGCCAAGACGGTGGCGTGGGAGATCACCAATCACCGCTGCACGCCGGAGTTCTTCGCCGAGCACACGGTCACCGAACTGCTCGGCTGGGACGACTACCACCTCGAACGGCCCGGCCGACTCACCCATCCGATGCGCTACGACGCGGCCTCGGACCGCTACGTGCCGGTCTCGTGGGGCTCGGCGATCGAGGAGATCGCCCGCGAGCTGCGGGCGAGCCGGGCCCGCGACCCGAAGCGGGCGGTGTTCTACAGTTCGGGCCGCTGCTCGAACGAGGCGAGCTATCTCTACGGGCTGTTCGCCCGGCTCTACGGCAACAACAACCTGCCGGATTCCTCGAACCTCTGCCACGAGACGACCTCGGTCGCCCTGCCGGCGAGCATCGGGCAGGCGATCGGCAGCGTCTCGCTGGCCGATTTCGCCAAGGCCGACTGCTTCCTGTTCTTCGGCCAGAATCCCGGCAGCAACAGCCCGCGGATGCTGCATCCGCTCCAGGAGGCGAGCGAGCGCGGCGCGGCGATCATCACCTACAACCCCCTGCGCGAGCGCGGGCTCGAACGCTTCACCAACCCGCAATCGCCGACCGAGATGCTGACGCGGCGCGACACCCCGATCAGCTCGCAATACCATCAGGTGAAGACCGGCGGCGACCTCGCGGCGCTGACTGCGATCTGCAAGGCGGTGGTCGAGATCGACGACGCGGCGGCCCGCGACGGCGGCGCCCCGGTCCTCGACCGGGCGTTCATCGCGGCCCACACCCACGGCTTCGACGAGTTCCTGGCGTGGCTGCGCCGGCAGGACTGGGCCGAGCTGGAGCGCCGCGCCGGCCTGCCGCGGCAGGCGATGGAGGCCACCGCGGCGGTCTATGCCCGCGCGACGGCGACGATCGGCATCTACGGCATGGGCCTGACCCAGCACCGCGCCGGGGTCGAGACCGTGCAGATGCTCGTCAACCTGCTGCTGATGCGCGGCAATATCGGCCGCGGCGGCGCCGGCATCTGCCCGGTGCGCGGCCATTCCAACGTGCAGGGCCAGCGCACGATGGGCGTCACCGAGAAGCCGGAACTGGTGCCCCTCGACCGTCTGGCGCAGCAATACGGCTTCGAGCCGCCCCGCGACGAGGGCTACGCCTCGGTCGACGCCTGCGAGGCGATCATCGCCGGGGAGGTCGACTGCTTCATCGAGCTCGGCGGCAACTTCGTCCGGGCGGTGCCCGACCGCAGCGTGATCGAGCCGGCCTGGCGGCGCCTGCGGCTCACCGTCAACGCGATCACCAAGCTCAACCGCACCGCCCTGATCCCGGGCGAGATCAGCTACATCCTGCCGGTCCTCGGCCGGATCGAGACCGACCGCCAGGGCACCGGCATCCAGTCGGTGTCGATGGAGGACACCTCGGGCTGCATCCACGGCTCGCGCGGGATGCGCACGCCCGCCTCGCCCCACCTCATCAGCGAGATCCGGCTGGTGGCGGAGCTCGGCAAGCGGGTGCTGGAGCCCAACCCCCGGGTGCCGTGGGATGCCTGGAGCAACGACTACCGGCTGATCCGCGCGGCGATCGGCGAGACCTTCCCCGAGACCTTCCACGACTACGATCGCCGGATGTGGGAGCCGGGCGGCTTCCAGCGCGTCCTGCCGGCCTGCAAGCGCGAGTGGCACACGCCGACCGGCCGGGCGAACTTCATCACGCCGGGCGCCCTCGACGAGGATCCCGACATGCCCGGGGACGAGCCCGACATCCTGCGGATGATGACCCTGCGCAGCAACGACCAGTTCAACACCACGGTGTTCGGCTACGACGACCGCTTCCGCGGCATCAAGGGCACCCGCGACGTGCTGCTGATGAACCGCACCGACATCGACCGGCTGAACCTCGAGCCCGGCGGGATGGTGCGGGTGGAGACGGTGGCGAACGACGGCGTGCGGCGCGAGCTCGCCGGGCTCACGGTGGTGCCCTACGACGTCCCGATCGGCTGCGTCGGGGCCTACTACCCGGAGGCCAACATCCTGCTGCCGCTGTGGCACTACGCCGTCGGCAGCAAGACCCCGGCGGCGAAGTCGATCCCGGTGCGGGTGCACCGGATGGAGGCCGGGAGCGCCCTCGCCCGCACCACCCAGGGCCGCCCGGCCCACGCGATGCAGGCGGACGCGCAGGGAGCGTGACGCTTCCGCCCCTCGACGCCCGGCTCCGCCGCAAGCCGGGCGACGCCGTCGGCGCTCGCTACCGCCGCGCCTCGATCAGCGGCGACCAGGTCGGGTCGGAGGCGTAGGAGGGGGTCGGCACCGGCTGCTCGACCTTGCCGGTCACGTCGACCATGTAGAGCTTGCCGCCGGCCTGCCCGCCGGGATCGCGGAAGAACAGCACGTACTGGCCGTTCGGCGCCCAGGTCGGGCCCTCGTTGTGGAAGCCCTCCGTGAGCACCCGCTCGCCGGAGCCGTCGGGCTTCATGATGCAGATCGCGAACGAGCCCTTCCGCTGGCGGGTGAAGGCGATGTAGTCGCCCCGCGGCGACCACGCCGGCTGCGAGGCCGCGCCGTCCCCGAACGAGATCCGGCGCGGGTTCGAGCCGTCCGCCCCCATGACATAGATCTGCTGCTGGCCGCCGCGGTCGGACTCGAACACGATCTCGCGCCCGTCCGGCGAGAACGACGGCGAGGTGTCGATGGCGTTGGCGTTGGTGAGCCGGGTCTGCGCCTTGGAGCCGAGATCCATGACGTAGATGCTGGCGTTGCCGCCGTCCTGGTCGCTCATCACCAGCCGGCGCCCGTCCGGCGCGAAGCGCGGGCTGGTGCTCATCTCGGCCTGGGTCGGGATCACCTGCCGCGAGCCGGTCTGGAGGTTGATGACCTGGACCCGCGGCTGCTGGCCGGTGGTCTGGGACATGTAGGTGATGTCCTGGGTCGCCGGCGAGTAGCGCGGCGCCACGATCGCGGCGTCGCCGCTGGTCAGGTAGCGCACGTTGGCGCCGTCCTGGTCCATGATCGCGAGGCGCTTGCGGCGGTTCTCCTTCGCGCCGGACTCGTCCACGAAGGCGATGCGGCTGTCGAAGTAGGGCCCCAGCCCGGTGATCTTGGTGTAGACCGCATCCGACAGGAGATGGCCCATCCGGCGGGCGTTGGACGGCTCGCCGGCATATTGCTGGCCGATCATCTGCTGGCCCGAGCCGACGTCCCAGAGCCGGAACTCGGTGCGCAGCTGCCCCGAGCCGTCGCGGGTGACGCGGCCGGTGACGAGCCCCTGCGCCCCTGTCTCCTTCCAGGCGGCGAAATTCGGCACCGCGTCGAAGCCGGGCTGCTCGGGGAAGCGCGCCTTCTCGACCGGGACGAAGTAGCCCGACCGCTTCAGGTTGTTGGTGACGATGCCCGACACCATCGGGCCGAGGCTCGGATCGCCGGAGAAGTCCGCGACCGCGATCGGCATCGGCTGGAACGCGCCGCCGGACCCGATGCGCAGGTTGAGCTGCGCCCTAGCCGGCGAAGGAAGGCCGGCCGACAGCACGAGGGCGGCCATGACGAGCCACAGGAGCGCGGCGGGGATGCGCCGCGGGGTCGAGCGTGGGGGCATGGGAGGTTCCATGGTGGGGTGAAGGCGCTGCGCCCGAACCCTCCCCCCTCTGCGGGGGAGGGTGGCGAGCGGAGCGAGCCGGGAGAGGGGACGCCGCCTCCGGAAAGGTCGCGGCCGTCATGACGAGTGCCACCTCCGGCACCGTCGCGCTCCCCTCTCCCGCCCGGCCTCCGCCGGGCACCCTCCCCCGCAGAGGGGGGAGGGTTGGGGGTGCGTGTGACAGCTCGCGTCATCACGCCCGCGGGAGCTCGAACTCCGCGTTGATCACCCGCCAGTCGTTGTAGAACGGGGCGAACTGGGCCGGGATGCGGTAGGGCGCGCAGCGGCGCACCGCGCGCACCGCCGCCTCGGCGATCGAGCGGTCGACGGAACTGCCGCCGGCGCGCAGGATGCGCGGCTCGGTGGTGAGCGACCCGTCCGGGTTCAGGCGGATGTCGAGCTGCGGCAGGACGATGCCCTGCTGGGCGCCGGGCGGCGCCGAGTAGCAGCGCTCGATCTGCTGCTGGAGCAGGCCGACGAGGGCGTCGCGCTGGCTCGGGTTGAGGCGCTGCGCCGTGCCGGAGGCGGTGCCGAGGGCGGCGGTGCGCTGCACGTCGCGGCCGGTGGCGCCGGTCGATTGCGACGGCGCGCGCGAGGCCAGGGCGTCGCGGATCGAGCCGGCATTGAAGCGGTCGGCCTCCTCGGCGAGGCGGCGGGCCTTGGCCTCCGCCGCGGCCTTGGCCTTCGCGTCGGCGACCGCCTTGGCGCGGGCCTCGGCGGCGGCCTTCGCCTTGGCTTCCGCGACCGCCGCGGCCTTGGCCTCGGCGTCGGCCTTGGCTTTCGCATCCGCCTCGGCCTTCGCCTCGGCACGGGCGTCCGCCGCCGCCTTCTCGGCCAGCGCCTTCACCTTGGCCTCGGCCTCCGCCTTGGCTTTCGCCTCGGCCTCGGCACGGGCCTGCGCCTCGGCCCTGGCCTTCACGGCGGCCTCCGCCTTCGCCTTCGCGTCGGCGCGCGCCTTGGCCTCGGCCTTCGCAGCCTCCGCCTTGGCCTTCGTTTCGGCTTCCTCGCGGGCGATCTCCGCCAGTTCCTCGCGGCGTGCGGCTTCCGCGCGGGCCGCCTCGGCCTTGGCTTCGGCGGCCGCCTTCGCGTCGGCGGCCGCCTTGGCCGCCGCGGCCTTGGCGGACTGCTTCGCGGCTTCCGCCGCCGCGGCCTTCGCGGCTTCCGCCTTCGCGGCTTCCGCCTTGGCCGCTTCAGCCTTGGCGGCCTCCGCGCGCGCGGCCTCCGCACGCGCCGCCTCGGCCTGGGCCGGGTCGGGCTGCTCCAGCGCCGGCCGCAGCGGCGGCAGCGGCATCTCCTCGGCGCTCGCGACCTTGATGTCCGGCGGACGGGTCGGCGGGGTCGGCACGTTGGTCTTGGCCTCGCCGGGGTCGCGCTCCTCGTGCGTCTCCGACACCCGGTCGGCGCGCGGCGTCGGCGCCGGGGCCTCGCCGTCGCGGGAGCCCTTGGTCAACTCGGAGAACTGGTTCTCGGTGATGACCTCGACCGGCACGCCCTCCTCGGATTGCGGCAATTCGTGCGCCGCGGCGGCGAACAGCGCGACGCCGAGCAAAGCCGCGTGGAGGCTGCCGGAGATCCAGACGCCCGGTTCGGTACGCTTGAGGGACACACCCATCGCGGCGCCTCAGCGCTGCTCTTGCTCGGTGACCAGGGCGACCTTCTTGAAGCCCCCGCCGGTCACGATCGCCATCACCTGCGCCACCCGGCCGTAATCGACCCGCTTGTCGCCGCGCACGAACACCCGCTCCTCGAAGCCGTCCTTGGCGGCAGCCGAGAGCCGCGCCACGATGCCGTCGTCGGTCAGTTCGTCCTCGCCGAGATAGACCTGTCCGGTCTGGCGGATCGACAGGGTGACCGGCTTGGAGTCGGAGTTGAGCGCCGCCGCCTTGGTCTGCGGCAGGTCGAGGGGGACGCCGGTGGTCATCATCGGCGCGGCCACCATGAAGATGATAAGCAGCACCAGCACGACGTCGATGAACGGCGTCATGTTGATCTCGTTGATCGCGCCGCTGCGCCGTCCGCGCCGGCGGCGCCCGCCGCCCTGCGCGGCTCCGGTGGCCATGCCCATGGCTCTGCTCCCTGGTGGACCGGCGCGTCAGGCGGCCAGCGCCATGCGCTCGTCGATCTGGCGGGACAGGATGGCGGAGAACTCGTCGGCGAAGCCCTCCAGGCGGCCTTGCGCCTTCTGCACCGAGGCCTGGAGCTTGTTGTAGGCGAGCACCGCGGGGATCGCCGCGAACAGCCCGATCGCGGTGGCGAACAGCGCCTCGGCGATGCCCGGCGCGACGACGGCGAGCGAGGTGTTCTTGGAGGCGGCGATCGACGTGAAGGCGGTCATGATGCCCCACACGGTGCCGAACAGGCCGATATACGGGCCGGCCGAGCCGATCGAGGCGAGGAACAGCAGCCGCGATTCCAGCCGCTCGACCTCGCGCTGGATCGTGACGTCGAGCACCTTGTCGATGCGCTGCGACAGGCTCTGGATCGAGCGGCCCGAGCCCTCGAACGAGCGCTTCCACTCGCGCATCGCGGCGACGAACAGGGCGGCGAGCCCCGACGCCGGCTTGTCGTTGTGCGCCCGGTACAGCTCCTCCAGGGAGCGGCCGGACCAGAACGCCTCCTCGAAGGCGTCCATCTCGGTCCGAATGCGGCGGAACAGCAGGGTCTTGTCGACGATGATCGCCCAGCACCAGACCGAGGCGCCGATCAGGCCGAGCATCACCACCTTGACGACGAAATGCGCCTGCCAGAACAGGCCGAACATCGTGATCTCGTGGGCCGGCAGCGCCTGGACGGCATCGGCGGGGGTCATGCAGTCGTCCTCACGTCCGGGACCGGCGGGGCCGGGCCCTGGTGCTCCATCAGACTGAGCGGATGCCTGTGTGGATCGCGCTCGAATCTGTCGAAAGTAAGGGGCATCGACGCAGGAGAACCGGGCCGGGCCCGGACGGAGTTAAAGGCCCGGCAAGGTTAAGGTTCGGTTGAGGAGGCGGGGGCCATCCGCCGGCGCAGGGACTCGGGCAGCCGGATCGCCCGGCCGTTGCGTACGCAGGCCACGACGACCGCGGCGCTCACAAGCACCTCGTCGCCCCGGCGCACCTCCTGGGCGAGGTGGAGCGAGGCGCCGCGCAGCTCGCTCGTGGCCGTCACGACGGTGAGCAGGTCGTCCATCACCGCCGGCCTGCGGTAGTCGAGGGTCATGCGGCGCACGACGAAGACGAGGCCGTCGGCGTCGCGGTGCAGCTCGGACTGGTCGCCGGCGAGCCCGCGCAGCATCTCGGTGCGGCCGCGCTCCATGAAGCGCAGGTAGCTCGCGTGGTAGACGAAGCCGGAGAAGTCCGTGTCCTCGTAGTAGACGCGGACCGGCAGGCAGTGGGGGGTCATGCGGAAGTCTCTGCGCCGAGGGTAACGACCACGATCTCCGGCGGCACGCCGAAACGCACCGGCGCGATGCTGAGCCCGAGTCCGCCGGAGACCACGAGGTCGGTGTGCTCGCGGATATGGCCATAGGCGTAGCGGTTGCGGTAGCGCGAGGGAACCATCGGCGACTGGCCGAATAGCCGGACCTGCCCGCCATGGGTATGGCCCGACAGGGTGAGCGCCACCCGGGCCGGGACCTTGGGAAAGATGTCGGGCTCGTGGGCGAGCAGGATCACCGGCGCCCCGTCCGGGACCGGCGCCAGGGTGGCGGCGAGGTCGTCGAGGCCGATCCGCGGGTGGCCGTGGCGGCGCCGGCCCGGCAGCAGGGCGAGCTGGTCCTCCAGCCCGGCGAGCCAGACCGGCCCGCCCGGCACCGGGAGCGCCACCGCCTCGTTCGACAGCACGCGGATGCCGGCCTTCGCCAGCGCCTCGCCCGCGATCGTCGGGCCGCGGCCCCGGGCCTGGGCGGTGCGGTCCTCCCACCAGTCGTGGTTGCCGAGCACCGCGTGGACGCCGAGCGGCGCCCGCAATCCACCGAGCACCGGCGCCCACTCGGCTGCCGTGACGTAGCGGGTGACGACGTTCAGCCCGGCGACGTAGTCGCCGAGCAGCACCACGAGGTCGGGTTCGAGGGCGTTCGTCGCCGCGACGATTCCGGCGATCCGCGTCGGGCTCATCCACGGCTCGCAGGCATGGAGGTCGGCAAGCGCGGCGATGCGCAGGCGCAGGCCCGCCGGCCAGGGCGCACGCGGCCGGATGTCATAGGATGTCACCACTGACCGGAACGGCTCGATCCCGGTGGCGTAGGCGCCGCCCGCGACACCCGACGCCGCCACGGCGCCGGCCCCGGCGAGGACGCGGCGGCGGGTGATCCGGCGCCGCGGCGTCCCATCACGCATCCTCGTCGCCGGTGAACAGGCCGTATTGCTGCGCCGGATCGCGGTTCGGCTCGGGCAGGCCGAGATGCCGGAAGGCGTGGGCGGTGAGGACGCGCCCGCGGGGCGTGCGCTGCACGAAGCCCTTCTGGATCAGGTAGGGCTCGATGATCTCCTCGATCGCGTCGCGGGGCTCCGACAGCGCCGCCGCGATGGTCTCGACCCCGACCGGACCGCCGTTATAGGCGTGGGCGATCATGCCGAGATACTTGCGGTCCATGGTGTCGAGCCCGGCCGGGTCGACGTCGAGGAGCCGCAACGCCCGGTCGGCGATGGCCCGCGTGACCGTCGGGGCGTCCTCGACGATGGCGAAGTCGCGCACCCGGCGCAGCAGCCGCCCGGCGATGCGCGGCGTTCCGCGGGCCCGCCGCGCGATCTCGTTGGCGCCGTCCGCCGACATGCCGATGCCGAGCACCCGGGCGCCGCGGGTGACGATCGCCTCGAGTTCGTCGATCTCGTAGAATTCGAGCCGGATCGGAATGCCGAAGCGGTCGCGCAGCGGCGTCGTCAGCAGGCCGGCCCGGGTGGTGGCGGCGACCAGGGTGAATTTCGGCAACTCGATCTTCACCGAGCGCGCCGCCGGCCCCTCGCCGATGATGAGGTCGAGCTGGTAGTCCTCCATCGCCGGATAGAGGATTTCTTCCACCGCCGGGTTGAGCCGGTGGATCTCGTCGATGAACAGGACGTCGCGCTCCTCCAGGTTGGTGAGCTGCGCCGCGAGGTCGCCGGCCTTGGCGATCACCGGGCCGGAGGTCGAGCGGAAGTTCACCCCGAGCTCGCGGGCGACGATCTGCGCCAGCGTGGTCTTGCCGAGGCCGGGCGGCCCGACGAACAGCACGTGGTCGAGGGCCTGGCCGGTCTTCTTGGCCGCGTCGATGAACACCTGGAGGTTGGCCCGCGCCGCCCGCTGCCCGGTGAAGTCGGCGAGGCTCAGGGGGCGGATCGAGGTGTCGAGGTCGTCCATGCGGCGCTCGGACGTCAGGAGGGCTTTGGGCTTGCTCAAAGGAGGCTCGGCAGTGGTCGCGCAGGAGCGCGCGGTCGCGAGAAGACGGCCCCCGGAGATGTAGGCGCCGCCGGCGCCGGCACAATCCGACAGATTCCCGCACGGCGGGACCGGCCGGGCGTCACCGTCCTGCCTCAAGGGAATGGAAAAATCGTCCCGGGTATTTTCTCGGTATTCCTCGTCGTCCCCGTCCTGTCCAAGGCGTCGATCCGATCTGATAGGACAGTCCGGATTCCACACTCGATGGTTCCGGGGAGATTCCGGCATGGCCAAGACGATCCGCGGCACGGCGCAGAACGACGTGATCTCCCTGGACTATCCCGGCCGGACCAGGACCGACGACGAGCTGATCCTCGGCCTCGGCGGCAACGACGACCTGCGCGGCTTCGAGGGCAACGACACCCTCGAGGGCGGCGACGGGCGCGACACCCTCGACGGCGGCGACGGCGACGACCTGCTCTCGGGCGAGGCCGGGGTGGACGTCCTCTACGGCGGCTACGGCAACGACCGGATCGACGGCGGCGACGGCGACGACGACGTCTACTCGTCCTACGGAGTCGACACGATCCTGGGCGGTGCCGGCAACGACGACGTGTTCCTGTCGTGGATCACCAGCGGGCGGGGCGTCATCGACGGCGGCAGCGGCACCGACGTCCTGACCACGACCCATGCCGGCACGGCCTTCGCCGTCCCGGGCGCGCGGCCGGGCGACCCGCCCGGCACCGTCATGGCGGCCGACATCTCCGGCTTCGCGATCAGCGGGGTCGAGGTGCTGGACACCCAGGGCCGCAGCGTCGCGCTGACCGCCGGGCAGGCGTCCGGCTTCTCGACGATCCGGACCGGGGCCGGCACGCAGCTCCTGCTGACGACGGCCGGCAGCGCCGACTTCGCCGGCAAGGTCTCGGGCGGCGTCCTGGTGCGCAGCTCGGCCGCCGGCAACGACGTCAGGACCGGGGCGGGGAACGACACCCTCCTCGGCGGGAACGGCAACGACGTGCTGGATGGCGGCACTGGCGACGACCTCCTCCGCGGCGGCGGCGGCGACGACCTCTTCTCCCTCGGTTTCGGCAACGACACGGCGGAGGGCGGCGCGGGCAACGACACGTTCCTCTTCGCCCCCGTGGTCGTCGCGAACGCCACCCTCGACGGCGGCGAGGGGACCGACACGCTGGCGCTGAGCTATGCCGGCACGGCGATCGAGACGCCGCGCTGGATGCCGATGCCGGCCTCCAGCCCGAGCGGCTACACCGTCGTCACGGACATCAGGGGGTACACGCTCGGCGGCATCGAGGTCGTGCGGGGCTCGAAGGGGCTGGCGATGACGACCCGGCAGGCCGCCGGCTTCACGAGCATCGAGACGTCCGCGCTGCTGCTGTCGGGCGGCGGCAGCGTCGACCTCTCGGCCCTGCCCGGCATCGGCTACGTGCGGTCGCTGGGCGGCGGCAACGCCGTCACCCTGGGCCTCGGCAACGACACCCTCATCGGGGCCGGCGGCGACACGCTGGCGGGCGGGGCCGGCGACGACCTCCTGCTCGGCAGGGGCGACCGCCTGGACGGCGGCGCGGGCAACGACGTGTTCGACCTGGGCGGACGGTTCCGACCGCCCTCCACCGCCAACACGATCGTGGGCGGCGTGGGCACGGACACGATCCGGTTCTCGGCCGGCGACCTCTCGACCTCGTCGATCTCGGGCGTGGAGATCCTCGAGATCGACTTGGGTCCGGTCACCCTGACGACGCGGCAGGCGGCCGGCTTCTCCACCATCCGCAGGGCGTTCTCCGGCGACGTCGAACTGGTCCTCAGCGACGCCGGCAGCGTCAACCTCGCCCGAAGCGTCCCGCAGGGCGTCGCCGTCACCGCGTCGAGCCTCGGCAACGCCATCACCACCGGCGCGGGCGGCGACACCCTCACGGGCGGCGCCGCGGACGACGTGCTCAATGGAGGGGGCGGTGCCGATGCGATGGCCGGCGGCACCGGCAACGACACCTACTTCGTCGATCAGGCCGGCGACCGGGTGTCCGAGGCGGCGGATGGCGGCTACGACACGGTCCAGGCTTCGGCCAGCTACACGCTGGCGGCGAGCGCGTCGATCGAGGCGCTGCGGGCGGCCTCGCCCACGGCGACGACCGCCATCGACCTGACCGGCAACGAGATCGCCAACCTGATCACCGGGAATGCCGGCGCCAACCGGCTCGCCGGCGGCGGCGGCAGCGACGCCCTGTTCGGCCGCGGCGGGGCCGATACCTTCGTGTTCGACACCGCGCTCATCGCCGGCGAGACCGACCGCATCGCCGATTTCAGCCGCGCCGACGGCGACCGGATCGCGCTGTCGGGCGAGGTCTTCGCGGGGCTCGCCAAGGGACCGCTCGCCGGCACGGCGTTCAAGGACCTGGGGCTCGGCCGGGTCGATGCCGACGACCGCATCCTCTACAACAGCGGCACCGGCGCGCTGTTCTACGACGCCGACGGATCCGGGGCGGCGGCGGCGGTCCAGTTCGCGAGCCTCGGCAACCGGGCCGCGCTCACCGCCTCCGACTTCACCGTGCTGTGACGAGGCGATGGCCGGACGCGCCGATCAGAACTCCATGTCGAGTTCCTCGATCTCCTCCGGCTCGTCGGCGACGGCGGCGATCCAGTCCTGCATCGGCGCCCACGCCATGACGTGGTCGCGGTAGGCCGCGCAGCGGTCGGGCAGGGCGACGCCGTAGGTGACGAAGCGGGTGCAGACCGGCGCGTACATCGCGTCGGCCAGCGTCGGCCGCTCGCCGAACAGGAACGGCCCGCCGGACGCGCCGAGGGCGTCCTCCCAGATCGCGACGATGCGGGCGATGTCGGACTGCGCCCCGCCCCAGACCTTGAAGTCGGCGTAGCGGGCGCGCAGGTTCATCGGCAGGGCCGAGCGCAGGTTGGTGAAGCCGCCGTGCATCTCGCCGGAGATCGCCCGGCACAGGGCGCGGGCGGCGCGGTCCTCCGGCAGCAGGCCGGCCTGCGGCTTCCACTCGTCGAGGTAGGCCGCGATCGCCAGCACGTCCCAGACCCGGACCGCGCCGTGAGTCAGGCGCGGCACCAGGAACGACGGCGACAGGTGCAGCAGTTCGGCCCGGCTCGCGGGGTCGCCCGACAGAACCTCGGTGGCGAAGTCGAGCCCGGCCATCCGGCACAGCAGCCAGCCGCGCAGCGACCACGACGAGTAGTTGCGGCTTGAGATTGTGAGCGTCGCCTCGGCCATCCGCGTTCCTCCCCGGGCGCCCGGGGGCGCCCGGGGGCGGTGATCCAAGACTCGTGCCGGAACGGCGCATCGCCGGCTGGCACGGCAGTCGCATGGAACCCGAACGAAAGTCACATCGCGCGGAGACGAACCTTGCCTTACGTCTTTCGCCCGGCGGCCCGCGATCCTGCTGCGCCCTTCCGGGAGAGTGCGGGCTGATGCTCTACGACACCTTCGAGTTCCACTCCGATCTCGCCGCCGCCACCCGGTCCTGGGGCCGTCTGCTGCACGACGCCGTCTCGCCCTGGACCGCGGCGGGCTACCGCGAGCCGGCGACGTGGTGGAGCGCCGCCGCCCGGATGATGATGCGCACCGGCATGACCCATGCGCGCCCGTCCTACGGCATCCCGGCGGTGCGGGTCGGCAACCGCGACGTGCCGGTGACCGAGGAGGTCGCCCTGCGCACGCCGTTCGGCTCGCTGCTGCGCTTCCGCAAGGATCTCGCCAGCGAGCAGCCGCGGGTGCTCGTCGTGGCGCCGCTCTCGGGCCACTTCGCCACGCTCCTGCGCGGCACCGTGCGGACCCTGCTCGCCGACCACGACGTCTACGTCACCGACTGGCACAATGCCCGCGACGTGCCGGTGGAGGCCGGGCGGTTCGGCTTCGACGAGTACGTCGCCCACCTCGTGCGGTTCCTGGAGGCGATGGGCCCGGGCGCCCACCTCGTCGCCGTGTGCCAGCCCGCCGTGCAGGCGATGGCCGCCGCCGCCGTGATGGCCGAGACCGGCAACGCCGCCCACCCGGCCAGCATGACGCTGATGGCCGGACCGGTCGACACCCGGATCAACCCGACCAAGGTCAACGAACTCGCGACCTCGAAGCCGATCTCCTGGTTCGAGCGCAACCTGATCGCGACGGTGCCGCGGCGCCATGCCGGCGCCGGGCGCCGGGTCTATCCCGGCTTCATGCAGGTCATGGCCTTCATGTCGATGAATGCCGGCCGCCACATGCACGGGCATCTCGACCTGTTCTGGCACCTCGCCGACGGCGACGCCGCCAGGGCGCAGCAGATCGAGACCTTCTACGACGAGTATTTCGCCGTGCTCGACCTCACCGCCGAGTTCTACCTGGAGACGGTCAAGACCGTGTTCCAGGACGCGACGCTGGCGCGCAACAAGCTCACCTTCGAGGGCGCGCCGATCGACATGCGGGCGATCCGCAGGACGGCGCTGATGACGGTCGAGGGCGAGCGCGACGACATCTGCTCGGTCGGCCAGACGATGGCGGCGCACGACCTCTGCACCGGCCTCAAGCCCTTCCGCAAGAGCCACCACCTCCAGGCCGGCGTCGGCCATTACGGCGTGTTCTCGGGCCGCAAGTGGGAGAACCAGACCTACCCGCTGGTGCGCAACTTCATCCAGGCCAACGCCTGAGGCCCGAACGGTCCCGGCGACGGTGATCCGAAAAGGAACGCCCGGGCGGCGATGACGGTTGGAAGTCCCGACCAACTGGTGTATGGCCCCGTGACGCGCAGATTGTGCGCCGATCCGGTACGTCGCGTCCCGGCCATCGCTTGCCGCCCCTCCCGGCCTCGTCCGCCGGGATCGGGGCGTCTGTCGGTTGGCGCGGGGGCTTCCCCTTCGGGCGCGGCCTCCAGGGTCGGCCACCATGGACATTTCGCTAGAGGACACACCCTTGCAGGTACTCGTTCGGGACAACAACGTCGATCAGGCTCTCCGCGTTCTCAAGAAGAAGATGCAGCGCGAGGGCATCTTCCGCGAGATGAAGCAGCGCAAGGCCTACGAGAAGCCGTCGGTGCGCAAGGCCCGCGAGAAGGCGGAGGCCGTGCGCCGCGCCCGCAAGCAGGCCCGCAAGACCGCGATCCGCGAGGGGCTGATCGCCGCGCCGAAGCCGAAGCCGCGTCCCACCTCGCCGCGCCGTCCGGCCGCCGCTCCGGCTCCGGCCGCCGCCGCTCCCGCCGTCAGCGCCTGAGCGGTCCGGGCGCCTCGCGGCGCCCGACGTCGATCATCGAAACGGCCCGGCGCCGAGGGCGCACGGGCCTTTTCGCGTTGGCGCCGCTCAGTGATGAACCGGGTGCACCACCGCGTGCTCGGCCTGGACCAGCACGTCGAGGGGCCGCCAGGGCTTGGGCATGTAGACCGCGTGGTCGGGCAGCGCCTGGGTCCGGCCGGGCTCCGAGGTGACGACGACGCGCACGTCCGGCCAGTCGCGCTCGATCGTGCGAGCCAGGGCGGCCCCGTCCATCGCGCCGCCGAGGCGCATCTCGGTGAACAGCAGCGCCACGTCCGGCCCGTGCCGGCGCATCACCGCGAGGGCGTCCTCGGCGCTCTCGCAGGCGATGACGTCGAGGTCGGTCTCCTCCAGGATCGCCGCGGCGAAATCGCGGACGGCTTCGTCGTCCTCGACCACGACGGCGATCGGAACGGCGGACGCTGCTCTGCCCATAAGGTCTCCTCTCGGGAAGCGACGCGATGCCGGAGCCGCACTCACCCGATCGGGAGCGGACCGACGCGGCATCGGGGTGGCTCGTGTCCCGGCGGGGGAAAGCGACGCGCAGCCGGTGACACGCCACGGGACCGCGCGGCGAAGGCGCCGTCCCGGGCTCCACGTCAACGGACGAGGCCGCGTTTCGATCCCGGCAGGCCCCGCGACATCCGCGGTCTCACCCCCGCCACGATCCTCCGCCATCCCGGACCTGCCTTCCGGGTGGGCATGGTGCGCCGCATTAACGAACTGTTCACCCTGCAAGGTCGAATGTTACGGTGAGATGACGGCGGCGGGCCGGAAGCACCCGATTCCCCGGGAGCCAGTGGATCGCCGCCGCGCCTGAGGTTCCACGCCGATGTGCCGCTTCCTCGCCTATCACGGCGAACCGGTCTACCTCGACGAACTGGTCTGCGCCCCGACCCACTCGCTGGTGCACCAGTCGCTCCACGCGGAGGAGGCCAAGACCGAGACCAACGGCGACGGCTTCGGCATCGGCTGGTACGGCGACCGCCCCGAGCCCGGCCTGTACCGCGACGTGCGCCCGGCCTGGTCGGACGAGAACCTCCGCAGCCTGTCGCGGCAGATCCGGGCCCGCACCTTCTTCGCCCATGTCCGGGCCTCGACCGGGACCGCCACCACGCGGGCGAACTGCCACCCGTTCGGGCACGAGCGCCACCTGTTCATGCATAACGGCCAGATCGGTGGCTATTCCCGCATCAAGCGCCGGCTCGAGAGCCTGATCCCGGACGCGCTCTACGACGCCCGCCAGGGCTCGACCGATTCCGAGGCGCTGTTCCTGCTCGCGCTCGCCAACGGCGCCGCCGAGGACCCGGTCGGGGCGATGACCCGCACCCTCGCCACGGTGCGCGCGCTGATGACCGAGGCGCGCGTCGAGGAGCCGGTGCGCTTCACCGCCGTGCTCACCGACGGCGACGGCCTCACCGCCTTCCGCTGGGCCTGCGACGGCCAGCCGCCGAGCCTGTACTGGCGCGAGACCCGCACCGGCCTCGTGGTGGTGTCCGAGCCGATCGACGGCTGCCGCACCGGCTGGCAGGTGGTGCCGAAGGGCGCGACCCTCGTCGCCCGCGCCGGCCAGCCCGCCCGCCTCATCGAGGCCGGCGAGCGGGCGGGCCGGATCGCCGCCTGAGATCGCCTACCAGCGCGCGGCGGCCGTGTCGTCGGCCTCGGCCGCCGCGACCCAGCCGCCGGTGGTGCCGTCGGCGAGGTGCTCGCGCTTCCAGAACGGAGCCCGGGTCTTGAGGTAGTCCATCAGGAAGTCCGCCGCCGCGAACGCCGCGGCCCGGTGCGAGGCCGCGGTCAGCACCAGCACGATGCCCTCGCCCGGGCGGATCAGGCCGTGCCGGTGGATCACCGTCGCGCCGTGCAGCGGCCAGCGCGCCGCCGCCTCCCCGACCACACGGCCGATCTCGGCCTCGGCCATGCCGGGATAATGCTCCAGCTCCAGCGCGGCGAGGCGCCCGCCCTCGTCCCGGCACAGGCCGGTGAAGCTCACCACCGCCCCGGCCCGCCCGGCCTCGCCGGCGGACAGGGCGGCGATCTCGGCCGCGACGTCGAAGAGCGCGGATTGGATGCTGAGGCGCGGCGTCATCGGGATCCCGAGGTTCGCGGCCCCCGTATCACGGCCGCGGCGGCCGGGCCAATCGCCGTTGACAAGCCGGCCGGCCATTGCCGATTCGGGCTGGCAGAGCGGCCCCGCCCGGGTTCATGAAGGAAGCCGACCGGGCTCGCCGCCCGCGTCGCGCACCAACGGAGAGGCCCGTGACACCCGAACTGGTGCTCCCCTTCGCCGGCGAGGAGCCGGCCTTCGCTGCCCGTCCGGTCTGGTGCGGCCGCGGCTCGACGGTGATCGGCCGCACCAGCATCGGGGTCCAGGCGTGGCTCGGCGACGACAGCGTCATCCGTGGCGACGGGCACGACATCGTCGTCGGCGACCGGTTCTGGCTCGGCGCTCGCTCGACCCTGCACATCGCCCACGACGTCTATCCCTGCATCGTCGGCGACCGGGTCACGGTCGGGCGCAACGCCGTGGTGCACGCCTGCACGATCGGCGACGACGGCGTGATCGAGGACGATTGCGTCGTGCTCGACGGCTCGGTGGTCGGGGACGGGGTGCTGATCGAGGCCGGCAGCACGGTCTATCCGCGCACCACCCTGCCGGGCGGCTTCGCCTATGCCGGCAGCCCGGCCCGGCCGGTGCGGCCGCTGGCGCCGGGCGAACTCGCCGAGCGGGCCGAGCGCCTGCGCGAGGCGGCGGCGCAGGACCTGCCGCGCCCGCCCGGCGACGCGCTGGCCCTCGAACCGGGCGTGTTCGTCGCCCGCACGGCGCGGCTGCACGGCCGGATCGCCCTGGAGCCGGGCAGCGGCGTGTTCTTCGGCTGCGACCTCGCGGCCGAAGTCGGCCCGATCGTCGTCGGAGCCGGCTCCAACGTGCAGGACAACACCGTGATCCGCACCCGCGGCAGCGGTCTGGTGATCGAGCGCGAGGTCACGATCGGCCACAACGTCCATCTCGGCGACGGCCGCATCGGCGCGCGCAGCCTGGTCGGCATGGGAGCGGTGCTCGCCCCCGACACGATCGTCGGTCCTGACGTGCTGGTCGCCGCCGGCACCGCCACCGATCCGGGCCAGGAACTCGAGAGCGGCTGGCTGTGGGGCGGGCGGCCGGCGCGGCGCATCGGCCGCCTCGACGGCGAGCGCCGGGCGATGATGCAGCGCACGATCGAGCAGTACGGCGCCTATGGCCGGACCTACCGCAAGGCGCAGGACGGCCCCGCCTGACCAGCGACACCGCTTGACCGGAGGCGGTCCGACTCTGTACCGATCGGTACAGACGATGCCGGAGCCGCCGATGTCCGAGAGCCGCCCTCCCCTGCCGCCGTTCACCCGCGAGACCGCGATCCGGAAGGTCCGCGCCGCCGAGGACGCCTGGAACCGGCGCGACCCGGCCCGGGTCGCCCTCGCCTACACGCCGGACAGCCGCTGGCGGAACCGCTCGGAGTTCGTCTCCGGCCGCGACGCCATCGTGGCGTTCCTGACCGCCAAGTGGCAGCGCGAGCACGAGTACCGGCTCATCAAGGAGTTGTGGGCCTTCACCGACGACCGCATCGCGGTGCGGTTCGCCTACGAGTTCCACGACGGGGCCGGGCAGTTCTTCCGGGCCTACGGCAACGAGAACTGGTGGTTCGACGAGAACGGCCTGATGCGCGAGCGCCATGCCAGCATCAACGACGTCGCGATCGCGCCCGCCGACCGGCTGTTCCACTGGGACCGCGCCGACATTCGGCCGGTGGATCACCCGGGCCTCACCGACCTCGGCCTGTGACGGGGCCGTCCGGCCGGGCGGCGGCCGTCGCGGTCCTGGCCGAGGTGTTTCGCGAGCGCGGCTACGAGGGGGCGAGCCTCGCCCTCATCGGCGCCCGCACCGGGCTCGGCAAGGGCAGCCTCTACCACCTGTTTCCCGGCGGCAAGGCCGAGATGGCGGCGGCGGTGCTCGCCGAGATCCGGGAATGGTTCGAGGCCGCGGTGTTCGCCCCCCTGCGCGGCGGAGACCCGGCGGACGGGATCCGCACCATGCTGGCGCAGGTGCGGGCCTACTTCCGGTCCGGGCGCCGAATGTGCCTCGTCGGGATCCTGGCCCTCACCGGCGAACGCGATCTGTTTGCCGGCGAAATAGCCGGCTATTTTTCAGAATGGCGCACGGCGCTGGCGGATGCGCTGCGGCGTGCCGGGCACGGACGCGAGGCGGACGGCCTGTCAGAGCACTGCCTTACGGCGGTCCAGGGCGCCCTGGTGCTGGCCCGCGCCCTCGACGACCCGGCGGTGTTCGAGCGCGCGCTCGCGGCCTGGGAGCAGCGTCTGCTGCCGGAGGTCTAGAGCCGGCTCACAGCCGCGCGGCCGCGGGTTCGTCGCGGGTGTCGCGGGCCCGCCGCATCGCGTCGGCGGCGTCGAGGAGGTGGACCAGTTCGGTCGCGGCGGCGGTCACCCGCTCGGCGACGCGCGGGTCGGTGACGGCGCCGTCCTGGATCTCGTCCTCGCCGGCATAGACCGCGGTCGCGGCGACGTGGGCGGTGAAGAAGCCGAACAGCGGCCGGAGCTGGTGCTCGACCATCAGGGCGTGGCGCGGCCCGCCGCCGGTCGCGGCGATCGCCACCGGCTTGCCGGCGAGCGCCTCGGGCGCCAGGAAGTCGATCACGTGCTTGAACAGCCCGGCATAGGAGCCCTTGTAGACCGGCGAGGCGACGATGAGCGCGTCGGCCCCCTCGATCGCCTCGATGATCCGCTGGGCCGGCAGCGGCAGCGCGTCGCGGGTGGTGGCCCCGAGGCCCTGGCCGGCATCGACGAGGTCGAACACCCGCAGATCCACCCGGCGCTGGCGCGCGACCTCGGCGGCGATGGCCTCGACCAGGACCCGGGTGCGGGAGGGCCGGCCGGCATTGCCCGAGAAGGCGACGATGCGGGGAAGAGTCACGGCCTGTCTCCGGTTACGCCCGCGGGGGCCCGCCGGACGCACGATCCGGCGCCGGACGGGCCCGGATCCCGGGAGATGCGGCGCGGGTCCGGTGAAGTCAATGAGGGGTCCGGGCGGCGACCGCCCGGATGGGGAACGAAGCGTTGCCGCTGTCACGCCGCTTCGGCGAGGGTGCCGAGCAGGGCCGGCAGCCGGCGGAAATCGTCGAAGACCAGGGCGGCGCCGGCGGCGAGCAGGTCCGCGCCGGCGCGGTCGTGCTGCCAGTGGCCGCCTCCGGCGAAGCCGAGCACCCGCATCCCGGCGCCCCGGGCCGCGGTGACGCCGGGCACGCTGTCCTCGACCACGACGCAGGCGCCCGGCTCCGCCCCCATCCGGTCGGCGGCGTACAGGAAGAGATCGGGGAAGGGCTTGCCGCGCGCGACCATGGTCGAGCTGAACACGTGGTCGCCGAACAGCGGCAGCAGCCCGGTCAGGGTCAGGGCGTGGCGCAGGCGGGCCGGGTCGCTGCTGGAGGCGACGCAGCGCCGCTGCGGCAGGTCGGCCAGCACCTCGGCGACGCCGGCGATCGCCCGCAGCTCGGCCTCGAACGCCCGCAGGGTGTCGGCCCGGACCGCGTCGACGAAGCCCTCCGGCGTCGCGACGCCGTAATCCGCGGCGATATGCGCCATGATCGAGGTCATGCTGGTGCCGGTGAAGCGCCGCGCCACGGTGGCGAGGTCGATCGGCACCCCGATCCGCACGAGGTTGTCGGTCAGGCGCGCGAGGCTGATCGGCTCGCTGTCGATCAGCACGCCGTCGCAATCGAAGATGATGAGGTCCGGGCCGCCGCCCACGCCGTCCGCCATGCCGTCCAAGCCGCCCGCACTCGCGCTGTCCTGCGGGGCTCCTGGCACGGGCGCGGCGTCCGGATCAACCGGGCGCAGGGCCGCGCTTGCGGGCCCGTCCGCCCCTCTCTACTCATGCGAAATCCGATTGATTGCTTCAGGCGATCCCTGCGGGATCGCGTTCGCAATGCGGATTTCGGCTTCGCTCAAGCGCCGCGCGGGCTGGGGATACGGATCTCGGACGGAATCGTCCGAAATCAGTATCAGACGGGTGTGGCGCCGACAGCCGCGGACCGGAGTTGTGGATGATCCGTTTCCTGAGCCGTTTCCTCGGGCTCCTGCTCCTCGCCGCCGGCTTCGTCGGCCTCGTCTATGACGGCGCCCGCTCGATCGCGAACAACACCGTCCTGGTGACCTCGGTCAACGACGTCGCGGTGGCGGTGCTGAAGGAACGGGCGGCGAGCCTCCAGACCCTGGCCGAAGGCGGCCAGCCGCTGCTGTGGAAGGTCCTCGGCGCCCCCCTGACGCTGTCGCCGGCCGCCCTCGTGGCGCTCGGCCTCGGCCTCGTCCTGCTGTGGCTCGGCCAGCCCGGCCGCCCCGGCATCGGGACGCTGGTGCGGCCCTGACGGGACCGTGCGGCCCTGACGCAAATCCCGCGCCCTACAGAATCGCGCCCCGGCACCCCACATCCTGTCCGATCCCGACACGACACGACACGAGACACGGAGCGAGCCGATGCTGTTCTTCCGCAAGCGCGCCGAGATGCCGAGCCCGGACCGGATCCTGCCCGGCCGCGCCACCCCGCTCCCCACCGCCGAGCGCCACTTCGTCAACGGCCGCCCGATCAAGGGTCCCTACCCGCCCGGCACCGAGACGGTGGTGTTCGGCCTCGGCTGCTTCTGGGGCGCCGAGCGCAAGTTCTGGCAGATCGGCGACGGCATCGTCGCCACGGCGGTCGGCTACGCCGCCGGCACGACGCCGAACCCGACCTACGAGGAGGTCTGCTCGGGCCTGACCGGCCACAACGAGGTGGTGCTGGTCGCCTACGACCCGGCGGTGCTGCCGTTCGGCGCGCTGCTCAAGACGTTCTGGGAGAGCCACGACCCGACCCAGGGCATGCGCCAGGGCAACGACGTCGGCACGCAGTATCGCTCCGGCCTCTACCTGCCCGACGGCGATCCCCGCCGCGCCGAGGCGGAGGCCTCCCGCGGCGCCTATGCCGAGGCCCTGCGCGCCCGCGGCTACGGCCCGATCACGACCGAGATCCGCGATCCCGGCCCGTTCTACTTCGCCGAGGACTACCATCAGCAGTACCTCGCGAAGAACCCCGGCGGCTATTGCGGGCTCGGCGGCACCGGCGTGTCGTGCCCGGTCGGGACCGGGGTCGGGGCGCAGGCGGCGGAGTAGGCAAAGCACGACGCCGACCCTCCCCCGCGGAGGGGGGAGGGGTCGGGCGTGCGTCGTTGTCATACGAAATCCCAATAATCCATTCAGCGTGGCATTTGCCCTTCGCTGTGGTCGTCTGCGGCTAAGCTGAACGAATCGTCCGAAATTCGTATTAGACCGAGAATCAGTCTCACGCCTCGAACGAGGACAGCCCAAGAACCTCTTCCGATAACGGCGCGTCGAAGTCGGCAGGCAGATCCTGCACGATGCGGGCGATACCGTGTCGGCTCTTGAAGCGTTCGACGGCCTCGAAGTCGAGCCCGCGCCGGGCACGGCGATGTGGAACAAGGTCTATCACCGGGTGACCATCGCGCGTCACCACGACGGTCTCACCCTCTTCCGCCCGTCGGGCGAGTTCGGCGAAGCGGCGCTCCGCCTCCTGAATCGGCACTTCGGTCATGTGCCAACACTGCCTCGGCGGAGATGCCGAAGCAATCCGGCCGTCCCCATGACGCTTCCACTCACCGCGCCTTCAGCACCGTCCGGCAGGCGTCGGGCAGGCCCGCCATCGTCATCGGCGGGCGCGGCTTGCCGGGCGGGCCGGGGCGGGGATTGAGCACCGCGTCGCTGAACCAGTAGTCGAGTTCGCCGCCGCAGCCGTCGCCGGTCGGCGGCGGGTCCTGGTCCTTGCAGGCGTGCTCGCCGGCCGGGCAGTCGAGGCGGATGTGGAAGTGGTAGTTGTGGCCGTACATCGGCCGCACCTTGGTCAGCCAGCCGCGGTCGCCGCCGGCCTCGCGGCACAGGGCGAGCTTGATCGCCGGGTTGACGAAGATCCGGGCGACCTCGGATTCCTTCGCCACCATGCGGATCAGCCGCAGGTGCGCCGGCTGCCAGACCGCGGGGTCGATGTCGCGGCGGTCGGCGCGCACGACGTTCGTCGCCGACATCTCCTCGCGCTCGGCCCGGGTCAGGCGCCGGTCGGGCATCGGGGTGAGCCAGACGTCGGCGTCGAGGCCGAGCTGGTGCGAGGCGTGGCCGGTCAGCATCGGCCCGCCGCGCGGCTGCGACATGTCGCCGACGAGCAGGCCCGGCCAGCCGGCGCGCTCCGGTGCCTTCGCGGCGATGCGCTCGAGGAACGCCACGAGGCGCGGATGGCCCCACATCCGGTTGCGCGACAGCCGCATCACCTGCCAGTTGGCGCCGTCCACCGGCAGCGCCTCGGCCCCGGCGACGCAGCCGCGGGCGTAGGAGCCGATCGCCTGCGGCGCCAGCGCCGCCGGCGTGACGGCGCGCCCGAACAGCGCCTTGGCGGGGGTCGCGGGATCGTCGGGGTTGGCGAGCGGCGGCAGGGGTTTGGGGGTGAGGGTGCCGCGATCCTGGGCATGCGCGGCGGAGCCGGCGAGGACGGCGAGGACGGCGAGGGCGGAGGCGCGAATCGGCATGGGGGGACGCTAGCCGTCCTGCGCCGCTCAGGGAACCGGCTGCGGCCTCGCCGGCGGAACAGCGGCGGCCGGGGCGGCGTTTCCCGGGCGGAAACCATCCAGGGAGTGACTGCGATGACCACCGTCGCGCCGACCGCCAGCGACCGCTCCGACATGGGGAGCACCACCACCAACGAGACCAGCGCGCTGATCGCCAGCGACCGGGTCGAGGGCACCGCCGTTCGCAACCCTAACGGCGACGGCATCGGCCGCATCGAGCGGCTGATGATCGAGAAGGCCACCGGTAAGGTCGCCTACGCGGTGATGAGCTTCGGCGGCTTCCTCGGCATGGGCGAGAGCTACTACACGGTTCCGTGGAGCGCGCTCCGCTTCAAGCCGGAACTCGACGCCTACGAGGTCGCGATCACCGAGGACCAGCTCCGCGCCTCGCCCCCGACCTCGGCCGAGGGACGCGACCCGTCCTACGACCGCGCCTGGGAGGAGCACGTCCACCGCTACTACAACGCGACGCCGTACTGGAGCATCTGAACCGGCTACTTCGGCGCCGGGTCGCGCGGCAGGCTCCAGCGGCAGACGAGGCTGTCCTTCAGCTTCAGGCAATCGTAGGAGGTGCCGCCGATCACCACCCGGTCGGCGGTGCCCTCGATCCGGTCCAGGGGCGTGCGGCTGCAACCGAGATGATCGGCGTTGGGGTCGCCGAGGCGGGCCTTGATCTTCGCCGCCTCGCCGCCGGACTCGGTCATCAGGATGCGCAGGTTGGCGAGCGCGGCGCAGGTCACGACCGCGCGCTGCGCCTGCGGCCGGTCGGCCGCCGCCGGACCGGCGATCAGGGCCGCGGCCACCGCGCCGGCGATCGCCCGGCGGCCGGTCACAGGCCGCCCATCGCGCGCACCAGCGCCCATTCCTCCTCGGTGACCGGCTGGACCGAGAGTCGGGAGTTGGTCACCAGCACCATCCCGGAGAGCCGCGGCTCGGCCTTGATCCGCTCCAGCGTCACCGGCCGCGGCAGCGCCTCAACGGCCTTGAGGTCGACCATGCCGAAGCGGCCGCTCTCGTCGGTGTGGTCGGGATAGTAGGTCCGGATCACCTCGACGATCCCGACCACCGCCTTGCCCTCGTTGGAATGGTAGAAGAAGCCCTGCTCGCCCAGCCGCATCGTCTTCAGGTTCTTGCGCGCGACGTGGTTGCGCACGCCGTTCCAGAACGTGCCGGCCGCGCCCGCCGCCGCCTGCTGGTCCCACGACCAGGTCGCCGGCTCGGACTTGTAGAGCCAGTACGCCATTCCCTCGGTCCCCCTCGTCCCTCGCGGCCGCTTTCGCCCGGGGGCCGGTCGCTGTCCAGCCGTTCCCGTGCGGCAGGCCGCCCCACCCGCTACCCGCAGGCCCGCACCCAGAAGGCGAGGCTGTCGCGGTTCACCGGCCCGCCGGCCGCGCGGTTGCGCGCCGCCACCGCGTCGTGGAAGGCCCGCGCCTCGTCCGGACCGACGAGGTCGCGCAGGGACGCGAGGATGCGGGTGATGCGCAGGTGGTTGTGATCGTGCGCGACGAGCCAGTGGTCGGTCCCGGCGTAGAACCGCGCCATGCGGTCGCGCGCCGCCCGCAGGCCCGCCAGCGCCGCCGGGTCGGCGCGGATCGCCGCCGCCTGCGCGGGGTCGAGGACCGGGGCGCCGGGCACCGCCCGGCTCGCCTCCGGCAGGGGAAACAGCCACTGGACGAAGTCGTGCACCGCTTCGAGGCGGCGATCGTCGAAGGCCAGCACCTCGGCCAGCAGGCGCCCGCGGCCGTCGCGGCCGCGCCCGGCCAGGAAGGCGTGGATCGGCCCGGAATCCCTCGTGCTCATCGGGCCTCCTCGCGGCCGGCGGCCACCACCTCGTGCCCGCGGGCGTGGTCCTCGGCGTCGGCCTCCGGCGCGTCCTGCCGGGCCGCGCCCTTGCGGGGTTCGAGCTGGAGCGCGATCAGGATCGGGAAGTGGTCCGAGCCGATGTCGGGCAGGCGCTCGATGCGTCCGAGCAGAAAATGCTCGCTGAAGAAGACGTGGTCGAGCGGCCAGCGCAGGAACGGCCACTTGGCGTTGAAGGTCGCGTAGGGGCCGCGGCCGCGGCGCGGATCGAGCAGGCCGCTGATCGACTGGAACAACCGGGTCGTGTCCGACCACGCGACGTCGTTGAGGTCGCCGGCGACCACCGTCGGGCCGTCCTCGCGGTCGACCTCGCGGGCGACCAGGACCAGTTCGGCGTCCCGCGGCGCGCTGCTGTGGCCGGGATGGGGCGGACGCGGATGCACGCCCTGGAAGGTGAAGCGCCCGCCCGACGGCAGCACCACGCCGGTGCGGATCGACGGCACGTCGTCCTCCAGCAGGAAGCGCACCTGCGGCCGCTCCAGCGGCAGCCGGGAATACAGCATCAGCCCGTAGGTGTTGTCCTGGGCCTGGGCGACGACGTTCGGGTAGTCCCGCTCCAGCGGCGCGAGCGCGCGGCGCCAGCCCTCGTCGGTCTCGAGCGCCAGGATCAGGTCGGGCCGCGCCCGCGCCGCCTCGCGCAGCAGGCCGCCGTAGTCGCGGTTCGATTCGAGCACGTTGGCGATCAGGATCCGGACCTGCGCCTCCGCCCGCGCCTCCCCGGGCCGGACCGCCTCGGCCTGCCGGCGGGCCAGCGGCGTGAACGGCAGGATCGCCCGCGCCTGCAGCACGAGGCAGAGCGCGAGGATCGCCGCGAGGCCGAGGGAGACCGGGCCGCCGGCGAGCAGCAGCAGCCCGGCCACGACCGGGATCGCCGCTGCGATCTGCATCCGCGGGAAGTCGCAGCTGCGCACCAGCCCGACATGGCTGCGCCAGTACGGCAGGACCGTCGCGGCGACGAGCAGGAGGCCGACCCCCTGCACGAGCCATTCCGTCACCGATCCCGCCACCCGCTCCTCCCTGCCGATGGACCAGCCGGACGCCGCGCGGGCTCGGATCCGGTCCTCGGGAGACGCATCTAGGGCGGAGCGCGGGGAACGCGCACTGGCCCGCAGGCTCCGTGTCCTCCGTCGCCCGTTGCCGGGCACGACATCCGGCCTCCATCTGCGACCGCCAGAAACATCCGGTTGACCTGCGCGCGCATCCCGTTAGAAATCCCCGCGCCGGCCGAGATCTGGGATGCACCGCGTCCGATCTTTCTCCCCTGTGGCCGGTGTTTCGACCGGCGCGTCATCGACGGTGGCGCCGGATCGTCTTGCGACCGTGGCGTGATGTCTGCATCGCGGCGGCGCCTGATCTCCCGTACGGCAGGAGGCGACGATCTCCCAGGCAACGGTTCCGCACGCGCCCTCGCGTCCGCGCGCCCTCCTCGGCCTCGTGGCGACCACCGTGCTGCTGCCGCTCGCGCTCCTTCTCGTCGGCCTCTGGGAAGGGCGGCGCGGCCTCGACGATCTCGCCGCCGTCATGGCGGAGCACGACCGCCTCGCCCAGGTCGTGGCGGATCTCGAGGCGCGCGCCCCGCGCGACGGGCGCCCCGACTTCCGCCTGCAGTTCCGCCACAACGGCAAGCACTACGGCGGCCCCCTCGCCGTGGCGAAGGCGCGCGAGGCCCGGGACGACACCGCGACGCTCGCCGCGCTGATGGACTGGCGCCGCGTGCTGCCGCCGATCGCCGTCGCGGGCGGCGCGGTCGCGGCCGGCCTCTCGCTCCTCGTGCTGGTGGCCGGCGCGCTGCTGGCGCGGCGGGGGCGCGGCTCGCGCGAGGCTCTGGTGGGCGGCTTCTCGCTGATGCGGCGGCTGCTCCCGGCGGCGCTCGCGCTCCAGATCGTGGCGGCGACCGCCGCCTTCGTCGCCGTCGTCGTGTTCGAGGCGGGCCTGCTCGTCCAGGGCGGCCTCACCGGCGACGGGATGAAGCTCATCGGCATCGCCGCCGTGGCGGTCGGCGCCACGCTCCTGGCGGCGGGCGGCGCCCTGCGCGGCCTGCGCCGCGCCCTCGACGCGTTCGAGCCGGACCCGCTGCCGATCCTCGGCCGGCCGATCGCGCCGGCCGAGGCCCCGGGCCTGTGGCGCCTCGTCGAGGGGCTGGCCGAGCGGATGGGCGCGCTCAGGCCCGAGGCCGTGGTCGTCGGCCTGACCGGGGGCTTCTTCGTCACGGCCGGCCCGGTGGAACTGGAACCCGGCGGCGCCCGGCTCGCCGGCCGGATCCTCCACCTGCCGCTGCCCTCCCTCGCGCTGATGCGCGGCGACGAGACGGCGGCGATCATCGCCCACGAACTCGCCCATTACGCCGGCGGCGACACCGCCTACAGCCAGCGCTTCCTGCCGATCTACGCCGGGGTCGGGCGCTCCCTCGACGCCGTGGCCGCGCGCGAGCGCGGCGCGCTCGGCCTGTTCGGGCCCTCGCTTCGTCTCGGCCTGTTCGTGATGGAGCGCTTCCACCTCGCCGTGCGCCACTGGAGCCGGGTCCGCGAATTCGCCGCCGACGCGGCGGGCGCGGCGGTCACCTCGCGGGATGCCGCGGCGCGGGCGCTGCTGCGCACGGGTGCGGTCGCGCCGCGCATCGCCGAGACCCTCGCCGCCGCGGCCGAGGCCCCGGATGCGGCGCCGCCCGACCTCGTCGCGGCGGTGCTCGACCACGCGCTCGCCCGCGGCCTCGACGACCCGGCGGCCCACCTGGAGACCGGGCAGGCCCACCCGACCGACACCCACCCGCCGACCCGCGACCGCATCGGCGCCCTCGGACGGGCGATCGACGCCGACCTCCTGGCCGCCGCCGGCCTCACGCCGCCGCCGCACGCCCTCGGGCAACTCGCCGCCTACTTCGCGGACCCAGCCGGCCTGTGCCGGTCGGCGACCGCGGATTTCCTCGAGGCCGTGCGGGCGCGCGACGCGGCGTTCCACGCCCATCTGGAGACCACCGCCGCGGCGGTCGGCACCGAGGACCGGGTGCTGCGGGCGAACCACCGCCCCCGCGGCCTCGTGCTCGCGGCGGCCGGCGGCCTGTTCGGCGTGGTCGCCCTCGCCGTCGCCGTGTTCGGCATCCCCGGGATGCTGCCGCGCGAGGCCACCGTCGTCCTCGTGGCGTCCCTCGCCCTGGCGGTCCTGATGCTCGGGGCCGGCGCCCTGGTCCTGTCGCGGGGCGAGCCCGTCGTGCTGATCCTGACGCCCGACGGCCTGGCGGTGCCGGGGCTCGACCGGACGATCGCCTGGGACGACATCGCCGACCTCGACATGACAGGGAACCACGCCGGCATCGTCACCCGCGTGCTGCTGCCGCCGGAGGTGCGGTGGCCCGAACGGCTGCCGGGGCGGCACGCCGTGAAGCTCGACGCGAAGCGCCGCATCGTCACGGTTCCGATCCCCCTGCCGCGCGGACTGGATCGGCAGGGCTTCGCCGACCTGATCGCCACCTATCAGGCGGCGGCCGAGGCCCGGCGGGCCCTCGCCGGAGCTTCCGCCCCGCGCGTACCCGAGCCCGCCTGAGGAGCCAGGAGAGAAGCGATGACCGACCCGCGCGAGACCGCCTCCGCCTACCGCCCCGACGCCCTGCGGGTGCCGAGCCGCGGGCAGAGCTGGATGAACACCTTCTGGATCCTGTTCGGCGTGGTGGCGCTCGGGGGCATCCTGGTGGCCTGCGCCGTCTACACGGCACCGGCGGTCATCACCGACTGGCAGGTGCAGGCGACGGCCCGGCCCGCTCCCGATGCCCGGGTGAGCGAGGGCAAGTGCAGCGCCAAGCTCGTGATCCACATCTGCGACGCGACCCTCGCGCTCCGCACGCCCGACGGAACGGTGACGCGGCGGGTGAACTACGTGTTCTCGGGCTTCCATGTCGGCGACTACCGGGTCGGGGTGATGGCCGATCCGGCCCGTCCCGACCTCGTCACCACCGATCTCGGCCTCGACCGGCTGTGGAACCGGACGCTCACCCTCCTGGTGGGGGCGGGCGCAATCGCGGCTTGCATCGTCGGCGCGCTGCTCTCGCTGGTCCGCACCCGGCGCGCGGCCTCCGGGGCCGCTGGCTGATCCGGCACCGTTCGGGTCTCATGCGGTTTCCGATGGATTGCTTCGCAATGCGGAAACCGGCTTCGCTCAGTCGCCGCGCGGGCTGGTGATACGGTTTTCGGAACGAATCGTCCGCAAACCGCATCAGTTGTTCACCGGCATGGCCGTCCCTTGCGGATGAAACGGGGCCGCGGCTTTTCTGCACCCGTTGCAGCCATCGAAAACAGTTTTTCGTCCTGGCGCGGGTCCCCCTCTCCCGAGTGGGAGAGAGGATCCCACGCTCAAAATTTCAGATGTAAAATCAATCGTTTACAGCCGGTTTCCATTTAGATCTCGATCTCGGTGCCGACCTCGATCACCTGCCGGGTCGGCACGCAGAAATACGCCCCGGTGCGCTCGCTGATCCGGGCCATGAACGCGAACAGCGCCTCGCGCCACGGCCACATCCCGCTGTGGTTGCGCCGCGGGATGATGGTCTCGTGCCCGACGAACACCGTGACGTCGTCGAGGCATTGCGGCGGCAGCCGTCCGGTGCCGACCGCGCAGGCCAGCCCCTCGGGAACCGAGGCGGCCTCCATGAAGCCGTAGCGGAGGGTGACCCGGTACAGGTCGGGGGCGAGCTGCACGACCTCGGCGCGCTTCCCCTCGCTCACCGCCGGCACCTCCTCGTAGAGCGCAGTGACGATGAGCAGGCGCTCGTGCAGGGCGTGGCTGCGCTCCAGGAACCGGGTCATGTGGAGCGGGATGCCCTCCGTCGCCGAGGACAGGAAGGCGGCGGCCCCGGGCAGCCGCACCGGCGGGTCCCGCCGCAGGCGGGCGAGGAACTCGGCCTCGGGCTGGCGCAGCGACACCCGCAGCGCCTCGACCATCCGGCTGCCCTTGAGCCAGGTCAGCATCACCAGGGCGACGAGGGCGGTGAGCACCAGGGGGAACCAGCCGCCCTCGACGATCTTCACCGCGTTGGCCGACAGGAACACGAGGTCGACCGCCAGGAAGGCGCCGTTGACCGCCAGCACCAGCGGCAGGGCGTAGCCCCAGCGCAGGGCCACCAGCCCGGCGAGCAGGGTGGTGATCGCCATCAGGGTCGAAACCGCGATGCCGTAAGCGCCCGCGAGCGCGTCGGAGGAGCGGAAGGTCAGCACGGCGGCGAGCGTCGCGACGGCGAGCAGCCAGTTCACCGCGGGCAGGTAGATCTGACCGCGCTCGTCCGGCGCGGTGTGGACGACCCGCAGGTAGGGCAGGAAGCCGAGCTGCATCGCCTGCTGGGTCAGCGAGAAGGCGCCGGAGATGATCGCCTGCGAGGCGATGACGGTGGCGAGCGTGGCGAGCCCGATCAGCGGGTAATGCGCCCAGTCCGGCGCGAGGCGGAAGAACGGGTTCTCGATGGCGTCGGGCTCGGCCAGCAGCACCGCGCCCTGGCCGAGATAGTTGACCGCGAGCGCCGGCAGGACGAGGCCGAACCACGCCAGCCGGATCGGCCGGGCGCCGAAATGCCCGAGATCGGCGTACATCGCCTCGCCGCCGGTCACCGCCAGGAAGGCCGCGCCGAGCATCGCGAAGCCGACGCGCCAGCCGGCCTCGGCGACGAACGCCACCGCCCGCCAGGGTTCGAGGGCGGCGAGGATCGCCGGCGCGTGCAGGATGCCGCCGAGGCCGAGCCCGATCAGGGCGAGGAACCACACCAGCATCACCGGGCCGAACAGCCGGCCGAGGAAGGCGGCGCCGCGGCTCTGGACCAGGAACAGCCCGACCAGGATCGCGACGGTGATCGGCACCACCGCGGGCGCGAGGGCCGGCGCCTCGACCTTCAGGCCCTCGACCGCGCTCAGCACCGAGATCGCCGGGGTGACGGCGCCGTCGCCGTAGAGGAGCGCGGCGCCGACCAGCCCGACCACGAGGAGCCTGGCGCCCCAGGTCCCGGGCTGCGCGTGGCGGGCGCCGAGGAGCGCCAGCATCGCCACGATGCCGCCCTCGCCGCGGTTGTCGGCGCGCAGGATCAGGATCGCGTACTTGATCGACACCACGACGATCAGCGACCACAGGATCAGCGAGACCGCACCGGTCACCGCCGCCGGGCTCGGTGCGCCGCCGCCGCTCGCCGCCCGCACCGCCTCCTTGAAGGCGTAGAGCGGGCTGGTGCCGATGTCGCCGTAGACGACGCCGAGCGCCCCGAGCAGCAGGGCGGGCTTCAGGGCGGCCGGTCGCGCCGACGCCCGTTCCTCGATGGCACTCACGAGTGGATCCTCCGCGCCGGGCGCCGGACCGGTGTGCCGCAAAACCGTGAAGAGATGCCGCAGTTCCGCCGGGTGCCGCAGAGGAACCGCCGGGCCGACGCGTCAGCCGAGCAGGGCCGCCACGTCGAGGCGTCAGCCGAGCAGGGCCGCCACGTCGAGGCGTCAGCCGAGCAGGGCCGCCACGTCGAGGCGTCAGCCGAGCAGGGCCGCCATGTCGAGGCCGAGCGCCGCCGCGATCTCGCCCAGCGCCCGGTGCTCGACCGGGCTGATGCCCTCGTGGTCGGCGACGTCGGCGGCGATGAGGAAGACGCTCTGGCGCTGCTCCAGCGGCCGGCCGGCGACCGCCTCGATGGCGTGGAGGTTCTGCCTCCGGCCGGCGCGGGTGCGGGCGCGCCCGATCGCGTCGTAGAGTTCCTCCTGCAGCATCGGCCCGTCGTAGCCCTTCTCCAGCACCGGGTCGGCCCGCAGGCCGGCGAGCGCCGCCTCGAACTCCTCGCCCGCGACCTCGCCGTCGGCGACGATGACGTTGGCGCTCGCCGAGACGGCGGCGCGCATCAGGGCGTCGTCGCCGGCATAGGCCGTCACCGTCCGCCGGAACCGATCGACGATGTCGTGCAGGTACCCCATGAATCCGTTCGAATCCGTCCGCCGCGCTGCCGTGCGGGCGTTGCTTACCACACCGGCGCGGCGGCGGAATCCGGCATCGTCAGGCGCCGCCGATCGGTTCGGTCACCGTGCCGGTGCCGTTGCAGTCCGGGCACGGCCGGGCCTCGAACCGCCCGGTGCCGTGGCAGCGCGGGCACAGGTCGTCGCCGGTGCCCGGGGTGCCGGGAGGAGCCTTGTCGCCGGGCTTGCCGGCGTCGGTGGGGGTTCCGGACATGGTTTTCTCCCGTTCTGGTTGCATCCTGCCGGGACAAGGGCGGCCCGGCGCGCGCGGTTCCCGGCTCCGTCGCGGGCCTGCGTCCGAATCGCCCGGCGGGAAACCTTCGGGCCGACGGCGCGTCGCCCTCGGACGACGCAAGGGGGCGACGGCCGTCGCCCTCGGACGACCCAGGGAGGTTTTTCGTGAGCGAGACCAGAAAGCCGATCAATCCGCTCGAGCGCGAGGAGAAGGTCGGCATCGCCGACGGCAGCGACCACGCCGGCGAGGCGGTCACGACCGGCCGGCACGGCACCGGAATCGACCTGACGGCGGACGAGACGGCGAAGGGCATCGCCACCGCCACCCGCACCGATGCCCGGCCGGAGCGCGACCCGTCGCGCTGACCGGCCACCCCGCCCGCGGCCTTGACGCTGGTGGAGCGGTGGTCCCTTACGGGGTGGACCGGCCCGGCCGGCCCGCCCCGTTCCCGCCCGCGCCGCCCCGATGCCGATCCCCGAACCCTCCGCCCTCGACTCGACCGCGCACATCATCCAGGTGGCGCTGACGCCGGTCTTCCTGCTGTCGGGCATCGCGACCCTGCTCAACGTGTTCTCGACCCGGCACGGCCGCATCGCCGATCAGGTCGAGAAGCTGTCGGACCTCGCCGCCGACGATCCGGTCCGCGTGCTGCGTCTCGCCGACCTGCGCCGGCGCAGTCTCGCCCTCGACGTCGCGGTGGTGATCGCGGCGCTCGGCGGCATCGCGATCTGCGGCGCGGTCCTGACCCTGTTCGTCGGGGCCTTGCGCGACGCCGCGGTCGCCAGCATCCTGTTCTTCCTGTTCGGGGCGGCGATCGTCTGCACGCTGGGCTCGCTGTTCGCCTTCGCGGTCGAGATGACGCTGGCGAGCCGGGACGTGCGGGTGAGCGTGGCCCGCCGCGAGGCCGAAGGCGCCTCGTGAGGCGGCGGCCGGAACCGCCCTCCCCCGGGCCGGTTCCCCGCTTGAATCGCCACCGACACGGGAGCCCCGGATGCCGACCGACCTGCCGAACGAGCGCCCGCTGCGCGCGCCGGGCACGATGGAACTCGACCCCTCCGGCGACGGCATCGCCCTCGACGAGACGAGGCGCCTGATCGCCTCCAACAAGGTCGAGGGCACCGCCGTCTACGACCGCAAGGGCGAATCCCTCGGCACGATCTACAACTTCATGGTCGACAAGGTCTCGGGGCAGGTCGCCTACGCGGTGGTGGCGTTCGGCGGCTTCCTCGGCCTCGGCGAGAGCTACCACCCGCTGCCCTGGAAGGCCCTGACCTACGACCTGCGCCTCGGCGGCTACGTCGTCGACATCGACGCCGACACGCTCGCCGGCGCGCCGCGGCACGGCCCGGACGAGGATCCGTTCGCCGAGCCAGGCTACGGCGAGCGCCTCGACGACTATTACGGCGGCCGCAAGCCGGCGATCTGACCGTGGCGGCGCCGGAGAACGAGGTCTCCCGCGGCGGCGGCTTCGCGGTCGCGCCCGGCACCGGGACGCGCCCCGGCGTGCTGGTGGCGATGCCGTTCGACCGCGACCTCATCGCCCGGTTCCGCGCCACCTTCCCGACCGCCAAGTGGCGGCGGGCCCTGCGGCGCTGGTTCGTGCCCGGCACCACCGCCGAGCAGCGCGTCGACGCCTGGATCGCGCGGGAATTCGCGACGCTCGATTCCCACGCCGACGACAAGGGCCGCGACGCCTTCGCCTTCGAGCCGCTGGCGAGCCGCTACCTCGAGACGCCGCCCGACAGCCTCGTGGTGCGCACCCCCTACTCGCGCCGGGTGGTCGATCTCCTGCGCGGCATCGCCTCGGCGCACTGGGATCCCGCGATCCGGGCGTGGCGGGTGCCGTGGCGCGGTTACGAGGACCTGCGGGCGGTCTGGCCGGCGATCGAGGCGGCCGCCGCCGAGGCCGAGCCGGCGGCGCGCCGGGCCCGCGCCGCCGGCCGCGACCCGGGCCGGGAGAGCGAGCGGCGCCGGCGCCGCCACCCGGTGCCGCAGGCCGACCCGCCGCCGCTCGGCGCCCCGGTGGAAACCCGCGAGCACGGCGTCGTGACGTTCGAGGCGCTGGACGCCGACCCGCTCGACCCCGCGGCGGTGGCCACGACCTACCCGTTCCTGCGCGACCGCGGCGGCTCCTTCGTCTGGGGCTGGTGGCGGATGCCGACCTTTGCCGAACTCGCCGCGGTTCTCCCGGCCGCCGGACCGGACGACCCCGCCCGCGGCTGGTGGCCGCCGACCCGCGACGGCCTCGACGAGCGCCGCCGGCGCCTGCGCGAGACGGCGCATGCCCGCGAGACCCGGGCCGCCCGGCGGGCGGCGCGGGAGACGGCGCCCGACCCGGCGTGAGCGGGCGGGGCACGCGCCCGGAGGCCGCGCTATAACGCGCGACGACGGCCGATTCGCCCCGAACGGCGGCAGACGAGGAGCAGCGCGCGATGCGCGGTGGATGGGATCGGCGGGCCTGGGCCGCCGGAATGCTGGGTCTGGCGCTGGCCGCGGCGGGCGGTCGGGCCCGGGCGGCGACCTACGAGTTCGTGCCGGCGCCGCAGGCCGACCTGAACCGGGTCTACCGGGTCGACACGGTCACGGGCGAGGTCACCTCGTGCCAGTACGGCCTGCAGGAGAACACCGTCGGCACGACCCTGTGCTTCGGTCCCGGCGAGGGCGCCGGTCCGCAGCCGCCGTCGCAATACGGCCTCGTCGCCACCCGCCACCTGCGCGAGGCCGGCGTGTTCCGGGTCAACCACCGCACCGGCGCGATGAGCATCTGCTACGTGCTGGAGGACGCCGTGGTGTGCACGCCGCAGGCGAGCGCCGGCGGCGCCGGGGCGCCGGTGCCGGCCCCGACGACCCGCGGCACCGGGCCGACCCCGCAGGCACCGGCGACCGGGCGGCCGTGATCCGGCCGCGGCCCGGTCACCCGCGCCGGCCGGCTCCGTGCCGGTCGCCGAGGAACCCGGCCCGGCGCAGTTCGGCCGCGACCGCCTCGACGCCGTCGGGGCCGAGGGCCGTCGCGTCGAACACCTGCCGGGTGTCCTGCTCCTCGGCCGCCGCGACCGGCGGCGGCTCGGCGGGCGCTCCGTAGCTGCCCGTGCTGGCTGCGATCATCGACATCGTGGCGTCCCCCTGCCCGCTCTGCCGGCGGTGATTCGTCGTCGGATCGGATGATGCCCCGGGCACGCGCGCCTGACCATCCGTTAAGATCCGGTCAACGATCCCTTTCCCGGGGATCCCGGGCGGAACGGTCCTTGCCTGCCGGACGGTCATCCCGCACACGCTGACGGGTTTTCAGGGGGCGAGCACGCCGATGGACAGGCACGAGGGCAACGGCGCGGCATCCCGCGACGCAGAGGAACTGGAGCGCGACCTGCTCCACCTGGTGGAGCAGGCCCGCCAGCAGGCGAGCGAGGATCCGTTCCGCAATCCGGTCCTGACCGTGGCGCTGGCGATCAGCCGGCGGTTCGACCGCGGCGAGATCGGCGAGGGCGACCTCGACGGCCTGTTCGCCCGCCTGCGCCACGACGCCCTCGGCGAGCGGGCGGCGCGCCTGCGGGCCTATGTCGGCCTCGGCGGCGGGGCGAGCCTCGACGACACCGCGACGCTGGTCCTCGGCGATCCGGCGGCCTCGTTCGAGGAGGCGCGGGCGCGGCTGGAGCGCACCCGGTTCGCGGCGGTGTTCACCGCCCACCCGACCTTCGGCATGTCGCGGGCGGTGGCCCACCTGCTGGCGGACGCCGCCACGGCGGAGCCGGAGGCGCGGGAGCCGTTCCTGGCCGAGGCCGCGACGCTGTCGGCGCGGCCCGACCCGGTCATCACCCTCAACGACGAGTTCGATCAGGCCCGGCACGGGGTGCAGCACGGGCGCGCCGCCCTCGACCGGCTCAACGCCGCGGTGTTGCGCGCGGCGCGGGAGCGCTGGCCCGACCGCTGGCACGCGCTGGTGCCGCGCCCGGTCGTGCTCGCCTCCTGGGTCGGATGCGACACCGACGGGCGCACCGACATCGACTGGTGGGACACCCTGCGCTACCGGCTCGAATCGAAGCGGACCCAGTTCGACCGGGTGCTCGACCAGTTGCCGGACGACCCGGCCGCCGGCCCAGCCCGGCGCCTCGCGGAAGCCGCCCGCGACGCGGTGCTGCGCCAGCTCGCCGCGGCGCCCAAGCTCGGCGACAAGCCGGGCCTGGAGGTGGTGCACCGCTTCGCCCTCGCCCTCATCATCGAGCGCGAGCGGGCGCAGACCGAGGTCGGGCCGCTGCTGGCGCTCCTCGACCAGGCGGTGGCGGAGGCGGCCGACGACGACGCCCGCCTCGCGCTGTGCGTGCTGCGGGCGGGCTGCGCCGCCCACGGGCTCCAGAACGGGCTGCCGCATTTCCGGCTCAACGCCAGCCAGGTCCACAACGCGGTCCGCCGCGCCCTCGACCAGGACGGCGACCCGACCGACCCGGCCCAGCGCCGCTCGCACCTCGCCTCGATCAACGACCTGCTCGACCACGTCGCGGCGGTGCCGGTGGATTTCGGGGCGCTCGCCGCCGAGCGCGCCTCGGCCGCCCGGCTGATGATGACGATCGCCCAGATCCTCAAGCACGTCGACGGCAGCCACCCGGTCCGCTTCCTCATCGCCGAGACCGAGACCGGCTACACCCTGCTCGCCGCCCTCTGGCTCGCCGAGCATTTCGGCATCGGCGACAAGGTCGAGATCACGCCGCTGTTCGAGACCGCCTCGGCGCTCGAACAGGGCATCCACGTCGTCGAGGACGCCCTGCGCTCGCCGCACTGGCAGCGGTACCTCAAGCGCCTCGGCCGGCTGGTGCTGCAGTTCGGCTACTCGGATTCCGGCCGCTACGTCGGCCAGATCGCCGCGACGTTCTGGATCGAGCGCCTGCGCCTGCGCGTCACCGAGCTGATGGTGGCCCACGGCCTCGCCGACGTCGAGCTGGTGATCTTCGACACCCACGGCGAGTCGATCGGCCGCGGCGCCCATCCCGAGAGCCTCGCCGAGCGGCTGGCCTACCTCGCCCCGACCCAGGCCCGCCGGCGCAACCGCGAGGCCGGGATCCAGGTCCGGCTCGAATCGAGCTTCCAGGGCACCGACGGCTACCTCCTGTTCGGCAGCCCGGCGCTCGCCGAGGCGACGGTGCAGCGCATCGCCGAGCACGTCTACTCGCGCCTGCCCGAGGCGCCCGACCCGGTCTACGCCGAGCCGGACTTCGCCACCGAGTTCTTCACCGGCATGCGCCAGGACATGCAGACCCTGGTGGACGATCCCGGCTACGCCGCCCTGCTCGGCACCTTCGGTCCCAACCTCATCGACCGCACCGGCTCGCGCCCGGTCGCGCGCCAGTCCGACGCCGGCGGCCCCGTGGCGATCACCCATCCGGCCCAGATGCGGGCGATCCCCAACAACGCGATCCTCCAGCAGCTCGGCTTCCTCGCCAACAGCCTGCACGGCCTCGGCCGCGCCGCCGGGCGCGCGCCCGACCTGTTCAACGACATGCGGGTGCAGTCGGAGCGGTTCGGCCGCGCCTTCAGCCTCGCCCGGCACGCCGCCGCGGTCAGCGACCTCGACGTGCTGCGGGCCTATGTCGACACCCTCGATCCCGGCATGTGGCTGGAGCGGGCGCGGCGGGCGACCCGCGACGGGCGGCGCGAGGAGATCGTCGCCATCGCGGCGGCCCTCGACCGGCTCAACCTCGCGCCGCGCCTGCGCCGGCTGTTCGGCCGCCTCACCCACGACCACCTGCGGCTCCAGATGGTCGCCGCCGACCTGACCGGGATGGGGCCGCGCCTGACCCTGCTGCACGCCCTGCGGATCGCCCTGATCCACCGGATCTGGTTCCTCGCCGTCCACATCCCGGGCTTCCGCCCGCAGGCCGGCGTCACCCGCGAGGCCCTGATCGAGCGCATCCTGCGCCTCGACGTCGAGGCCTGTCTCAAGCTCCTCGACGAGATCTTCCCGGTCACTCCCGACCCGACGCTCGGGCTCAATTTCGGCGAGCCGGCCGGCCCCCGCGGCGTCGGCACCTACGAGGCCGAGCACCGCACCCTGTTCGCCCCGATTGGCCGCCTGTTCGCCCAGGTGCGCGAGATCAGCGGCATGATCCAGCACGAGGTCGGGGCGTTCGGGTAGAGGGGTGCGGGGCGCATTCAAACCCTCCCCCCTCTGCGGGGGAGGGTGGCGAACGGAGTGAGCGCAGCGGGACGAAGTCCCGCCGAGAGGGGAACCACGCTTCCGGAAAGGTCGGAGCCGATGGGACAGGCGCTCCATCCGACACCGTCGCGGTCCCCTCTTGTGGGACTGTCGTCCCGGCCCGCCCCGCGCACGAGTGCTTCGCACTCGCAGCGGGGCACCCTCCCCCGCATAGGGGGGAGGGTTCGCGTCGCGGGTTTCACGAGGGGTGGTGGCGGCCTGCCAACGACCCTCACCGCCGCAGCGTCGCGATCACCGCCTCCACCTGCGCCTCGGCATGGGGGAAGCCCTCCCCGGTCTCGATCACGAAGTCGGCCCGGCGGCGCTTCTCGGCATCGGGCATCTGCTTGGCGAGAATCGCCGCGAAGGTCGCCTCGGTCATGCCGGGCCGGGCGAGCACCCGGGCGCGCTGGACCTCGGGCGGGGCGCTGACCACCGCCACCGCGTCGCAGCGCGCCTCGCCGCCGGTCTCGTAGAGCAGCGGCACGTCGAGCACCGCGAGCGGCGCCCCGGCCTGGGCGGCGAGAAAGTCCGCCTCGGCCGCGCGCACCAGGGGATGGACCAGGGCTTCGAGCGCCCTCATCCGCGCCGGATCGTCGAGCACGCGGGCGCGCAGGGCGGCGCGGTCGACGGCGCCGTCGGGGGCGAGGGTGCCCGGAAACGCCTCGCCGATCCGCGCCGCCGCGGCGCCGCCCGGGCCGTAGAGGGCATGGACGCAGGCATCGGCGTCGTGGACCGGCACGCCGCGGGCGCGGAACATCGCCGCGGTGGCGCTCTTGCCCATCCCGATCGAGCCGGTGAGGCCGAGGACGACCGGCCGGCTCACCGACGGCCCTCGATGTCGGCGACCACGAGGGCGCGCAGCTCCGGGGTGACCCGCGGCGTCACCCCGAACCAGCGGGCGAAGCCCGGCACCGCCTGATGCAGCAGCATGCCGAGCCCGTCGACCGCCGCGAGGCCGCGGACGCGGGCGGCGGCGAGCAGCGGCGTCTCCAGCGGCACGTAGACGGCGTCCGCCACCGCGGCCCCCGCCGGCAGCGGCGACAGGTCGAGGACGAGGGGCGGGCCGCTGCCCATGCCGAGCGAGGTGGTGTTGACGAGGAGCCCCGCCTCCGCGAGGTGGTCCGGCAGCGCCTCCCACTCCACCGACGCGACCCGTTCGGGATCGAGGTCGCGCAGGGCCCCGGCGCGCTCCGCCGTGCGGTTGGCGACGAGGATCCGCGACAGGCCGCGGTCGAGCAGCCCGACCACGATCGCCCGCGCGGCGCCCCCGGCTCCGAGGATCACCGCCGCCCGCCCCGCCGCGGTGCCGGTCGAGACCGGCCATTCCGCGCCGAGGCTCGCGTCGAGGTGGGCGATGAAGCCGGGCGCGTCGGTGTTGTCGCCGTGCAGCCGGCCGTCGCCGTCGAGGCTCAGCGTGTTGACGGCGCCGATCCGGCGCGCCCGCGGCGTGAGGTGGTCGACGAGGCGGAACGCCGCCTCCTTGTGCGGGATCGTGACGTTGCCGCCGACGAAGCCGGCCTCGGCGAAGCCGCGCAGGAAGTCGGCGAAACCCTCCGGCGCCACGTCGATCCGCTCGTAGCGGCCGGCGAGGCCGTGGGCGGCGAGCCAGTGGCCGTGGATCAGCGGCGAGCGCGAATGCGCGATCGGATGGCCGACCACGAAGGCTTTCGGGAGAGCGGGCATGGGCGGGTCCGGTCGGATCAGAACGCCAGCAGGCCCCGGCCGCGCAGGCGCGCGAGCAGGGGCAGCAGCGGCAGGCCGAGGATGGTGGAATGGTCGCCCTCGACGGCGTCGAACAGGTGGATGCCGACGCCCTCAATCTGGTAGGCGCCGACGCTGCCGGTCACCGCCGGACCGGCGGCGTCGAGATAGGCGTCGATCGCCGCGCCGTCGAGCGGCCGCAGGGTGAGCCGGGCGGTGGCGACGAAGCGGTCGACCACGACGCCGCCGAGCGCCAGCGCCACCGCGGCGTGCAGGCCGTGGGTCCGGCCCTGGAGCCGGGCGAGATGAGCGTGCGCCGCCGCCCGGCCGCCGGGCTTGTGCAGCACCGCGCCGTCGAGATCGAGCACCTGGTCGGCCCCGACCACGACCCGGTCGGGCGCGGCCTCGGCGACCGCCGCGGTCTTGGCCTCGGCGAGAACTTGCGCGAGGCGCGCCGGCGGCAGGCCGCCGGACGCGGCCTCGACGGCGCGCTCGTCGACCTCCGGCGCCCGCGCCTCGACGGCGAGGCCGGCGGACTCGAGCAGCGCCCGGCGGGTCGGGCTGGTCGAGGCGAGGAGAAGCGGCGCGGGGCCGCGCCAGAGCGGACGGGTCATCGGGGGTCGGGCGCGTCAGGTGGCGATGAACTTCATCCGGTGCTCGCGGTGGAGGTCGACGATCGTCGCCGCCGTCTCCTCGATCGAGCGCCGGGTCACGTCGATCACCGGCCAGCGGTTGCGGGCGAACAGCCGGCGCGAGGTCGCGATCTCGTTGGCCACCGCGTCGCGGTCGACATAGGGCGAATCCTCGTCGGCCTTGAGGCTGAGCAGCCGGTTCTGGCGGATCTGCACGATCCGCTCCGGCGAGGCGATCAGCCCGACGACCAGCGCCCGGCGCAGGGTCTCCAGCACCGGCGGCGGCGGCACGCCCGGGACGAGCGGGATGTTGGCGGTCTTGAGGCCGCGATTGGCGAGGTAGATCGCGGTCGGGGTCTTCGAGGTCCGGCTGACGCCGAGCAGCACCACGTCGGCCTCGTCGAGGTCGACCGGCAGGTTGCCGTCGTCGTGCGCCAGGGTGAAGTTCATCGCGTCGATGCGCTTGAAGTACTCGGCGTTCAGCATGTGCTGGGCGCCGGGCCGCGCGGTCGAATGGGCGCCGAGATAGGATTGCAGCAGGCTGTGCACCGGCTCCAGCACCGACAGGGCCGGCGAGCCGGTGGCCCGGCACGCCTCCTCCAGCCGCTCGGTCAGCTCGTGCCCGACGAGGGTGTAGAGCACGATGCCGGGCGCCTGCTCGATCTCGTTGATGACCCGCTCCAGCTGGGTCCCCGAGCGCACCAGCGGATAGACGTGCTCGATCGCCGAGACGCCCTCGTACTGCGCCGCCGCGGCGCGGCCGACATTGATGAGGGTCTCGCCGGTGGAGTCCGAGACGAGGTGGAGGTGAAAGTAGCTGCGGACCACGTGGACTCCCCGGCCGGGCGGTGAGGGGCCGGACCGGTCCGGCGCGCGCGATCCCCGCCCCGGGCCGGTTATGCACCCCGGGGCGCGTCGGGAGTCGACAAGTGTGGATAATCCGGGCTTGGCCGCAGGTCCAGGCGGCGGGCGCCTCCGCTCATCGACTCCCGCGTCAACAGACGCGAGGGTGCCGGGACGGCGCGACGGGCCGATGGGAGAATCCGGGACCCGGTCGGCCGCGGGAGAGGATCGCGGGGCGCAAGCCCCTCACCTCTCACGCGATCCCTGCATATTGAACGGAACCTGTTAAAGCCCTCTTAACGCCGTCGCCGCGGGGAGAGGCTGTGGACGCCGCTGGCAGCGCGTGATTCCGCCCCCCAATAGAAAAAACAGAGTCCTAGATTCCTATCTTCCTTTTATGAGAGGCCGGCTGGGGACGCGTCGCGGCGCACGAAGCGACCAAGGGTCCCCCTGTCGGACGGAGGCTCTGCGGTTAGATCGAGCCGACGGCCTGCGGGCCGATGACGAGGGAGAACGACGAGCGTGACGCCGAACACCTCCGAGGCAGCCCGTGGGGCTGCCGCCGCCCGCCGGCCGGTGCTGCGCGTCCTCGGCGGCGAGGCGCTGTCGCCCCCGCCGGCCTGGATGATGCGGCAGGCCGGCCGCTACCTGCCGGAATATCGCGAGGTGCGGGCGCAGGCCGGCTCGTTCCTCGACCTGTGCTACAATCCGGACTTCGCCACCGAGGTCACGCTCCAGCCGATCCGGCGCTTCGGCTTCGAGGCGGCGATCCTGTTCTCCGACATCCTGGTGGTGCCGCACGCGCTCGGCCAGGACGTGCGCTTCGTCGAGGGCGAGGGGCCGCGCCTCGATCCCCTCGCCGGGCAGGCCGAGTTCGATGCCCTGCGCGGGCCCGACGACCCGGCGGTGATGGGCCGGCTCGCGCCGGTCTTCGAGACGGTGTCGCGCCTGCGGGCGGGCCTGCCCGACGCCACCACCCTGCTCGGCTTCTGCGGCGCGCCCTGGACGGTGGCGAGCTACATGATCGGCGGGCGCGGCACGCCCGATCTCGCCCCCTCGCGGGCGCTCGGCGCCCGCGACCCGGCGCTCCTCGACGCGCTGATCGACCGGCTGGTGAGCGTCTCGATCGAGTACCTCGCCCGGCAATGCGCCGCCGGGGCCGACGCGGTGCAGATCTTCGAGAGCCATGCCGGCGCCCTGCCGGCGGTTCCGGAGGGCGAGACCGGCGACGCCCTGGCGCGCTGGAGCCTGCGCCCGATCGCCCGGATCGTCGCCGGCCTGCGGGCGCGGGCGCCGGGGGTGCGGATCATCGTGTTCGCCCGCGGCTCGGGGCTCGACGGGCATGCCCGGGTCGTCGCCGAGACCGGCGCCGACGCGGTCGGGGTCGACTGGGCGGTGGATCTCGCGGCCCTGCGCGCCCGCCTGCCGGCTGGCACCGTAACCCAGGGCAACCTCGCCCCCGAGACCTTGATCGCCGGTGGCGACGCCCTCGACGCGGCGGTGGACGCGATCCGCGCCGCCACCGCGGGCACGCCGCACGTGTTCAACCTCGGCCACGGCATCACCCCGCAGACGCCGATCGCGCATGTCGAGCGCATGCTCGACCGGCTTCGCAGGTGATGTCGAGCGCATGCTCGACAGGCTCCGCAAGTGATGTCGAGCGCACGCTCGACAGATTCCGGCGCTGATCCTCTCCGAACCCAGGACCCCCCGTGCTCTATCTCTGGATCAAGGCCGGCCACATCCTCGCGCTGATCGCCTGGATGGCCGCGATGCTCTACCTGCCGCGCCTGTTCGTCTATCACGCCGCCGCACCGGCGGGCTCGGCCCAGAGCGAGACCTTCAAGGTGATGGAGCGGCGCCTCGCCAAGGGGATCATGCTGCCGGGCATGATCGCCACCTGGGTGTTCGGCATCACGCTGGCGGTGCAGAGCGGCGCGTTCTCGCAGGGCTGGCTCCACGCCAAGCTGGCGCTGGTCGTGGCGATGAGCGGCCTGCACGGCTGGTTCTCGCGGATGGTCAAGGACTTCGCCGCCGACCGCAACACCCGCACGCCGAACTTCTACCGGGTGATCAACGAGGTCCCGACGCTGCTGATGATCGTCATCGTGATCCTCGTCGTGGTGAAGCCGTTCTGATGCCCCATCGCCGCCTCATCCTCCGCCTCGCCGGCCGCGACGTCGACCTCGGCTGCGACACGATCGGCGAGGGGCCCGACGCGCTGCTGCTGCCGGCCCTGTCGTCGATCGCCACCCGGGAGGAGATGCGGCCGCTGGCCGGGCACCTCGCGGGGCACTTCCGCTGCCTCGTGCCGGACTGGCCCGGCTTCGGCGCCGAGGCGCGGGCGCGGGTGCCGCTGGCCCCCGCGACCCTGCACGCCTTCCTCGACGCCCTGGCGGAGGCCCGGCCGGGCCCGTATGCGCTGGGCGTCGCGGCCGGGCACGGTGCCGGCTACCTCGTGGCGGCGGCGCGGCGCCATCCCGGGTTGTTCGCGCGGCTCGTCCTCGTCGCGCCGACCTGGCGCGGGCCGCTGCCGACCGCGATGGGACCGGAGCGGCGGCCGCTGTTCCGGCGCCTGCGCCGGGCGGTCGAGACGCCGCTCGTCGGCGACCTCCTCTACCGTCTCAACGTCTCGACGCCGATCGTGTCGCGGATGATGCAGGCCCACGTCTACGCCGACCCGGCGCGGGTGACCCCCGAGGTCCTGGCCGACAAGCGCCGGGTGACGAATCAGCCCGGCGCCCGCTTCGGCACCGCGGCCTTCGTCACCGGCGGCCTCGACCCGGTCGAGACGCGCGAGGAGTTCCTGGCGCTGTTCCGCCCCGGCCTGCCGCCGGTGACGGTGCTGCGCCCGGCCGGCGCGCCGCGCCGCTCCGGCGCCGAGATGGAGGCGCTGGCCGCCTCCGGCCTCGTGACCGCCGCGACGATCCCGGGGGCGCTGGCGGCGCACGAGGAGCATCCCGACGCCGTCGCGGCGGCGATCCTCGCCGCCTGAGCCGACACCGCAGGAGACCGCATGCCCCGCCCGATCCCGGTCCTCGCCGCCTTCCTGCTCGCCGCGGCGGCGATCCACGGGGCGAACGCCCAGGAGGCGGCGCCGCCGATCGCCGCCGACCCGGTGCGGCCGGGCAAGCCCGCGCGGGTGCCCTACCTCGCGCCGGGCGCCCTCGACACCACGGCGGTGCTGCCGCCGCCCCCGCCCCCGGGCAGCGAGGCCGCCCGGGCCGACAAGGCGGCCTACGACGCCACCCGGGCGCTGAAGGACACGCCGCGCTGGCATCTCGCCACCCACGACGTGGCGTCCGGGGTGGCGAGCCTGCTCGACGACTTCTCGTGCAGCATCGGCCGGCGTCTCGATCCGGCCCGGCTGCCGGTGCTGATCGGCGTGCTCGAACGGGCCCGCCTCGACGTGGTCGAGGCGGTGCGGCGCCCCAAGGAGGTCTACCGGCGCGAGCGGCCGCATCTCGGCAACGATGCCCCGATCTGCGTCGCGCGCACCGAGCCGCTGGCGCGCAGCCCGTCCTACCCGTCCGGCCACACCACCGAGGGCTGGACCTTCGCGCTGATCCTCGCGGCGGCGATGCCCGAGCACGCCACCGCGATCCTGCGGCGCGGGCGCATCTACGGCGAGAGCCGCATCGTCTGCGGCGTGCACTGGCCGAGCGACGTCGAGGCCGGACGCGACAACGGCGCGGCCCTGTTCGCCGCGCTCCAGGGCAGCGCCGCCTTCCGGGCCGACCTCGACGCCGCCCGGGCCGAACTGGCGGCGATCCTGCCCGCCCTCGGCGCCGCCGATCCCGACCCGGCGACCTGCGCCATGGAGGCCGCCGCGGCCGGAAAGCCGGTGCCCTGAGCGATGAGACGGAATCCGGACGATCACGTCCGGATTCCGTCTCCCCAGCCCGCGCGCCGCCTGAGCGGAGTCGAAATCCGCATCGCGAATGCGATCCGCCAGGATCGCCTGAAGCGATCATCCGGATTTCGTATGACACGTCCCGGTTGAGCCAATCCGGGTTACCACCGCATCGTCTTCGCGCCCTCGCGGCGGCCGGGACGAAGGTCGTCGCCGGATCCGCGACCGCAACCGGCGGGCCGCGCAGACGCGGCACAACGACCGATTGTCGCCGAAGACGGCCCTTGCCTATTTGTCCCGCTGGACGTCATCTTGCCGGCGACGCTCGGCTACCCGGCAGAACAGAGCGGAAAGGGACACGATGCCTCTCGACGACCCGCCGGTCGCACGAAGTCTGGCCCTCGTGGCGGAGATGCAGAAACGCGTGGCGGCCCTCAGGGAGGAAGCCGAGAAGGTGCGCCGCAACATCGCGGAGTTCCGCGCGCTGCTGACCCCGGCAGTGTCCGAGCGGACGATCGCGCCCCCGCCACCGGCCGCCAAGCCGTGCCTGCCGATCAAGGCGGTCAGCCCGCCGCCGCCGCGGATCCCGGTCGCGCCGGCGGCCGACCCGGAGGTGCTCGACGGACTCGCCAGGACCCTGATCGAGGCCCACCGGCTGTCCGAACTCGACGGCGATGCGGTGCTCAGGGATCTGGTCGAGGCGGCGCTGACCCATGTCGGCTTCCGCCTCAGCGACCACATCCCCCCGTCCCAGGCCGGCGTGCCCATCCACTGAGCGGTGCTCGGCTCGGGTGACGGAGATCCCTGCGTGAGCCTCGTCCACAACGAGCGGACCAAGCTGACGGCGACATACCTGAATACGGCCGCGGACGGCATGGTCACGGCTGGGGTGATCGCGCCGCTTGCCGCCGCTGCGTTCGGGGTCTCGGGAGCCTCGGGACATCTGCCAACGTTGACACTCGCACTCGGTGTCCTGATCTTCCTGTTCGGGAGCATCGCTCTCCACGCCCCCGCCCGCTACGTGCTCAAGGGGCTGAAGCCATGACCGACATCCAGATCCTGGCCTTCATCGTGACGCCCCTGTTTGCCGTCGCGCTCGGCTGGGCTGTCGCCTATTGGGCCCGACACGTCGCGGAGTGATCGGTTCTCGGAACCGATCGCTCGACGATCGGATCACGCATCGGCGAGCGGGTGCAGGTCGCGCACCATGTCCTTCAGGCGCTCGTCGAGGACGTGGGTGTAGATCTGGGTGGTCGAGATGTCGGCGTGGCCGAGCAGTTCCTGCACCACCCGCAGGTCGGCGCCGTTCTGGAGCAGGTGGCTGGCGAAGGCGTGGCGCAGCACGTGCGGGCTCACCCGGTCGGCGCGGATTCCGGCGGCGGCGGCCACCGCCTTGAGGTCGCGGGCGAAGGCCTGCCGGGTCAGGTGGCCGCTCTCGCTGTCGGCGGGAAACAGCCACGGACCCGCGGCCGGCAGGTCGGCGAGATGCGCGATCATCGCCGCGCGGGCGACGTCGGTGAGCGGCACCAGCCGCTCGCGGCCGCCCTTGCCGCGCACCATCAGGAAGCGCTCGCGGGTGCGCGCCGCGGCGCGCGGCAGCGCCACCAGTTCCGAGACGCGCAGGCCCGTGGCGTAGAGGAGTTCGAGCAGGCACAGCATCCGGCGCCCCCGCGCCGCCTCGCCGGGTCCCGCGTCGGGGCGCTCGGCCGCCGCCTTGGCGACGGCGAGCAGGCGGTCGACCTCGGCCACCGACAGCACCTTCGGCAGCGGCCGCCCGCGCTTGGGCCCGGCGACCGGGGCGGTCGGGTCGGTCTCGGCAAGGCCCTCGGCGTAGAGGAAGCGGTGGAAGCCGCGCAGGCACGACAGGCGCCGGGCCGAGGACGAGGCCGACAGGCCGCGCCCGGCGAGGTCGGCCATGTAGCCGCGTACCGCCGGCGCCTCGACCGTCGCCGGGTCGAGGGTGTGGGCGCCGAGATACGCGAGGTAGTCGTCGAGGTCGCGCCGGTAGGCCGCGAGGGTGTTGGCCGCGGCCCCGCGCTCGGCCGCCAGCATGTCGAGATAGGATTGCGCCGCCCCGGAACCGGCCCGGGCGGCGGGGCTCGTCCGGCTCATCGGCCCGGCGGCTGGAGCTTCGAGGCCGGGATCGTCACGGACATCTCCCGCGGCGTCGGCTCGACGAAGGTGGCGAGCGCGAACATCGCCGCGTAGGCGAGCCCGGCCAGGATCGCCACGACGACGAGGAAGCGGAACAGGGTCGGCACGTCGGACGAACCTCGAAGCTACGCGAAACAGGGGCCGGTCCAGGGCCCGGCGTCGCCGCGGGGCCCGTCCGTTCGACCATGGGCGGCCAAGCCTGACAAGGGCGGCCGCCCGGCCGATGTCGGATTGCGCAGGGCTGTTGCGCCGCTGCCGTGAATCCGCAGAATCTCGGACGTTTCGTCCCGCCGGGAAAACAGGTTAAGAACGCCGCATGGCCGAGTCCCGCCCCACCGCCGACACGATCGAGAGCCGCGTCCGGCGGGGCGTCGGGGCGCGCTCGATCGTGCTCGTCGGGCTGATGGGCGCGGGCAAGAGCACGGTCGGCAAGCGCCTGTCGAGCCGCCTCGGCCTGATCTTCAAGGACGCCGACCACGAGATCGAGGCGGCGGCCGGCCTGACCATTCCCGACATCTTCGCCATCTACGGCGAGGCGAGCTTTCGCGATGGCGAGGAGCGGGTGATCGCCCGCCTCCTGCGCGAGGGACCGATGGTGCTCGCCACCGGCGGCGGCGCCTTCATGCGGCCGGAGACCCGCCGGCGCATCGCCGAGGCCGGCGTCTCGGTCTGGCTCAAGGCGGAACTCGAGGTGCTGATGCGCCGGGTGCGCAAGCGGCCCGGCCGGCCGCTGCTGCAGAACGAGGACCCCGAAGGAACGATGCGCAGGCTGATGGACACCCGCCACCCGGTCTACGGCGACGCCGACGTGATCGTGGTGTCGCGCGACGTGTCGCACGACCGGGTCGTGCAGGACGTGCTGGAGGCCCTCGACGCCTACCTGCTGCGCCCGCAGGAGGACCCGTCCCTGCGCGGCGTCGCCGCCCAATGAGCCCGGCCGAGACCGTGCACGTCCCCCTCGACGGGGGGCGGGCCTACGACATCCTGGTCGGGCGCGGGCTGCTCGCCGGAATCGGGCCGCGGGTGGCGGAACTCGGCGCGCGGGCGGTGGCGGTGGTCAGCGACACGACCGTCGCGGGCCTCTACGGCGAGGCGGTGCTGGGGTCCCTGCGCGAGGCGGGCCTGCGCGCCGGCCTCGTCACCGTGGCGCCGGGCGAGGGCTCGAAGAGCTACGCCACCCTGGCGGCGGTCTGCGACGGGCTGCTCGCCGAACGGATCGAGCGACGCGACCTCGTGCTGGCCCTCGGCGGCGGCGTGGTCGGCGACCTCGCGGGTTTCGCGGCGGCGATCCTGCGGCGCGGCGTGCGCTTCGTCCAGGCGCCCACCTCCCTGCTCGCCCAGGTCGATTCCTCGGTCGGGGGCAAGACCGGGATCAACTCGCCCCACGGCAAGAACCTCGTCGGCGCCTTCCACCAGCCCGTGCTGGTCCTGGCCGACACCGCGACGCTCGACAGCCTGACGCCGCGGGAGATGCGGGCGGGCTACGCCGAGGTGGCGAAGTACGGCCTCATCGACGATCCGGCCTTCTTCGCCTGGTGCGAGGCGCGCTTCGGCGAGATCTTCGCCGGGGGACCGGCCCGCGAGACCGCGGTCGCCGCCTGCTGCCGCGCCAAGGCCGGCGTGGTGGTGCGTGACGAGCGCGAGGACGGCGAACGGGCGCTGCTCAATCTCGGCCACACCTTCGCCCATGCCCTGGAGCGGCTGACCAACTACGACTCGGCCCGGCTCGTCCACGGCGAGGCGGTGGCGATCGGCCTCGCCCTCGCGTTCCGGTTCTCGGCCCGCCTCGGCCTGTGCCCGGGCCAGGAGGCCGGCCGCGTCGCCAACCACCTCGCCCTCGCGGGCCTGCCGACGACGCTGCGGGCGGTGCCCGGCGGCTGCGGCGACGCCGACAGCCTCCTCGACGCCATGCGCCAGGACAAGAAGGTGCGCGACGGCGCGCTGACCTTCATCCTCGCCCGCGGCATCGGCCGCAGCTTCATCGCCCCCGGCATCGATCCGGGGGAGGTGCGGGCGTTCCTGGCGGACGAACTGGAGCGGGATCCCCGCTCCTGAACCGGGAGCCCCGACCCCGGGAAAGCCCGGTGCCGCGCACCGGGCCGCTGCGGCTTACTGCTGGGTCTTGAGGTAGGCGACCAGGTCGTCGAGCTTCTTCTCGTCCTTCATGCCGGCATAGACCATCTTGGTGCCCGGCACGGTGCCCTTGGGATCGGCGAGCCACTTCTTCATCGTCGGCTCGTCCCAGGTCAGGCCGGAGCTCTTCATCGGGGCCGAATAGTTGTAGCCCTCGTGGGTCCCGGCCTTGCGGCCGATGACGCCCTTGAGGTCGGGGCCGACGCCGTTCTTGCCGAAGGCGTGGCAGGCCTTGCAGACCGCGAACGCCTTCTCGCCGGCCGCGGCGTCCTGCGCCTGCGCCGCCACGGGCAGGAGCACCGCCACGACCGCACCCAGGATGATCTGACGCATAGGGTTTCCTCCGAGAACTGACGGCTTGGTCACCGTCACGGCCGAGCTTTAGAACTGTTAGCCTTAAAAACGCGACCGGCCGCCGGCCGGTGCGTGCGACGAAAGGAAGCTCACCGGAAGGGTCCGAATCAAGCGGACCAAAGTCCGGCGCGGCAACCGGTCCGCGCCGGGACGAGCTTCCGTCCGCTCACCACGGCACCGTCGCTCCGGCATGGTCGAGATAGACGCAGCCCCGGCGGCCGAGCTGCCCTTCCACCACCCGGACCATGCCGGCGGTGCTGGTCGCGACGTCGAGGTCGGCCTCCGGCCCGCCCATGTCGGTGCGCACCCAGCCCGGATGCATCAGCACGACGCCGAAGTCCGCGTCGCCGTGGCGGAGCGCGAAGCTGCGCGCGAGGGTGTTGAGCGCCGCCTTGCTCGCCCGGTAGGTCTCCCAGCCGCCGGATTCGTTGCCGCCGACGCTGCCGAGCACCGAACTCATCAGCACCACCAGCCCGCCGGGCGCGACCCGGTCGGCGAAGGTCTCGGCGAAGCGGATCGGGCTGATCGCGTTGGTCTCGTAGACCTTGAGGGCGGTGGCCCGCTCGACCTCCGGCGCCGGCCGGTGCGCGTCGGTGGCGACGCCCGCGACCACGAACACGACGGCGAACCGCGTCCCCGCCAGGGTGTCGTGGAGCGCCGCCACCGCCGCGTCGTCGTCGATGTCGACCCGCTCCCGCCGCAGGTTCGGGGAATCCAGGCGGTCGAGGCCGGGCGCCGGACCGCGGGCGGTCGCGGTCACGTCCCAGCCGCGGTCGAGGAAGGTGGTCACGAGGCCGAGGCCGAGGCCGCGGGAGGCGCCGACCACCAGCGCCGAGGTGTTGGGTGTGTCCGTCATGAGCGATCGTCTCCCGAGCGGTCCGCGCGACCGTCCTCGGTCGCCATCCCCGGGGGAGATAGGTTCGTCGTCGCGATCGGCAGGGGGCGCCCGATCCCCGCCGCTCAGTCGCGGTCGTCGTCCCCCGCCGCCTCCAGCGCCTCGGTCTCGAGATCCTCGGCCGCGTCGGCGGCGGCGTGGGCCTCGAGGCCGGCGGCCTCGGCGAGGTTGCGGGTGGCGCGGCGCAGCAGCTTGCGCAGGCGGCGCTTCTCCTTGGGGTCGAAGCCGTCGAGCATCTCGTCCTCGACCTCCTCCCACAGCCGCTCGATCGCCGCCGCCTTGGCGAGCCCCGACTCGGTCAGCCGCACCCGCACGATGCGCCCGTCCCCGGCCTCGGTCCGGCGCTCCACCACCCCGAGGGCGGCGAGCCGGGTGATGGTCTTCGAGGCGGTTGGCGGGCGCACCCGCAGGGTGGCGGCGAGGTCGCCCATCGTCATCGTGCCGGCGGCGGCGAGCGCCTGCACCACCTGCTCCTGGCCGGCGAACAGGTCGAGCGAGGCGAGGCGGTCGCCGACCCGGCCGCGATGCATCCGCGCCGCCTGGACCAGGGCCCAGCCGACGCTGCGCGAGCCCGGCGGGCGCAGGGCCTTGGACGACTTGCGCCGGGCCGCGTCGCCGGACCGGCCCGGCAGGTCCTGTTCGGCCACCGACATGACGGATGCCCCCCTGGCATCGTCCGCGAAGCGGTCGCCACAGGGCGGACGATGCGAAACCAATGGACGCCGCGGCCCGGCTCCGCGCAAGGGCCGCGCCCTGCGGGACCGATCCTGCCGCGACCGTGCCGTCACCGACAGGGCGACCGATCACGCGGCTTCTGCCCGCCCGGCGATGACGTTGCGATGACGGTCGCCGGCCCGGCGGCGGTTGTCCCCGGTCTTCGCCTCGCCGGCGGCGGAGCCCGGCCCTATCCTCCCCGGCCGACACGGAGGCCCCGCCATGCCGGCGCATCACTGGCACGAACTCACCACCGCCGACCTGCCGCCGGAGCGCCTGCGCGCCGCCGTCGCGGTGCTGCCGGTGGCGGCGGTCGAGCAGCACGGGCCGCACCTGCCGCTCGGCACCGACGCGATCATCGCCGAGGGCTACCTCGCCCGCGTCGTCGGGCGGGTGCCCGACGACCTCGACGTGCTGATCCTGCCGGTGCAGACCGTCGGCGCCTCGGCCGAGCATGCGGGCTTTCCCGGCACGCTGAGCCTGTCGCCGGAGACGGCTCTGCGGGCCTGGGGCGAGATCGGCGGCGCGGTGGCGCGGGCCGGCTGCGGCCGGCTGGTGATCGTGACCTCGCACGGCGGCAACAGCGCGCTGATCGACCTCGTGGCGCTCGACCTGCGCGGGCGCCACGGCCTCGTCGCGGTCACCACCGCCTGGAGCCGGTTCGGCTACCCGCCCGGCCTGTTTCCCGACGACGAGATCCGCCACGGCATCCATGGCGGCGGCGTCGAGACCGCCTTGATGCTGGCGCTGCGCCCCGACCTCGTCCGGCGCGAGGCGGTGGCCGACTTCGTGCCCCTGACCCGGGCGATGGAGCGGGACTACACCCACCTGCGCGCCGGGCGCCCGGCCGCCTTCGCGTGGCGGGCCGAGGACCTCAATCCCGCGGGCGCGATCGGCGACGCCACCCTCGGCACCGCCGAGGCCGGCGAGGCGGCGCTCGCCCACGGCGCCGGCGCCTTCGTGGAACTGCTGCGCGACGTCGCCCGCTTCGCCCTGCCGGCGGCGCGGGGCGCCGTGCCGGGTGCCGGTGCAGCGCCACCCTCCCGGCCGGGCGGCTGATACACTATATCAGTCGGGTTCGGCGCCGCGCCCGGCCCACCCCGTCTCGAAGAGTCCCGCATGTCGGAGAAGATCCCCGTCACCGTCCTGACCGGCTACCTCGGCGCCGGCAAGACCACGCTGCTCAACCGCATCCTCACCGAGCCGCACGGCAAGCGCTACGCCGTGATCGTCAACGAGTTCGGCGAGATCGGCATCGACAACGACCTCGTGGTCGGCGCCGACGAGGAAGTGTTCGAGATGAACAACGGCTGCATCTGCTGCACCGTCCGCGGCGACCTCATCCGCATCATGGACGGGCTGATGAAGCGCAAGGGCAAGTTCGACGCGATCATCGTCGAGACGACCGGCCTCGCCGACCCGGCCCCCGTCGCCCAGACCTTCTTCGTCGACCAGGACGTCGGCGAGGCCGCGCGCCTCGACGCGGTGGTGACGGTCGCCGACGCCCAATGGCTGAGCGAGCGCCTGAAGGACGCGCCCGAGGCCAAGAACCAGGTCGCCTTCGCCGACGTGATCCTGCTCAACAAGTCCGACCTCGTCGGGCCCGACGACCTCGCGGCGGTCGAGCGCCGGATCCGGGCGATCAACCCGTCGGCCGAGATCCACCGTACCGAGCGCTGCGCGATCCCCCTCGACCGGGTGCTCGACCGCCGCGCCTTCGACCTCGACCGGATCATCGCGGTCGAGCCCGACTTCCTCGAGGAGGGCCACCATCACCACCATTCCGACGAGATCCGGTCGGTCTCGGCGAAGATGGCCGGCCCGGTCGACCCGAACAAGTTCATGCCGTGGATCTCCGACCTGACCCAGGTCCAGGGCCCCGACATCCTGCGCTGCAAGGGCATCGTCAGCTTCCCCGACGAGCCGCGCCGGTTCGTGTTCCAGGGCGTGCACATGATCCTCGACGGCGACCTCCAGGACGAGTGGAAGCCCGGCGACCCGCGCGAGTCGCGCGTCGTGTTCATCGGCCGCAACCTCGACCCGGAGCGGATCCGCAGCGGCTTCGAGGCCTGCCGGGCCTGACGTGGGGACGGCGGGGCGGGTCATCTTCGTCGCCTCGCCGCCTCCGTCGACTTGGGCTACACGCATCCGTCACCAGCGGAATGCGCGATCATGTCGAAGCGGTCGGATCGAGGCGTCGAGCAGAGCCAGCGGCGGCTGCTGCCCCTCGTCGTCGTGGCGGTGGTCCTCGGTCTGCTCGGCCTGCCGGTCGCCCTCTGGCTCGACCTCAGCCTGCTGTCGGAGCGGATCCTGCGCCAGCAGGCGAGCGAGACCGGCCGGCTCATCAACGACATGCGCGGCTTCTACGCCGAGGAGGTGGTCGACCGGGTGCTCAAGGCCGACCGGCCGGTTTCGGTGACGCACGAGTTCCGCGCGGTGCCGGGCGGCATCCCGATCCCCGCCACCCTGTCGATCGAGCTCGGCCGCCGCATCAGTCACCGCGACGGCGCGGTCGGCTACAAGTTCGTCTCCGACCTGCCGTTCAGGAACCGCGACCCCTACGCCCTCGACCCGTTCGAGCGCTCCGCCCTCGACACCCTGCGCCGGCGGCCCGCCGGCAGCCCGGGGCAGCCGGTGGTCGAGGTCTCCGGCTCGGTCTTCGACCGGCAGGTGCGGATCGCCAGCCCGATCCTGATGGGTCCGGTCTGCGTCTCCTGCCACAACAGCCACCCGCTGAGCCCGAAGACCGACTGGGCGGTCGGCGACGTGCGCGGGATCCAGGAGGTCACGATCCGCCAGCCGATCGAGGCCAACGTCTTCGCGTTCAAGTTCCTGCTCGGCTACCTCGCGCTGGCGGCGGCGGCGGGCATCGGCGTCATCCTGCTCCAGGGCCGGCAGGCCCGCCTGATCCGGGCGATGAACCGCGAACTCTCCACCGCCAACGACTTCCTGGCCGCGATCTCGCTCAAGATCGCCAAGTACCTGCCGCCGCAGATCTACAAGCGGATCTTCAGCGGCGAGAAGGACGTGGTGGTGCAGACCGAGCGCAAGAAGCTCACGATCTTCTTCTCCGACATCAAGGACTTCACCGCCTCGACCGAGCGGCTGCAGCCGGAGGAGCTGACGGCGCTTCTCAACGAGTACTTCACCGAGATGGCGGCGATCGCCGCCCGCCACGGCGGCACGATCGACAAGTTCATCGGCGACGCGATGCTGGTGTTCTTCGGCGATCCCGAGACCCTCGGCGTCAAGGGCGACGCCCGCGCCTGCCTCGCCATGGCGGTCGAGATGCAGCGCCGCCTCGACCAGTTGAACACGGTGTGGCGCAGCCGCGGCATCGAGGCGCCGTTCCGGGCCCGGATGGGCATCAACACCGGCTATTGCAACGTCGGCAATTTCGGCAGCGACGACCGGCTCGACTACACGATCATCGGCGCCGAGGCGAACCTCGCCGCGCGGCTGCAATCCATCGCCGAGCCCGGCGGCATCATGCTGAGCTTCGAGACCTATTCCCAGGTCCGCGACGTGGTGCAGGCGGCGCCGCAGCCGCCGATCCGCATGAAGGGCATCAGCCGCGAGGTCGTGCCCTACGCCGTGCGCGGGCTGACCGGCGACCTCGTGGTCGCCCCGACGGTGATCGCCGAGCAGGCCGCCGGCCTCGAACTGTTCCTCGACGTCGACGCGATCGACGGCGCCTCGGTCGACCTCGCCCGGCGCCGGCTCACCGAGGCGCTGCAGGCCCTCGACCGCAAGGCGCAGCCGGCCTCCGCGGGAGCGACCTCCGCGTGAGCCTCGGCGCGGTCAGCGGACCGTGACCTGATCCTTGATCCGCTCGAAGGTGGAGCGGCTGAGGATGCGCTTCGACAGGAGGTCCTGCGGCCGGGCATAGGGCCGCCCGCCGATGATCGCCTTGCCGATCATGCCGCCGCCGCGCAGGCCGTTCAGTTCGGCGAGCGTCGCGGTGTTGAGGTCGACGGCGCCGGCGGCCGGGAGCGGCGCCGGATCGGCGGGCGCGGGATCGGCCGGCGGCGAGAAGACCGGCGGCGGCGCCGGCGCGACCGGGGGCGGGGCCTGCACGATCGCGGGCGGTGGAACCTGGGCGACCGGCGGCACCGGCGCCGGTTCGGGCCGCGGCGGGGCCGGCTCGGGCGGGCGGGCGCCGGGATAGACCGAGCGCACCGGCTCCTCGGCGGGCTTGGCGGGATCGACCCTGGCGGCCTCGCCGACCTTCGGCGGCTGCGAGACCGGCGCTTCGCCGAAGCGCGCCGACAGCGTCTGCCACAGCAGCGCCAGCCCCGCGGCCAGGACGACGATGACGAGGGCGCGGGTCACGGCCGAACCGGTCAGCATTCCGTGCGGACTCCGCGGGTCAGGAACGATACCCCGTCATGATTAACGTGGGTCAACCGTCGCGAACAGTTGGCGGACGCTCCCGAGCGGCGTCATCCTCAGGCTCTTGCCGGCTTCCCGGTGTCGCACCGGCGGCGGAAAAGGCGACGGGTTCCGTTTTCACGTGAAAACGGCACCGCCCGGCCGCGGATCGGGTCTGCGCCCCGAGCCGGACGGTGCCGTAACGGCCGCCTCGCCTCCGGCTCGAATCCGCCCTATAAGCCGCGCTCCGCCGGACACCGCGCGATCCCCAGGGCGGATGATGCGGTTTTGGACGATTCGTTCGGAGACCGTATCGAAGTCCGCGCGGCGCCGGAGCGGAGCCGATTTTCGCATCGCGAAGCGATCCCGCAGGGATCGCCAGAAGTGATCCATCGAAAATCGTATGAGGTGTGCAGGAGAGGACGATGAGCGAGCGTTGGACCCCGACGAGCTGGCGGCGGCTGCCGATCCAGCAGGTGCCGGACTATCCGGATGCGGCGGCCCTGGAGGCGGTCGAACGTCAGCTCGCGAGCTTTCCGCCGCTGGTCTTCGCCGGCGAGGCGCGCAAGCTGAAGGCGAGTCTGGCCAAGGTCGCGGCCGGCGAGGCGTTCCTGCTCCAGGGCGGCGACTGCGCCGAGAGCTTCGACGAGCATTCCGCCGACAACATCCGCGACTTCTTCCGCGTCTTCCTCCAGATGGCGCTGGTGCTCACCTTCGCCGGCGGCTCGCCGGTGGTGAAGGTCGGGCGCATCGCCGGCCAGTTCGCCAAGCCGCGCTCGTCGCCGACCGAGACCAGCGGCGGCGTCGCGCTGCCGAGCTACCGCGGCGACATCGTCAACGGCCTCGGCTTCACCGAGGAGGAGCGGGTGCCGAGCCCGCAGCGCCAGCTCGAGGCCTATCGCCAGTCGGCCGCGACCCTGAACCTGCTGCGCGCCTTCGCCACCGGCGGCTACGCCAACCTCGAGAACGCCCATCGCTGGATGCTCGGCTTCGTCAAGGACTCGCCCCAGTCCTCGGCCTATGCCGACCTCGCCCAGCGCATGACCGAGACCCTCGACTTCATGCAGGCGATCGGCATCAACCCGGAGACGCACCAGGAGGTGCGCCAGACCGACTTCTACACCAGCCACGAGGCGCTGCTGCTCGGCTACGAGCAGGCGCTGACCCGGGTCGATTCGACCAGCGGCGACTGGTACGCCACGTCGGGCCACATGCTGTGGATCGGCGACCGCACCCGTCAGGCCGACCACGCCCACATCGAGTACGCCCGGGGCATCCGCAACCCGGTCGGCCTCAAATGCGGCCCCTCGCTCAAGCCCGACGACCTGATCCGGCTCGTGGACCTGCTCAACCCGACCAACGAAGCCGGGCGCCTGACCCTGATCTGCCGCTTCGGCGCCGACAAGGTCGGCGACCACCTCCCCGGCCTGATCCGGGCGGTGGAGCGCGAGGGCCGCAAGGTGGTGTGGTCGTGCGACCCGATGCACGGCAACACGGTGACGGCGAACGGCTACAAGACCCGGCCGTTCGACCGGGTGATGAAGGAGATCCAGGGCTTCTTCGACGTCCACCGCGCCGAGGGCACCCATGCCGGCGGCATCCACCTGGAGATGACCGGCAAGAACGTCACCGAGTGCACCGGCGGCGCCCGGGCGCTCACCGCCGAGGATCTGCAGGACCGCTACCACACCTATTGCGACCCGCGGCTCAACGCCGAGCAGGCGCTGGAGGTGGCGTTCCTGACCGCCGACCTCGTCAAGCGCGAGCGCAAGGACAAGGAGCGGCCGCGGATCGAGGCGGCGGAATGATCTGAAGAGGGGCGGCCCGGGCCGCCCCTCTCGTTGTCCGGAGGCCCCCCTGCTGACGCCCGACGAATGGACCGCCCTGCGGCTGAGCCTCCAGGTCGCCGGCGTCGCGACGCTGACGAGCCTCGTCCCCGGCTTCGCCGTGGCCTATCTCCTCGCCCGCGGGTCGTTCCGCGGTCGGGCCGTCCTCGACGGGCTGGTGCATCTGCCGCTGATCCTGCCGCCGGTGGTGACCGGCTACCTCCTGCTCCTCGCCTTCGGCCGCCGCGGCTGGATCGGCCCGGCGCTCGCCGAACTCGGCATCGTGTTCTCGTTCCGCTGGACCGGCGCGGCGCTCGCCTGCGCGGTGATGGGTTTTCCGCTGATGGTACGGGCGATGCGCCTGTCGATCGAGGCGGTGGACGGCAAGCTCGAACAGGCGGCCGCGACCCTCGGCGCGCGGCCCGCGATGGTGTTTCTGCTGGTGACCCTGCCGCTGTCCCTGCCCGGCATCCTCGCCGGGGCGGTGCTCGCCTTCGCCAAGGCGATGGGCGAGTTCGGCGCCACCATCACCTTCGTCTCCAACATCCCGGGCGAGACCCAGACCCTGCCCGCGGCGATCTACACCCTGCTCCAGGTGCCCGGCGGCGAGGCCGGGGCGTTCCGCCTGACGCTGGTCTCGATCGCCGTCTCGATGCTCGCCCTCCTGGCCTCCGAGGGGTTGGCCCGCCGCGCCCGGCTCCGGCTCGGCGCATGATCGAGGTCGCGGTCGTCCACCGGCAGGGCGGCTTCACCCTCGACGCCGCCTTCACGGCCGGGGGCCGGGTCACCGCCCTGTTCGGCCGCTCGGGCTCGGGCAAGACCACCCTGGTCAACGTGCTCGCCGGCCTGCTGCGGCCCGAGCGGGGACGCATCGCGGTCGACGGCCAGGTGCTGCTCGATACCGCGGCCGGCCTCGACGTGCCGGTGCATCGACGCCGGATCGGCTACGTGTTCCAGGACGCGCGCCTGTTCCCGCATCTCGACGTGCGCCGCAACCTGATCTTCGGCCGCCGCTTCGCGCGCGATGCCGCGGGCGGGGCGTCCCTGGCGGACGTCGCCGGCCTGCTCGGCCTCGCGCCGCTCCTCGACCGGCGGCCGGCCGGGCTGTCGGGGGGCGAGCGCCAGCGGGTCGCGATCGGGCGGGCGTTGCTCGCCCGTCCGCGCCTGCTGCTGATGGACGAGCCGCTGGCCGCCCTCGACGAGGCGCGCAAGGCCGAGATCATGCCGTATCTCGCGCGCCTGCGCGACGAGGCCGGGGTGCCGATCGTCTATGTCAGCCACGCGGTCGCCGAGGTGGCGCAACTCGCCGGGACGGTGGTGGTCCTGTCGGAGGGTCGCGTCGCCGCCACCGGGCCGGCGGCCGAGATCCTGCGCCGGGCCGACCTCTTCCACGGCCGCGACGGCGCCGAGGCGGGCACGCTCCTCGACCTGCGGGTCGCCGCGCACGATCCCGGGTTCGGCCTCACTCGCCTCGACGGGCCGGCCGGATCGCTGTCGGTCCCGCTCCTGCCGCAGCCGCCCGGCACGCCGGTGCGGGTGCGGGTGCGCGCCCGCGACGTGCTGATCGCCCGGCCGCCCGTCCCGGATCTCAGCGCCCGCAACCGCCTTGCCGGACGGATCGTCGCCGTGACCGCGGAGGGGAGCGGACCGCATGCGCTGGTGGAGATCGCCTGCGGGCCGGTCCGCCTGACCGCCCGCATCACCCGGCAGGCCGCGCACGCGATGGGGCTGGCGCCGGGCCAGGAGGTGGTTGCAGTCGTGAAGAGCGTCGCCTTCGACAGCGACACGATCGGGATCGCGGGCGAGGTGGAGGTGTGAGGCGGAGCGGGGAAGACGTGCCCGCTCATACGAGAACGGCGGGCCCCGAAGGACCCGCCGCCGCATCGTCGGCGATGAAGGGGTGCCGCTCAGCGGGCGCCCGGCAGGCGCTCGGCCTGGGCGAGGTGCTGCTGCATCACCGGCAGGGCCTGCTCGGCATAGGCGCGCAGGGCCGGGTTCGGTCCGGTCTGGGCATAGGCCTGGTAGCTGGCGACGGTCATGCGGTGCGACTGGACCTGCATCTGCCCGTAGGTCTGGTCGAAGCGCGGGCCGGCCGGGGCGGCGGCGAGCTCGTTCAGCATCGCCTGCTGCTCGGGGCTCAGCGGCACGACCTGGGTCGCGGCGGTGGTGGTCACGTCGCCGTCCATGTCGACCGCGGCCGCGCCGGCGCGGGCCCCGCGCGACATGCCGGTGCCGAGGCCCTCGACCGCGCCGACCGGGCCGCCCTGGAGCGTGCCGCCGACGACGCCCGCCGCCGCGCCGGTGGCGGCGCCGACCGCGGTGCCGGCGATCTGGAACGGCGCCTCGATCAGGCCGCCGACGAGGCCGCCGTTGGTGCCGCGGGCGACGTTCTCACGGCCGCCGAGCAGCGCGACGTTGGCGGCGCGGTGATCGCGGATCGCCTCGCGGGCGAAGGCGCGGACCTGCGGGTTGCGGCTCTTCTCCAGGGCGATCTGGCTCGACTTGACCTCGAACGCATTCGACATCAGGGCCTGCGAGCGGAACTCGTTGAAGTTACCGAGCTGCTGCGCGAAGGCGGGGGTCGCAAGGGCAACGATCAGACCCGAGAGGACAACGGTCTTCTTCATCATGAAATCTCCGAATGGAATAACTGCGTCAGCGGCAGGGATGGGCGAGGATAGACCACGCCCCGGCGCGCGCTGACCGGTCAAGTTACCTGCCCCAACAACCGAAGTTCTCCGGCTTGGTTCCCGAAAAAATTCATCCGGCCGCGGCGGGTTCGAGGGCGCCCCGGCCGGAGCGTTCCGCTAGAACGCGGGTCCCCGCCCCTTCCGCGAGCCCCCTCCCCGCCCCGTGTCGCAACCCTCGAAGCTGCCGCTGATCCAGGTCCTGCGCGCCGTCGCGGCGCTGATGGTGGTCATCAGCCACGGGCAGGCCGAGGCCGCGGCGCTGGCGGCGCGGCTCGGCCTCGCGTTCCCGCCGGCCGGGTGGCTGCCGTGGCCGGCGGGCGTCGACGTCTTCTTCGTGATTTCCGGCTTCATCATCGTCCACGCGGCCGGCCCGCTGCATGGCCGGCCCGGCGGGCCGCGGCGCTTCCTCGCCCACCGGGTCGCCCGGGTGGTGCCGCTGTACTGGCTGGTGACGAGCCTCTACCTCGCCCTGGCGCTCGCCCGCCCGGGGATGCTGAACGCGCCGGGCGGAACCGACCCGGCCCTCGTCGTCGCCTCCTACCTGTTCTGGCCGATGGCGCGGCCGGACGGGGCGGTGACGCCGCTCTACTCCCTCGGCTGGACCCTGAACTACGAGATGGCGTTCTACGCCGTCTTCGCCCTCGCCTTGCCGTGGCCGCGGCGCCAAGCGGTCGCCGCGGTCGCCGCCGGCCTCGTCGCCCTGGTGGTGGCGACCCGGCTCGTCGGTGGGCTGCCGACCCCCCTCGCCTTCTGGGGCGACCCGATCGTGCTCGAATTCGCCGTCGGGCTCGGCCTCGGCCTGCTGCGGGCGGAGGGCCTGCGCCTGCCGGGCGCGGTCCGGGCGGGGCTCGCGGCGGGCGGCCTCGTCCTCCTGGCGCTCGCCGGCGACACGGCCCTGCCGCGGGCGCTGGCCTGGGGCGGCCCGGCGGCGCTGCTCGTGGCCGCGGCGGCCCTGGGACGGCGCGAGCCGGAGGGGCGCCTCGTCCGGGCGGCGTCGCACCTCGGCGACGCCTCCTACGCGCTCTATCTCGTCCACCCCTTCGTGGTCAGGGCGGTCGGCCTCGCCGGCGCGGCCGGGTCGAGCCTGCCTCTCCTCGTCGCCGCGATGATCGGCCTGTCCTGCGCGGTGGCGCTGGCGGTCCACCGCCTCGTCGAGCGCCCGCTCGACCGAGTCCTGCGCCGCCGGCTCGATCCGGCGGCGCCGGGACGCTGAGCGCCCCGGCGATCGCGGTCCTCAGGGCTTCTTCGGCTCCGCCGGCTTGGCGTCGGCGGGCTTCGCGGGCGCGTCGGTCTTCTCGATCTTCGCCTGCTCGCGCAGCTTGGTGATGACCTCCTGCTGCGTCTTGCGGGTGAGGTAGGCGTCGACCTGCTCGCGCATCTCCTCGAAGCTCGGCACCGGCTTGGTGCGCTTCTCCTCGACCTTGATGACGTGCCAGCCGAACTGGGTCTTGACCGGGTCGGAGATCTTGCCGGCCTCGAGCTTGAACGCGGCGTCGGCGAACGGCGCCACCATCCGGTCCTTGGTGAACCAGCCGAGGTCGCCGCCCTCGGCCTTCGAGCCGGGATCCTTCGACACCTCGGCCGCGACCTTGGCGAAGTCCTCGCCGCCCTTGAGCCGGGCGGCGATCGCCTTGGCCTCGGCCTCGTTCTCGACGAGGATGTGGCGGGCGTGGACCTCCTCCTCGGGCTTCATCGCCTTGACGGTCTCGTCGTAGAGCTTGCGCGCCGCCTCGGGCGTCACCGCCTTCTTGGCCTCGCGCTCGAGGTATTCGTCGAGCAGGAGCTTGTCGCGGAAATAAGCGAGCTTGCGGACGAAGTCCGGATTCTCGGCGACCTTGGCCTTCTCGGCCGCCTGGGCGCCGAGCTTGAGGTCGATCATGTAGTCGAGCAGCAGGGTCTGCTTCTGGTCCTCGCCGACGCCGGGCAGCGACAGGGCCGGGTCGTCGGCCGCCACCGCGAGGTCGCCGGCGGTGATCGGGGCGCCGTTGGCCCGCGCCACGACCTTGTCGGCGGGCGCCGTCTGGGCCAGGGCGGCGGCCGGCAGGGCGAGGGCGAGCACGACGGCGCCCGTGCGCCAGAGAGGGGTGAAGGTGGACATCGCTGAACCTCGAAAACCGTGGCGATCGGACCCGGGACCATCGCGCCCGGGGAGCCTCGGACATCGTCCGTCGCGCGGACAGGTGACGCAGATCCCCCGCCAACACAAGCGCCGCCGCTGGTCACAGCCCGGAGGACCGCCCATCTAGGCTGCGACCCGCCGACGTCGGCGTCCGGCAGCCCCGGGACCCGGATCCCGGACCGCCCGACGCCTCACCCCGCAGGCCCCGCGATGAGCACCTACCGCTTCGACCGCCTCCTCGCGCCGCGCTCGGTCGCCCTGGTGGGCGCGAGTGCCCGCGAGCGGTCCTTCGGCGGCGCAATCCTGCGCAACCTGCGCCGGGCCGGGTTCGCGGGCCAGATCTGGCCGGTGAATCCCAACCACGCCGTCGTCGCCGACCTGCCCTGCTATCCCGCGATCGATGCCACGCCGGAGCCGGCCGACCTCGTCGTGGTGGCGTCGCCGGCCGCGAGCGTGCCGGGCATCGTCGCGGCGGCGGGCGGCTTCGGCTGCGGCGCGGCCGTCATCGTCACCGCGGGTCTCGGCAGCGAACCCGGCTCGCTCGGGTACGCGACCCGCGAGGCGGCGCGCGCCCACGGCCTGCGCCTCGTCGGGCCCGACTGCATGGGACTCGCGGTGCCGGGGGCCCGGCTCGACGCCAGCCTGCTCGCCGAGGCGCCGCCCAGGGGCGACCTCGCGCTGATCTCGCAGTCGCGCACCGTCGCGGCCGGCATCGTCGCCTGGGCTGCGGCGCGCGGGCACGGCTTCTCGGCCGTCCTCTCCCTCGGGCAGGCCCTCGACGTCGACATCGCCGACTGCCTCGACCATTTCGCGTCCGAGCGCACCACCCGGGCGATCCTGCTCTCCCTCGACGGGGTCGCCGACGCGCCGAAATTCATGTCCGCCGCCCGCGCCGCCGCCCGGGCCAAGCCGGTGGTGGTGCTGCGCACCGGACGCAGCGACCCGAGCCGACCGGAGAACGCCGCGACTCATGCCGGGATGCTCGCGCGGCCGGACGCGGTCTACGACGCCGCCCTGCGCCGCGCCGGCCTGCTGCGGGTCGACGACCTCGACACGCTGTTCTCCGCCGTCGAGACACTGAGCCGGCAAAGACCCTTCCCGGGCAAGCGCCTCGCGATCCTTGCCAACGGCCGCGGCGTCGGCTCCCTGGCGGTCGACCGGCTCGCCGATCTCGGCGGCAGCCTCGCCGACCTGTCGCCCGAGACCCACGCTCTGCTCGACGAGACTTTGCCGGCAACAGGACTCGCCGCGTCGGTCTCGTGGCGCAATCCGCTCGATCTCGGCGCCGATGCCGGCGGCGACCGCTACGCCGCGGCGCTGGCCGCCCTGCTCGCCGACCGCGCCAGCGACGCGGTGCTGGTGATCAACGTGCCGACCGCACTCTCCGACGGCGGCGAGGCGGTGGCGGCGATCGCCGAGGCGACCGGGCGCCACCGCCGCGGCAGCTTCCGCGCCAAGCCGGTCTTCGCGGTGACGATGGGCGGCGGCGCCGACGACCCGCTCAAGCGCGCCGGCATCCCGCGCTTCGCCACCGACGCCGAGGCCGTCGAGGGCTTCATGCACCTCGTGCGCTACCGCGAGGCGCAGGACGACCTGATGAAGACGCCGGATTCGCTGCCGCGCGACTTCTCGCCCGACGTGACGGCGGCCCGCCGCATCGTCGCGGCGGCCCTGGCCGAGGGCCGCACCTGGCTCGACCCGCAGGAGGTGACCGGGCTGCTCGCCGCCTACGACATCCCGACCCTGCCGCTCCAGGTGGTACCCGATGCCGACGCGGCGGCGGAAGCCGCGTGGCCGGTGATCGCGGCCGGCGGCACGGTGGCGCTGAAGCTCGTCTCGCCCGACATCGTCCACAAGTCCGACGTCGGCGGCGTCCATCTCGATCTCACCAGCGAGGCGGCGGTGCGCGAGGCCGCCGCCGCGATCCTCGCCCGCGCCGCCCGCGACCGGCCGGAGGCGCGCATCACGGGCTTCGCCGTCCAGCCGATGCTGCGGCGGCCGAAGGCGCGGGAACTCATCGCCGGGCTCGCCGACGATCCAGTCTTCGGCCCGGTGGTGGTGTTCGGCCGCGGCGGCACCGCGGTCGAGGTCATCGACGACCGGGCGCTCGCCCTGCCGCCCCTCGATCTGCGCCTCGCCGCGGAACTGATCGGCCGCACCCGGGTCGCCCGCCGGCTCAAGGCGTACCGGGACGTCGCCGCCGCCGACGAGCACGCGGTGGCGCTGGTGCTGGTCAAGCTCGCCCAGGCGGCGGCCGACCTGCCGGAACTGCGCGACCTCGACATCAACCCGCTGCTGGCCGACGAGGCCGGCGTCATCGCCCTCGACGCCCGCGCGGCGGTGGCGCCGCTCGCGACGGCGGCGCGGCGCGACGCCGGCAGCGGCCCGAGCCACGCCCGCTTCGCCGTGCGCCCCTACCCGACCGAGTGGGAGCGCCGCACCACTCTGCGCGGCCGGCCGGTGCTGATCCGCCCGGTGCGGCCGGAGGACGAGGGCATGTTCGCGGCGTTCTTCCGCACCGCGAGCCCCGACGACCTGCGCCTGCGCTTCTTCGCGCCGGTGCGCGACTTCAACCACGCCTTCCTGGCCCGCCTGACCCAGCTCGACTACGCCCGCGCCATCGCCTTCGTGGCGATCGATCCGGCCGTGGCGGCCGAACCCGACGGGACCATGATGGGGGCGGTGCGCCTGCACGCCGACGCCAACCACCGCAGCGGCGAGTTCGCCATCATGATCCGGTCCGACCTCAAGGGCCTCGGCCTCGGCCGCGCCCTCATGCGACTGATGATCGACTGGGCCCGGGTCGAGGGCATCACCCGCATCGACGGGCAGGTGCTGCGCGAGAATCGCGCGATGCTGACCCTGTGCCGCGCCCTCGGCTTCGCGATCCGCACCGACCCGGACGACCCGGACCTCGTGCGGGCCGAACTCGACCTCGCCGCGGCGCCCGTTTGACGCACGATCTTCAGAGTAACCACCCCCTTTCCCGGACGACTGAAACGGAGTGGAAGGAGATCCAGGATCCAGCACGATGAGTCGCGAAGCGTCCGAAGCTTTGCAACGGTGCAGGATTCAGAGCCGCTTCGCGGCACATCTTGCGCTGGATCCCGGATCTCCTTCCGCTGACGCTTCAGTCGTCCGGGAAAGGGGTGCTTTGCGCGGCAAACATGATGGACGGCCGCTCGAACAGGCCTACGGCGCCCGGGGCGTCGGAACTCCCCTCCCCTTTCACCCCGCCTGGGCCGCGTCGGGCGAGGTCCCGTGGGCGAAGAACGCCTCGACCGCCGCGATCTCGCGGTCGAGCACGATCCCGCGCCCGGCGAGCCAGGCATCGTCGGCATGGGTGCTGCGGTAGCGTTCGCCGGAATCGCACAGGAGGGTGACCACCGAGCCGGTCTCGCCGGCGGCGGCCATCCCGGCGATCACGCGGGCGGCGGCCCACAGGTTGGTGCCGGTCGAGCCGCCGCAGGAGCGGCCGAGCCGGTCCGACAGCACGCGCGCGGCGGCGAGGCTCGCCGGGTCGCTCACCGCCTCGGCCCGGTCGATGATCTCGGGCAGGAACGACGGCTCGCAGCGGCCCCGCCCGATCCCCTCGATCAGCGACGAGGGTCCGTTCGTGGTGCAAACCGACGGGTCGGCGAGGTGGCGGTGGAAGACCGAGGCGGAGGGGTCGGCGAGGCACAGCCGGGTCGGGAGCCGCCGGTAGCGCAGGAAGCGGCCGATCGTCGCCGAGGTGCCGCCGGTGCCGGCCCCGACGACGATCCAGGCCGGCACCGGCTGCGGCTCGCGCGCCATCTGGGCGAAGATCGACTCGGCGATGTTGTTGTTGCCGCGCCAGTCGGTCGCCCGCTCGGCGTAGGTGAACTGGTCCATGTAGTGACCGCCCAGAGAGGCGGCGAGCCGCTCGGCCTCGGCATAGACCGCGCCCGGCCCGTCGACGAAGTGGCAGCGGCCGCCGTAACGGGCGATCTGCGCCACCTTCTCGGCCGAGGTGGTGCGCGGCATCACCGCGACGAAGGGCAGCCCGAGCATGCGGGCGAAGTAGGCCTCGCTCACCGCCGTCGAGCCGCTCGACGATTCGACGATCGTGGTGCCGGGGCCGATCCGTCCGCTGCACAGGGCGTAGAGGAACAGCGAACGGGCGAGCCGGTGCTTGAGGCTGCCGGTCGGATGGGTCGACTCGTCCTTGACGTAGAGGCTGATGCCGGGACAGGCGGGCAGCGGCAGCCGCAGCAGGTGGGTGTCGGCCGAGCGGTTGACGTCCGCCTCGATCGCCTCGATGGCCTGCGCGATCCAGGCCCGGTCCGGCCCGCCTCGGTGCTCCTCAGCCTCGCTCATCCCTGGTCCCCGGTCCGCTGCGGCGGAACCCAGGCCGGTCCGCTCCCGGGCATCCTCGGGCCGAGCAGTAAAGGCCGGGCTTACGTCTTCGCAGGCCGCGCCCCGAAGATGGCGCTGCCGACCCGGACATGGGTCGCGCCCATCTGGATCGCTGCCGGATAATCGGCGCTCATCCCCATCGACAGCCACGTCAGGCCGTGCCGGGCCGCGATGGCGGCGAGCATCCCGAAATGCGCGGAGGGCGGATCCTCCGCCGGCGGGATGCACATCAGGCCCGACACGGTCAGGCCGTGAGTATCGCGGCACTCGGCCAGGAAGGCGTCGACTGCGGACGGCGAGACGCCGCCCTTCTGCGGCTCGTCGCCGGTATTGACCTGGACCAGCAGCACCGGCTGGCGGCCGGCACGGCGGACCTCCTTGGCGAGCGCCGCCGCCAGCGAGGTCCGGTCGAGGGTCTGGATGACGTCGAACAGCGCCACCGCCTCGCGGGCCTTGTTCGATTGCAGCGGGCCGATCAGGTGCAGTTCCACGTCCGGATAGGCCTCGCGCAGGCCCGGCCACTTCGCCGCGGTCTCCTGGACGTAGTTCTCGCCGAAGACCCGCTGGCCGGCCTCCAGCACCGGCCGGATGCCCTCGGCCGCCACGGTCTTCGAGACCGCCACCAGCGTCACGTCGCCGGGCGTGCGCTCGTTGTCGGAGGCGGCGCGGGCGATCTCGTCGCGCACCGCCTGCCACTGCGTCACGACGCTCTCGCTCATCGGGCAATCCTCATCCAGGTCGGGGGGCAGAGAGGCAGGGCAGGCCCGCCGGCACGGCCGTTGACCCTGGAAAGCAACCGTGTCCTAAGCATCCATCCGCCGACGGCGTCCGACGTCTCGGCGCGAACAACGATGCGCCACCAGGGACATCGCGGCAGGTCGGGCCGGGCGGCCCTGCTTAGTCCGGCCATGCCGCGCCGGGCAAGCTCGACCGCCCTCCGGGCCGCCGTTTTCCTGGTTTCCCCCGGTTCCGAACCCAAGACGCCCGCCATGGCCGAACGCTACAACGCAAAGGACTCCGAACCCCACTGGCAGGCGGTTTGGGCCGAACGCGATATCTACCGGACCCGCAACGACGACCCGCGGCCGAAATACTACGTGCTGGAGATGTTCCCCTACCCGTCGGGGCGCATCCACATGGGCCACGTGCGCAACTACGCCATGGGCGACGTCGTGGCCCGCTACAAGCGCGCCAGGGGGTTCAACGTCCTGCACCCGATGGGCTGGGACGCCTTCGGCCTGCCGGCCGAGAACGCCGCGATGCAGAACAAGGTCAACCCGCGCGAGTGGACCTACGCCAACATCGCGACGATGCGGGCGCAACTGCAATCGATGGGCCTGTCGCTGGACTGGAGCCGCGAGATCGCGACCTGCGACCCGGCCTATTACAAGCACCAGCAGCGGATGTTCCTCGACTTCCTGAAGGCGGGGCTGGTGGCGCGCCGCACCGCCAAGGTGAACTGGGACCCGGTCGACCACACGGTGCTCGCCAACGAGCAGGTCATCGACGGCCGCGGCTGGCGCTCGGGGGCCCTGGTCGAGCAGCGCGAACTGACCCAGTGGTTCCTCAAGATCACCGACTTCGCCCAGGATCTCACCGACCGGCTCGACACCCTCGACCGCTGGCCGGAGAAGGTCCGGCTGATGCAGAAGAACTGGATCGGCCGCTCCGAGGGGCTGGAGGTCCGCTTCGCCCTGGAATCCGCGCCCACCGGCGCCGCCTCGGAGGTGAAGGTCTACACCACCCGGCCCGACACGCTGTTCGGCGCCAAGTTCCTGGCGATCTCGATCGACCACCCGCTCGCGAAGGTGCTGGCCGGCGACGAGGCGGCGAGCGGGCTGCGCGCCTTCATCGAGGAATGCCGCCGCATCGGCACCGCCCAGGAGGCGATCGACACCGCCGACAAGCTCGGCTTCGATACCGGCCTGCGGGTGCGCCACCCCCTCGACCCGTCCTGGACCCTGCCGGTCTACGTCGCGAACTTCGTGCTGATGGAGTACGGCACCGGCGCGGTGTTCGGCTGCCCGGCGCACGACCAGCGCGACCTCGACTTCGCCAACAAGTACGGGCTCGGCAACACCCCGGTGGTGTGCCCGCCCGACCAGGACCCGGCGAGCTTCGTCGTCACCGACACCGCCTATGACGGCGACGGCCGGATGATCCATTCGCGCTTCCTCGACGGGATGACCACCGACGCCGCCTTCGCGGCGGTGGCCGACCGGCTCGAGGCCGAGACCCTCGACGGCACAGCCGTGGCGCAGCGCAAGGTGCAGTTCCGCCTGCGCGACTGGGGTATCTCGCGCCAGCGCTACTGGGGCTGCCCGATTCCGGTGATCCATTGCGACGCCTGCGGCGTGGTGCCGGTGCCGGTCGCCGACCTGCCGGTGACGCTGCCGGAGGAGGTCTCGTTCGACGTGCCCGGCAACCCGCTGGAGCGGGACGCGGCGTGGCGCACCATCTCCTGCCCGACCTGCGGGGCGGCGGCGCGGCGCGAGACCGACACGATGGACACCTTCGTCGACTCGTCCTGGTACTACGCCCGCTTCACCGCGCCGTGGCTCGACGACGCCCCGACCGACCCGAAGACCGCCGACCATTGGCTCGCCGTCGACCAGTATATCGGCGGCATCGAGCACGCGATCCTGCACCTGCTGTACTCGCGCTTTTTCATGCGGGCGATGCGCGAGACCGGCTGGGCCGGAATCGACGAGCCGTTCGCTGGCCTGTTCACCCAGGGCATGGTCGTCCACGAGACCTACAAGGACGCCTCCGGCGCCTGGGTCCAGCCGGCCGAGATCCGCCTCGCCAGCGAGGACGGGACCCGCAAGGCGTTTCACGTGAAAACAGGCGCGGCGCTCTCGATCGGCCCGATCGAGAAGATGTCGAAGTCGAAGAAGAACGTCGTCGACCCCGACGACATCATCGCCTCCTACGGCGCCGACACCGCGCGCTGGTTCATGCTCTCCGACTCGCCGCCCGAGCGCGATGTGATCTGGACCGAGGAGGGCGTGCAGGGCGCGTCCCGCTTCGTCCAGCGCGTCTGGCGCCTCGCCAACGAGGCCGCGGAGCACCAGGGCAGCGACGGCCCGACGGATCTCGGGGTCCGCAAGGCGGCCCACAAGGCCCTGTCGGCGGTCGGCGAGGATATCGAGCGGCTGCGCTTCAACCGCTGCGTCGCCCACGCCTACGAGCTCGCCAACGCGATCCAAGAGGCGCTGAACGCCACGACCAAGCCCGGGCGCCCTGCCCTGCTGGAGGCGACCGGCATCCTGGTGCAGATCATCGCCCCGATGATGCCGCACCTCGCCGAGGCGTGCTGGGCGGTGCTCGGCCGCGACGGGCTGGTCGCCGAGGCGGCGTGGCCGGCGGTCGAGGCCGGGCTGCTGGTCGAGGACAGCGTGACCCTGCCGGTGCAGGTCAATGGCAGGAAGCGCGCCGACGTGACGGTGCCGACCGATGCCGATGCCGCGATGGTCGAGGCGGCGGTGCTTTCCCTCGACGCGGTGCAGCGCGCCCTCGACGGCAAGGCGCCGCGCAAGGTCATCGTGATCCCCAGGCGCATCGTCAACGTGGTGGCGTGAAGCCTCGGCGGGTGCCAACGGGCACCCGCCACCACGATCCCGCGCAGGATCACGACCCCGCGCAGGATCACGATCCTGCCGCAGGCTTTCGTTAAGTCTGCCGCTCTAGCTTGCGGCCCGGGCCGTGCGTAAGGCACAGGCTCGGCCGCGATCGTGCGGATCCGGCAGGATCGCACGGCAGGTTTCTTAAGGGGTGGGACGGACCGGCATGGCACGCAGCACGGCGACGATCGCGGCACGCCTCGCCCTGGCGGGAACGCTGGCGCTGAGCCTGTCGGCCTGCTTCCGCCCGCTCTACGGACCGACGCCCTCCGGCGTGCCGCTGGCGGCGATGCTGGCTTCGATCCAGGTCGATCCGGCTCAGACCGCGGCCGGCCAGGAGCGCCTCGGCCACTACCTGCGCAGCGAACTCGTGTTCGACCTCGACGGCGCCGGCCAGTCGGCGGAGAAGCGCTACCGCCTCACCCTGGTGGCGAGCGAACAGGTCCAGACGCCGATCGTCAGCTCGATCACCGGCCGGGCCGAATCCGCGACGCTCATCGGCACCGCCACCTACCGGGTCGTCACCCTCGACGGCAGCCGCATCCTCACCGAGGGCGTGGCCCAGGGCTCGGCGACCTACGACCGCTCGGTGCAGCGCTTCGCCAGCGTCCGCGCCGCCCGCGAGGCCGAGATCCGGCTCGCGAAGGTCCTGGCCGACCAGATCAAGACCCGCGTCTCCGCCATCCTGGCGACCCAGGCGCCGTGACGGCGGTCAAGGCCGGCGAGGTCGAGGGCCTGCTGCGGCGGGGCCCCGATCCCCGCATCGCCGTGATCCTGGTCTACGGGCCGGATACCGGCCTCGTCGCCGAACGGGCGCGCAAGCTCGCCGAGAGCGCCGTCGAGGACCCGTCCGACCCGTTCGCGCTGGTCAAGATCGACGCCGACGTCCTCGCCGGCGATCCCGGCCGGCTGATCGATGAGGCCGGCACGGTCGGGCTGTTCGGCGGCCAGCGCTCGGTCTGGGTCCGGCCCGGCAGCCGCCCGATCGCCCCCGCCGTCGACCTCGTGCTGAAGGCCGAGCCGACCGGCACCCGCATCGTGATCGAGGCCGGCGACCTCGCCAAGTCGGCGCCGCTGCGGGCCCTGTGCGAGCGCTCGCCGCGGGCGTTGGCGATCCCGTGCTACCCCGACGATGCCGGCCAGCTCGCCGACCTCATCGACCGCACCCTGAAGGCCGAGGGTCTGCGCATCTCCCGCGAGGCCCGCGAGACCCTGGCGGCCGGGCTCGGGGGCGACCGCAGGGCGAGCCTCGGCGAGATCGAGAAGCTCGCCCTCTACGCCCGCGGCCAGGGCGAGATCACCCTCGACGACGTCGAGGCGGTGGCGAGCGACGTGTCGGGCTCGGTGCTCAACGCGCTGATCGACGCCGCCTTCGCGGGCCGCCTCGGCGACGCCGAGCGGCAGTACCGCCGGTTCCAGGTCGAGGGCATGGACGCCTCGGTGATGCTGGGCTCCGCCCTACGCCACGCCCTGACGCTGCTCGCCACCCGCATCGACGGCGAGGGCAAGAGCCCGTCCGCGATGGTGGCGGGCTGGCGCGGCCTGCATTTTCGCCGGCAAAGGACCGTCGAGACCCAGCTCGCCCGGTGGAATGCCGAGGGATTGCGGCGCTCGGTCGGCCTGCTGCAGGAGGCGGTTCTGGCGTGCCGGCGCAGCGAGGCCGGCTTCGCCCACGCGGTCGCCCTCGACACCGTGCTGAAGCTCGCCGCGGAAGCGAACCGCCGCGGCTGAGCGGGTTTACCGTTCGAGGCGGCGGCACAGCTCGTCGAGCTCGTCGAGGCTGCCGTAGCGCAGCCGCACCTCGCCGCCCTCGCCGCGCGCCTCGATCGAGACCGCGAGGCCCAAAAGGTCCTCCAGGCGCCGTTCCAGGGCACGGGTGTCGGCGTCCTTCGCCGCCGGCACCTTGCGCGGCCGGCCGGGCCGCGGGCCGGACGAGGCATTGTGCTCGGCGGCGAGCGCCTCGACGTCGCGCACCGTCATGCCCTCGTCGATCACCCGGCGGGCGACGGCGTCGGGATCCCTGACCGATAGGAGCGCCCGGGCGTGGCCGGCGGTGAGGCGGCCGGCGACGACGTGCTCCTGCACGCCGGGCGGCAATTGCAGCAGCCGCAGGGTGTTGGCGAGGTGGCTGCGGCTCTTGCCGATGATCTCCGCGAGTTCGGTCTGGGTGTAGCGGAACTCCGACATCAGCCGCTCGTAGCCGGCGGCCTCCTCGATCGCGTTGAGGTCGGCGCGCTGGACGTTCTCGAGGATCGCGTATTCGAGCGAGGTGCGGTCGTCGACCTCGACCACCACCACCGGCACGTCGTGCAGCCCGGCGCGCTGCGAGGCGCGCCAACGCCGCTCGCCGGCGACGATCTCGAACGCGTCCGGCACCCCGGCCACCGCCCGCACGACGATCGGCTGGATCACCCCGCGGGTGCGGATCGAGGCGGCGAGTTCCTCGAGTTCCGCGTCGGCGAAGGTCCGGCGCGGGTTGCGCGGGTTCGGCCGCAGGAACTCGATCGCCACCCGGCGCTGCGGCCCGGCCCTGCGGTCGGCTCCCGCCTGGACCGGCGCCTCGCCGAAATCCCCGATCAGTGCCGCGAGCCCGCGCCCGAGCCTCGGCCGGGCCACCTCGTCCGCCATCATCTCGTCCTTGTCGTCGTCGGGAGCGGTCAGGCCGCGGCCGGAAGCCGGCCCTCGCGCTGGATCAGTTCCGAGGCGAGGCGCAGATAGGCCTGCGAGCCCGCGCATTTGAGGTCATAGAGCAGCACCGGCTTGCCGTGCGAGGGCGCCTCGGACACCCGGACGTTGCGCGGAATCATGGTCTCGTAGACCTTGTCGCCCATGAACTCGCGCACGTCGGCGACGACCTGGCTCGACAGGTTGTTGCGCGGGTCGAACATCGTCAGGACGATGCCCTGGATGGTCAGGCGCGGGTTGAGCGCGGTCTTGATCTGCTCGACGGTGCGCAGGAGCTGGCTCAGGCCCTCCAGGGCGAAGAACTCGCATTGCAGCGGCACCAGCACCGCGTCGGCGGCCGCGAGGGCGTTGAGCGTCAGCAGGTTGAGCGAGGGCGGGCAGTCGATCAGCACGTAGCTGAAAGGCTCGGACCCCGGCGCCTCGGCGAGCGGCGCCAGCACCCGGCGCAGGCGCGTCGCCCGGTCGGGGGCGCTCGCCATCTCCATCTCCAGGCCGAGCAGATCCATGGTCGAGGGCGCGACCGAGAGGCGGGGGACCGCCGTCGCCTGCACGGCCTCGGCGAGGTCGGCCTCGCCCGCCAGCACCTCGTAGGTCGAGAGCCGGCGCTGGTGCCGGTCGATGCCGAGGCCGGTCGAGGCGTTGCCCTGCGGGTCGAGGTCGACGATCAGCACCCGCTCGCCGATGGCGGCGAGCGCGGTGCCGAGGTTGATCGCGGTCGTGGTCTTGCCGACGCCACCCTTCTGGTTGGCGATCGCGAGGACGCGCAGCGGGCGCGGGGTGACCGCCGCCGGCGCTTCGGGAGGATCCACGGTCATGGAAGCGGGCCGCCTAAGCTGGAGATGCGCACGATCCGGGCCTCGGAATCGGTCCGGCTCGGGATCAGGTCGGCCTCGAATCTCCATTCTTCCCGCGCTGCGGTCAATTCGGTTCCGGCCTCGCGGCCCTTCGGAAACAGCCCGATCACGCCGTTTTTCAGGAGCGGTGCCGTCCAGGCCACGAGTTGCGGCAGCGGGGCGAGGGCCCGGGCGCAGACCACCTCGGCCTCGGCGAAGTTGCCGATGACCGCCTCGATCCGTGCGACGTGGATCGTTGCGGGTGCGCCGGTCAGGCGGGCGGTCTCCTGGAGGAAGGCGCCCTTGCGGGCGTTGCTCTCGACGAGATCGACGCGGAAGCCCGGGATCTCGCGGCCGGCGATGGCGATGAGCAGGCCGGGAATGCCGGCGCCGCTGCCGAGGTCGAGCCAGCGCCGGGCGTCGGGCGCGAGGGCGAGCAGTTGCAGCGAATCGGCGACGTGGCGGGTCCAGACCTCGGCCAGGGTCGACGGGCCGACGAGGTTCTTGATCGTCTGCCAGCGGGCGAGCTGCCGGACGTAGAGGTCCAGCGCCGCCGCTGTTTCACGTGAAACGGCGTGGGCGGCGAGGACGGCCTCGCGACCGGTCACGGGACCGGCTCGGCGGCAGGGGAGGGGACGGCACGGCCGCGGCGGGCATGGGCGGCAAGCAGGGTGAGGGCCGCCGGGGTCACGCCCTCGATCCGCGCCGCCTGCCCGAGGCTCGCCGGCCGCACGCCTTCGAGCTTGCTCCGCAGCTCGTTCGACAGGCCGGCGATCCCGGCATAGTCGAGGCTCGCGGGTAGCGTCGCGGCCTCGTCGCGCCGGAACGCCGCGATGTCGGCGTGCTGCCGATCCAGATAGACCGCGTAGGTCGCATCCGTCCGCAGCCGCTCGGCGACGGGCGCGGGCACCGCCGCGAGATCCGGCCAGATCGCGGCGAGGCGGACCCAGGTGATCTCCGGATAGGACAGGAGCTGGAACGCCGTGCGACGGATGCCGTCGCGGTTGAGGGCGAGGCCATGGCGCTCGGCCTCGCTCGGCGTCAGGCTCAGGCCGTCGAGCCGTGCGCGCGCCTGCGCCAGTGTCGCCTGCGAGGCCCGGTGATGCGCGGCCCGGTGCCCCGACACGCAGCCGAGGGCGACGCCGCGCCCGGTCAGGCGCTCGTCGGCATTGTCGACCCGCAGGCTGAGCCGGTATTCGGAGCGCGAGGTGAACATCCGGTACGGCTCGCTGACCCCGTGGGTGACGAGGTCGTCGATCATCACGCCGAGATACGATTCGGCCCGGTCGAACACCGCGAGACCGGAGCCGGCGGCGAGTCGGGCGGCGTTGAGGCCGGCGACCAGCCCCTGCGCGGCCGCCTCCTCGTAGCCGGTGGTGCCGTTGATCTGGCCGGCGAGAAAAAGGCCGGCGATGCGGCGGGTCTGTAAGGTCGGGTCGAGTTCGCGCGGATCGACGTAGTCGTACTCGATCGCGTAGCCGGGGCGCAGCATCGTGGCGCGCTCGCAGCCCGGGATCAGCGCCAGCATCGCGCGCTGGACCTCCTCGGGCAGCGAGGTCGAGATGCCGTTCGGGTAGACGGTCGGGTCGTCCAGGCCCTCGGGTTCGAGAAAGATCTGGTGGCCGTCGCGGTCGCCGAACCGCACCACCTTGTCCTCGATCGACGGGCAGTAGCGCGGGCCGCGGCTCTGGATGCCGCCGGAATACATCGGCGAGCGGTGCAGGTTGGCCCGGATCAGGTCGTGGACCGCCGCGGTGGTGCGGGTGATGCCGCACTCGATCTGCGGCGTCGTGATCCGGTCGGTCAGCGTCGAGAACGGCACCGGCACGTCGTCGGCAGCCTGCTTGTCGACGCCGTGCCAGTCGATGGTCCGGCCGTCGAGACGGGCCGGGGTGCCGGTCTTGAGCCGGCCGAGGGCGAAGCCGTGGCGGTCGAGCGTCACCGACAGGCCCAGCGCCGGCGCCTCGCCGACGCGCCCGGCCGGGATCCGGGTCTCGCCGATATGGATCAGGCCGCGCAGGAACGTGCCGGTGGTGAGCACCAATGCGGCGCAGGACAGGGCGCGGCCGTCGCCGAGGCGCAGGCCGGTCACCCGGCCGTCGCGCAGCATCACGTCGTCGGCCTCGGCGGCGATCAGGGTCAGGTTCGGCGTCGCGCGCAAGGCGGCCTGCATCGCGCGGGCGTAGAGCTTGCGGTCGGCCTGGGTGCGCGGCCCGCGAACCGCCGGTCCCTTGCGGCGATTGAGCAGGCGAAACTGGATCCCGGCACGGTCGGCGATCCGGCCCATCAGGCCATCGAGGGCGTCGACCTCGCGCACGAGGTGACCCTTGCCGAGGCCGCCGATCGCCGGGTTGCAGGACATCGCCCCGAGGGTGTCGAGGCGGTGGGTGACGAGGGCGGTCGCGGCGCCGGATCGGGCGGCGCAGGCCGCGGCCTCGGCGCCCGCATGGCCGCCGCCGACGACGATGACGTCGAAGCGCGCTGGTGTCTGGATGGTCATGCGGGTGATTAGGGCCGGGCCCGCGATCGCGTCAATGGATCGTGAAGGCTTGAGGGATCGCAACACGTTTCACGTGAAACAATCCTCCGGCCGTCGCGTCATTTGCCGATGCAGAAGCTCGAGAACAGCCGATCGAGAACCTCCTCGACCCCGACCCGACCGGCGACTTCGCCGAGCGCCCGCACGGCGAGTCGAAGGTCTTCCGCGACGAGTTCCGGCGCACTCGCGCCCTGAGAGGCGACCACCCGATCGAGATGGGCGACGCAACGTTCGAGCGCGCGACGCTGGCGTTCGCGGGTGACGAGGGCGTCGCCCGCGCCGAGGCTCGCCTGCGCCCGTTCCTCGATCGCCGCGAGAAGCCGGTCGAGACCGGCGCCGGTGACGGCCGAGATCGCGAGGCCGCCCCCGGCCGCATCGGCGCCGAGGTCGCTCTTGGTCCGCACCCGCAGGCAGGGGAGGGCGGTGTCGTCCGGTGCCGCCGCGGCCTCGCCGGGCGCGGCCAGCCACAGGACGAGGTCGGCCTTGCCGATCCAGGCGCGGCTGCGGGCGACGCCCTCGGCCTCGATCTCATCGTCGCTGTCGCGCAGGCCGGCGGTGTCGACGAGCACGACCGGGAGGCCGCCGAGGTCGCAGCGCACCTCGATCGCGTCGCGGGTGGTGCCGGGCCGGGACGACACGATCGCGGCGTCGCGGCCGGCCAGCGCGTTGAGCAGCGTCGACTTGCCGGCGTTCGGCGCGCCGGCGAGCACGACGACGAATCCGTCGCGCAGCCGCTCGCCGCGGCGGCCGTCGGCCAGCGCGAGGGCGATGGCGTCGCGGATCGCGGCGGCGGCACGCATCGCCCGGTCCGACAGGGCCTCGTCGTCGACGTCCCCCTCGTCGGAGAAGTCGAGGGCCGCTTCCGTCGTGGCGAGCAGGTCGAGGAGCCCGGCGCGCCACGCCTCGACGCGGCGGCCGAGGGCGCCGTCGAGCTGGCGCATCGCCTGCCGGCGCTGGGCCTCGGTCTCGGCGTCGATGAGGTCGGCCAGTCCCTCGACGGCGGTGAGATCCATGCGTCCGTTGAGGAAGGCCCGGCGGGTGAAGGCGCCGGGCTCGGCGGCCGCCATCCCGGGCAGGCCGGCGAGCACGCGCAGCACGGCGGCGCGCACCGCCGGGCTGCCGTGCAGGTGCAGTTCGACCTGATCCTCGCCGGTGAAGGTGGCGGGGCCCGGCATCCAGACGACGAGCGCCCGGTCGAGCGTCTCGCCGCCGGCGGGATCGCGCAGGGTGCGCAGCGACAGCCGGCGCGGCGGGGGAGGGGGGCGGCCGGTGAGCGCGGCGAGGGCCGGGCCGGCGCCGGGGCCGCTGAGGCGCAGGACCGCGACGGCGGCGCGGCCGAAGCCGGAGGCGGGGGCGAAGATCGTGTCGGCCATGGCGTCCCTCCTGCCCGGTCCCGGGCCGGCCGGGAAGCGGGCACAGAAAAGGCCGGCAACCTGCGCTGCCGGCCTCCCTCGTTCACAAAGCCGGGGGCAAGCCCCGCGCCGGTCATACGAAATCCGATTGATTGCTTCGCAATGCGGATTTCGGCTTCGCTCAGGCGCCGCGCGGGCTGTGATACGGCTTTTGAACGAATCGTCCAAAAACCGTATCAGGTGTTCATCGAGTCGAAGAAGTCGCTGTTGCTGCGGGTCTGGCGCAGCTTGTCGAGCAGGAACTCGACCGCATCGGTGACGCCCATCGGGTTGAGGATGCGGCGCAGGACATAGGTCTTCTTGAGCATGTCCGGCGGCACCAGCAGCTCCTCCTTGCGGGTGCCGGAGCGGGTGATGTCGATCGCCGGGAAGGTGCGCTTGTCCGACACCTTGCGGTCGAGGATGATCTCGGAATTGCCGGTGCCCTTGAACTCCTCGAAGATCACCTCGTCCATGCGCGAGCCGGTGTCGATCAGTGCGGTCGCGATGATGGTGAGCGAGCCGCCCTCCTCGATGTTGCGGGCGGCGCCGAAGAAGCGCTTGGGCCGCTGCAGGGCGTTGGCGTCGACGCCGCCGGTCAGCACCTTGCCGGAGGACGGCACGACGGTGTTGTAGGCGCGGCCGAGCCGGGTGATCGAGTCGAGCAGGATGACGACGTCGCGGCCGTGCTCGACGAGGCGCTTGGCCTTCTCGATCACCATCTCGGCGACCTGGACGTGGCGGGTCGCGGGCTCGTCGAAGGTCGAGGCGATCACCTCGCCCTTCACCGAGCGGATCATGTCCGTCACCTCCTCCGGCCGCTCGTCGATGAGCAGCACGATGAGGTAGCATTCCGGATGGTTGAGGGTGATCGACTGGGCGATGTTCTGCATCAGCACCGTCTTGCCGGTGCGCGGCGGCGCCACGATCAGGGCGCGCTGGCCCTTCCCGATCGGCGCCACGATGTCGATGATGCGGGGCGAGAAGTCCTTGCGCTGCGGCTCGCTCAGTTCGAGCTTGAAGCGCTGGGTCGGGAACAGCGGCGTCAGGTTGTCGAAGTGGACCTTGTGCTTGATCTTGTCCGGGTTCTCGAAGTTGATCGTGTTGACCTTGAGCAGCGCGAAGTAGCGCTCGCCGTCCTTCGGGCCCCGGATCGGCCCCTCGACGGTGTCGCCGGTGCGCAGGCCGAAGCGGCGGATCTGCGTCGGCGAGATGTAGATGTCGTCGGGGCCGGGCAGGTAGTTCGACTCGGAGGAGCGCAGGAAGCCGAAGCCGTCCTGCAGCACCTCGACGGTGCCGGCGCCGATGATCTCGACGTCCTTGGCAGCGAGCTGCTTCAGGATCGCGAACATCAGCTCCTGCTTGCGCATGGTCGAGGCGTTCTCGACCTCGACCTCCTCGGCGAAGGCGGTGAGTTCGGTCGGCGTCTTCGACTTCAGGTCCTGGAGCTTCACCTCCCGGATGGCAGGGGCCAGGGTGTCGAGCGGTGCGAGGGTTTCTTCGATCATGGGATATCGGGCGTGAGGGTCGTCGAGGGAGGCGTCATGCCGGGATCACCGCGGCCGGGAGACGGCCGGATGGGGCGGAGGACCGAACGCGCGTCGTCGCCTGATTGTGTCCCGGAAGTCGCTGCGGGTGAGCGGAGAAGCTCGGCGCGACGTGACCTGACTAGGAGGAGGGATGATCGATATGTAGCGGCTTCCGGTCGCCGGCTCAAGTCCCCGGCGATGGATCTTCGGGACTAGTCACGACGGGACGTCTGCCGCGTCCCTCTCCCCGTATGGCAGGTCGCGCCGGCGGGCGCCTTAACCCATGTCGAGCGCGGCCGCGGGCTCAGCGCCGCCGCAGCCGCACGTAGAGCGCGCCGCTGCCGCCGTGATGGAGCGACGCCTCCTCGAAGCCGAGCACGAGGGCGCGCATCTCCGGCAGGCGCAACCAATGGGGGACGCTGCGGCGCAGGACGCCGCGCTCGCGGTCGATGTCGCCGCCGGCCCCGCCCTTGCCGGTGACGACGAGCACGACCGTGTGCCCGGCCCCGCGCGAGCGGTTCAGGAAGCCGATCAGGGCGCCGTGCGCCTCGGCCTGGCGCATGCCGTGCAGGTCGATGACCGCGTCGACGCTGCGCGAGCCGCGCTTGAGGCCGGTGCGGACCCGGCGTTCGAGCGGCGCCAGCGGCGGCAGGGCCGGCGGGGGAGGGGAGGGCCGCAGCGCCGCGGGCGCGGCCCAAGGCGGGCGCGGCAGGGGCGCGGGCGGCGGGGGCGGCGCCTTCGCGACCGGTGCCGGCTCGGGGGCCGGGCGGGGTCGTGCGAGCGTCGGAGCGGGCGCCTCGGGCCGGCGCAGGGGCTTGATGAGCCGGGCGATCTCGGCCCAGAGGCTGCGCTCCTCGGCGCTGAGCTGGCGCGGGCGGCGGGGCGGGCGCATCAGCGCACGGCGCCCGCTTGCGGCAGCGGCAGCAGCACGACGAAGCCGGCCGGGTCGCGCAGCAGGCCCCCGACGATGCCGGCCTCGGTGCCGGTGCCGAGATAGAGGTCGCCCCGGGCTGGCCCGGTGATGGCCGACCCGGTATCCTGGGCGATCACCAGTCGGGCGAGGGGGACGCTGCCGCCGTCCGGCGTCGGCAGGCGCCCGGAGAGCCAGAACGGCAGGCCGTAGCGCCACAGCCCGGCATCGACCGCGAGGCTGCGCCCGGGGATCAGCGGCGTGCCGCCGCCGCCGGTCGGCCCGGTGGCGGCGCCATCGGCCGCGGGCAGGTCTTCGAGGCGGAAGAAGATGTAGGAGGCGTTGCGGCGGATCAGCCGCCGGGCGGTGTCGGGATGGGCGCGCAGCCAGGAGGTCCAGCGGTCGAGGGTCAGCCCCTCCAGCGGGAGGTGGCCCTCGGCGACGATCAGGCGGGCGACCGAGGTGTAGGGCCGGCCGTTGCGGCCGTCATAGGCGAGGCGCAGCACCCGGCCGTCGGGCAGGCGGACCCGGCCCGAGCCCTGGACCTGGAGCACCAGCAGGTCGACCGCGTCGCGCAGGTAGAGCAGCGGCCGGGCCAGCGGCCCGAGCGCCCCGTCCTCGATCGCCCCCCGGTCGGGATAGGGCACCACCCGCTCCCCGTCCCGGCGGCCGGCGCGCAGGCCGGGTTCGAGGCCCGGAAGCGTCTCGCCGGGCTCCGGCACGATCAGGTCGTCGGGCCGGGCGAGCGCCGGCACGGAAAACTCGGGCGACGGCTCCAGGGAGGCCCGGAGTTCGGGCTCGAAATAGCCGGTGAGGAAGCCAGCCTGCCGCTCCGCCGCCGCGGCCCGGGCCGGGCGGGTCACGCGGTAGGGGGCGAAGCGGGCGGTGAAGAAGGCGTGGGCGTCCGGGGTGTCGGCGGCGGCGGCGCAGGCGGCGGCGAGATCCTGGGACGGGGCGTCGGGGGCGGCTTCCGCCGGCACCGGCCGGGCGGGCTGCGCGCAGGACAGCCGGAAGGCCGCGAGCGCCGCGGCGAGGTCGTCCCCGGCGAAGCCGGGCAGGTCGGCGAAGGCGACCGGCTCCAGCACCGCCTCGCCGACCCGCAGGGGCGCGCCGAGCGCTGCCCCGGCGCCGAGCGCCGGCCCGGCGACGAGCAGGGCCAGCGCTCCAGCGAGTGTCCGGCGGTGGCCCGCAAGGCGTCGCGAACGCCGGCGCCCGAGGCCGAGCCAGGAACAAGGGCGATCGCTCCGGAGCGATGGCCCTCGGGCGGCGAGGCGTGCCGGCGCGGGGAGGAGACCGGGGGCCGGCACGGCGGACGGGGAGCTACTGGCCGGCTTCGGTCGCGACGAGCTGCCAGTTCGGATCGCGGCTGCCGAGGGTCCGGGCGAAGGTCCACACGTCGGTCACGTCTACCACCGCCTCGGGGCTGCCGTCGACCACCGCGCCCTGGGCGTTGCGGGTCGCGGTGATGAGCTTCGAGAGGTAGCGCACGGTGATCTGGGCGACGCGGTTGCGCACGTCGACGCCGACGATCTCGGCCTTGTCGATCGACACGAAGGTGGTCTCGACGGTCTGGCCGGCGCGCTCGCGGGTCTGGATCGCCCGCTCAAAACCGTCCGCGACCTCGCGCGAGAGCAGCGTCTTCAGGGTCTTGCGGTCGCCCTTGGCGAAGGCGGTGACGATGGTCTCGTAGGCGAGCTTGGCGCCGTCGGCGAAGGCGCGGGGGTCGAAGCCGGGCTCCTGCTGGAAGATCGCGTCGAGGCCGCGGGCGGCGGCGGAGTTCGGCTCGACCACGCCCTTCCAGTTGCGCGGCACCGTCGCGACCGGGGCGGCGCCGGCGCGCTCGGGCCCGGCGCCGGGCAGGCGCACGACGTTGTCGCCGTCCCGCGGGGCCGCCGGGGGCTCCTCGCGGCGGCGCATCAGCGGGTTGAACGGGGGCCGCTCGCTGCCGGTCTTCTGCCCGAGCACCGAGCGCAGCTTCCAGATCACGAAGACCGCGAGCCCGAGGAAGATGAGGGTCGTGAGGTCGAAGGAGTCCTGCATCATCGATCCGTTGGTGGCGGTCGCTCGCGAACCGCCCGGGCCCCGCGCCGCCGGGATGGCGGCTTTGACATCGGCACGGGTGGAAGACAAGCCGAGGGCCGGCCTGCGACTCCGGCAACCCCTGTCATATGGGGTGCTCCGGCGGCCGTATCCAGCCGACGCCGGGCCGCATCTGCGGGCGGTCCGGACGATCGCGCAAGGGAACGTGCAGGGGAAACCGGGACCGGCGGGATGATCGGCGCCTCAGCTTGTTCGCGTGGGGCGGGCATGATAGCGCCTTCGCCGCCCGCGCGCGCGCCGCATTTCGCGCCAGCCCGCGGGGCCCGAACCACTCGACCGTCTTCTGCCAGTCTTCTCGAAGGAACCTCCACCATGGCCGATTCCCCTGTGCCGAACGGCAACGGTGGCGCCGCCGCGCAGCCCGACGACCTCACGCCCTCCCTCAACGCGCTGGCCCAGTACGCCAAGGATCTCTCCTTCGAGAACCCGAACGCGCCGCGCTCGCTGCAGCCGCAGCAGGGCCAGGGCCCGCAGATCAACATCCAGGTCAACGTCAACGCCAAGCAGCTCGCCGAGGTGGACTTCGAGGTCGACCTGCGCCTCGAGGGCGATGCGAAGATCGGCGCCGAGGTGCTGTTCGCGTTCGAGCTGACCTATTCGGGCATCTTCCGCCTGCGCAACATCCCGCAGGACCAGATCCACCCGGCGGTGATGATCGAGTGCCCGCGGCTGCTGTTCCCGTTCGCCCGCCAGATCATCGCCGACGCGGTGCGCAACGGCGGCTTCCCGCCGCTCTACATCGATCCGATCGACTTCGTCGGCCTCTACCGCCAGAAGGCGGCCGAGGCGCAGGCCGCCGGCGGGCCGCTGTCCTGAGATCCGTGACTGCCGGACCCCCGGCAGTCACGACCCGCCTCAGTCCGGGCCGGTCTCGCCGAGATACTCGTGCCAGATCGCGCCCGCGCCGAGGCCGGCCACGAAGGCGGCATGGGCCGCGCGCTCGGCGTCGTCGATGCGCGCGCGCGGGGCCGGACGCGGTCCGCGCCGCGCCGCGCCGGTCCGTTCCGTCCCGCGCCGCAGGTCGGCCCCGCTCTCCATCGCGAGGCCGAGGCTGGTCTGCTTGCCGCCGAGCAGCTCGATATAGACCTCGGCGAGGATCTGCGCGTCGAGGAGCGCGCCGTGCTTGGTGCGGCGGGAATTGTCGATGCCGTAGCGCGAGCACAGGGCGTCGAGGTTGTTGGCGGCGCCCGGGTGCCGGCGCCGGGCCAGGGCCAGGGTGTCGACCACCGCCGCGAGGTCGATCGGCGGCGGTCCGGTCTCGCCGAGCCGGGCGTATTCCGCGTTGAGGAAGCCGACGTCGAAGGCGGCGTTGTGGATCACCAGGGTGGCGTCGCCGCAGAAGTCCCGCCACTCGGCCGCGATCGCGGAGAAGACCGGCTTGTCGGCCAGGAAGGCGTCGGAGAGGCCGTGGACCGCGAAGGCGCCCTGCGACACCGGCCGCTGCGGGTTGACGTAGCGGTGGAACTCGACCCCGGTCGGAATGTGGTTGAGGAGTTCGATGCCGCCGATCTCGATCAGCCGGTCCGTCTTGGCATCGGTGCCTGTGGTCTCGGTGTCGAGGACGATCTCGCGCAGCACGCCTGACACTCCATGTTCGGCCGGGCCCGCGGGCCGGGGCCGGGCCGGTTGTAGCGCCCGAGGGTTAACCGGCCCCCGGCATCGACGCCAGCCCCGGGGCTACGCGCTCCAAGGCGACTCGCTCCAAGGCTACTTGCGCCAGATGCCGACCTTCTCGGTGCGGGCGCGGCGCTCCGCCTCCATGAGGTCGGGCGTCGCGTCGGCGCTGGCGCGGCCGCCGCCGTTGTAGAGCACGACCTCCGACAGGTCGTGCCCGTCGACGGCGCACTGGTAGCTGTCGCCGGCCGCCGGCTGGCAGTTCACCGGCCGGCCGGCGAGGTAGCCGGTGAGGTCCTGGGCCTGACCGCCCTTCGCCCACTCGACGCCGAACAGGCGCACGACCCGGCCGCCGAGCTTCAGGGTCGCGGTGTCGACGACCTCGGCGACGCCGGCCAGCGCCCGCGGCGGCGGCGGCGGCGCGGGCGGAGCCGCCTCGGGGGCGACGGCGCCGGTCGCCGGCGGGTCGCGCCGGGGCGCCGGATCGGGGGCGGGAGGCGCCTCCGGAGCCGGCCGGGTGACGAGATACACCGCGGCGAGCCCGGCGAGGATTCCCGCCGCGTAGAGCGGCCGGCGGCCGAGGCGGCGCGAGGCGACCCGCTGCGGCCGGGCGAGACCCGGCTTCAGCCCGGGCCCGGGCTCCGCCCGGGGCGGCGGGACCGGAGCGGGGGCCGCCGGCGCCGGCGGGGCGGCGACCGGAGGGGCGGCGGGGGCCTCGGCGGCGGTCTCGGCCGGAACCTCGGCCGGTGCCGGCGGGCGCGGCGCGGCGGGGGGCTCGGCCCGGAACATCCCGGGATGCTGCCGGCGCAGCTCGCCCACCAGGTCCGCCAATGTGACGGGGCCGCCATCCTCGCCGTGGCGGCGCGGCCGGCCCTCGCGGTCGACGACGCGGTAGCCCGGCGCCTCCTCGCTCGGGCGGGCCGAGGCTTCCACCAGCAATTCGAGCGTGCGCCGGGCGCCCTCGACGGGACGCTGCCGGTCGATCTCGGCCCGGATCAGGGCCCTCATCTGGTCACGCGCGCTCATGCGGGTCTGGATCCTGGCCGTCGCACCGGCAGGCGGGGGTTGCCGAGGGCATCAGGGGAAGGAACTGCGACGATCGTGGGGCGGATCACGGCTGCAGCGGGGATCCGCCGGCGAGCCGCTCGCGGTGCATGACCCAACTATTCTCCGACACGATCACCGGGCGCTCGCCGACGAAACGGACCGCCAGCTCGACCGCCACCGTGCCCTGCGAGCGGGTGCCGCGGCCCGGGCTCGCCGCCGAGAAGTCGACCGTGCTCTGGACCCGGCACAGGCCGAGCTCGGCGTTGCAGGCGGTGCGCACCGAATCCGGCCGCAGACGGTAGCGGCGCTCGGGCCAGCGCGCCACGAAGCGCCGCTTCTCGGCCAGCAGCGCGCCCATGCTCATCGGCCGGCCGTGGAACACCACGCTGTCGCCGTAGAAGCGCGGCGCGTCCCCGAGGGTGGCGCCGTTGGACTCTGAGATCGATGCGAAGTAGTCGCGGTTCAGGGTCTGGGCCGCGGCGGCGAGCGCCCGCATCGATCCGTCGGGTGCGGCGCGCACCGTCATCGGCAGCGGGACCGGGACCGGCGCCGGGCGCGGGCCCTCGACCGCGCGCCGCGCCTCGCGCCGCTGGGGCTCGAAGGCGAGGCGCTCGCCGTGCCGGGGCGCGCGGGGCTGGGGCGTCGCGGCCTCCCGGGTGGCGTCGGCCTTCGGCGCCTCGGCCTGGACCGGCTCCGGCCGGGGCTTCGCCGGGTCGGCCCTGAGCGCCTCGGCCTTGGGCGCCTCCGCCTTGGGCGTGTCGACCTTGGGCGTGTCGACCTTCGCGGTCTCGCCGGCCCGCGGAGGGTCGACCCAGCCGTTGCCGCCCTGCGCCGCCGCGGCGCCGGGCAGGAGGGCCGTCGTCACGAGGAGCGAGGCGAGCATCACGGTCGGGCGGAGGCGGCGAGGCATGGCGGCACCGGAAAAGGCGGGACTGCACCATAGAACGTTCCCGGCTACCTTGACGGTTCCATCTGCCAACGTGCTTGAGGATTGGTTCCGCACCGGCCGGGGCCGTTGACCGTGACGGCCGGGCCCGAAACGCGGCCACGGGGCTTGCCAGGAAGCGTGGCCACGGGCCTTGCCATTGCGTCAGGGCATCCCACCTCTGGGACAACCCGGGTCCGGGCCCCTCTGGCGGTCGAGGCGTCGGCCGTGATGTCGGACCCCTTCCCCGCCTTTGTGCTGACGCGGCACGATCGCACGGGAGGGCCCCGCGCCTTGACCGGCTCGACCACCCCCGCATCGCCCGGCGCGGCGCGCCGCGCCCTGCTCATCGTCAACCCGAAGGCCCGCAACGGCGGGCTCGACCTCGCCGGCATCAGGGAGGCGCTGGGCCGCGGCGGCATCGCCACCGTCGAGCCGCCGGAGAAGGCCGATTGCGCCGACCTGATCCGCGCCGCCTCCGACGTCGATCTCGTGGTGCTCGGCGGCGGCGACGGGACCCTGAACGCGGCGGCGCAGGCCCTGGCCGAGCGCAAGCTGCCGTTCGGCATCCTGCCGCTCGGCACCGCCAACGACCTCGCCCGCAGCCTCGGCCTCCCCCTCGACCCGGTCGCGGCCGCCGAGGTGATCGCGACCGAGCCGGCCCGGCCGATCGATCTCGGCTGCGTCAACGGGCACTACTTCTTCAACGTCGCCAGCGTCGGCTTCTCGGCCGACCTCGCCGGCGAGCTGACCGCCGACCTCAAGCGCCAGTGGGGCACGGTCGGCTACGCCATGGCGGCGGTGCGGCTGCTGCGCCGCTCGCGGCCCTTCACCGTCTACATCGAGCACGACGGAGAGATCGAGACGGTCCGCACCATCCAGGTCTCGGTCGGCAACGGCCGGCACTACGGCGGCGGCATGACGGTGGAGGAGAACGCCACCGTCGACGACGGCCTGCTCAACTTCTACAGCCTGGAGGTCGCGCATTGGTGGCGGCTGGTGGCGCTGCTGCCGGCCCTGCGCCGGGGCACCCAGGGGCAGGCCGCGGACGTGCGCGCGTTCAAGACCACCGAGGTCGTGCTGCGCACGAAGAAGCCGCGCCCGGTCAACACCGACGGCGAGCTGACCACCTACACCCCGGCCCACGTCAAGGTGGTGCCCCAGGCGGTGCGGGTGCACGCGCCCGAGCCGGTGGTCCGCGGCCGCCACGCGCTGCTGCCCTGAGCAGGTTTCGCAAAAGCGGCTGCCGCTTTTTGCGAGAAAAACCTGCGACACGACAATGAACTCAGCGGACGAAGGGTTGGCCCGCCAACGCAAGTCTGCTTAGAGCCGACCGTCTCCACACACTCACGCACACGAGAGGAAGACCGCGTGGACAACGTCATGCAGCTCGCCGCCGACCCGGCGGCCTGGGTCGCGCTCGCGACCCTGGTGGTGATGGAGGTCGTGCTCGGGATCGACAACCTGATCTTCATCTCGATCCTGACCAACAAGCTGCCCGAGCACCAGCAGGCCCGGGCCCGGCGCATCGGCATCGGCCTCGCGCTGGGGCTGCGGCTCGCCCTGCTCGGGACGGTCGCGTACATCGTCCACCTCACCGAGCCGGTGGTGACGCTGCTCGGCAAGAGTTTTTCCTGGCGCGACATCATCCTGATCGCCGGCGGCCTGTTCCTGCTGTGGAAGGCGACGAAGGAGATCCATCACAGCGTCGATCCGGGCGCCCACGCGGACGACGCCCCCAAGGGGCCGGGGATCGGCTTTTCCGCCGCGATCGCCCAGATCCTGCTCCTCGACCTCGTGTTCTCGATCGACAGCATCATCACGGCGGTCGGCATGACCGATCACGTCGAGATCATGGTCGTGGCGGTCGTCGCCGCCGTCACGGTGATGCTGCTCGCCGCCGACCCGCTGTCGCGCTTCATCGCCGCCAACCCGACCGTGGTGATGCTGGCGCTCGGCTTCCTCATCATGATCGGCATGACGCTGATCGCCGAGGGCTTCGGGGCGCACGTGCCGAAGGGCTACGTCTACACCGCGATGGCGTTCTCGGCTGGCGTCGAGGTGCTGAACATCTTCGGCCGCCGCGCCCGTCAGGCCCGGCGACGCAGCGCCGGCGGCTGAGGCGCGGACCCGGGTGCCGGACGATCCGGCACCCGTTTCTCAGGCCTGTCACAGGCGGGTGCTCTAACGGCGGAGGCTTTGCCTTCCGCCGGACCCCGCACCCATGACCGACATCACCGACCGCTCCTTCGCCGCCACCGTCGAGGCGGTCCGCCGCGACATCGCCGACAGCTACGACGAGGAGATCGAGCTCGAACTGGAGGACGAGCGCCTCGCGCAGCTCGGTTTCGCCTCCGGCGACGGCCTCGACCGCCGGGTCTACTTCCGCGAATTGCTGCGGCTCCAGCACGAGCTGGTGCGGCTCCAGGACTGGGTCCAGCACAACCGGCTGCGGGTCGTCGTGCTGTTCGAGGGCCGCGATTCGGCCGGCAAGGGCGGGGTCATCAAGCGCATCACCCAGCGGCTCAACCCGCGCGTCTGCCGCGTCGCCGCCCTGCCGGCGCCGAGCGAGCGCGAGCGCACGCAATGGTACTTCCAGCGCTACGTCGCCCATCTGCCGGCCGGCGGCGAGATCGTGCTGTTCGACCGCTCCTGGTACAACCGTGCCGGGGTCGAGCGGGTGATGGGCTTCTGCACCGAGACCGAGGTGGAGGAGTTCTTCCGCTCGGTGCCCGAGTTCGAGCGCATGCTGGTGCGCTCCGGCATCGTGCTGCTGAAATACTGGTTCTCGATCACCGACGAGGAGCAGGAGATGCGCTTCCAGATGCGCATCCACGACCCGCTCAAGCAGTGGAAGCTCTCGCCGATGGACGTCGAGTCGCGCCGGCGCTGGGAGGACTACACTCGGGCCAAGGAACAGATGCTCGCCCGCACCCACATCCCCGAGGCGCCGTGGTGGGTGGTCGAGGCGGTGGACAAGAAGAGGGCGCGCCTCAACTGCATCGCTCACCTGCTCGGGCAGATCCCCTACGGCGACGTCGAGCACCCGGCCGTCCACCTGCCCGACCGCGTGCGCCACCCGGACTACGTGCGCGCGCCGGTGGCGCCCGAGATGCTCGTGCCGGCGCGGTATTGAGGGCCGGTGTCGAGCGACTGATTCGACGTCGGAATATCGGGTGCATCCCCCCTCTCCCCGAGTGAGCCGGGGGATCGAAGATCCCGCGTGAGGGTGGAGACGGTACAGAATGGAGCACCAGCCGTTGAGCTGCGCAGCTCGACGCTGGATGCATTGTCCTGAACCCGAGCCACCCTCACCCCAACCCCTCTCCCACCCGGGAGAGGGGCGCGGCGCCCGATCGAAGACCAGCAGCGCCTGCAACGGGCGCCAATAAACCCCGCCAGGTGACACGCGCCACGGACAGTCACGCCGCCGACGAACCGCCCCGGCCCGCCGTCACCCGACTGTTACACGCCGTCACTACCAGCGCGGCGCATCGGAGCACGCGATGCGCATCATTCAGATCAGCGACACCCACCTTTCGCGGGAGCACGACGACTTTTCCGCCAACCTCGCGGTGGTGCGCGCGGAGGTCGCCGCCACCGCGGCCGACCTCGTGATCCACACCGGCGACCTGTCGATGAACGGTGCGGTCGGGCCCGACGATCTCGACGATGCGCTGGCGTGGATGCGAACCCTGCCGCAGCCGGCCCTGTGGCTGCCCGGCAACCACGACGTCGGCGACCTGCCCGACCTGCGCGCCGACCAGCGCCTCGACGACGCGCGCCTCGCCCGCTACCGCGACCGCGCCGGCGACGACCGGTGGATGCGCGACGCCGGCGGCTGGCGGCTGATCGGCCTCGACGCGATGCTGTGCGCCACCGGCCACCCCGACGAGCACCGGCAATACGAGTGGCTGGAAGCGGCGCTCGCCGTCACCGGCCCGGTCGCCCTGTTCCTGCACAAGCCGCTCTTCGTCGACGACCCGAACGAGCCGGCGCGGGGCTACTGGACGATCCCGCCGGCGCCGCGCCGCCGGATCCTCGACCTGCTCGCCCGCGCCGACGTCCGGCTGATCGCCTCGGGCCACCTCCACGTCGCCCGGCACGCCCGCTTCGGCGAGACCGACCACGTGTGGTGCCCGTCGGCCGCCTTCGTGTGCGGGCCGAGCCAGATCGGCGTGCCGGGCGAGCGCCGCATCGGCTACGTCGTGCACGAACTCGCCCCCGACCGGGTCGAGAGCCGGTTCGTGTTCCCGGCCGGTGCCGAGCCGCTGCTGATCGAGCCGCGGCTCGACCGGATCTATCCCGGCCCCTCGGCCGCCGACGACCGGGATGCGGTGGCATGACGGCCGCCGCGATCCACCTCGACGCGGTCAGCAAGGGCTACGGCCCGACCCGGGTCCTCGACGGCATCTCGCTCGCCATCGCCCCGGGCGAGTTCACGGCGCTGATCGGCCCCTCCGGCTGCGGCAAGTCCACCCTGCTGCGCCTGATCGCCGGGCTCGACCGGCCCGACCGCGGCCGGATCCGCATCGGCGAGCGCGACGTGACCACGGTGCGGGCCGCCGACCGCGACGTCGCGATGGTGTTCCAGTCCTACGCCCTCTATCCGCACCTCACCGCCCGGCAGAACATGGCGGTGCCGCTGGTGATGCGCCGCCTCGGCCGGCTCCAGCGCCTACCGGTCGTCGGCCGCTGGTTCGGGGCGGGCCCGCGCCTCGCCGAGGTCGCCCGCGAGATCGAGGCGGCGGCGGCCTCCCTGCGGCTCGGGCCGGTGCTCGACCGGCGCCCGTCGCAGATGTCCGGCGGCCAGCGCCAGCGGGTCGCCCTCGGGCGGGCGATGGTGCGCCATCCCCGCGCCTTCCTGATGGACGAGCCGCTGTCGAATCTCGACATGGCGCTGCGCCACCACATGCGCGGCGAGATCGTCGACCTGCACCGCCGGCTCGGCACCACCACGGTCTACGTCACCCACGACCAGGAGGAGGCGCTGTCGATGGCCGACCGGGTCGCCGTGCTGATGCACGGGCGCCTGCTCCAGGTCGGCCGGCCCGACGCGGTCTACCGCGACCCGGCCCATCTCGACGTCGCGACCTTCGTCGGCGCGCCGCGGATCAACCTCGTGGCCGGCTCCGTCGATGCCGACGGGGTCGCGCGCCGCGGCGGCACCGCGCTGCTCGCCGGCCTCGCCGCCGACGCGCCGGGACCGGTGCAGCTCGCCCTGCGGCCCGAGCACGTCGTCCTGGCGGCCGAGTCCGGACCGGCCTCGCTGCCGGCGCGCGTCGAGCGGCTGGAATTCCAGGGCGCCGAGATCCTTGCCCATCTGCGGGTCCTCGACGGCGACGAGCGGCTGACCGCCCGCCTGCCCGCGGGCCGGCCCGGGATCGAGGCCGGCCGCGACCTCCACGTCTCGGGGCACGACGGCGCGTGGCTCGCCTTCGGCCCCGGCGGCGAGCGCCTGCGCCCGAGCGCGGAGATCCTCAGCGTCGGCGACCGGCAGGCCCTGCGCCATGGCTGACGCCGCCCGCCTCTCCGCCCCTGCCGCGCCACCGGAGGCCGCCGCGGTCCCGGTCGACCGCAGCGAGGAGCGCGCCGCCCTGGTGCTGGCCGGGCCGGCGCTGCTGCTGATGCTGGCGCTCCTCGTGCTGCCGACCGTCGCGGTGCTGGTGCTGTCGCTCACCGACGCCGAACTCGGGGTGCCGGACTGGCACGTCGTCGGCCTCGACGCCTATCGCGACCTGCTCGCCGACCGCGGCTTCCGGACCTCGATCGTCAACACCGCGCTCTACGTCGCCCTGGTGACGCCGGTCTCGGTCGGGCTCGGCCTCGGCCTCGCCCTGCTGATCGAGGCCGACCTGCCCCTGCGCTCGGTGTTTCGCTCGGCCTACTTCCTGCCGGTGGTCTCGCTCACCGTCGCGATGGCGACGGTGTGGCAGTTCCTGCTCAACCCGGTCGGCGGTCCGGTGAACGCGCTGCTGACGGCCCTGGGCCTGGCCGGCCCGAACTGGCTCGGCTCCTCCGACACGGTGCTGGTCGCCCTGGCGCTGATCGGCATCTGGCAGCCTTCGGCTTCAACGTCGTGCTGTTCCTCGCCGGCCTGACCGCGATCAACCGCGAGCTCTACGCCGCCGCCGAGATCGACGGCGGGCGCTCGGCGTTCGACCGGTTCCGTCTCGTCACCTGGCCGATGCTCGGGCCGACCACCCTGTTCGTCGTGACGATCACCATCATCAACGCCGTCAAGGTGTTCGAGCCGGTGGCGGCGCTGACCCAGGGCGGGCCGAACAAGGCGTCCGAGGTGCTGCTGTGGACGATCTACCAGGAGGGCTTCGTCTTCCTGCGCATCGGCCCGGCCTCCGCCATGGCGGTCGCGTTCGTCGCCGTCCTCCTCGTCCTGCTCCTGATCCAGACCCGGGTCATGGACCGCCGGGTGCATTACGGATGATGCCGCCCAGCCCCGCCTTTCGGCTCGCCCGGCTCGCGATCCTCGGCCTCGGCGCCGCGGTCGTGCTGTACCCCTACCTCTGGATGATCTCGGCCTCGCTCAAGCCCCAGACCGAGATCTTCTCCGCCAGCCTGTCGCTGTGGCCGACGCAGTGGTTCGCGGCGGAGAACTACGGCAAGGCGATGACCCGCATCCCGATGCTGCGGGTGCTCGCCAACGGCGCGGGCGTCTGCGCCGCGATCCTGGTGTTCCAGATCGTGTTCGCGCTGCCCTGCGCCTACGCGCTGGCCAAGCTGCGCTTCCGCGGCCGCGAGGTGCTGTTCGCCCTCGTCCTGCTCGGGCTGCTGGTGCCGATCCACGCGATCTCGATCCCGCTCTACGCCGCCGCCCGCGACCTCGCCCTCCTCGACACCTACGCGGTGCTGGTGGTGCCCTTCCTTCTCTCGACTTTCGCGATCTTCCTGTTTCGCCAGTTCATCCGGGCGCTGCCCGACGACCTGATCGCGGCGGCCCGGATGGACGGGCTGTCGGAGAGCGCGATCGTCTGGCGGGTGGTGCTGCCCAACGCCTGGCCCGCCGCCACCGCCTTCGCGGTGTTCTCGGTCGTGGCGCACTGGAACGACCTGTACTGGCCGCTCATCACCGTCTCGCAGACCCGGCTGGCGACGCCGCCGCTCGGCCTGCTGTTCTTCCGGGCCGCCGAGGCCGGCGACGATTACGGGGCGCTGATGGCCGCGACCGTGATCGTCACGCTCCCCCTCGTCGCCCTGTTCCTGATGGCCCAGCGCCGGTTCATCGACGGCATGACGATGACCGGCGTGAAGGGCTGATGCCCGCCTCCCCCTCCCCCGCAACAGGATGGAATCGTCATGCGCCGCTGGTTGGCCGCCCTCGCGACAGGGCTGATGCTCGCCGCCGCCCCGGCCCGGGCCGAGCAGACCGAGATCGTCGTCCACTACCCGATGCCCGGCTTCTTCAAGTCGGTCATGGACACGATCTCGGCCGAGTACATGCGCCGCAAGCCGGAGGTGAGGATCACTTTCGCGGCGCCCTCGCCGACCTACGAGGAGGGGCTGCAACTGATGCTGCGGCAGGCGAACTCGCCGCAGATGCCCGACGTGTCATTCGTCGGCCTCAACCGCCTGCGGGTGCTGGCCGAGCGCAAGGTCGGCGAGGATCTCGCGCCCCTCGTCGCCAAGGATGCGGGCCTGACGCAGGAGGGCTTTTCCGACCACCTGCTGTCGCTCGCCCGCATCGGCGACCGTCAGGTCGGGCTCGCCTTCGCGACCTCCAACCCGATCTTCTACTACAACGCCGACCTCGTGCGGAAAGCCGGCGGCGACCCGGACGCCATGCCGACCGACTGGGACGGAATCATCGCGCTCGCGGCGAAGATCCAGGCGCTCGGCGACGGCACCGTCGGCATGGGCTACCGCTGGATGCTCGACGACTGGATGTTCTCGGCGCTGCTGTTCGGCGACGGCGGCCGGATGATGGCCCCGGACGAGAGCCGGGTCTCGTTCGACGGCCCCGAGGGTCTGGCGGCCCTGCGCCTGCTCGACCGGATGGTGAAGGAGGGCCGGATGCCGGCACTCACCGGCGACGCGATGGTGCAGACCTTCCAGGCCGGCCGGATGGGCCTGTTCTTCTGGACCACCGGCGCCCTGCGCTCGATCCTCAACGGCGTCGGCGACAAGTTCGAGCTGCGCACCGCGACGCTGCCGCTGCTGAATCCGGACAAGGGCCGGCTGCCGACCGGCGGCAACGCCGCGGTGATGTTCACCAGGGACCCGGCCAAGCAGGCGGCGGTCTACGACTTCATCAAGTTCGCCGCCGGCCCGTTCGGCCAGACCGTCGTGGTGCCGGGCACCGGCTACGTGCCGACCAACGACCTGGCGCCGAAGGACGAGCGCTACCTCAAGGGCTTCTACGAGAAGAACCCGACCTACCGCGCCGGCCTGTCGCAGATGGACCGCATGGTGCCGTGGTACGCCTTCCCGGGCACCAACGGCGTCAAGATCACCCAGACCATCGTCGACACCCTGTCGCGGGTCGCCGAGCAGAAGGCGACGCCCGAGCAGGCGCTCAAGGACATGAGCGCCGAGGTGACGAAGCTGCTGCCGCGGCGGTGAGCGGAGGCGGCGGCCCGGACGGACGGGCCGCCGCCTTATTCATCGGTATCCTCGCGTGGAGCAAGCTTGAGAGTCCCTTGACCATCGGCTGGTGATGCCTCGCGTCGTGCCTTCCGCTCGGCAGCGATCTTTGTTTGCCTTTCCCGCTGACGGATCATACGCGTAAGTTTCTTGTCTTCGGTCGGAAGCGCGTCCAACTCGCCGCCCTCTTGCCAGCTTGTCGGCACGCGCCAGAACGTAGAACTCTCCGCAATCGTCATCGTCTTAACGATTGCCGGCCACCAGTTAATGACCAGGGCGCATTTCTTGTAAAATTTCCATCCGGACCATTGCGACCCAAAGAAGCAGACGATCATTCTTTCTTCAAGAAGAGCCAATCTTTCATGGTGCTCTGCCATCATGTTCGTGTCGCCAGAAATGATTACTTGTCCCCCAGCGGCTGCGTAGCGCCGAATCCAGGGGACGTCTGAGCCCTTAAGGTAGTCAGCATCGTCGATTTTAGGCGCATAGTCCCGTGCGCGCTCGATCGTGTATCCACCCGTTAACTTGAGAAATTGGCGCTCATTCGAAAACGACTGGAGAACTCGCACGAGTGCGCTTGGAATATGCTCGTCGAAAGCGACTCTCACTCGATCCCGTGCAGAGCTTCATGAAACCTGACGGCCTCGATAACGTGAGCTTCAGGTATTTCAAACATCTCTGCTACTATTTCTGCGTCTTGTTCCGCTTTGAATGCCTTGGCAATCGTTTCAGCAGGCACCAAGCTCTCAAGGAGAATGGGCTTGCCAAAAGAATGCGCTGGATGGATGATGATGTTCGGAGCGATTTTCGGTCTGGGCTTCCAAGACACTGCATCTCCCCTGGGGTCGAATACGACATCTTTGAGAAGGAAATTTCTGACAATTTCCGGCATCTCGTATTGTTTTAGCTTGAGATCGTAGATGCTCACGGCTTCGTTGAGCCGCTCTATTTCCGCAACAACGCGCCGACCATCGGTTTTGAAGACAGTGTTCGTTGCAAAAGGGTGCGCATGTTCGAGAAGGTTTTTTGCCTCGTTCATAATGGAGCGTATCGCCTTGAGTCGCACGCCGGCATCAATGAATAATGATATAAAGCGAACCTCCATGAGGTTCGTAAAGCTGATCGCAGTCTTATTGCCGATTTTTCCGAGTTGATTCTCGATCATCGGATCCTGAGCGCCTTTGCGCCCCTCGATCCAGACGCGCATTTCGTTCTGCTCTGCCTCGACAAGGCGGGCAGCATCTGGGACCGTGTAGATGCCTGATGAAAGGAGGCCAGGGTGCAGCATCAGCCGCCTCGAGCCTTCCTTGCGAACAATTCTCGGCTCATCGCATACGTTCCTAGCCAAAGACCACGTTCTGCCTGCATGACGTCCTGGATACCGAGTCTCATACCAGCTTGATAGCAGGAACTAGTGCCGAAAGGATAGGTGGTGGGGAACGGCGCGAATGCTTCGACTCGGCCGTCCCTTCGCCGATTTGCGAGGCGTGGACATCACTTTCTCGAAGCTGCCCCCTCACACCGACCGCGTCAGCCCGCCATCGACCCGGATGTTCTGGCCGGTGATGTAGCCCGCGCCTTCCGAGGCGAGGAACGCGATCGTGGCGGCGACCTCCTCGGCGCGGCCGTAGCGGCGCATCGGGACGCCCTGGCGGCGCTCCTCCGTCGCCGGCAGGCTGTCGATCCAGCCGGGCAGGACGTTGTTCATCCGCAGGTTGTCGGCGGCGTACTGGTCGCAGAAGATCTTGGTGAAAGCGGCAAGGCCGGCCCGAAACACCGCCGAGGTCGGGAACTGCGCGCTCGGCTCGAAGGCCCAGGCGGTCGAGACGTTGACGATCGCGCCGCCGCCCTGGCGCACCATCACCGGGGCGACGAGGCGGGCCGGCCGGATCACGTTCATCAGGTAGGTGTCGAGCCCGGCATGCCACTGCGCGTCGGTGATCTCGAGGATCGGCGCCCGCGGCCCGTGGCCGGCGCTGTTGACCAGCACGTCGATGCGGCCGAAGCGATCGAGCGTGCCCTCGACGAGCCGGGTCAGGTCCTCCACCGACTGGTTCGAGCCGGTGAGGCCGAACCCGCCGAGTTCCTGCGCCAGGGCCTCGCCCTTGCCGGACGAGGACAGGATCGCGACCCGGAACCCGTCCTGCGCCAGCCGGCGCGCCGCGGCGGCGCCCATGCCGCTGCCGCCCGCGGTGACGATCGCGACCCTGTCCTCTGCCATGGCGTCCCTCCGGGAAAGATCCGGACGCGACGGTAGTCCGGAACGCAGCGCCCTACAGCCCCCCGTCGCTGATCCGGTACCACGCGATCACCGCCGAGGCGTAGAGGCGGTGCAGGCCGTGCAGCGGCAGCGGCGTGATCGGGCTGAACGGCAGCGGCAGGGCCCCGGCATCGCCGGTGCGGACATAGGCCGCGATCGCCCGGCCCATGCTCGATTGCAGGCCGACGCCGCGGCCCTGGCAGCCGATGTCGATGACGAGGCCCGGTGCCGGCTCGTGCAGGTGGGGCAGGTAGTCCCGGGTGACCGCGACGCGGCCGCACCAGCGGTGGTCGAACGCCACCTCGCCGAGCTGCGGGAACATCTTGCCGACGATCCGCTCCAGATGGGCCCAGTCGGACGCCCCCTTCGGCTCGCGGAACGGACCGCGCCCGCCGAGCAGCAGCCGGCCGGTATGGTCGAGGCGGAAATACAGCAGCAGCTTGCGGGTGTCGGAGGAGACCTGTCCCTCCGGCAGGATCGAGCGGCGCAGGTTGTCGGAGAGCGGCGTCGTCGCGACCTGGAACGAGTTCGCCGCGATGATCGTCTGGGCGAGGCCCGGCCACAGCCCGCCGCTGTAGCCGTTGGTGGCGATCACCACCTTCGCGGTGCGCAGGTGCGGACCGGCCTTCGTCGTCACCACCCAGTCGTCGCCGGCGCGCGCGATGCCCGCGACCGGCGAGTCGGTGTGGATCCGGGCGCCCGCCGCCAGCGCCGCCCGGGCGAGGCCGCGGGCGTAGGACAGCGGCTGGATCGCCGCGCCGCGCTCGTCGAGCCAGCCGCCGCGGTAGCGCGGCGAGCCTGTCAGGCGGTCGGTCTCGGCCTTGTCGAGCAGCCGCACCGGGGCGCCCCGGCGCGCCCATTGCGCGGCGCGCCGCTCGGCCAGGGCCAGCCCCTCGTCGGTGTGGGCGCCCTGGATCCAGCCGGTGCGGGTCCGCGGCACGTCCATCCGGTGGCGCTCGATGAGGTCGAACACCGTGTCGACGGTGCCGGCGCCGAAGGCGGCGAGGCGCTCGCCGCGCTCCGGCCCGAATCGCTCGACCAGTTCGTCGGGATCGTACTTGAGCCCGGGGATGACCTGCCCGCCGTTGCGGCCCGAGCCGCCGAAGCCGATCTCGCGCGCCTCCAGCAGCACCGGCCTCACGCCGGCCTCGGCGAGGTGGAGCGCGGTCGACAGGCCGCAGAACCCGCCGCCGATCACCACGACGTCGGCGCGGCCGGATTCGGTGAGCGGCACGGTCTCGGGGGCCGGGGCGGCGGTGGTGGCCCAGAGCGAGGGCCCGAGGGGGAACGGCTCGGCCATGGCGGGGACTCTCTACAGGGGATTCAGCACCCGGCGCAGGAAGTCGCGGGTGCGCGGATGCTCCGGCTCGGTGAGGACCCGGCGGGCCGGGCCCTGCTCGACGATCACGCCGCCGTCGAGGAACAGCACCCGGTCGGCGACCTCGCGGGCGAAGCCGATCTCGTGGGTGACCACCAGCATGGTCATGCCGTCCTCGGCGAGCGCCCGCATCACGCCGAGCACCTCGCCGACGAGTTCGGGATCGAGGGCCGAGGTCGGCTCGTCGAACAGGATCGCGTCCGGCCGCATCGCCAGCGCCCGGGCGATGGCGACCCGCTGCTGCTGGCCGCCGGAGAGCTGCGGCGGCCGCGCCTCCTCCCGGCCGGCGAGGCCGACCCGGGCGAGGAGGTCGCGCCCGCGCGCCTCGGCTTCCGCCCGCCTCTCGCCCTTCACGAAGATCGGGCCCTCGACGACGTTCTCGAGCGCGGTGCGGTGGGGAAACAGGTTGAAGCGCTGAAACACCATCGAGACCTGGACCCGCACGGCGCGGATCGAGCGGTCGGCCCGGTCGACCCGCCGGCCGTTCACCCGGATCGCGCCGCCGTCGTAGCTCTCCAGCCCGTTGACGCAGCGCAGCAGCGTCGACTTGCCCGAGCCCGACGGGCCGATGACGCAGACCACCTCGCCCCGGGCGACCGACGCGGTGATGCCCTTGAGCACCGGCACCGCGCCGTAGGACTTGCGCACGTCGTCGAGCTCGATCACGGCCGCCCCGTCCGCTTCTCGAAGTGCCGCACCGCCAGGATCAGCGGCAGGCTCAGGCCGAGGTACATCAGCGCCACGAGGGTGAAGACGCTGGTGTTCTTGAACGTCGCCGAGGCGATCAGCTTGCCCTGGAGCGCCAGTTCCGCGACCGTGATGGTCGAGGCCTGGGACGAGTCCTTCAGCATCATGATCATCACGTTGCCGTAGGGCGGCAGCGCGGCCCGGAACGCCTGCGGCAGCACGACCCGGCGCATGGTCAGCCACCAGCCCATGCCGATGGTCTGCGCCGCCTCGATCTGGCCCTTGTCGATCGCCTCGATCGCGGCGCGGAAGTTCTCGGCCTGATAGGCCGAGTAGGCGACCCCGAGCCCGATGATGCCGGCCTGGACCGCCGAGAACGAGACGCCGAAATCCGGCAGCACGAAGTAGATGTAGAACAATTGGACGATGATCGGGATGCCCCGGATCACGTTGATGAAGGTGGCGCTGATCCCCGACAGCAGCCGCACGCCCGAGACGCGCATCATCGCCCAGACGAGGCCGAGCAGCGTCGAGACGACGAGGGAGCCGACCGTGATCAGGATCGTGAGCTGCACGCCCTGGAGCAGGATCGGCACGAACTCGCGCGCATCGGCGAGGAACGCTTGCATGGGGCCGCTCAGGTCGGGTTCGCGGTGGGCTGGAGGCCCCACTTGTCGAGGATCTTGGCGAGTTCGCCGCTCTGCTTGAGCTTGGCGAGCCCGGCATCGATCTTGTCGCGAAGGACCTTGTCCTCCTTGCGCAGGCCGATGCCGACCGAGCCGATCACCACCGGCTTGTAGGATTCGACGAGGCGCAGGTTCGGGAAGTTGCCGAGCTTGATGTTGTAGGCGAGGATCGGCGCGTCGGCGAAGGCGGCCTTGATCCGTCCGGCATTGACGTCGCGCATCAGGTCCGAGCTGGTGTCGTAGACCTTCACCTCGGGGAAGTGGCCGGACTTCTTCAGCGGCTCGACGAAGGCGGTGCCGACCTGGGCGCCGACCGTCTCGCCCTTCAGGTCGGCGAAGGCGGCGTAGTCGCGGGTGTCGGCCTTCGGCACCACCAGCCCCTCGCCGTAGGTGTAGACCGGCTCCGAGAAGTCGATCACCTCCTTGCGCGGCGGGGTGATGAACATCGCGGCCGAGATGACGTCGATCTTCTTCGCCGTCAGCGCCGCGATCAGGGTCGAGAATTGCAAGGGCTCGATCTGCACGGTGAAGCCGGCCTCGCGGCCGATCGCCGTGATGACGTCGACCATCACGCCCTGGATGCTGTTGGTCTTGGTGTCGAGGAAGGTGAACGGCACGCCGGTCGGGGTCGAGCCGACCTTCAGCACGCTCTGGGCTGCGGCGGGCCCGGCGAGGCCGAGGGCGACCGCCGCGCAGGCGGCCTGAACCAGACGCTTCATCGTCGTGCTCCTGTGCGAGAGGCGGAAAGCTGGGGCGGCGCCGGTCGGGAGGATTTCATTGACATGAACATCAGGCCATATTCTCATCGCTGGTGCAACCGAATTTCATGTTCATGAAACAGGCTGACCGAGGGCGAAGGAATGGGCACGAGCTGCCCGCGCTGGCGGCCGCCGACCTCGCGGTGGGCGGGCGGCTGCGGGCGCTGCGCCGGGAGCGCGGCCTGCCGCTCAAGGCGGTGGCGGAGGGGACCGGGCTGTCGATCGGCTTCCTCAGCCAGGTCGAGCGCGGGCTGTCGTCGCCGTCGCTGCGGGTGCTGACCCAGATCGCCGACCTGTTCGGGGTCGGCCTCTCGGCGCTGTTCGGTCCCGAGGCGCCCGAGGCGGCGGGGTTCGTGACCCGGGCGGACGAGCGCGCCGAGCTGACCCTGTGGCGCTCCGGCATCACCAAGCAGCTCCTCACCCGGCCGGACGGCGACGGGGCGTTGAGCCTGTTCCTGATGCGGCTCGCCCCCGGCGCCAGCACCGGCGACGAGATGGTCGCCCATGACGGCGAGGAGGCCGGGCTGGTGCTGGAGGGGCGCCTGTCGCTCACCGTCGAGGCGGCGACCCACGAGCTTGCCGCCGGCGACAGCTTCCGCTTCGCCAGCCGCCGCCCGCACCGCTACGGCAACCCGGCGGCGGCGGGGGATGCGGTGGTGGTGTGGGTGAATGCGGTGCCGGGGCGGGTCCAACTCCCCTTTGTGGGGACGACAGCCGAGGCGACGGGTGGTGCGGACAGGAAGACCTGAGACGAGGCGCACCACGTTCCCGAGAACGCCATTCTTGGGTACACTACCCTGGCAGGAGGTGACGGATGACCCGAAACACGCCGATCGCGTTGAGCGACGATGTCCTGCGCTTCATCGATCAGCAGGTGGAGGACGGCCGTTACGGCTCGGCCAGCGAGGTGGTGCAGGCCGGCCTTCGCCTCCTTGAGGAACGCCAAGTCAGGCTGAGCGCACTTCGTGCCGCGCTGGCCGAGGGCGAGGCCAGCGGCGATTTCCAGGAATTCGACGCCGACCGGTTCCTGGCCGCCATGCGCGAGCCAGCCGAACGTTAAGAGGTGCGCATCCGCCTATCGGCCGAAGCACGGCGCGATCTTGCCGCGATCTGGGCCTATTCCGCCAAGCGTTGGGATGAGGCACAGGCCGACCGCTACGTGCGCTTGATCGCCGAAGGCTTCGAGAATCTTGCCGTCGGCAAGGTTGCCGGACGCAGTGCCGAGGATGTGCGACCGGGCTACCGCAAGCTCGCGATCGGTTCGCACTTCGTCTTCTACCGGATCAGCGGGACCACCACCATCGATGTCGTGCGGATCCTGCATCAACGCATGGATGTCGGCAGGCACCTTTGATCCCGCCGGTGCGACGGCGGGCAGGCGGCACCAATCCAGTCGTCCCCCTCACGACCCCAGCAGCACGTCGAGATCGGCTTCCGTCATCGCCAGCGTCGGCGTGCCGTCGGGGTCGAACAGCGATTCGGCGAGCGCGCTCTTCTTCTCCTTGAGCAGCTCCATCTTCTCCTCGATGGTGCGGGCGGCGACGAGCCGGTGGACGAAGACCGGCTTGTCCTGGCCGATGCGGTGGGCGCGGTCGATCGCCTGCTCCTCCACCGCCGGGTTCCACCACGGGTCGTACAGGATCACCGTGTCGGCGGAGACGAGGTTGAGCCCGGTGCCGCCGGCCTTGAGGCTGATGAGGAAGACCGGGACGCGGCCCTCCTCGAACTCCCGCACGGCGGCCTCGCGGTCGCGGGTGCGGCCGGTCAGCAGCGCGTAGGCGAGGCCGGCCTTGTCGAGGCGGGGGCGGATCAGGTCGAGCATCGAGGTGAACTGCGAGAACACCAGCACCCGCCGGCCCTCCTCGACCAGGGCCGAGAGCAGCTCCTCCAGCCGGTCGAGCTTGGCCGAGCCGGCCTGCCGGGCGCGGGCCTTGGCCTGGCGCGCCTCCAGCTTCAGCAGGCGCGGGTCGCAGCAGGCCTGGCGCAGCTTGAGCAGGGCGTCGAGGATCACGATCCGGCTGCGGGCGAAGCCCTTGGCGGCGATCGCCTCGCGCACCCGCGCGTGCATCGACAGGCGGATCGACTCGTAGAGGTCGCGCTGCGGCCCGTCGAACTCGACCGTCTCGGTGATCTCGGTTTTCGGCGGCAGTTCGGTGGCGACCGCCTCCTTGGTCCGCCGCAGCAGGAACGGCCGCACCCGCCGGGCGAGCAGGCGCCCGCGCTCGGCGTCGCCGCGCTTCTCGATCGGCGTGCGCCAGTTCGACGTGAAGTGGCGCCGCTCGCCGAGCAGGCCCGGGCAGGCGAAGGAGAACAGCGACCACAACTCGCCGAGGTTGTTCTCCAGCGGGGTGCCGCTGAGGCAGAACCGGTGCCCGGCCTTCAGCCCGTGGATGAGCTGCGTCGTGGTGGCGTCCGGGTTCTTGATCGTCTGCGCCTCGTCGAGGAGCACCATGTGCCAGTCCTGCGCGCTCAGCACCTCGTGGTCGCGGGCGATCAGCGGGTAGGTGGTGAGCACGAGGTCGTGCTCGGCGATGGCGCCGAACTGCGCCTTGCGCTCGAAGCCGTGCAGGACGAGGACCCGCAGGTCCGGCGCGAATTTTTCCGCCTCCCGGCGCCAGTTCGCCATCAGGCTCGTCGGCGCGACGACGAGGACCGGCCGGTCGAGGCTCCCGCGCGCCTTCTCGATCGCGATCAGGCCGAGCGCCTGCACGGTCTTGCCCAGCCCCATGTCGTCGGCGAGGATGCCGCCGAAACCGACGTCGCGCAGGAAGGCGAGCCACGCCACGCCCTGCTCCTGGTACGGGCGCAGGGTGGCGCGGAAGCTCTCCGGCAGGGCGACGGGCGGGATGCCGCCGCTGGCGGTGAGGCGCCGGCCCATCTCGCGGATGCGCTCGCCGCCGCGCCAGACGAGGCCCGCCGCCGCGGTCGCGTCCTCGAACTGCGCGAGGCTCGCCGCATCCGCCCGCGACAGCCGCAACAGGCCCTCGGCGGCGGCGCCCCCGAGGGCGAGTTCCCGGATCGCCTCGACGATCGGCACGAGGCGCGCGGCCGGCAGGGCGAGGACGCGCCCGTCCGGCAGCGGCAGGTAGACCGGGGCCTCGCCCTCGGCGCCGTCCGCGAACCGGGCGGCGTCGAAGTCCGGCGCGGCGATCATCGCGACGATCGGCTCGACGAGATCGACCCGCTCGCCGTCGACCTCGACCCCGAGGTCGAGTTCGAGCCAGTCGATGCCAGAGCCCTCGTGGATCTCGGCCTCGACGCGGCCGTCGACCCGCACCACCCGCCCGGGAAAGTCGTCGGCGACCTCGATCGCGAAGCCGGCCTCGCGCAGGACCGGGACGACCCGGTACTGGATCTCGCGCCAGTCCGCCTCGCCCTCCGGCACGAGGTCGTGGACGTGGGCCGGCGGCACCTGCGGGCGGCGCTCGGTCAGGGGGGCGAAGCCGTGCCCGATCAGCCGGCGCAGGGCGGCGCGCTCGGCGGCGGGGTCGCGGGTCGCCGTGACGAGGCGGTCGCCGCTCAGGCGCGTCACGGCCGCGCGCGGCTCGCCGAGGGCGACACGCACCGGTCCGTAGCGGAAGGCCAGCCGCGCCAGCAGCAGCGAATCGGTCGGCGGCCGGAACGCGGTGGTCGAGGAGATGACCATACTCGCCCAGCCCGGCTGCGGCAAGTCGGCCCGGAACAGCCGCAGCACCGGCACCGGGGCGACGCCCTCCAGGCGCTCGGTCTCGCGCGGCGGCGGGCGCAGGGCGGCGAGGTCGGGCGCCCGGCGGGCGAGGGCCGCGTCGAGGTCCGGCACCGCCGCGGCCGGGACCGGCGGCGCGTCGAGGAGGGCGGCGGCGACCCGCGGCGGCAGGCCGCTCTCGACCCGCCCGACCAGCCCGGCCGCGGGGTCGACATAGACCGGCGGCGTGGCGGCGAGCACGAGGCCGTCGCCCTCGATCGCGATCCGCGGCACCGTCGCGGTGTCGTCGAGGGTCTGCCACGTCACCCGCCCCGGCCGCGGCGGGCCCTCCGCCAGGACCGGGCCGTCCACCGCGCCCCAGCGCGCCCGCCCGGTCGCCAGCACCGCCGGCAGCACCTCGCCGGCCTCCTCGCTCGTGAGCGGGACGACGCCCGACAGGTTCCCGTCGCGGGCCCGGGCGAGGACGCGCAGGATGCGCAGGTCGGATGGGCGCAGGTACTTGGCCGGCTGGCGGTTGTAGATCCCGCCGGGATCGACGCCGATGACGGATGTCGACGGCGTGCCGTCCTTGAGCAGGCGGGTCGAGACCGGGCGCAGGCCGAGCCGGTCGGCGCGCGGGGCCCCGGAGATCGGTGCGACGATGTAGATCAGGCGCTGGTTGACCGTCGGCGGATACGCCTCGACGCCGGAGACCTGCGCCTCGCCGAGGGCGTCCAGCCACTGCGCGAGGTCGTAGGGCAGGCCGTCGCGGGAGACGTCGGCCGGACGCAGGCCCGCCGCCAGCAGCCGCTCGATGCGCTGCTCCGGGCTCGGCGGCGGCGGCGCCGTCTCGATCGGTCCCTCGATGTCGAGCCAGAACAGCAGCGCGGCCGCGACGTGCTTGCAGTTGAAGCCGACCGGACAGGTGCATTCGCCCTCGATGATCGGCGGATCCGCGGGCTCGATCGCGATGTACTGGTCGTAGACGTTGCGCCCGCTGCCGCGGACCCGGGTCGAGACGACCTCGACGAACTCGTTGTCGTCGGCCTCGTCGACGAGGCGGACGCGGTTCTGGTCGTAGTATTCCCGGCCGGCGGCCAGGGCCCGCGGGCCGCAGGCCCGGAGGATGTCGTCCTCGGTGAAGCTCATGCTCGCTCGTCATCCGTTGCGCGCGAGACCCGGGACCCTTGACCTGCGCGCCGGCAGGATCAGCATAGGGCGATGTCAGCCGGGGTGAAGGGAAACCGTCCCGTGGAGGATTATCGCGCCGAACTCCTGCGGCAGGTCCGCCTCGTCGACATCGCCACCGGCGAGGCCGCCGCCGCCTGCCTGCCGGGGCTGCTGCGCCGGCTCGCCCGCCACGAGGCGGGGAGCGGGGGCGGGCCGTTCGTGCTGCGGCTGTTCCACCGCTGGCGCCGCAACAGCCTGCGCCGGCAGGTGGCGGAGGCGCGCTGGCACGTCGAGCAGGGCCGCGAGGCCCGGATGAACGGCCTCGCCGGCCGGCGGTGAGGCGCGGCGGTCGATCGAACGGCGAGGCCCTGCGGAGGCAGCCGGCCGCTCCCCGCGCGGATCATCTCACGCGAAGAACCGCGCGTCGGTGTTGCCGGCCCCCGCCGACAGGTCGAGGTTGCCTACGCCCGTCAGCCGGAAGCTGCCGCTCGTGAGGCCATCCCCGCTCGTCACGGTGTAGAGGTCGCCGCCCGACTCGCGCGACAGCACCGCGTCGGCTCCGAAGCCGTAGAACGCGAGCGTGTCCGCCCCGCGCACGAAGTCCGTCACCGTGTCGCCCGCCGTCTCGCCCGCCCGCAGCACGAAGGTGTCCCGGCCCAATCCCCCGGTCAGCGTGTCGGCGCCGCCGCGTCCGTCGAGGACGTTGTTGCCCTTGTTGCCGACGATGAGGTTGGCGAGTGCGTTGCCGGTGCCGCTGAGCGAGGCGCTGGTGCCCATGCCGAGGTTCTCGACATGGTCGCCGAGCGTGTAGCTGATGCCCGTCAGCACCCGGTCCACCCCCTCGCCCGCCTGCTCCACCACCACGTCGTTGATGGTGTCGACGACGTAGGTATCGTTTCCGAGGCCACCCACCATCGTGTCGGCGCCAGCCTTGCCGTCGAGGCGGTCGCCGCGGCTGCCGCCGGTGATGAGGTTGGCCAGATCGTTGCCGGTGCCGGCGAAGGAGCCGGTGCCGGTGGTGGTCAGCGCCTCGACGTTTCCGCCGAGGGTGTAGGCCGACAGCGAGGTCCGCACCGTATCGAAGCCCGCGCCGGCCTGCTCGGTGACGACGTCGCCGGCATCGTCGACGAGGTAGGTGTCGTCGCCGGACCCGCCGATCAGCGTGTCGACGCCGCGGCCACCGTCGAGGCGGTCGTCGCCGTCGAGGCCCGACAGGAGATTGCCGACGTCGTTGCCGATCAGGATGTCGTCGCCGAGATTGCCGCTGGCGTTCTCGATCGTGACGCCGTTGGCGACCGTGAAGCCGCCGGTCAGCCCCTCGGAGGTCGAGACCCAGCCACCGCCGCCGATCTCGTTCCTCAGCGTCGCGGCGCGCAGGTCGATCTTGGCCCGGCTGGTTCCGGCATACGCGATCGTGTCGGTCCCACCCGTGTCCCAGATCGTCGTATAGCCGCGGTTGACGTCGACGTCGTCGCCGAACCGGTAGGTGTCGTCGCCGGTGTTGTGCGAGCGCGCTCCGTAGAGGAATTGCAGGGCGGCGATGTCAATCGCCCCGAACGACCCCGGCTGGGCGTTGACTTCGGTCCCGAAGTCGATCGCTGCCGTGAACGGATTGTCCTCGCCGAGAAACGAATAGGTGTATCCCATGACCGTGTTGATCTGGGAGTTCAGGTAGGTCGTTCCCTGGTCGCCGGGCCAGGACACGCCTGGTAGCGTGGGAAAGATCGAGAATTCATCGTGGGTATGCTTGAGGCCGAGGGCGTGGCCGATCTCATGGAACCAGGTGACGGAGAAAGTTCCGAGCCGGACGGCCGCCGCGGACCCCGCCACGTCGGGGTTGATGCCGACCGCGGTCTCGACGTCGGTGGTTCCCTCCACGGGAACACCGGATTCCCCGCCGCCGCCCTCGTCCAACCTGAAGTTGATGTTGCCGCGTCCGGCGACCTCTTCGAATCTGATATTGGCAAAATGCTCTATCCCGTCGAGGATCTCGCGGTAGAACTGCTTCCAGTCGCCTTCCTCAAAATCCTTGATGCCGTTTCCATTCATGTCGCCGGGCATGAAGCTGTAGGCGATCGCGGGACCGCTCCACGCTCCTCCCAGCATCAAGCCGTCGATGACATTGTTGCCTGAAATTCCTGCCGATCTACCGATGCTGGACATGGAAATATTGATTCCTGATCGAAATAGCACTGACGACGCGCGATGATCAGGGATGGATGTTGATCGGGAGTTACCAAGGGGAAGAAAGCTCTGCCGGCGCGGTTCCGGATCTGGAAGGATCGAGGCCGTCGGCAGGAATGCCCGTCCGTTTCCGTGCGGGGCCGCGCCGGACGAGCTGCGATCCGGGGCGGACGTTCAAGCGACATCGAGCCGGAGCGGCGTTCAGGCCGGACCCCGCCGATCGCGGGCGGTCACTGGTTTCTGATCGATCGCTCGGCGATCCCGGCGGGATCGTGGCGACCGCTACGCGGTTGCTGTCGCGTTGCGGAAGCCGGCCTCGCTCACGCGCAGCTCTCGGCGATGAGCCGGCGCACGAAGGCGGTGCAGGACTCCAGTTCCGCGATCTCGACGTACTCGTCGGCCTTGTGGGCGCGGTCGATCCGCCCGGGGCCGATCACCACCGAGGGCACGTCGCCGAGGCTCTGGAACAGGCCGGCCTCGGTCCCGTACGAGACCTTGGCGTGGCTGTTGCGGCCGGCGAGGCGCTTGGCGAGGGTCACGATCGGCTGGTCCGGCGCCACGTCGAGGCCCGGATAGTCGAGGAGCGGCACGGTCTCGACGCCGCAGGCGGGGTCGACCCGGGCCATCTCGGGCGCCAGCGCGTCGCGCGCGAAGGCGATGGCGGCCTCGGCGAGCGCCTTCGGGTCGTCGGCCGCGATGGCGCGAAACTCGAAATCGACGCTGCAGCGGTCCGGCACGATGTTGAGCGCGCTGCCGCCCTGCACGATCGCCGACAGGCCGGTGGTGTGGGGCACGTCGTAGAGCTCGTCGCGGGCGCCGTCGCGGGCGATCCCCTCGGCGGTGCGCCGGACGTGGTCGATGAAGCGGGCGGCGTACTCGACCGCGTTGACGCCCCGCGGCGCCAGCGAGGAGTGGCACGCGAGCCCCCGGAAAGTGACCCGGGCGGCGTGCTTGCCCTTGTGGCCGATCACCACCTCCATGCCGGTCGGCTCGCCGACGAAGCAGCCCAGCGGCTGCACGCCACGCTCGCGCATGCGGGCGATCAGCGGCCGCACGCCGAGGCAGCCGACCTCCTCGTCGTAGGACACCGCGAGGTGGATCGGCCGGGTCAGGGATGCCGCCGCCATCTCGGGCAGCAGCGCGAGACAGACGGCGAGGAACCCCTTCATGTCCGAGGTGCCGCGGCCGTAGAGCCGGCCCTCGACGGCGGTGAGCCGGAACGGGTCGTGCGTCCAGTCCTGGCCGGCCACCGGCACCACGTCGCTGTGGCCCGACAGCACGTAGCCCGGCCGGTCCGCCGGGCCGATCGTGATCCAGAGCGCCGCCTTCTCGCCGGTCGCGTCGGTGACCCGCTCGACGGCGGCGCCGCAGGCGCGGGCGTGCTCCTCCACGAAGGCGACGAGATCGAGGTTCGAGCACGCGCTGATCGTCCTGAACCCCACGAGGGTGGCGAGGAGATCGACGGGGCCGAGGCGGACGGGAGCGGTCATGGGGGCGTGCGGAACGGAGGGCGAGGAAAACCGGACGAAGCAAGAGGCCGGCCGGGCGGCGCGATTGACGCTGCCGGCGGGCCCGGGCAACCCTCGCACGATCGTTGCTTGCCCGGCCAGTCCTCCCACGGAAATCCCCGCATGAATCGTCCGCCGTTCTCCCGACGCTCCGTGGCCGCCCTCGGCCTCCTGGCCGGCCTCGCCGCCCTGCCCGGCGGCGCCCAGGCCCGCGACCTGCGCGTCGGGCTGTCCGCGGAAGCGACCTCGATGGATCCGCACTTCCACAATCTCGGGCCCAACAACGCCCTGCGCCGGCACGTCTTCGAGGGGCTGATCGGCACCGATCCCGACCAGCGCCTCGTGCCGGCGCTGGCCCTGTCGTGGACGCCCCGGGACGCGACCACCTGGGAGATCAAGCTGCGGCCGAACGTGACGTTCTCGGACGGCACGCCGTTCACCGCCCGCGACGTGGTCTACACCTTCTGCCGCATCCCGCTGGTCGAGAACTCGCCGTCCTCCTTCGCCACCTTCGTGCGGCCGATGGACTCGGTCGAGACGCCCGATCCCCTCACCCTGGTCGTCAGGACCGCCAACCCGCTGCCGCTGCTGCCGACCAACCTGACGGCGCTCGGCATCCTCAGCGCCAAGGCGTCGGGGGCGGCCGAGACCGTGCGCTTCCGCAAGGGCGGCTGCGAGGGCATGGGCACGCCGCCGAAATCGACCGATTTCGGCAACCCCGCGGTCGCGGTCGGCACCGGGCCGTACCGGCTCAAGGAGTACCAGCGCGGCACCCAGGTCGTGCTGAGCGGGAACCCGACCTACTGGGGCGGCGCGCCGGCCTTCGGCACCGTGACGATGAAGCCGATCCCCTCGTCCGGCCCGCGGGTCGCCGCCCTGCTCGCCGGCGACGTCGACCTGATCGAGACCCCGGCGATCCAGGACCTGCCGCGGATCAGGGCGGCCGGGTTCACGGTGACGCAAGGACTGTCGAACCGCATCATCTACATCCACCTCGACCAGTTCGACGGCGCCGGCTGGAAGACCCCGACCATCCGCGGGACGGACAAGAACCCGCTCCTCGACAAGCGGGTGCGCGAGGCGTTGTCGAAGGCGATCGACCGCAAGGCGATCGTCGAGCGGGTGATGGGCGGGGTGGCGCAGCCGGCGGGCGAGTTGCTGCCCTTCCCGCTGTTCGGCACCACCAGGGACTTCCCCGTAGTCCCCTACGATCCCGCGCGGGCGAAGGCGCTGCTGGCCGAGGCCGGCTACCCGAACGGCTTCGAGATCACGCTCGGCACCCCCAACGACCGCTACATCAACGACGAGAAGATCGCCCAGGCGGTGGCGCAGATGTGGACCCGCATCGGCGTCAAGACGAGCATCGACGCCTCGACCGCCTCGACCTTCTTCACCCGGCGCAACAAGTTCGACTTCTCGGCCTACCTCGCCGGCTGGGGCGCCGATTCCGGCGAGCTGTCGAACTCGCTCAACTCGCTGGTGCTGTGCCTGAACCCGGAGGCCGGGCTCGGCTTCACCAACCGCGGCCGCTACTGCAACAAGGAGGTCGACGCGCTCACCGTCGAGGCGATGCGCACCATCGACGATTCCGCCCGCGAGGCGCTGCTGCGCAAGGCCTCGGCGCTCGCGATGGCCGACTACCCGCTGATCCCGCTGCACTTCGAGGTCACGCCCTGGGCCACCGCCAAGGGGCTGAGCTACACGCCGCGGGTGGACCAGTACACGCTGGCGATGGACGTGGTGGCGAAGTGATACCAGCGGTCGTTGAAAGCGACCTTCGGTTGCGTTCTCGGATGTTCGCTAAGCCTCTGGCTTGCGATCGAAAATCCGAGATGGGTCAGGGGCCTGTCGATCTCGGGCTTGCCCGAGATTGAACCGCCCCGGGTTTCCCGGAGGCTCCAACTTCTGAGAGGATGGAGCCATGACACTACGCGCATGCCGCCCGGCGCGCCGATCCGGACAAGCAGCCGGTTCGTGCGCGCAGCGACGCTGCGTTGATGATCGAGATAAAGCGCGTGTTCGAGGCGAATTTCTGCGTCTACGGCGTGCGCAAGGTCTGGCGGCAACTGGCCCGGGAGGGCAGCGTGACCGCGCGATGCACGGTGGCGCGGCTGATGCGCCGGATGGGCTTGGCGGGGGTGGTGCGTGGCAGGACCGTGCACACCACGACCCCCGACCCGGCCGCAGCCTGCCCGCTCGACCGCGTCAACCGTCAGTTCGAGGCTCCACGGCCGAACGCCCTGTGGGTCAGCGACTTCACGGACGTGGCGACGCGGTCGGGCTTCGTCTATGTGGCGTTCGTCATCGATGTGTTCGCCCGGCGCATCGTCGGCTGGCGGGCCTCACGCAGCGCTCATGCGAGCTTCGTTCTGGATGCCCTGGAGCAGGCCCTGCACGAGCGACGTCCCGTCCAGGGCAGCGGGCTGGTGCATCACTCGGACTGCGGCTCGCAAGACTTGGCTCCCCGGTACACCGAGCGCCTGGCCGGAGCGGGCATCGAGCCGTCGGTCGGCAGCGTCGGCGACAGCTACGACAATGCCCTCGCGGAGACGATCAACGGCCTGTTCAAGGCGGAGGTCATCCACCGGCGCGGCTCGTGGCGCTCCTTCGAGGCCGTCGAGTCCGCCACCCTGGAGTGGGTCGACTGGTACAACCACCGTCGCCTCCTCGCGCCGATCGGCAACGTCCCTCCCGCCGAGGCCGAAGCGCGCTATCATGCCCACGTCGGCGACCAAGCCTGGGCCGCCTGACCCAAGTCAATCAGCCTCCGACAAACCCGGAGCGGTTCAGTGCGTCCGGGGCGTCGGCGCGGCGCTTCAGTTGAGCAGGCGGCTTCCCCGGAGCGCCGCGACCGCCATGTCGACGAAAGTCCTGACTTTGGCAGGCGCCTGGCGCCCCTCGGGGTACAGCACGTGGATGGGCAGCGGCGGCTCCTCGTAGTCGGCGAGCACGATCTGCAGCGTCCCTTCGAGCAGGGCCGAGCCGATCTGATAGTGCAGCACCCGGGTCAGGCCCCAGCCCGCAATGGCCGCGGCGATGCCGGCCTCGTTGGTGTTGCTCACCAGTGCGGGATGGACCGTCACGCGCTGGTCCTGCCCGAAGCGCCACTCCGTCGACGCCCAGGCGCCCGTCGACGTCGCGAGGCGGTGGTCCCTCAGGTCCTGCGGCGTCGCCGGGAGCCCGTGCCGCTCGAAATAGGCCGGCGCGCCGCAGACGACGCGGCGCACCGAGCCGACCCTGATCGCCGTGAAGCCGGAATCGGGAAGGTGGCCGATGCGGACGGCGACGTCGATGCCCTCCTCGACGATGTTGACCGGCCGGTCGACGAAGAGCGTCCGAGCGGACATGGTTGGGTAGGCGTCGAGGTAGTCGGTCACGATGGGCAGCACGTGCATGTGGCCGAAGAGGACCGATCCGGTCACGGCGAGCGTCCCGGACGGCGTCGCGTACGAGCCTGCGGCGGCCGCTTCGGCTTCGACGATGTCGGCCAGGATGCGCCGGCAATCCTCGTAGTAGCGCCCACCGGCCTCGGTGAGCTTCACCGAGCGCGTGGTGCGCACGAACAGGCGGGCGCCGATGGTCTCCTCAAGCGCGGCGACGGCCCGTGTCACCGCCGGCGGGCTCATGTGCATCAGGCGCGCCGTCTCGGCGAAGCTCGCGGTCTCCGCGACCTTGGCGAAGATGCGCATGGCCTGCCAGCGGTCCATGTCCCTGCTCCCCCGTCCCGGGCGGCCCGACCATCGTGGCCGTGAAGAATACAGACGTTCGCGTCAGCGCGCCGCGGTGCCGCGACCGCATGGTAAACCGCGCGAGAGGCTCGTGCCCCTAGCCGGCAGGCAACGCGGCGAAGCCTTCGGCGGGCGCTCGATCTCGCGGCAGACGTCCTCGGATAGGCCAGACTTGACCGCAAGCCGATGCTCATCGGCGACACGGTCGCCGTCATGCGCGGCGGCCGCGAGGGCGAGCGCCAGGACGCGAGACGTCCGCGCGTCGAAGCTGCGACCTTGCCCCGCGGCGTCGATCTCGGCACCGCATAGCCCCAGCCTGCGGGCCTCGGTCAGGGGGAACGGGCACGTCACGGTTCCCGTCGACCCAGGCGAGCGCGATGGACAGGCGTGCCCGCCCATCCAGGGTGAAGGACGACATGGCCGGGCTCCTGGTCTTGGAGAGGGGGTTCAGAAGCCGAACCGGCTGAGACCCGGGTGGTTGTCGGGACGGCGTCCGAGCGGCCAGCGGAACTTGCGGTCCTCGTCCCGGATCGGGTGCTCATCGATGCTGGCATGGCGCGCACGCATCAACCCGTCCTCGGCGAACCCCCAGTTCTCATTGCCGTAGGCCCGGAACCACTGGCCGCTGTCGTCACGGTACTCGTAGGCGTGGCGAACCGCGATGCGGTTGCCGGTGAAGGCCCGGGGCTCCTTGATCAGGCGGTAGTCGAGCTCGCGGTTCCACTTGCGGGTGAGGAAGGCCTGGGCCTCGTCGCGGCTGGTGACGAACTCGGCCCGGTTCCGCCAACGCGTGTCGGTCGTGTCGGCCAGGGCGACCTTGGCCGGGTCGCGGCTGTTCCAGCCGTGTCCTCGGCGAGGCGGACCTTCTCGATGGCGCTCTCCTCTGTGAACGGCGGCAGCGGGGGCGGGACGTCGGCTTCTCCTCGGGATTCCCGGGGTGGACGCGTGTCGAGAGGGCGGTCGGCGGGAGGGGCCCCTGCGCCATCGCCGCCGGTCAGAGGGCGAGATGGACGGGCCCGCGACCCGCGGCCGGGGTGGCCGAGCAGATCAGCACCTCGTCGTCGGCGTGGGGCGCGGTGGGGGCCTTCGCGTAGGTGACGGCACCTTTCAGGAGCTTGGTCCGGCAGGTGCCGCAGGTCCCGGTCCGGCAGCTGAACTCCGGGCTGAGGCCCCGCGCCTCGGCAAGTTCCAGCAGCGACCCCGAACCCGGTGTCCAGCGCGCCTCCTTCGAAGAATTCAGGAAGGCGACCGGGACCGGCTCCGTCGATGCGGGCGGCAGCTTGGCCGCCTCGGCATCCGCCGGCACACTCCGAACGAGCGACGATGGGCCGAAGGTCTCGGCGTGGATGCGGTCGTCGGCAACGTTCAGTCCGCGCAGCCCGTCGTAGAGCGCCTGCGTGAAGGCGGTCGGGCCGCAGAGATAGAAGTCGTAGTCGCCGAACGGCAGCACGCGGGCGAGCAGCGCCATGTCGATCCGGCCGGCGACGTCGTAGTCGACGCCTTCCACGGCATCCCCGGGCGCGCTCAGCACCCGCACGACCTTCACCGCGCCCTTGGCCGCACCCGCGAGCTCCGCCAATTCCCGGTCGAACGGACGCTCCTCCCTGGAGCGTGCCGCCTGGATCAGGGTGGTCGGCCGGATGCCGCGGGTGCGCAGACCCTCGTAGACGACGTGGCGCAGCATCGCGAGGAGCGGCGTGATGCCGATGCCGCCTGCGAGCAGCACGGCGGGCCGCTTGGCCCGGGCGTCGATGGTGAAGCCGCCGGCCGGCGCGCGCGCCTCGACCACGTCGCCGACCCGCAGCATGTCGTGGAGGTGCCGGGACACGGCGCCGTCCCGCTTGACGCTGATGCGGTAGACCGCGTCCGAGGGGGCGACCGAGAGCGTGTAGGTGCGGATGACCGGCTTGTCCGCGCCGGCGAGCGGCACGCGGATGGGCAGGTGCTGCCCCGCCTGGTGCGGGATCAGCCCGGACCCGTCCGCAGGCTGGAGATGGAAGGAGCGGATCGCGCGGCTCTCGTCGACGATCTTCGTGACCGTGAACGGGCGCCACTGCGTCGCGAGGTCCGCGGCCCGGAGCCGGTCGGCGGCCTCGCGCCAGTCGCCGGTCATCAGGGAATTCGGCGACCAGCCGTCCGCCCGGAAGCTCCAACGCAGGGGCAGCGCGCCCCGCCGCCGCACGACCCGGCGCGGCTTGAACGTCCAGAGCCGCTCGGCGCCCTGGAAGGCCGCGATCTCGGGCGAGGACAGGACGACCTCGGCGTCGCCGGTCATCTGCAGCAGGTCGCCGGTCTCGAAATCGGCGAAGACGAGGCCGGCCTTGCCGTTCAGGAGGATGTTGCCCAGCGTCGCGAAGAACAGGTTGCCGGCGAAGTCGGGGACCGTGAGCGTGCCGTCCTCGGCCACCCGGACGAAGCCGGCCTTGCCGCCGCGGTGCGAGACGTCGACCTGGCTGCGCTCGTCGCGCTCGGCGTAGGACGCGACGAAGAAGGTGTCGGCGGCCTCGACCATGGCGCGCGTATCGGCGTCGAGCATTGCGCGCTCCTCGACAGAGCCCGAGAAGGGCAGCCGCGGGTCGCGGACGAAGGCGAGGTCGCGCAGTTGTATATACTGGGGGCAGTTGCCGAAGCTCTGGTCGACGGCGAAGCGTATGACGCCGTCCGACATCGAACGGATCAGGCCGTTGACGCGATTGCGGCGGCGGGTGTGCAGCTCGATCCCGAGGAGGCCGAGTGCGTCGCCGTCGCGCAGGCCCGCGCTCGCTGGGTCGCTCGGGTCGGGCCGCGCCGCGATTTCCAGGGCCACCGGGCCGGGGGAGCCGATGAAGCCGGGGGCACCCGCGACCAGCGTCGCCCAGGCGTCGCCCTGCGGGTCGACGGTGCCGGCCACGATGAAGGGGATCTGCTCGTAGAAGGCGCGGTGCTGGTCGGGCATGAAGTCCCACACCACGCGGCGACCCACGTCCTCCATGCGCTCGGCGACGCCGACCTGCTGCTGGATGGCCGTCTCGCCCGGGTGCCAGGTCGAGAGCTTCGTCATCGTCGTACCGTCGCTCATGGTGCTTCCCATCCATTCCGGTCGGGGGCACCCAGGGGTGCGCCCGGACCCGCGAGGTCACGCGGCGGCCGTGAGGCCTGCCGGCGTCTGGACGAACGGGACGAAGCCCGGCAGGGTCTCGATCCGGCGAAGGTACGCGTTGACGGCGGGATAGCCGGACAGGTCGACGTTGCCCTCGGGAGCGCGCGCCAGATAGCTGTAGAGCGCGACGTCCGCGATGGTGGGGCGCTCGCCGACCAGCCAATCACGCCCGGTGAGATGGGCCTCCAGGCGACCGAGCAGCGTGTGCGCCCGGCCGATCACCTCCTCCGGGTTGAACTTGGCGCCGAACACGGTGACGAGCCGCGCGGCCGCCGGGCCGTAGGCGAGCTCGCCTGCCGCCACCGACAACCAGCGCTGCACGGCGGCCTCGCCTTGAGGGTCGGAGGGCAGCCAGTCCGTTCGCCCGAGCTTGCGTGCCACGTAGACGAGGATGGCGTTCGAGTCCGAGACGACCGTCCCGTCATCGTCGAGGACCGGCACCTGTCCGAACGGGTTGAGGGCGAGGAACTCGGGACGCTTGTGCGCGCCGGCCTTCAGGTCGACCTCGACCGCTTCGTGGGGCACGCCCAGCAGCGAGAGGAACAGGCGAGCCCGATGTGCGTGGCCCGAGAGGGGGTGATGGTAGAGCTTCATGACCGCGTTCCCTGACTTGGCGGCCGGGAGAAGTCCCGGACCGCATGGGCAAGGTGACGCGATCCGGAGGACGAGAGAATGGTCGCTCTCCGCAGTTCATTGTTGTCTTGGATGGAATAATTGACCGTGGAGGGCTCGACCGGCACCGGATGGATGGCCGAGCCCCCTCGGATCGGTCACGCCTGTCTCTTCGCGGCCAGGAAGCCGGCGTAGTTGTTGCCGGTACGACGACGCTACGGTCCTCGGCGAAGGTGGCCTATCGGGAAAGGACGACGACCATGGATGTGACCACGCTCAGACGCGGCGACCGCATGGGCGACCCGGCCCGCGGTTTCGCCGTCGAGATCATCCGTCCCGGACTGAGCCTTGGCGGCGGGGACAGCGGCCTGGGCGCCATCGGGCGGATCGACCGCGCCACCGTGGCGCCCGGGCACGTCATCGGGATGCACCCGCATCGCGACGACGAGATCCTGACCTACGTCCGGGCCGGACGGATGCTGCACCGGGACACGGTGGGAAACGAGGAGGAGATCACGGCGACGCGCCTGATGATGATGGGTGCCGGCCACACCTTCCAGCACGAGGAGCGGATGCTCGACCCGGACCCGGTCGAGGCATTGCAGATTTTCCTGCGGCCGCGCGCCGCGGATCTCGAACCCCGGGTGCAGTTCCACGAGTTCGGGGAGGCGGTCAGCCGCGGCGCTTGGCGCCTCCTCGCGGCACCTGAGGGCGCGCCGCTGGAGGTTCGCGCGCAGGCGTGGGTCGCTGACGCGCATGTTCCGGCCGGAGCCGCCTTGTCCCTGCCTCCGCTTCCGGCAACCCGAGCGGTTCGCCTGCTCCACGTCTTCAGCGGGGAAGTCGCGGTCGGCGGCTTGGCGCTGCGGGCGGGCGAGACGGCCTACCTGACGGAGGATGGCGGGAGCGCGGAGGCCCGATCCGATGCCGACCTCGTCCTCTTCGCGACCGATCCGGGTGCACCGGTGTTCCGGGGCGGTATGTTCAGCGGGAACGTGCTGGCTCAGTGAGCGACACGGCCGCTGACCTGCCCGAACCCGCTCGAACTAAGCAGATTTCGCAAACGTGGTTGCCGGTTTTGCGACAAAAATCTGCGGCAAAACAGAGACCTAGGCGGACGAAGCGTTGGCTTGTCAACGCAAGGCTGCTTAGGGCCTTGACGCGGCCGGCGCCTCAGGTCGACGGCGGGTTGAGCAGTACCCAGAGGCGCGCGATCCTTCCGCCGGCCATCTCGGCGACGTCGGTCCCGGTAACGGCAACCGGCCCACCATCGGGGCCGGCCTCCCACCGCAGCGTGCCAAGACCGTGGTGCCCCACGGCCGCGCCGACCGGGCTGAACCGGAAGGTCGGCCCGAACTGCTCCAGCAGCTTGCCGGCGACGTCGGCGATGGCAGCGCGCCCCCGCACGACATCGTGAGGCTCGTACATGACGGGCTCGTCCACGAAGAGCTCGTCCAGGGCCGCGGCGCGCTTGCCGGCGTCCCGCTCGTTGAAGACGCGATCCAGGTTGGCACGCAGGAGCCGGTCGTAGTCCGGCTCCGCCGCGGTTGGGGTCTCGGTGTCGGGCATGGGTGTTCTCCTTCACATCTGGATGCCGCCGGGCCGGATGGTGCCGGCCGGGACCTTGGTCGGTTCAGGCAAGGTAGCCGCCGTCCGCGGTCAGGGCCGCACCCGTGATGAAGCCGGCTTCCGGGCCGCTGAGGAAGGCCGCGAGCGCCGCGATCTCGGTGTCCTGCCCCATGCGCCCCAGGGCGATCAGCGGGGTGAGCATCGCCTCCATCCCGGCAGACATCTCGCTCACGACCGGGCCCGGCTGGATCGTGTTGACCGTGATGCCCCGGGGCCCGAGGTCGCGCGCGAGCCCGCGGGTCAGCGAGGCCACCGCCGCCTTGGTCATGCTGTAGACCGTGGTCCCCGGGAAGCCACTGCGGTCCGCCCCGACGCTGCCGACCGAGATGATCCGCCCACCCTCCCGCATGTGGCGGGCGGCCTCCTGCGCGGCGACGAATGGCGCCCGGACGTTGACCGCGACCTGCCGGTCGAAGTCCGCGAGCGTGACGTCCTCGACCGTGCCGGGCACCAGGATGCCGGCGTTGTTGACGAGGATGTCGAGGCGCCCGAACCGCTCGACGGTGGCCTGCACCGCCCCGCGGATTGCGTCCGGATCGGCGCTGTCGGCCCAAAGGGCTGTCACGGAGGTGCCGGATGCGGTGATCTCCGCCGCGAGCGCCTCGGCGCGATCCGGAGAGTTCGCGTAGGTGAAGGCCACGGCGGCGCCGTCCTGGCTCAGGCGCCGCACGATGGCGGCGCCGATGCCCCGGGAGCCGCCCGTGACCAGGGCGACCTTGCCGGCGAGGGGATGTGTCATGGGATATCTCCGTGGACGTTCGCCCAGACGGCGAGGGTCGGTCAGACGAGGCGGGCTCCGCCGTCGACGTGCAGGGTCTCGCCGTTCATGAAGCCGTTGCTCATCAGGAAGACGACCGCGGCGCCCGCCTCCTCGGCCGTCCCGAGGCGCCGCTGCGGGAGCTTCTCGGTCAGCGCGGCGACGTAGGCGTCGCGGTGGGCGCCGAGCGTGCGGGCGAGCAGCGGGGTGTCGGTCGTGCCGGGCGACAGGGTGTTGACCCGCACCGGCGCCAGTTCCAGCGCCAGGCCCCGGGCGAACGCCTCCATCGCGGCCGAGGCGGCGGCGAGCACCGCGGTGCCCTGGGCACTGGGACGGTCGGCCAGTGCGCCGGATATGAAGGTCACCGATCCGTCCTTGGCCAGGCGGTCGCCGAGGGCGCGCAAGGTGTGGACCGCGGCCCAGATCCGCTCGTCGAAGGCCCGCTTCAGGTAGTCGACCTCGGCCTCCAGGATCTTGCCGGCCACGAACGTGCCGGCGAGCAGCACGAGGTGGTCGACGTGCGGGATGTCGGCCAGCGCCGCCGCGACCGTCTCGGGGCGGGTCACGTCGGCGGCGCGCCAACCGGTGAACCCGTTCTCCGCGGCGACGCGCTCGGCGCCCTCGGCGTTGAATCCGACCACGATGACCTGGGCGCCTGCATCCTTGGCTTGCCGTGCGGCGGCGAGGCCGATGCCCGAGGTGCCGCCGAAGACGACGACGGTGCGGCTCCTGAGGGTGCTGGTCATGACGGTGGTCCTTCCCGGCGGCGCCGATGCAGCGCCTGTGGGAGGAGAGTGGCCCGACATCCCCAGCTTGATAATCGGGCCGATCTTCGCTTCAATCATGCCGTCATGGAACAGATCGGCCTCGACCGTCTCACCGGCATCATTGCCTTCGCGCGCTCCGCTTCTCCCGGCAGCGACACCGCCGCCGCCCGTTCGCTCGGCATCTCGCCCTCGGCGGTCAGCAAGAGCGTGCAGCGGCTGGAGGAGCCGCTCGGCTTGAGCCTGTTCACCCGACCACCCGCTCGCTCACCCGGACCCCGGAGGGCCGCGACCTGCACGAGCGGGCGCTCCGGCTCCTGCGCGAGGCCGAGGAGATCGAGCAGGCCGCGGTCGCCGCCCGCTCCGAGCCGGCCGGCACCTTGAAGGTGACGGCGCCGTTTCCGGTCGGCCTGCACCTGATCGCCCCGGCCCTGCCGCGGCTCCGCGAGCGCCACCCGAAGCTGTCGGTCGACCTCCGCCTCGGTGACCGCTTCGCCGACCTGATCGAGGAGGGCATCGACGTCCGATCCTGAATGAATCAGACCCCGCGGCTCGTCACCCCATCAAACCCCTTCTCTGAATCGCCCTGGGCACGCGCAGAAACCGGCTTGACATCGCCGGCGTTACAGCGGAGCCTGTTTTTGAGGCGCAGGGCAAAGATGCCCATTGCTGCGCCAGACGACCCACTCCTGTCCGGCAATGCAGCCCGCAGCGCTTCGCGCTGACGGGCGTTTTGCGTTCCGAAGGTATCGATGACCGAGAGACACCGCATCGGCGTCCTGTTTTCCACGACCGGGCCTTACGGCCTCGTCGGACGTGCCATGCAGAACGGCGCCGTCCTGGCGGTCGAGGAGGTGAATGCAGGATCCCTCGGGATCGCCCTCGAGCCCGAGGTCGTGGACCCGAAGGGCGAGATCGCCGGGTATGCCGCGGGCGCCGACCGGCTCCTGGATGCCGGGATCCGGCACGTCGTCGGCTGCTACACCTCGTCGAGCCGCAAGGAGATCATCCCGATCTTCGAGAAGCGCGACGGGCTCCTGTGGTATCCCTCGCATTACGAGGGATTCGAGACCTCCGAGAACGTCGTCTATACCGGCGCCTCCCCGAACCAGCACATCGTGCCGCTGGTGCAGCACCTGCTCGCCCGCGGCGGCCGCACCGCCTTCTGCGTCGGGTCGAACTATATCTGGGCCTGGGAGAACAACCGCATCCTGCGCGAGGCGCTGGCGCTGGCCGGCGGGCGGGTCGCGGCGGAGCGCTACTTCGCCGTCGGCGAGACCGAGTTCGGGCAGGTGATCGACGCGATCCTGACGACGCGGCCGGACTTCGTGTTCAACACGCTGATCGGCGTCTCGGCCTACCAGTTCCTCCGCGAGCTGCGCCGCGCCTGCCGGGCGCGCGGCATCGACCAGCCGCGCGCGCTGCCGGTGGCGAGCTGCAGCCTCGCCGAGCCGGAGCTCGAGGCGATCGGACCGGAGGCCGTCGACGGTCATCTCAGCTCGAGCGTCTACTTCTCGTCGATCGACACGCCCCGCAACCGCGCCTTCACGGCGGCCTACGCCGCGCGCTTTCCCGACGGGCCGACGCCCTCGGCCGATACGGAATCCGCCTACATCGCCGTCCATCTCCTCGCCCGGGCGCTCGCCCGGGCGGGAACCGGGGAGGTCGCCGCCGTGCGGCGGGCCGCCTGCGAGGTCGCCGTCGAGGCCCCGCAGGGCCCGGTGCGCCTCGACGAGACCACGTTGCACGCCGCGCTGACGCCGCGCATCGGCCTCTCGACCGCGTCGGCGCGCTTCACGATCCTGGCCGAGGCTCCGGCTCCGGTCGCGCCCGACCCCTACCTCGTGCGCAGTGCTCCCCGCATCGTCCCGGTGCTCCGGCGGCCGCGGCTCAGGGTGGTGCCGTCATGACCGGAACCCGGCTGATCCAGAACTTCAGCGGGATGCAGGCCCACCTGATCGTGGCGCCGCACACCGCCACCGACACGCTCGTGACGACCCTCTTGAAGCTCGGTCTCTCGGTCGCCTCGGTGCGGCCGACGGGCGAGACGCCGCGTCTCGATCCGGCCGGCCTCGAATCCGAGCGCGCACTGGTGATCGTCGACGGCGACCTGCCGCTGCCCGGCATGGCGGCGAGCGGAGTCCGCGACCTGCCGCCGGTGCCGGTACTCGGACTCGTCGGGGTCGAGGCACCGAGCCGGCTCAAGGGCCTGCTCCAGTTCGGCGCCACCGGCCTGCTGCGCAAGCCGATCCACGGCGCCTCGGTCTATGCCGCCCTCTACCTCACGGTGAACGAGCACGGGCGGCGCCGCGCGCTCGAGGAGCAGCTGGCACGCCACGAGGAGCGCCGGCGCGGCCGGCGCCACGTCGTCAAGGCGATCCTGCGGCTGATGCAGGAGCGCGGCCTCGACGACGACGCGGCCTTCGAGCTGCTGCGCCGCGACAGCATGCGCGCCCGCGTGCCGCTCGAACAGTATTGCGAGGCCCTGGTGCAGGCCCGCCCCGCCGTGCCGGCGCCGGCACGGCGCATCGCCCTTTCCGAGTAACCCCATCAGCACGAGGACGCCCACCATGACGAGACCCAGGAACGGATCCCGCCTGACCGCCCTCGCGGCCGCCCTGATGCTCGGCGCCACCGGCGCGCAGGCCGCCGACCCGATCAAGCTCGGCGTGCTCGAGGACCAGTCCGGCGACTTCGCCGTCGCCACCATCGGCAAGGTCCACGGCATCCAGCTCGCGGCGGACGAGATCAACGCGGCGGGCGGCATCGCCGGGCGCAAGTTGGAGCTGGTGATCTACGACACCCAGTCCGACAACACCCGCTACCAGGAGTTCATGCGCCGGGTGCTCCAGCGCGACAAGGTCGCCGTCGTCTTCGCCGGCTTCTCCTCCGCCTCGCGCGAGGCCTACCGGCCGATCGTCGACCAGCTCGACGGCTTCGCCTTCTACAACAACCAGTACGAGGGCGGCGTCTGCGACGGCCACATGGTGGTGACCGGCGCCGTGCCCGAGCAGCAATTCTCGACCCTGATCCCGTGGATGATGGAGAAGTTCGGCAAGCGGGTCTACACCATCGCGGCCGACTACAACTTCGGCCAGATCTCGGCCGAGTGGGTACGCAACATCGTGAAGGAGAACGGCGGCGAGATGGTCGGCGAGGAGTTCATCCCGCTCGGCGTGTCGCAATTCTCGCAGACGATCCAGAACATCCAGAAGGCCAAGCCCGACATCCTGATGACGCTGCTCGTCGGCACCGCCCAGGCGTCGTACTACGAGCAGGCGGCGGCCGCGAACCTGAAGGTGCCGATGGGCTCCTCGGTCAATGTCGGCCAGGGCTACGAGCACAAGCGCTTCCAGCCGCCGAGCCTCGCCAACATGTACGTGACGACCAACTACATCGAGGAGGTCGATACCCCCGAGAGCAAGGCGTTCCTGGCCAAGTGGAAGGCGAAGTTTCCCAACGAGCCCTACGTCAACCAGGAGGCCGAGAACTCCTACCACGCGGTCTACCTCTACAAGCAGATGGTCGAGCGGGCGAACGGCTCGACCAAGCGGGCCGACCTGCGCAAGGTCATCGCCGCCGGCGACGTCTGCGTCGACGCCCCCGAGGGCCGGGTCTGCATCGACCCGAAGAGCCAGCACGTCTCGCACACGATCTACCTCGCCAAGGTCGACGAGAAGCACAAGATCTCATTCCCCAAGACCTGGACCGACATCAAGCCGTACTGGCTCGGCCAGGCGGGCTGCGACCTGACCAAGAAGGACCCGATGGCGCAGTACACCCCGAGCAACCCGCCCAAGCCGTGACGGCCCCTGCCGGGGCTTCAACTTCGGTTCATGTGAACGCCGCTTGATCTGATCCGAAACGAGTAAAGCGCGGGATCCCCTCTCCCACCCGGGAGAGGGGAGGGCGCTCTATCTTCGTTCGGCAGATCGAGCGGAACGCGGATCACTCCTGAGACAGCTCCCGCATGGTCCTCCTCGATACGGTCTTCGCCTTCCTCTACCAACTCGGGGACGCGTTCGCGTTCCTGGTGCTCGCCGCCTGCGGCCTCGCGGTGGTGTTCGGCATGATGGGCGTCATCAACCTCGCCCACGGCGAGTTCATCATGTGCGGCGCCTACGTCACCGTCGCGACGACCCGGGCCGGGCTACCGTTGCCGCTCGGCATCCTGGCGGGTGCGCTCGTCGCCGGGGCAATCGGCATGGTGCTGGAGCGCCTGGTGATCCGCCACCTCTACGGCCGGCCCCTCGACACGATCGTGGCGACCTGGGGCGTCAGCCTGGCGGCGACGCAAGGGACGCTGATCGTGCTCGGCTCCAGCATGCCGGGTGTCGGCACGCCCCTCGGCAGCTTCACGCTCGGCAGCTACTCCTACTCGACCTACCGGGTGGTGCTGATGCTGGCGGCGCTGGCCGTGCTCGCCGGGCTCTACCTCGCCTTCAACGCCACCCGCTTCGGCACCCTGGCGCGGGCGACGATCCAGGTGCCGCACATGGCGGAGGCGCTCGGCGTCGACACCCGCAAGGTCTACGCGCTCACCTTCGGGATCGGGGCGGCGCTCGCCGGCCTCACCGGCGGCCTCTACGCCCCGACCATGACGATCGTGCCGACCATGGGCACCACCTTCATCATGGAGGCCTTCGTCACCGTGGTGGTCGGCGGGGCCGACATCTTCCTCGGCACGGCGCCCGCCGCCCTGGTGCTCGGCGCGGTGCGGGCGGGGCTGACCTCGTGGCAGGGCCAGCTCTTCGGCCAGATCGGGCTCCTCGTCGCGGTGATCCTGGTGATCCGGGTCCTGCCGCGGGGGATCTCCGGCCTGATCCTGCGCGAGCGGGCATGAGGGATTTCGCGATGCTTCGCCTCCTCCGGCGGCTCGAAGGGCCGCAGACCCTCGGCCGCGGCCCCGCCTTCTGGGCCGCCTTCGCGGTCGTGCTCGCCCTGGCGGTCGCCTATCCGTGGTTCGCCGACGGCTACACGGTCGGCAACACCGCCTATTTCTTCTGCTGGGTGTTCATGGCGCTCGGCCTGTGCCTGATCTGGGGCTACGGCGGCGCGCTCAGCTTCGGCCAGACCGCGTTCTTCGGCCTCTCAGGCTACGCCTACGGCGTGCTCACCCTCAATGTCGGCGCGGCCTACGGCTTCACCATCGCGGCGGTCGTGCTGGCGGTGGCGCTGGCGGCCGGGTTCGCCGCGCTGCTCGGCTACTTCCTGTTCTTCGGCCGGATCGGCGGCGTGTTCCTCGGCATCATCACCCTGTCGGTGACGCTCGCCATGGAGCGCTTCATGGCGCAGACCGCCGGACCCGACTGGCGCATCGGGGCGGCGCGCCTCAACGGCTACAACGGCATGAGCGGCATGCCGCCGCTCACCGTGCCGTGGTTCGACGGCGACCTCGTGCTGTTTCCCGACGTCGCGCTCTACTACGCGCTGCTCGGCCTCCTCGTCCTCACCTACCTTGGCCTGCGGATCCTGGTGAACGCCCGGTTCGGCAACGTGCTGGTGGCGATCCGCGAGAACCCCGAGCGGGCCGAGATGCTGGGCTACGACGTGCGGCGCTACCAGCTCGGCGCCTTCGTGATCGGTTCGGCGCTGGCCGGCCTCTCCGGCACGCTCTACACGGCCTGGGGCCAGTACATCACGCCCTCCAGCATGGGGCTCACCGCGGCCGCGCTCCCGGTCATCTGGGTCGCGGTCGGCGGCCGGGGCGACCTGACCGCCACCCTCGTCGGCACGCTCGCGGTGCTGGGCGGCTTCCAGGCCCTGACGATCTACGGCAGCCAGTACGCGCTGGTGGTGATGGGCCTGCTCCTCGTCGTGGTGGTGCTCGCCGCCCCCGAGGGCCTCGTCGTCGCGCTGATGCGCGGGCTCGCGCGCCTCGGCAGGAAGGCGCCCGCGCGATGACCGCCATTCTCGAAACCCGGGGTCTGAACAAGCATTTCGGCGGCCTGCACGTCACCAACGACGTCGACTTCGCGCTTCGCGAGAACGAGGTCCACTGCCTGATCGGGCCGAACGGCGCGGGCAAAAGCACCTTCTTCCGCCTGCTCATCGGCGAGTACGCGCCGGAGCGCGGGCAGGTGCTCTATCGCGGCGAGGACATCACGGCGCTCAAGCCCTTCGAGCGGGTGCGCCGGGGCCTCAGCGTCAAGTTCCAGGTTCCGGGGATCTTCCCCGGGCTGACGGTCGCCCACAACCTCGAGATCGCGCTCCAGCACCACCTGGAGGGCGCCTCCCTCGGGGCCGAGATCCGGCGGCTTCTCGCCTTCCTCAACCTCGCGGAGTCGGCCGGCGAGCGGGCCGGCACCCTCAGCCACGGCCAGAAGCAGTGGCTCGAGATCGGCATGGCGATCAGCCTGAAACCCCGCCTCCTGCTCCTCGACGAGCCCACCGCCGGGATGTCGCCGGCCGAGACCTTCGCCACCGGCGAGATGGTGCAGGCGCTGAACCGCGACGGCGTCGCGATCCTGGCGATCGAGCACGACATGGCCTTCGTCCGGCAGATCGCGCAGCGGGTCACCGTGCTCCATGTCGGGCGCACCTTCGCGCAAGGGTCGACCGACGAGATCGTGGCGAACGAGGCGGTCGCGGCGATCTATCTCGGGGAGACGGACGCAGCGCGGAGGACCCAGGATGCCTGACGTGCTCCTCTCGACCGCGGGCCTGCGCGCCGGCTACGGCGGCAAGCCGGTGCTGCAGGGCGTCGACCTCAGCATCCGGGCCGGCGAGATCGTGGCGGTGATCGGCCGCAACGGCGTCGGCAAGTCGACCCTGATGCGCAGCCTGATCGGTCTCCTGCCGGCGGCCGCGGGCGCCATCGCCTTCAAGGGACAGGCGGTGGAACGTCTCGCCGCCCACAGGCGGGCGCGCCTCGGCATCGGCTACGTGCCGCAGGGGCGCGACGTCTTCCCGCGCATGAGCGTCGCCGACAACCTCGCGGTCGGTGCCTCGCTGCTGCCGCCGAGCACGCCGTTCGAGATCGAGCGCGCCTACGGCCCGTTCCCGATCCTGCGCGAGCGCCGGGGGCAGCGCGCCGGCACCCTGTCGGGCGGGCAGCAGCAGCAGCTCGCGATCGGCCGCGTGCTGGTCGGCGCCCCGTCGCTGATCCTGCTCGACGAGCCGTCCGAGGGCATCCAGCCCTCGGTGGTGCAGGAGATCGGCCGCACCCTCGTCGACCTCAACCGCCGCACCGGGGTGACGGTGGTGTTCGTGGAACAGAACCTCGACCTGATCCGTGCGATGGCGCAGCGCAGCTACGTCATGGACAAGGGCCGGATCGTCGCGGAGCTGACGGCGCGGGACCTCGACGACCGCGACCTCGTGCGGCGCCACCTCGCCGTCTGACACAACCAAGGGAGAGACGACCATGCAGTGGCTCGACCAATCGATCATGGCGAAGAAGGGCGTGGCCCAGGGCAAGCCGGGCGCCGAGCACACCATCACGGAGGCCGAGCAGGGCCGCTACCACTACGTCTACGGACCCTTCGTCGATCCGGTGCTCACCGTCGATCCCGGCGCCGTGGTCACGGTGGAGACCCACGACGCCTTCGAGGGCAAGATCCGCCACGAGACCGACAGCCCGACCAAGATCCTGAACTTCCCCTACCTCAACCCGCAGAACGGGCCGATCTACGTCAACGGCGCCGAGAAGGGCGACTGCCTGGCGGTCGCCATCAGGTCGATCCGCCCGCGCGGGCCCCAGCCCTGCGGCACGACGCTGATCATGCCGGAGTTCGGCGGCCTCGTCGCGACGGCCGACACCGCGCTCCTCAACCCGTCGCTGCCGGAGCGGGTGCGCAAGCTCGAGGTCACGGCCGAGACCGGCGTGCGCTGGAACGACCGCATCACCCTGCCGTACCAGCCGTTCATCGGCACGATCGGCACCTCGCCGGAGATCGAGGCGATCTCCTCGCTCCAGCCCGACTACTACGGCGGCAACATGGACCTGCCCGATGTCGGCGTCGGCGCGGTGATCTACCTGCCGGTCAACACCAAGGGGGCGCTGCTCTATCTCGGCGACTGCCACGCCGCGCAAGGGGACGGCGAACTCTGTGGCGTGGCGGTCGAGCACCCGACCCACACCACGGTGCAGATCGACCTCATCAAGGGCTGGACGATCCGATGGCCGCGCCTGGAGACGCAGGACTTCTTCATGACCGTCGGCTCGTCGCGGCCGATGGAGGACGCCGCCCGCATCGCCTATCGCGAGCTGGTGCGCTGGCTTGCCAGCGATTTCGGCTTCGAGGAGATCGACGCCTACATGCTGCTCACCCAGTGCGGGCGGGTGCGCCTCGGCAACATGGTCGATCCGAAATACACTCTCGGCGCCTCGATCGCGAAGTCGATCGCGCTGGCTTGAGCAGGAGCGCGCCATGGATCTCGGTCTGAAGGGGCTTCGGGCCCTCGTCACCGGCGGCACCAAGGGGATCGGCGGCGCCATCGCCGACCTCCTGGCGGAGGAGGGCGCCGCCGTCGCGCTCTGCGCCCGCAGCGACGAGGAGGTCGCCGCCAAGGTGGCGGCGCTCCGCGCCAGGGGCGTGGCGGCGACGGGCCGCGCCGTCGACGTCGCCGATTCCGATGCCCTCAGGGCCTGGATCGCGCAGGCCGGGGAGGAACTCGGCGGCCTCGACATCCTGGTGCCCAACGTCAGCGCGCTCGCGGTCGGGGCCGACGAGGCGGCGTGGCGCTCCGGCTTCTCGGTCGACATCATGGGCACCGTCGCGGCGGTCGAGGCCGCGATGCCGTTCCTCGAACGCTCGGAGGCCGGGTCGATCGTCGTCATCTCGAGCGTGTCGGGCCGCGAGATCGACTTCGCGGCCGGGCCCTACGGCGCCTTCAAGGCGGCCCTGATCCACTACGCGCAGGGGCTCGCCTTCCAGCTCGCGGGCAAGGCCATCCGCGCCAACACGGTGTCGCCGGGCAACACCTATTTCGAGGGCGGGGTGTGGCACCGGATCCAGGAGGGCAACCCGACGCTGTTCGCCGAGGCCCTGCGCCTCAACCCGACCGGCCGGATGGCCCGCCCGGAGGAGATCGCCCGCGCCGCCGTGTTCCTGGCGAGCCCGGCCGCGAGCTTCATCACCGGCACCAACCTCGTCGTCGACGGCGCATTGACCCGGGGGGTTCAGTTCTGAGCATGCGCCCTCCCGCCTCGGGCTGGTTCCGTGGCGCCGGCCGGTCACCGGGGCAGGGCAGGGGAGGGCGCTGCGGTTCGAGTCTCCGGGCGGTTCAAAGTGGCTGAAAAATTCGTTTTCCAGGCCTGCAGCATCTACAAGTGCTTCAAGCCGTAGCTCGCGAGAAGAGGCAGAAGTTCATCGCGAGCGCGAAGACGGTGGCGACGAGCCGCGTCCAGCGTCGCGCCAGGATCTCCCGAACGGATCGCGTGGGCGATCTCCCGGTGTTCCGCGATCGAAGCATCGAGACCGCGCCGCAGGTTGAGCGTCAGCATGCGTGCACGGTGTGACTGATCGTTGACCGTCTGCACGATCCGGCTCATCCGCCCGTTCCGGGCGTGCTCGATCAGCGCGGCGTGGAACGCCGCATCCGCTCCACCCCAAGCCGGAAGGTCTTGGCGGGCGTATGCCTCCTCCATCCTCGTCGTGTGTGCGTCGAGATCCTCTGCAGCGGCAGCCCGCCCGGCCTCCGGGAGAGCCGCGACGAGTTCGGCCGCGCGACCCTCGATGGCGATGATCACGTCGTAGATCTCCCGCACGTCGTCGGGGGCGAGGGCCAGGATGAGGATGCCTTTGCGCGGCAGGACGCGCACCAGACCGTCCTCCTGAAGCCGGATCGCCGCCTCGTGGACCGGCGTCCGGCTCATCCCGAGCCGCAACGCGATCTCCTGTTCGGAAGCTTGGTAGCCGGGCGCGAAGGTCGCGTCGCGGATGTTGGCGCGCATCGCTGCGTAAGCGTCGTCGACGAGCGAGGTCCGCCTCTCGCCGTCTTCGCCCTGCTGCCCGCCTTCCCGTGGTCCCTTGGGCCGCGCCCGCACCATCCCGCGCCTCCTGCGATGCAGCATGCCTGTTATCTTCCATACCAGCGGCGGAACAGCGATTGACACCGCGTTCACGGCCTTTTAACCAGCATTCCAGCTTGCATGGAAGATAGCGCTCAAGAATGAATGGAGCGCAGCCGCAGCAGGAGGAAACGATGGACGTGTCGCTCGAGACAGCGACCATGCGCCGGGTCGCGTGGCGCTTGGTTCCCTTCATCTGCCTGCTCTATTTCATCGCCTTCCTCGACCGCGTGAACATCGGCTTCGCCGCGCTGACGATGAACAGGGATCTCGGCTTCTCCTCGGCCGTCTTCGGTTTCGGGGCAGGAATATTTTTCTTTGGGTACTTCTTGTTCGAGGTGCCCTCGAACGTCATCCTCGACAAGGTCGGCGCGCGGCTCTGGATCGCCCGGGTGATGATCACCTGGGGCATCATCTCGGGCGCCTTCGCTTTCGTGAAAGGCGAATACAGCTTCTACGCCCTGCGCTTCCTGCTCGGCGCGGCAGAAGCCGGCTTCTTTCCCGGCATCATCCTCTATCTGAGCTACTGGTTCCCGGCCCGATACCGCGCCGGCGTCGTCTCGCTGTTCATGGCCGCTGCCCCGATCTCGGTCGTGCTCGGCTCGCCGGTTTCGAGCGCGCTGCTCGACATGGACGGCATCCTCGGCCTGCACGGCTGGCAGTGGATGTTCCTCGTCGAGGCGGCGCCCGCCGTCGTGCTCGGGGTCGTCGTGCTGTTCTACATGACCGATCGGCCCGAGAAGGCGAAGTGGCTCGCCGACGACCAGCGGGCATGGCTCGTCGCCGAGATGAACGCCGAGCGGGCCGCCAAGCAGACGGCCGCCAAGCACAGCATCATGGCGGGTCTCGCCGATATCCGCGTGCTGTCACTCGCCCTGATCTACTTCGGAACCTCGGCCGGCCTCTACACGCTCGGCATCTGGGCGCCGCAGATCATCAAGAGCTTCGGGCTCTCCACCATGGCGGTCGGCTTCCTCAACGGCGTGCCGCCGACCATCGCGGTCGTGGCGATGATCCTGTGGGCACGTCACTCGGACAGGACCGGCGAGCGCAAGTGGCACGTCGCCATCGCGTGTCTGGTCGCCTCGGCCGGTCTCGTGCTGGCCGGCGGCGCCACCTCGGTCGCCGCGGTGATCGCGGCGCTGAGCCTGGTCAATGTCGGCATCAGCGCGGCCAAGCCTCCGCTCTGGGCGATGCCGACGATGTTCCTGTCGGGCTCGGCGGCGGCCGTCGGCATCGCGACGATCAACTCGATCGGCAATCTCGGCGGCTTCGTCGGCCCCTGGGCGATCGGCTGGATCAAGGACAAGACCGGCAGCTTCACCGGCGGACTGGTCTTCGTGGCCGGCCTGCTGGTCGTGTCCGCGGTGCTGACCCTCACCGTCGCCCGTGCGGGGCGGCGTGCTGGAGCAGCCGACGTCACCGCCCACTGATCCCCTGTTCAGATGGCATCTCTCATCCCACCCGGAGTTCGATCATGACCAAGACCTACAAGATCGCCGCGATCCCGGCCGACGGCATCGGCATCGAGGTCATCGCCGCCGGCGTCGAGGTGCTCAACGCCCTGGCCGAGAAGACCGGCACGTTCCGGTTCCAGTTCGATCACTTCGATTGGGGCTCGGACTACTACAAGACGCACGGCGTGATGATGCCGGCGGACGGCCGCGAGCAGATCCGCTACCACGACGCGATCTACTTCGGCGCCGTCGGCGCGCCGGACGTGCCCGACCACATCACCCTGTGGGGCCTGCGCCTCGCGATCTGCCAGCCCTTCGACCAGTACGCCAACGTGCGCCCGACCCGGATCCTGCCCGGGATCACCAGCCCGCTTCGCCACGTCTCGGGCCCGGAGCTCGACTGGGTGATCGTGCGCGAGAACTCGGAGGGCGAGTACGCCGGGGTCGGCGGCCGGGTGCATCAGGGCCATCCCAACGAGGTCGCCACCGACGTCTCGATGATGACCCGCAGCGGCGTCGAGCGCATCATCCGCTATGCGTTCAGACTGGCGCAGAGCCGCCCGCGCAAGCTGCTCACCGTGGTGACGAAGTCGAACGCCCAGCGCCACGCCATGGTGATGTGGGACGAGATCGCCGCCGAGGTGGCGCAGGACTTCCCGGACGTGACCTGGGACAAGATGCTGGTCGACGCCATGACGATGCGCATGGTGATCAAGCCCGAGACCCTCGACACCATCGTCGCCACCAACCTGCACGCCGACATCCTGTCGGATCTCGCCGCGGCGCTCGCCGGCTCGCTCGGCATCGCGCCGACCGCCAACATCAACCCGGAGCGCGCCTTCCCGTCGATGTTCGAACCGATCCACGGCTCGGCCTTCGACATCGCCGGCAAGGGCATCGCCAACCCGGTCGCGACGTTCTGGACCGCCTGCCAGATGCTCGAGCACCTCGGCGAGAAGCCGGCGGCCGACCGGCTGATGCGCGCCGTCGAGCGCGTCACCGCCGACCCGAACCTGCACACCCCCGACCTCGGCGGCAAGGCGACGACCCGGCAGGTCACGGATGCGGTCATCGCCGCGATCCGGGGCGACAACGAGTAGGGGGACGCGCCGTGACCGAGCCCGGAGCCTTCCTGCGGCGGCTGTTCGCGGCCGCCCTGGCCGCGGCCGATCCTGCCGTCAGCCTCGCCCGGGCCCTGCCGGAGCCGCCGCGCGGCCGCACGATCGTGGCCGGCTGAGGGCCCTGTTCCTGGCTGGGGTCGACACGTTCCGCCTCGACGTCGGTCATGGCACGCAGGATGATCACGCCCGGGTTGGCGCCGCGATCCGGGCCCTGGGGACGGAGGTCGGTCGCCCGATCGGCATCCTCCAGGACTTATGCCAACGGCCCAGGATGCTGACGCATCGACTCCGATCTCGGGCAAGCCCGAGATCGACAGGGCTATCGACCCATTTCGAATTTTCGATACCGAGCCAAAGGCTTGGCAGGAATCCGAAAACGGAACCAGAGGTCATTTTCAATGACCTCTTGTATTCTACGCCGGCCGCAGGGAAACGCCTCCCGACAATGCTCGCCTGTCGCCGTTACAGATCTTCCGGCTGAATCCGCAAGCATAGATATTAATAATCATTCAAAATAAGCAGATATATTTATACAGCCGACTACGCCCTGCCGAGCGTGGAGATATATCAATTGAATTCACTAAGCGCTCAAATTCAGTCGATAGCGGTATACATCTCCCCGGAACAGGCCCTCGACATACTCGATCATGACTGAGTCCTGATTGTAGCTGTGGCGCTTGATCAGCAGGCACGGGAGCGGCCGTTCGAAGGCGAAGATCTCGCATTCGTCCGCCGTCGGCATCGTCGCCTCCACCGTCTGCTCGCAGCGCACGAGACGGCCGTTCGGGTGCCCGCCCAGGAAGGCGTAGACGGAGCCGGAGAGATCGCCGGTCTCAAGGGCGGGCACCGCGCGGATGTTGTACCAAGCGACCTCGCGGGACATCGGCACGCCGTCGCCGGAACGAACGCGCGTCAGGCGCAGGAACGGGGCCGTCGAGGGCAGGCCGAAGATCGAAGCGATCGAGCGGTCCTGGGTGACCGCCCGATCGAGAATGCGCGAGGACGGGATCTTCCCCAGCTCCCGCATCTCCTCCGTGAAGCCCTTGAGCCGGTCCATGCCCGGGCGCACGGGCTCGGGGGGGCGGCGTACGAGGAAGCCGGAGCGCCCGCGCGGCACAAGGAAGTCGTTGTCGCTGAGTTCGGCATAGGCGCGCTGGACGGTGACGCGGCTGACCCCGAGGCTGTCGGCGAGCTGGCGCTCTGCCGGCAGGATGACGCCCGGCGGCAGCGAACCCGACAGGATGAGCTCGCGCAGTTGGCTTTCGATCTGCCGGTACAGCGGCATCGCCGTGTCGCTGCGCAGTCGCAGGAGAGAGAGCACCGAGGGACGCTCGTCTCCCGCGAAATCCGGCTCGACCTCACCGCCTGTCGTCCGATTTTTGGGGCGCACGTCCGATCGACCTCCGCTACAGATGCTTATATCGGATAGGCTCGGAGCACTCCATGCGCGTCTTCGTCATCGGAAGCTTCGTGATGGCCTGCTCGGTCAAGGTCGCGCGGCTGCCGCAGGCGGGCGAGTCCCTCAATGGCTTGGCCTTCCTGGCGGAGCCTGGCGGCAAGGGCTTCAACCTCGCGCTCGCCACGCATCGGCTCGGCATCACGGTGGACGGACTCTTTGCGGTCGGCACGGACATGGTCTCCCCGATGGTCCGCTCGACCTTCGCGCAAGTCGGGTTCTCCGAGGAGATGCTGGTGCCACATGCAGGCTCGACGGGCGCCGGCGTCGCCTTCGTCGATGCCTCCGGCGAGAACTGCCTGGCGGTGTGTCTCGGCGCCAACCTCGCCCTCGATGCGGACGACGTCCGAGCCGTCGCCGCCCGTGTCGGGCGGGCGGACCTCGTGGCAGCGACCTTCGAATCGCCGGACGCCCCCACCCGCGAGGCCTTCGCCCTGGCTCGGGCGCTGGGCCGGCCCACGCTGCTCAACCCGTCGCCGGTGCGCCCCATCGATCCGGGGATCCTTGCCGACACGGCGATCCTCGTCGTCAATGCGGTCGAGGCCGCCGACCTCGGCCTCGGAACTCCCGACACCATCGCCGACGCCCGGGCCGCGACGCCGGCCATTGCCGCACTGCTGGACGGCGGCCTCGAACTTCTGGTGGTGACCCTGGGAGAGTGCGGCGCGATGGCGTTCCGCCCTGGATCGCCGCCCCTGCACCAGCCGGCCTTCGCGGTGGCGGCAGTCGATACGGTCGGTGCGGGGGACGCCTTCACGGCCGGGCTGATGGCGGGCCTGCTCGCGCACGAGCCTCTCGCCGCGACCCTGCGACAGGCCGCGGCGTGCGGTGCGCTCACCACCTGCCGATTCGGGACCTTCGACGCCTTTCCGACCGCGCAGGCGTTGGCCGCCTTCCTGGACGGCGACGCGGCTTGATCTACGCCGCACCCAAGCACTTCGTCGTCTGCCCACTGAACAGCGCGAGCGAGGCGACGATGCTCAGCAACTCCGCCTGCCGCTTGGTCCCGGTCTTGTTGAAGATCGAGGTGAGCTGGGTGCGGACCGTGCTCGTCTGGACGCCGACGCTCTCGGCGTAGCTCTGCAGGCGCAAGCCCCCGGCCAGCGCCTGGAGCAGCCGCGCCTCCGCCGGGGTGAGGTTGAACAGCATGTTCAGGAGGCCGTCGTCCGGAACGGCCCGCGCGCCGACGTGCACGAGGACGAGCAGCACCGCCGAGGCACCGAAGACGTCGCCGGGGTGCCGTTTCAAGCGCATGATATGAGCGATCTGAGGGCGGTGGTCGGAATAGCTGCGCACCGGCATGGTCTGCGCCGCATGCCGGCCTCCGACGACGTTGCCGATCGCCTCCTGCAGCAGATTGCTGTTGATCGGGCTCTTGAACAACTGACCGCCGTGCTGGCCCGGGGGCAGGACCTCCTCCCGCTCCTGCAGACGAGCGTTCATGGTGAGAACCCGCCCCGAAGCCGACAGGACCGCGGCGGGGAGTCCGATCTGGTCGAGGGTCATGCTGGTGAGGTGGGAGCGCTCGCAGTTGAACCGGGCGCTGAGATGACAGGCGCGCACGAGATGGGGCCGCAAGGCGTCGAGCCTGGGCAGGATGGAGGCTTCGTGGGGGCCGGTTTGGGCCCGACGTTCGGCGGTGACGATCGCCACGTCACCTGTCGGCAGGGGGATCGTCGTCCCTACCTGCCAGAACGGCGTCTCGATCTCGCAGGGCCAGCCATCACAGGAGCCCGACACGAGGTCGATGTCGCGCATGAAGCCCGCTTGGGCCTCGGCGCGCCATTGCGCCGTGCGCCTGCCGCTGCGCCAGGAGGTCGAGGCCGTCCGATGACCCAGAGGCGGCTCCAAAGCCGGCGAGGCGATCCAGCGGGGCGTACCGACGGGGGGCAGCACGGTGAGCACGGCGCCGTCCGAGTTTGCCGTATCGCCGAGCGACTGAAGGACTTCCGGCCAGAGCTCCGGGGTTCCCGCAGCCTCGTAGATCCGGTCGATAAGCGCTTCCCGCATCAAGACGCCCCACGATGATCTCGCTGGTTGCGGTAATACCAATATCAGTCCAAAACAGGCAGCGGCATCCTCCAAACAGATGATGCCGCCGGCGAGGGACGGTGCGCCGAGCATCTCTCAAGCAAGTCCGCCGTCCCTTCGCGCCATCGGACGGGGGAACGACACGGCCTCCGGACGCCAAGGGGCGTGACGCTGCCCCGGATCTTCGAGGCGCTGCAGGGGGGCTCGGCTAGGCAGATTTCGCAAAAGGGGTTGCCGGTTTTGCGGTAAAAATCTGCGACAAAACAAGAATTTAAGCGGACGAAGCGTTGGCGTGCCAACGCAAGTCTGCTTGGGCGACGCCCCTGTCGAGCAGCAGGGAGTTGAGCTCGCCGTGGCTTCTCATACGATTTCCGATTGATCGCTTCTGGCGATCCCTGCGGGATCGCTTCGCGACGCGGAAATCGACTTCGCTCATGCGCCGCGCCTCCGGGTGAACAGGCGCTCGCGCAACCGCCCGACCTGGTTCTCGACCTGCCCCTTCTCCCAGCGTGAGCCGGCGCGCAGGCCACTGGGCCCTGCCCGCCGCCCTCGAACGGATCCGCCGCGAACTCGAGGCGGCCCGTGCCGAGGCGCTGCGCGAGGGCGTGCACTCGGCCGACGTGGTGCTCGACATCCCGGCCCGCCAACGGGCGCCACCCCGACCCGCTTCGCCGGGCTGGTCAGGGGCGTCGCGCCACGCGCAACAGGGGGCCCGATTGGACGCCGATCAGGGGCCCCGTTCCGATGCCGTTCGACAATCCGAGGTGCCACGGGCCGGGCGGCGGAGGCGATCGGCGGCATCGGCATGCGCATCCGCGAGATCAGCTAAGCAGCCTTGTGTTGGAGAGCCAACGCTTCGTCCGCTCAGGTCTTTGTTTTGCCGCAGATTTTTGTCGCAAAACCGGCAAAAACTTTTGCGAAATCTGCTTAGGTCTCCGCCTTGATCGCCGCGGCGATGAAGAAACAGGGCGCGGCGACCCGGGAAATCGTCCGCGACGTCTCCCTGGCGGCGACCTGGAAAGGCGCAGGTGCACGTTGACTCACCACCGACCAAGCGAACCTCGTTCGCGAGGCCGGCGATCATGCAGCCTGCCTCTTGGCCTTCGAACCCGCACCTGCGCTCAACGAGAACGCATATGCGGCGATCATTCGCTGATCGGCATCGTGATTGCCGTGGAAGCTTCCTGCGGGAGATGCCGATTCCGGGCGGCCGACATACGCGAAGGTTGGCTGCTTGCAGGCGACATCCGTTGCGATGGCTTCGAGCCGGCGGTCCAGCCAGTTCCACGCGCCCATGTTCCGGGGCTCCTCCTGCACCCAGACGAGCCGGGCGTCCGGCCAGCGCTGGAGAAGCGCCCCGATCTGCTCGGACGGCAGCGGATAGAGACATTCGAGGCGCAGGATGGCGACGGTCGTCGCGTTGCGTCTGGCGCGTTCTTCCTCGAGGTCGTAGGCGATCTTGCCCGAGCACATCAGCACGGTGTCGATCGGGCCGTCGGGCACGCTCGATATCACCGGCTCGAACGCGCTGCCCGGCTGGAAATCCGTCACGGGCGACAGCGCTGCCGGAAGGCGCAGCAGCTTCTTGGCCGCCATCACGATCAATGGACAGGTGTACCGGCCGAGCCCTTGCGCGCGAAGCAGATGGAAGTAGTTGGCCGGAGTCGAGGGATTGACGATACGGATGTTGTTGTCGGCGGCAAGCTGGAGATACCGTTCGAGACGGGCAGACGAGTGCTCCGGTCCCTGCCCTTCGAGTCCGTGCGGCAGCAGCATGACGAGACGAGAGGGATTGCACCATTTCGCCTCGGCAGCCACGACGAACTGATCGATCATGATCTGGGCGCCGTTCGCGAAATCACCGAATTGCGCTTCCCAGATGACCAACGCATCGCTTCGCTCGAGGCTGTATCCGTATTCGAAGCCGAGCACGGCATATTCCGACAGCGGCGAATTGAAGGCCTCGAAACTCGGCTGCGCGCCGATATGGGCGAGACTCGTATGCGTGACGCCGGTGTCGTAATCGGCCAGCGCGAAATGGCGATGCGAGAAGGCGCCACGCACCACATCCTGTCCGGACAGTCGCACGGCCACGCCGTCGCGCAACAGACTGCCGACGGCGAGACTCTCGGCGGACGGCCATGGCACGCCCGCGGCATCGATCAGTCGCTGCTTCAGCACGCGGCCCATACGCGGGTGCAGCGTCATGCCGGCGGGGGCGGCCGCGAGCAGGTCGGAGAGCGTCTGCAGCGTGCCGGCGCTGACGCCGACGTCGGTCGGTCGCGACGTCGGCCGGGGCCGACGGCGATCGGCCTCGATGGGGTAGCCCGGAGCCTCGTCGTAGCCCGCCTGAAGTCGCGCCCGCGCGGCGTCTCGCATCGCGGTCACCTCGGCCTGCGTCAGCCTGCCCGCCCGGATCTCCTGCTGCGCGAATCCCTGTGCGACCGGCGGGTGCTCGGCGATGCGGGCGTAAAGCGTCGGCTGCGTGAAGGCTGGTTCATCGATCTCGTTGTGGCCGTTGCGACGGTAGCAGACGAGGTCGACGACGGCGTCGCATCCCTGGACCTGGCGCCATGCGACGGCGATGTCGGCGGATTTCGCGACGGCGGCCGGATCGTCGCCGTTGACGTGCAGGATGACGCTGTCGACCGCCTTCCATGACCCGGTGCAGTAGCGCGACGTGCGCGCTTCCTGCTGCGGCGTCGTGAAGCCGATCTGGTTGTTGACGATCAGATGCACGGTCCCGCCGACGCTGTAGCCGGCAGGACCGCCGAGCTGAATGCATTCGGCGACGAGGCCCTGGCCGATCACGGCGGCATCGGTGTGGATGATGATCGGCAGAACCGTGCGAGCATCGCCGGCCTCGTCCTGCGCTGCGCGGGCGCGGCCGAGAACCACCGGATCGACGGCCTCGAGGTGGGATGGATTGGCCAGCAGGCTGACGGAGATCGTGCGGCCGTCCAGCATCAGCTCGGTCTCGTAGCCGAGATGGTACGGAACGTCGGCCGGGCGTGCAGCGTCGGCCGGGAAGGGATGCGCGCCTTTGATCTCGGCGATCAGCCGGGCGAAGGGACGTCCGAGCACATTGTGCATCAGGGACAGCCGACCGCGGTGCATCGTGCCGATGATCGCGCGCGTCACGCCTTCGTTGGCGGCACGGGTCAGCACGCGGCGCAGCAGGGGCACGATGGCCTCCGCCCCCTCGGCGCCGAAGCGCTTCTTGGTGGGAAACTTCTTGGCGAGAAACGCTTCGAACTCTTCCGCCGCGATCAGATCGGCGAGCAGCCTGTGAGGCGTTTCGGGCGCGGGCAGGCCGGCCCCGGTCTCGACCGCCGAGCGCAGCCAGCTGCGTCGCGACTCGTCGTCGATATGGGCGGATTCGATCGCCAGCGTACCGGCATAGACGGCCTGTAGCGGGTCGTGCGTCGCCGTTCGTGGCGCCAACGGATCGAGTTGCGCCTGCAGGTGGCCGCGGTCGCGCCACAGCGCGTCCTGCCCCGTGCGGAGGTCGGCGCCCGGGGAGCCGGTCTCGGCGAGAACCTCGAACACGACCCGCCAGCCGGGCTCGACCGATTGCGGATCGGCGTCGAAGGCCCGTTGCATCGCGTCGAGATAGGCATAGCTGACGCTCGAGAGCGGCGATGACCGCATTGGCAAGTCCCCGAAGCCGTTGGAATGTGCGAGATCGCGCTCGCTCGCGCGATGATAGGCACCGGCGCCGCCGCGACCTATGCGCCCTGGGAGATAGAAGATATAACCGGAGTGTCGGTGCTGGAAGCGATCTGCCGTGGACCTCCTCGAGATCCGGTATTTTCTGGAGGTCGCTGCGGTCGGTTCGCTGTCGCGCGCGGCCGTGCGGCTGGGAGTCAGCCAGCCGGCGTTGAGCCGGCAGATCGGCAAGCTCGAGACCGAGCTCCGCGGGCCGCTCTTCTACCGGCACGGGCGCGGCGTCACGTTGACGGCAGCCGGCCGGCGCTTCCTTGATGTCGGCCAGAGCGTGATCCAGCAGCTCTCCGACCTGCGCGAGGAATTGGCCGCGGGCACGCTCGACGTGTCCGGTGAGATCACGCTCGGTATCCCGCCCTCGCTGGCGGCGAGCCTCGGTGCCGATCTGGCGCTGCGCTTCGCCGCGGAGTTTCCGAAAGCGCGCCTCCGCATCCGCGAAGCATTCAGCGCGATTCTGCTGGAATGGACCGAAGCGCAGAGGATCGATGTCGCCGTTCTCTACGATGCGCGCAGCAGCCCGAGCTTGATTACCACGCCGCTGCTGTTGGAGGATCTGTTTCTCGTCGAGCGTCCGGCCGCGGACGGAGACGACCACGACGATCCGGTCATGCTCTCCGAACTGGCGGGTCGCGAATGCGTGCTGCCCGGCCCGGAGAACGGTTTGCGGCGCGTGCTGGATTCGGCCTGCGCTTCGGAAGGCATTCGTCCCCACGTGGTGACCGAGGTCGATTGCGTTGCGGCGCTCAAGCAACTGGTCGAACGCGGCGTCGGCGCGACGGTGCTGCCCTTCGGGTCGGTGCATCGCGAAGTGAAGGACGGCAAGCTGCGCGTACGCCCCTTCGCCTCCCCGGCGATGCGCGCATTGCTGGTGATCGCCACGCCGAGCAACAAGCCTGTGACGCCGCTGGTCCGTGCGGTCGTCCGCATCATCGAGGATGCGGTCGAGACCAGCGTTCCCCTCGACGTGTTGCGCGGCGTGACCCGCAAGGCGGACGGTAGGGCGCTGCGATCACCGAAATAGCCATCCGGCGCGCGGCAGCCCCAGCCGCGGCGGGCGGCCTGCTCGGTACCGTTATAGCTGATATCAGCGCAGCCGGGCTTTTCGCGAATGCTCGGATCGGGGTGAATATCCGGCAATCCACCCCGGACTGCTCCCTGTCGCTTCCCTACGGAACGACGGCGGAGTCGCATCCGCACGGGATGGAAATCGGGAGGAAAATTTGCCGCGTTTGCAGGATAAGGTCGCGCTCGTCACGGGCGCCGGCTCCGGGATCGGCTTCGCCATCGCCGAACGTTTCGCTGCGGAAGGCGCACGCCTCCTCGTCGTCGACTGGAATCCTGAAGCCGCCGCGCGCGCGGCCGAGACGATCGGTCGAGGCGCCATCGCCGTGCAGGCCGACGTCACTCAGGTTGCCGATGTGCAGCGGACGATCGACCAGGGCCGGGAAGCATTCGGCAGGATCGACATCCTGGTCAACAACGCTGGCACCAGCCACGAGAAGGGCCCGTTCGAGGGCGTTCCCGAGGCCGAGTTCGACCGCATGTTCGACGTCAACCTCAAGTCGATCTTTCATTATTGTGCGGCGATCTCGCCGGTCATGCGCAAGCAGGGCGGCGGCGTGATCCTCAATGTCGGATCGACGGCCGGAAATCGGCCGCGTCCCGGCCTTGCCTACTACAACGCCAGCAAGGGGGCGGTGCATAATCTCACCAAGACCCTGGCGCTCGAACTCGCCGGAGCCCGGATCCGCGTCAACGCGCTGGCGCCGGTCGCGACGGAAACCCCTCTCCTGAAGACGTTCATCGGTGGCGACGACACGCCGGAGCTGCGTGCGCAGATGCGCGCCATCGTGCCGCTCGGGCGACTCGCCCAACCCCGAGACGTGGCCAATGCGGCGCTGTTTCTCGCATCCGACGAGGCGGAATTCCTGACCGGCGTCATCCTCGACATCGATGGCGGCCGGAGCATCTGACGCATTCGCCGACGGCGAATATCAAGCACGACAAGAATAACTGCCCATTGTTAGCAATAATATCCGAGGGAGGAAACGCCAATGCACGAGATCGAGACGGCCACGATTCGGCGCATCACATGGAGATTGATCCCGTTCCTGTGCCTCTGCTACTTCATCAGCTGGCTCGATCGCGTGAACGTCGGCTTCGCTGCGATCGCCATGAACGCGGATATGGGGTTCTCGCCGGCGCTCTTCGGTCTCGGCGCCGGCATCTTCTTCATCGGATACGTCCTGTGCGAGCCGCCCAGCAACCTGGCGCTCCGCAAGTTCGGTGCGCGCGTCTGGATCGCACGCATCATGATCACCTGGGGCGTCATCTCGGGCGCGATGGCCTTCATCCAGGGCCAGTGGAGCTTCCTGTCGCTCCGCCTGCTGCTCGGCATCGCCGAGGCCGGCTTCTTCCCTGGCATCATCCTGTACCTGACGCTGTGGTTTCCCGCGAAGTACCGCGGCCGCACCTTCGGCCTGTTCATCCTGACGACGCCGCTCGCCAGTGTCATCGGCGCTCCGATCTCCGGGGCGCTGTTCGGGATGCACGGCCTGCTCGGCCTCGAAGGCTGGCGCTGGATGTTCCTGATCGAGGCCATTCCGGCCGTCGTCCTCGGCGTGGTCTGCCTGTACTACCTCACCGACAAGCCGGAAGACGCGACGTGGTTGACCAAGGAGCAGCGCGACTGGCTGACCAGCACGATGCGTGCCGAAGAGGCCGCCCGGACCCACGACCACGGCACCGTCCATCTGATGGATGCGCTGAGGAGTAGCCGCCTGTGGCTGCTCGGGCTCGTCTATCTCGGACCCGTCATCGGCCTCTACGGCCTCGGCTTCTGGATGCCCCAGATCGTCAAGGGTCTCGTGCAGTCGCACGGCATCACGAACCCGTTCTATCTCGGCCTGTTGACGGGCCTTCCGAGCGTCGGGGCGGCGATCGGCATGGTCTACTGGACCCGGCATTCCGACCGCACCGGCGAGCGCATCTGGCACTTGGTCGGGCCCCTGTTCGTCGGCGCCGCCGGGATGGTGATGTCGGCCTACATGAGCAGCCCGGTCGGCGGCCTGATCGCGCTGTCCATCGCGCTGATCGGCGTCAACGTCTCGCTGCCGGTGTTCTGGACCCTTCCGACCGCCTTTCTCACCGGGGCGGCGGCCGCCGTCGGCATCGCTCTCATCAACTGCATCGGCAATATCGGCGGCTACCTCGGACCGCAGCTGATCGGAATCGTGAAACAAAGCACCAACAGCATTGAGATCGCGCTGCTCGCGATTGCATCATTGATGCTTCTCGCAGGCTTCATCGCCCTGTATCTCGGCCACGCCCGCAAGCACGACGTCGCCAAGATCGTGCCGGCAGAGTGAGATGACGCGTATGACGACAGCCGAACCGACCGCTTCGATCGCGCAAGGCGCCACGACCCGCGACCTGACGGCGGATCCCGCGAGGTTCGCACGCGAGATCCTGGATCCGATCCGCGCGGTCGTGGGCGAGCGTGGCGTGATCACCGATCGCGCCGCCATGCAGCCCATGATGGTCGCTTGGCGCGACAACTGGAACGGTCGGGTCCCGCTCGTCGTCATGCCGGCGACAACCGAGCAGATGGCGGCGGTCGTCGCCATCTGCGCGAGGACGAACACGCCGATCGTGCCGCAAGGCGGCAATACCGGCCTGACAGGTGCAGGCCAGCCGCACGGCGACGACTCTGAGATCGTCGTCTCGACGCGACGGATGAACAGGATCCGCGAGATCGACCTCGCGAACGACACCATCACGGTCGATGCCGGCGTCGTGCTGCAGGTCATCCAGGAAACCGCGAGAGCGAACGGCCGCCTGTTCCCGCTGAGCCTCGGTGCCGAGGGCAGTTGCCAGATCGGCGGAAACCTCTCGACCAATGCCGGCGGCGTGCAGGCGCTGCGCTACGGCACGGCGCGCGCGCTCGTCGCCGGGCTCGAAGTCGTGCTGCCGGATGGTCAGATCTGGGACGGCCTGCGCGGTCTGCGCAAGGACAATGCAGGCTACGACCTCAAGCAGATCTTCATCGGCGCCGAGGGCACCCTCGGCATCATCACCGCGGCGACGCTGAAGCTGCTGCCGTTGCCGAAAGCTTCCGCCACGGCCTTCCTCGCGACGCCGTCACCGGCCACCGCGGTCTCCTGGCTGCGGCGCGCCAAATCCTCGCTCGGAGACAGCATCACCACGGTCGAGTTGATGGAGCGACGCTGCCTGGACGTCGCCATCAAGCACAATGCGAGCATCCGCGATCCGCTGCCGACGCGCCACGACTGGTACCTGCTGGTCGAGGTTGCCGATCAAAGCACGCACGACGCTCTGGAAGCCCACCTGCTGTCGGCTCTCGAAGCCGGGCTCGACGGTGGCGAATTGGTCGACGGCACGGTCGCCAGTTCGGCCGAGCAGGCCGCTGCCCTCTGGCGCATCCGGGAAGGCACGCCGGAGGGCCAGCGTCTCGAAGGCGCATCCTACAAGCACGACGTCTCGGTCCCGATCTCGAAGGTGGCTCAATTCATCGAGGAGGCGAACGGAGCGCTCGAAACACGCTTTCCGGGCCTGCGATCCTTCGCCTTCGGCCATCTGGGCGACGGCAATATCCACTACAATCCGCTGCAGGCGGAGGGCGGCGACGGGAGCGTCTGGCAGTCCTACCTGCCGGAGGTCAATCAGATCGTCCACGACATCGTCGCCAAGCTCGGCGGATCGATCACGGCGGAACATGGTATCGGCCGTCTGCGCATCGGCGAAGTCGAGCGCTACAAAAGCGACGTCGAAATGATGATGATGCGCAAGTTAAAGAACTGCTTCGATCCATATAATATCATGAATCCCGGCAAATTGCTCACACGCGCTCGTCTGTCTCCCGGCACAGCCGGCTGACCTGGCGCTTGGAGATGCCCGTCCCGCCCAGGGCCTGGACGAGATCATCGACGGCGCGGGTCGAGATGCCCTGGATGCAGGTCTCCTGGATCACGGCGGCCCGCGCCTTCTCGGTCATGCGACGCGGCTCGGGGAAGCTCGGGAAGTCGCTCCCCGTCCGCAGCTTCGGGACGCGCAGCTCGACCGTGCCGGCCCGCGGCTGCCGGTCCCGGTCACGGTAGCCGTTGCGCTGGGCCAGCCGCTCTGGGTTCTTCTCGCCGTGGGCCGCGCCGGTCAGGCCGCCCACCTCCAGTTCCATCAGACGCTGCGCGGCAAAGCCGATCATCTCGCGCGGCACGTCCGCGTCGGCGCTCTTCTCGGCCAGCGCCCGCAGGCTCATCATGGCATCGGTCATCGGGGGTCTCCCGGGTTCGGGGTTGGTGGCTCGCAGCCCGGTCCTGACCCGGCACCGCCGATGGCCCCCCCCGCGGGAGATCCCGCCTGCTCCAGCGCTGTGGAGGGCGCGCCGGCGGGCTCTCCCGCTCTCGGTCAGCTACACCACTCCAAGGGACACCACCCGCGCGGTGATTCCCTGCGCGGTCTTGCCGGCTGGAGGGCGCGGTGCGACGAGCCCAGATCCGCTATGACGGAGCCGATCGTGCGGACCGGGAGCCCCCCGCTTCGCCTTCGTCCGAAGCTTGCGGGCACGCCATGTTGAATACCGGTTCGAATGCGCCCATCGAAGACGACAAGAGCCTCGAGCGCGCCCTGGGGCATCAGGTCCGGACGCTGCGCCGCGAACGCGAGCTTTCGCTCGCCGACCTCGGGGCCGCGGCCGGCATCTCGCACGGCATGGTCTCGAAGATCGAGAACGGACAGATCTCGCCGTCGCTCGCCACGATCAACGCCGTGGCGCGCGCGCTGAACGTGCCGATCACCACCCTGTTCGCCGCGTTCGAGGAGAGCCGCGACTGCTCCCACGTCCGGAAGGGGACGGGCGTCGTGATCGAGCGGCGCGGCACCAAGGTCGGCCACATCTACGAGCTTCTCGGTGCCGGCATCCGCGGCGAGACCGTGCTCGAGCCCTACCTCATCACGCTGCAGGAGGATGCCGAGGCCTATACGGGCTTTCGCCACGCCGGCGTCGAGTTCATCTTCATGCTGAGCGGGGAGGTGCGCTACCACCATGCCGGCCAGGACTACCACCTGAAGCCCGGCGACGCGCTGCTGTTCGACGCGGAGGCCTTGCACGGGCCGCGCGAGCTGATCGAGCGGCCGATGACCTATCTCTCGATCATCGCGTATCCGCGGACGTAGACCCTTCAGGCCCGTCCACGGCCTCGGCCGTTCACCGTCGCGCCGCGGGTTCCAGCCGCCCGCCGTCGCTCGGCCCTGGACAGCTCGTCCGCCCCGGCAAAGCCCGTCGCCGCGGCGATCTGCGCTGCTGTCAGCGCCGTCTCGCGGCGCAGCTGGCGCGCCCGGTCGAGCCGCAGGCCGAGATAGTGCCGGTGCAGCCCGTGCCCGAGCCCGTCGGCGAACAGCCGTTCGAGCTGACGCACCGAGACGCCCGCGAGCGCGGCGAGCGCCGTCCGCGCCAGAGGGCCCTCCAGGTTGGCCTCCATGGCGGAGAGCACCCGCAGCAGGCGGGGATCGCGCACGCCGAGGCGCTGGCGCAGGTCCATCCGCTGCGGGCTCAGGCCCTCCCGGATCCGGTTGTGCAGGAACCAGTCGCCGACGCCGGTGGCGAGGCCCGAGCCGTGGTCGCGTTCGATCAGGTGGAGCATCAGATCGAGGGCGGCGGTTCCCCCCGAGCAGGTGACGCGGGTGCCCGCGATCTCGAACAGCGAGCGGACCACGTCCGCCTCGGGATACTGCTCCTCGAAGGCCGGCACGTGCTCCCAGTGCAGGGTGCAGCGGCGGCCATCGAGCAGGCCGGCCCGGGCGAGGAGATAGGGACCGCCCGAGATCCCGCCGACCACGGCGCCGCTCCGGGCGAGGTCGCGCAGCCAGGCCGAGAGGGCGGGATCGTCGAACGCCGCCGGGTTGGCGCCGGCGCAGACGAAGACCCGGTCGGTGCCCGGGACCGCGGCGCCGACCGCGACGTCGGTCGGAATCGCGACGCCGCTCGAGGCCCGCGCAGGGCCGCCCCCCGGTGCGGCGTGCCACCAACGGTACAGATCGGCGCCCGACAGGGTGTTGGCGGCCCGCAGCGGCTCGACCGCCGCCGCGTAGGCCATCAGCGGGAAGTCGGGCACGAGCACGAACCCGATCGTCCGCCGGACCCGCTCCGTCCCGCACGCGATCGCCGTTCCCGGAATCGTCGCCAAGGGCCGCCTCCGAGGGACACGACGAGGATTTCGGCGCGATTTGCGGGAAAGACGTCGCGAAATGCAAGCCGAGACGGCCTGGATGCCGGCTAACGAAGGTCGGTCGCCCGGCGCTCCCGACAGGTTCCCCGATGCACTTCTCGCTCCTCAGTGTCCTGGCTCAAGCCCTGCGGGGGCAGCGGGGCTGGGCGCCGCACTGGCGGGACGCCGACCCGCGCGACGCGTACGACGTCGTCATCGTCGGCGGCGGCGGCCACGGCCTCGCGACCGCCTACTACCTCGCCAAGGAGCACGGCATCACCGACGTCGCCGTGCTGGAGAGGAGCCACGTCGGCTCGGGCAATGTCGGGCGCAACACCACGATCGTGCGCTCGAATTACGGCCTGCCCGGCAACATCCCGTTCTACGAGCGGTCGATGAAGCTGTGGGAAGGGCTGGAGCAGGACATCAACTACAACGCGATGGTGAGCCAGCGCGGCGTCCTGAACCTCTACCACTCGGACGGCCAGCGCGACGCCTATGCCCGGCGCGGCAACGCCATGCGGCTCGCCGGCGTCGATGCCGAGCTCCTCGACCGCGACGGCGTGCGGGCGATGGTCCCGTTCATCGACTTCGACAATGCGCGCTTTCCCGTGAAGGGCGGCCTCCTGCAGCGCCGCGGCGGCACCGTGCGCCACGACGCGGTCGCCTGGGGCTACGCCCGGGCGGCGGATGCCCGCGGCGTCGACATCGTCCAGAACTGCGCCGTCACCGGGATCCGGCGCGAGGGCGGGCGCGTCGTCGGCGTCGAGACGAGCCGCGGGCCGATCCGGGCGAAGAAAATCGCGCTCTCGGTGGCGGGATCGTCCTCGCTCGTCGCCGCCATGGCGGGCCTGCGCCTGCCGATCGAGAGCCACGTGCTCCAGGCCTTCGTCAGCGAGGGCGTGAAACCGCTGATCGACTGCGTGATGACCTTCGGCGCCGGCCACTTCTACATCAGCCAGTCGGACAAGGGCGGGCTCGTGTTCGGCGGCGACATCGACGGCTACAATTCCTACGCCCAGCGCGGCAACCTGGCGACGATCGAGGACGTGATGGAGAGCGGCATGGCGCTGTGGCCGGCGCTCGGCCGCCTGCGCCTGCTGCGGCACTGGGGCGGCATCATGGACATGTCGATGGACGGTTCGCCGATCATCGACCGCACCGGGATCGACGGCCTCTACCTCAATGCCGGCTGGTGCTACGGCGGCTTCAAGGCCACGCCTGCCGCCGGCTTCTGCTTCGCGCATCTCGTCGCCCGCGACGAGGCCCACCCGGACGCCGCCGCCTTCCGCCTCGACCGCTTCGCCACCGGCCATCTCATCGACGAGAAGGGCGTGGGCGCGCAACCGAACCTGCATTGAGGACCCGCACCGATGCGCATCCGATGCCCGTATTGCGGCGAGCGCGACAACGGCGAGTTCAGCTATCGCGGCGACGCCGCCCCGAGGATCGCCGGGGGAGACGCCGCCACGCCGGAGGCCCTGCACGACGCCGTCTACCTGCGCGACAACCCGGCGGGGCCGATCGACGAATTGTGGTTCCATGCCGCCGGCTGTCGCGCCTGGCTCGTCGTGACCCGCGATACCCGCACCCACGCCATCGCCTCCGTCGCGCCCGCCCGCGCCGTCGCCCGCGCCCGGCAGACCGGAGACGCTCCATGACCGCGCCCGCCCTCCGGCGCGCCGACGCGCCGCCCTCCGCGCAGGCGCAGCGGGTCGCCGGCGGCCTGATCGACCGCATCCGTCCCCTGGCCTTCACCTTCGACGGGCGCCGCTACGGCGGCTTCCAGGGCGACACCCTGGCCTCGGCGCTGCTCGCCAACGGCGTGCGCCTCGTTGGCCGCTCCTTCAAGTACCACCGGCCCCGGGGCATCCTGTCGGCGGGCTCCGAGGAGCCGAACGCCCTCGTGGAGCTGCGGGGCGGCGCCCGGCGCGAGCCCAACACTCGCGCCACGGTAGCGGAACTCTACGACGGCCTCGAGGCCGCGAGCCAGAACCGCTGGCCCTCCCTCGCCCTCGACGCGCTCGCGGTGAACGGCCTCGTCGGCCCGGTCCTCTCGGCGGGATTCTACTACAAGACCTTCATGTGGCCGTCGGCCTTCTGGGAGACGCTCTACGAGCCGCTGATCCGCCGCGCCGCCGGGCTCGGCCGGGCGGGGATCCAAGCCGATCCGGACCGCTACGATCGGACCCACGCCCATTGCGACGTCCTGGTGATCGGCGCCGGTCCGGCCGGCCTCGCGGCGGCGCTGGCGGCCGGGCGGGCCGGCGCCCGGGTCATCGTGGTCGACGAGGACTTCGTGCCCGGCGGCCGCCTCAACGGCGAGCGCCGGGAGATCGCCGGGCGACCCGCCGCCGAGTGGCTCGCCGCGACCCTCGCCGAGCTGCGCGGCCTGCCGGAGGTGCGCCTCCTCACCCGCACCACCCTGTTCGGCGTCTACGATCACGGCGCCTACGGGGCGGTCGAGCGGGTATCCGACCACCTCGCGGTGCCGCCCGCCCACGCCCCGCGCCAGCGGCTGTGGCGGATCGCGGCGCGTCGCGCGGTGCTGTCCGCCGGCGCCATCGAGCGCCCGCACGTCTTTCCCGGCAACGACCGGCCCGGCGTGATGCTGGCCGGCGCGGTACGGACCTACCTCCACCGCTACGGCGTGCTGCCGGGCCGCCGGATCGCGGTCCTCACCTCCGGCGACGACGGCTGGCGCACGGTGGCGGACGTGCTCGCCGCCGGCGGCGAGGTCACGGCGGTGATCGACTCGCGGCCGCGGGCGCCGGAGGCCCTGCGCCGCCGGGCCGAGGCGGCGGGCGCCCGGGTGATCCTCGGCGGCGGCGTCACCGGCACCCGCGGCCGCCTCGGGCTCGCGGCGATCGAGGTCGTGGACGGGCGGGGCGTCGGCGCCACCATCGCGTGCGACTGCCTCGCGACCGCCAATGGCTGGAACCCCGCGATCCATCTCGATTCGCACCTGTCGCGCCGGCCGGTCTGGTCGGAGGCGATCCAGGCCTTCGTGCCGGGCCCGGCGCCGGGCGGCATGATCGCCGCCGGCGCCGCCGCGGGCCGCCTGACCCTGGCCGAGTGCCTGGAGACGGGGAGCGCCGCCGGCGCCGCCGCGGCGACGGCATGCGGGTTCGCCGGAGACCCCGCCCCCGCTCCCGCGACCGACCCCGAGAGCACTGCCCACACGCCCGTGTGGCGGGCGGCGCACCCGTCCGGCCGGCGCGCGGCCGGCAAGGCCTTCGTCGATCTCCAGAACGACGTCACCGCCGACGACGTCGCGCTGGCCCACCGCGAGGGTTTCGGGGCGGTCGAGCTCCTCAAGCGCTACACGACCCTCGGCATGGCGACCGACCAGGGCAAGACCGCCAACCTCGCGGGCCTCGGCCTCATGGCCGAGCTGACCGGGCAGCCGGTCCCGGCCGCGGGCACCACGGTGTTCCGCCCGCCCGTCACCCCGGTGGCGATCGGCGCCCTCGCGGGGACGCATCGCGGCCGGGAGTTCCGCCCGACCCGCCGGGTCGCCTCGCACGCCTGGGCGGAGGAGCACGGCGCCGTGTTCGTCGAGGCCGGTCTGTGGCTGCGCCCGGCCTACTACCCGAGGACGGGGGAGGCCGACTGGCTCCAGACCGTGATCCGCGAGGTCGAGACGGTGCGGGCCCGCGTCGGGCTGTGCGACGTCACGACCCTCGGCAAGATCGATATCCAGGGCGCGGATGCCCTCGCCTTCCTGGAGCGCGTCTGCGCCAATCGCCTCGCGGGTCTGGCGGTCGGCCGCACGGCCTTCGCCTTCATGCTGCGCGAGGACGGGTTCCTGAAGGACGATTGCTCGATCGCCCGCCTGGGCGAGCGGCACTTCGTGATGACCGCATCGACCGTGCACGCCGCCAAGGTGATGGAGCACCTCGAATACGGCCGCCAATGGCTGTGGCCGGAACTCGACGTGCAGCTCGCCTCGGTGAGCGAGCAATGGGCGCAGTTCGCGATCGCCGGCCCGCGCGCCCGCGACACCCTGCGGGCGGTGATCGACGACGGGTTCGACCTGTCGAACGACGCCTTCCCGTTCCTCGCCTGCGGCGCGGTCACGGTCGGGGGCGGCGTTCCGGCGCGGCTGTTCCGGCTCTCGTTCTCGGGCGAGCTCGCCTTCGAGATCGCGGTGCCGGCCTCCTGCGGCGACGCCGCCTGGACGGCGCTGATGGCGGCGGGCGCTCCGTTCGGCATCGCGCCCTACGGCTCGGAGGCGCTCGGGGTGATGCGGATCGAGAAGGGCTACGCCGCCGGGCCCGAGATCGACGGCCGGACCACCGCCCGCGACCTCGGCCTCGCCGGCATGGTCGCGAGCGACAAGGATTTCGTCGGGCGCCGGATGGCGGGACGGCCGGGCCTGATCGATCCCGATCGGCCGGCGCTCGCCGGCTTCCGCCCGGTCGAGCGGGGGGAGCGCCTGCGCGCCGGCGCCCATTTCCTCGCGCTCGGCGCCGCCCCGAGTCTCAAGGCCGACGAGGGCACGATGACCTCGGTCGCCTACTCGCCGAGCCTCGGCCACTGGATCGGCCTCGGCCTGATCCGGCGCGGGCCGGAGCGGCACGGCGAGCGGGTGCGCGCGTACGATCCGGTGCGCGGCGGCGACATCGTGGTGGAGATCTGCGCCCCCACCTTCATCGACCCGCAGGGGGAGAGACATCATGGCTGAGGCGGCCGGTACCCTGTGGCGACCGTGCAGCCCGTGGGGAGGCGTCGCGCGGCCGGGCCGGTACGGCGCGACGGCCGGCGCGCCCGGCCTCCACGTCGCGCCGCGCGATCGCCTCGGCCTCGCGACGATCGTCGCGGCGAACGGGCGGGAGGGGGCTCTAGCCGGTCGCCTCGCGGCGTTCGGCGGGCTGCCCGAGCCCGGCAAGGCCTGCATGTCCGGCGAGCGCGGCCTCGTCTGGTCGGCGCCCGGCCAGTGGCTCGCCGTCGCCGAAGACCCTCGCGCGCTTGCCGGCCTCGCCGAGGACCTGCGCGGGCTCGCCGCCGTGACCGAGCAGAGCGGGTCCCGCGCCGTCCTGCGCCTCACCGGTCCGCGCGCGCGCGACACCCTGAGCAAGGGCGTCGCGGTCGACCTGCACCCCCGCGCCTTCGAGCCCGGCGACGCCGCCGTCACGGTGATCGCCCACGTCGGTGCGCAGCTCTGGCAGCGCGACGCCGCCCCGACCTACGACCTCGCGGTGCCGCGCAGCTTCGCCGTCAGCGTCTGGACTTGGCTCGACGGGGCGGCGGCGGAGTTCGGTTACGTCGTCGCGGCAGGGTGACCTGTGGTGCGGTGATCGGCTTTTGGAGCGGTGCCGACCGCCGACGTCGTCGTTCGACCGCGCCGGCGACCGGGAGCCGCGAGTTCTTTCCTTCCGTGCGTGTCCGAGGGAGGCCGCGCTTCTCCCTGTCCGCATACCCGCCCGTCTCGGAGCGGGAGCCCGGTCCTCCCTGATCCCCGCGGGTGCACACTCGCCCCTGGATCGCGTCGGTGCAGGCGGCCGGCAGCCAGTCGCTCCACCGGCCGGCACGGCTGTTGCACGGGATCTCCCGACCGCGTTTATTTTCCTGAGAAGAAATTTTTGTGATCCTCAGTTGACGTGCGCCGGTCCCTGTGCGAACCGTATTCCCGTCACGCGGCGCGGGAAAATCTCCGGATGTGCGGGATCGTCGGGCTGTTTCTCAAGAATCCGCAGCTCGAGCCACAGCTCGGCGCGCTCCTTGCATCGATGCTCGGGACGATGACGGATCGCGGCCCCGACAGCGCGGGCTTCGCCGTCTACGGCTCCGCTACGGAAGACCTGAAGCTGACCTTGCGGGGACCGGGCGAGGCGGCCCTGAGGGCCGGCATCGCGGCGCTCGCGGCGGCGACCGGCCGGCCCCACGCGGCCGAGATGCGCGACACCCACGCCGTCCTGTCGATGCCCGCCGAGGCCGAGGACGAGGTCCGGACCTGGCTCCGCGCCAACGCCCCCGGACTCGACGTCGTGTCCGCCGGGCGGCGGATGGAGATCTACAAGGAGGTTGGTCTGCCGGCGGCGGTCGCTGCGCGCTTCGACCTCGCCGGGATGGCGGGCAGCCACGGCATCGGCCATACCCGGATGGCGACCGAGAGCGCGGTGACCACCCGCGGTGCCCACCCGTTCTCCACCGGCACGGACGAGTGCCTGGTCCATAACGGCTCGCTGTCGAACCACAACGACCTGCGCCGGCGCCTCGGCCGCGCCGGCCTGTCCTTCGCGACGCAGAACGACACCGAGGTCGCGGCCGGCTACCTGACCTGGCGCATGCGCGAGGGCGCCTCGCTGGGTCAGGCCCTCGAAGCGAGCCTCGACGACCTCGACGGCTTCTTCACCTTCGTGGTCGGCACCGAGACGGGCTTCGCCGTCCTGCGCGACCCGATCGCCTGCAAGCCCGCCGTGATGGCCGAGACCGACGACTACGTCGCCTTCGGGTCCGAGTACCGGGCGCTGGTCGGCCTGCCGGGCATCGCGGCGGCCAGCGTGTTCGAGCCGGAGCCGGCCCGGGTCTACGTCTGGGAGCGCCACTGATGCCGACCATCGACCTGCGGACCTCGGCCCTTCGAGACCTGAACCGGGCGCTGCACGCCCTCGCGCCCGACACCAACGAGACGCGCTGGATCGTCGAGAACCCGGACGGGCGCCACGCCGTCGCTGTCGGGCTCGACGCAGCCGTGAGCGTCGAGATCGACGGTCATGTCGGCTATTACTGCGCCGGCATGAACAAGCAGGCGAGCGTCGTCGTCAACGGCAATGCCGGCGTCGGCGTCGCCGAGAACATGATCTCGGGGTTCGTCCACGTGCGCGGCGACGCCAGCCAGGCGGCCGGCGCCACCGCCCATGGCGGGATGCTCCTCATCGACGGCAATGCCGGCGCGCGCTGCGGCATCTCGATGAAGGGCGTCGATATCCTGGTGAAGGGCTCGATCGGCCACATGTCGGCCTTCATGGCCCAGGCCGGCACCCTGACCGTGCTGGGCGATGCCGGCGAGGCTCTGGGCGACTCGCTCTACGAGGCCCGGCTCTACGTGCGCGGGAGCGTCACGAGCCTCGGCGCCGACTGCATCGAGAAGGCGATGCGCGACGAGCACCGCGCGCAGCTCTTCGCCCGGCTCGAGGCGGCGGGGCTCGCGGGCGAGGTCGATGCGGGCGAGTTCCGCCGCTACGGCTCGGCCCGCTCGCTCTACCACTTCCACGTCGACAACGCCGGAGCCTATTGATGGCCGAGCATCCGCCCGCCCCGCGCACGGCCCCGCGTCTCTCGGCGACCTTCACCCCGGAGGTGATGGCCGAGATCCGCCGCGCCGCGGCGACCGGCATCTACGACATCCGCGGCGCCGGGGCGAAGCGCGCCCTGCCGCATCTCGACGACCTGCTGTTCCTCGGCGCCTCGATCAGCCGCTATCCCCTCGAGGGCTACCGCGAGCGCTGCGGCACCGAGGTCGTGCTGGGGGGCCGCTTCGCCTCGAAGCCGATCCACCTGAAGACCCCGGTCACGATCGCCGGGATGAGCTTCGGCTCGCTCTCGGCCAACGCCAAGGAGGCGCTCGGCCGCGGCGCGAGCCTCGCCGGCACCTCGACCACCACCGGCGACGGCGGCATGACGCCGGAGGAGCGCCGGCACTCGCGGACCCTGGTCTACCAGTACCTGCCGTCGCGCTACGGCATGAACCCGGACGACCTGCGCCGGGCCGACGCGATCGAGGTCGTGGTCGGCCAGGGCGCCAAGCCGGGCGGCGGCGGCATGCTGCTCGGCCAGAAGATCACCGAGCGGGTCGCCGGGATGCGCTGCCTGCCGCCGGGCATCGACCAGCGCTCGGCCTGCCGCCACCCGGACTGGACCGGGCCCGACGACCTCGCGATCAAGATCGAGGAATTGCGCGAGATCACCGATTGGGAGAAGCCGATCTACGTCAAGGTCGGCGCCTCGCGGCCCTATTACGACACCGCGCTCGCGGCGAAGTCCGGCGCCGACGTGGTGGTGCTCGACGGCATGCAGGGCGGCACCGCGGCGACGCAGGACGTGTTCATCGAGCATGTCGGCATCCCGACGCTGGCGGCGATTCGTCCGGCCGTGCAGGCGCTTCAGGACCTGGGTCTCCACCGCGAGGTGCAACTCGTCGTCTCCGGCGGCATCCGCTCGGGCGCCGACGTCGCCAAGGTGCTGGCGCTGGGGGCCGACGCGGTCGCGATCGGCACCGCGGCGCTGATCGCGCTCGGCGACAACGACCCGCGCTGGCAGGCCGAGTACGAGGCGCTCGGCACGACCGCCGGCGCCTACGACGACTGGCACGAGGGGAAGGACCCCGCCGGCATCACCACCCAGGATCCCGGCCTCGCCGCCCGCCTGGACCCTGAACTCGCCGGGCGGCGGCTCGCCAACTACCTCGCCGTGATGACGCTGGAAGCCCAGACCATCGCCCGCGCCTGCGGCAAGAGTCACCTGCACAACCTCGAGCCCGAGGACCTCGTCGCCCTGACGATCGAGGCTGCCGCGATGGCGCAGGTGCCGCTCGCCGGGACCGGCTGGATTCCCGGCCGGGAAGCCCCGGGCAACGGGCCGTTCTGAGACGATTTTCGGACGATCAGTTCCGAAAATCGTCTCGAAGCCCGCGCGGTGGGGCTTCCGCCGATGCCCGCCCGCCAGAGGGTTCACGCGATGCCGCTCGATCTCGAGGTTGCCGCCAGGGAGCGCGGCATGAAGTACTTCCTCGTGTCCTACACCGACCTGTTCGGCACCCAGCGCGCCAAGCTGGTGCCGGCGGCGGCAATCGCCGGCGCATGCCGCGACGGGGCGGGCTTCGCCGGCTTCGCCACTTGGCTCGACATGAGCCCGGCCGATCCCGACCTCGTCGCCGTGCCGGATCCCGACGGCCTGATCCAGTTGCCGTGGAAGCCCGAGGTCGGCTGGCTGCCGGCCGACCTCGTGATGGCGGGCCGCCCCGTCGCGCAGGGACCGCGCAACCTCCTCAAGCGCCTGATCGCGGAGGCCGCCCGCGACAGCCTGCAGATGAAGACCGGCGTCGAGTGCGAGTTCTTCCTCATCACCCCCGACGGCGCGGCGCCCGCCGACACCGCCGACCGGCAGATGAAGCCGTGCTACGACCAGGCGGCCCTGATGCGGCGCTACGACGTCGTCAGCGAGATCTCCGACGCGATGCTGGGTCTCGGCTGGAAGCCCTACCAGACCGACCACGAGGACGCGAACGGCCAGTTCGAGATGAACTGGGAGTACGACGACGCCCTCGTCACGGCCGACCGCCACGCCTTCTTCAAGTACATGGCCCGCTCGATCGCCGAGAAGCACGGCCTGCGGGCGACGTTCATGCCAAAGCCCTTCGCCGACCTGACCGGGACGGGCTGCCACGCCCACGTCTCGCTGTGGCGCGGGGACGAGAACGCCTTTTCCGACCGCAGCGACACCCTCGGCCTGTCGCAAGACGGCTACCACTTCATCGGCGGGCTGATCCACTCGGCCGAGGCACTGGCCGCCATCACCAACCCGTGCGTCAATTCCTACAAGCGCCTCAACGCCCCGCGCACCGCCTCCGGGGCGACATGGGCGCCCAACACCGTGACCTATGCGGGCGACAACCGCACCCACATGATCCGCATCCCCGGCGGCGGCCGCTTCGAGTTCCGCCTCGCCGACGGGGCGGTGAACCCCTACCTGCTCCAGGCCGCGCTCCTGGCCGCGGGCCTCGACGGGATGCGCCACCGCCGCGACCCCGGCCCGCGGCTCGACCTCAACATGTACACCGACGGCCACACGGTGGCGGGCGTGAAGCGCCTGCCGCTCAACCTCCTCGACGCGATGCGGGCGCTGGAGGGCAATGCCGTCCTGAACGAGGCCCTGGGGGACTTCGTGCCGAGCTACCTGAAGCTCAAGCACGAGGAATGGAACGCCTATTGCCGCCACCTGACCCAGTGGGAACGGGATACGACGCTGGATTGCTGAGTCCGGGGCAGGGCAATCGCCTCAGAGCGATTGCCCCGTGATCGGAGCCGCGCCGGCTGTTCGCACCACGTCCCCCGGCTCAGCAGATCTCGCAAAAGTGGCCCCCGGTTTTGCGACAAAGATCTGCGACAAAACAGCAACCTGAGCGGACGAAGCGTTGGCTTGCCGACGCAAGTCTGCTTAGGACGGGGGCGGTCCCGCGCCGGCGGGCGGTCGCTCGCCGCGGATGGACGGGATGACGATGACAGATCGCGCGTCCAAGGACCATCTCGAGCCGGCTCACCGGCCCGGCAGCCAGGCCGAGCGCTCGATGCGCACGCGCCAGCGCATTCTCGAAGCCGCCCACGCGGTCTTCGTTCGCGAAGGGTTCGCCGGCGCCAAGATCGAGCACATCGCCGAGGCTGCCAAGACCAACAAGCGCCTCGTCTACCACCATTTCGGCGGCAAGGACGAGTTGTTCCGGACGGTGCTCGAGACCGCCTACGCGGCGATGCGCCAGGCGGAACAGGGTCTCGGCCTGGACCTGCTGGCGCCCCGGGACGCCGTCACCCGGCTGATCCGGTTCACCTGGACGTACTACCTCGAGCATGAGGACTTCATCTCGCTCGTGGCGACCGAGAATCTCTGCAAGGCCGAGCACATCGCCGCCTCCGAGCACCTGCCGCGCCTCCGGTCTTCGCTGGTCGAGTTGATGCGGGACATCGTGCGGCGCGGCGAGACGAGCGGCGAGTTCCGCCCCGGCCTCGACCCGGTGCAACTGTGGATCTCGATCTCGGCGATGTGCTGGTTCTCGGTCGCCAACAAGCACACCATCGCGGCGACCTTCGGGCAGGCGGCGGCGAATCCCGCGATCGGCGAGGATCGTCTCGCTCACATCCTGAGCGTGGTGCACGCCTTTCTCGCACCGTTGGCGGACAAACCCGCACCTTCGGATGCGATGTCCACTTGAGTAACGGAACCGTTACTGTTACCTTCCTCTGGGTGAGCCGCTGAGCGAACGGACCGCGGCCCCGAACGGATGGGCGGCACGCCCGAGGAAAGTGACGCGGGATCCCCATCCCCGGGTTATTTCGACAGTGTTATCCGCCCGATTTTCGCGAGCAGCGAAGATCAGAGCGTGGCGTCTTTTGCAAAAAACAAATCCCGAGAAGTGCGCGTCCCGGCAACCCCGTTCCCGCGAGGTGTTCGATGAGCCCTGTTATCCGGATCCTGTCCGGCGCCGCCCTGCTGCTCGGGCTGCTCGCCCGGCCCGCCGCCGCCGAGACCGTCAACCTGATGTCGTTCCCGGTGCTGTTCCAGGAGCGCTACACCAAGGCGGTGATCGCGCCGTTCGAGAAGGCCAATCCCGGCATCAAGGTCAGCTATTTCGGCCTGCCGAGCTCCGCCCAGATGCTCGGCACGCTGCGCGCCCAGAAGGCCGCGCCTCAGGTCGACGTCGTGATCATGGACCTGGCGGTCTCGAAGGCCGGCACCGACGAGGGACTGCTCGCCAAGCTCGACGAGGCCGAGATCCCGAACATGAAGGACCTGGTGCCCGAGGCGCGCCGCCCGGAACTCGCCGGGGTCGGCGTCACCTTCGACAACCTCGTGCTCCTCACCAACACCGACCTCGTCAAGGAGCGCCCGGATTCCTGGTACGCCTTGCGGGACAAGGCGTATGCCGGCCGCGTCGCGATCCCGGCCATGCCCGACATCGTCGGGCTGTCGCTGACGGTGATCCTCGACAAGGCGGAGGGCGGGCAGGATCCGCTGAAGGACGTCGACAAGGGCATCGCGGCTCTGGGCACCATCGCGCCGGGCGTCCAGACCTGGGACCCGCGGCCGGAGGTCTACGCGCCGATCGTCTCGGGGCAGGCCGCGATCGGGGCCGGCTGGAACGCCCGGGCGCAGCTCAACCACGACATCTCCGGCGGCAAGCTAGCGGCCGTGCTGCCGAAGGAGGGCAGCGTCTTCCAGGCCAACACCATCAACCTGACGGCGAACAGCCCGAATGCCGCCGCCGCCAAGAAGTTCATCGACTATGCTCTGAGCGCCGAAGCACAGAAGGCCTTCACCGAGGAGATGTTTTACGCCCCCTCGAACGCCAAGGCGCGGGCGGCGGTCTCGCCCGAGGCGATCGATCGCACGGCGCTCAAGTACACCGACCGGATGATCCCCCTCGACTGGATCGCCATGGCCGGACGGCGCGACGCGATCCTGGAGCAGTGGCGCCGCCGCGTCATCCCCTTGAGCCGCTGAGGGAGGCGACGATGACCACCGACGCGCCCGGCTACCTCGCGATCCGCGGTCTGTCGAAGCGCTACGGCGGCTTCACCGCCGTCGACGGCCTCGATCTCGACGTGGCCCGCGGCGAGCTCCTCGCCTTCCTCGGCCCCTCGGGCTGCGGCAAGACCACGTCGCTCAGGATGGTGGCGGGGCTGGTGCCGGCGAGCGGCGGACGGATCGTCGTCGGCGGGCGCGACCTCACCGGCGTGCCGACCCACCGGCGCGACATGGGCCTGGTGTTCCAGTCCTACGCCCTGTTCCCGCACCTCTCGGTCGCCCGCAACGTCGCCTTCGGGCTCGAGATGCGCGGCATCGGCCGGGCCGAGCGCGAGGCCCGCGTGCGTGAGGCGATCGCCCTGGTGCGCCTCACCGGCAAGGAGGAGCATCGCCCGGCTCAGCTCTCCGGCGGGCAGCAGCAGCGCGTGGCGCTCGCCCGCGCCCTGGTGATCCGGCCGCAGATCCTGCTCCTCGACGAGCCGCTGTCGAACCTCGACGCCAAGCTGCGCGACGAGATGCGGGTGGAGATCCGCGACATCCAGCAGCGCCTCGGCATCACGGCGATCTTCGTCACCCACGATCAGGTCGAGGCGCTGACGATGTGCGACAAGGTGGCGGTGATGAATGGCGGGCGGCTCGAGCAGCTCGGCACTCCCCTCGACCTCTACGAGCGGCCCGCGACCCCCTTCGTCGCCCGCTTCGTCGGCCGCATCAACCAGTTCCGGGCCCGGGCCGCCGGCGGTGCCGTGAGCCTCGGCGAGGCGCGCATCACCGGGACGGTCCCGGCCGAGGGGCCGGTCGACGTGATGATCCGACCCCACCGCATCGCCCTGCGCCCGGTCTCGGTGCCGGCCGGGGAGGCCGAGGACCGCCTCAACACCGTCGCCGGCACCGTCGCGCGCACCACCTTCGCGGGCGACGTGCTGCATTACGAGGTCGCCGTCGGCGGCACTACGGTCTGCGTCGAGGAGGCGACGCGCTCCCACGCCCGGCCGGTGGCGCCCGGCACGCCCGTCCGGCTGTCGTGGCGGCCGGACGACACCCTGCTGTTTGCCGCAGCGTGAGCCGGGAGGATGCGCCCATGACCGCCGCGCTCGCCGTGCCGCCCCCCGACATGCCGAACCCGGCGCGCCTGCCCGCCGGTCCGGCGCTGCTGGCGGCGATCGTCGCCGTCAACCTGCTCGGCTTCGTCGCGCCGGTGCTCAACCTGCTGCGCCTGTCCTTCCTCAAGGTCGAGGCGATCGGAACCCTGCGCCAGACCTTCGACCTGTCGAGCTGGCACGCGATCCTCACCGACGGGTTCTATGCCGGGCTCCTCGCCGACAGCGTGCTCACCTGCACGCTCATCACCGGGCTCACCCTGGTCCTGAGCTACCCGGTGGCGCTGCTGATCCACCGCTGCCGGGGCACCGTCCGCACCCTGCTCCTCGTCATGGTCGTCACCCCGCTCCTGACCTCGGCGGTGGTGCGCACCTATGGCTGGGTCGCGCTCCTCTACGACCAGGGCCTCGTCAACGGCGTGCTGATGGCGCTCGGGATGTCGGCCCCGCTGCGGCTGATGTTCAACACGGTCGGGGTGGTGATCGGGCTCACCGAGATCCTGATGCCCTACATGATCCTGTCGCTGCTCGCCGGGTTCGGGCGCCTCGATCCGCGCTGCGAGGAGGCGGCGCAGACCCTCGGCGCCCCGCCCTGGCGCATCTTTCTGCGGGTCGTCCTGCCGCTCACCCTGCCGGGGATCGCCCTCGGCTGCTTGCTCACCTTCGTGCTGGCGCTCAGCTCCTTCATCACACCGAAGCTCCTCGGCGGCGGCCGGGTCTTCCTGCTCGCCACCGAGATCTACGACCAAGCGATGGTCACGCTGAACTGGCCGCTCGCCGCCGCCCTGTCGATCGTCATCCTGGCGATGTTCGGCCTCGCCCTCGTCCTCTACGGCCGTCTCGTGCGAAGGATCGGATGACCATGGACGAGCGCAAGGTGTCCGCCGCCCTGATCCTGCTCGCGGTGCCGCTGCTGGCCTTCCTGCTGGCTCCGGTGCTGATCACCATCCCGATCTCGTTCAGCGCCGATCCGTACCTGTCCTTCCCGCCCTCCGGTTGGAGCACGCGCTGGTACCGCGCCGCCTTCTCGGGCGGAGCCGTCCTCGACGCGTTCGCGACCAGCGTCGTCCTGGCGGTGATCGTGACGACGCTCAGCCTGCTGATCGCCCTGCCGGCGGCAGTCGCGCTGGTGCGGCTGCGCTGGGGGTGGGTGAGCGCCCTCGAGGGCTTCCTCACCGCGCCGCTGCTGCTGCCGGCGATCGTGCTCGGTCTCGCGATCCTGATCGTCTTCGCGCCCCTCGGGCTGCTGGCCACCTTCCCGGGCCTCGTCGCCGCCCATCTCGTGGTGACGCTGCCCTACGCCCTGCGGATCCTCTCGACCGCGCTCGCCGCGGCGCCGCTCGCGGCGGAGGAGGCGGCCGCGACGCTCGGCGCCTCGCCCCTGCGCGTGTTCTGGCGCGTGACCCTGCCGGCGATCCGCCCGGGGCTCGCGGCCTCGGCCGCGCTCTGCTTCCTCGTCTCCTTCGACGAGGTGGTGATCTCGCTGTTCCTCACCGGGCCGCGCCTGTCGACCCTCCCGGTCTGGATGTTCCACCACGTCGAGAACGAGGCCGATCCGCTCGTCGCCGCCGTCTCGGTGCTGCTCATCGCGCTCACGGTGGCGATCGTGCTCGTCGTCGACCGCACCGCCGGGCTGTCGCGAACCTTCGTGAAGTAGGGGACGGGATTTCGAGCCCACCTCATCGGGAAAAAGTAACGGAAACGGTACTGTTACAGTCAACCTCAAGGGAGTGATCATGGCCGCCCCCCGGCTTCGTGTCGCCTCCGACGTCGGGGGTACATTCACCGACAGCATCGCCTACGACGAGGCGAGCCGCCGCATCAGCGTCTCCAAGGTGCCGACGACGCCCGGCAACCGCGCGCTCGGCACCGTGGCGGGCCTGAAGCGGGCGGTCGCCGCGCAGGGTCTCTCCGGCGCCGCGATCGCCTATGTCGGCCACGGCATGACCACGGCGACGAACGCGGTGATCCAGCGCAAGGGCGGCCGCACCGCCTTCGTCACCAATCGCGGATTTCGCGACCTCCTGCTGATCGGCCGTCAGGATCGGCCGAGCCTGTTCGACCTCGACGACGTCCGGCCGCCGCCGCTGGTGCCGGAGGAGCTGTGCTACGCCGCCGCCGGCCGGATCGACGCCGCCGGCCGCGAGATCGAGCCGCTCTCGCTCGCCGACCTCGAGGCGGCCGCCGCCGACATGCGGGCGCGCGGCGTCGAGGCCGTCGCCGTGACGTTCCTGCATTCCTACGCCAACCCGGCGCACGAGCGCGCCGCCAAGGCCCTGCTGGAGCGCCTCCTGCCCGGCGTGCCGGTCTGCGCCTCGACCGAGATCGTCGCCGAGTTCCGCGAGTTCGAGCGCGCCTCGACCGCGGTGCTCAACGCGTATCTGCGCCCGATCATGGAGACCTATCTCGGCTCCCTGGCGGGTCTGCTCGCCGACCGGGAGGACGGCCTCGGATCGCCCGAGTCCAGTCCCGTGATGGTGATCGAGGCCTCGGGCGGCCTGATGACCCTCGATTCGGCCCGCGAGAAGCCGGTCCACACCGTGCTGTCGGGGCCTGCCGGCGGGGTGGTGGGCAGCGCCCACGTCGCCGGGCTCGCCGGCATCCGCGACATCGTCACGATGGATATCGGCGGCACCTCGACCGACATCAGCCTGATCCGCGACGGCCGGCCGATCGTCACCCGGCAGGCGCGGCTCGAGACGGTGCCGATCCGGCTTCCGGTGATCGACATCAACGCCATCGGGGCCGGCGGCGGCTCGATCGCCTGGATCGACGACGGCGGCGCCCTGCGGGTCGGCCCGACGAGCGCCGAGGCGGTGCCGGGCCCGGCCTGCTACGGCCGCGGCGGCACCCGCCCGACCGTCACCGACGCCAACCTCGTGCTCGGCCGCTTCGGCGCCGGTACGCGGCTCGGCGGCGACCTGACCCTCGACATCGCGGCGGCGCGGGCGGCGGTCGCGACCCTCGCCGGGCCGCTCGGCCTCGACGTCGTCGCGGCGGCGGCCGGCATCCTGCGGGTGGCGCACGCCACCATCGTGCGCGGCATCCGGGTGGTGTCGGTGGAGCGCGGGCTCGACCCGCGGGACTTCGCCCTGGTGCCGTTCGGCGGTGCCGGGCCGATGCACGGCACCCCGGTCGCCCGCGACTTGTCGATCCCGCGCCTCCTGGTCCCGCCGACCCCCGGCATCCTGTGCGCGCTGGGCCAGCTCGTCTCCGACCTGCGCCACGACCTCGTCGAGACCCATGTCGGCCCCCACGCCGCCTTCGCGGCCGAGCGGGCGGCCGGGATCGTCGCGGCGCTCAACGCCCGCGGCGACGCGCTTCTCGCCGCCGACGCGGTCCCGCCGGAGCGGCGGGCGGTCACGGCCTTCGTCGACATGCGCTACGTCGGCCAGAGCTACGAGCTGCCGATCGGCCTGCCGGGCACTCTCGACGACGAGGGATGGGCGTCGCTGCCGGTCCGCTTCCACGCGGCCCACCGCGCCCGCTTCGGCCACGCCGACCCCTCCGCACCCGTCGAGTGCGTCAGCTTCGGCGTGACCGCCGTCGGGCGGATCGACACCCCGGTCCTGCCGGTCCTGGAGGAGGGCGGGGCGTCGCCGCCGCCGGACGCCCGGACCGGGTCGCGCCCGATCTACTTCGAGGCCCTGTCGCGGACCGACGTTCCCGGCTTCCACGACGCCCCGGTCTACGCCCGCGCGGCGCTCCGCGCCGGCAACGTCGTCGACGGCCCGGCGGTGATCGAGGAGGTCTCGGCCACCACCATCCTCTATCCGGGCGACCGCGCCGTCGCCGACGCCTCCAGCAGCCTGATCGTGGAGATGCCCGCATGACGATCGATCCGGTCACGCTCGAGGTGCTGCGCAACGCCCTCGAGGCGGTGGCGCAGGAGATGGGAGCGGTGCTCAAGCTCACCGCCTTCTCGCCCAACATCAAGGAGCGCATGGACGCCTCGACGGCGATCTTCGACGCCAAGGCGCAACTCGTGGCCCAGGCCGAGCACGTCCCGGTCCATCTCGGCGCGATGATGCGGGCGATGCCGGCGATCCTCGCCCGCTCCGGCCCGCTCGGCCCCGGCGACGTGATCGTCGTCAACGATCCCTTCGTCGGCGGCGCCCACCTGCCCGACATCACCCTGGTGGCGCCGGTCCACGTCCGAGGCGATGGCGGCGACCGCCTCGTCGGCTACCTCGCCTGCCGGGCCCACCATTCCGACGTCGGCGGGATGGAGCCCGGCTCGATGCCCGGCCGCTCCACCGAGATCTTTCAGGAGGGCCTGGTCATCCCGCCGGTGCGCCTGGTGCGGGCGGGCGCCGAGCAGCCCGACGTCATGGCGCTGATCCTCGCCAATGTCCGCACGCCCGAGGAGCGCCGCGGCGACCTCAACGCCCAGCTCGCCTGCCTGCGCGTCGGCGCGCGCCGCCTCGCCGAGCTCGCCGGGCGCTACGGCGCCGACACGCTGGTGGCCGGCTTCGACGCGATCCTGGACTATTCCGAGCGCCGGATGCGCCGCCGCCTCGCCGAGCTGACGCCGGGCACCTACGCGGCCGAGGATCGCCTCGACGACGACGGCACCTCGGACGAGCCGGTGCCGATCCGGATCGAAGTCACGGTCACGCCGGAGCGCCTGATCCTCGACTTCGCCGGCACCGCGCCGCAGCGCGCCGGCAACGTCAACGCCGTCGCCCCGATGGCGCAATCGGCCGCCTTCTTCGCCGTGAAGGTGCTGACCGACCCGACCCTGCCGCCGAATGCCGGGGTGCTGCGGGCGATCGAGATCCGCATCCCGGAAGGCAGCGTCCTCGACGCCCGCCACCCGGCCGCGGTCTGCGCCGGCAACACCGAGACGACGCAGCGGGTCTGCGACACGGTGCTGCGCGCCTTCGCGCAGATCGCGCCCGACCGCATCCCGGCGGCGAGCCAGGGCACCATGAACCTGATCGGCATCGGCGGGCGCGATCCCCGCACGGGCCGGCCCTACACCTACATCGAGACGATCTGCGGCGGGCAGGGCGGGCGCCCGCGCGGGCCCGGCATGGACGCGATCCAGGTCAACATGACCAACACCCTCAACACGCCGGTCGAATCCCTGGAGATCGCCTACCCGCTGCGCGTCGAGCGCTACGAGCTGCGCGCGGAGGCCGGCGGACGCGGCCGGCATCCCGGCGGGCGCGGCGTGGTGAGGGCCCTGCGGGTCCTCGACCACGAGGCCCGGGTCTCGCTCCAGACCGACCGGCGCCGCCACGCGCCCTACGGCCTGCACGGGGGCGAGGACGGCAGGCCCGGCATCAACCGTCTGGTCGACCGGGACGGCACGGCCCGGACCGTGCCGGGCAAGGGCTCGCACAGCCTGGGGCCCGACGAGGTGGTGATCGTGGAGACCCCCTGCGGGGGCGGATGGGGGGCGCCGTGACGGAGGATCGGATGAGCGGCGGGGCGCGGGGCGGCGTGCGGGTCGCCGCCGACATCGGCGGCACCTTCACCGACGTCGCCCTGATCCACCCGGACGGGCGCATCGCCACCCGCAAGGTGCCCTCGACCCCGGCGGATTACGCCGGCGGCGTCGTCGAGGGCATCCGCCAGATCCTCGCGGCGGAGGGCGTCCCGGTCGGCGCCGTCACGGAGGTGCTGCACGCCTGCACGGTCGCCACCAACGCGATCCTGGAGGGCAAGGGCGCCAGGACCGGCCTCATCACCACCGCGGGTTTCCGCGACGTCCTGGAGCTGCGCCGCATCCGCGTGCCGCGGCTCTACGACCCGCTCTACCGCAAGCCCCCGGTGCTGGTGCCGCGCACCTTGCGCCTCGAAGTGGCCGAGCGGCTCGACTTCGCCGGCCGGGTGCTCGAGCCCCTCGACGAGGACAGCGTTGTCCGGGCGATCGACCGGCTCGCCGGGGAGGGCGTCGCGGCGGTGGCGGTGTGCCTGCTGCATTCCTACGCCAACCCGGCCCACGAGCGGCGCATCGGCGCGCTGCTGCGCGAGCGCCTGCCCGAGGCCTTCGTGTCGCTCTCCGTCGACGTGCTGCCGGAGATGCGCGAGTACGAGCGCACCTCGACCACGGTCATCAACGCCTATGTCGGGCCGGCGGTGCGGACCTACCTCGAATCGCTCGTCGCCCGGCTCGCCGCCGAGGGCCTGCCGGAGCGGCTGTTCATGATGCACTCGGCCGGCGGCATCGTCGACGCCCGCACGGTGATGCGCCGCCCGGCCCAGATCGTCGAGTGCGGCCCGGCCGCCGGGGTGCTCGGCGCCCGCCACCGCGGCGCGGCGGCCGGCATCCTCGACGTGATCGCCTTCGACATGGGCGGCACCACCGCCAAGGCGTCGCTGATCGAGAACGGCGCGCTCTCGCGCACCGACGAGTACGAGGTCGGGGGCGGCATCTCGCTCTCCTCGAAGCTGTCGAAGGGCGGCGGATACGCCCTGAAGCTGCCGGTGATCGACATCTCGGAGGTCGGAGCCGGCGGCGGCTCGATCGTCTGGATCGACAAGGCCGGTGCCCTGAAGGTCGGGCCGCACTCCGCCGGCGCCGTGCCGGGCCCGGCCTGCTACGAGGCCGGCGGCACCGCCCCGACGGTCACCGACGCCAACGTCGTCCTCGGCTACCTCAACCCGCGGGCGCTCGCCGGCGGCAGCGTGCCGATCAGCGCCGCAGCGAGCCGGCGGGCCCTGCGGGAGACGGTGGCCGAACCCCTCGGCCTCTCCCTCGACGAGGCCGCCCACGGCGTCCACGAACTCGTCACCACGGTGATGACCCGGGCGGTGAAGAGCGTCTCGACCTATCGCGGGCGCGACCCGCGCGACTTCGCGCTCCTGGCCTTCGGGGGCAACGGCGGCATCCACGCGGCCTCCCTGGCCCGGACCCTCGGCATCGCCCGGATCGTGGTGCCGCCGGGGGCCGGCGTGTTCAGCGCGCTCGGGCTCCTCTACGCCGAGATCGAGACCGGCGCCGCGGCGGCCCATCCGCGCCGCCTCGACGCCGCGGATCCCGAGGCGCTTGAGGCCGCCTACGCGGCCCTGGAGGAGCAGGTGCTGGCCGAACTCGGCGAGACCCGCGCGCGCCTCGTCCTCACCCGCGCCGCCGACCTGCGCTACGCCGGCCAGGCTTTCGAGCTGACCCTCGACCTCGATGCGGGTCGCGACCTCGGCTTGGCGCCGCGGATCTTTGCCGAGGCGCACCGGCGCAGCTACGGCTACGACCTGCCGGGGAACCCGGTCGAGATCGTCACTCTGCGGGTGACCGGGCGCCTGCCGCGTGACGCGACCGCGCCGGGCCACGGCCGCGCCGTGGCGACGCCCCGGGAAACCCGGCGGGTCTATTTCGGCCGCGACCTCGGCGCCCACGACACCCCGGTGATCGGCCGCGCCGACCTCGGCCCGGTCCCGCGCCCCGGCCCCCTCGTGATCGAGGAGTACGAGGGCACGACCCTGGTGCCGCCCGGCTGCACCGCCTGCCTCGATCCCGACGGCAACATCCTGATCGCGCTCGGGCCCGGACCGGCCGGCGGCGTCACCCAGCGGAGCCTCGCCCATGCGTGACATCGACCTGATCCGCCTCGAGGTGATGAAGAACGCCTTCGACACCATCGCGGACGAGATGGCGCTGATCCTGATGCGGGCCGCCCACTCGCCGATCGTGCGCGACTCGATGGATTTCTCGACCGCGCTCTGCGATCCCGAGGGGCAGACCCTGGCCCAGGGGGTGACGACGCCGATGCATCTCGGCTCGTTCTACGACGCCATGCGCCACCTGATCGTGCGCTACGCCGGCGACGTGCACGAGGGCGACACCTTCATCGGCAACGATCCCTACGCGGCGGCCGGCCAGCACCTGCCCGACTTCTACATCGTCCAGCCGATCTTCCTCGATGGGCGCCTCGTCGGCTGGGCCACCACGGTGGCGCACCACGCCGATGTCGGCGGCATCGTCCCGGGCTCGAACGCGCTCGGGGCCACCGAGATCATCCAGGAGGGAATCCGCGTCCCCTTCCTCAAGCTCGAGGAGCGCGGCCGGCCGGACGCCAAGCTGTGGGAGATCCTGCGCCTCAACGTGCGGGTGCCCGACCAGCTCACCGGCGACCTCAACGCCCAGATCGCCGCCTGCGGCGCCGCCCGGCGCGGCCTGACCGAGCTGATGACCCGCTACCCGGTCGACGAGGTGCTGGCCTATGCCGAGGAACTGCACGACTACACCGAGCGTCTGACCCGGGCCGAGATCCGCGAGATCCCGGACGGCACCTACCGCTTCACCGACCACATCGACGGCCTCGGCGAAAGCCCCGAGCCGATCGTGTTCGAGGTCGCCGTCACGGTGGCGGGCGACGCGATCACGATCGACTGGGAGGGCACCTCCGGTCAGGTCGAGGGCGGAGTCAACACGCCGCTCCCCTTCACCAAGGCGGGGGTCTACACGGCGCTCCGCTCGATCATGGGCTCCGAGCTGCCGAACTGCCACGGCTTCACCCGGGCGGTCACCGTCGCGGCACCCCTCGGCACCGTGGTGAACGCGGTCTACCCGGCGCCGACGGGCGCGCGCGGCATCACCGGCTACCGCATCATCGACTGCGTGATCGCGGCGCTCGCCCCGGTTCTGCCCGACCGCGTCACGGCGGACGGGCCGGGCGGCGCCTCGGTGCCGGCGATCGGCGGCTGGCACGATGGACGCCCGTTCGTCTTCTCCGAGACCCTGATGGGCTGCTGGGGCGCGGCGCTGGGCCATGACGGCCAGGAGGGCGTACCGCATATGGGGGCCAACCAGGCCAACGTGCCCATCGAGCTGATCGAGGCCAACTTCCCGATCCGGGTCCGGCGCTACGGAATCGCCCCGGACACCGGGGGCCCCGGGCGCCAGCGCGGCGGCCACGCGCTCCTGCGCGAGTACGAGTTCCTGGGCGAGAGCGGCGTCCTCACCTTGCGCTCGGACAAGCGCGATTTCCCCCCGCACGGCCTCGACGGCGGAGAGGCCGGCAGCGGACCGATCAACCGCGTGCTCTCGGGCGATACCGAGCGCACCCTGCCGGTTCTGGTGACGGTTCCGGTCCGCCTGCGCCGGGGCGACGTCTTCCTGCACGTCACGCCCTCCGGCGGCGGCTGGGGCGATCCCCTGACCCGCGACCCCGCCCTGGTGCTCCAGGACGTGATCGACGGGACGGTGAGCCGGGCGGCGGCCCGAGCACGGTACGGCGTGGTGATCGCCGGCGAGGACCGCCCGTGCCTCGACCTCGCGGCGACGGCGGCCCTGCGTTGGGACGGGCGTCGGATGCCTTGAGCGAAGCGGACATCCGTTCGCCCGGCTGCGTCGCCGGAGGCGCGGAGGGCGATCTCGTTGCAGCCCTGGATGGCGGGGGGCACCAGCGCTCGTTGAACGAGCAGGGCGGTCAGCCGGTGACCCGGCTGCCCCTCCCCCGCTCACGTGGCAAGGAGGTGAGCCGGGACCTGATCGCGTGGTTTGAAGCGGCTCGACCTCGTCGGGGCCGGGCCGCGCTCGCCGATGCCAGGTGCGTCGCTGACGTATGTGACCACCCCGGCGGTCAGGCCGCACCGCGGGCCGGCGGCGGCGGTTCGGTCCTGGTCCGCCAAGCGGCGAGCGCATCGATCAGCACCTCCTCGAGAGGAGGAGGGACCGTTTCGCAGACTCGCGGGCGCAGCCGCGTCTCGACCAGGGACAGGTGGGTCGTCATCGCTCGCACCGCCCCCGCCCGCGAGCGCCCGCTGAGCGCCCGGAACACCGCCCGGTGTTCGGCGCACTGGCAGGCAACCGAGCTGTCCGGCTCGAAGAACGCCACCAGCATCATCGTGCGGGCGACCAGTTCCTGCATCTGGCGCCGGATCAGCACATTGCCGGTGAGATCGGCCAGGATGGAGTGAAATTCCGCCGACAGGCGGATCGAGGTGAAGCGGTCGCCCGCCGCCATCGCGGCGTCCTCGGCGGCGAGGTGGGCGGCGAGCCGCGCCGCGCCGGCGTCGTCGAGCGCCGTCGCGAGATGACCGACGATGCCGCCCTCCAGGATGCGCCGCGCCTCGTAGACACTGCGCGCCTCCTCCAGGTCGGGGGCGATGGCGAAGGCGCCGCGGTTCTTCTCGACGGTGATCAGCCGCTCGTGCCCGAGCCGGTGCAGCACCTTGCGCACGCGCTCGCGGCTCACCCCGAAGACCTCGGCCAGGAAGTGCTCGCCGAGCTTCGTCCCGGCCGGGACCCGCCCATCGAGCAGCGCCCGCGCCAGCACCGCATGGACCGCCTCCTCGTCCATCCCGGCCTGCGCCGCCTCGCCGTCCGACGGAACAGCCCGCACCGCCTTCCGGTCCATCAGGTCCCTCTCCGCTCGCGCCGTCCCGGCCCGGGATAAGGCCGGACGCGCCGTCCCCCAAGCCCATTCGCACGATCCATCGCCCCAAGATTGTGCACAATTGCAACGAGTTTGTGCTTCATCTTCGGTAGGGTCGGACCTATCCCTGAGCATCATCCGCCCCGTCCGGAGGGTTTCCCGCCATGCCGTCCTTCACCCCCGATCGTCGTTCGGTGCTGCGCGGGGCGGCCACGCTCGGCGCCCTGGTGGCGGCGCCCGGCATCCTGCGGGCGCAGACCCGCGAGCTCGTCGTCGGCGGGGCCGCCGGCCACAAGGCCTGGGTCGAGGAGATCGTCGTCCCGGCCTTCGAGAAGAAGCACGGCGCCAAGGTGATCTTCGAGGGCACGCGCTCGCTGGTGAACCTCGAGAAGATGCAGAAGAACCGGGACCGGCCGTACCTGTCGGTGGTCCAGATGGACGACCCGGTGATGATCCTGGCGGTCAGGGAGGGGCTCCTCGATCCGCTGACCCCGGCCCGCGTGCCGAATCTCGCCGCCCTGGTCCCCGGCACAGTTCACATGGACGGGATGTGGGCGAACTACCTGCAGCCCTGGCTCGGCATCGCCTACAACACCGAGACGATGCGGACGGCCCCGACTTCCTGGGCCGACCCCTACGACCCGCGCTACAAGGGCCGGGTGATCGTCCCCTCGCTGCAGAACACGGAAGGGCTGCCCAACCTCTTCGTCGCGGCGGCCCTCGCGACAGGCCGGTCGCTCGACGCCGCGCAACGGGAGGTCGAGCCGGGCTTCCGCAAGCTCGCGACGCTCAAGCCGAACCTGCTGACGGTCTACACGCAGCAGCCCCAGGCCTACAACCTGCTGGAGCAGGGCGAGGCCTGGATGATCTCGTCCGCGATGTCGTCCTACGCGCTGGAACGCAAGGCCGCCGGCGCCCCGATCGACCTTGCGGCGCCGAAAGAGGGCGTGTTCGCGATGCCGTCGGGCGTCGCCGTGGTGAAGGGCTGCCCTCAAGCCGATCTCGCCTTCGCCTATGTCGACATGCTGCTCGGGGCCGAGTTGCAGCAGCGCCTCGTCGGCCCGACCTTCTCGCTACCCACCAACCGCGCGGTGCCGCGCCCGGCGGGTCTGCCCATGGATCTCGTGGTGCATCAGGTCGACTGGGCCACCGTCGCCCGGGAGCGCGACGGCTGGATCAAGCGCTGGGACCGCGAGATGGCGATCTGAGGCGCACCATGTCGGAATCCCTCCCATCCGATCCCGGCTTCCTGGCGATCACCGGGGCCGAGAAGCGCTTCGGCGCCAGCGCGGTGCTCGGCGGCGTCGACCTTGCCGTGGCACGCGGCGAGTTCGTCTCGCTGCTCGGCCCCTCCGGCTGCGGGAAGACGACCCTGCTGCGCATCGTCGCCGGCCTCGTGTCCCCCGACCGCGGCCGGGTCGCTCTCGACGGGCGCGACATCACCCGCACCCCGCCGCATCGACGCGACATCGGAGTGGTGTTTCAGAACTACGCCCTGTTCCCCCACCTCACCGTCGCCGAGAACGTGGCCTTCGGGCTCAAGGCCAAGGGGCATCCCCGGGCCGGGATCGGCGGCACCGTCTCGCGCTTCCTCGACCTGGTCCAGATGGCGCCCTTCGCCGACCGCCGCGCCCAGGCGCTGTCGGGCGGGCAGCAGCAGCGGGTGGCAGTGGCCCGGGCGCTCGCCGTCCGACCGAAGCTCCTGCTTCTCGACGAGCCGTTCTCGGCCCTCGACCGCAAGCTCAGGGAGGCGATGCAGATCGACCTCAAGCGTCTCCTGCGCGAGCTCGGCATCACCGCCCTGTTCGTCACCCACGACCAGGACGAGGCGCTGACCATGTCCGACCGGATCGCGGTCATGAACCACGGCGCGATCGAGCAGCTCGCAGACCCGGTGACGCTCTACCGCCGGCCCGCCTCCGCCTTCGCGCTCGGCTTCGTCGGCCTGTCGACCCGGATCCCCGGCCTCGTGCGGGAGGCGGGCGACGGGATGCTGCGGGTCGAGACGCCGCTCGGGACGGTGCGGGCGCCGGGCCGCTTCCTGCCGGGGAGCCCCGTGCTCCTCGGCGTCCGGCCGGAGCGGATCCGGGTCGGCGGCGATGGACCGAACACGATCGAGGCCGCGCTCGTCGAGGTTGCCTTCCAGGGCGCCCGCGCCCACCTGTTCTTCGCCGGCCCGGACGGGAACAGGACCGTGCTGGCGGAGGCCCCCGAGATCCCGGCCGGCGCCGTGCCCGGCGCGCGGCTGCGCCTGTCCTGGGCGATCGAGGACACGCTGGTCTTTCCCGCCGAGCCGGCCCTGCGGGAGGCGGCATGAGCGTCCCGGCCACCGTCTCCGCCGCTCCCGTCCCGGCCCGCTGGCCGCGCCTTCGCCTCGACCCGGTGGCGCTCTTGGCGCTCCCGGCCTTCGCCTATCTCGCCGCGGCCTATGGCTGGCCGCTGCTCGTCCTCCTGGGCCACAGCCTCTCGGGGCCCGACGGGATCAGCCTCGCGCCCTTCGCGCAATTCCTGTCCGATCCGTTCAGCTGGCGGGTCATCGGCAACACCCTGCGCAGCGCGCTTCTCGTCACCCTGGTCTGCCTGCTGGCCGGCTACCCGGCGGCGATCGCCCTGGCGCGGGCCCGCGGCGCGGTGCAGGCGCTGCTGCTGCTCTCGGTCATCCTGCCGCTCTCGGTCGGGGTGGTGGTCAAGGCCTATGCCTGGCAGATCGTGCTGCGCCGGGACGGGGTGGTGTCGCAGGCCCTCGTCGGGCTCGGGATCTGGGACGCGCCGCAGCGGCTGCTGTTCACCGAGGCCGGGCTCGTCATCGGCGCCGCCAACGTCTTCCTGCCGTTCATGATCCTGCCGATCTACGCGGTGATCCGCCTGATCGACCCGCGCCTCTCGGAGGCCGCCGCGACCCTCGGGGCGTCGCCGGTGCGGCGCTTCCTCACCGTGACCCTGCCGCTGACCCTGCCGGGGATCGTCTCAGGGATCGCCTTCGTGTTCTCGCTGGCGGTGTCGATGTACGTCGTGCCGAGCCTCGTCATCGGCGACCGCTACCAGACCCTCGCGACGCTGACCGGCCGCGCCTTCCTCTTCATGCGCGACGAGCGGCTCGGCTCGGCCACGGCGGTGATCCTGCTCGCGCTCGCGGTCGCCGTCGTGGTCGGCTCGACCGCGCTCGCCCGCCGCCTCGGCGGAGGAGGACGATCATGACCGCGACCGAGCGCCTGTCGCTCGCCCTGGTCTGGGCCGTCGCGGGGACTTCAGCCGCCTTCCTGCTGGCGCCGCTCGTCGTCACGGTGGCGGTCTCGTTCGGGTCGAGCGCGGTCTTCACCCTGCCGCCGCCCGCCTGGTCGACGCGGTGGTACGAGCGGCTCTGGGCCTCCCGCGACCTCTGGCCGGCTCTCTCGACCTCGCTGCGGGTCGCCGGCCTCGCCACCGCCGTCGCGCTCGCCCTCGGCACGCTCTGCGCCATCGCGGTGGTGCGCGGCCGCTTTCCCGGGCGCGAGGCCCTGGTCACCTTCCTGATCTCGCCCCTGATGCTGCCGGGCCTCGTCGTCGGCATCGCGATGCTGCAGGGGTTTCGCGCCATGGGCCTGCGCGACGTGGGTGTGAGCCTGCTCGTCGCCCACGGGGTGATCACGCTGCCGTACGTCGTGCGCAACGTGGTGGCGGCGCTCTCGCTGTTCGACTTCACCCTCATCGACGCCGCCCGGACGCTGGGTCTGTCCTATCCGGCCGCCATCCTGCGCGTGCTGGTGCCGGGCCTCGCGCCGGCCTTCCTGACCTCGGGCCTGTTCGCGTTCCTCGCCTCGATGGACAACTACCCGATCTCGATCTTCTTCACCGATGCCTGGACCAAGACCTTGCCGATCCAGATGCTTCAGCTCGTCGAGGAGCGGCCCGACCCGACGGTCGCGGCGGTCTCGACGCTCCTGATCCTTCTCGCCGTCGCGGTGCTGATCGTCGGGGACCGCCTCGTCGGCCTGCGCCGGCTGGCCGACGTGTGACGCCATGGCGATGCCTGATCCGACGTTTCACGATCGCGATTTCCGCGGCTATGGCGGCCACCCGCCCGAGGTCGCATGGCCGGGCGGCGCCCGGGTCGCCGTCTCGGTCGTCGTCAACGTCGAGGAGGGGGCGGAACTCTCCCTCGGCATGGGCGACGAACGCAACGAGTCCGTCTACGAGGTGGTGGAGGAGGTCGTCGGATCCCGCGACCTCTGCATGGAGTCGCATTTCGAGTACGGCCCCCGCGCCGGCTGGCCGCGCATCCGGGCGCTGCTGTCGGCCTACGGCGTCTCTGCCACCCTCAACGCCAACGGGCGCGCCGTCGCGCTGTCGCCGTGGCTGGCGCAGGAGGCCGTCGCCGACGGGCACGAGGTCGCGGCCCATGGCTGGCGCTGGGAGCGCCATGCCGGGATGGGCGAGGCGGAGGAGCGGATGGCCATCGCGCAGGCCGTCGCGGCGATCCGCGACGCGACCGGTCGCGCCCCGGTCGGCTGGCACACCCGCTCGGCGACCTCGGTCAACACCCGCCGGCTGCTGCTGGAGCAGGGCGGCTTCCTGTACGACTCGAACGCCTACAACGACGACCTGCCCTACCTCGTGCCGGGCCGGGAGGGGCGCCCGCACGTCGTGCTGCCCTACGCCTTCGACACCAACGACATGCGCTTCCAGCGCGGCGGCGGCTTCGTGTTCGGCGACGACTTCGCCCGCTACTGCATCGATGCCTTCGACCGCCTCTACGCCGAGGGCGGCGACGCACCGCGGATGCTGTCGGTGGGTCTGCATCTGCGCATCATCGGCCGGCCCGGCCGGATCGGCGGGCTCGAGCGCTTCCTCGCCCATGCGGCCGCGCGCGAGGGGACGTGGTTCGCCCGCCGCGACGCCATTGCGGAGCATTGGCTGCGGGAGCTGGCCTGAGCGGCACGAGGAGGGGGTGAAGGGTCGTCGTCCCGGTCGGAGACGTCGCGGTGGCCGCTTGGGCGATCGAGGAGCATGCCCGGCGCCGCGATCGTGCTCGTGACCCCGGGGCCTTGCGCGACCGCGCTGCGATCGGGCAGGCGCCATGCCCCTGCCTCTCTCGCGGTTCCGGCAAGCCGGGGCCTGCGGCGTTGGAGGATGCCCCTATCGCATCGACGAGCCGGCGTAGAACGGGTTGCCCGGTGCCGCCGGCAGGTAATCGGCATAGAACGCCTTCACGTGCGGGAAGACCGCCCGGCCGAGCTCGCGCCGTGCCACCTCCTCGGGCGAGCGCGGGCGTCCGAGCACGTCGGCGATCTCGGCCAGGACGGCATCCCGGTCGACCCTGGTGAAGCGGCCATCCGCATAGACCAGCTCGCCGTCGATATAGACCGCATCGACGCACTCGGTCTTGGCGCGCTGGACCAGGGCGTCGAGCACCGGGATGTCGGGATCCTGGAACGGGTAGGTGGCGCGCTTCCAATCGATCAGCGACGCATCGAAGTGGCGGCCGGGATCGAGGCGGCCGATCTCGGCCCCGAAGGCGGTGGTCATGGCGCCCGATTCGGTCGCCATCTTCACCACCTGCGACGGGGTCGGCACGTCGTCGTCGTCCATGCCGGGCACCCGGTGGACCCGGAGCGCCAGCCGCAGTTCCTGGAGCATGTCGCGGTCGTCGTTGATGCCCGCCTCGTCGAGCCCCATCCCGACCGTGATGCCCTTCTTCTCCCAGGCGTTCAGCGGGGCGAGCCCCGAGCGCAGCCGGAAGTTCGACGAGCAATTGTGGCAGATGCAGGTGCCGGTCTGCGCGACGATGTCGATGTCCTCCTCATTGAGCCAGACGCCGTGGCCGAGAGTCATGTGCGGCCCGAGCACGCCGAGATCGTGGAGATGGCGGAGCGCGGTCTTGCCGGTGCGGCGGCGGGCATATTCCTTCTGGTAGGCGGTCTCCAGCAGATGCATGTGCATCGGCACGCCGGCGGAGCGGGACTTGTCGTGGAGTGCCGCCAGTCCCTCGTCGGTGCACCAGTGGAGGTTGGCTGGCGCCAGCTGGATCCGGGTCAGGCGATGACCCTCGTTCTCCTCCCGGAGCTGGTCGAACAGTCGCAGGAAGTCGGCAAACGGCATCGCCTGCGCCTTGAGGTGGGCGGCGAGCTGGTCCCCGAGATCGGCCGGCAGGCGAGCGCAGAACGCCTCGTCCGCCTCGTAGACGAGCCGGTTCTGCTCGCGGACGGCGTAGCAGTAGGAGGCGCGCATCCCGAGGCTGCGGTAGCCGTTCAGGGTCTTGGTCGCGGAGGCGTGGATGGCCTCGTAGCCGCCGGCCATCCAGCCCTGGATGTGCTGGACCGTGGTGATGCCGGAGGCCACCATCTCGAAGGCGGAGTAGAGCGTGTCGAGGGTGAGGTCGAGGCGCCGGGCCGGCAGGCGGCTCGCGAACCACAATTCCAGGGCGTAGTCGGGCGAGCCGAGCTGGAGCGGGGTGAGCCCGACATGGTGGTGGCTGTTGACGAAGCCCGGCAGCATGACGTGGCCGGGATAGCGGCGCAGCTCCGCGGCGGGTGCCGTCCGCTGCATCTCCTCGACCGGGCCGACCGCCACGATCACGCCGTCGCGCGAGAGCACGGCACCATTCTCGACGATTACCGGCGTGTTGCGGTCCTTGATCCCGGTGACGATCCAGCCGGCCTGGACGATGAGCTCTGCCATGGGTTTGGTGTTCCGTTACGCTGTAAGAAGGGGGAGCCGGACGGTATCCGGCATGGAACCGATCACGGGGCCGAGGACCGGGCGTGGCGCGTCGGGCCGCCATGCCGCGAGGAGGCGACCGTCCGGTCCGACCACCAGGCTGTCGCCGTCGTGCCGCACCGGCCGGCCGAGGCCCCGCTCGGTGCCGTAGCGCGCGGCCGCCACCGCCGCGACGCGGCAGCGCCGGGCGTGGCCGGCGAGTTCGGCGGCAAAGAAGCCGGGGGGATCCTGGGGCGCCGGCCCGGCGACCAGCACCGCGACGAGGTCGGCCCCGGCCGCCGCCACGTCCCAGGCCTCCGGAAAGCGCCTGTCGTAGCAGACGAGGCCCGCGACCCGGAGTGAGCCACCACCCGGGAACCCGACCCGCACGGCCTGCGCCGCCGCGGGACCGGCTCGGAAATGGTCGGCCTCGCCGAAGTCGTCGCCGGGCGACGGCGGCGGAAGCCGGTGCTTGGCCGCGATCCGGACGATGCTGCCGTCCGATTGGGCGAGGAGCGCCGCATTGAGCGGCAGCGTCTCGCCGTGCTCGGAGAACGCCAGGCCGAATACCAGGGCGAGTCCATGGCGGCGCGCGAGCGCCCCCATGCGGCGGGCGGTGGGTCCGTCCGCCGGCTCGGCGAGGGGGCGCCAGCGCGCCGGATCCTCGCCCGCCACGTAGGGAAGCACCGTCAGCTCCGGCAGGACGGCGAGGCCGGCGCCCGCGGCGGCGGCCTCGGAGACCCCCGCCTCGACCTCCCGCCACAGAGTGTCCGGATCGTGCCCGGCCGGGCCGACCGGGATCGCGGCGACGCGGATGAGGGATGTCATCGCGCTGCGGCGGCCTCCTGCTCGGCGAAGGCGCGGTCGACCTCGGCGCCGAGCAGCTCCGTGAACAGGTCGCGATAGGCGTGGTAGCGCGGGTCCCGCGACGGCCGCGGCCGCGGCAGGTCGATCGGCACGATCGTCTTCACCCGCCCGGGACGGGCGGTGAACACCACCACCCGGTCGGCGAGCGAGATCGCCTCGTCGATGGAATGGGTGACGAGGAGAACCGAGGCGCCGCTGTCGCGCCAGATCTGGAGCAGGAAATCCTGCATCCGCGAGCGGGTCTGCACGTCGAGGGCCGCGAAGGGCTCGTCCATCATCAGCACCTTCGGCCGCATGGCGAGCGCCCGGGCGCAGGCCGCGCGCTGGCGCATGCCGCCGGACAATTCGTCCGGCTTCTTGTCGAGCATGTCGCCGAGCCCGACCCGGCGCAGCATCTCGACCGCGATCTCGCGCCGCTTGACCGGCGGTACGTGCTGGACGGCGAGGCCGAAGGCGACGTTGTCGGCGATGGTGAGCCAGGGAAACAGCGAAGCGTCCTGGAAGATCAGACCGCGCTCGGCGCTCGGACCCGTGACGGGCTCGCCCTCCGCCAGGATCTCGCCACCGCTGACATCCTCCAGTCCGGCGATCATGTACAGCAGGGTGGACTTCCCGCAGCCGGAGGGCCCGAGCAGCACCACGAACTCGCCCGGAGCCACCTCGAAATCGAGGTCGGCCAGCGCCTGGACCGGGGCCCGGCCCTCCGGCATCCAGCGCTTCGAAACGTCGCGGATCGTGACGGCGGGGCGGGTCATCGGGCGCCTCCCGGGCCGACCCACCACAGCATCTTCCGCTGGACCTGGCGCAGGGCGAAATCGGACAGGAAGCCGAGCACGCCGACGATCGCCATGGTGAAGAAGACGAGCTTGGCGTTGAAGGTCGAGCGCGCCATCGAGGTGATCTGCCCGAGCCCGGTCCCGACCCCGACCGTCTCCGCGATCAGCACCACCATCCAGGCGGCGAAGAGGTTGAGCCGTAGCGTCATGAACAGGCTCGGCAGGATCGCCGGCAACACCACCCGCCAGAAGGTCTGCCGCCCGGTGGCGCCCATGATGCGGGCGACGTGGATGTAGGTCTTCGGCACGCTCTCGATCTGCGCTCCCGTCGAGAGCACGATGGTGAAGAACAGCGTGATGAAGACGAGGAAGATCGCCGGCTTGTCGCCGATGCCGAAGACGAAGATGGCAACCGGCAGCCACGCCACCGGGGAGATCGGCGCGAGCAGCAGCACCGTCGGCAGGAGCAGGTTGCGCAAGGCTCGCACGTAATGGACCAGCGCCCCGACCAGCACGCCGCAGACGAAACCCAGACCAAGGCCGACGAAGACCCGCATCGTCGTCCAGCCCATGGTGATCAGCAAAGCCGCGACTCCGCCGCCGCCGGCCAAACTGCCGATCCGGTTGGAGCGGTCGAAGTAGCGCAGCGTCCCGGGGATGTCGGCCAGGAACAGGTGGGGCGGTGGCAGCAGCAGCGGGTTGACGAGGTCGAGGGCCCACAAGCCCTCCCACAGCCCGGCGAACAGGCCGAGGGAGACGAGCCCCCAGAACAGGCTGGCGAGGCGTCGGCGCCAGGCGGGCGACAGCCCGGGCAGCGCGGCGCGCACCGGCGCCGGGATCGGTCCGATCCGTGCGTGTGAGGTCACGAGGCGAGTGTCCGTGCGGGAGGAGGGGCGGCCGGGCCCGCGCCCGGCCGGATGCAAGGCGTCCAAGCAGACTTGCGTTGGCAGACCAGCGCTTCGTCCGCTTAGATGTTTGTTGCCGCAGATTTTTGTCGCAAAACCGGCGACCACTTTTGCGAAATATGCTTAGGCGGCCTTCAGCTTCAGGCCGTCGTAGAGCCCCTTGTTCTCGGCGATCACGGCTTCGAGCAGGCTCCAGTCGAAAGCGCCCTCGTCCGGAGCCTTCTTGACGTAGCCGAGTTCCTGCATCGAGCTGCCGCGCGCGATGATGAACTTCGTCTGGTCGCGCTGGTCGACCACGATCGGCTGCTTGGCGGAGGCGTCGATCGCCGCCTCCATGCTGGTCTTGTAGTATTTGCCGACCGTATCCTTCAGGGCAGCGGTCTTGTCCGTCTCGGCCTGGGACTGGGCGACGAACAGCGCCTTGATCACTGCCTTCACGGCGCCCGGGTTGCTTTTGATGAGCGGGGCGCGGACCGCGAGCACGCAATCCGAGTAGCCCTTGCCGTAGACGTCGGTGCCGTTCGAGAGCACCTTCGCACCCTTGCGGCCGATGACGCATTGCGAGGCATAAGGCTCGATGTGGCAGATCGCATCGAGGGCGCCGGCCATGAACGCCTGGGCCAGTTCCGGCGAGGTGTCGAGGTACTTCACGTCGACATCGCGAAAGCTCATCCCGGCCTTCTTCAGGTAGTCGTAGGGCAGCACTTCGAGGGTATCGGCCTGGAAGGTGCCGAAGGTCTTGCCCTTGAGGTCGGCCGCCGCGTCGATGCCCTCGCGGGCCACGATGATGCAGCCCTCGACGCCGCCGCCGGCGACGATCCGCACCGGCGCGCCGGCATCGTACAGGGTCATGAAGTTCGAGTATGGGATCATCGACATGTCGACGAGCCCGGCCCCGAACATCGTGGTGATCTCGGTGTTCGACGGCGTCACCACGAAGTCGAGATCGACGCCGTCCGCCTTGGTCAGCCCCCGCTCCTTGGCGAGAAACATGCCCATGTTGCAGAAGCCGGAGCCATGGGTGGCCTTCAGCGTGGTGCCCGCCGCGGCAGGGCTCGGCGCCAGCAGGGTCGCGAGATGCGCCGGCAGGGCGATCGCCACCGCAGCGCCGGCACTCCGGCCGAGAAAGCCTCGCCGGGAGAGGTTACGGTAAAACGACCCGTCACGATCGCACATGGCTTACGTCCCGTCCCGAAGACGTGGACATCCGGTGAATGGCACTCTCACCGCGGACTCGGCGAGACCGCTCGACCATGCGCGCATGGCCGGGCGGACCCTCAGCGGACACCCGACGATGGGCACGCCAACCCGACAAGAGCCGCTCTGGCTCTGCGCTGCGAGACAAGATACGCAAGCTGCGTGCCAGCAGCGGAGGACGATGATGTCGTCGAGGTCGTGTCCCATGACGCGGTGTAGCCGCGGCTGGTCCACCACGTCATGGGACACGATCGCGCCGCGCCGTGCGGGCTCAGGCCGGAGACGATCGCCGCCGAGGACCCGGACAGGGCCGTCCGGTACCCTCTACCTCAAAATTTCCGATCCAGGCGCATCCGGAAATCGTAATTTACGATCTTCCGTAGCCGTTTAGTCTTCGCTTCAAAGCAGAGGATCGCTGCGTAGGCGCCCGCTCTCGAATGCATCGACGGGACGTGCGCCGTGCCGACTCGCGGGTCGATCGGCCCCGGGAATCCGAGGTCGCGAACAGTATTCATCCTGTACGTCCGGCTGTATCAAAGCCCGGAACTCGACTGAGCGGGTGGAAACGAAAGTCTCGACGATCGTTCGGTGGGACCGTCCGCTGATGGTCGACTGGTGTGATTGGCACCTCAATTGCAAGACTCATCGACGGCCAGCTACCAAGAGGAACCCCTCCCGTGATGCGCCTTTTGCCCCCTCTCTTCGCCGCCTCGATTCTTCTCGCGTCAGCCGTGTCGGGGCAGGCGGCCGAACGGCTCGTCGTCAGTACCTGGGGTGGCAGCTTCCGCGACCTGATCGACGAGGCGATCGCCTCGAAGTTCAAGGCCGAGACCGGCGTCGACGTCGAGTACGTCACCGGCGGCACCATCGACCGGCTGAACAAGGCGAAGCTCGCCAAGGACTCGCCGGAGAGCGACGTCACCTTCACAACCGCCCATGTCGGCTGGCTCTACGTCAACGACGGCCTGTTCGAGACCCTCGACCTCGCGAAGATCCCGAACGCGGCCAACCTCGTCGAGCAGGCCAGGGTCAGCCCGGCCCATCTCGGCACCTGGGGCTACGTCTACACGATCGGCTACCGCCAGGACCTGGCGCCGAAGGGCATGACCTTCCAGTCCTGGGCCGACCTCTGGGATCCGAAGCTCAACAACAGCATCGCCGCGCCCGATTTCGATCCGAGCCACATCATCGCTGTCTCGGCGCTGCTCTCGGGCGGAGATCCGGCGACCTGGGAGAAGGGTCAGGAGAAGCTCAAGGCGCTGAAGCCCAACTTCCGGGCCTTCTACACCAACGACGCCAACAGCCAGCAGCTCATCGCCACCGGCGAGACGCCGGTCCAGGTCGTGCTGACCATGAACGCCTACTACATGAAGGGCCAGGACGTGCCGGTCACCGTCGTCATCCCGAAGGAGGGCGGGGTGCTCGGCATCGATACCGTGGCGATCAACAAGGGCTCGAAGAAGGCGGAACTGGCCTACAAGTTCATCAACATCGCCCTCGACCCGGAGGTGCAGGCCAAGATCGCCCGGCTCAAGAAGGGCAGCCCCACGGTCACCAACGCCAAGGTCGACCCCGAGACCGCCAAGCTGCCGGGCGTGTTCACCACCGCCGAGCAGTGGAAGACCCAGGCGATCAACATCGACCCGAAGCTCAGGGCCGAGAAGACCGCCGTCTGGCGCAAGTGGTTCGCCGAGAACATCATGGCGCGCTGACCAGGGTGGCCGGGTTCATCGATCCTGCTCCCGCATCCGGAACCCGGCGCGGACAACCGTCCGACGACCTGAGGACGTCATGAGATCCGCGATCCGACGCAGGCCGTTCCTGGCCCTGTTCGTGACCCCGGCCGTGCTGGTGGCGGCCGCGGTCGTCGCCGCCCTGGCGGCGATCCTGCGCTACAGCCTGCACGCCTACCTGCCGGGCTCCCTCGACATCGGCGGGTTCACGCTGGACAACCTCGCGGATCTCGGCCGCCCGATCGTGTTGCGGGCCCTGCGCGACACCGTGCTGATCTGCTTCGAGACGGCGCTGATCACCCTCCTGGTCGGCTATCCCGTCGCCTACGCCCTGGTGCGGACGCGCTCGGTCGTGCTGAAGTCGGTCATCCTGGTCGTCGCGGTGACGCCGCTCTTCCTCGGCGAGGTCGTGCGCACCTATGCGTGGACGGTGGTGCTCGGCCATGCCGGCTTCGTCAACGCGACGTTGCGCCAGCTCGGCCTGATCGAGCGCCCGATCCAGCTCATGTTCACCGAGTTCGGGGTGATCGTCGCCCTCGTCCACGTGACGCTGCCCGTGATGGTCGTCATGCTGGCGGCGGCGCTCGCCCATATCGACCGCGACTACGAGCGCGCCGCCCAGAGCCTCGGCGCCGGTCCGGTCCGGGCCTTCCTCACCGTGACCCTGCCCCTGTCGATGCCGGGCGTGGTGGCGGGCTTCACCACGGCCTTCGCCTGGACCTTCAGCGCCTTCGCCACGCCGCAGGTGATCGGGGGCGGCAAGGTCTCGGTGGTCTCGACGCTGGTCTACCAGCTCGGTCTCTCCTCGTTCAACTTTCCGGTGGCGGCCTCCCTGAGCCTCGCCGGCCTCGTCCTGGCCCTCGGCACGATGTGGCTCGTCCGGCGCGCCACCCGGCCGCTCGAAGCCCTGGGGGGCCATTGATGCGCCGCCGCCTCCACACCCGGATCCTCGGCCTCTCCGGCCGGCTGCTCGTCGGGCTGATCCTCGCCTTCCTCGTGCTGCCGGCCTTCGTGGTGACGCTCGCGGCGTTCAACGACCGGGCCATCCTGAGCTTTCCGCCAGCCGGGTACTCGACGCGCTGGTTCGCCCGGGCGCTGACCTACCGCGACTTCCGGATCGGGCTGTGGAACAGTCTCGTGGTCACCGCCTGGGCCTCCACCCTCGCGCTCGCCGTCGGCACCGGCTTCGCCATCGCCCTGAAGCGCTACGTCTTCCGCCTCAAGGGCGGCCTCGAGGGCGTGCTGCTCTCGCCGCTGATCGTGCCGCACTTCACGATCGGGCTGGGCCTCCTGGTCCTGGCGACCGGGATCGGCGCGGCGCGGGGCTTCGCGGTGGTGGTGCTCACCCACGTGATCGTGGTGCTGCCCTTCGTGATCCGCAGCGTCTACATCTCGCTGCAGAACATCGACGAGCGGCTGGAGCTCGCCGCCGCCAGCCTCGGCGCCCGGCCGGGCCGGGTGCTCGGCACCATCACCCTGCCGCTGCTCGCCCCCGGCCTGTTCAGCGGCTGGCTTTTCGCCGCGATCCTGTCCTTCAACGAGTTCACCGCCTCGCTGTTCGTGACCGGACAGGCGACCCAGACGCTGCCGGTGGCGATGTACGGCTACGTCCGCGAATTCGCGGATCCGACGCTCGCGGCGGTCTCGGTGATCTACATCGCGGTGACGGCCGCGCTCCTGACCGTCGCCAACACGTTCCTCGGGCTCGGCAAGGTGCTGAATGTTGAGCAAGGCCGCTGATCGTTCCCCGCCGGCGAGCCTGCCCGGCACCGCCGCGAATCCCCGCCCCGTCCCGGCCGTGCGCCTCGACGGGGTGGTGAAGCGCTTCGGCGCGGCGACCGCGCTGGAGGAGACGTGGCTGCGGGTCGAGCAGGGCGAGTTCCTGACGCTCCTCGGGCCCTCGGGCTGCGGCAAGACCACCCTGCTCAACCTGATGGCGGGGTTCCTGGAGGCGGATGCCGGCGAGATCTTCATCGGCGGGGACCTCGTGACCTCCACGCCGGCCTACGAGCGCGAGATCGGCATCGTCTTCCAGAACTACGCCCTGTTCCCGCACATGAGCGTCGCGAAGAACGTCGGCTACGGCCTGCGGATGCGCGGGGTGCCCAGACGCGAGATCGCCGAGCGTGTCGACGCGGCCCTCGCCCTCGTGAAGCTGTCGGGCTTTTCGGACCGCTCGCCCCGCCAGCTCTCCGGCGGCCAGCAGCAGCGCGTGGCGCTCGCCCGCGCCCTCGTCATCCGGCCGAAGGTGCTGCTCCTCGACGAGCCGTTCTCGGCCCTCGACAAGAACCTCCGCGGTGCGATGCAGGTCGAGCTGAAGGAGATCCAGCGCCGGCTCGGCGTGACGACGGTGTTCGTCACCCACGACCAGAGCGAGGCGCTGAGCCTGTCGGACCGGATCGTGGTGATGTCGGCCGGACGGGTCCGCCAGACCGGCACGCCCGACGAGGTCTACCGGCATCCGCAGGACCGCTTCGTGGCGGGCTTCATCGGCGACGTGAACCTGTTGCCCGCCAGCCTCCTGGCCCGCGCCGGCGAGCGCGCCACGGTCGCGATCCGCGACCTGCGCCGGGACGTCGAGGCGGCGACCCTGCGCGGCTGCGCGGTGGGGGAGGAGGTGGACGTGTTCGTGCGGCCGGACCATCTCGCCGTGCGTCAAGCGGGCGAGGCCGGGACCCTGCCGGCCCGGGTCGCGGCCCTCGTCTACCAGGGCTCCCACATCGATCTGCACGCCGACCTCGCGGAGGGCGGGCGCGTCGTGGTGCGGATGCCGGGGCAGGGCGCCCTGGCCACCTACGCGCCCGGGACGCCGGTCGGCCTCGTCGTGCCCCAGGGCGGTCTCGCGGCGTTCCCGGCCCGGGACGCGGCGCCCTCGCCGCTCCCGCAGGGCCCGCCGGATTCCCGCCCCTCGTCACTCCCGCCCGAGCCAGGATCGACCCGATGACCGTCCACAAGCGGATCCGCCCCTTCAACACCCGCGACACCTATCCCGAGCAGCAGCTCGACAACGACCTCTGCCAGACCGTCGTGGCGCGCGGCCAGATGGTCTTCGTGCGCGGGCAGATCGGTCAGGATCTCGACACCTCCGAGAGCGTCGCGATCGGGGACGCGGCCGGTCAGGCCGAGAAGGCGATGGCCAACATCGCCATGCTGCTGGAGGAGGCCGGCGCGACGCTGGAGCACGTCTGCAAGATCACGATCTACCTCGTCGACCCGCGCTACCGCGAGCCGGTCTACCGCACCGTCGGGCGCTGGCTGAAGGGCGTCCACCCGGTCTCGACCGGGATCGTGGTCTCCGCGCTCGCCCGGCCCGAATGGCTCGTCGAGATCGACGCCATCGCGGTGATCCCGGAGGAGGCATGACCTTCTCGATCGTGGCGCGCTGCGCATCGACCGGCATGTTCGGGGTCGCCGTCTCGTCCTCCTCGCCCGCGGTGGCGGCGCGCTGCGCCCATGCCCGCGCGGGAATCGGCGCGGTGGCGAGCCAGAACGTGACCGATCCGGCTCTGGGGCGGCGCGCCCTCGACCTGATGGCGCTCGGCGCCGACGCGGCCGAGGCCGTCGCCGTGCTGCGGCGGACCGGCGGCCCGATGGAGTACCGCCAGGTGCTCGCCGTGGACGCGGCGGGCGGCACGGCGATCCATTCCGGCCCGAAGGCGCTCGGCCTCTGGGGAGAGGCGCGGGCCGCGGACGTCGCCTGCGGCGGTAACCTCCTGGCGGATGCGCGGGTGCCGCAGGCGATGGTCGAGGCGTTCCTGGCGGCGCCCGGCCATCTCGGCGACCGCCTGCTCGCCGCCATGCGGGCGGCGCTGGCCGCCGGCGGGGAGGCCGGGCCGGTGCATTCGGCCGGGCTGATGCTGGTGCGCGAGGTCCCCTGGCCGGTGGCGGACCTGCGGGTCGACTGGACGCAGGATTGCCCCGTCGAGGCGCTCGCGGCGTTGTGGGGCCTCTACCGGCCGCAACTGGACGCCTACGTCGTGCGCGCCCTCGACCCGGCCGCCGCGCCGAGCTACGGAGTACCGGGCGATCGATAGACGAGGACGAGACGCGCGGCGGCATCGCGGTCGACCCGGCCGCACGCCGGGGGCAGCGGATGCGGTTCACCCTGCGCCAGCTCGAATACTTCATCGCGGCCGGCCAGACCGGCAGCATCACGCTCGCCTCCGAGCGCATCCGCATCTCGCAGCCCGCGATCTCGACGGCCATCGCCCATCTGGAGCGGGAGCTGTCGGTGCAACTCTTCGTCCGCCACCACGCCCAGGGGCTGTCGCTGACGCCGATCGGGCGCGAGGTGCTGCGCGAGGCCAAGGCCCTCGTCGAGCAGGCCGAGGGCCTCTATGCCCTGGCCTCCGACGCCGGCGGCCAGGTGCGGGGTCCGCTCTCGCTCGGCTGCATGGTGACCCTCGCGCCGATGCTGGTCCCCGAACTCGCCCACGCCTTCACCACGGCCTTTCCCGCCACCCAGATCCGCTACGTCGAGGGCGACCAGGAACAGCTCCTCGCCGGCCTGCGCCGGTCCGAGACCGAAGTCGCGCTGACCTACGACCTGCATGTGCCGGACGACATCCACTTCACCCCGTTCGTCGACCTGCCGCCGCACGTGCTGGTGGCGGAGGGGCACCCGCTGGCGGATCACGCCGCGGTGGCGATGGCCGATCTCGTCGACGAGCCCATGATCCTGCTCGATCTGCCGCTGAGCCGCGAGTACTTCCTCGCTCTGTTCATGGCCGAGGGATTGCAACCGAGGATCGTCGCGCGCTCCGCCCACCAGGAGGTGGTGCGCACCATGGTGGCCAACGGCCACGGCTACACCCTGTTCAACGTGCGCCCGCGCTCCGACCTCGCCCTGGACGGGAAACGGCTGCGGCGGGTGCGGCTGGCCGGCACGCACCGCCCGATGCGCATCGGCCTCGCGCGCCTGAAGCAGCTCAACCGCTCGCGCCTCGTCGAGGCGTTCGAGACCCATTGCCGGGCCTTCATCTCGGACGCCTACATCCCCGGCATGGTCGCGCCGGCCATCGAGAGGTGGGTGCCGCGCTGAATCGCGCGCCCGGCTCCAGCATTTTCCGACGAAGCGGATACCGGTTCGTCGTAGAAAATGCGGCAAAATCAGAGACCTGGAGCAGCACCTGAGTGCAACATGATCGGGCGCTGCTCCAGAGAAATCCCGCGAGGAATGCCGCATGACCGCTCCGATCCCGATCCTGTTCCTGAACGGCCCGAACGCCAACCTCTACGGGCTCGATCCGAACGGCACCTACGGGACCGAGAGCTTTCCGGTGCTGAAGGCACGGTGCGAGCGCCATGCCGCCGCGGTCGGCGTCGCCCTCGACTTCCGGCAGTCGAACCACGAGGGCGTGCTGATCGACTGGATCCAGGAGGCCAGGGGCACGGCTGCGGGTCTCGCGATCAACGCGGCCGGGCTCACCTACACCTCGGTCGCGATCCTCGATGCGCTCCTCGCCTTCCCCGGACCCATCGTCGAGGTGCACATGAGCAACATCTGGAAGCGGGAGCCCTTCCGCCACCATTCCTACGTCTCGCGGGCGGCGACGGGCGTGGTCGCGGGGCTCGGCGGGCTCGGCTACGAACTCGCGATCACCGCCCTGGCGACCCTCGTGCGGGAGGCCCGGCCGTGACCGAGACCCTGGTCTTCGCGAGCGCCGTCGATCCGGTCGAGCCCTGGCGGAAGGCGCTGGAATCCCTCCTGCCGGACGTCCGCGTCCGGACGCCGGAGGAGGTCGGCCCGGAGGACGACGTCCGCTACGCCCTGGTCTGGAAGCCGCCCGCCGGCTTCTTCGCCCGCCATCCGGGCCTGCGGCTCGTCACCATCCTCGGCGCGGGCGCCGACGCCCTCGTCGGCCGGGACGACCTGCCCGACGTGCCGGTCACGCGCCTGTCCGACCCCGAGATGGCGCGGATGATGACGCAGTACGTGCTGTTCGCGGTCCTGCGCTACGCCCGCGACATCCCGGCCTTCGAGGCGGCCCAGCGCGCCGGCCGGTGGCACTACGTCCATCCCCGCGAAGCGCGGGCGATCCGGGTCGGCGTACTCGGCCTCGGACAGCTCGGCAGCGCGGCGGCGACCGAACTCGCCCGTCAGGGCTTCACCGTCGCCGGCTGGTCGCGCACGCCGAAGGCGCTTCCCGGGATCGCCTGCCACGCGGGTCCCGACGCGCTGATCCCGTTCCTCGCGCAGACCGAGATCCTGGTGGTGATGCTGCCGCTGACGGCGCAGACCCGACGGCTGATCGGCGCCGCCGAGCTCGCGGCGCTCCCACGGGGCGCCAGGCTCGTCAACGTCTCGCGCGGGGCGGTGATCGACGAGGCCGCCCTCGTGGCGGCCCTGCGCTCGGGCCATCTCGGGGCTGCGACCCTCGACGTCTTCGAGACCGAGCCGCTCCCCCGGGGGCATCCGCTCTGGACGATGGAGACGGTGCTCGTCACGCCCCATCTGGCCTCGGTGGCGCTGCCCGAATCGGCCGCCCGGCAGATCGCCGGGAACATCCGCCGGGTGCGGGCCGGCGAGGCGCCGGAGCACCGCGTGGACCTCACGAAAGGATACTGACGGCGCCCCGCAGGGCGGCGCTCGATGGCGGGCGCGGTGCGCACCGCGCCCGCCGGATCGACAATCGGGTTTCACCCGATCGCCCTGTCCCGATCACCCTCTGGTATAGGCGTCGTAGTTGCGCTGGATCACGATGTGGTCGGCGATGTGTTTCGCGTCCTGCCAGCAGCCGTAGATGAAGGCCGAGGCGCGGTTCGTCAGGTCCGGCAGGCCGAGGAAGTAGATGCCGTTCTCCGCCGAGATGCCCCGCTTGTGCAGGGGCATGCCGTGCTCGTCGAACGCATCGACCTCCAGCCAGCTGAAATCGTACTTGAACCCGGTCGCCCACAGGATGGTGCCGATCCCCGACGCCGACAAGTCGAGGCTGAGGATCGGCTGTCTGAGACAGTCCGGATCGTCGAAGCGCCGCCACGCCTCGGGCTCGGCCGGGAGATCCAGCCCCCGGCGCTCGATATAGGCGTCGGCCTCCCGCAGGACGTCGAAATAGGCCTCGTCGCCCTCGGCGATGTGCTTGGCGAGATCGTTCTCGAAGTGGAGGAGGCCCTTCTCGTAGGACCGGGTCACGCCGACGAGGGTGATGCCCTGATGAGCCAGGCGCCGGAAATCGACCGTCCGTCCGCCGTCATAGCCGCTCACCGCGAAGGCGACGTGTCTCTTCTTGCGCTTCGACTTGACCTCGTCCCACAGCCCGAGCGCGCCGAGCCACCAGCAATAGTCGCGCTGACGATACGCGCGAGGCGGGCGGTAATGCTCGCCGACCGACAGGTAGACCCTCCGTCCGGCCTTGCAGAGTTCCTCGGCGATCTGCGAGCCCGAGGCGCCGCAGCCGACGACGAGGACGGCCCCGTCCGCCAATTGCCCGGGGTTCCTGTAGGCCGACGAATGCAGTTGATCGACCACGGCATCGGCCGGGACGATGCGCGGGAACGCGGGCACCTGGAAGGGTCCGGTCGCCGCCACCACGCGCCGGGCCTCGATGACGCCCTCCGACGTCGTCACGGCGTAGCCGTGGCGGCCCTGGCTGGGCTTGACCTTCGTGACCTCCACGCCGGTGCGGATCGGCGCTTTGATCATGGCGGCGTAATCGCTGAAGTATCGCGCGACGCGGTCCTTGGCCGGGAACGCATCCGGATGCACGTCGTCGAAGGCCAGATTCGGGAAGCGGTCGTGCCACGCCGGACCGTTGGCGACCAGCGAGTCCCAGCGCATCGACGTCCAGTTTTCCGCGATCCGCTTGCGCTCCAGGACGATGTGCGGAATGTTCGATGCGCTGAGATGCTCGCTCATCGCGATACCCGACTGGCCTCCCCCCACCACGAGGGTATCGGTGGCTTCAACTGGCATGTCGTCTCCCGAAAATTCCAGGCCTTCGGTCGCTCGTCTGGTCGCCGCTGCTCCGATCGGCAGGGATCATCGCGTCGCAGACGTGGCCGCCGATCAGGCTGAGAGCGACGAAGCTGCGGGATTCAGGCCGGGAAGAGAAGTCTGATTTTTTGATGGTCCGCTTTCGAAAACACGAACTGTGCTTCCGCGCCCGCCCGGATAGGAGTTGACGCAGACGCCAGCCCGCAGGCTCGTCATGGCGTCGGCCATCGGGGACCCCCGGGTTCACGGTCGGTCTCAGCAACCCGATCCCAACCCGTCATTGCCGATGGCCACCCCCCGGCGAGGGATCCCGCCCGCTCCGGCGCTGTGGGGGCGCGCAGGCGGACTCTCCCGCTCTCCGTCGGCTACACCACTCCGAGGGACACGATCAGCGCTGCCGATGGAAGCAGGCTTCTCGTATGAAGCCGCATTGTCCGGACTGGAATGGCGCCGCGTGCACGTTCGCCAGGATCAGCAGCCACCGGAGTGGTCAGGGCGAACGAAGACTGTTCCGTGGTGTACGGCTGCCTAGCCACGACTGGCGTTTTGCGAGGGGCACCCGCTGCCTGAATTGCCCTAGCAGCCTGTCGGATTGGTATTTTGATCTGACGGGCGTGTCGTTTGCGGGGGTGGCGCGGGCCGTGAGGTCTCAGGCGTGGCACAAGCGGTGGAGGCGCCGGCAGTTGTAGGCGAGGGCGACGAT
>NZ_SACP01000030.1 GCF_004004555.2 Methylobacterium oryzihabitans
GGCCCGCTGCGCCGCGGCGCGGCGCCCGCGGCCCCGGTTCCTCCGCGGGCCGGGGACGGCGAGGCGATCCTGGCGCCCGGCGCCCTGCGCGGGGCCGGGCGGGGGCGCGATCTCGACCGGCTGTCCCGCACCCTGTTCCTGCGCATCTACCCGGTCATCGGCGCGGTGGTGCTGCTGACCCAGGTCGCGGTCGCGTGGGTCAATTACGGCGACCAGATCCGCCTCTACGGCGAGCGCGCGGCGCTGACCGCGGCCCTCACCGCCAACGCGATCGCCGCGGCGGGCGCGGCCCGCCAGCCCGACGCGGCCCGGTCGCAGCTCCACGCCCTGTCCCTCGACCCCGCCTTCCGCTCCGCCACCCTGCGCGACGGCGCCGGCGCCGTCGTGGCGAGCCTCGGCGAGCCGCCCCGCGGGCGCAGCTTCGAGCTGGTCCAGGTCGCGGTCCCGGTGGCCCAGGCCGGAGGCCCGCCGGGACAGCTCACCGTCGTGCTCTCGGCCGAGGCCCTGCGCGCCGGCGCCGAGAACCAGTTCCTGATCGCTCTCGCCGCATGCCTCGTGCTGATGCTGGCGGTCGTCGTCACCCTCGACGCCACGATGCGCCGCCACGTCATCGCGCCGCTCCGGCGGCTCAACGCGGCGATGCGCGAGGTCGAGCACAAGCGCTGGACCACCGTCGACCTCGGCGGCGGCGCCCGGGCCGGCAACGAGATCGACGCGATCGCCTCGGCCTTCAACCGGATGGTCGAGGGCCTGCGCAGCGGCGACGAGGCCCGGCACCTCCTCGCCGAGCTCGAACGGGCCCATGCCCGCCTCGCCCGGGCCAACGCCCTGGTGCTGGAGAGCATCGGCTACGCCCGCCGGATCCAGGATTCGGTCCTGCCCGACCGCGCCGCCCTGGCCCCGGCCGGGATCGAGGTCGCGGTGCTGTGGGAGCCGCTCCAGGTCGTCGGCGGCGATTCGTTCTGGATCGAGGATCTCGACGGCACCAGCATCCTGCTCGTGGCCGACTGCACCGGCCACGGCGTGCCCGGGGCGTTCCTGACCCTGATCGTGGCGACGGCCCTCGACCGCATCCTGCACGACCACGGCCTGCGCTCGCCCGCCGCGATCCTCGCCGCCCTCGACGGCATGGTGCGGGCGCGCCTGCGCCAGGATCGCCCCGGCTCGGATTCCGACGACGGCCTCGACTGCGCCGTCTGCGTCCTCGACCGGGGCGCCGGGACCTTGCGGTTCGCCGGCGCCGGCCTCGGCCTCGCGGTGATGGCGGAGGGCGGGATCACCCGCATCCGGGGCGCCCGGCGCGGCCTCGGCTACCGGCTCGGCGCCCGCGCCCCGGAGCCGCCCGCCGACGTCGCGGTGCCGCTCGCGCCGGGCGCGGCGTTCTACCTGATGACCGACGGCGTGACCGACCAGATGGGCGGCGAACGCCGCCGGCTGCTGGGCCATTCGGGCGTCGCCGCGATGCTGCTGCGCCACGGCGCCCTGCCGCTCGACGCCCAGGTGCGGGCGCTGGAGGCCGACCTCGCCGCGTGGCGCGGCGACGAGCCGAGGCGGGACGACATGACCCTGCTGGCGTTCCGGCCGCGAGGGTGAGGCGTCCAGGGCAATCGCTCCGAAGCGACTGCCCTGGTGAGGCGTACTCCCCCTGTCGACAAGCCGCCCGCGCTCCTGTATGGAGCCGGCCAACTCACAACAGGATGCCGAAATCCTGCACCGGACCTCATCCCGAGGGCCGGGCGCCCGGCCGGAGCACGACATGAACATCATCCAACAGCTCGATCAGGAACAGATCGCCCACCTCAACAAGACGGTCCCGGACTTCGAGCCCGGCGACACGGTCATCGTGAACGTCAAGGTGAAGGAAGGCGAGCGCACCCGCGTCCAGGCCTACGAGGGCGTCGTGATCGCCCGCGCCGGCGCCGGCATCAACGAGAACTTCACCGTCCGCAAGATCTCCTACGGCGAGGGCGTCGAGCGCGTCTTCCCGATCTACTCGCCGCTGATCGACTCGATCAAGGTGAGCCGCCGCGGCAAGGTCCGCCGCGCCAAGCTCTATTACCTGCGCGATCGCCGCGGCAAGTCGGCCCGCATCGCCGAGCGCGCCGAGCGCGGCTCCGAGAAGGGAAAGAAGACCGTCGCTGCCGAATAATCCGGCGCTCCATCCCGTTTCTCGCGAAGGCCGTCTTCCCCTAGGCAAGGCGGCCTTCGTCGCGTCAGGGTACCGGGCGCGGCTGCGCGAAGGTCCACAGCCGGTGGCCGGCGAAGTTCCAGAACAGGACGAGGCCGGTGGTGAGGAGCTGCGCCGGCAGGTAGGCGAGGCCGGCGCCGCGGGTGAGCCCGCGCATCACGCCCCAGGTCAGGCCGAGCCCGACCGTCGCCACGACGGCGAAGCGCCAGCCCGCCTCGGCGTGGGGCCGCTCGCTGGCATAGGTGAGGCGCCGATTGAGCCCGTAGGAGGCGACGCCCCCGGCGACGTAGCCGGTCATCGCCGACGGGACCGGATCGACCGCCAGCGCCTCGACCAGGAGGACGAGCAGGCCGTAATGCACGGCGAGCGCCACGAGGCTCACCGCCACGTAGACGACGAACTGGCGGCCCAGCGCGGTCAGACCCTCCCTGCGCGACAGGATCGGGCTTCCGGTCACGCGTTCGATTCCCATTCCGCCCCCGCCGGCTCCCGCATCGCGGACCCGTTCCCTGTGGCGGGGCGGGACTGAACCGGAGATGACGGCCTCCGGATCAGCCCTGGATCCGGGCCGCGACCTTGCGGCTGAGGCGCCGCGGCGCGAGGCGGGCGCCGAGCACCGCGGCACGGTTGGCGAGGCCGGTCACCACCACGGCCCGACCGGCGCAATGGCCGTCCACCGCGATCCGCGCCACCGCCTCCGCGCTCATCCCGCCGCGCCGGCGGCGCGATCCCCACTCCCCGGCCCTCGCATTGAACTCCGTCGCGGTCGTCCCCGGGCAGGCGGCGGTGACCACCACCCCGTGCGGCCGCGCCTCCTCGTGCAGGGCTTCCGACAGCGACAGCAGGTACGCCTTGGTGGCGTGATAGACTGCCATGTTGGGCCCCGGCAGGTAGGCCACCACCGAGGCGACGTTCAGGATGCCGCCCCGCCGCCGGGCGATCAGGTCCGGCAGGATCAGGCGCGCCAGCATCGTCGGCGCCGCGACGTTGAGCGCGATCATCCCGGCGACATCCGCCTCGGGATGCGAGACCAGACGCCCGCGAAGGCCGAACCCGGCATTGTTGACCAGCGTGTGCAGGGCGATGCCGCGCTCGGCGACCCGGGCGAGGAGGCGTCCCGGCGCCTCCGGCTCGGCGAGGTCCGCGGGAACCACCTCCACCGGCACGAGGCCGCCCAATTCGGCGGCGAGATCCCGGAGCCGGTCCTCGCGCCGGGCGGTCAGCACCAGGGCGTGACCGCGGGCCGCGAAGGCCCGGGCGATCGCCGCGCCGATGCCGCTCGACGCTCCCGTCACCAACGTCCAGTCGCGTGCGTCCATCGGTGTCTCCGCGTTCCCGTCCTCACGCAGGCCCGACGACCCGTCGAGGGGGGGATCGGCGGACTTGATCGGCAATGCAAATGCATTACCCTCCTGCGGATGCAAGGGACGCGACCATGACCAAGCCGGCTGGCCTTCTGGAGATCCCCGCCACGATCACCGAGCGGGGACAGACCACGGTCCCGGCGGCGGTGCGGCGGATGCTTCGGTTGGGCGAGTCCCGGCGCGTCGTCTTCCGCGGACTCCCCGACGGCACGGTCGTCATCGCCAGGGCGGATCCTCCGGCCGGGGACGATCCGGCGCTCGGTCCGTTCCTGGACCTGCTGGAGCGCGATCTCGCGGAGCGGCCGGAGGCCATCGGGCCCGTTCCCCGAGACCTCTACCGGCGTGCCGCGGCCTTGGTCGAGGGCGTCGAGGTCGATCTCGACCAACCTCTGCCGGACGACGAGGAGTGAGCGACGATCCCCCGGTCATCAACGGGTGGACGATCTACGCGCACCCGCTGTTCCTGAATCAACTCGAAGGCTTCGTCGCCGATGTCGAGAAGGCCAGGTCGAAGGACCCGGAGGGATTTTCGCGGAAGCGCGCGGCCAAGCTGCTCGCGGCGGTCCTGAGGGTCGCGTTCGAGATCATCCCGGAGGACCCGACCCGGCCCGAGTACCGTCAGGGCGGTACCCTCGGCGACGGCCACGCGCATTGGCGCCGCGTGAAGTTCCTGCAGCAGTTCCGGTTGTTCTTCCGCTTCAGGGCCAGCGGCGGGAGCCGGGTGATCGTTCTCGCCTGGGTGAACGACGAGACCACCCTGCGGGCCTATGGACGCCGGTCCGATGCCTATGCGGTCTTCCGGGGGATGCTCCACAAGGGCGATCCGCCCGACGACTGGAGCGCACTGGTGGCGGCTGCGGCCAGCCGATCGGCGCGCGCGCGCCTCGGACGATCCCGCGCCGCGACGCCGGTGCCGGCCACGCCACCGGAGCCGGGGCCGCCGGACGGGGCGGATTGACCCGACGGCGTGCCGGACACCCGGATGCGCCGCCCGGGCCGCTCACCGGATCGTCGCCGTCCACCGTGCCGGCGCTCTCCGATTCCGCCCGCCCTTCCTTTTCGCGCTCGCTCAATGGTATAGGCGCGCAACGACAATCCCCGCCGCTCCGGATCCCCTCGCCCGCGGCCGCCCTCCCGGGTGGCACTTCGCCGGCGCGAAGACCGGCGCGCGCCGCACGAGACCGAAGCGCCCGATGCCCAAGCGCACCGACATCTCCTCCATCCTCATCATCGGCGCGGGCCCGATCGTCATCGGGCAGGCGTGCGAGTTCGACTATTCCGGTACCCAGGCGTGCAAGGCCCTGCGCGAGGAGGGCTACCGGATCGTGCTGGTCAACTCGAACCCGGCGACGATCATGACCGATCCGGAGATGGCCGACGCGACCTATGTCGAGCCGATCACGCCCGAGATCGTCGCCAAGATCATCGAGAAGGAGCGCCCCGACGCGCTGCTGCCGACGATGGGCGGCCAGACCGCGCTGAACTGCGCGCTGTCGCTCAAGCGGATGGGCGTGCTGGAAAAATTCGGCGTCCAGATGATCGGCGCCACCGCCGAGGCGATCGACAAGGCGGAGGACCGCAGCCTCTTTCGCGACGCGATGACCAAGATCGGGCTGGAGACCCCGAAATCGGCGCTGGCCAACGCCTCGGCCGCCAAGAAGGGCGACCGTGACGCCTACCTCGCCGAAATCGCCCGGATCGAGGCCGCCGAGAGCGACCCGGCCGCCCGGAAGGCGGCGCTCGCCGCCTACGAGCGGAAGTGGGCCGCCGGCGAGGCCGACCGGCGCAAGCGCTACAGCGAGCACGCGCTCGGCCAGGCCCTGATCGCGCTCGCCGAGGTCGGCCTGCCGGCGATCATCCGGCCGTCCTTCACCATGGGCGGCACCGGCGGCGGCATCGCCTACAACCGGGAAGAGTTCCTCGACATCGTCGAGCGCGGCATCGACGCCTCGCCGACCAACGAGGTCCTGATCGAGGAATCGGTGCTCGGCTGGAAGGAGTACGAGATGGAGGTCGTCCGCGACAAGGCGGACAACTGCATCATCGTCTGCTCGATCGAGAACCTCGACCCGATGGGGGTCCATACCGGCGACTCGATCACCGTCGCGCCGGCCCTGACGCTCACCGACAAGGAGTATCAGGTGATGCGCGACGCCTCCCTCGCGGTCCTGCGCGAGATCGGCGTCGAGACCGGCGGCTCCAACGTGCAGTTCGCGATCGACCCGAAGACCGGGCGGATGATCGTGATCGAGATGAACCCGCGGGTGTCGCGCTCGTCGGCGCTGGCCTCGAAGGCGACGGGCTTCCCGATCGCTAAGGTCGCGGCCAAGCTCGCGGTCGGCTACACCCTCGACGAGATCGCCAACGACATCACCGGCGGCGCCACCCCGGCCTCGTTCGAGCCGACGATCGACTACGTCGTCACCAAGATCCCGCGCTTCGCCTTCGAGAAGTTCCCGGGCGCCGAGCCGACGCTGACCACCGCGATGAAGTCGGTCGGCGAGGCGATGGCGATCGGGCGCTGCTTCGCCGAATCGCTCCAGAAGGCCCTGCGCTCGCTGGAGACCGGGCTCACCGGCCTCGACGACATCGAGATCGAGGGGCTGGGCAAGGGCGACGACCGCAACGCGATCAAGGCGGCGCTCGGCACGCCGACCCCGGACCGGCTGCTGAAGGTCGCCCAGGCCCTGCGCCTCGGGATCAGCCACGAGGACGTTTACGCCTCCTGCGCCATCGACCCGTGGTTCCTGGAGCAGCTCCAGGCGATCGTCGACCTCGAGACCAAGGTGCGCCGCTTCGGCCTGCCGAAGACCCCCGGCGCCTTCCGCCAGCTCAAGGCCGCGGGCTTCTCCGACGCCCGGCTCGCGGTTCTCGCCCGAACCGACGAGGCGGCGGTGCGCGAGGCCCGGCGGGCGTTGCAGGTGCGTCCTGTGTTCAAGCGCATCGACACCTGCGCGGCCGAGTTCAAGGCGCCGACCGCCTACATGTACTCGACCTACGTCGCGCCCTTCGCCGGCGCGGTCGCGGACGAGGCGCTGCCCTCGGACAAGAAGAAGGTCATCATCCTCGGCGGCGGCCCGAACCGGATCGGGCAAGGCATCGAGTTCGACTATTGCTGCTGCCACGCCTGCTTCGCGCTGTCGGATGCCGGCTACGAGACCATCATGGTCAACTGCAACCCGGAGACGGTCTCGACCGACTACGACACCTCGGACCGGCTGTACTTCGAGCCGCTGACTGCCGAGGACGTGCTGGAGATCATCGAGACCGAGCGGCAGGCCGGCACCCTGCACGGCGTCATCGTGCAGTTCGGCGGCCAGACCCCGCTGAAGCTCGCCCGCGCCCTGGAGGAGGCCGGCGTGCCGATCCTCGGCACCTCGCCGGACGCGATCGACCTCGCCGAGGACCGCGACCAGTTCAAGCGCCTGCTCGATAAGCTGCACCTGAAGCAGCCGAAGAACGGCATCGCCTTCTCGGTCGAGCAGAGCCGGCTCGTCGCCGCCGATCTCGGCCTGCCCTTCGTGGTGCGCCCGAGCTACGTGCTCGGCGGGCGCGCGATGGCGATCATCCGCGACGAGACGCAGTTCGCCGACTACCTGCTCGACACCCTGCCGAGCCTGATCCCGTCCGACGTCAAGGCGCGCTACCCCAACGACAAGACCGGCCAGATCAACACGGTGCTGGGCAAGAACCCGCTGCTGTTCGACCGCTACCTCGCCGACGCGATCGAGGTCGACGTCGACGCGGTCTGCGACGGCACCGACGTCTACATCGCCGGCATCATGGAGCACATCGAGGAGGCGGGCATCCATTCGGGCGATTCCGCCTGCTCGCTGCCGCCGCGCTCGCTACCCCCTGAGACCATCGCCGAACTGGAGCGCCAGACCCGCGCGATGGCCCTGGCGCTGAAGGTCGGCGGCCTGATGAACGTGCAGTACGCGATCAAGGACGGGGTGATCCACGTCCTGGAGGTCAACCCGCGCGCCTCGCGCACGGTGCCGTTCGTCGCCAAGGTGATCGGCGAGCCGATCGCCAAGATCGCCGCCCGGATCATGGCCGGCGAGCGGCTGGCCGATTTCGGCCTCAAGCCCAAGACCTTGGCCCACATTGCGGTCAAGGAGGCGGTTTTTCCCTTCGCCCGCTTCCCAGGCGTCGACGTGCTGCTCGGGCCGGAGATGCGCTCGACCGGCGAGGTGATCGGCCTCGACCGCGGCTTCGGCGTCGCCTTCGCCAAGAGCCAGCTCGGCTCCGGCACCCAGGTGCCGAAGGCCGGCACGGTCTTCGTGTCGGTGCGCGACGACGACAAGGCCCGGATCCTGCCGGCGGTGCGGATGCTGGCCGATCTCGGCTTTTCGGTGCTGGCGACCACCGGCACCCAGGTCTACCTCGCGCGGAACGGCGTCGCGGCGACCCGCATCAACAAGGTGCTGGAGGGCCGGCCGCACGTCGTCGACGCGATCAAGAACGGCGGCATCCACCTCGTGTTCAACACCACCGAGGGCGCCGGGGCGCTGTCGGACTCCCGGTCCCTGCGCCGGGCGGCCCTCTTGCATAAAGTGCCGTACTACACCACTCTCGCCGGTGCCATGGCCGCGGCCGAGGGGATCAAGGCCTATCTCGAGGGAGATCTCGAGGTGCGCGCCCTTCAGGAATACTTCGCGGCGTGAGCGGCAGCGGGACAGGCGCGCCCGCATCCGACACCCCGCGCCGCGCGCGTGGGACGGTTCAGTTCAGGCCCGGTGGAGTGCGGCGGCGCATTCCCCGGGCCCATTGCTTGTGACGCGAGACAACGACGATGGACAAGGTTCCGATCACGATCCGGGGGTTCGCCGCTCTGGAGGAAGAGCTGAAGCATCGCCAGCAGGTCGAGCGCCCGCGCATCATCCAGGCGATCGCCGAGGCGAGGGCGCTCGGCGACCTCTCCGAGAACGCCGAGTACCACGCCGCCAAGGAAGCCCAGTCGCACAACGAGGGCCGGGTCCTGGAACTGGAGAGCCTGATCGCCCGCGCCGAGGTCATCGACGTCACCAAGCTCTCGGGCTCGAAGATCAAGTTCGGCGCCACCGTGAAGCTCGTCGACGAGGACACCGAGGAGGAGAAGACCTACCAGATCGTCGGCGAGCCCGAGGCCGACGTGCGCTCGGGCCGGGTCTCGATCACCTCTCCGATCGCCCGGGCGCTGATCGGCAAGGGCGTCGGCGACACCGTCGAGGTGTCCACCCCCGGCGGCGGCAAGTCCTACGAGGTCGTCGGCGTCCGGTTCGGCGCCTGAGCCGCTCGGGGCCGAAGCGTTGCCGTTCGCTCCCGTCCCGTCTATGCCGCGGGACCGAAGCGGGAGGATCCGATGACGCGATGGTCGAGGCTACTGGTCGCCGCGGGGCTGCTCGCCGCCGGCCCGGCGGCGGCGCAGGACGCGACCCTGGCGCCGGGGACGCGCTTCTCGGCGGTGCGGGTCGATGTCGGCCCGCTCTACGCCCGCGGGCTCGACGTGTTCGCCGATCGGGTCCGGGCCGACCTGCAGGCCGCTCTCGACCAGGCCTTCGCCGACCGGATCGGCGGCCGCGGGCCCTCTCTGGTGGTGCGGGTGACCGGCCTGTCGCTCAATCCCTATGCCGGCAGCGAGAACGGCCGCGGCCGGGGCGGCAACGGCACCAACACCGATTATCTCGACGGCGAGGCGCTGGTGGTCGGCCCGCGCGGCGAGGTGCTCCTGCGCCACCCGCAACTCTCGGCGACGCCGGCGAGCTTCGGTGGGGCCTGGTACGACCCGGCCTCGGAAAGCCGCCGCGTCGTGGCGATCACCCAGCACTACGCGCAGTGGCTGCGGCGGAATCTCGGCGGGGACTGAGCCGGGTCGGGAGCGAGCCGGGGCGTGATGACACGCCCCCGCCCTCAATCGAGATCCAGCATCAGCCGCAGGTTCTGCACCGCGGCGCCCGACGCGCCCTTGCCGAGGTTGTCGAGGCGCGCCACCAGGACCGCCTGCCGGTGGTCGTCCGAGCCGAACACCCGCAGTTCCAGGCGGTCGCTGTCGTTGAGCGCCTCGGGCTCGATCCGCTCGCGATGCGCCCCCTCCTCCGCCCCGGTCACGACCGAGACCTGACCACCGCCGGCGTAGTGCGCCACCAGCGCCGCTTCGAGGTCGCCCGCCGACGGCCGGCCCGGCAGGGTGTCGAGGTGGAGCGCGATGCTCACCAGCATGCCCTGCCGGAAGTTGCCGACCGAGGGAATGAAGATCGGACGGCGGGTCAGGCCGGCATAGGTCTGGAGTTCCGGCAGGTGCTTATGACCGAAGCCGAGGCCGTAGAGCTGGAAGGCCGGCGCGGTGCCGGCCTCGTAATCGGCGATCATCGACTTGCCGCCGCCGCTGTAGCCGCTGACCGCGTTGACGCTGACCGGGTGGTCGGCGGGGAGGAGCCCGGCATCGATCAGCGGCCGCAGCAGCGCGATCGCGCCGGTCGGGTAGCAGCCCGGATTGGCGACCCGGCGCGAGGCGCGGATCGCCGCCTCCTGGCCGGGCGCGAGCTCGGCGAAGCCGTAGGTCCAGCCCGGGGCGACCCGGTGGGCGGTACTGGCGTCGAGCAGCCGCGGCCCGCCATCCGGAAGCGAATCGGCGAGCGCCGCGGTCTCGCGCGAGGCGTCGTCCGGCAGGCACAGGACCACGAGGTCGACTTCGGCCAGCAGCGCCCGCTTGGCCTGCGGGTCCTTGCGCTGCTCGTGCGGGATCGAGCGCAGGGTGAGGTCGTCGAACCCCTGGAGGCGCTCGCGGATGCCGAGACCGGTCGTGCCGGCCTCGCCGTCGATGAAGACGCTGGGACGTTGCAGGGTGGTCATGGCGGAACTTCCGGATCGCCGTCGCGGTCGGAACGGACCCGATCGGCCGCCGGTGGATTGGGGATCCGTGTCGCCCGAGTCAAGCGGGGATATCGCGCCTCGCAGGGGAATCGCTTCAACGATTGTCCTGCGGTCGCCCGCAGGGCGACGCTCGATGGCGGGCGCGAAGAGCGCCCCGCGGAGCAGGTTCGGGCGGACGAATGTCCGCCTGAACGCAGAGCGGAGCGAAAGCCAAAGTCACGGCGACACGACGTGTCGCGCGTGACTGCCGGCGCCTGAGGCCAAGCAAAAAACCAGGGCAATCGCTCTGAAGCGATGGCCCTGTCGCACCTTGCCGGCAAAGCCTCCATCCACACCCGTGACGCAAGGGACTCGGAACCGGCCCGGGCACGCTCCTGTTGACCGGTCGACTCAGCCCAACAGGATCACGCCATGTCCGAGACCGCACAGAAGTCCGACCCGAAGCTGTGGGACAAGGTCAAGAAGAAGGTCACCCAGTCGTCGAAGGGCGGCAAGCCCGGCCAATGGTCGGCCCGCAAGGCCCAGCTCGCGACGCACGACTACAAGGAGGCCGGCGGCGGCTACAAGGGCAAGAAGAGCGACGACAATCATCTGAAGCAGTGGACCGACGAGGAGTGGGGCACCAAGTCGGGGCGTGAGAGCGGCAAGACCGGCGAGCGCTACCTGCCGAAGAAGGCCCGCGAGAGCCTCAGCGACGAGGAGTACGCCCGCAGCACCGCCAAGAAGCGGGCCGACAGCGCCAAGGGCAAGCAGCATTCCAAGCAGCCGAAGGACGTCGCCCGCAAGGCGGCCGCGGCGCGCAAGGACGGCGGCGCCACCAAGGCCGACCTGATGAAGCAGGCGCGGGCGAAGAACATCCCCGGCCGCTCGTCGATGTCGAAGGGCGAGCTGGAGCGGGCGCTCGCCGCCTGATCCGGGAACCCCGCTCGACAAAAAAAGGGTAGGCCCGCGAGGACCTGCCCTTCCCTGTGGCGCGAGGCGCCGGATCAGCGCTTCGAGAACTGGAAGCTGCGGCGGGCCTTCTTGCGGCCGTACTTCTTGCGCTCGACGACGCGGGCGTCGCGGGTCAGGAAGCCCTCGCGCTTGAGCGGCGAGCGCAGCTCCGGCTCGTAGTAGGTCAGCGCCTTGGCGAGGCCGTGGCGCACCGCGCCGGCCTGGCCCGACAGGCCGCCGCCCGCGACCGTGACGACGATGTCGTACTGGTCGATGCGGTTGACGATCTGGAGCGGCTGCTGGAGCAGCATGCGCAGCACCGGGCGGGCGAAGTAGGTGTCGATCGGACGGTCGTTGACCGTGATCTTGCCGGCGCCGGGCTTGATCCAGACGCGGGCGACCGCGTCCTTGCGCTTGCCGGTGGCGTAGGCGCGGCCCTGGGCGTCCAGCTTCTGGACGTGGACCGGGGCCTCGTTCTCGCCCTGCGAGAGGTTGGCCGAGTTGGCCTGGCCGAGATCGGCGAGGGACTGAAGGGTCGCCATCTTACGCGCTCACGTTCTTGCGGTTGAGAGCGGCGACGTCGAGCGTCTCCGGCTGCTGGGCGGTGTGGGGGTGCTCGGTGCCCTTGTAGACCCGCAGGTTGCCGAGGATCTTCCGGAACAGCGGGCCGCGCGGCAGCATGCGCTCCACGGCCTTCTCGACGACGCGCTCGGGGAAGCGCCCCTCGAGGATCGCCTTCGCCGAGCGCTCCTTGATGCCGCCCGGGAAGCCGGTGTGGTGGTAGTACACCTTTTGATTGTACTTGCGGCCGGTGAACTTCACCTTGTCCGCATTGATGACGATGACGTTATCGCCGCAATCGACGTGGGGCGTGTACTGGGCCTTGTGCTTGCCCCGCAGACGCATCGCGATGATCGAGGCGAGACGGCCCACGACGAGGCCGTTCGCGTCGATGATCACCCACTTCTTCTCGACGTCGGCGGGCTTCAGCGAAAAGGTCTTCATCGCGCTGGATCCCGAAGAGCTTGAGGGAAAAACAGGACGCCGCCGCGCTGGGACGCGCGGCGGCGATGGCGGGGTCTCTAGCGCTGGCAAGGACCGGCGTCAAGCCGGTTCGGATCGAATGCGGTCAGGAAAACCCTATGTTTCCGAGCAGGTTCGTCGATGCGGTATCATGATACCGCGTTTTTCTCCGGAGCCGGGATCGCGTAGGTGCCGGTGGCGTGGCAGACGAGGTCGTCGCTCCCGTCGCTGCGGATCAGCACCTCGCCGACCGCGAGGCGCCGGCCGAGCTTCATGATCCGGGCCTCGCCGAGGAGGTCGCGCCGGGCCGGCTTGCGCAGGAAGTTGAACGACAGGCTGGTGGTCACCGCGAGCGGCACCGGGCCGAGCTGGACCAGCAGCGCGACGTAGAACGCCACGTCGGCGAGCATCATCATCGCGGGGCCCGACAGGGTGCCGCCGGGCCGCACGTGGCGGTCGTGGTAGGGCAGCCGCAGGACCGCGCTCATCGGCCCGACCGCGGCGACGACCGGCCCCGGGCCGCCGTGGTGGATCTGCGGAAACACCTCGTCGAGGTAGGCGGCCACGGCGTCGCGGCTCATCACGGGTTCTGTCGTCATGCAGGGCTGGCTCGGCGGGAACCGTCTCCTTGCAGCACGGACCGCCCCGCCCGACAATGGCGCGAAGGAACGGCGTCTCACGGGAGGGGCGCTCCGGGAGCCCGACGATGGACGACAGCCTTCTCCTGCGCAGCGACCGCGACGGGGTCGCGACCCTGACGCTCAACCGGCCGCGCGCCCGCAACGCCCTGTCGGCCGCCCTGCTCGGCGCCCTGCGCGACGCCTTCGCGCGGCTCGCCGACGACGCCTCAATCCGCGCGGTGGTGGTGGCCGCGGCCGGCCCGGCCTTCTGCGCCGGGCACGACCTCAAGGAGATGACCGCCTACCGCGAGGCGCCCGACCGCGGCGCGGCGCAGTTCGCCGCCCTGTTCGACCTGTGCTCGCAGGTGATGATGGCGGTGCCGGCGCTGCCGCAGCCGGTGATCGCGGCGGTGGAGGGCATCGCCACGGCGGCCGGCTGCCAGCTCGTCGCGAGTTGCGACCTCGCGGTGGCCGGCGAGGAGGCGCGCTTCGCCACGCCCGGCGTCCAGATCGGACTTTTTTGCTCGACCCCGATGGTCGCGCTGTCGCGCAACCTGTCGCGCAAGGCCGCGATGGCGATGCTGCTCACCGCCGAACTCGCCGATGCCGAGGAGGCGAGGGCGCTGGGCCTCGTCAACCGGGTGGTGCCGGCCGGTACGGCGCTCGCCGCGGCGCAGGACCTCGCCGCCGGCATCGCGGCGCGCAGCGCCTACACCGTTCGGGTCGGCAAGCGCGCCTTCTACGAGCAGCTCGAGATGCCGCTCGCCGACGCCTACGCCCATGCCGGCCGGGTGATGACCGAGAACATGCTGGCCCGGTCCGCCGAGGACGGCATCGCGGCGTTCCTCGGCCGCAGGGGCGGCTGACCGCGCCCGGGCTACACCACGAGGAAGTCCGCCGCGATCAGCGGCGCCCGGTTGTCGAGGCTGGCGAACTGGATCCGCGCCCCGGCGCCGCTGCCGTCGGCATCATAGAACAGGGCGCCGGTCCTGCCGTCGTAGAGGATGCGGTCGTCGGCGCCGAGCGGATCCGCGCCGACGACCGAGAACGCCGCCGGAGCCAGGGACCCGGGCCTGAGCCCCTTGAAGGCGCTCGCGGCGAGCCGGATCGTGTCGTGGTCGCCGGGGGCGGCGTCGAAGTCGGCGATGTGGTCGATCGTCCCGGCGACGAGCGCGGCGATGACGAAGACGTCGTCCCCGGCACCGCCGGTGAGCGTGTCGGCGCCGCCGCCGCCGTCGAGGACGTCGTCCCCGGCGGCGCCGCGCAGCAGGTTGGCGATCTCGTTGCCGGTCAGCGAGAGCCCGACGCGGGAGTTCGGATCGAGCGCGTAGAGCTTCTCGATCGACTGGCCAGCGGCGAGCCGGTAGTCCGCGCGCGCCTGCACGGTATCGATCCCCTCGCCCGCCGCCTCGATCACGACGTCGTCCTGGCTGTCGATCCGGTAGACGTCGTTGCCGCCGAGCCCCCGCAGCACGTCGCCGCCGCCGCGCCCGTCGAGCCGGTCGGCGCCGGCGCCGCCGACGATGGTGTTGGCGAACTCGTTCCCGTTCAGGATCAGCCCGGCCGTCGCGGTCGGGTCGGCCGCCGCGAGCGTCTCGACCGAGACGCCGCGTCCGAGGCCGTAGCTGACGCGGGCGAGTACCGTGTCGGTCCCCTGCCCGGCCGCCTCGACCACCACGTCCTCGGCCCGGTCGACCTCGTAGACGTCGTTGCCGGTGCCGCCCCGCAGGGTGTCGATGCCGGCCCCGCCGATCAGGGTGTCGGCGCCAGCGCCGCCGTCGAGGAGATTGGCGAGTTCGTTGCCGACCAGAGTGTCGTTGCCGGATCCGGTGATGCCGGTCTCGACCACGGTCCCGAAGGCGATCGCGAGGTTGTTGACGAGCCCGTTGGCGCTGCTGAAGGCGCCGTCGTTGAGGTCGAGCCGCGAGGACCGCGAGAAGCCCGACAGGTCGATCGTGTTGCCGGTGCCCTGGCTGTAGACCGTCACCACCGGCAGCGGGTTGAGGGTGAAGTCGAAGAAGCGCGCCAGCGACCCCGTGATGGTGCTGTTGAAGCCGTAGGTCTGGCCGCCGCGGAACGGCGTCGTCTTGGCGGGACCGTACAATTGCTGGATCGCCAGGATGTCGACCGGCATCCAGGTGTGCGGCGAGTAGATCACCGCGCCTTCGGCCAGGTTGGTCCAGTCGGTGCCCGTGGCGGCATAGCTGTCGCTGTACTTGCCGTACGCCCCCATGCTGGGGCTGATGTAGGACATGATCGTCCACATGCGCAGGTCGTAGGCGCTGAACTGGTCGGTCCCGGGATTGGCGCTGCCGTTGTAGGGACCGGCATGGCCGAGGCCGAGGGCGTGGCCGAGTTCGTGGATGATCGTGCTCATCCCGTAGCCGCCGACGAGGCTCAGCGAACCCGAGAGGTCGAAGCCGTAGCGGGCGGTCTCGATGTTGACGATCGTCTGGCCGGCGAACGAGCCGATCCCGCCTCCCGCCCCGCTGACCGTCGTGCTGCGGGTGTTGGCGCCGGTGTTCTTGGCGCCCCGCGTCAGCCTGATGTCGGCGCCCACGCTCCCGACCACGAATCGCACGTCGGCCACGGCGGACCACATGTCGAGGGCGTCGCGGAACGTCGCCCGCTCGGTCTCGGTGAAGGCCGAGACGCTGTCGAAGGTGTAGGTGACGGTGGCGCCGGTCCCGAGGATCGCCGCGCCGCGCTTGGCCGGCGGCCGGCCCCAGTAGGTCGCGAACGTGTCCTTGGCACGGGTTCCGTCCGGGTTGATCCCGGTGAGGAACGTGACCGTGTCGGTGAGGCTCGGGCTCAGCGGCGCCGGCGGCATCGCGGCCGGCGCGGCCGCCTGCGGGACGCCCTCGTCCGACGGCTCCCCGCCGTGCAGCAGCCGGTCGACCCCGCCCTCGGCGATGCCGCCGAGCGGATCCGCCCCGGCTTCGTGCTGTCTCACCGCCACGCCCCCCTCCATGACGCGAAGTCGATCACCGGACTCCCGGCGACGATTCCGCTGCCGGACGGTCGGCAGCCGAGTCGTCCGTCGCTGCGGCAAGCCCGAAGCCAGATCTCGACGGCGCCCCTCTATAGTCGATCGGACGGTCGGCGATCCAGATGCAAGTTGACGGACCCGAGAGCGGAGCGGCCGGCCGGTTCTCGCGACCCTAGGTCCTTGCCGGCCGGCCGGCTATCCCCGGGGAGTGCTGAGACGGCGGCGCTTCCCGGGGCGGCAGGTCCGCCGTGCCTTGACGCGATCCCCGCCGGAGGCCACAGGACGGCCGCGCCCGACGCCGCGCCCGAGTCCCGCCCATGTCCGACATCCTCGTCATCGACAACTACGATTCCTTCACCTGGAACCTCGTCCACCTGATCGGGCCGCTGGTCGGATCGATCGAGGTGGTGCGCAACGACGCGGTGAGCGTGGACGACATCCGCCGCCTCGCGCCCGACGCCGTGGTGCTGTCGCCCGGGCCGTGCACCCCGAGCGAGGCCGGCATCTGCCTCGACGTGGTGCGCGCGCTCAGCGACAGCGTGCCGATGCTCGGCGTGTGCCTCGGCCTCCAGGCGATCGGGCAGGCCTTCGGGGGCCGCGTCGTGCGGGCGCCGGCGCCGATGCACGGCAAGGTCTCGCAGGTCGAGCACCGGGCACGCGGCCTGTTTCGCGGCATCGACGGTCCGTTCGCCGCCACCCGCTACCATTCGCTGATCGTCGATCGCGGGAGCTGCCCGGCGGATCTGGCCGTCACCGCCGAGGCCGACGGCCTCATCATGGCGCTGGAGCACGCGAGCCGCCCGGTGCACGGGGTGCAGTTCCACCCCGAGAGCGTGCTGTCGCAGCACGGCGAGCGGATGGTGTGCAACTTCCTCGATCTCGCGGCGGCCTGGAACGCCGGCCAGGGTGACAAGCGCGCCCGCGCCGTGCATTGACGGGCCTGCATTCACTCCGCCCGCGCCGACCCACCTAGGCCCGTTCCCGTCATGGACTCGTTCAAGCCCTACCTGGCGAAGGTCGCCACGGGCGCCGCGCTGACGCGCGACGAGGCGCGCCGCGCCTTCGACCACCTGCTGTCGGCCGAGGTCACCCACGCCCAGGCCGGCGCCTTCCTGATGGCCCTGCGGGTGCGCGGCGAGACGGTCGAGGAGATCACCGGCGCGGCGATCGCGATGCGCGAGCGCATGACCCGGGTGACGGCGCCGGCCGAGGCGATCGACATCGTCGGCACCGGCGGCGACCATTCCGGCAGCTACAACGTCTCGACCCTCGCGGCGATCCTGGTCGCGGCCTGCGGCGTGCCGGTGGCCAAGCACGGCAACCGCGCCGCCTCGTCGCGCTCCGGCGCCGCCGACGTGCTGGCCGCCCTCGGCGTGAAACTCGGGCTCGATCCCGCCGGTCTGTCGCGCTGCCTCGCCGAGGCCGGCCTGTGCTTCATGTTCGCCCAGGCCCACCACGCCTCGATGCGCCACGTCGCGCCGGTGCGGGTCGAGCTCGGCACCCGCACCCTGTTCAACGTGCTGGGGCCGCTGTGCAATCCCGCCGGCGTCGGCGGGCAGTTGCTCGGCGTCTACGCCGCCTCCCTGGCCGAGCCGATGACCGCGGTGCTGGGCGAGCTCGGCAGCCGGCGGGTCTGGACCGTGCACGGCTCGGACGGGCTCGACGAGATCACCACCACCGGCCCGACCGCCGTGGTCGCGCTGGAGGACGGGGCGACGCGCCGATTCACCCTCGACCCGCGCGAGTTCGGCATCGCGCTCGCGGCGCCCGAGGACCTGCGCGGCGGCGACCCGGAGCACAACGCGGCGGCGCTCACCGCCGTGCTCGACGGAGCCCGCACCGCCTATCGCGACATCGCGATCCTCAATGCCGCCGCGGCCCTGGTGGTGGCGGGCAAGGCCCCTACCTTGCCGGAGGGCGTTGCCCGCGCGGGGCAGGCGATCGAGACCGGTGCGGCCCGGGCCGTCCTGGCGCGTCTCGTGGCCGTGTCCAACGCCTGAGGTGAGTTTTTCCGTGCTTGCTGCGACTCTCCTCCGGAAGGAGCCGGCCTTGCTCGAGACCGACCCGAACCCCGCCGCCCCCCGGCCCCGCCCGGCCGACGTGCTGGCCCATATCGAGGCCTACAAGCGCCGCGAGATCGCCGAGGCGAAGCTGCGCGTGCCCCTGGCCGAGCTGGAGAAGCGGGTCGCCAAGGCCGATCCGCCGCGCGGCTTCGCCGACGCCCTCGCGGCCCATCTCGCGGCGGACCGCCTCGCCCTCATCGCCGAGATCAAGAAGGCGTCGCCCTCCAAGGGCCTGATCCGGGAGGATTTCGACCCGCCGGCGCTCGCCCGGGCCTACGAGGCCGGCGGCGCCTCGTGCCTGTCGGTGCTCACCGACGAGCCGTCGTTCCAGGGCAGGCCGGACTACCTGCGCGCGGCCCGCGCGGCCTGCGCCCTGCCGGTCCTGCGCAAGGACTTCATGTTCGAGCCCTACCAGGTCTTCGAGGCCCGGGCCTGGGGCGCCGACTGCATCCTCGTCATCATGGCGAGCCTCGACGACGAGGAGGCCGCCGCCCTGGTCGAGACCGCCCACGACCTCGACATGGACGTGCTGGTCGAGGTCCACGACGAGGCCGAGCTCGCCCGGGCGATTCCCCTCGGCGCCCGGATGATCGGGATCAACAACCGCAACCTGCGCACCTTCGAGGTCTCCCTCGACACCGCGATCCGCCTCGCCCCCGGCGCGCCGAAGGACCGCATCCTCGTCGGCGAGAGCGGCATCGCCGGCCATGCCGACGCCCGCCGCCTCGCCGACGAGGCCGGGATCCGCGCGCTGCTCGTCGGCGAGAGCCTGATGCGCGAGGCCGACGTGACCGCCGCGACCCGCCGGCTCCTCTTCGGCAAGACGACCTGATTCCGACAAGACCCGATCCCGCCGGGAGACCCGCCATGGCGAGCCTGACCCACCTCGACGCCGCCGGCGCGGCCAACATGGTCGACGTCACCGACAAGCCGGCGACGGACCGCACCGCGCGGGCGGAGGGTCTGGTGGTGATGCTGCCCGACACGCTGCGGCTGATCCGGCAGGGCGATGCCAAGAAGGGCGACGTGCTCGGCACCGCCCGGCTCGCCGGCATCATGGCGGCCAAGCGCACCCACGAGCTGATCCCGCTCTGCCACCCGCTGCTCCTGACCCGGGTCCGGGTGGAGTGCGAGCCCGACGACGCCCTGCCGGGCATCCGCGTCACCGCCGAGGTCCGGGTCCAGGGCCCGACCGGGGTCGAGATGGAGGCGCTGACCGCCGTCTCGGTCGCCTGCCTCACGGTCTACGACATGGTGAAGGCCGCCGACCGCGCCATGCGGATCGAGGGCGTGCGGCTGCTCGCCAAGAGCGGCGGGCGCTCGGGATCCTTCGAGGCGGAGCCGGCGCCGTGACGCCGCCGCTCCTCCCGGTCGCCGAGGCACTCGCCCGCATCCTCGCCGGCGTGGTGCCGGTCGAGGCCGAGACGGTGGCGATCGACGCGGCCGCCGGGCGCACACTGGCGGCCGACCTGCCGGCGGTTCGCACCCAGCCGCCCTTCGTCACCTCGGCGATGGACGGCTACGCGGTCCGCGGCGAAGACGTGACGACGATGCCCGTGCGGTTGCGGGTGGTCGGCGAGAGCGCCGCCGGCCGCGGCTGGCGCGGCCGGCTCGGCCCGGGCGAGGCGCTGCGGATCTTCACCGGCGCGCCGATGCCCGACGGCGCCGACTCGATCGTGATCCAGGAGGACACCCGCGCCGAGGGCGACCACGTCGTCGTGCTGGAGGCCAACCCGCCCGGCCGCTACGTCCGCGGCAGCGGGCTCGACTTCCGCGAGGGCGACGTGCTGCTGCGGGAAGGCGAGCGTCTCGACGGCTGGCGCACCGCCCTCGCGGCCGCCGGCGGCCACCCGCGGTTGAGCGTGCGGCGCCGGCCGCGGGTCGCGATCCTCGCCACCGGCGACGAGCTGGTGCGGCCGGGCGAGCCGGCGTCCTGGGACCAGATCGTCGCCTCGAACGGCCTCGCGCTCGCGGCGCTCGCCCGCGAGGCCGGGGCGGAGGCGATCGACCTCGGCATCGCCGGCGACAGCTTTTCGGAACTGGAGGCCGCCATCGCCCGGGCGCGCGACGCGCGGGCCGACCTGCTGGTGACCCTCGGCGGCGCCTCGGTCGGCGACCACGACCTGATGCAGTCGGCCCTGGTGCGCCAGGGGCTCGACCTCGGCTTCTGGCGGGTGGCGATCCGGCCCGGCAAGCCGCTGATGCACGGGCGGCTCGGCCCGATGGCGGTGATCGGCCTGCCGGGCAACCCGGTCTCGTCGGTGGTCTGCGGCCTCGTCTTCGTCCGTCCGCTGATCCGCGCGCTCCAGGGCGATCCGTCCGCGGCGGCCGACCGCAGCGAGCCGGCGCTCCTCGGCACCGACCTGCCGGCCAACGACACCCGCCAGGACTACCTGCGGGCGCGCCTCGACACCGCCCCCGACCGGCTGCCGGTGGTGCATCCGGCCCCGCGCCAGGATTCCTCGATGCTGTCGGTGCTGGCGAGCGCCGAGGCGCTGCTGATCCGCGAGCCCCACGCCCCGGCGGCGAAGGCCGGCGATCCCTGCCGCATCCTGCGCCTCGACCGGACCCTGTAGCGCCGGCCCTCGGGCCGGTGCCGGCTCTGGAGCCGGTGCCGGCCCGAGGGCCGGCGCCTGGGCATCAGCCCGGCGACTGCGTGCCGGCGACCGCGGCGACGCGGCAGATGTTGCTCGCCGGACCGAGTTCCGCGAGCGCGGTCGGGCGGGCACGGACCGGCGCCGCATGGGCGACCTGGACCAGAGCCTGACGGAAGGACGGCAGCGGCGCGCCGTGCGCCACCTGGACCGGAGCCGGCGCCGCATCGCGGGCGCGCGGGCGCTTCTCGTAGAAGGCGTTGCCGCCCGCGAAGGCGACGTAGTGCATGTTGTTGTAGGGGAAGCGCAGGCCGGCGGTGTGGAAGAACATCGCGCTGCCGACGCTGCCGTGGCGCTCGCCGGAGAGCAGCGCGTCGGCGACCTCCGCGGCCTTCTCCCGCTCCTTGTCGCGCATCGGCTTCGACAGCACGCCGGGGGCGAACTGGCGCTTCTGCCCGACGACGCCGCAGATCGAGGCCGGGTACTGCTCGGCCTCCAGGCGGTTCATCACCACCGTCCCAACGGCGAACAGGCCCTCCTCGCTGGTCCGGTTCGACTCGAAGTACATCGCCCGGGTCAGGCACTCCTTGTCGGCGGAGGTGACGGCGGCGAGGTGCTTGGTGGTCTTCGGCAGGCTGCCGGTGGTGTCGAAGCCCGGCTGGACCAGGCTGCAGGCGCCCAGGTGGGGGCCCGCGACGGCGACCGCCAGGGCGGCGATGGAGAAGCTCCGGATCCGCGGCATGCAGCCCTCTTGCGTGCAGTGGGTCGGACGGCGCGAACCGTCCCGCTTATCCGGTCACGCTTGTGTCGGAATGTGGCGAAGGCGGGGCGAACCGTTGCCGGCTCGGCGGTGGAGGCGGGCGTGGAGATCGGTTCGGAGGCTACCTGTGGCCGGAAAGCCTCGAAACCGGCGCTCACCGGACCGTGATCCGGGCATCATCACGGCGCCACGAAGGCGGCCGACCGTGAGTTCGGGACGCCCCGGTGTCGGCGAGCGTCCCGCGGAGGCCCGGTGACCGATGGACCTGCTGCAACTCTACTGCCTCGTCGCGCTTCCCGTGGCCGCGCTCGGCCTCTACGGCCTCGCCCGGACCGTCGGACGCCGAGCCCCGCTCTCCGACGACGCCCCCCGCTCGCCGGAGGCCCGGTCATGAGCCGGTTGCGCCTTGACGCCGACGGGCCGAGGGGCTTTTAAGACCGGACGCCCCGGACCGTCGCGGTCCGGCCGTGCCGGTGTAGCACAGCGGTAGTGCAGCGGTTTTGTAAACCGAAGGTCGGGGGTTCGATCCCCTCCGCCGGCACCATCCGGTCTCTCGGCGCCGCACACCGTCACGGCGTCCCGTTCTGGGTCACGGTTCCGCGAAAGACCGCGTTGCCCCGGCTGTCGAGGGACGCCACCGGCTGTCCGTTCCAGATGGTGACGAGGCGCTGCGTGCGGGAATCGTAACGCTGGCAGACGTTGAATCCGGCGAAGCAGACCTGCTGGCCGGGGGCAACGACGAGCGCGGTCGGGGCGCCGCCCTGCGGGTCGATCGTGGCGGCTTGCGTGTCGATCGCGGCGTGCGACTTGTGGCCGGCGACCTGCAGGCTGACCTTGCCGGCCGCGCGGTCGAAGATCAGGGCCTCCGAGAACGTGTCGCCGCCGAGGTCGAGCTGGTTGGCGGCCAGCCCGTATTTCGAGCTGCTGTCGAGCGCAATCAGTGCGTCCGAGGACAGGTTGCGGCCGCTGAAGCGCAGGCCCCAGATGGTCTTGTGGCGCTCCGTGCCGTCGCTGGCGATCTCGATCGCGTGGGTCGCCTTGTTCTCGCCGCCCAGGCCGATCCGCAGCGCCGTGCAGTTGTGGCCGAGCGGACAATCCATCCCCGACTTGTTCGAGAAGTCGAGTTCGGTGTTGATGTTGAAATTCGTCGGCGCCCCGGGCCGCATGATGAAGTTGTTGGCCTGCACCCAGGCATTGCCGGAGCCCGGCATGACCTCGGTCTCGAAATAGGCGGCGAGCTTGGCCGCGATGGCGCCGCGGTTGATCCAGGCCAGCCGGCACGATCCGTCGGCGACGACCGCACCCTTCGGGTCGTTCTGGTCGGGCAAGGCCGGCGCCTTCGTGCCGGAGGTGCAGGCATCCCGGACCCGGAAGACGTTGTCGCCGGACCGGACGTAGACGTTGGCGCCCGCCGCGTAGGAGGCCCCGGCGCGCCAGTCCGTCAGCCGCCCCGTCCGGGAGGTGAGCGACAGCGCGAGGAGCTGCTCCTCGGCCTCGCCGTCGAGCTTCGTCTCGCCGGAGACGACCAGCGAGGCGCGCTGGTTGCGGTCGACCGACCCGACGAGGCAGGCGAGGCCGGGACAGTACGCAACCCCCATGCCGGGGGCGGCGAGGATCGCGTCGGGGTTCGGCGTGCTCTGGAACGTCGTGTCGGTCGGGGCGACGCCGGTCAGCCGCAGGCTGCGGAGCGAGGCGGCGCCGGAGGGCGCGACCGTCACGTCGCCGAGGGCCGGGCGGGCGTCGTCGCGCGCGGCGGCCGACCCGGCCAGGATCAGCAGGAGAGCGAGCGGGCGGAGCATGGACGGGCCTCGGGGCAGGGAGGGTTCGGGCGCCCGATCATCCGGGCTCCACCTCACCCGGCGATGAACGCCCCGGCGATCGCCGCGCTCGTCAGGTTCGACAGGGTGCCGGCGAGGATCGCCCGCAGGCCGAGGGCCGCGACCTCGGAGCGGCGCTCGGGCACGAGGCTGCCGAAGCTCGCGAGCTGGATCGCGATCGACGCGAGGTTGGCGAAGCCGCACAGGGCGAAGCACAGGATCGCGGTGGTGCGGGTCCCGAGTTCGCCGCTCCTCAGCACCGGCGACAGGTTGGCGTAGGCCAGGAACTCGTTGAAGGCGATCTTCTGGCCGATCGCGCCGCCGACCAGCGCCGCGTGCTCGGCTGGGACGCCGAGGAGGCGGGCCAGGGGCGAGAAGACGAGGCCGAGCCCGCCCTGGATCGAGGCGCCGGGCAGGCCGGCGAGGCGGCCGAGCCCGGCCACGCACCCGTCCACCAGCGCGATCAGACCGACGAAGGCGACGAGCATCGCCCCCACCGCCACCGCGACCGCCACCCCCTTCTGGGCGCCGTCGGCGGCGGCCTCGAACAGGTTGACCGCGCGCCGCTCGCCGAACTCGACCCGGGTCGTGGTCACCCCGGTCGGCTCGGTCGAGGGAACCAGGATCTTGGCGTAGAGCAGGCCGCCGGGGATCGCCATGAACGAGGCCGCCAGCAGGTACTCCATCGGCACCCCGAGGGCGGCGTAGCCGGCGAGGATCGAGCCGGCGGTCGAGGCGGCCCCGCTCGTCATCACGGCGAACAGCTCGGCCCGGGTGAGCAGGGCGAGGAACGGCCGCAGGGCCACCGCGATCTCGCTCTGGCCGATGAAGATCGTGACCACCGCCGAGAAGGTCTCGATGCGCGACGTGCCGAGCAGCCGCTGGAGCGCCGCGCCGAGCCCCCGGGCGAGCGCCTGCATCAGCCCGAGATGGTACAGCACCCCGATCAGCGCCGAGACGTAGATGATCGGCACCAGCACCCGGAAGGCGAGCACGAAGCCACCCCCGCCGAACAGCTCCGCCATCCGCGGCCCGACGAGGCCGCCGAACAGGAACTCGGTGCCGCGGTCGCCGTAGGACAGGACGGTCTGCACCCCGGCCGCGACTGCGCCGAGCGCCTCCCGGCCGAGCGGCCAGAACAGCACCAGGGCCCCGACCGCGACCTGGAGGCCGAGGGCGGCGAGCACCGTGCGCAGGCGGATCGCCCGTCGGTCGGTCGAGAGCAGCACCGCGACGCCGACGAACAGCGCGATGGACAACGTTGCGTGGATCACTCGTTCGAACATGCCGGCCCACCGTGACGCTGCGGTCGATCTGCAAGGCCGATGCCGGCCGACGGCTGTTGCGCCGAGCCCACACCCCCGGGCAACACGCAGGAGACCGAGTCCGGATGGTAGCCGGCTTTCGATATCAAGTGGTTGCGATAGGAGGGTTTTTCGCCGCAGCACGGGAGCGGGGGGAGTCTACGTCCCCCCGCGCGGGATTTACAAGCCAAGGTTGGCGTGGATTCAGGACGGACCCTTCCCAAGCGACAGCGGTCGACCATGCCGATGCCCCGCCTCGCCCTCCGCGCCCGGCCGACGATCCTCCCCGCGGTCCTGGCCGGAACGGTCCTGGCGGGCGTCCCGGCGCTGGCGGCGGATCCCGGTATCCGACCGGTGCCGGGTGGCCCGGGGCCGGCCTATATCGACTGGTCGGGCCCGTATCTCGGCCTGGAGGGCAGCGCCGGCGCCTCGTTCGGCGACTATGCCTTCGGGCCGACGACGATCGGCGGGCGCGCGATCCCGGCCTTCCGCTCGGGCGATTCGACCCGCCGCTCGGATGCCGGCCGCGACGCCACCACGGCGGTCGGCGGCGTGTTCGGCGGCCACAACTGGCAATGGGGTCCCTGGCTCGCCGGCGTGGAGGCGGACGTCTACGGCGCCAACCTGAAGCGGCCGGTGCCCTCCACGATCCGGGGCTTCGGCTACGAGGACGCCCCGGCCTTCGCCATCATCCGCGACAAGACCGACGTCTACGGCACTGCCCGGGGCCGGGTCGGCTACGCCTTCGACAGCGCCCTCGTCTACGCCACCTTCGGGCTCGCCGGCGCCAATGCCCGCATCCTCGCCGACTACCCCGACCTCGCCACCGGCGAGGTCGCCAGCGCCCGGCGCGAGCGCTCGTTCCTCGGCTTCACCCTCGGCGCCGGCCTGCAGATCGCGGTCGCCCCGACCCTCTCGCTCGGCCTCGACTACCGCTACGTCGACCTCGGCAGGAGCGGGCGGTTCGCCCTCGGCACCGTGCCGGGGCCGGCCGGCGGGCCGGTCGCGACACAGGCCGCGTTCGCCTCGCACCAGATGATGGCGCGGCTGGCCTGGCACCCGGAGGGCCTGCGCCTGCCGGCGGACGCCGACGTGCCGGACGACCTGTCGAGCCGGTTCTCCCTGCACGGTCAGACCACCTTCCTCAACCAGGGCGTGCCCGGCTTCCGTTCGCCCTATCGCGGCGAGAACAGCCTCGTGCCGCGTCAGGCCCAGGCGACCACCACCGCGACGATCTTCCTCGGCCTCAAGCTCTTCGAGGGCACCGAACTCTACTACAACCCCGAATTCAGCCAGGGCTTCGGCCTGTCGCGGACGCTCGGCGTCGCCGGCTTCGTCAACGGCGAGGCGCAGAAGGCCGGCGCCCCGTTCCCGAAGCTGCGCTCCAACCGCTACTTCGTGCGCCAGACCTTCGGGCTCGGCGGCGAGACCGTGACCGTCCCGGACGGCCCCAACCAAGTCGCCGCCACCTACGACGTCGAGCGCATCACCGTGGTCGCCGGCAAGTTCGCGCTGGGCGACTTCTTCGACGGCAACGTCTACGCCCACGACCCGCGGGTCGATTTCATGAACTGGTCGCTGTGGGCGTCCTCGGCCTGGGACTTCCCGGCCAACCTGCCCGGCTTCACGCAAGGCGTGATGGTCGAGTACAACCGGGCCGAGTTCGCGATCCGCGCCGCCTACACCCAGGTGCCCAAGCAGCCCTCGAACGACGTGCTCGATCCGCGGGTGTTCGAGCGGGCCGGCGTCAACGTCGAGTTCGAGGGGCGCTACACCCTTCCGGTCCTGGCCCAGCCGGGCAAGCTCCGCCTCGGTCTGTTCTCCAATGTCGGCAACTCGGCGAGCTACCGGCAGGTGCTGGCGCTGACCGGGGCGGGCGCCTTCGACGACATCAACGACGCCGCCGAGGCGACCCGCCGGCCGCGGCGCAAGTCCGGCGCCTACGCCAACCTCGAACAGGCAGTGACGGCGGATCTCGGCGTCTTCGCCCGCGCCAGCGCCTCCGACGGGCGCAGCGAGAGCCTGTCCTTCACCGACATCGACCGCAGCCTGTCGGGCGGGATCTCGCTCAAGGGCACGTCGTGGGAGCGGCCCGCCGACACGGTCGGGATCGGCGCCGCCGTCAACGGCCTGACCCGGGCGCACCAGGACTACTTCGCCGCCGGCGGCCTCGGCCTGCTGATCGGCGACGGCCGCCTGAACTACGCCCCCGAGCGCGCCTTCGAGGCGTACTACGCCGCGACGCTGATCCCGCGCGTGGTCGCGACCCTCGACTACCAGTTCGTCGCCAACCCGGGCTACAACCGCGACCGCGGCCCGGCCCACTTCTTCGCCGCCCGGCTGCACGCGGATTTCTGAGCACCGACGTTCCGACATCACCTCCGCAGATTGACTTTTCGCAGTGCCCCTGTCAGTCAGCCGCCTTCGCACCGGGCGGCGCCGCGTCGCCCGGCCCTGGCGTTCGGCCCCGGCCGGCGCGGCGATCCGTTCCACACCCGCCGGACCAAGAGACCAAGACCATGAAGATCCGCAACTCGCTGAAGTCGCTGCGCGGCCGGCATCGCGACAGCCAGCTCGTGCGCCGCAAGGGCCGCGTCTACGTCATCAACAAGACCCAGAAGCGCTACAAGGCCCGCCAGGGCTGAACCCCCGCGCCGGCTTCGCCGCCGCGGCAAGCCATCGCGTTGACGGACCCGCGCCGGCGCCGGAAGGTGCCGGGATGCGCCGTCCGCTTCTCACGATCTGCATCCTCGCGATCACCCAGGCCGGTTTCCTCGGGACGCCGGCCTTTTCCGCGTCCGAGCCGGCCCCGGCCCGCAAGGACGCGCCGCGCCCGCCCGTCACCCTCGACGACCTCTACGCCCGGCTGAAGCAGGCCGGCGACGACGCCGAGGCCAAGGGCGTCGCTCAGCTCATCGAGCGCCGCCTCGACCGCTCCGGCAGCGACACCGCCGACCTGCTGGCGAACCGCGCCGGCGAGGCGCTGAAGGCGAAGGACTATCCGCTGGCGGTCGAACTGCTCGACAGGGTCGTGGCCCTGGAGCCGGCCTGGGCCGAGGGCTGGAGCCGGCGCGCCACCGCCTTCTACCTCCTCGACGACCCGACCGGTGCGGTGGCCGACCTGCACCGGGCGCTGAGCCTGGAGCCGCGCCACTTCGAGGCCTGGGCGGCGCTCGGCCAGATCTACCTCGCGGGCGACGACAACGCCCGGGCACTCGCCGCCTTCCGCCGGGCCGAGGCGCTGTATCCGCGCATGGGCAAGCTGCGCGAGGCGATCGAGCGCCTCGCGCCCGACGTCGACGGCCGCGATCTTTGACGCCCGGTGACCGGCGCACGAGATGGCGGCGGGTCGGCCGCGTGACCGCGATCCTGGCCGGGATCCTCCTCGGGCTTCCCTTCCTCGTGCTGGCCGGCGCGGCGGTGGCGACCCTCGTCATCACGAGCCAGATCGAGGCGCGCTATCCGCCGGCCGGGCGCCGGGTCGCGGTGCCGGGCGGCCATCTCGCGGTGATCGAGGCCGGGCCCGGCGAGGGCGCGGCGAGCCGCGGCACCGTGGTGCTCCTGCACGGCGCGTCCGCCAACGCCATGGACCCGATGCAGGCGATCGGCCGGCGGCTCGCCGGCGACGGCTTCCGGGTGCTGTCCTTCGACCGGCCGGGATTCGGCTGGAGCGACCGGATTGAGGGCGCGGCCGCCGCCTCCCCCGCCGTGCAGGCCCGGCTGATCGCCGCCGGGCTCGGCGCCCTCGGGGTCGGCCCGGCCCTGGTGGTCGGCCATTCCTGGTCTGGGGCGCTCGCCGCCACGCTCGCCCTCGACGCGCCGGAGCGGGTGGCCGGGCTGGTGCTCCTCGCCCCCGCCACCCATCCCTGGCCCGGCGGCACCGTGCCGGGCTATGCCGGCTGGTACCGCTCGGTCTTCGGCCGGACGCTGCTCTGGATCGCCGCGCGCACCGTGGCGGCGCCGTTCGGACTCTACGCCCTCGACCGTTTCGCCGCCGTGGTGTTCAAGCCCGACCCGATGCCGCCGGGCTACGCCGACGCCGCCCGGGTCCCGCTGGTGCTGCGGCCCTCGACCTTCGAGGCCAATCTCCAGGATCTCGACGGGCTCTACGAGTTCCTGGCCCGGCAGCGCCCGCGCTATCCGCAGATCGCGGCTCCGACCGTCATCATCGCCGGCGATGCCGACCCGATCGTGCGCACCCCGGTCCACGCCGAGGCGATGGCCCGCGACGTGCCGGGCGCCCGTCTCGTGGTGCTGCCCGGCACCGGCCACATGCTGCACTACACCGCGAGCGACGCGGTGGTGGCCGAGGTGGAGGCGCTCGCGGCGCGGGTGCGGGCGGGGGCGGAGTAGGCGGTTCGGGAGGCGCAGACTCGACGCCCGAACCCTCCCCCCTCTGCGGGGAGGGTGCCCGGCGGATGCCGGGCGGGAGAGGGGATGCCGTTTCCGGAGAAGCCGCGACCCTGGTCAACGCCGCTACGTTCTGAACCGTCGCGTTCCCCTCTCCCGGCTCACTCCGCTCGCCACCCTCCCCGCAGAGGGGGGAGGGTCGAGGTTGCGGCCGCTTCGACCGACCGTCCGGAGCCGTGACGAGTCTCCCGGTTCGGAGCACTCCCCGCACCCCCTCCCGCTCACACCTCGCGGGCGATCATCATCTTCTTGATCTCGGCGATCGCCTTCGCCGGGTTCAGCCCCTTCGGGCAGGTGTTGGCGCAGTTCATGATCGTGTGGCAGCGGTAGAGCCGGAAGGGATCGTGCAGCGTGTCGAGCCGCTCGCCGGTGTGCTCGTCGCGGCTGTCGATCAGCCAGCGATAGGCCTGGAGCAGGGCCGCCGGGCCGAGGAAGCGGTCGCCGTTCCACCAGTAGCTCGGGCACGAGGTGGTGCAGCAGGCGCACAGGATGCACTCGTACAGCCCGTCGAGCCGGGTGCGGTCCTCCGGCGTCTGGCGCCACTCCTTCTCGGGGGTCGGCGACTCGGTCTGGAGCCAGGGCTCGATCGCGGCGTGCTGGGCGAAGAACGCGGTCAGGTCCGGCACCAGATCCTTCAGCACCGGCATGTGCGGCAGCGGGTAGATCTTGATCTGGCCCGACTGGCAATCGTCGATGCCGAGCGTGCAGGCGAGGGTGTTCTGCCCCATGATGTTCATGGCGCAGGAGCCGCAGATGCCCTCGCGGCACGAGCGCCGGAAGGTCAGGGTCGGATCGATCTTGTTCTTGATCCACAACAGCGCGTCGAGCACCATCGGACCGCAATCGTCGCGATCGACGTAGTAGGTGTCGATGCGCGGGTTGGCGCCGTCGTCCTGGTTCCAGCGGTAGATCCGGAACTCCTGGACGTTCTGACCGGCAGGCCGGGGCCAGGTCTTGCCCTCGGTGTACTGCGAGTTCTTGGGAAGGTTGAACTGGGCCATGGCTTGAGCGAACTCCGGATCAGTAGAGGGTGCGGTGGCCGACGGCGGTGTGCCAGGGCGCCGTGTCGGGGCGCTTCTCGAAAACCACCATGCTGTCGTGGAAGGCGATGCCGTGGGTCATGTCGGCGAAGGCGGTGTCGCGGTCGGCCGCATCGCCCTCGACGACGTAGCGGGCATTGAGGCGGTCGAGCTGGCGCTTGGCGAACTCGACGAACGAGCCCGGCCGGCGCAGTCCCCCCTGGAACTCGGGCCAGTACGAGCTGTGCACGTCCTCGACGACGTAGACCCCGTCCGGCGCGATGCGCGGGTAGAGGTGCTCGAACGAGGCGATCTGGTGATCGTTGCGGTGGCTGCCGTCGTCGATGACGACGTCGACCCCGCCCATCGCGGCCATGGCCCGATCCAGCACAGCCGGATCGGCCTGACTGCCGATATGGACGTGCAGTCCGGGATCGTCGAAGGCGGCGCAGCGCGGGTCGACGTCGATGCCGTGGATCACCGCCGCCTCGCCGAAGTAGCGCCGCCACATCTGCAGCGAGCCGCCGTGGAACACGCCGAGTTCGAGCAGCCGAACCGGCTTGCCGCGGTAGCGCGACAGGTGGCGGTCGTAGACTTCGAGGTAGTGGTGCCACTTCAGCGCGAGGCAGTCGGTCTGGGCGTAGAACGCCGCCTCGGCCGGGTTGCGGGCCCGCGCCAGTTCCGCCGCCTGATCGACCGCGACCTGACGGCTGCGGACGATCTCGGCCCAGGCCGGGCTCGCGGCCTCCGCCGCGGGGCGCCGCCAGAACTTCAGCATGACAGGGTTTCCCGAGGGGGCCGGCGCCACCCGGATCCGGGCGGCGCGCGGCGGCGCATCAGTACACGCGGGCCTTAATACACACGAGCCTTGGGCTCGATGTACGAGATGTCGTTCGACATCGTGTAGGTGTGGACCGGCCGGTAGTCGATCGCGACCTTGCGGGCGTCGGGGTCGAGCCACGCCAGGGTGTGCTTCATCCACTGCTTGTCGTCGCGGTCCGGGAAGTCCTCGCGGGCATGCGCGCCGCGCGACTCGGTCCGGTTGGCGGCTGATTCCATCGTGACCACCGCCTGACCGATGAGGTTGTCGAACTCCAGCGTCTCCAGGAGGTCGGTGTTCCACACCAGCGAGCGGTCGGTGACCCCGACATCCTCCGAGCCGGCCCAGACCTTGTGGATCAGGCCCTTGCCCTCCTCCAGCACCTCGCCGGTGCGGAACACGGCGCAGTTGTTCTGCATCGTCTTCTGCATTTCGAGGCGGAGTTCCGCGGTCGGGGTGGCGCCATCGGCGTAGCGGAAGCGGTCGAGGCGGGCGAGCGCCCTGTCGGCCGAGTCCGCCGGAAGGTCGGGCTGGCGGGCACCGGCCTCGACGATCTCGGCGCAGCGCAGGCCCGCGGCGCGGCCGAACACCACGAGGTCGATGAGCGAGTTCGAGCCGAGGCGGTTGGCGCCGTGCACCGACACGCAGGCCGCCTCGCCAATCGCCATCAGGCCCGGCACGACGTGGTCGGGATTGCCGTCCTTCAGCGTCAGCACCTCGCCGTGATAGTTCGTCGGGATGCCGCCCATGTTGTAGTGCACGGTCGGGATGACCGGGATCGGCTCCTTGGTCACGTCGACGCCGGCGAAGATCTTCGCGCTCTCCGAAATGCCGGGCAGGCGCTCGTGCAGGATCTTCGGGTCGAGGTGGTCGAGGTGCAGGAAGATGTGATCCTTGTTCTTGCCGACGCCGCGGCCGCCCCGGATCTCCATGGTCATCGAGCGCGAGACCACGTCGCGGGAGGCGAGGTCCTTGGCGGACGGTGCGTAGCGCTCCATGAAGCGCTCGCCCTCGGAGTTGGTCAGATAGCCGCCCTCGCCGCGCGAGCCCTCGGTGATGAGGCAGCCGGCGCCGTAGATGCCGGTCGGGTGGAACTGGACGAACTCCATGTCCTCGAGTGCGAGGCCGGCCCGCAGCACCATCGCGTTGCCGTCGCCGGTGCAGGTATGGGCCGAGGTCGCCGAGAAGTAGGCCCGGCCGTAGCCGCCGGTGGCCAGCACCGTCGTGGCGGCGCGGAAGCGGTGGATCTCGCCGGTCGCCTGATCGAGGGCGATCACGCCGCGGCAGCGCCCCTCCTCGTCCATGATGAGGTCGAGGGCGAAGTACTCGATGAAGAACTCGGTCTTCGCCTTCACCGCCTGCCCGTAGAGGGTGTGCAGCATGGCGTGGCCGGTGCGGTCGGCCGCCGCGCAGGTGCGCTGCGCGGTGCCCTTGCCGTACTCGGTGGTCATGCCGCCGAACGGGCGCTGGTAGATCTTGCCCTCGGCGGTGCGCGAGAACGGCACGCCCCAGTGCTCGAGCTCGTAGACGGCGGCCGGGGCGTTGCGCACGAGGTACTCGATCGCGTCCTGGTCGCCGAGCCAGTCCGACCCCTTCACGGTGTCGTACATGTGCCAGCGCCAGTCGTCCGGCCCCATGTTGCCGAGCGAGGCCGAGATGCCGCCCTGGGCCGCCACGGTGTGCGAGCGGGTCGGAAACACCTTGGTGATGCAGGCGGTGCGAAGCCCCGCCTGCGAGCAGCCGACGGTGGCGCGCAGGCCCGCGCCGCCGGCGCCGACGATCACGACGTCGAAGGTGTGGTCGATGATGGGGTACGCCTTGCCGTTCTGGGCCGGCGCGGCGGTTCCGTTGGTGGCCATGGGCGAATTCCCTGACAGGTTACGCGAGGGCCGGAGCGCGGTTCGATCGCGGCGATCGGACCCTGCTCCGGATCGTTGACTTTGCCGCATCGTCCGACGAAGCGGTCTCCACTGCGTCGGACAGGGCTCTAGAGGCTCACCCGCAAGATGGCGTAGAGACAGGCGACGGCGACTGCGACACAGTAGAAGTTGTTCGCCATCACCGCGGCGATCTTCAGGCCCTTGTCGTGGACGTAGTCCTCAATGACGATCTGGAGCCCCATCCGCATGTGGTTTGTCACCGAGATCACCGCCAGGATCAGCAGGATCGCGACGAGCGGGTGCGAGATCAGCGCGACCGCCTCCGGGTAGGGGCGGCCGGCCATCTTGGCGATGATGACCACGAAGGCGAGGATCAGCGGGACGTTGGAGACCGCGGTGACCCGGTGCAGCCACCACTCGCTGGTGCCGTGATGGGCCGGGCCGAGGCCCTTCACGCGGGCGCTGGCGGTGCGGATCGAGGGGCGGATCTCGGGGCGGTTGTCGGCCATCGGGCGAACTCCTCAGCGGGCCAGCAGGGCGACGGCCCAGACGACGACCGTCAGCGCGGCCGAGCCGACCAGCGTGTACTTGGCCATGGCGATGCGGGTGCCGGGCTCCATGCCGTGGCCGAAGTCCCAGACGAGGTGGCGGATGCCGCCGAGCATGTGGTGGAGCAGGATCCAGGTGTAGACGAAGATCACCAGCCGCCCGAGGATCGAGCCGTAGAGCCACGCCACCGGGTCGTAGGCGCCCGGACCGGAGGCCAGGGCGACGAGCCAGACCGCGACCAGGAAGGTGCCGGCATACAGCGCCACGCCGGTGATGCGGTGGAACACCGACATCGCCATGGTCCAGGTCCAGCGGTAGATCTGGAGGTGGGGCGACAGCGGACGGACCACCGGGCTGCCGGCGGCGGGGGACCTGGCGGGTTCGGCCATCATGCGTTCCTTGTCGCGTCCCGAGGACGCTGTAGCGGCTCTAAACTGGGCTTCCCTACCGGGTCCGCCGCCGGCCCGCAACGCGGCGGGTCGCGGGCTCGGCACCCGGGCAACGGATGGTTCGACCGTATCTCTTCCTTGGAACTGGTCCGGTTCGCAATACGGCTCTCGTTGACGCTCCCTTCGCGAACCGCGAAGGGTGGCACGGGCCGGACGTTCGGCCGGGGCGGATGGCATCGTCCCGGCTTTCGCGTCCGGCGCAAGCAGCCCGGGACCGCCATGCATTTCGACCTCGTCGACCTCAGCCTGTTCCGCCACGTCGTCGAGGCGGGGTCGATCACCCACGGCGCCGGGCGGGCGAACCTCGCGCTGGCGGCGGCGAGCCACCGCATCCGCGCGATGGAGGCTTCGCTCGGGGCCTCGCTCCTGACGCGCGCCCGCCAGGGCGTCACCCCGACCCCGGCCGGGCGCGCCCTGCTGTCGCATGCCCGCGCGATCCTCTCCGACGTCGAGCGGCTGCAGAGCGACCTGTCGGCCTTCGCCGGCGGCGCCTCGGGCCTGATCCGGGTCCTGTCCAACACCAATGCGCTCACCGAATTCCTGCCCGAGGCGCTGTCGGCCTACCTCACCGAGCATCCCGGCGTGAGCGTCGACATCGAGGAGCGGCTGTCGGACGAGATCGTCGGGCTGGTCGCCGAGGGGGCGGCCGATCTCGGCCTCGTCGCCGGCACGGTCGAGACCGGCACGCTCGAGACCTTCCCGTTCCGCCGCGACCGCTTCGTCGTAGTGGTGGCGCAGGACCACCCGCTCGCCGCCCGCGCGGCGGTCGACTTCGCCGAGGTGCTGGAGCACGACCTCGTCGGGCTCGACCGGGCGAGCGCGCTGACCCGGTTCCTCGCCGTCAAGGCGGCGCGGGCCGGCCGGCCCCTGCGCCTGCGGGTGCAGTTGCGCGGCTTCGACGCGGTCTGCCGCCTCGTCGAGTGCCGCGCCGGCCTCGGCATCGTCCCCGAGACCACCGCCCGCCGGGCCGCCCGCACCATGGCGATCGCGGTCGTGGCGCTCGCCGATCCGTGGGCGGTGCGCGACCTCACGATCTGCCTGCGCAGCCTCGCGGGCCTGCCGCCCTTCGCGCAGGACTTCGTCGCGCATCTGCGGGCGGGAGTGGAGTGAGCGTGGCCGGCTCCACGCCGGCAGACCAAGCCGCCGGCCTGACCCCGCCTAACCTTCCGGCGGCTCCGGCGGGGGCGCCTCCGGTGCCGGTGGCGGCGGGCCGTGGTCGGTGCGCCACTGCGCGAACAGGCTCTGGAGCACCGCCACGGTGTCGCGCACCGCCTTGGCCTCGTCCTCGACCGAGACTCCCTCGGAGACCGAGTTGCGGGTGGCGAGCAGCGCCCGCTCCTCGATCTCGGCGAGGCGCTCGAGGTAGTCGGGGCGCTCGGCGAGCAGGCTGAGGGCGTCGCCCATCGCGGTGGCGAGGGTGGTGGCGAGGAGCCCGGCGGTCGCGACGTCGCCGACCGAGGCCTCGTAGGGCTCGTCCAGCTCCTCGTCGCTCTCCTCGGCCTCCGCCTCGGCGGCGGCCTGGAGCCCCTCGACCAGCGCTTCCAGCAGTTCCGCCGCGGTGTCGTCCGGCACCGCGAGGCGCAGGGCGATCTCGGGCTCGGCCGCCTCGAAGCCGGCGGTGCCGAGGGTGACCTGAAGGATGCCGGGCCGGCGCAGGCTGAGGCCCATCAGGGCGTTGGCGTAGATCGTCGGCGCGTCGGACGCCATCGGGGGTCCTCCGAAGGATCAGTCGATCGGCGAGGTGCGCATCGCGTCGCCGTCGAGCCAGACATGGACCGGACGGCCGATCAGCGACGGGTCGATGTCGTCGGCGATGCGGTAGAGCCCGTCGATGGCCAGCAGCTCGGGCTCGAACCGGCGGCAGACGATGCGGGCGTTGGCGTTGCCGCTGGCGCCGGCGATCGCCCGCCCGCGCAGGGCGCCGTAGACGTGGATCGAGCCGCCCGCGATGATCTCGGCGCCCGAGGCGACCGAGCCCATCACGGTCACGTCGCCCTCCGGGAACAGGATCGCCTGCCCCGAGCGCACCGGCTGGTCGAGGACGAGCGACCCGGTGGCCTTCGGGCGCTCGGCCGGGGCGGGAGCCGGGTCGTCCGGGGTCGGGATCGTCTCGGCCGGGCGCCCGCCGCTCAGGGCCGGCGGCAGGCCGTCCCCGGCGGCGCCGCCCGCCCCTTCCAGGCCCATGATCGGGATGTCCCGGGCCCGGAGGGCGCCGACGAGGTCGATCAGGTCGTCGCGGCCCGGCGCGAGGCCGGTGACGTCGAGGATGACGGCGCGGCCGGCGAAGAAGGCCGGCGAGCGCCGGGCCAGGGCGTCGAGGTCGGCGAGCCAGTCGGCGACCGGGGCGGAGGGCGCGAGCACCACCGCCATGAACGAGCGGCCACGGAAACGGATCGGCGGGCGGGAGGGACTGGGGGTCTGCACGGGTTTACCGCTTGTTTACCGGCCCATCAGGAGCCCGCAGGGTTAGCGAAGCGTTAACGCGGCGCCGATTCGGATGCCTGCGCGATCGTCCGCTCGATGTGGCGCGCGAGGCCCGGATCGAGCCCGAGGCGCCGGGCGAGGTCGTCGAGGTAGCGCCGCTCCGGCTCGGTGTCGACCCGGATCGCCATCACCGACGCGGCGTAGATCTCCGTCGCCTCCTCGGGCGAGCGGGCGAGGCGGGCGACGGCGTCGATGTCGAGGGGCGCCCGCAGGGCGTCCATCAGGAAGGCCTTGTCGTCGGGGTCGAGGTCGTGGCGATCCATCTCCCCGAAGATCCGCGCCTGCTCGTCGGCGTCGATCTGCCCGTCGGCCTTGGCGGCGGCGATCATCGCGGTGAGCAGCGCGCGGGCGAGCGTCTCCTCGTCGGCCGTCGAGGCCGGGGCGAAGCGGGTGCCGCCGAGCATCGCGGCGGCCTCCTCGGCGCTCGGCAGGAAGCCGCCGGAGCGCTGCGGCGCCGCGGCCGGCACCGGCGCGAAGGCGCCGTGGCGCTGCCCGCCGAAACCGCCCGGCCGACCGCCGCCCTGGGGCGCCGGCGGCCGGTTCGCCTCCCACTGCCGGTAGGCCTGATAGGCGAGCGAGGCGATCATCGCGAGGCCGCCGGCCCTTCCCGTCCGGCCGCCCATCATGCCGCCGCCGAGACCCCCGCCCATTCCTCCGCCCATCATGCCGCCGCCGAAGCCGCCGCCGCGGCGCCGGCCGCCGAGGACCAGCGAGGCGAGGCCGCCGAGGATCGCGCCCTTGGCGCCGTCGCCGCTGAGGGACCGGGCGAGCTGGTCGAGGGGCGCGCCGGAGGAGGGGCCCGGATGGCCGCCCCATTGCCCGCCGCGATGGCCGCCGCCACCGAGGAACTGGTCGAGGAGGCGCTTGGCGTCGAACATCGGCGTCGGTCTCCGGCGGGCCGCGGGGCACCCGCGGCCGGTCGGTCCGAGGTGGGGTGGAGAAGGCCCGGCGCCAAGGTCCGCCTCGGCCCGCATCCTCACACGTAGCGGGCGTCGCCCTCCAGCAGGTGGAGGTGGTCGTGCAGGCGGTTGCGCTCCAGCCAGTCGAGGGCGGCCTCGAGTTCGGCGGCGCTCATCTCGGCCCGGCTGCGGCCGGAGACCCGCTTGAGCACCGCGTTGTAGCGGTGGGGCAGGCCGCCGCGGCGCGGCACCCGCAGGTCGGCCGCGTCCTCCGCCGCCTGCGCGGTCACCAGGGCGGCGACGCGGGCGCGCAGGCGGTCCTCGGCCCGCGAGGGCGGCTCGGCCGGGGCCGCGACGGCGGCCGGAGCAGCCGGTGTCGGCTCGGCCTCCGGGGCGGGTGCGGCGGGGCGCGGGCGCAGCATGAGGTAGCGCAGCCCGATGGCGTTGCTCTCCAGCGGCACGATGCCGTCGTCGGGTCCCTCGCGCACCGGGCCGTTGGCGGCGCCGACCGGGCGCGGCGGGCGGCGGCCGGGGGCGGTGGCCTGCTCGGCCTCGACCCGGGCGCGGAAGCGCGCGAAGAGCGGGTCGTCGGGGTGGAACACCAGGGCATGCTGGTCGGCGTAATCGCCGGCATGGGGATCGACCCGGGTCGCGCGGGCGATCATCTGTTCGAGCCAGGGCCGGCTGCGGATGTGGGTCAGCGCCGCCACCACGGCGACCTCCGGGGCGTCGAGCCCCTCGTAGGCCATCGCCACCGTGACCAGCACGGCCGGCTCCGGCCGCAGCCGGAACGCCGCCAGCGCCGCGTGGGCGCCGGGCTCGTCGGAGATCGCGAGGCGGATGTCGCGCTCGGCCTGTCCGGGCGGCATCCAGCCGCGCAGCATCGCGTGGTAGCGCTGGGCGCTGGCCTGATCGGGGGCGACGACGAGGAGCTTGCCGAGGCCGCTCGCCGCCTCGCCGGTGGGCAGCCCCCGCGCCTCCCGGCGCGCCGTGCGGAGGCGGCGGGTGGCGAAGAACGCCTCGCGCAGGAGGTCGCGGGCGAAGCCGGTGCGGAGCGCCGTGAACAGGGCCGGGCGGGTGGTCGCGCCCCGGGCCGACAGCCGGTGCGGGCCGACCCGGGCCTGCTCCGAGGCCCGCCCGCCCTCGAGCCAGCTCGCCTCGCCGTCGAGGGCGCCGAAGCTCACCGGCAGCACCGCTCGCTCGGCCAGGGCGTCGGAGCGCGAATAGCCGATCACCGCCCAGCCCGGCGCGTCGAGGTCCGGCAGCGGCCGGGCGCCCGGGCCGGCCGCTGCGTAGGGCAGCCACAGGATCCGTCGGCCGTCGGCCCGCTCCAGGGTGCCGGAGAGCAGCAGCCGCAGGCGGGCGTGGCGCAGCAGCGGCAGCAGCGCCCGGCTCCACCCCGCCTCCTCGGCGCCGGGATCGCCCTCGGCGAGGACCGGCAGGTGGTGGACCTCGTCGAGCACGAGCAGGGTCGGGACCCGGCGGATCTCGGCGAGGTGGAGGTCGGGCGCCGCCGCGACCGCCTGATAGGTGGTGACGTAGCCGTCGAGGCCGCGGGCCGGGTCGGGCCGGTTCTCCGCCGCCCGCACTGCCAGGGAATGCCCGAGGGCGGCGCGCCAGACCGGATCGGCGAACGCCTCCTCGGCCTGGAGCCGCAGGGAATCCCGCGGCACCACCCAGACCACCCGGGCGACGAGGCCCGCCGCGACGAGCCGGGCGGCGGCGATGACCGGCAGCAGCGACTTGCCCCCGCCCGGCGTGACCGCCGCCAGGATGTCGGCGACCTCGCCGGCCTCGCCGCGCGCGAGGGCGGCCGCCAGGGCGGCGAGGCTGCGCTGATGGCGGCGCAGGGGACGGGGGACGGTCACGGCGGGTTCGCGGGCACCATGGCGGCGAGGATGGCCGACGCGGGCCGGGAAGGGAATCCGGATGGGCGCCGCGGATGGCGGTTGCCACCAGGGAAGATCGGGAGGATCGGAAGCTGACGGTTCCGATCGAATCAGCTTCTGGGTGGTGCGTCAGGCAGGGGGCCGATGCAGGGGCAAACCCACGCCCCTTCGCCCGGCAAGGTAGCAGGACCAAGGTGTCCGCATCCCGTTCCTTGAGATATCTGTACCCCCAGTAATTTGTCCTGCCGGGTCGGAGCGTGTGGGATGAGCCCAACCGGCAAAGGAACCTGAAGCCGGAGCCAGAGGGTCACGGCCTGGACTTCATGGCCGTGGAAGCCGGCTTCGATCTCAGCTCCGCGCTGTTCGTGCCCGCGGCGCCTGGCCGCGATGGGCGTCCCCGCTTCCTCGCACTCGGACTGTTCGGGGAGCGGTTACGTGCCCTTGTTTTCGCGCCGCTCGGTTCCGAAGCCATTTCCCTCATCAGCTTCCGCCGCGCCAGCGCGAAGGAGCGTAAGGTCTGTCATGACGCGCAAGGCGAGTGTTCCGCCCCTCTCGGATGAAGAGGAGGCCCGCATCCAGGCTCAGATCGCCAACGATCCCGACAGCCCGGAAATCACGGATGAGGAAGCCCGGCAGCCTCGACCCTTCGCCGAGGCCCTGCCCGAACTCCACGCCGCCTGGATGCGCAATCGCGGCCGGCCCAGGGCCGACGTGACGAAGGTGGCGGTGAAGCTGCGGCTCGACCCGGACATCGTGGAGAGCCATCGCGCCGGCGGCCCCGGTTGGCAGACGCGGATGAACGACTTGCTGCGCGAGGGGATGAACAGCCATCCCGACCGCGCACGGCAGGGCAAACGCCGCTGAATCCCCTCCCCTGCGTGGCCGTGGCTGCCGGGCCGGCCGCTTCGGGGTGGCTCAGTTCGCCAGTTCCACGCCCCCCGCCGCGAGCGTCGCGTCGATGACGTGGGCCGGCGGCACCACCGGCTCCGCGACCGGGACGGTCAGGATCGGATCCGCCTCGATCGGATCCGGCTTGGCGTAGGCGCGGCCGTAGCAGCGGCAGATCGCCTGCCAGAACAGGTCCTGCTGGTCTTCCGGGAAGCGCCCGAGGCAGGCCCGGAGCGCCGCCTCGCCAGCACTCGCGTAGGTCTCGCGCTGGTCGGCGTCGAGGAGTTCGGGACCCGGGGACGGTTGCATCGCGTCGGCCTCGCTGCGTGGATACGCTCGCGTTGCAACGCGCAACCCGCGGTTTCGATCCGGCCACGGCCGCGTTTCGTGCGCGGCGCTCAGGGCAGCGTCAGGGTGAAGCGGTGGGTGAGCGCGTCGGCGCCGCCGCGGCGGACCGCGAAGGTCGCGGCGTAGGTCCCCGGCGGCCAGCCGCCGGCGGGGCGCTTGCGGCCGGCGAACAGCAGCGACTGCGCCCGTGGCCGGGCCAGGGCTGGCTCCTCCCGCTCGGCGATCACCCGGCCGTCGGGACCGGCGAGGCTGAGGCGCTGGACGTCGCCGGTGTCGAGCCCGATCGCCCGGATCCAGGCCACCAGGGCGTCGGGGTCGCGCGGCACCGCGCCGACCGCCTCGCCCTCGACCGCCTCCATGGTCACCGGGCCGGGCGCGAAGCCGGCATTCAGCACCGTACCGGCCCGGTAGGCCAGGGCGCGGCGCGCCGCCTCGTTCCACAGCGAGCCGTCCAGGGAGGCCGCCGCAGTGCAGGACCCCGCCGCGAGGCCCGGGGCGAACGGGTCGATCGTCCGGCCGTTGCGGCGCAGGGTGAAGTGCAGGTGCGGGAACTCGGTCGCGCCCGACAGGCCGACCTGTCCGAGCGGCTGGCCGGCGGCGACCCGGTCGCCGGGCCTCACCCGCAGGCTTCCCTTCGCGAGGTGGCAGTACTGGGTCTCGTCGCCGTCGGCATGGGCGATCACGAGGCCGTTGCCGCACTCGACCCCGGCGACCGCCCCGCGCCCGGTCTCCCGCACCGAGACGTCGGGCGCGTCGTTGCGGGTGCGCAGCACCCGGCCGTCGGCGGCGGCCAGCACGGTGCCGGGGCCGCGCGCCGCCTCGGGCCGGGTCGTCAGGCGGAAGTCGGTGCCGTCGTGGCCGTCATAGGTGCGCGGGCCGCAGGCGTGGTCGCGGGCGCCCGAGGACGGGTCGTGGTCGACATAGTGCTGCACGAAGCAGGTCCGGCCCGGCGTGCAGGCGAGCGGCAGCGCCAGCGAGATCGTCTGGGCCCGCGCCGCCGGGGCGAGGGCGAGGACGGCGAGAAGGCCCGGCAGGCGGGCGATGCGACGCATGGGAACCCCGCTCCGGATCGGTCGCCCGCCTATAGGATATGCGGCAGCGCCCGGCTACGCGGCGGCCTACTGGGCCGGATCGACGAGCGTCAGCTTGCCCTCGAATGGCTTCGACTGCGCGTTCACGCTGGTGCAACCCCAGGTGTAGTTCCCCGGCGCGATGGTGCGCAGGCGGATCTCGCCCTTGCCCTTCGCCTTGACGAGGTAGGCGTCGTTGCTGGCGACGTGGACGACGTCGCCGTCGTGGTGCAGCACGTTCTTGTTCTGGAAGATCTGCGGCGCGGTGATCGAGACCTGGGCGTCGGACTGGTTGACCACCTGGAGGCTCACGTTGCTCTGGGCCGGGAGTCGCAATTCGGCCGGGGCGCAGTCGGCGGCGCCGTCCTTCGTGCTGATCGTCACCTCGACCGGGGGCATCACCTCGCCGCCGGCCTTCGGCGGCGGCAGGTCGTTGGCGGCCAGCGCCGGGACCGCGAGGGCGACGAGGCCGGCGAGCGGGAGCGCGGTGGTGAGGCGGGCGGGCATGGGGAACTCCGGGTGCAGCGATCTGCGTCAGGCCAGAACGCGGCGCCCGCTGCGGCGTTTCAGGGCGCGACCCCGTGGCCCATCCGGCCTCAGCGGCGCACAGGGAGCGGCAGCGGCGCCGCCTCCTTGAGGGTGTGCAGCACCACCGAGGAGCGGACATGGGCGACGCTCTCGTGCGGCAGCAGCGCGTCGTTGACCACCGCCGAGAGGGCGGCGAGGTCGGGCACGATCATCTTCAGCAGGTAGTCGCTGTCGCCGGTGAGGGCGTGGGCCTCCAGCACGCAGTCGAGGCCGCGCACGAGGTCGGCGAAGCGCCGGGCGTTGTCGCGGCTGTGGGCGGCGAGCGCGACCTTGGTGAACACCACGATGCCGAGGCCGAGCAGGCCGGGGGCGAGGTCGGCCCGGTAGCCGCGGATCACCCCGCGCTCCTCCAGCCGCAGGCGCCGGCGTGAGCACTGGCTCGCCGACAGGTTCACCCGGTCGGCCAGCTCCTGGTTGCCGAGGCGCCCGTCCGCCTGCAAGGCCGCGAGGATCTTCAGGTCGAACCCGTCCAGATCCACCGAATCCGCCATGACCGCCCCTCCGGATGCACGATCCGCGCATCGAACGCCGGCCGTGGCCCTGCCTTCGCACGCCTCGCGCGGGCGAACCATGCTGTTCTCCCCGCCAGCAACAGGAGGATGGCATGGGCCCCTACCCGCACGGCGCGCCGGCACCGGTGATCGGCGACGACAACCCGATGGGCACCGACGGCTTCGAGTTCGTCGAGTACGCCCACCCGGAGCCGCAGGCCCTGCACGACCTGTTTCGCGCCATGGGCTTCAGCGCGGTGGCGCGCCACCGCAGCAAGGCGATCACGGTCTACCGCCAGGGCGACGTGAACTACCTCGTCAACGAGGAGCCCGGCAGCCACGGCCACCGCTTCGTCGCCGCCCACGGCCCCTGCGCCCCCGCGATGGCGTTCCGGGTGGTCGACGCGCAGGCCGCCTATGCGCGGGCGATCGCCCTCGGGGCCGAGCCGGCCGACCCGGCGGAGGGCGGCAAGACCCTCGACGTGCCGGCGATCAAGGGCATCGGCGGCTCGCTGCTGTACTTCGTCGACACCTACGGCGCGAAGGGCTCGCCCTACGCGGCGGAGTTCGAGTGGCTCGGCGAGCCCGATCCGCGGCCCGCCGGCGTCGGGCTGTTCTACCTCGACCACCTCACCCACAACGTCCATCGCGGCCGGATGAGCGTCTGGGCCGGGTTCTACGAGCGGTTGTTCAACTTCCGGCAGATCCGCTACTTCGACATCGAGGGCAAGCTCACCGGCCTGTTCTCCAAGGCCCTGACCTCGCCGGACGGCAAGATCCGCATCCCGATCAACGAATCGGCCGACGCGAAGAGCCAGATCGAGGAATACCTTCACGCCTACAACGGCGAGGGGATCCAGCACATCGCCTGCGGCTGCCGCGACATCTACGCGACGATCGAGACCCTGCGCGAGCGCGGGGTGGCGTTCATGCCCTCGCCGCCGGGCCTGTACTACCGCCGCATCGACCGCCGGGTGCCCGGCCACGGCGAGCCGGTGGAGCGGCTGGAGCGCAACGGCATCCTCATCGACGGCGAAGGCGTGGTCGAGGGCGGGACGACCAAGATCCTGCTGCAACTGTTCTCGGCCAACGCGATCGGGCCGATCTTCTTCGAGTTCATCCAGCGCAAGGGCGACGACGGCTTCGGCGAGGGCAACTTCAAGGCCCTGTTCGAGTCGATCGAGGAGGACCAGATCCGCCGCGGCGTTCTGGCCGAGCCGAGCGCCGCCTGAAAGCCGCGCCGCGCCTCATACGAAATCCGGATGATCGCTCGGCGATCCTGCCGGATCGCTTTCGCGATGCGGATTTCAGCTTCGCTCAGACGCCGCGCGGGCTTCGATACGATTTTCGGAACCGATCGTCCGAAAATCGTATCACCCGGCCAAGAGCGGGTCGAGGCGGCCGGCGCGGTCGAGGGCGTAGAGGTCGTCGCAGCCGCCGACATGGGTCTCGCCGACGAAGATCTGCGGCACGCTGGTGCGCCCGCCGGCCCGCTCGGTCATCTCCTTGCGGGCGCCGGCCTTGGCCTCGACGTCGATCTCGGTGAAGGCGGCGCCCTTGTCGCGCAGCAGGGTCTTGGCCGCCGTGCAGTAGGGGCACCAGCTCGTGGTGTAGATCGTGACCGGCTGCATGGCGTGGCGTCTCGCGGGACCCGTCTGGGCGCGAGGCTCCATATAGGCGGATCGCGCCGCCGCGCCTATGCCGGGGGCGCAACGGTCCGCGCGGGAGCGGCCGTTCAGGCCGCCATCAGCTTCTCGACCTCGTTGACCAGTTCGCGCAGGTGGAACGGCTTCGACAGCACCTTGGCGTCCTTGGGCGCCTTGGAATCGGGGTTCAGCGCCACCGCGGCGAAGCCGGTGATGAACATGACCTTGATGTCGGGGTCGAGTTCGGTCGCGCGCCGCGCCAGCTCGATGCCGTCCATCTCCGGCATCACGATGTCGGTGAGCAGGAGCTCGAACGGCTCCTCGCGCAGCCGGTTGTAGGCGGAGAGACCGTTGTCGAACGAGGCGACGTCGTAGCCGGCGTTCTGCAGCGCCTTGGCCAGGAAGCGACGCATGTCGTTGTCGTCTTCCGCGAGCAGGATCTTCATCGAGCGGGTTCCGCGCTGTCGATTCGCAGGGTTTCTTCCATAAAGCGCCGGCTTGGTAAACAAGTGGTTGACGGCGGGGGCGCGGGCGTGCCGGCCACGATCCAGTGGACAGGGCCCGGGCGGAGCGCCAGATTGGACGAATGAGACCGTGCCCCCGTTCCCGCTCCACGGCCGCAGCCCGGATGGCCGGATGAGCGAGACCTCGCCCTCGTCGCTGTTCGATCCGCCCTTCGTGGTCGACGAGCCGGAGCGGCACGCCCTGCCCTACGTGTTCAACACTGGGCATTCCGGCGCGGTCTACCCGCCCTCCTTCGTCGCCGCCTCGCGCCTCGACGCCGTGACCCTGCGCCGGTCGGAGGACGCTTTCGTCGACCGCCTGTTCGCCCCCGTCGTCGGGCTCGGCGCGCCGCTGATGCGGGCCTGCTTCCCGCGCGCCTATCTCGACGTCAACCGCGAGCCCTACGAGCTCGACCCGCGGATGTTCGACGGCCGCCTGCCGCCCTTCGCCAACATCCGCTCGATGCGGGTCGCCGGCGGGCTCGGCACCGTGCCGCGGGTGGTCGCCGACGGGCAGGAGATCTATCGCGGCCGCCTGCCGGTCGAGGAGGCGGTGGCGCGGATCGAGGGGCTGTACAAGCCCTATCACGCGGTGCTGCGCGGCCTCGTCGCCCGCACCGCCCGGGCCTTCGGCCACGCGGTGCTGATCGACTGCCACTCGATGCCCTCGACCAGCCTCGGCCGCGAGGAGGGCGCGCGCACCGACATCGTGCTCGGCGACCGCTTCGGCACCTCCTGCGCCCCGGAACTCACCGATTGCGTCGAGGGCGCCCTGCGGGCCGAGGGGTTCCGGGTGGTGCGCAACCGGCCCTATGCCGGCGGCTTCGTCACCGAGCATTACGGCGAGCCGAGCCTCGGCCGCCACACGCTCCAGATCGAGATCAACCGCGGCCTCTACATGGACGAGCGCAGCCTGACGCCGAAGCCGGCCTTCGACGGGCTGAGCGCGCGGCTGCACGCGGCCGTCGGCCGGGTCGCGGCCGAATCCCTCGACCTCGCGCCCCGGCGCATCGCCGCCGAATAGTCACATCGTCCGATGCGGCGGGGGCCGCGTTGCCGCGGCGGCAGTCGTGGGACTAGAAGCGGGCTGTCCTCCCGACCCACGAACCGGACGCCACCGATGACGGATCTCCGCCTGCGCCGCAGCGTGCTCTACATGCCCGGCTCGAACCAGCGCGCCCTCGACAAGGCGAAGTCGCTGCCCGCCGACGCCCTGATCCTCGACCTCGAGGACGCGGTGGCGCCCGACGCCAAGGAGACCGCCCGCGAGCAGGTCTGCGCCGCGGTCCGGTCCGGCGGCTACGGCGACCGCGAGCTCATCATCCGGGTCAACGCCCCGCAGACCCCCTACGGCGAGGCCGACCTCAAGGCGGCGATCGAGGCCGGGCCCGACGCGATCCTGATGCCGAAGGTGTCGTCGCCGGCCGTCCTGGAGAACATCGCCGACCGGCTCGAGGCCCTCGACGCGCCGCCCGGCATCAAGGTCTGGGCGATGATCGAGACCCCGGCGGCGATCCTCAACATCGCGGCGATCGCGGCGGCGCGGCGCAACGCGGCGACCCGCCTGACCTGTTTCGTCCTCGGCACCAACGACCTCGCCAAGGACACCTGGACCCAGATCGTCCCGGGCCGCGCCCCGATGATGCCGTGGCTGATGACCGCCCTCGCCGCCGCCCGCGCCGAGGGCCTGACGATCCTCGACGGCGTGTTCAACGACTTCTCCGACGTCGAGGGCTTTCGCGAGGAGTGCCGGCAGGCCCGGGTGCTGGGCTTCGACGGCAAGACCCTGATCCACCCGAATCAGGTCGAGCCGGCCAATACCTGCTTCGCCCCGACCGAGGCCGAGGTGTCGATCGCCCGCAAGGTGATCGAGGCGTTCGAGCGGCCGGAGAACGCCAGGCGCGGCGCGATCCAGATCGAGGGCCGGATGTTCGAGCGCCAGCATATCGGCATGGCCCGCCGCGCCGTGACCTGGGCCGACGTGATCGCGGCGCGGGGCCGCTGACCGCTCAGCGGGCGTCCGAGAACGTCTCGTCGAACGAATAGCCCGATCCGCGCACGGTGCGGATCGGATCGGTCTGGCTCGGCCGGTTGAGGGCCTTGCGCAGGCGGCCGACATGGACGTCGACGGTGCGCTCGTCGATGTAGACGTCGTGGCCCCACACCCCGTCGAGGAGCTGCTCGCGGGAGAAGACCCGGCCGGGACTGCGCATGAGGTATTCGAGCAGCTTGAACTCGGTCGGGCCGAGATGGAGCTCCTGCCCCTCCCGGCGGACCCGGTGGCTCGCCCGGTCGAGTTCGATGTCGCCGGCGATCAGCAGCTCGGCGACGTGGGCGGGCTTGGTCCGCCGCAGCAGCGAGCGCACCCGGGCCAGCAGCTCGGGTACCGAGAACGGCTTGACGACGTAGTCGTCGGCGCCGGTGGCGAGCCCCCGCACCCGGTCGCCCTCCTCGCCGCGGGCGGTCAGCATGATGACCGGCAGGCGCTCGGTCTCGCGGCGCGCCCGGATGCGGCGGCACAGCTCGATCCCCGACAGGCCCGGCAGCATCCAGTCGAGCAGAACGAGGTCGGGCACGCTCTCGCGCAGGCGCAGTTCGGCCTCGTCGCCGCGGGCGACCGCGTCGACGGTGAAGCCCTCCGCCTCCAGGTTGTAGCGCAGCAGGAGGGTGAGGGCGTCCTCGTCCTCGACGATCAGGATGTGGGTGCTCATCGGGTCATCCACGGCCGGCCCCGGGGCGGGGCCGGATGTCGCTCGGATCGGGCCCGTCGGGCTCAGGCGGCCGGGTTCTGCGGCGCCGGCGGCTCGACGGTGGTCTGGCTCGACCGGTCGTTCTTGGGCCGGTCGGTCGGCAGGGTCTCGCCGGTGGCGAGGTAGTGGATCGTCTCGGCGATGTTGGTGGTGTGGTCGCCGATCCGCTCGACGTTCTTGGCGCAGAACAGCAGGTGCGTGCAGAACGAGATGTTGCGCGGATCCTCCATCATGTAGGTCAGGAGCTCGCGAAACAGCGAGGTGTAAAGCGCGTCGATGCTGCCGTCCCGCTCCCACACGTCGTGGGCAGCGACGACGTTCTGGGTGGCGTAGGCGTCGAGCACGTCCTTGAGCTGCTCCTGGACCAGCTCGCTCATGTGCTGGACGCCGACGACGATCTTCTGCGGCTGGACCTGATCGCTGATCGCGACGGCGCGCTTGGCGATGTTCTTGGCGAGGTCGCCGATGCGCTCGAGGTCGCCCGACACGCGAATCGCCGAGATCGTCTCGCGCAGGTCGATCGCCATCGGCTGGCGCCGGGCGATCAGCAGGATCGACCGCTCCTCGATCTCGCGCTGGAGCGCGTCGAGGCGCTGGTCGGCGGCGATCACGGCCTGGGCCAGGGCGGAATCGCGCCGCACCAGGGCGGTGGCCGCCTCGTCCATCATCTTCTCGGCGATCCCGCCCATCTCGGCGATCGAGCGCCGCAGATTCTGCAGGTCGGTGTCGTAGGACGTCACGATGTGGTTCGACATGGCGTTCCTGGCTCCGGCGGCGGTGCCTTCCGGCTCCGCCGCGAAGGATGGGGCGGGGCGTGCTCTAACCGAACCGGCCGGTGATGTAGTCCTGGGTCTGCTGCTTGGCCGGGTTCATGAACATCCGGGTCGTCTGCCCGAACTCGATCAACTCGCCGAGATACATGAAGGCGGTGAACTGCGAGATGCGGGCCGCCTGCTGCATGTTGTGGGTCACGATCGCGATCGTGAACTCGCTGCGCAACTGCTCGATCAGCTCCTCGATGCGGCCGGTCGAGATCGGGTCGAGGGCCGAGGTCGGCTCGTCGAACAGGATCACCTCCGGGCGCTGCGCCACCGTGCGGGCGATGCACAGGCGCTGCTGCTGGCCGCCGGACAGGCCCATGCCGGACTGCCTGAGCTTGTCCTTCACCTCGTCCCACAGGGCCGACTTGCGCAGGGCCTCCTCGACGCGGGCGTCGAGGTCGGCCTTGCCGAGGCGCTCGTAGAGCCGGATGCCGAACGCCACGTTGTCGTAGATCGACATCGGGAACGGCGTCGGCTTCTGGAACACCATGCCGACCCGGGCGCGCAGCTCGTTGAGGTCGATCGACGGGTCGAGGATGTTGCGACCGTCGAGCAGGATCTCGCCCTCGGCGCGCTGCCCCGGATAGACGCTGTAGATCCGGTTGAAGGTGCGCAGCAGGGTGGACTTGCCGCAGCCCGACGGGCCGATCAGCGCCGTCACCTGCCGGTCGTGGAAGTTCAGGTTGATGTTCTTCAGGCCTTGGAAGCCGTTGTCGTAGAAGAAGTTGAGGTTCTTGACCGCGATGCGGACCGGGGCGGTCTCGTCGGCGCGGCTCGCGCCGGGGGTCGGCGCGACGGTGGCGGTGGCGCTCATCGGGTGGGCTCCGGCAGAGGTCTGGGTCGGATCAGGGGCATTCGTCGCTCAGCGGGACTTCCTGCTCAGCGGGACTTCTGTCCTCAGCGGGACTTCCTACTCAGCGGGACTTGCCGCCGCGCAGGACGACGCGGGCGACGATCGACAGGGCGAGGATGGCCGCGGTGATGAGCAGCGCCCCGGCCCAGGCGAGCTGGCGCCAGTTGTCGTAGGGCGAGAGCGCGAACTGGTAGATCATCACCGGCAGGTTCGGGACGCCGCCCATGAGGTTCGGGCTGAACCAGGAATTGTTGTTGAGCGCGGTGAACAGCAGCGGCGCGGTCTCGCCGGCGATGCGGGCCAGCGCCAGCAGCACCCCGGTGACCATGCCGGTCTGCGCCGCCCGCCAGGTGACCTGGCGGATCACCACCGAGGCGGGCGCGCCGAGCGCCGCGCCGGCCTCCCGCAGGGCGCCGGGGACGAGGCGCAGCATGTCCTCGGTAGTGCGCACGATGACCGGGGTGGCGATGATGGCGAGCGCGACGCCGCCGGCCCAGCCCGAGTAGCTGCCCATCGGCCGCACCATCAGGGTGTAGACGAACAGGCCGATCAGGATCGAGGGCGCCGACAGCAGGATGTCGTTGAGGAAGCGGATCAGCGCGGCGAGCTTCGAGGTGCGGCCGTACTCGGCGAGGTAGGTGCCGGCCATCACGCCGACCGGCGTCGCGATGACGATGCCGATCGCCGTCATCACGAGGCTGCCGAGGATCGCGTTGGCGATGCCGCCGCCCTCGGAGCCCGGGCCGGGGGTCGGCTCGGTGAACAGAGCCGGGGTCAGCCCGCGGACGCCCTCGACGATGAGCATCAGCAGGATCGAGCCGAGCACCACCGCGCCGAGCACGGTGGCGGCGGTGGCCAGCACCTTGAGCGCCCGGTCGGCGGAGCGGCGCCCGGAGCGGACGCGGCCCCAGGCCTGCATCGCCGGGACGGTGGCGGGAGTGGACGAGGCGGTCATCGGCGGGTCTCCGTCTCGGCTCGCTCAGGCCACCTTCGCGCGGCGCACCAGCAGCCGGGCGACGATGAGGACGATGAAGGTGATGACGAACAGGATGCAGCCGAGCGCCATCAGGGCGTTGAGCTGCATGCCGTCGGCCTCGTTGAACTCGTTGGCGATGCGCGACGCGATGGTCGAGCCGGGATCGAAGATCGAGGCCGACAGGCGGTTGGCGTTGCCGATCACGAAGGTGACCGCCATCGTCTCGCCGAGGGCCCGGCCCAGGCCCAGCATGATCGCGCCGATGATCGACACCGAGGCCTGCGGCACCAGGACGTGGCGCACGACCTCCCAGGTGGTGCAGCCGATGCCGTAGGCGCTCTCGCGCAGCACGGTCGGGATCTGGTCGAGCATGTCGCGGGTGATCGACGCGACGAACGGCACGATCATGATCGCCAGGATGATGCCGGCGGTGAGCACGCCGACGCCCGAGGGCACCTGGGCGTAGAGCAGGGTGCCGACGATCGGCATCCCCTCGACGAGGTTCGAGACCGGCACCTGCACGAAGCGGGCGAAGAGCGGCGCGAAGACGAACAGGCCCCACATGCCGTAGATGATGCTGGGCACCGCAGCGAGCAGCTCGATCGTCATCGCCACCGGCCGGCGCGCCCAGCCCGGGCAGAGCTGGGTGAGGTAGATCGCGATGCCGAGGGAGATCGGCACGCCGATCACCAGCGCCAGCACCGCCGAGACCAGGGTGCCGATGATCGCCACCAGGGCGCCGTATTCCTCGCGCCCGACGTTCCAGGCGCTGGAGGTGAGGAAGCCCGGCCCGAAGGTCTGGAAGGCCGGCCAGCCGCCATAGGCGATCGCCGCCAGGATGCCGGCGAGCACGACGAGGACCAGCAGCGCGCTGCCGAGGGCCGCGGCGCGGAAGATGCGGTCCCCGAGGCGGCTCGGGGCCCGCCGGGTGGCCGCGGGACTCGTGGCGAGAGCGACGTTCTCAGTCAACGCGACCATCCGGGTGTCTCTTTTCGCTGGGCGGCGTGTCTAGGGTCTGGCGGGCCGCAGGGGAAGCGGTCGCGCGGCATCGACCCGCGACACCGGGAGGAGCGCTGCGGCGCCGGCGGACCCGCGAGGTACGGGCCCGCCGGCCGGGAGCCGGGGCGTTCGCCCCGGCCCCGGATCACATGCCGAGGACCGGCTTGCCGTCCTTGCCGACGACCTTCTTCCATTCGTCCTTGACCTGGGTCACCACCGCCTCGGGCAGCGGCACGTAGTCGAGGTCGCTCGCGAGCTTGTCGCCGTTCTGGTAGGCCCAGTTGAAGAACTTCAGCACCTCGCCGCTGCGGGCGGCATCGGCGGAGTTCTTGTGGACCAGGATGAAGGTCGCGGCGGTGATCGGCCACGCCTTGGCGCCGGCCTGGTTGGTCAGCGAGATGCCGAAGCCCGGCTCCGACTTCCAGTTGGCGTTGGCGGCGGCGGCCTGGAACGCCTCGTCGCCCGGCATCGGGTACTGGCCGTCCTTGTTCTGGATCAGCACCACCGGCAGGTTGTTCTGCTTGGCGTAGGCGTACTCGACGTAGCCGATCGCGTTCGGGACCTGCTTGACGACGGCGGTGACGCCCTCGTTGCCCTTGCCGCCCTGGCCGGCCGGCCAGCTCACCGTGGTCGAGGCGCCGAACTCGGACTTCCAGCCCGACGACACCTCGGACAGATAGGTGGTGAAGATGTTGGTGGTGCCCGACGCGTCCGAGCGGTAGACCGGGGTGATCGCGGCGTCGGGAAGCTTCACGCCCTCGTTGAGCTTGGCGATCTTGGGGTCCGACCACTTGCGGATCTTGCCCTGGTAGATCTCGGCCAGGACCTCGCCGGTCAGCTTGACCTCGCCGGTCTTGACGCCGGCGACGTTCGCCACCGGCACCACGCCGCCCATGACGGTCGGGAACTGGACGAGGCCGTCCTTGTCGAGGGCGGCGCCCTTCAGCGGGGCGTCGGTGGCGCCGAAATCGACCGTCTTGGCCTGGATCTGCTTGATGCCGCCGCCCGAGCCGATCGACTGGTAGTTGAGGCCGGTGCCGGTCTCCTTGCGGTAGGCCTCGGCCCACTTCGAGTAGACCGGGAACGGGAAGGTGGCGCCGGCGCCGGTGATGTCGGCGGCGAAGGCCGAGGTCGCGATCTGGGCGGCTGCGAGGCCGGCGGCGATCGCGTAGGAGAAGGGCTTCACGGGGCTCTCCACGGTGTGTGTGGCGGTCTTGTCGTGTGGCGGTCTTGCGCGCGCATCCCCGGACACCGTTCCGGCCCGGACGTCGCTGCGAGGGGGCGTATCCCCTGAACGCCGCCGCCCGTATGACACGCGCGTGACGTTTGCATGACACCGGCAGAACCCGGCCGGGTCGAGTCCGGTTCGATGCGACTTCTTCCGGGGATCGCGCGTTGACCGGTCGCGCCCGCTGCGACGGCGCGACGGAACGGGATGACGATGGACGCGGCGGAGGTTTCGAGGGCGGAGGGCGACGCGCGCCGCGAGGCGCTGCTCGCCCTGCACGCCGAGCGCGAGACGCTGGAGCGACGCCTCGCGCTGGCGCGCCAGCAGCGCCTCTACCTCACGGACGAGGGCGCGACGCGGGCGGCGCAGGACGACGAGCGGGCCCTGCTGCGCGATCTCGACCGGGTGATGACCCGGATCCGGGCGGCGGAGGTCCAGAGCCGGCCCGGGAGCCGGAAGTGGTGATACCGCGCGGCGCTTGAGCGTGGCCGAAATCCCCACGGCGAGGCAACCGATCGGATTTCCCACGAGGCGGCTGTGGACGGAGGAGCCCGCGGGGGAACCTTGACCATGGCCCGCCGTTGCCCGGGCACCGCGCGGTCCATCCGGCCGCGCCGCGAGGAGGACGCGATGGCGATCGACAAGGACCGGATCGAGGGCGCGGCCGAGCAGGCCAAGGGGCTCGCCAAGGAAGTCGCCGGCAAGGTGACGGGCGACGCCAAGCTCGAGGCCGAGGGCAAGGCTCAGAAGGCGGGCGGCAAGGTCCAGAACGCCGCCGGCGGCGTCAAGGACGCGCTCAAGGGCGAGTGAAGGCCTGACGGAGTGCGGCGATGCCGCGCCTCGACGGCGACGGCCCGCGCTCCATGTTCCCGGTCGTGCTCGACGCAACCCGCGTTGGTCGGGCGGGATATCACTGTCCCGTCCGATCGTTTATCTGTTCTGCGAGAGGCCGCATGCTATCGAATACCTCCGCCGATGCCGGATCCGACGATCTCAGGCCGTCCCTGACGGCCTCGATCCAGCGGCATCTCGGCCTCCAGCTCCGCGACGCCTACGCCGTCGAGGCCGGCGTCCCGGCCGTGTTCAAGGATCTCATCGAGAAGCTCGAAGCGGCGCTCGCCGAGCAGGGCCGCGTCGTCGAGCCGGAGTTCCGCCAGGGGATGCTGGCCGCCCTCCCCTCGCTCCGCGCCTTCGCGCTCTCGCTCACCAACAACGCCGCGCGGGCCGACGACCTGGTCCAGGACACGATCCTGCGCGCCTGGCAGAACCAGCACCGGTTCCAGCCCGGCACCAACCTCAACGCCTGGCTGTTCACCATCCTGCGCAACGCGTTCTATTCCGAGCAGCGCAAGCGCATGCGCGAGGTCCAGGACGAGGACGGGTCCTACGCCGCCCGCCTGTTCACCGCCCCCGACCAGGGCCACCGCCTCGACGTGCAGGACCTGCGCGCCGGCCTCGCGAAGCTGCCGCCGGACCAGCGCGAGGCGCTGATCCTCGTCGGGGCCGAGGGTCTGTCCTACGAGGAGGTGGCGCGGATCTGCGGCGTCGCCATCGGCACCATCAAGAGCCGCGTCAACCGCGCCCGCAACCGGCTGGCCGAGATGCTCGGCTACTCGGACGACGACCTCGCCTCCGACCGGATGATGCAATCGGCGATGGGCGAAGGGGCCTGAGCGTCCCGGCCCATCGTCCGTGAAACGGTCGCCGCCGCGCGGTGACCGGGTTCGTGTCAGCGGGCGCGTTGCAACTCGCGCTCGCGGCGCCGCAGGCGCAGCAGCAGTTCGACCTGATCGAACGGAATCGGCTCCCCGTCGCTGGTCCGCTCGTAGACCGACCGCAGGGTGACGCCGAGATGGCGCTGAGCCTCGGCACCGAGGACCGGCAGACCCCGATCCTGCGCGTGAGCCTCCGTCTTGACGGCGTGCTGGTTCATCCGACCCGACCCATGTGACTCCCGGAAGACCCGGCGCCGCGGCGGACGGCGGTCTTCCTGTTGGAAGAACATGGTGAAGCGATATGGTAAAGAAATCGTTAACGGCAGGACTTGATTCACCATGCCGGGCGGGGGCGAGGCGTGCCCTGCCCGACGCCCGTCGCGTGGGCGACGGGCACTCGACCACCGGGGGCCGTCGGAGGGCAACGGTCTAAATGAAAACTGGCTCCAAACTGTTGATTTTACGGTATATTTTTGGATCGCGGGAGCCCCTCTCCCGAGTGGGAGAGGGGTAGGGGTGAGGGTGGAGACGGTTCCGAAAATGCCCCAACTGTCGGGCAGCGCAGCTCGACGGTTCAGGGTCCTTGCGGATCGCGAGCCACCCTCACCCCCAGCCCCTCTCCCACTCGGGAGAGGGGATCCCGCGCCAGGAAGAAAACCGACTTCGATGGCTGCAAAAGGGACAGAAAAACCGCGCCCCCGTTTCATCCGCAAAGGACCGCGAAGCCGGTGGGCAACTAAATGGAAACTGGTTGTATCTGTCTGTATTCACAAGCGAATTTTCAGGCGAGGCCTGAGCTGGATATAGAGGAAGGGGCACAGTGGCTGGTGCGCGTTCTCCTCGCCCCGCTCGCGGGGAGAGGGCTCCGGTGACCTTGTCGTCACCGGAGCGAGGCGACAGCCGAGGGTGAGGGGGCGAGGCCGGAGAAGCCTCTTCCGGTACCACCCCCTCACCTTCGCTCCGGCTTCGCCTACGCTCGCTTCATCGACAGCAAGGTCGATGAAGCCCTCTCCCCGCCCGCGGGGAGAGGAGAAGGCCCGCGCTCATCGTGACAGACATGGGATCACGAAGACGCCGCCCTCGTTTCATCGGCAAGGAACCGCGAAGCCGGTGTGCAACTGACACGGAATCCGGAAGATGATTTCCGGGTTCCGCATCATCAGCCCGCGCGGCGCATGAGCGATGCAAGAAACCGTATGACCCTTCCGATCTCGCGTCCGGGCGTCCAGCGCGCCCGGACGTCAGCGCGTCCGTTCAGGCGGCCCGCACCGTGGCGAGGAACTGCGCCACCTCGCGGCGTAGGGCCTCGGCCTGCCGCGACAGGCCCTCCGAGGCCCCGAGGACCTGCCCGGCGGCGGTGCCGGCCTCCTCGGCTGCGCCCGCGACCCCGGCGATGTCGGTGGTCATCGCCGCGGTGCCGGCGGAGGCCTGCCCCATGTTGCGCACGATCTCGCGGGTCGTCACGCCCTGCTCCTCGACCGCCGCCGCGATCCCGGCGGTGACCGCGCTCATGCCGCGGATCCGCTCGACGATGCCGTTGATCGCCGCGGCGGCCTCCCCGGTCGTGCCCTGGATCGCGCCGACCTGCTCGCCGATCTCGGCGGTGGCCCTGGCGGTCTGGTTGGCGAGTTCCTTGACCTCGGCGGCCACCACCGCGAAGCCCCGGCCGGCCTCGCCGGCGCGGGCCGCCTCGATCGTCGCGTTCAGCGCCAGCAGGTTGGTCTGCCCGGCGATCTGCGACACCATCCCGATGACGTCGCCGATGCGGGCGGCGGCCGCCGAGAGCGCCTGGACGGTGGCGGCGCTGCGCTCGGCCTCCTCGGCCGAGGCCCGCGCCATCCCGGCCGCCTGCTCGACCTGACGGCCGATCTCCTCGACGGTGACGCCGAGTTCCTCCGCTGCCGCCGCGACCGCGGTGACGTTGCCGGCGGTCTGCTCGGCGGTCGCGGCGACGCTCGACGAGCGCCGGGCGGTATCGGCGACCGTCGTGCCCATCGCGTCGGCGGCGCCGGTCAGGCCGGCGGCCGCGCCGGACACCGCCGCGACGATGCCGCCGACCGAGCGCTCGAAGTCGTCGGCGAGGCCGGCCATCAGGGCGCCGCGCTCGGCCTCGCGCCGGGCCCGGTCGGCCGCCTCGGCGTCGAGCCGCTGCGCCGCCTCCTCGATCGAGATGTCGCGGATCGTCACCACCGCGCGGGCGATGTCGCCGATCTCGTCGCGGCGGTGCCGGCCCGGGACCTCGGCGAGGGACTGCCGCGCGGCGAGCGCCTGGAGCGCCCGGGTCAGCGCCCCGAGCGGCCGGACGATCGACCGGGCGAGTCCGAGGCCGGCAAGCGCGGTCACGGCGATCACCGCGAGCCCCGACAGCAGCAGCAGCCGCCCGAGGGCGTCGACGGCGTGCAGCGCCTCCTCCTGGGCCTGCTCGGCCAGCAGGGTCCAGTGCGCGCCCAGCACCGAGACCGGCGCGGTCGCGGCCATCCGGGGGCCGTCCGCGCCGTCGTAGGAGAACGGCCGCCCCTCCGCGACCGGGCCCGCCGGCACCCCGCGGGCGGCCGCCGCCGTGCCGGCGCCGCCGCCGCCGAGCGGCGGGGTGCTGCGCAGGAGCCCGTCGCCGCCGAGCGCCAGCACCTGCCCGGTCACACCCAGACCCTCGCGGCCCGACAGGGTGGCGTCGAAGGCCGCCGGGGTGAGCCGCATCACGATGAAGCCCATCCGGGGGGCCGCCTGCCCGGTGCCCATCGCCACGTTGGCGCGCCGGGTCATCGCCCGGCCGAGGAAGGCCGAGGGCCCGGCGCCGACCCCGTAGGGAGAAAAGTCCTCGAACAGCACCGCGTCGCCGTCCGCCGCCTTGAGGCGCTCGACGAGGCGGGCGAGGCCGCTGCCCTGCAGCGGCGCCTCCGTCACCGACTTGGCGAAGTCGGCGTCCTTGGTCGTGGTGTAGACGACCCGGCCGCCCTCATCGAGGAACAGCAGGTCGGCGCGGCCGGGCAGCTCGATCAGCCGGCGCGCCACCTCCTGCACCCGGGTGTGGCGGCGGGCATACATCGAGTTGGTCGCGGCGCCGTCGGCCGCCACCCGCTCGGCGACGGTGGCCGGCCCGGTGAACGCCTTCACGATCGCGGCGTAGTCCGGCCGCTGCGGGTCGAGGTTCTCGATCAGGTCGGGGAAGTTGCTGGCGACCTGCGGGTTAGCGGCGACCTGGGCGAGGTCGTCGCGCAGGCGGGCGGCGGTCAGTTCGAGGCCGCTCTGGCGCGCGGTCGCGGCGAAGACCAGACGTTCCTGCGCGGCCTCGACGAGACCGGCCCGGGCCGCGTGCCAGCTCAAACCCCCCATCGCGGCGGCACTGACCAGTGCGAGCCCGACGGTCGTGGCGGGCAGACGGACCTTCAGGCTCGACAGCATGGGACATGTTCCGGGGTTGGCAACGAGGATGACGGGTTCTACGTCACCGTGCGTAAACGATTCGCGAATCGGGCCGGAGCAATTCCGGCTTCACTGTTCGATCATTGCCGCCGATGCAGGCACCCTGCCGATATTTCGGCCATCAGCCCTCGATTGACCTGTTTAGACCGGCGCCGATCTGACCGGGAACCGGCTTGGGGTGGTCGGCGGTATCCCGGGGCCGAGCGTTTGCCTCTTCCCACCTCCCCTCCCCGCGCCTAAGCATCGGGGGCGGCCCTGCTGCGCCCAACGAGACAAGGTCCCGGAGCCTCGCCCGTGCACGCCACACCGGACGCCAGCCCGCCCGATCCGCGCCGGCCGCCACCGCGCTTCAACGCCGCCCGCCACTGCCTGGAGGCCAACGCCCGCGAGCGCGGGACCAAGCCGGCCCTGATCCTCGTCGGGGACGGCGCGCGCAGCGAGGTGCTGACCTTCGCCGACCTCGACCGGGCGGTGCGCGGCGTCGCGGCCGGGCTGCTCGCCGCCGGCCTGACGCCCGGCGACCGGGTGATGATCCGCATGGGCAACGACGCCGACTACGCCGTCGTGTACTTCGCCGCCCTCGCCGCCGGGCTCGTCGCCCAACCGTCCTCGCCGCAGCTCACCGCCGGGGAGGCCGCGTTCCTGCTGCAGGATGCCGGCGCCGCCGCGGTGGTGGCCGCCGACGAGTGCGCCCTCGACCCCGAGGCGTGCCGCTGCCGGCTGGTGCTGCGCCCGGCCGACATCGCCCGCCTCAAGGCGGGTCCGCCACTGGAGCGCTACGCCGACACCGCCGCCGACGATCCGGCCTACCTCGTCTACACCTCGGGCACGACGAGCCGGCCGAAGGGCGTGCTGCACGCCCACCGCACGGTCTGGGGCCGGCGGCCGATGCACGACGACTGGCTCGGCCTGCGCGAGGACGACGTGGTGCTGCATGCCGGCACCATGAACTGGACCTACACCCTCGGCGTCGGCATGCAGGACCCGTGGGCGCGCGGCGCCACCACGGTGCTCTATAACGGCCGGCGCGACCCGGCCGTCTGGCCGGCCCTGATCGCGCGCCACCGCGCCACCCTGTTCGCCGCGGTGCCGAGCCTCTACCGCCAGATCCTCAAGTATTCCGACCTCGCCGCCCACGACCTCTCGTCCCTGCGCCACGGCATCACCGCCGGCGAGGCGCTCTCCCCGCAGCTCCTGGCCGAGTGGCGGGCGGCGACCGGTACCCCGCTCTACGAGGCGCTCGGGATGAGCGAGATCTCGACCTACATCTCGTCGAGCCCGCGCGTGCCGGTGAAGCCGGGATCGCCGGGCCGGCCGCAGACCGGGCGCCGGGTCGCGATCCTGCCGGTCGAGGGCGAGCCGGAGCCGCTGGCGCCGGGCGAGACCGGGCTGCTCGCGATCCACCGCTCGGACCCAGGCCTGATGCTCGGGTACTGGAACCGCCCCGACGAGGAGGCGGCGGTGATGCGCGGCGAGTGGTTCACCGGCGGCGACCTCGCCGAGCTCGATGCCGACGGCTACGTCTGGTTCCACGGCCGCAACGACGACGTGATGAACGCCTTCGGCTACCGGGTCTCGCCGAACGAGGTCGAGGGCGCGCTGATCGGCCATCCCGACGTGCAGGAGGTGGCGGTGGCCGAGCGGGCGGTGCGCGAGGACGTGCGGGTCATCGCCGCCTACGTGGTGCCGAAGCCCGGCCGCGCGCCCGACCCCGACGACCTGCTGGCGTGGTGCGCCGACCGGCTCGCCGCCTACAAGTGCCCGAAGACGGTGGTGTTCCTCGACGCGCTGCCGCGCACGCCGAACGGCAAGGTGCAGCGCAAGCGGCTGGCCGCCGAGCAGCCCTGACGCGAACGCGGCTGCGACGGCCCACGTCTTGCCCGGCGCGGCGCAGACCCCATCCCGGAGACCCGTGTGAAGCTCTTCCTCGCCGGCCTCGCCACCGAGACCAACACCTTCGCGCCGCTGCCGACCGGGCGCCCGGCCTTCCTGGCCGACTACGCCCGCCGCGACGGCAGCCGCCAGCCGCCCTCCCTGAGCAATCTCGGCACCCGCGAGTGGCGCCGCCTCGCCGAGGCCGACGGGCACACGGTGGTCGAGAGCCTCACCACCTTCGCCCAACCCGGCGGGATCACCGTGCGGGCGGTCTACGAGGAGTTGCGCGACACCCTGCTCGCCGACCTCGAAGCGGCTCTGCCGGTCGACGCGGTGCTGCTGTTCATGCACGGGGCGATGGTCGCGGACGGCTATGACGATTGTGAGGGCGATACCCTGGCCCGGGTCCGCGCGCTCGTCGGCCCCGACGTGCCGGTCGGGGTCGAACTCGACCTGCACTGCCACCTCACCGAGACGATGCGGGAGGCCGCGACCGTCATGGTGATCTACAAGGAGTATCCCCACACCGACATCGCCGAGCGCGCCCGCGACCTCTACCCGCTGGTGATCGGCGCGGCCGAGAAACGGATCCGGCCGGTGATGGCGTATCACGACTGCCGGATGGTCAGCATGTGGCGCACCTCGCGCGAGCCGGTCTCCGGCTTCGTGCGCCGGATGGAGGCGCTCGAAGGCAAGGACGGCATCCTGTCGGTGTCGTTCGGCCACGGCTTCCCGTGGGGCGACGTGCCGGATGTCGGCGCCCGGATGCTGGTGGTGGCCGACGGCGACCCCGCCAAGGCGCAGGCGCTCGCGACCCGGCTCGGCGAGGAGGTCTGGGCGATGCGCGAGGAGGCGCAGACCCGCCACGACACCATCGACGGGGCGATTGACGCCGCCCTCGCGTCGACCGACCCGCGCCCGATGGTGCTCGCCGACATCGCCGACAATTCCGGCGCCGGCTCGCCCTCCGACAACACCGCGATCCTGCGCCGCCTCGTCGAGCGCCGGGTGACGGGCGCGGCGATCGGGATGTTCTGGGATCCCGGCGCGGTGATGAGCTGCCGCGAGGCCGGGATCGGCGCGACCTTCGACCTGCGGGTCGGCGGCAAGGCCGGGATCACCTCGGGCGATCCGGTCGACCTGCGGGTCACCGTGCGCGGCCTCGCCGACGACCACAGCCAGGGCGGCCTCAGCGGCGGCCGGGCGCAGCTCGGGCCGAGCGCCTGGGTCGAGGCGGACGGGATCCACCTCGTCCTCACCACCGCCCGCCAGCAGCCCTTCGACCCCGACGCCTTCACCGGCCTCGGCTGCCGCCTCGACGACAAGCGGATCGTGGTGGTGAAGTCGATGCAGCATTTCTACGCCGCCTTCGCGCCGATCGCGAGCGAGGTGCGCTACGTCTCGGCCCCCGGAGCCACGCCGCCGGATTATGCCGGCATCCCCTACACCAGGCGCGACGGGCGCTACTGGCCCCGCGTCGCCGATCCCTTCGCGGAGGCACCATGACCCCGTCCGGCATGAACCCGTCCGGCATGAACCCGTCCGGTCTCGCCCTCGACGTCGAGGACATCCTGGCTTCCCTGCGCCCGTGGATCGAGTGCGAGAGCCCCACCCACGACGCCGCCGCGGTCGACCGGATGATGGCGCTCGCCGCCCGCGACCTCGCAGTGGCCGGCGCCGCGGTCGAGATCATCCCCGGGCGGATGGGTCTCGGCGGCTGCGTACGGGCGCGGTTCCCGCATCCGCGCCGCGACGAACCCGGCATCCTGATCCTCGGCCACATGGACACGGTGCATCCGGTCGGGACGCTAGCGGCGCTGCCGTGGCGGCGCGACGGCGGGGTCGTGTACGGCCCCGGCATCGTCGACATGAAGGGCGGCAACCTGATCGCCCTCGAGGCGATCCGGGCGCTGATCCGCGCCGGGCTGACGACGCCCTTGCCGGTGACGGTGCTATTCACCTCCGACGAGGAGATCGGCAGCCCGGCGACCCGCGACCTGATCGAGGCCGAGGCGAAGCGCCACCGCGTCGTGCTGGTGCCCGAGCCCGGCCACCAGGACGGCGGCGTCGTCACCGGCCGCTACGCCATCGCGCGCTTCGACCTGGAGGCGGTGGGCCGCCCGAGCCATGCCGGCTCGACGCCGGGCGCCGGCCGCTCGGCGATCCGCGCGATGGCCCGCAAGGTGCTGGAGATCGACGGGATGTCCGGCGAGGACTGCACCTTCAGCGTCGGCATCGTCCAGGGCGGGCAATGGGTGAACTGCGTCGCGACCACCTGCCGGGGGCAGGCGCTGAGCATGGCCAAGCGCCAGGACGACCTCGACCGCGGCGTCGCCCGGATGCTGGCGCTCTCCGGCACCGAGGACGACGTGCGCTTCACGGTGACCCGCGGCGTCACCCGCCCGGTCTGGGAGCCGGATGCCGGCACGATGGCGCTCTACGACCTCGCCGGCCGGATCGCAGCCGATCTCGGCATCCCGCTGCCCCACCGCAGCGCCGGCGGCGGCTCGGACGGCAACTTCACCGGGGCACTCGGCATCCCGACCCTCGACGGCCTCGGGGTGATCGGCCGCGGCTACCACACCCTGGAAGAGCACGTCGACGTGGCGAGCCTGCTGCCGCGCACCCGCCTGCTCGCCGGGCTGATGATGGGGGTGGAGTGAGGTCCCGGCCTCACGGCCCCGTCACGATCGGGATCTCCTCGGCGATCGTGACCTCCTCGGGCCTGACCCGGCAGGCATAGGCGCGGGTCTCGACCCCGGCGGCGCGGGCGCGGCGGAAGGCGGCGGCGAAGGCCGGGTCGAGGTCGCCGGCGACGTCGAAGGCGGCGGCGCGCATCTGCACCACCACGACGAGGAGCGACCGGCCGCCGCTCCGCACGACCTCGGCGAGCTCGTCCATGTGGCGGGCGCTGCGGGCGGCCTTGCAGTCGGGAAACTCGGCGAGGCCCGCGCGGCGCATCAGGTGGCAGTTCTTCACCTCGACGTGGCACGGGCCGGCCGGCCCGTCGGCGAGGAAGTCGACCCGGCTCGCCCGGCCGTAGGCGACCTCCGGCCGCAGCGAGGTCGCGCCGGCGAGCGGCGCCAGCCGGCCGTCGCGAAACGCCTCGGCGACGAGGTGGTTGGGGCGCGCGGTGTTGATCCCGACCCATTGCGGCCCGCCGGGCAGGTCGGCCTCGACCAGTTCCCACGACCACGCCAGCTTGCGGGCCGGGTTGGTGGAGGCCGAGAGCAGGACCCGGCTGCCCTCGGCGGCGAGCCCGAGCATCGCCCCCGGATTGGCGCAATGCGCGGTGACGACGGACCCGTCGGCGAGCCGGACGTCGGCGAGGAAGCGCTTGTAGCGGCGCAGCAGCCGCGCCTCGGTCAGGGGTGCGGCGAAACGCATGGGGCGGGCGACACGGACATGCGCCGCCATAGCAGCGCGCACGGGTCAGGTCACGCTTGAGCCGGAGCGGTGCGGGCGATAGATGCCCGTCAGCCGGCTCGCGATCGGCGCGCCCGCAGGACGCGGCGCAGGCGGGGGCCGCGGAGGCGAGACCCGATGAGCGATGCCAGCCCCTCCCCCGTCACGGCCGCGATCCTCGTCATCGGCGACGAGATCCTGTCGGGCCGGACCAAGGACAAGAACATCGGCTACATCGCCGAGTACCTGACCAATTCCGGCATCGAGCTGCGCGAGGTCCGGGTCGTGCCGGACGTCGAGGAGGAGATCGTCGCGGCGCTGAACGCCCTGCGCGCCCGCTACACCTACCTGTTCACCACCGGCGGCATCGGCCCGACCCACGACGACATCACCGCCGACTGCGTCGCCAAGGCGTTCGGCGTCGGGATCGCGGTCGATCCGCGGGCGCGGGCGATGCTGCTGGAGCGGATCGCGGAGGCCGACCTCAACGAGGCGCGCCTGCGCATGGCCCGCATCCCGGACGGGGCCGAGCTGATCGAGAACCCGATCTCGAAGGCGCCGGGCTTCATGCTCGGCAACGTGATCGTGATGGCGGGCGTGCCGTCGATCATGCAGGCGATGCTCGACAACGTCGCGCCGCGGCTCACCACCGGCGCCCGGGTGGCGGCCGAGACGATCGAGGCCGGCAACCTCCCCGAGGGGCTCTATGCCGGCGAGCTGGCCGAGGTCGCCAAGAGCCATCCGGGCGTGTCGATCGGGTCCTACCCGTCGATGACCCCGGCCGGCTTCCGCAACCAGATCGTCGTGCGCGGCCGCGATCCCGAGACCCTGGCGCAGGCCCGCGCCGCGGTCGCGGACCTCGTCGCCCGCCTGCAATCCGCCCGCACCTGAGGATCGTCTTCGCGATGAGCGCACCGGCCGAGAAAGCCTTTCCGGTCTCCTGGGACCAGTTCCACCGCGACGCCCGGGCGCTCGCCTGGCGCCTCGCCTCGGCCGGGCCGTTCGAGGCCATCGTTTGCATCACCCGCGGCGGGCTGGTGCCGGCGGCGATCGTGGCGCGCGAGCTCGGCATCCGCCTGATCGAGACGGTCTGCATCGCGAGCTACCACGACTACGACGCCCAGGGCGCGCTCACGGTGCTGAAGGATGTGGCGCCGGGCATCCGCGCCCTCGGCGACGGCACCGGCCGCGGCGTGCTGGTCCTCGACGACCTCACCGACACCGGCAAGACCGCCCAGGTGGTGCGCGAGATGCTGCCGAACGCGCATTTCGCCACCGTCTACGCCAAGCCGGCCGGGCGGCCCCTGATCGACACCTTCGTCACCGAGGTGAGCCAGGACACCTGGATCTACTTCCCGTGGGACATGGGGCTGGCCTATCAGGCGCCGCTCAACCCGGGCACGGCGGGGTGAGGGGAGCGGGGACCGCCCGCTCGCCGATCGGGGTGGCCCTACGCCGCCCGCACCGTGGCGAGGAAGCGGTCGACCTCGGTACCGAGATGGCCAGCCTGATCGGTCAGCGCATCGGCCGCCGCCAGGACCTGACTCGCGGCCGCCCCGGCCTCGCGGGCGGTGCCGGCGAGGCCGGCGATGGTCTGCGTCACCGCGCCGGTGCCCTGCGCCGCCTCGCCGACGTTGCGCACGATCTCGCCGGTGGCGGCGCCCTGCTCCTCGACCGCCGCGGCGATCGAGGTCGCCACGGCGTTGATCTCGCGGATGCGGCCGGTGATCCCGGCGATCGCCGACACCGCCTCGTCGGTCGAGCCGCGGATGCGGCCGATCTGGACGGTGATGTCCTGAGTCGCCCGCGTCGTCTGGTCGGCGAGCGCCTTGACCTCGGCGGCGACCACCGCGAAGCCCCGGCCGGCCTCGCCGGCGCGGGCCGCCTCGATCGTCGCGTTCAGCGCCAGCAGGTTGGTCTGCCCGGCGATGGCCGAGATCATCGCCACCACCTCGCCGATCTGGCCGGCGGCGTCGCGCAGGTCGTTGGTCAGGGTCTCGGTCCGGCCCGCCTCCTCGACCGCGACGCCGGCGAGGCTCGCCGAGCCGTCGACCTGACGGCCGATCTCCTGCACCGAGGCGCCGAGCTGCTCGGCGGCGCTCGCCACCATGGTGACGTTGCAGCTCGCCTGCTCGGCCGCCGCCGCGACGGCGGTGGACTGGCCGGCGGCGTCGTTCGCCGTCGCGGTCATGCCGCGGGCGGTGGCCTGAAGCTCGGAGGCCGAGGCGACCACCCGGGCGACGATGCCGCCGACCGCCCGCTCGAACCCGTCGGCCATCTCGCGCGTCGTCGCCCGGCGCTGGGCCTCGGCGCCGGCCCGGGCGAGCGCCGTCTCCTCCTCGAGCGCCCGGCTGCGCAGGAGGTTGCTGCGGAAGACCTCGACGGCGCCCGCCATCGCGCCGATCTCGTCGCGGCGCGCGAGGCTCGGGATGACGAGGCCGGCATCGCCCCCGGCGAGGCGCCGCATCGCCGCGGTCATGCGGCGGATCGGGCGCGCGACGCCCAGGAAGGCGTAGGCCGAGGCCGCCGCCGCCGCCAGCACCGCCAGGGCGAGGCCGATCCAGGTCGCCCGGCGCGTCTCGGACTGCACCAGGGCCACGGCGTCGCTCGCCCCCGCGCCGGCGGCACGGTTGATCTCGACGCCCTTCTGGAGGGCGGCGCTGACCGCGAGGTACTCGGCGTTCATCGGGCCGCGGAACAGCGCGCGGATCTCCTCGCCGCGGGCGGGATCGATCTTGCGCAGCGTCTCCCAACCGGCGTTCATGGCGGCCCAGCGGCGCTCGAACTCCTCGAACGCCTCGCGCTCCGCGCCGGGATGGATCAGCGGCCGGTAGCGCGCCTGGGCCGCGTCGATCTCCTTGACCAGCGCCGCCCATTGCGTCGCGCTGCGCTCGCGCTCGGCGGCGTCGTCGGCCATGAGGTAGCGGAACTGCCACAGCCGCGAGCGGATCACCAGGGTGTTGATCGTGTGGATGCCGTCGACCGAGGGCAGCGCGTCCTGGGTCACGCCGCGCACGCTCTCGCCGATGCGGTCGAGGTTGAACAGGGTGAAGCCCCCCTGCGCGACCGTGATCGCGGTCATCAGGCCGAACAGACCGGCCAGGGTCGCGGTGACGGAGGGTCGCATCGGAGCACTCTCACACGTTACGATTGCAGGCCGGAACCGATCTAAGCGGCAGGAGTTAACACCCCTTGTATCGGATCCGACGCCGGAGACGCGTTCCCCTGCGACCCCGCGGTCTCGCGGAGATCACGGCGAGTCCGGTCCGGCGCAGAGGACGCGCAGGGCTCCGGGACGGAGACGGTAGCGCAGGGGCGGCGCCAGCAGCAGGACCTCGCCGTCGTTCATCACCCGCAGGCGCCGGCGCCGGGATGTGACGGTGAGATCGCCAACCGCGTGCCGCTCCAGGTCCGGCAGGCCGCGCCACTCGCCGACCGCGAAGCCGAGCCCGAGGCGTACCAGCCGGGCCGCCGACAGGCGCTCGACGAGATAGAAGGTCAGCGTGCCGCCGTCGACGCTGGCGCGCCGGAGAACCTGCCCGACTCCCTCGCGATAATCGTTGTTGACCACCGCCAGGATGCGGAACCGGACCTCGCGGCTGGCCACGCCGTAGCGCAATCCCGCCCGCACCCGCGGGTAGCGGCCGAGATGACGCAGCAGGCCGAGGCCGAAGCGCAGGAGGTCGAGGAGCCCGGCCCGGCCGCGCCGGGCCTCGCGGTGGCGGGCCATGCGGGCCGGCATGCCGAGCACCGAGTTGATGAGGAAGACGTGGCCGTTGACCTCGCCGACATCCACCGCCCGGACCGGCCCGGCCGCGATCGCCGCCACCGCCCCGTCGAGGTCGAGCGGCAGCCCGAGGTCGCGGGCCAGGAGATTCATCGTGCCGAGGGGCAGGATCCCGAGGGCGACGTCCGTGCCGGTCAGCGCCGCGGCCGCGCAGGCGAGCGTCCCGTCGCCGCCGGCCGCCACCACGGCGTCGAGCCCCGGCAGCGCGGCGGCCTCGCGCAGGCGCTCGGGCAGCGGCGCGTCGGGCGCGGGCTCGGCCACCACGTCGAGCCCGGCGGCGGCGAGGCGCTCGCGCAACCGATCGCCGGTGGAGCCGTCGCCCCCGACCAGGGAACCGGCGGCGGCGTTGGCGACCAGCACCACGCGGCGCCGGCCGGGTCGGGGCGGCGTCTCCGCCGGGCTCGCGTCGATCGCCATGCTGGTCCCCCCGGTGCGTCCGGAGGGTGATGACGGCGTTTCATCTCAGCCCGATGGCAGCGGGATCACGCCGCCTGCCGGGCCGCCTCGCCGTAGAAGGTGGCGCCGGTCTCGGCCATCGCCAGCAGGTTCGGCGGCGGCGCGAAACGGGCGCCGTGCTTGGCCTCCAGGGTCCGGCACAGTTCCACGAAGGCGGCCGCCCCCATGAAGTCGATGTAGGACAAGGCCCCCCCGGTGAACGGCGCGAAGCCGAAGCCGAGGATCGAGCCGACATCGGCCTCGCGCGGGTCGGTGACGACGCCCTCCTGGACGGTGCGGGCGGCCTCCAGCGCCTGGGTCACGAGGAGCCGCTGCTTGAGTTCGGTGAAATTCACCGAATCCGGGTCGAGCGCCGGACCGCAGAGATCGCGCAGGCCCGGCCACAGCCGCTTCTGGCCCTGCTCGGGATAGTCGTAGAAGCCCTTGCGGTTCTTGCGCCCGAGCCGGCCCTCGCCCTCGACCAGGGCGGTGAGCAGGCGCTCCTGGTGCGGGTCGACCGCGCCCTCGCCGAGCTGCGCCTTCGTCGCCTTGACGATCTTGAGGGCGAGGTCGACCCCGACCTCGTCGTTGAGCGACAGCGGCCCCACCGGCATCCCGGCCTGCCGGCCGGCATTCTCGATCATCGCCGCCGGCACCCCCTCGGCGAGCATCAGGTGGCCTTCGAGGATGTAGGCGCCGACGCAGCGGTTGGCGAAGAAGCCGCGGGCGTCGTTGACGACGATGGGGGTCTTCCTGATCGCCCGCACGTAGTCGAGGGCGGCGGCGAGCGCCCGCTCGCCGGTCTCGCGCCCGAGGATGATCTCGACCAGCATCATCTTCTCGACCGGCGAGAAGAAGTGGATGCCGATGAAGCTCTGCGGCCGGGCCGAGGCCTTGGCGAGGCCGGAGATCGGCAGGGTCGAGGTGTTGGAGGCGAAGACCGCGTCGGGGCCGAGCACGGCCTCGACCTTGGCGATCACCTCGGCCTTGACCCGCGGATCCTCGAACACCGCCTCGACCACGAGGTCGCAGCCGGCGAGCGCGGCATAGTCCGCGGTCGCCGTGATGCGGCCGAGCAGCGCGTCACGGTCGGCCGACTTGGCGCGGCCCTTCATGATCTGGTCGCTGACGAGCTTGTGGGCGTAGGCCTTGCCCTTCTCGGCCGCCTCGGCGCTCTGGTCGACCAGCACCACCTCCATCCCGGCATTCGCCGTGACGTAGGCGATGCCCGCCCCCATGAACCCGGCCCCGACCACGCCGACGCGCTTCAACGGCACCTCGCCGACGCCCTTCGGCCGGCGGGCGCCCTTGTTCAATTCGCCCATCGACACGAACAGCGTGCGGATCATCGCCGCCGCCTGCGGGCTGCGCAGGATCTTGGCGAAGTACCGGCTCTCGACCTTCAGCGCGAGGTCCATCGGCAGTTGCAGGCCCTCGTACACGGCCTGAAGGATCGCCCTGGCGGCGGGGTAGTTGTCGTGGGTCTCGCGGCGGTAGATCGCGTTGGCGGGCGGCCAGATCATCATGCCGGCGGGCGAGTAGACCTTGCCGGAGGGCGCCTTGAACTTCGGCACGTCCCAGGGCGCCACGGCCGAGCCGCCGCCCTTGATCCACGCCTTGGCGGTGGCGACGAGGTCGGCGCGGGGCACGACCGCGTGGACGAGGCCCATGTTGCGCGCCATCAGCGGCCGGATCTGGTCGCCCTTGAACAGCATCTGGAGGGCGTCGCCGGTCTGCATCAGCCGGGCGACCCGCTGGGTGCCGCCGGCGCCGGGAAACAGCCCGACCTTGATCTCCGGCAGGCCGACCCGGGTCTTCTCGTCGTCCGACAGCACCCGGTGGTGGCAAGCCAGCGCCAGCTCGAACGCGCCGCCGAGGCAGGTGCCGTGCACCGCCGCCGCGAACGGCTTGCCGCAGGTCTCCAGCCGCCGGTAGAGCAGGGTCAGCCGGCGCGATTCCTCGAAGAAGAACCGCATCGCCTCCTCCTCGCCGCGCTCGCCGGCGAGGCGGGCGTATTCGGCGCCGAGGCCCTGGAGCATCGTGAGGTCGGCGCCGCCCGAGAAGGTCTCCTTGCCCGAGGCGATGACGCAGCCCTTGATCGCGGGGTTGCCCGCGACCTCGTCGACGATGCGGCCGAGCTCGTCCATCACCTCGGGGGTGATGACGTTCATCGAGCGGCCGGCCATGTCCCAGGTGGCGAGCGCGACGCCGTCGGCATCGGTCTCGAAGCGGAAATGGGTGAGGTTCATCGCGTCCGCTCCGTCAGGGCTTGGGCGCAGCCGGGGGCTGGGCGGCAGGAGACGCCTCGCCCGGCTTCTGCGTCAGGGAGGTGAGGGCGAGCAGGTTCATCAGCTTCGTCACCGTCTCCTTGGTGATGCCGGAGACGAGGGAGTTCGGATCGGCGTTGAGCGCCTGGAACCGCTGGTAGACCGGGTCGTCGTAGATCTTCGAGATGTGGCGCAGCTCGTCCTCGGAGAACTTCTGGGCGTATTCCTTCGACAGCGCGTCGACGAGGTTGGCGCGCTCCTGGACGAAGGTCCGGTCGATCTCGGGCCGGGCCTGCTCGGCGAGCTCCGGCGAGAGCTTGGCCAGCGTCCCGGCGGCGGCCTGCCGGAAGCCGTCGGTGAGGGTCCTCGCCACGGTCTTCTCGATCAGGGCGCGGGCGACCGCGACCCGCTCGTCGGCCCGGGCCGCCGGCAGGCCGGCGAGCACCAGGGCGAGACACAGGATGGTCCGTCTCATGGTCGTCTCCCCCGGGGCGCTCAGACCCGCTCGATGATCGTGGCGGTGCCCATGCCGGCGCCGATGCACAGGGTGACCAGCGCCGACTGCTTGCCGGTGCGCTCCAGCTCGTCGAGGACGGTGCCGAGGATCATCGCGCCGGTGGCGCCGAGCGGGTGCCCCATCGCGATCGCCCCGCCGTTGACGTTGACCCGGGCCGGGTCGAGGTCGAAGGCCTGCTGGAAGCGCAGCACCACCGAGGCGAAGGCCTCGTTGATCTCGAACAGGTCGATGTCGCCGGTGGTCATCCCGGCGCGGGCGAGCACCTTGCGGGTCACGTCGACCGGGCCGGTCAGCATCAGCGCCGGATCGGAGCCGATATTGGCGAAGGCGCGGATGCGGGCGCGGGGCCTGAGGCCCGCGGCGTCGCCGGCCTCGCGCGAGCCGATCAGCACCGCGGCGGCGCCGTCGACGATCCCCGACGAGTTGCCGGCATGGTGGACGTGGTTCACCGCCTCGACGTCGGGATGGGCCTCGATCGCGACGGCGTCGAAGCCGCCCATCTCGCCCATCTGCACGAAGGAGGGCTTGAGGGCGGCGAGCGACTGCATGTCGGTGCCCGGCCGCATGTGCTCGTCGCGGGCGAGCAGGGTGAGGCCGTTGACGTCGCGCACCGGCACCACCGAGGCGGCGAAGCGCCCGTCCTCCCACGAGGCGGCCGACCGCTTCTGCGACTCGACCGCGTAGGCGTCGCAGGCGTCGCGGGAGAAGCCGTACTTGCTGGCGATGAGGTCGGCCGAGACGCCCTGGGGCATGAAGTACGACTTGATCGCGATCGCCGGATCGACCGGCCACGCGCCGCCCGAGGCGCCGAGCCCGATGCGGCTCATCGACTCGACGCCGCCGCCGACCGTCAGGTCGTGCTGACCGGCCATCACCTGCGCGGCGGCGAAGTTCACCGCGTCGAGCCCGGAGGCGCAGAAGCGGTTGATCTGCACGCCCGGAACGTGGTCGCCGTAATCGGCCACCAGGGCGGCGGCGCGGGCGATGTCGCCGCCGGCCTCGCCGACCGGATCGACGCAGCCGAGCACGACGTCGTCGACCGCCCGCGTGTCGAGGTTGCTGCGCTCCTTCAGCGCCCGCAGGGCCGTCTCGGCGAGCCGCAGCGCCGTCACCTCGTGCAGCGACCCGTCCGGCTTGCCGCGGCCCCGGGGGGTGCGGACGTGATCGTAGATGTAGGCGTCGGGCATCTCGTCCTCCTCGGGCCTGCCTCGTGCGGGCCGGCTTCGGGCGTCCCCGGCCCGGGCGGTCGGCCCGGGCGGAACGCGGCGGAATCGTCGGGTCGTCGTCCCCGTGGTCTCAGTTGCTCACCGGCCTGGCCGTCCCTTGCGGATGAAACGGGGCGGCGGTCATCTGCCCCCTTTGCATTCGTCGAAAGCGGCATTCGGTGTGGCGGGATCCCCTCTCCCACTCGGGAAAGGGGATCCCGCGTTCAAAAATTACTTATCAAGTCAGTCGCTTGGAGACGGGTTCTGTCTAGAACGCCTCGGCCGGCATCGCCATCACGGCGTCGGCGCCGGCGGAGAGGCGGGCGAGGCGGGTGGCGGTCTCGGGTAGCATCCGCTCCATGAAGAACCGCCCGGCGACGAGCTTGGCCTCCATCCGCGGCGAGGCCGACGCGGCGTGCGCCGCCTTGGCGATCCGGCCCCACATGTAGCCGAGCGCCACGAGGCCCATCAGGTGCAGGTAGTCGGTGGCACCGGCCCCGGCATTGTCGGGCTTGGCCATCGCGTTCTGCATCAGCCACATCGTCCCCGCCTGGAGGTCGCCGAGCGCCTTGCCGAGGGGGACGACGAACGGCGTCATCGCCTCGTCGCCGGCGTTCTGCTTGCAGAAGCCCTCGACCTCGCCGAGGAAGCGCATCATCGCCCGGCCGCCGTCGCGGGGCAGCTTGCGGCCGACGAGGTCCATCGCCTGGATGCCGTTGGCGCCCTCGTAGATCTGGGCGATGCGGGCGTCGCGCACGAACTGCGACAACCCCCATTCCTCGATGTAGCCGTGGCCGCCGAGCACCTGCTGGGCCTTGACCGCGTTGTCGAAGCCGAGATCGGTCAGCAGCGCCTTCACCACCGGGGTCAGCAGGCCCATGTGGTCCTCGGCCGCCTGCCGCTCCTGCGGGTCCTGCGAGCGGTGCGAGATGTCGGCCTGGAGCGCGGTCCACAGCACGAGCGCGCGGGCCGCCTCGTTGAAGGCGCGGATTGACAGCAGCATCCGGCGCACGTCCGGGTGGACGATGATCGGGTCGGCAGGCTTCTCGGGCGCCTTGGCGCCGGTCAGCGACCGCCCCTGGAGCCGGTCGCGGGCATAGGCCACCGCGTTCTGGTACGCGACCTCGGACTGGCCGAGCCCCTGGATGCCGACGGCGAGGCGGGCCTCGTTCATCATCACGAACATCGCGGCGAGACCGCGATTGGCCTCGCCGACGAGCCAGCCGGTGGCGCCGTCGTAGTTCATCACGCAGGTGGCGTTGCCGTGGATGCCCATCTTGTGCTCGATCGAGCCGCAGGCGACGCCGTTGCGCGCCCCCGGCGTCCCGTCCTCGGCGACGAGGAACTTCGGCACGACGAACAGCGAGATGCCCTTGGTGCCGGCCGGCGCGCCCTCGATGCGGGCGAGCACGAGGTGGACGATGTTCTCCGACAGGTCGTGCTCGCCGGCCGAGATGAAGATCTTGGTGCCGGTGATGGCGTAGGATCCGTCCGGTTTCGGCACGGCGCGGGTGCGCAGCAGGCCGAGATCCGTGCCGCAATGCGGCTCGGTCAGGTTCATCGTCCCGGTCCAGCGGCCCTCGATCATCCGGGGCAGGTAGAGGCGCTTCTGCGCCTCGCTGCCGTGGACGAGGAGGGCGGCCATCGCGCCCTGGGTCAGGCCCGGATACATGCTGAGGGCGAGGTTCGCCGACGAGGCGAAGTCCTGCATCACGCTGTTGAGGACGTGCGGCAGGTCCTGGCCGCCATAGGCCGCCGGCATCGACAGGCCCATCCAGCCGCCGTCGGCATAGGCGTCGTAGGCGGCCTTGAAGCCCTCCGGCGTCGTCACGCGGCCGTCGGGGTGGCGGGTGCAGCCCTGCCGATCGCCGGTCTGGTTGAGGGGCGCCAGCACCTCCTCGCACAGCTTGGCGCCCTCGGTCAGCACCGCCCCGATCACGTCCGGCGAGGCGTCGGAGAAGCCCGGGAGATGGCCGTAGCTCTGGATCGCGAACACGTCGTCGAGGAGGAACAGCACGTCCTCCACCGGAGCCTTGTAGCTCGGCATGGCCCTCTCCCACCGTCCCGACGCGGCCGTTCCGCCGCCGATAGTTCACATGTAAACTATCATGGTCCGGAACGGAAGGGCCACGCTCCGGGTAGTTCCGGCGATCCACCGCTCATACGAAATCCGGATGATCGCTTCAGGCGATCCTGGCGGATCGCATTCGCGATGCCGATTTCGACTCCGCTCAGGTGCGCGCAGAGCTTTGCTCTGCGCCGCGCGGGCTGATGATGCGGAACCCGGGAATCATCGTCCGGATTCCGTATCAGTTGCTCACCGGCTTTGCCGTCCCTTGCGGATGAAACCGGGCGGTGGTCGTCTGTATCCGTTGCCCCGGTCGAAGGCGGCTTTCGCTTTGGCACGCCTCCCCTCTCCCGAGTGGGAGAGG
>NZ_SACP01000031.1 GCF_004004555.2 Methylobacterium oryzihabitans
GGGTGTCGTCGCCGGCGCCGCCGTCGAGGCGGTCGTCGCCGGCGCCGCCCGACAGCATGTCGTTGCCGTCGAGACCCTGGAGGAAGTTGGCCAGATCCGAGCCGACGATCGTGTCGCCGGAGGCGGTGCCGAGCACGTTGGTGATGCCGACCAGGGTGTCGCGGCCGCCGAAACCGTCCGTGGCGACGCCGGTGGCGAGGTTGACGGAAACGCCGGCGGTCCCGCCGTTGGCGGCGTCGCGGCCGTAGTCGACGGCATCGGTGAACCGCTGGCTGTTTCCGACGAACTGGTCGTCGCCGGCAAGGCCGACGAAGGTGGCGCCGCCCAGGCCGCCGACGAGGACGTTGGCGCCGGCATTGCCGATCAGCGTCGTGCCGAAGGCGCCGGTACTGGTCAGGTTCTCGATGCCGTCGGCCAGTTGCAGCGTGCCGGCCCCGGAGAACAGCACCGTATCGAGGCCGGGCGTCGGCGAGACCCAGGCGAGCAGCGAGGGATCGGCGACCGAGATGACGCGCCCGCCGCCGAGCTCCGTCCTGACCGCGACCCCGGCGAGCGGCGCGAGGGCCTGGCTCTGGGGACCGAGGTCGGAGAAGACGACGTTCTCGACGCTCCACAACGTCAGGACGTCGCCCGGGCTGGTCGCCTGCCGGTCGTAGATCCGGTAGGCGTCGGGCGCGTCGAGATCGGCCACGATGACGTAGCGGCTCGGGCTGCCGGCCAGGACGACGGTGTCGTTGCCGCTGCCGCCGTCGACGATGTCGGCACCGCCCATGGGCTGGAACCGGTCGTCGCCGGCCTCGCCCGACAGGGTGTCGGCCGCCACGGTTCCGGTCAGGAGGTTGTCGAGGGCGTTGCCGGTCAGGCTCGCGCCGCCGGCGCCGGTCGCGACGACGTTCTCGAACCCGGACGGCAGGGTGAGGGCGCTGCCGCCGAACAGGATCGTGTCGACGGAGTCGGTCGCGAGCCACGCCACCAGGGAGGCGGGATCGGACGTCGTGACGTCGCGGCCGCCGGCGGCATTGCCGGTCCAGGCCACCTGGGAGGCGGCCGACACCGCCATGTCGAGCAGGTCGCCCGGGCCGGACTGGCCGAGCCCGCCGCCGAGCGGATCGTCGGACGCGTTGAAGCGCAGGGTTTCGATGTTGCGCAGGTCCTCGATGGTCCCGGAGGCCAGGTCGATGACGGTGTAGTGCCCGGCCGCCGCGAGGTCGCGGATGACGACGAATTGCGACGCGACGCCGTCGAGAACCGCGACGTCGTTGCCGGCGCCGCCGTCGAGCCTGTCGCGCCCGCCGCCGCCGCGCAGAACGTCGTCGCCGTCACCGCCGACGAGCGTGTCGTCGCCGGCACCGCCGACGAGCACGTTCGCGCCGGCATTGCCGGTCACCGACACGCCGACGCTTCCGGTCACCACCACGTTCTCGTACCGGTCCGGCAGGGCCAGCGCCGCGGTGCCGGAATACAGGACCGTGTCGGCGCCATCGGTCGCGAAGGTCGCCAGCAGCACGCCCGGATCCCGGACCGCGACCGTCCGTCCGCCCGACGCGTTGGCCTTCAGGGTGACGTCGACGGCATCGGCCATGGCGACGTCCTGCGAGCTGACGATGTCGCCGGTCACCGGATCGGCGACGCGGAAGCGCAGGGTCTCGACCCCGGAGAGCACGTCGGTGCCCTGGGTGCCGGCCGTGTCGATCGTCGTGTACCCGTTGGTGTCGAGGTCGTGCACGACGACGAGGCCGGCCGGAGTGCCGCTGTAGAGCGCGGTGTCGAGGCCGTTGCCGCCCAGGATCGTGTCGTTGCCCGCGCCGCCGCCGAGGGTGTCGTCGCCCTCGCCACCGTCCAGGATGTCGTCGCCGGCCGCGCCATAGAGCTGATCGTTCTGGTCCAGACCCGACAGCGTGTCGTTGAGCTGGGTGCCCTGCAGGTAGTCGAGCGACGGCCCGCCGGCGCGATTGAGGGCCGCGGTCGTCGACACCGTGTTCTCGGTCGCGTAGGCGCGGATGTAGTCGATCCGCAGATGGGGATCGCTGGCGAGCGAATCGCTGTTGGGCGGCCCGGCCCAGTTTCCGCCGACCGCCAGGTTGGCGACCATGTACATCGGCCGGTTCTTGAGGTCGGCCGGGGTGTCGACGCTCGCCACCGCGACGCCATCGAAGTACCAGGTGATGTGCTGGGGACCCCAGTCCATGCCGAACGTGTGGTAGCCCTGGGTCAGGTCGGGCGTGGCAACCGAGAACCCTTCCTTGGTGTGGACGCCGGTCGCCCGGCTATGCGCCGTCATCAGGACGCTGAACGGGTCCTGGCCGAGCGCCTCGAACACGTCGAGTTCGGAGGTCGGCCCGAGATCGGCCGGCAGGAGCCAGAAGGCCGGCCACAGACCCTGGCCCCTCGGCATGTCGGCGCGGATCTCGTAGTAGCCGTAGGTCTGCTGGAACGAGACGAAGCTCGAGAGCAGGCCGGAAGAGTACGGCCGCCCGAAAAGCCACGTGAGGTCGTCGGCCGGAGTGGCGGCGGCTTCGATCGTGAGCTTGCCGTCGGCCACCGAGAACGGGTTGAGGCCGATCGGCCCCGGCGCCTTGTTGAAGCGCACGCCGCTGTACTCGGAATCGACGTAGACCTGCTGCTCGGCCTTCGTCGGGTTGGTGTAGCCGGCGAAGCCGTCCCACTGCTGCTTCGTCCCCCAGGTGCCGTCGACGCCGTTGAAGCGGCTGAACGTGTCGAACTCGTCGTGGAACGCCAGCCGCCACTTCGAGGTGTCGAGGGTGGTCTTGAAGTCGTCGGCGCTGAAGTTCCCGATGTTCTGGTTGAGGAAGCGCAGCGTCTCGCCGTTGCCGAGGTTCAGGATCGCGGTGGTGCCGTCCTGTACCATCGCCGCCTTGATCTGGTCGAACGACGTGAAGTCGTAGCCGACGAGGCTGACGATCGAGGACGTCGTCGGCCCGGCCTTGAAGTCGCCGATGGCGTCGGAGCCGTTGCCGGCGCGGACCACGAACACGTCGTTGCCGCCGCCGCCGTAGAGCAGGTCGTCGCCGGCCCCGCCGTCGAGGAGGTTGTTGACCGCGGTGCCGCGGATGATGTTGGCGAGGGCGTTGCCGTAGCCCGACTTCTGGCTCGCTCCGGACAGGGTCAGGTTCTCGACGTTCCGCCCCAGGAACGTCAGGGGCAGGTACGAGATGATCGTGTCGATGCCGCCGTTCTCGTCCTCGTCGACGACGTCGCCGGGATTGTCGACGTAGTAGAAGTCGTCGCCGAGGCCGCCGGACATGGTGTCGGCGCCGGACAGACCCGACAGGACGTCGTTGCCGGCGGTTCCGACCAGCGAATCGTTGACGCCGTCCTTGCCGACGACCGAGTTCGATCCGCGGGCGCTCACCGGAGGCGGCGTCCAGATGGTGTTCTGCGTACCGGACATCGATGCCTGCTGGTTGGGAATGGGTGGATCGGGCTGCGCGAACGTCCAGCCTATATGGCCGCCGGGGGCCTCGCGCTCAATCGTGGCATTCTACTCAAAATGAAGCTTAAATGTGAAGAATCGGCATTAACCACACATGAACGGCTGTGTGACAACGCACGGCACACGTGTCCACGAAGACACGGACGAGCGAAAGTGCCGCACTTGCCGTTTCGTGATGGAACAACCTGCGGTCTGACCCACCGTCGATGAGTCGCCGCTGGTCCGCACGGACGCCTGTACCCGGCCGCGGACCCGATTTGCATCACCTCCGAGGGATGGACGCAGGTGGTTCGGCCGTGAGGACGGCCTCCCGCCGGGATGGCGAACCCGACCGGGCGGACACGCTGCCTTCGCCGATGGTTCCCGGCCCTGGACCCGCGTCATGCTGCCGGTCCTCGGCCGGATCGAGACCGACCGCCAGGGGATCGGCATCCCGTCGGGTCTCTGCACGACACCTCGGGCCGCGTCCACGCTCGCGCGGGTCGCGCACGCCCGCCTCGCCAACGAGATCCGGCCGGTGGCCGATCCCGGCGAGCGGGTGCCGGAGCCGCGTTCCGACGACGCGGAGACCGCTTCGCCGCCGACCGTGCTCTCGCGGTGCCGCGGGCCGGCGGGGGAGGGATGTGGGGGCCTCCGCGGCGCCGACCCGGCGCGATTGGATGACGCATGGTGGCTCGTCCCCGAAGGTGGGCATCTCGGCGCGAGGGCGGGTCCAGCCCTCCCCGGAGGACGATTCGCACGATGCCGATCAAGGCGCTCAACGACCGCAAGAAGCTCTCGTCGGACTTCAACGAGGCCAACGACGCCTTCATTGATGCGGTGCTCGCCGCGCTGCAGGCCGGCGAGATCCCGCTCGATCTGGCCAGGGCCTACCTCGCCCATCCCGTCGCCATGATGCACGCGAGCGGCGCGCAGGCGGTGGCGGACTACTTCGAGCGCATCCTGTCGCAGAAGCCGGGGATCGACTGGACCCCCGGCACCTGAAGGGGAGGGCGCCGGCTCCGTCGAGATCGCCCGTCGGGAACGATCGCGGTCCCACCCTCTTCTCTGGCGCAAGACGTCATGAGGAGAGCACGATGGAAGACGAGCGCGTATGGTCCTTCGAGAAGGGCCTCTGGACCGGCGATGCGGACCACTACCGGGAACTCGTCGATGACGAGTGCCTGATGGTGCTCCCGCAGCCGCCGTTCGTCATGAGCGGCAGGCAGGCGATCGAGGCGGTGGCCCATACCCCCCGCTGGTCCGGGATCGAGATCTCCCAGGAGCAGATCTCGCGTCCGCAGGAGGGGCTGATCGTCATCGCCTACCACGCGAAGGCGTCGCGCGGGGACGAGGCGTATCAGGCTCACTGCACATCCACCTATCGCCGCCTCGCCCACGACAAGTGGCGCGTCGTGCAGCACCAGCAGACGCCGCCCATCGTGAGCCGCCCTGCCGTCGAAGCCGCAGGGTGACGCGAACTCCGGACGATTGCTTCCGGAAATCGCGTCATCGCGATGTTCGGGTCTCCCTGTAGGGGATCGCTCCCGTCGCGGGCGTGCCGGTCGTGACCGGCACGCGCCGACTCGCGGCAAGCCCGCGTCACCAGGGCAATCGCTTGAGAGCGATGGCCCTGGTTTTTTGCTTGGCCTCAGGTGCTTGGCCTCAGGCGCCGGCGTTCGCATCCGCTCACTTGGCTCTCGCTCCGCTTTCGCGTTCGAGCGGACATGCGTCCCCTCGAACCCGCTCCGCGGGGCGCTCTTCGCGCCCGACATGCAGCGTCGCCCTGCGGGCGACCGCCAGGACAATCGCTGAAGCGATGGCCCTGCCCACGTCGCCTGTCCCAATTGACGGACAGCAAGCTGTCTGCATAATCGGACAGGTGAGCCGGCGCGGCATCCGCCGACGGCTCGGGCAAGCCACGAGCCAGGGATGGCCCCGTGACCTCCGTGATCGAGCCCCACAAGGCGCGCCGGCTCTACCTGCTGCTGCGCGACCAGATCACCAGCGGCCGACTGCCGAGCGGCGCCCGGCTGCCGGGCGAGCCGGTCCTCGCCGCCGAGCACGGGCTGGCGCGGGTGACCGTGCGGCGCGCCCTCGACCTGCTGGCCGGCGAGGGACTGGTCCTGCGGCGGCCCGGCTCCGGCACCTTCGTGCAGGGGCCGGACGGCGCCCGGCCGGTGATCGGCGACCTGCCGAACCTGCTGTCGGGGCTGATCGCCATGGGGCGGGCGACCGGCGTGCGGCTGCTGTCGTTCGCCTACGTCGCGGCCCCGGCGGCGATCGCCGAGGCGCTGGTGCTCGAACCCGGCGAGCGGGTGCAGCGCTCGGTGCGGGTGCGGCTGATCGACGGCCAGCCCTTCTCCTATCTCACCACCCACGTGCCCGAGCGGGTCGGCCTGTCCTATTCGGAGGCGGATCTGGCGGCGACGCCGCTCCTGTCGCTCATGGAGCGCTCCGGCGTCACCGCCGACCGGGCGACGCAGGCGATCGGCGCGACGCTCGCCGGTCCCGAGGTGGCGCAGGCCCTCGACCTCGACGTCGGCTCGGCCCTGATTGACCTCACGCGCGTGGTGTTCGACCCGTCCGGCCGCGGCGTCGAGCACCTGCACGCGCTCTACCGGCCCGACCGCTACGCCTTCCAGATGGACCTCGTGCGCACCGGCGCCGCCGGCGAGCGGCGCTGGACCCCCGCGGCGCCGCGCCCGGCCAAACCCGAGCATCGTGCCGTCAAGCCCGAGACCACCTCGCGAATCCGCCGTCCCGCCGCCCACAGGAGGCCCGCCCCGTGACCTCGATCGTCTCTCCCTCCCGCCGCGCCGTCCTGCGCACCGGACTCGCCGCGACCTCGCTCCTGGCGATGCCGGCGATCCTGCGGGCCCAGAGCGCGGCCGTGAAGCTCGGCATCATCCAGCCGGTCACGGGTGCGCTCGCCAACGACGGCGACCTCGGCAAGCTCGGCGCCGAACTGGCGGTGCAGGACATCAACGCCGCCGGCGGCCTCAAGGGTCTCGGCGGCGCGAAGATCGAGATCGTCTTTGCCGACAGCCGCTCGAATCCCGAGACCGCGGCGCAGGAGACCGAGCGCCTGAACGGCGAGGGCGTCGCGGCGATCGTCGGCGGCTTCGGCAGCGGGCTATGCGCCACCGCCAGCCAGGCGGCCTCGCGCTACGACCTGCCCTACCTCATCGACGTCGGCGTCGCCGATCAGCTCACCCAGCGCGGCCTCAAGAACACCTTCCGGTTCTCCCCGAGCTTCGGCATGGTGACGACGAGCGCGCTGGAGCGCCTCGTCGCGCTGAACGACGCCGCCGGCAAGCCGGCCCGCACGGTGGTGATCGTGCACGAGGACGGCCTGTTCGGCTCCGGCCTCGCCAAGCTGCTCCAGGCCGAATTGCCCAAGCGCGGCTTCGAGATCCTCGAGACCGTCTCGCATCCGAGCCCGGCCCGCGACATGGCCAACGTCGTGCTGCGCATCCGCTCGCTCCAGCCCGACCTCGTCATCCCGTCGAACTATTACGGCGAGTTCGTGCTGCTCGCCCGCACGATGCTCCAGCAGCGGGTCCGCCCGAAGGGCATCTACGCGATCCTCGGCGGCGGCGCCTCCTCGTTGCGCTTCGTCAAGGAGTTCCCGCAGGCGGCGGAGGGCGTGATGGACTGCAACCACTGGCCCGATCCGAAGAACCCGCTCTCGGCCGAGCTGCGCAAGCGCACGGAAGCCGCGGGGCGGGCCTTCGCCTACAACGTGCCGATGAACTACTCCGCCGTGCGGCTGATGGCCGAGGCGATCGAGAAGGCCGGCGCCCCCGACCGGCTGAAGATCATCGAGGCCCTGTCGACCCAGAGCTTTTCGAGCGGCGTGATGCCCTACGGCCAGTCGAAATTCGCGACCGGCCAGAACACCAGCGCGCTCCCGCTCAACACCCAGGTCCAGGGCGGCGACGTCAAGGTGATCGCACCGGAGAGCTTCGCCGAGGCGAAGGCGAACTTCCCGCTCAAGGCGTGACGATGTACGCGCCCCAGATCCTGATCGAGGCGGCCCTCAACGGCCTGATGACGGGGGCGGTCTACGCCCTCATCGCCCTCGGGCTGACCCTGGTCTACGGGGTGCTGCACATCATCAACTTCGCGCACGGGGCGCTGCTCACCGTCGCGATGTTCGCGGTCTGGGGCGCCTTCGCGCTGCTGCGGATCGATCCCTACCTCGCGATGCTCGGGATCGTGCCGCTGATGTTCGGGCTCGGCTACGGCCTGCAGCGGTTCGTCATCGGCCCGGCGAGCCACGGCAGCGACAACAACGTGCTGCTCGTCACCCTCGGCCTGTCGATCGTGCTGGAGAACGCGCTGCTGGCGCTGTTCCGCTCCGACACCCGTGCGCTCGATTCCGACGCCGCGCTCCAGGTGGTCGAACTCGGGCCGCTCCTGCTCTCGACGCCGCGGCTGATCGGCTTCGCCGCGTCCCTCGCCGTCACCGCGCTCCTCTGGCTCCTCCTCAACCGCACCGACACCGGCCGGGCGATCCGGGCGGTGGCGCGGGAGAAGCTCGGCGCGCACCTCGTCGGCATCGAGGTCGACCACGTCTACGCCGTCACCTTCGGGCTCGGCTGCGCCTGCCTCGCCGTCGCCGCCTGCCTCCTGATGCCGACCTACTACGTCAATCCGCGCTCGGGCGCCGCCTTCGTGCTCGTCGCCTTCACCATCGTGGTGCTCGGCGGCATGGGGTCGATCGCTGGCGCCCTCGTCGGCGGCCTCGTCATCGGGGTGGTCGAGAGCTTCTCCGGGCTGCTGCTCGGCGACAGCCTCGGGCAGATCGGCATCTTCCTGATCTTCATCCTGGTGCTGCTGGTGCGCCCGACCGGCCTGTTCGGAGCCCGCGCATGAGCCCCCGCGACCTCCTGCCCCTGGTCCTCGCCCTCGCGGCGCTGGCCGTCCTGCCCTTCCTCGGGCTGTCGGGCAGCGTGCTCAACTTCCTCGTCACCACGCTCATCGTCGCGCTCGCGGGCCTGGGCTGGAACGTGCTCGGCGGCTTCGGCGGGCAGTATTCCTTCGGCCACGCCGCGTTCTTCGGCACCGGCGCCTACGCCACCGCGGTGCTGCAATTGAAGTTCGGCTGGAACGCCTGGGGCGCGCTCGCCGCCGGCATCGGCCTCGGGGCGCTCGTCGGCCTCGCCATCGGGTATCTGAGCTTCCGGGCCGGCCTGCGCGGCTCGTACTTCGCCCTGGTGACGCTCGCCTTCGCCGAGGTCTTCCGCATCCTGGCGAATTCCGCCGACTTCACCGGCGGCGCGGCCGGCCTGCTGCTGAAGCTCCAGCCGGGCGTCGCCACGCTGCAATTCGCCGACCGGAGATTCTTCTACCTCCTCGTCCTCGCCTTCGTCGGCGTCGCGCTGCTGGCATCGCGCTGGTTGGAGCGCTCGCGCTTCGGCGCCCATCTCATCGCCGTGCGCGAGAACGAGGAGGCAGCGCGCGCCCTCGGGGTCGATGCGCTGGCGGTGAAGCTGCGCGCCATCGCGCTCTCGGCCGCGATCACCGCGGCGGCGGGCGGGCTCTACGTGCAGTACTTCCTCTACCTCGATGCGACTGTGGCCTACGGCACCTGGATCTCGGTCGAGGCGCTGCTGGCGCCGATCGTCGGCGGCATTGGGACCGCCTTCGGGCCGCTCGTCGGGGCACTGGCGCTCCAGGGGCTCGGCGAGGTCACCAAGCACCTCGCCGGCGGCATCCCGGGGATCGACCTCGTGGTGTTCGGCGCCTGCCTGATCGCCGTCATCGCCTTCGCGCCGCAGGGCCTGCTCGGGCTGCGCCGACGGCGGAAGGTCGCCGGCAAGTCTGTCGCCGCGGCGGGGGCCTGACCCATGCTCGCCGTCGATTCCCTCACCAAGCGCTTCCAGGGCCTCGTCGCGGTCGACCGCGCCTCGCTCGCCGTGCCGGCGGGCTCGATCACCGGGCTCATCGGCCCCAACGGCGCCGGCAAGACCACGCTGTTCGGGATGATCTCGGGCTTCCTCACCCCGAGCGCGGGCCGGGTGGTCTTCGAGGGGCAGGAGGTGACCGCGGAGGCGCCGCACCTGCGGGCGCGCCGCGGCATCGCCCGCACCTTCCAGATCGTCCAGCCCTTCGCCGGCCTGACGGTGGCCGAGAACATCGCGGTCGGGGCCTACCTGCGCCATCCGCGCCGGGCCGACGCCGTGGCCAGGGCCCGCGCGGTCGGGACGCGGGTGGGCCTGCGTGACCAGCTCGACAAGCCCGCCGCCGACCTCACGGTGGCCGGGCGCAAGCGCCTCGAAGTCGCCCGCGCGCTCGCCACCGAGCCGCGGCTCCTCCTCCTCGACGAGGTGCTGGCGGGCCTGAACCCGTCCGAGATCCGCGACATCCTGCCGGTGGTGCGGGCGATCCGCGACGACGGCGTCACCATCCTGATGATCGAGCACATCATGCAGGCGGTGATGACCCTGTGCGAGGAGGTGTTCGTCCTGGCGCAAGGGCGGATGATCGCCTCGGGCCCGCCGCGGCGGGTCTGCGCCGACCCGCAGGTCATCGAGGCCTATCTCGGCAAGGGCGCGGCCGCCCGCATGAACGCGGAGGCGGCCGATGCTTGAGGTCGCGGGCCTGCGCGCCGGCTACGGCGCCACCGAGGTCCTGCGCGGCCTCGACCTGACGGTCCGGGCCGGCGAGATCGTCGCGGTGCTCGGCGCCAACGGCGTCGGCAAGACGACGCTCAACAAGGTCCTGTCCGGAATCGTCCCGGCGCGGTCCGGCGAGATCCGCTTCGACGGCCGGGCCATCACCACCGCCTCGTCCGCCGCGATCGTCGAGGCCGGGCTGATCCACGTGCCGGAAGGCCGCAAGATCTTCCCGAACCTCAGCGTGCGCGAGAACCTCGTGCTCGGCAGCTACAGGCGCGGCCGGGCGCGGCGATCCGACAACATCGAGCGGGTTTTTTCCACCTTCCCGCGCCTGCGCGAGCGGGGGAGCCAAGCCGCCGGCACCCTCTCGGGGGGCGAGCAGCAGATGCTCGCCATCGGCCGCGGCCTCATGGCCGAGCCGCGCCTGCTCATCCTCGACGAGCCGTCGCTCGGGCTCTCTCCGCTCCTCGTCGAGGAGATGTTCGCGCTCGTGCGCACCCTCAACCGCGAAGGTCTGCCGATCATGCTGGTGGAGCAGAACGTGGTGCAGTCGCTCGATCTCGCGACCCGCGCCTACATCCTGGAGAACGGCACCGTGGCGCTGGACGGCGACGCCGCGACGCTCGCCGCCGACCCGGCCCTGCGCCGGGCCTATCTGGGGCTGTAGGCGATGGGCATCGTCACCCCCGGCATCGTCCCGGCGACAGCCCTGCTCGCCGAGCCGAGCCCTGCCTGGGTCAACCGCTGGACTGCCTTCGCGGCGGACCTGTCGCCCGCCGACCTGCCCGAGGCGGTGGTCGAGCGCGCCCGCCTCGTCCTGCTCGATTCGCTGGGCGTCACCGCCGCCGGGATGCGCGAGCCGGAATGCCGGGCGCTCGCCGAGCGGCTCGCCGCCCGCCGCACCGGCCCGGCCCCGGCGATCGGCAGCGGTCTGTCGCTCGATCCCCGCGACGCCGCCCTCGTCAACGGAACGGCGGGCACGACGCTCGAACTCGACGAGGGCAACCAGTACGCCCGCGGCCATCCGGCGATCCACGTCGTCCCGGCGGTGCTGGCCGCGGCGCAAGGGGCCGGCGCGTCCGGCGCCGACCTGATCGCCGCCCTCGTGCTCGGCTACGAGATCGGCGCGCGCATCGGCATCGCCTCGAAACTGCGGGTGACGATGCACCCGCACGGCACCTGGGGCACGGTGGGGGCGGCGCTCGGCGTCGCGAAGATCTTCGGCGCCGACGCCGCGATGATCGGCCGGACGATCGGGCTCGCCTCGTCCCTGGGCCTCGGCACCAGCCGGCGCACGATGCTGGAGGGGGCGACGGTGCGCAACACCTATGCCGGCTTCTCCAACCAGCTCGGGCTGACCGCGTGGGACCTCGCCGAGAGCGTCTTCCTGCCCGAGCGCGACGGGATCGGCACCGTCTACGGCGGGATCCTGGCCGACGACTTCTCGCCCGACGCGATGGTCGAGGAGTTGGGCTCCCGCTGGGAGATCGCCCGCAACTACTTCAAGCGCCACGCCGCCTGCCGCTACACTCACGGCGCCCTCGACGCCCTGGCGCGCATCCGCGCCGAGGCCGGCCCGCTCGACCCGGACTCGGTGCGCTCGGTCGAGGTCGCGACCTATGTCTGGGCGGCGCAGCTCGACCATCCGGCACCCGGGACGATGCTGGCGGCGAAGTTCTCCCTGCCCTTCGTGCTGGCCACGGCGCTGGTGCGGGGCGAGGCGAACACCGACGCGTTCCGCGACGAGGCCCGAGCCGACCCTCGCATCCTGGCGCTCGCCCGCCGGGTGAGGGTGCAGGAGGATCCCGCCATGACCGCGCAATTGCCGGGCCTGCGGCCCGCGACGGTCACGCTGACGCTGGCCGACGGCCGCGTGCTCTCAGGTCAGGCGCTGACCAACCGCGGCGACACCGAGGATCCGTACTCGGCGGACGACGTGCGGGAGAAGTTCCGGGCGCTCGCCGGGCCGGTCTGGGGGGCGGAGCGGAGCGAGGCGATCGTCGCGGCGGTGGCGGGGATCGACCGGGCGGAGGGGGTTGAGGAGGTGTTGGCTCTCGTAGCGTGAGGTCCACCCCGAAGACATCTTCCGATGAACGCTGGTGATACAAGGCCGGACGCTTGGAGCAACGTCTATCAATACAAAGACCAAGATCACTCATCTAACAGAAAAGCACGGATTTCTCCTTTCCCCGAGGACGGTAGGGCTGGCAGGGCTGTCCGGGGAAAAGAAATGGCACGGGTTTCCCCTCCCCCCTCTGCGGGGGAGGGTGCCCCACGGAGTGGGGCGGGAGAGGGGGCGCCGCTTCCGGAGAAGTCGCGCGCTCCATGAAGGGCGCCACCTGGAACAGCGTCGCGCTGCCCCTCTCCCGCCCGGCTCCGCCGGGCACCCTCCCCCGCGGAGGGGGGAGGGAGAAATCCGAGCCCCTTCTTTTCCCCGGACAGCCCTGCGCCCGCGGGGAGAGGAGGATGCGCACCACGCCAATACGTGAAACCGAACGAGGAACACCCCGCGTCATGTCCCTGAAGTCCCGTCTCGCCGAGGACCGCGTCCTCGTCGCTCCGGGCGTCTACGACGCCCTCACGGCCTCGATCGCCACCGATGCGGGCTTCGAGGCGCTGTACCTCTCGGGCGCGGCCCTCGCCTATACGCGGCTGGGCCGGCCGGATATCGGCCTCGTCTCGATGAGCGAGGTCGCCGAGACCGTGACCCTGGTGCGCGACCGGGTGGCCACGCCCCTCGTGGTCGATGCCGACAACGGCTACGGCAACGCGCTGAACGTCGAGCGCACCGTGCGGCTGTTCGAGCGCGCCGGCGCCAGCGCGATCCAGCTTGAGGACCAGAGCTACCCGAAACGCTGCGGCCACCTTCAGGACAAGACCCTGATCGGGACGGCCGACATGGTCGGCAAGATCCGGGCGGCGCTCGACGCGCGGGCGAGCGCCGAGACCCTGATCGTCGCCCGCACCGACGCGGTCGCCGTCGAAGGCTTCGAGCGGGCGATCGAGCGGGCCCGGGCCTACGCGGAGGCCGGCGCCGACGTGCTGTTCGTCGAGGCGCCGCGCTCGGCCGACCAGCTTGCCGCGGTGACGAAGGCTCTCGGCGGTAGCCGGCCGCTCGTCGCCAACATGGTCGAGGGCGGCGACACGCCGCTGTCTTCGGCGGCCGATCTCGGGGCGCTCGGCTTTCGCCTCGTGATCTTCCCCGGCGGCATCGTGCGGGCGCTCGCCCGCACCGCGAAGGATTATTACGGCTCGCTCGCCAAGGCCGGCACCAACGCCCCGTTCGCCGACCGGATGTTCGATTTCGGCGAGCTCAACGCCCTGATCGGCACCCCCGAGATGCTGGCCCGCGGCCGCGCCTACGAGGGTTCTGCCCGATGACCGCGATCGATCCCGTCACCCTGGCGGTGCTGAAGGGCCGCCTGGAGCAGATCGCCGACGAGATGGACGCGACGCTCTACCGCTCGGCCTTCAACCCGATCATCGCCGAGGCCCGCGACGCCTGCCACGGCCTCTACCACGCCACCACCGGCGACACCCTGGTCCAGGGCACCAAGGGCCTGCCGATCTTCGTCGGCGCCATGGCCTTCGCGGTGAAGGCGGTGATCGCCAAGGTCGAGCGCGAGGGCGGCCTGGAGCCCGGCGACACCTTCCTGTTCAACGATCCCTACAGCGGCGGCACCCACCTCAACGACTTCCGGCTCGTCCGCCCGGTGTTCCGCGACGGACATCTGTTCTGCTGGCTCGCCTCGGTCGGCCACTGGCTCGACATCGGCGGCAACGTGCCGGGCGGCTACAACCCGAAGGCCACCGAGAGCTTCCAGGAGGGCGTGCGCTTCCCGCCCGTCAAGCTCTTCTCCGCCGGGCGCCTGAGCCAGGACATCGTCGACATCCTGGCCGCCAACACCCGGGTGCCGACCTCGAACTGGGGCGACCTCAACGGCCAGCTCAACGCCCTCGACCTCGGCGAGCGCCGCTTCACCGCGCTCCTCGACGAGTACGGCGACGCCACGGTGGATGCGGCCTTCGCGGCCTTTTCCGACCGGGCCGAGGCGCTGATGCGCGCCGCCATCCGCGCCCTGCCGGACGGCCGCTACGGCTTCGAAGACGTGCTCGACAACGACGGCATCACCGACGAGCCCCTGACCATCGCCCTCGACCTCACCATCGAGGGCGATCGGATGGCGCTCGACTTCTCGCGCTCCTCGGCCCCCGCGCAGGGACCGATCAACATCTCGCACGCGACCACGGTGGCGGCCTGCTACGTGGCCCTGAAGCACGTCTTCACCGAGGTGCCGGCCAATGCCGGCTGCCTGCGGCCGATCGCCTTCACGGTGCCGGAGACGACGCTGCTGGGCGCCGGCGCGCCCAAGCCCATGGCCGGCTACACCGAGACGATCCTGCGGCTGATCGGCGTGGTTCTGGGCGCCCTCGCGCAGGCCGATCCGGCGCGGGCGACCGCCGCGCCGTTCGGCACCATCAACGCGCTGTCGCTGGCCGGACACCGGCCGGACGGCTCGCGCTGGGTGATGTTCTCGTTCTTCGGCGGGGGCTTGGGCGGCAACCCGGACACCGACGGGCTCAGCCACGCCAACAACCCGATCTCGACCGCGACGATCCCGCCGGTCGAGATTCTCGAAGCCGCCTATCCGGTCGTCTTCACGCAATGGGCCCTGCGGCCCGACAGTGCCGGGGCCGGCGCCCATCGCGGCGGCCTGGGCGCCGTCTACGAGATCGAGACCCTGACCGATGCCGACGTGTTCCTGCTCGGCGAGCGCGGCAAGGTGGCGCCGTTCGGCGTCGAGGGCGGCAAGCCGGCGGCGCTCAACCGCTTCGCCTGGCAGACGCAGGACGGCTGGGCGAGCCCGCCGATGGTGTCGAAGGTCACCGACGTGCGGATCAGGGCCGGCGAGCGGGTGCGGCTCGAAACTCCCGGCGGCGGCGGATACGGCCACCCGGCCGGGCGCGACCCCGACGCCCTGAGCCGCGACCTGCGCCTCGGCTACGTCACGCCGGAGGCCGCCGCCCGCGACTACGCCCCGACGACCGGAGAGACCCGATGACCCCCCGCGCCATCGTCGGCGTCGATGTCGGCGGCACCTTCACCGATCTCTTCTACTACGACGAGGCCGCCGGCCGCTTCCGGACCGGCAAGGTGCCGTCGAACCGCGGCGACGAGGCGGTCGGCTTCCTCGCCGGGCTGAAAGGGTTCGGCCCGGTCGCCGGACTCGCCTCGATCGTCCACGGCACGACCGTGGGCACCAACGCGCTCCTGGAGCGCAAAGGCGCCCGCATCGGCCTCATCACCACGCGCGGCTTTCGCGACGTGCTCGAGATGCGCCGGCGCGACCGGCGCCACACCTGGGGCCTGTGGGGCGATTTCGTCCCCGTCGTCGACCGCGACCTGCGGTTGGAGGTCGACGAGCGGACGCTCGCCGACGGGGCGATCCGTCAAGCCGTCGATCCGGAGCAGGTGGCCGAGGCCGCCCGCGCGCTGCTGGCGAACGGCGCCGAGGCCCTGGCGATCTGCTTCGTCAACGCCTACGCCAACCCGGAGAACGAGCGGGTGGCCCTCGAAGCGGCGAGCGCCGTGTGGCCGAACGCCAACGTGGAGCGCTCGTCCGGCATCCTGCCGGAGATCCGCGAGTTCGAGCGCACCTCGACCACGGTGCTCAACGCCTACCTGCAGCCGGTCGTCGGCAACTACCTCGGCAAGCTCGACCGGGCGCTCGAATCGGAAGGCTTTTCGGGGCGCTTCCACATCGTCCAGTCGAATGGCGGCGTGATGTCCACCGCCACCGCCCGCCGGCTTCCCGTCCGCACCGCGCTCTCGGGTCCCGCCGCCGGCGTGATCGCGGCCGCCGCCATCGCCAAGGCGGCCGGCTTCCCGAACGTGATCACGGGCGACCTCGGCGGCACCTCCTTCGACGTGTCGCTGGTGGTCGAGGGCGAGACCGCGCTCGCCGCCCAGACGACAATCGATTTCGGCCTCGTCATCCGCACGCCGATGATCGAGATCAGCACCATCGGGGCCGGCGGCGGCTCGATCGCCCACGTCGATGCCGGCGGTCTGCTTCAGGTCGGGCCGGAGAGCGCGGGCTCGCGGCCGGGCCCGGTCTGCTACGGCCAGGGCAACACCCGCCCGACGCTGACCGACGCCAACGTGGTGCTCGGCCGCATCAACGCCGAGCGGCCGATCGGCGGCGCCTTGAAGCGCCTCGACGTCGAGGCCGCGAAGGCGGCGATCCACGAGCACGTCGCCGCGCCGCTCGGCCTCGACGTGATGGCGGCGGCCGAAGCCATCGTTCGCGTCGCCGACGGCAAGATGGCGGGCGCGATCCGCCTCGTCTCGATCGAGCGCGGCCACGATCCCCAGAAATTCGCCGCGGTGCCGTTCGGCGGCGGGGGGGCGCTGCATGTCGGGGCGCTGATCAAGGATGTGGGCCTGCGCGGCGCCCTGGTGCCGCGCTATCCGGGCGTCACCTCGGCGCTGGGCTGCGTCATCGCCGACATACGCCACGATCAGGTCCAGACCCTCAACCTGTCGCTCGCCGGCCTCGACGCCGCCGCCCTCGACCGGCGGATGGTGGCGGAGGCGCAGGCCGCGCGCGAGGTCGTGGAGGCCGCCGGCCTCACCGTCTCGCGCATCGACACGGTGTTCGAGCTCGACATGCACTATGTCGGCCAGACCCACACCGTCGCGGTGGCGCTCCCCGTGACGGTCGAGAACGGCACCACCGGCGTCACGCCGGCGGTGATCCAGGCGGCGTTCGAGGCGGCCTACCGCACCTCGTTCAGCCGGCTGCTGCCGGGCCTCGGCACCCGCATCGTCAACCTGCGCACCGCCGCGATCGGCCGGCGGCCGCATTTCGACCTCGCCGCCCTGGCGCCGGGACCCGACGCCTCGCTGGAGGCCGCCCGCCTCGGCCACCGTCCGGTCTGGTTCAGCGGCGCGTGGCACGAGGCGTCGGTCTACGCCCGCCTCGCGCTGCCGGTCGGCGCCGAGATTCCGGGCCCGGCGATCCTGGAGCAGCCGGACGCCACCACCGTGGTCGATCCCGACCTGACGGCGCGGGTCGACCGTCTCGGCAACGTCGTGGTCACCCGCACGGGAGAGCCCGCATGAGCCATGGTCCGGTCCCGATGGAGCGCACCGCCCTCCTGATCTGCGACCTCCAGAACGACTTCCTGCACCCGGACGGCGCCTATGGCCGCGCCGGGCAGGCGGCGCCCGAGATCGCCGCCGTACCCGCAACGGTGCGGCCGCTGGCCGAGCTGATCCGGGCGCAGGGCGGGTTCATCGTCTCGACCCACTTCACGCTCGTGCCGGGCAAGGGCGGCGAGCCCTTGATCTCGCCGCACCTGCGCGAGTTGCGGCCGTTCCTGACGCGCGGCGACTTCCTGCCCGGCGCCTGGGGCCACGCGCTCGTGGACGAACTCCAGCCCGCCGACCTCTCGGTCGAGAAGGTCGCCTACTCGGCCTTCTACATGACCCGGCTCGAATGGGTGCTGCGCAAGGCCGGGATCGAGCGGCTGATCGTGTCGGGCATCGTCACCAACGGCGGCGTCGCCTCGACGGTCCGCGACGCCCATGTCCGCGACTTCTCGGTCACCGTCCTGTCCGACGGCTGCGCCGCCTTCTCGCCCTCCGTGCACCGGACCGCGATCGAGGCGCTCAAGCCGGTCTGCCGGGTGGCGGAGGTCGCCGAGATCCTGGCGGAGCTGTCGGCATGACCATCGAGCCCGCCGCCGTCCCCTTCGACATCGAGGTTCCGGTCGCGGTGATCGGCGCCGGGGCCGCCGGGCTGGTGGCGGCGCTCGCCGCCCACGAGGCCGGCGCCGAGGTGCTGGTGGTCGAGCGCGACCCCGTGCCCCGCGGCTCGACCGCCCTCTCGGCCGGGCTGATCCCGGCCCCCGGCACCCGCTGGCAGCGCGAGGCCGGGCTCGCGGACAGCCCGGAGCTGTTCGCCGCCGACATCATGGCGAAGGCGAAGAACGAGCCCGATCCGGCCCTCGTCGCGCGCCTCGCCGGGGCGGTGGGTCCTGCCCTCGAATGGCTGGCCCAACGGCACGGCCTGCCGTTCTCGGTCATCACCGACTTCCGCTACCCGGGCCATTCGGCCAATCGCATGCACGGCCTGCCGAGCCGGTCGGGCGAGGAACTGGTCGACCGCCTCGCCCGCGCCGTGGAGGCGGCCGGCATCCCGGTCCTGTGCGAGGCGACCGTCGACACGCTCTACGCCGAGACCGGTGCGATCCGGGGCCTCGGCCTCGTGCGCCCCGACGGCTCGCGCGAGCGCGTCGGCTGCCGGGCGCTGGTGCTGGCCTGCAACGGCTACGGCGGCAACAAGGCGCTGGTGGCGCAGCACGTGCCCGAGCTGGCCGGCGCGCTGTATTTCGGCCACGAGGGTAACCAGGGCGACGCGCTGCTGTGGGGCGAGGCGCTCGGCGCCGCCACCCGCCACCTCTCGGGCCACCAGGGCCACGGCTCCGTCGCGCATCCGCACGGCATCCTCGTTACCTGGGCCACGGTGACCGAGGGCGGGTTCCAGGTGAACGCGGGCGGGCGCCGGTTCTCCGACGAGAGCCGGGGCTATTCCGAGCAGGCGGCGGAGGTGCTGCGCCAGCCCGGCGGCACCGCCGTCACGGTGTTCGACGCGCGCATCGCCGGCATCGCGCGCCAGTTCGAGGATTTCCGCCGGGCCGAGGGCGCCGGGGCGATCGTCGCGGCGGACACGCTCGCGGAGCTGGCGGGGCGGCTGCACCTGCCGGAGGACGCCTTGGCCGCGACGCTGGCCGAGGTCGAGGCGCTGAAGCGCGAGGGCGGGCGCGACGGCTTCGGCCGCTCCTTCGCGGGCGTGCCGGCGCTCAGCCCGCCCTACCGGGCGGTGCGGGTGACCGGCGCGCTGTTCCACACCCAGGGCGGACTCGTGGTCGACGGCGACGCGCGGGTCCTCACCGTGGCCGGCGCGCCGGTCCCGAACCTGTTCGCGGCGGGGGGCGCGGCCTGCGGCGTGTCGGGGACGGGGCCGGGCGGGTATCTCTCGGGCAACGGGCTGCTCGCCGCGGTGGCGCTGGGGCGCATCGCCGGCCGGGCGGCGGGGGTGATGGGGGTGCGTTAGCCCCTGTCGCCCCCCAACTATGATGACACCCTCCACTTTCCCGGACGACTGGAACGACGTGGAAGGAGATCCGGGAACCAGCGCAAAAAGTCGCGAAGCGTCTTCGTGTCTGCAACGGTGCAGCATTCAGAGCCGCTTCGCGGCACGTCCTCTGCTGGATCCCGGATCTCCTTCCGCTTCGCTTCAGTCGTCCGGGAAAGGGTGAGGTTCAAAGCTTGGATCACAACGACAAGACGGAGGAGCCCGATGACCCCGCAACCCCGCACCCTCCTCGACAAGGTCTGGGACGCTCACGTCATGGCGACCCGGCCCGACGGACAGGCGCTGCTCGCCATCGACCGGCACCTCCTGCACGAGGGCTCGTTCCACGCCTTCGGCATGCTCGACCATGCCGGCCGGACAATCCGGCGGCCGGAGCTGACCTTCGCGGTCGCCGACCACTACGTCCCGTCCCGCGACCGGGACGGACCGATCCCCGATCCCGAGATCGCCAACATGGTCTCGACGCTTGCCGGCAATGCCGGCCGGCACGGCATCCGGCATTTCGGCCTCGACGACCGGGCGCAGGGCATCGTCCACGTGCTCGCCCCGGAGCAGGGCCTGACGCTGCCGGGCCTCACGGTCGTCTGCGGCGATTCCCACACCTCGACCCACGGCGCCTTCGGGGCGCTCGGCTTCGGCATCGGCGCGACGGAAGTCGCGCACGTGCTGGCGACGCAGGCCCTGTGGCAGCGCCGGCCCAGGAGCCTGCGGGTGAGCATCGACGGCCGGCTCGGGCCCCACGTCACGGCCAAGGACGTGATCCTGGCGATCATCGCGGTGGTCGGCGCCGGCGGCGCGGTCGGGCACGTGCTCGAATACGCCGGCAGCGCGATCCGCGGCCTGTCGATGGAGGGGCGGCTCACCATCTGCAACATGTCGATCGAGGCCGGCGCTCGGGCCGGGATGATCGCGCCGGACGACACCACCTTCGCGTTCCTGGAGGGCCGCGCTTACGCCCCGAAGGGTGGCCTGTTCGAGCAGGCGGTCGCGGCGTGGCGGCACCTGCCGAGCGACGAGGGCGCCCGGTTCGACCGCGAGGTGACGCTCGACGCCGCCGGCATCGCCCCGACCGTGACCTGGGGCACCAGCCCCGAGACGGCGCTGCCGGTCACCGCCGCGGTGCCGGATCCGGGCACGGAGGCCGACGCCACCAAGGCCGGGCAGATGCGGGCGATGCTCGACTACATGGGCCTCGCCCCCGGCACCCCGCTCGAGGCGGTGGCGATCGACCGGGTGTTCATCGGCTCCTGCACCAACTCGCGCATCGAGGACCTGCGCGCCGCAGCAGACGTGCTGCGCGGCCGGACGGCGCGGGTGCCGGGCCTCGTCGTACCGGGCTCCGGCCCGGTGCGGCGTCAGGCGGAGGCCGAGGGACTCGATCAGGTGTTTCGCGCCGCCGGCCTGGAATGGGGCGAGCCGGGCTGCTCGATGTGCGTCGGCATCAACGGCGACCTCGTGCCGGCGGGCGAGCGCTGCGCCTCGACCACCAACCGCAACTTCCCCGGCCGCCAGGGCCCGAACGCCCGCACCCACCTGATGAGTCCGGCCATGGCCGCCGCGGCCGCCGTCACCGGCCGCCTCACCGACATCCGCCGGCTCGGGAGCCACTGACATGCAGCCCTTCACGACGCTCCGGGCCGTCGCGGTCCCGCTCGATGTGGCCAACGTCGACACCGACCAGATCCTGCCGGCCCGCTTCCTGAAGAAGCCGCGCAGCGCCGGCTACGGCACCTTCCTGTTCCACGACGAGCGCCGCCGCAGCGAGGCGGTGCCCCTCGACGCGGCCCCCTATGCCGGTGCGGGCATCCTGGTGGCCGACCGCAACTTCGGCTGCGGCTCGTCGCGCGAGGGCGCGGTCTACGCGCTCGTCGACGCTGGGATCCGCTGCGTGATCGCCCCGAGCTTCGGCGACATCTTCGCGTCGAACGCGGCCAAGAACGGCCTCCTGACGGTGACCCTGCCGGAGGACGCGGTGGCGTCGCTGCGCGCCCGCCTCGTGGCCGGGCCGGGCGCCGCCGTCACGGTCGATCTTCCGGCCCAGACCGTCACCGGCCCGGACGGCGCCGCGATCCCGTTCGAGATCGACCCGTTCAAGAAGCGCTGCCTCGTCGAGGGCCTGGACGACGTGGCGCTGACCCTGGAGCACGCCGACGCCATCGCGGCCTACGAGGCGCGGGCGGCGGCGGAGACCCCGTGGCGGATGCCGGCGGGAGCGTGAGCCGGGGGAGCGGTGTCCGATGGCATCCGAAGGATCGCCGAGCGAGCGATCGGACATCGCAGGGCGAGCCGGCGGAGAACCCGGAAACCCCATCACTCCGCGACCAAGTCCCGGGCCGCCCGGAGCAGGTCGGCGGCCAGCGCCTCGTCGTCGATCGCCCGTGCGAGGACGACCGCGCCGACGAGGGTCGACAGGTTCGCCAGGGCCTGCTGCCGGCGGCGCTCCCGGGCCGGCTCCGGTATCCGGTCGGCGAGAAGGCCGGCGAGGTGGCGGACGCCGTGGGCGAACCGCGCGCGCACCGGGCTGCCCGCCGGTTCGCGCGCGACGTCGTTGGCAAGGGCCGCGAGGGGACAGCCCATGCCGGGGGACCGGACATGCCCGGTCGACAGGTAGTTCGCGACCAGGGCGTCCAGGGTTCCGCGGTGATCTTCGGCGAGCGCCGCGTCGAACGCCTCGACCGCGAGGGCGTCCTTGTTGGCGAACTGGCCGTAGAACCCGCCATGGGTGAGGCCGGCGGAGGCCATGATGTCGGCGACGCCGACGCCGTGGAGACCGCGCTCACGAAACAGGGCCGCCGCGACCTCGACCACCCGCTGGCGGTTGAGCCTGGCCTGCTCCTGCGAGACTCTCGGCATGACGGGATCCTCCGGCGCGTCCGGCCCCTGATATGGATGCCGGGCGTCATCCATGAAGGGCGCGCGGCGGAGGCGAAAGGAAATCCCGGCGGGCCCGCGAGGGGGCGGGATCGGACCCGCCGGGCACCGCCCGCGCCCTCCTGGGGACGGCGCGGGCGATTCGTGTGGACGCTCGGCCGCGCCCTCAGGTCGAGGCCGGCGTCCCGGCCAGTGGAGCGGACACGCCGTGACGCGAGCCCGCCGCGGCGGCATCCGGCCGGCGGACCCGGAACCACAAGGCGTACAAGGCCGGCAGGAACAGCAGGGTCAGCACCGTGCCCACGCCGACGCCGCCGATCAGCACGTAGGCCAGCGCCCCCCAGAACACCGAGTGGGTCAGCGGGATGAAGGCCAGCATCGCGGCGGCCGCCGTCAGGATGACAGGACGGGCCCGCCGCACCGTCGATTCCACGATCGCCTCGTAGTCCGACAGCCCCGCCTCGCGGTCGTGATGGATCTGGTCCACCAGGATCAGGGTGTTGCGCATCAGGATGCCCGACAGCGCGATCAGGCCGAGGATCGCGTTGAAGCCGAACGGCTGCCCGAAGATCAGCAGCGTCGGCACCGCCCCCACCAGCCCGAGCGGGGCGGTGGCGAACACCATGACCATCGTGGTGAACGACCGCACCTGGATCATGATGACGGTGAGCGTCACGATCAGCATCAGCGGGAAGACCGCCACCAGCGACGCCATCGCCTTGGCGCTCTCCTCGACCGCGCCGGCATTGTCGATGCGGTAGCCGGGCGGCAGCCGCGCCTTGATCGGGTCGAGCAGGGGGGCGACCTGCGCGTGGACGTCCGGCGGCTGCCTGCCGTCGAGCACGTCGCCCTGGACGCGGATGTAGGTCTCGCGGTTGTAGCGCTTGAGCACCGCGTCCTCGTTGCGGCTCTCCAGCCGCGCGACCTGGGACACCGGCACCTGGCGCCCGTCCTTCGTCGCCAGCGTCAGGTCGCCGATGTCGCCGAGTGAGCGGCGCTCGGGGCCGGGGCTGCGCAGCAGCACGTCGACCGAGCGCAGGTTCTCGCGCACCTGGGTCGCGGGCGTGCCGTTGAGGTAGCTCTGCAACTGCTGGCCGGCTTCCTTGGGCGTCAGGCCGATCAGGCGCAGGCGCTCCTGGTCGAGGACGAGGCGCTGGTTCGGGGTCCTGTTGCCCCAGTCGAGATGGACCATGCGCATGTCGGGGTTCGTCGCCATGGCGTCCGCCACCTCGGCGGCGATGCCGCGGATGACGTCGAGGTCCGGCCCGACCACCCGGAAGGCGACGGGAAAGCGGACAGGCGGCCCGAACACGATCTGCAGCACCCGCACCCGGGCCTCGGGGAAGCCGCCCTCGTCGACGAGACGGCGCACCTTGCCGCGGAGCGCGTCGCGGGCATGCGAATCGGCGGTCTGGACGACGATCTGCGCGAAGGCGGGATCGGGCAGTTCGGGATCGAACGAGAGCACGAAGCGCGGCATGCCCTGGCCGATGTAGCTCGTGATCTCGCGCGCCTCGGGCAGCGTGCGCAGAGCCGCCTCGACGCGCCTGACGGTGGCCTCGGTCGTGGCGAAGGCCGAACCGGTCGGCAGCGTCACCTCGACGATGAGCTCGGCGCGCTCGGAATTCGGGAAGAACTGCTTCTCGACCTTGCCCATGCCCGCCGCCGCGCCGGCGAACAGCGCCACGGTGATGCCCGCGGCGATCCACTTGTGGTCGACGGACAGCCGCACGATCCGGCGCAGGCGCTCGTAGTTCTTCGTGGCGTAGATCGCGTCGTGCCCGCCCTCGACCCGCTTGATGTCGGGCAGCAGCTTGACGCCGAGATACGGCGTGAAGGTCACGGCCACGATCCACGAGATGACGAGCGAGAACGAGACCACCCAGAAGATGTTGCCGGCATACTCGCCCGCCGTGGAGGCGGCGAAGCCCACGGGCAGGAAGCCCGCGATGGTGACCAGCGTCCCGGTGAGCATCGGCGCGGCGGTGGCGCTCCAGGCGTAGGTGGCGGCCGAGATCCGGTCGGCGCCCTCCTCCATGCGCACCACCATCATCTCGATGGCGATGATCGCGTCGTCGACGAGGAGCCCGAGCGAGATGATGAGCGCGCCCAGCGTGATGCGGTCGAAGTCGCGCCCCGTCACCATCATCACGACGAACACCGCGGAGAGCGTCAGCGGCACCGCAAGCGCCACCACGATGCCGACCCGCAGGCCGAGCGCCACGAGGCTGACCACGATCACCACGCCGAGCGCGGTGAAGAACTTCACCATGAACTCGTGGATGGCGTCGTCGATGACCTTCGCCTGGTCGGTGATCTTGGTGAAGCCGATGCCGGTCGGCAGCTCGCGATGGATCGCCGCCTCCTCGGCGTTCAGCGCCGCGCCGAGGGTGAGGCCGTTGAAGCCCGGCTTCATCACGAGGCCGAGCATCAGGGCCGGCTCGCCGTCGTTGCGGATCGCGAAGGTCTTGGGGTCCTCATAGCCGCGCCTGACCTCGGCGATGTCGCCGAGCTTGAGGCTGCGGTCGCCGGCCGCGACTGGCAGCTCGCGGATCGCGTCGAGGCCGTCGATGGCGCCGTCGAGCCGGAGATACACCCGCGGGCCGGTGGTCTCGACGAAGCCCGCCGGCGTGACGTCGTTCTGGTTGGCGAGGGAGGCCAGGAGCTGCTGGCCGGTGATGCCGAGGGTGGCGAGGCGCTGGTAGGAGATCTCGACGAAGATCTTCTGGGCCTGCTCGCCCAGGATGTTGATCTTCTCGACGCCGGGCAGCCGCAGGAGGCGCTGGCGCAGGTCCTCGGCCCGCGTCACGAGGTGGCGGTGCGGCAGCCCCTTGGCCTGGAGCGCGTAGAGGGCGAAGTAGACGTCCGAGAACTCGTCGTTGAACAGGGGCCCGAGCACGCCGCGCGGCAGGCCGGAGGCCTGGTCGGAGAGCTTCTTGCGCGCCTGGTAGAACTCCGATTGCAGCCGGGCCGGGGGCATCGAGTCCCTGAAGAACACCTTCATCAGCATCAGGCCGGGCCGGACCGTGGTCTCGACGCGGTCGTAGTAGACGAGTTCCTGCAGGCGCTTCTCGAGCGGGTCGGCGACCTGACGCTGCATCTCGTCGGTGGTCGCGCCGGGCCACGCGGCCGAGACCGCCATCGTCTTGACCGTGAAGGCCGGGTCCTCGGCCCGCCCGAGCCTCTGGAAGGCGAAGACGCCCGCGCCGGTGAGCGCCAGGATGAGGAACAGCGTGACGGCCCGCTCGCGGACCGCCAGCGCCGAGAGGTTGAAGCCGCTCATCGCGCCGCCACTCCCGTCATGCTGGACGGAGCCTGACGCACGGCCTGGCCCGGCTTCAAGAGGTGGGCGCCGAGGGCGACGATCCGGTCGCCCGGGCTCAGGCCCGACGCGACCTCGGCGCTCTCCTCGGACAGGCGGGCGACGGCGACCGGCTGGGCGACGACGGTTCCGGTCGCGGCGTCGAGCTTCCAGACCGCCGAGCCCTGCCCGGCGTCGAACAGCGCCCCGAGCGGCACCGACAGGGACGCGGCGCGCCCGTCCTCGGCCGGCCTGAGCCGGAGCGTCACGGTGGCGCCGAGCGGCGCGCCCTCGCCGCCGCCCGACAGGATGTAGCGGGCGCGGTAGGTCCGCGTCGCGGGATCGGCGGTGGCGGACAATTCGCGCAGCCGCGCCGGATACGTCGTCTCGCCCTCGGCGTAGAGCGTCGCGGTGGCGGCGCCCGTCGCGAGGCGCCGGCTCGCCTCGGGCAGGAACACCTCGGCCTCGCGCGCGCCGTCGCGGGCGAGGCGGACGACGGTCTGGCCGGCCGCGACCACCTGGCCGGGCTCGGACGGCACCTCCATCACCACGCCGTCGGCATCGGCCTGGAGCTCGGAATACCCGGCCTGGTTCTCGATCTGGCTCGCCTGGGCCTCGGCGGCGGCGAACTGGGCCGCCGCCGCGTCCGCCGCGGCCTTGTTCTGGTCGTAGGTCTGGCGGGAGGTCCAGCCCTCGCCGACGAGCTTGCGGCTGCGCTCCTCGTCGGCCCGGGCCTTGACCATCTGGGCCCGGGCGGCCTCGACCGAGGAGCGGGCGGCGTTGAGCGCGAGGGTGAAGTCGGTGCGGTCGAGGCGCATCAGCGGCTGTCCGCGCGCGACGTGCTGGCCCGGATCGACCAGTCGCTCGAAGATCTTGCCGCCGACGCGGAAGCCGAGGTTGCTCTCGGTGCGGGCCCGGACGACGCCGGTGTAGCGCGCGATCGCCCCGGATCCCGGCGCGACCTCGACGGTCTGGACCAGGGGCGGCTGCGGCGCCACCGCGGTCTCGCCCGGCGAGCACCCCGCCAGCGCCAGCGCGGCGGGAACGAGCATCCATCGCGTGTCCATCGGCCGTCTCCTCGCGCCCCCTGAGGCCGCAATAAATGATACACATCATTTATTGCGGCGCGCGGCCGACGTCAACGAGCCTCGCGGCGGCATCATGCGATTCCCGGCCGATAAATGGAAAATGCCTACAAGAACTTGATCCAAAAGTATAATTTTGGCGCGGGATCCCCTCTCCCGGGTGGGAGAGGGGTAGGGGTGAGGGTGGAGACGGTTCAGGATCCATCACGAACGGTTGAGCTGCCCAGCTCGACGGTCGGTGCTTGATTCTGACCTCGAGCCACCCTCACCCCTGTCCCCTCTCCCACTCGGGAGAGGGGGACCCGCGCTAGGACGAAGATCGCCTTCCACGGCTGCGACGGGAGCAGAAAGCCGCCGCCTCGTTTCGTCCGCAAGGGACGGCAAAGCCGGTGCGCAACTCATACGCCATCCGATCGACGGCTTCGGGCGATCCCGACGGATCGCCGTCGCAATGCGGATTTCGGCTTCGCTCATGCGCCGCGCAGGCTGGGGACATGAAATCCGGAGGCATCGCCCCTCCGGCCGGGAGGCTTCCGCAATGACCGACGGCGGCCCTTGGGGGCCCGGAGCGGAGGACCGCTACTCCTCCTCGCCCCGGCACGCCCCGTCGCCGCGGCGGAACGGGGTCGCGGCGTCGAGGTCGTGGGCGATCTCGGTGACGGCGGCGGCCTCCCGGCGCAGGAAGTCGGCGACCGCCGCGCGCAGGGACGGGTCGGCGATGTCGTGGACCGAGTGGGTGATGACCGGGCGGTAGCCGCGGGCGAGCTTGTGCTCGCCCTGGGCGCCGGCCTCGACCCGGGCGAGGCCGTGGCGAATCGCGAAGTCGATCGCCTGGTAGTAGCAGACCTCGAAATGCAGGAACGGATGCTCCTCGATGCAGCCCCAGTTGCGGCCGTAGAGCGCCCGGTCGCCGACGAGGTTGATGGCGCCCGCGACGTAGCGCCCGGCGCGCCGGGCCATCACCAGCAGGATGCGGTCGGGCATCCGCTCGCCGATCAGCGAGAAGAAGCGGCGGTTGAGGTAGGGCCGGCCCCACTTGCGCGAGCCGGTATCCCGGTAGAAGTCGTAGAAGGCGTCCCAGTGCGCTTCCGTGAGGTCGGCGCCGGTCACCCACTCGACCGTGATCCCGTTGGCGAGCGCGTCGCGGCGCTCGCGCCTGATCGCCTTGCGCTTGCGCGAGGCCAGGGCGGCCAGGAAGTCGTCGAAGCTGGCGTAGCCGGGATTGTCCCAGTGGAACTGCTGGTCGATCCGGTGCAGGAAGCCGAGGTCCTCCGCCGCCTGCGCCTGGACCTGCGGCAGGAACGTCGCGTGGATCGACGAGGCGCGGGTCTCGCGCCGCAGCGCCCGCAGGCCGGCGACGAGGGCGGCCTGCGCCGTCGCCGGGTCCTCGCCGGGGGCGATCAGCAGCCGCGGGCCGGTGGCCGGGGTGAACGGCACGCTGACCTGGAGCTTCGGGTAGTAGCTGCCGCCGGCGCGCTCGAAGGCGTCGGCCCAGCCGTAGTCGAACACGTACTCGCCCTGCGAATGGGTCTTGAGGTAGCACGGCGCGACGCCGACGAGGCGGTCGTCGCGCTCGACCGCGACGTGGACCGGGCGCCACCCGGTGCGGCCGCCGACGCAGCCGGATTCCTCCAGCGCCGACAGGAAGGCGTGAGTGACGAACGGGTTGTGGCTCTCGCCGGCGCCCGCGAGGGATTCCGCCGAGAGCGCGCAGCGGTCCCACTCCGCCGCCGGAATCTGCGCGAGGTCGGGCAGGACGCGGACCCGCAGCACCGGGTCCGACGACGCTCCACCGCCTGCTTCGCCGGGAGTCTCCATGCCACCGGACCTAAGTCGCAGCCGGCGCCGCGGCAAGGCGGCGTGGCGGCGCGGCAAGGCGGCGCGGCGCGGCCGAGGGCGCCGGGAGCCGGATCCGTCGTCCCGGCGTTGGAGGGGCGGCCACGGAGGGAGACGGCATGACGGACGCGACGGCGCAGGATTGGGACGCACGGGTCGAGCGGGGGCTGGCGAAGCTGCCCGACCGGCTCCACGCCGCGGTGGCGTGGCTGCGCGAGCCGTCTCGGCTGTGGGCCCGGATCCCGGCCGCCCTGCTGCTCGTCGTCGGCGGGCTGCTCGCCTTCCTGCCGGTCCTCGGCCTGTGGATGCTGCCGCTCGGCCTCGCGCTCATCGCCGAGGACGTGCCGGGCCTCAAGCCGTGGCTGGAGCGGGCGGCCCGCGCGATCGAGCGCCTGTGGCACCGCCTCGTCGCCCGCTTTCGCGGCGGTTCCGCAGGGTGACGTAGCGTCGCCAAGATCTTCGGGCCCGGGATTCCGCGATCGGGGAGAGGAAAGCTTAAGACCCGCCGCGACACGATGCCGTGCACGTGAGCGTGGGACGGACGATGCGGGACTTCGGCAAACTCGGCGACGACCAGGACCCGATCCGCCGCCTCGCCCGCCGGGGCGGCGGCGACGTCCGGATCTTCATCCAGCCCGAGCAGGCTCCGGCCCGCCCCCGCGGCGGCTTCCTGTTCCTGCCGAGATCCCTCGTCAGGGTGCTGAAGCTGCTGCTGCTCGCCCTCGCGATCGGCGGCGCCACCGTGATCCCGAACTACGTCGATTGCCGCAACCAGCGCGACAGCGGCCTGTTCTACTACGGCATGACCGTGGGCGCCTGCACCCGCCAGAACGTCGTCAGCCAGATCGGCAACGTCCAGCGACAGCTCGAAACCGCGGCGCGGGCGATCGGGGGACGCTGACCGGAGGGCGACCGCGCGCCCCGATGCCACGGGAAATCGGTCCATCCGCGGCCGGTTGTGCTTGCGCCCGGTCGCGCGCCGTGGTCGCTTCGCGGCACTGCGGCAAAGGTGCCGCGCGACGGCGAAGAGGCTTGGCGATGGACGAGGCACGGAGGGGCACGAGCCGCAGGACCCTGCTGGCCGGGGGCGGGGCGGCGCTGGTCGGGGCAGCCCTCGGCAGTCCGGCCCGGGCTGCCGCCAAGGCGCGGCCGGTCGCGGTCGCCCTGGTCGCCTCGGTGCCGATCGAGCAGCAATGGATCAGCCGCATCCATCTCGCCCTCAAGGCGGCGGAGCAGCGCGGCGACATCACCTACGCCTACTCCGAGAACGTCGCCAACACCGACGCCGAGCGGGTGATCCGCGAATACGCCGAGGGCAAGCGCGACCTCATCATCGGCGAGGCGTTCGGCCTGGAGCGGCCGGCCCGCAAGATCGCCGGCGACTACAAGACCACCGCCTTCCTGATGGGCTCGTCGTTCCCGGCGCAAGGCCCGAACCTCTCGGTGTTCGACAACTACATCCAGGACGCCTCCTACCTCACCGGCATGGTGGCGGGGCGCGAGACCAAGTCGAACGTCATCGGCATGGTCGGCGGCTACGCGATTCCCGAGGTCAACCGGCTGATGCACGCCTTCATGGCCGGGGCGAAGTCGGTCAATCCGGACGTCAGGTTCCTGGTCTCGTTCATCAACTCCTGGTACGACCCGCCCAAGGCGAAGGAGACCGCGTTCGCGATGATCGAGCGCAAGGCCGACGTGCTCTACGCCGAGCGGTTCGGCGTCTCGGACGCCGCCAAGGAGCGCGGCGTCAAGGCGGTCGGCAACGTCATCGACACCGCCGGGCAGTATCCCGGCACGGTGATCGCCTCGGCGCTCTGGCACATGGAGCCGACGATCGACCGCGCGGTCGGCAAGGTCATCGACGGAAGCTGGACCGCCGAGGATTACGGCCCGTGGAGCAACATGGCCAGGGGCGGCTGCTCGCTTGCCCCCCTCGACCCGAAGCTGGTGCCGCAGGCGGTGATCGACGCCGTGAAGGCCAAGGAGGCCGAGATCCGCGCCGGCACCTTCACGGTGGCGGTCAACGATTCCGAGCCGAAATCGACGGCCTGAGCGGTGAGCGACGCCGCCCGCCCCGTCGTCCTCGAGATGCGGGGCATCACCAAGCGCTTCGGCGGGGTGCCGGCCAACGACGGCATCGACCTGGAGCTGCGCCGGGGCGAGATCCTGGCGCTGCTCGGCGAGAACGGCGCCGGCAAGACCACGCTGATGAACATCCTGTTCGGCCACTACACCGCCGATGCGGGCAGCGTGCGGGTGGCGGACACGTCCGGCGCCCTCGTGGCGCTGCCGCCGGGCCGGCCGCGGGCGGCGCTGGCGGCCGGGATCGGCATGGTCCACCAGCACTTCACCCTCGCCGACGCGCTCACCGGGCTCGACAACGTGGTGCTCGGCACCGAGCCGCTGAGGCGGCCGCGCTCCGGCCGGGCGGCGGCCCGGCGGCGCCTCGACCGGCTGATGGCGGAATCCGGCCTGCGGGTCGACCTCGACGTGCCGGTCGGGCGCCTCGGCGTCGGCGAGCGCCAGCGGGTCGAGATCCTCAAGGCGCTCTACCGCGACGTGCGGGTGCTGATCCTCGACGAGCCGACCGCGGTGCTGACCCCGGCCGAGAGCGACGGGCTGTTCGCGACGCTGCGGGCGCTGGCCCGCGGCGGGCTCGCGGTGGCGTTCATCTCGCACAAGCTCGGCGAGGTGGTGGCCAGCAGCGACCGGGTCGCGGTCCTGCGCGGCGGGCGCAAGGTGGCGGAGCGGCCGACCGCCGGCGCCGACCGCGCCGGGCTGGCCGCCCTGATGGTCGGGCGCGAGGTCGCGGCCTCCCGGCGCACGCCCGGCACGCCGGGCGCCGAGGTGCTGGCGCTCTCGGGCGTCGGCGTCGCGGGTGAGGGGGTGCGCCAGAGCCTCGACGGCGTGAGCCTGACCGTGCGCGCCGGCGAGATCGTCGGGGTGGCGGGCGTCGCCGGCAACGGCCAGGCGGCGCTCGCCCGGCTGCTCTGCGGCCTCGCGAGGCCCAGCGCCGGCACGATGCGCCTGCACGGCCGGCCGGTGACCCGGTTCGACCCGGGCGCCTTCGTGCGCGCCGGCATCGGCCGCATCCCGGAGGACCGCCATCACGAGGGCGCGGTGGCCGGGATGACGCTCTCCGAGAACGTCGCCATCGAGGGCGTCCGCACCCGGTTCCAGCGCGCCGGCCTGCTGCGCCTGCGCGCCATGACGGAGCGGGCGACGGCCGCGATCCGCGACTACGACATCCGCGGCGCCGCCCCGGGCACGCCGATCTGGCTCCTGTCGGGCGGCAACATGCAGAAGGCGATCCTCGCCCGGGTCCTCGACGAGGCGCCCGGCCTGATCCTCGCCGCCCAACCGACCCGCGGCCTCGACGTCGGCGCGGTGGCGGAGATCCACCGCCGGCTGCTCGCCGCCCGCGCGCGGGGCGCCGCGATCGTCTTGATCTCGGAGGATCTCGACGAGGTGTTCGCGCTCTCCGACCGCATCGCCGTGATGGCGCAGGCGCGGCTGTCGGAGGCGATGCCGGCGGACGGGCTCGACCGGGCGCGGGTCGGGCTGATGATGGCGGGGCAGGGGGCGGAGGCGGCGTGATCGCGGCTCGGGCGGGCGGGTACGGCACCCGCAGCATCACCCGCGCCGGGCCGCCTCGATCGCCGCGACGTCGATCCTGCGCATGGTCATCATCGCCGCGAAGGCGCGCTTCGCCTCCTCGCCGCCCGCCGCGAGCGCGTCGGTGAGCACCCGCGGCGTGATCTGCCACGACACGCCCCAGCGGTCCTTGCACCAGCCGCAGGCGCTCTCCTGGCCGCCGTTGCCGACGATCGCGTCCCACAGGCGGTCGGTCTCGGCCTGATCGTCGGTGGCGATCTGGAACGAGAACGCCTCGCTGTGCCGGAAGGCCGGCCCGCCGTTCAGGCCGAGGCACGGGAGGCCCGCGACCGTGAACGTGACCGTCAGCACGTCGCCCGCCCGTCCCGACGGGTAGTCGCCCGGAGCCCGGTGGACCGCGCCCATCGCGCTGTCCGGGAAGGTCGCGACGTAGAACCGGGCGGCGGCCTCGGCGTCGGTGTCGTACCACAGGCAGATCGTGTTCCTGGTCGTGCTCCTGGCGGTCATGGCGGTGCCTCCCTCGCGTGGCCGGGGAGGGATCCAATCACCGGACGCCCGGAGGCGCAAATCGTCATGGCCGGTGGCGGCTGGCGAGGCACGGGGATCCGGAAACGGCCGCACCCGACAGCCGCCGGGAGTGGAATGACCACTGCAGAACGGCCCGGCACTGTCATTCCGGCCACATCCGCCCGTCTTCGTCCGGCCACGATCGCGGCCGGCGACCCGCCTGTACGCACCAGGACCCTCCAATACTGGCCCGGACCGCCGGCAATCGTCATCTGGATAGCATAAAACATCACATGAAGCGCATGCAGGCTTCACGATTCAGGATCCAAGAAAAAATCGCTTGTTAATCAACCGTGCATCTCCCTTCGATAGACTGATTCTGCGAGCACGAACAGCATCCTTGGCGATGTTCCCTTGAGGATTCCGGCGGCCGCACCGGGCAGCTTGCAGCACGGGCATGGCGGCCCCATCGCCGAAACCAGGGAGTTCTCCGATGACCAGCCTCTCGCCCGTCAACAGCGCGGCGCTCTTCATCCTGCGCCGGATCGCGGACGCGGTCCACGCCCGGAGCCAGGGGGCGAGCGTGGAGATGGCCCGCTACCTCGAACCGCCGGGCGGTCCGTTCCGGCAGGCCAACGCCAGCATCATCGCCGCGCTCATCGACGGCGCGTCCGTCACCGGAACGGCGAGGCGCGACCTCATCTTCGCGACCAACAACGCCTTCATCGATGCCGGCAGTGGCGACGACGTGGTCATGGCCCAGAACCACGCCACCATCGAGGCGGGCGACGGCGACGACATCGTGTCCGCGTGGAACTACGCCACGGTGAACGGCGGGCGCGGCGACGACGATATCGACGTCTCCGCTTATGGAAACGTGACCGGCGGCGACGGCGACGATCTGATCAGAGCCAATGGCTACGCCACGGTGAGCGGCGGCGACGGCAACGACACGATCGAGACCTACGACTATTCCACGGCGAGCGGCGGCGACGGCGACGACGCGATCAAGACCTCCGGTTATTCCACGATCGATGCCGGGCGCGGCGACGACGTCATCCGCGGCTATGACCACGTGACGGTGGATGGCGGCAGCGGCAGCGACCGCATCAGCGTCTACGACTACGCCGCCGTGACCGCCGGCGACGGCAACGACCTCGTCCAGACCATGGGCAACTCGACCATCGACGGCGGGCGCGGCGACGACCTCATCTTCGTCGCCGACCGCTCGGCGACCACCGCCCAGACGGCGGGGTACGCGACGGTGGATGCGGGCGAGGGCGACGACGTGATCCAGGCCGGATCGCATTCCCGCCTCACTGGCGGCACCGGCGACGACCGCATCATCCTGGCGGGCACCGACACGACGGTGGTGTTCGACCAGGGCGACGGGCACGACCACATCCAGGCCGATTCCGCCTTCACGGTCGAGGTCGGGCCGGGCTACGGTGCCGGCGACGTGGAGGTGAGCCACCAGGACGGCAACGCGGTGGTGTCGTTCAGGGGCTCGACCGACCGGCTGACGCTCGACATCGCCGAGGGGATCCCGGCCACGCTGCGCTTCGCGGACGGCACGCACCTGACGGTGACCGGCGACCAGCGCGAGAAGCGGCACGCGCAGTTCATCATGAACGGCTCGTCGATCCAGATCGAGGCGTACGACTCGACGGCGACCCACTACACCGCGTCGTGGAGCGAGTACCACGAGCGCTTCGTGGCCGATCTGAGGAAGAGCGTCGGGCATCTCTGACACCCGTCGCTCCTCGGCATCGCGAGTCCCGAGGGTCCGGGCCTCGCTCGACCAGCGATTCGATCAGGTCCAGAGGAAATCGCTGCCGTCGATCTGGGCTGCGGTGACGCCCTGCAGCAGCACGTAGGTCGAGGATGCGCTCGACCCGGCCGTCAGTTGCAGCGCCGCATGACCCTGGAACGTGAACAGGTTGATGTTGGTGATGTCGGAGCCGAGCGCGATCCTGTCGACGCCGTTCTGGAAGTCAGTGATGATGTCCTGCCCGCCGTTCAGGTTGAAGTAGAACAGGTCCGACTCGCTGCCGCCGGTCAGTTCGTCGTTTCCCGCCTGCCCGGCGAGAAGGTCGCTCCCCGCGCCGCCGAAGAGGCGATCGAACCCGGCGCCGCCGATGAGCGTGTCCTGTCCGGTCCCACCGGTGATGTAATCGTTGCCGTCTCCGCCACTGACGCCGTCGTTCCCGTTGTCGCCGGCCAGCGTGTCGTCCAACCTCGATCCCGCAATCGTATCGTTGTTATTGCCCCCTTGGATGATCGCACCACGGTAGGAGTTCGTGGCGGTATCGTAGATGACGTTGCCCTTGATGTTGTCGGCATCGTCCTGTCCCTGGATGAGGGTAATATCGACCAGATTGGTCTTGGTTAGATCGAGACTGCCACCGATCGTTTCGATGTAGGCGGCCTTGCCACTGAGATTCACGATATGCTGGATATAATTCATGCTACTAACGCGAAGTGTTACATGCTGAGAATGATCGGGGTTGTAGTTGGCAAAATCCATTATGAATATTTTATTATCACCACTTCCTCCATCGTATCGAGAGGGACCTGATGTTCCCCTCACATAGAAGGAGTCGTCGTCGCCTTCTCCATACATCGTGTCGCCGGCAATCCCAACCCATATGGCGTCATTTCCAGCGCCACCATAGATGACGTTGAGGCCCGCTTCACTGACATTGATAGTCGGAGAGTCGCCGAAAATCACATCATCATTGTCGCCGCCGTAGATTGTGTCGTTCCCGCCATCGCCCTGGATATAGTCATCCTTATCGAGGCCATAGATAACATCGTTCCCGCCTCCGCCGAGGATTTGATCTGCGTCGCCTGTGCCGGTCAGTGTGTCATTGCCGTTCTGTCCAATAATCGACGCCATCGTGCCCTCCTTGATAGAGATAATTTTTGTCGTCGAAATGAAAGACGCCTCCGAATCAGGGAGCGCGCAGCTTGGTATCGAGCATGCGAAGCCAGTGACGTAAAGTACTTCAAAAATGAAAATGTATTTTCATTATCCAATACGAAATTTTGACGCTGCATCCTTCGCCAAGCACTAGCCGTAACGCCGACAGCAACCGATCAGACAAGCTTCTCCGTTTCGCGCCTCGCCACGACCGGCCTTGGCAACATCCCAGCACCGCTCCAATGGAGGCGGCGATCCCTGCCGACCTGCCGGTCCGTCGACCATCGCTGGACAGGACTGCCACTGGTGCGAGGACGACCGCCGAGCCGGCGCGTCGGGCGAGGAGGCCGGCTCGTCGTCGTTCCGACTGGATGCGGGACATCGGCAGCGGGCAGCCGGGACGACGCGGGCGCTGCGATCGCGAGCCGCCCCCCACCCACAAGCCCCACCACCGTGACCGCCGCGCCACGCCCGCGCGGCCCGGCTCTTGTATGGTCGCGGGCTCTCCCCCGGAGCCGCCCGCACCGTGATCCGCCTCCAGCCCCGCACCGAGACCCCCGCCGCGCTCCGCCTCGCGGTGCCGGTCGCGGCGGCGCTCGCCTCGCTGCTGCTCGCGGCGATCCCGCTCGCCGCCGCCGGCGCGCCGGTCGGGCGGGCCTACGCGGCGATGATCCAGGGGGCGCTCGGCTCGCCCTTCGCGCTGGCGGAAGTCCTGACACGGGCGACGCCGCTGATCCTCACCGGGCTCGCCGCCGCGGTGGCGTTCCGGGCCCGGCTCTACAACATCGGCGCCGAGGGCCAGCTCTATCTCGGGGCGCTCGCCGCGGTCGCCGTTGGGGCCGGCGCGGTCGAGGGACCGCCCGCATTGATGATCCCGCTGGTGCTCGGCGCCGGGGCGCTCGCCGGAGCCGCGGCGATGCTCGGCCCGGCGCTGGCCCGGGTCTGGCTCGGCGCCGACGAGGTGGTGACGACGCTGCTCCTCAACTTCGTCGTCCTGCTCCTGGTCCAGATGATGATCGAGGGCCCGATGAAGGACCCGATGAGCCTCGGCTGGCCGCAATCCGAGCCGCTCGTCGACGCCGCCGCCCTGCCGAAGCTCGTGGAGCGCACCCGTCTCCATGCCGGGCTCCTCGTGGCGCTCGCCGCCGCCGCCCTGGTGCAGGTCGTCCTGTCCCGCACGGTGGCGGGTTTTTCCATCCGGGCGGTCGGCGCCTCGGCGCCGGCCGCGCGCTTCGCCGGGCTGCCGGTGCGGGCGACCCTGCTCGGCGTCGGCGCCCTGTCGGGGGCGCTCGCCGGGCTCGCCGGGGCCGGGGAGGTGGCCGGCGTCAAGGGCTTCCTCGCCGCCGACCTGTCGCCGGGCTACGGCTATGCCGGCATCGTCGTCGCCATGCTCGCCGGCCTGTCGCCGCTCGGCACCGTCGCGGCGGCCCTGTTCGTCGCCGCGGTGTTCGTCGGCGCCGATTCGATGAGCCGGGCGGTCGGGGTGTCGAGCTACATCGCCAACCTGATCGTCGCCATGGCGCTGATCGCGGTGCTGGTCGCGGGGCTGCTCACCCGCTACCGCCTGCTGTTCGCCCGCAGACCCGCGTGAGACGCCGATGCAGGCCGCCCTCGACATCCTCCTCACCGTCTCGTTCTGGGCCGCCGCGCTGCGCATCGCCACGCCGCTGATCTTCGGCGTCGCCGGCGCCGTCCTGTGCGAGCGCGCCGGGGTGCTCAACCTCGGCATCGAGGGCATCATGACCGCCGGCGCGATGACCGGCTGGCTCGCGGTGCATCTCGGCGCCGGGTTGTGGGGCGGCGTCGCGGTCGCGGCGGTCACCGGCGCGCTGGTCGGGCTGCTGCTCGCCGGGCTCACCGTCAAGCTCGGTCTGTCGCAGCACGTCAGCGGGCTCGCGGTCACGCTGCTCGCCACGAGTGCCGCCTATTTCGGCTACCGCCTCGCCCTGCCGGGCGCCGCGACCCCGCCCCGGATCGTGCCCTTCGCGCCCCTCGACATCCCGGTCCTGTCGGACCTGCCGGTGATCGGCCCGATCCTGTTTCGCCAGACCGCCCTGACGCTGCTGGCCCTCGGGGTGGTCGCCGTGCTGGCGTGGTTCCTCGCCCGCACGCCGCTCGGCCTCGCGGTGCGGGCGGTGGGCGAGAACCCGGCCGCCGTCGAGGCGCAGGGCATCGACGTGCACCGCCTGCGCCTCGGCGCGGTGGTGGCCGGCTCGGCCCTGATGGCGGTCGGCGGCGCCTTCCTGACGCTGTCGGCCTTCAACGCCTTCTTCTTCGAGATGGTGGCCGGGCGCGGCTGGATCTGCATCGCGCTCACCGTCTTCGCCGGCTGGCGCCCGGGCAAGGCCCTGCTCGGCGCGGTGCTGTTCGGCGCCTTCGACGCCTTCCAGGTCCGCCTCCAGCAGGTCGCCGGCGGCGCGGTGCCGGGGCAGGTGTTCCTGATGCTGCCCTACCTGCTCTCCATCGCCGCCCTGCTGGTCGGCGCGCGCAACGCGCGGGCGCCGAAGGCCCTGATGGTGCCGTACGTGCGCGGAGAGCGGTGAGGCAGCCCGGTTCCCCGCGGGCCCGGCAAGTCCGCCCTGTGGCCGGGCGCCGGCGCGGGCCCCTCGTGGGACGGAAGATCGGGCCACCGCTCCGTGGCGCGGTGGCCCCTGTCGGGGATGAACGCGGCCCGCGCCCGGCCGGTCAGGCGGCCCGCACGGTGGCGAGGAAGCGGGCGACCTGGGCCGAGAGCTGGTCGGATTGCTGCGACAGGTCCGAGGCCGAGGCGAGCACCTGGCTCGCCGCCGCCCCCGTGCCCTCGGCCGCCTCGGCCACGCCCGCGATGGTGTGGGTCACCTCGCTCGTCCCGGTGGCCGCCTGACTCACGTTCGAGACGATCTCCCGCGTGGCCGCGCTCTGCTGTTCGACCGACGAGGCGATCGAGGCGGCGACGCGGCTGATCTCGCGGATGCGGGTGTCGATGCTGCCGATCGCGCTCACCGCCTGTCCGGTCGCGCCCTGCACCTGCCCGATCTGCCGTCCGATCTCCTCGGTGGCCTTGGCGGTCTGGTCGGCGAGCGCCTTGACCTCGGCGGCGACGACCGCGAAGCCCCGTCCCGCCTCGCCGGCCCGGGCCGCCTCGATGGTGGCGTTGAGCGCCAGCAGGTTGGTCTGGCTGGCAATGGTCGAGATCAGCGCCACGACGTCGCCGATCCGCGCCACGGTGGTGCTGAGGGCGTGCACGTGCGCGGCGGTCTGCTCGGCTTCGGTGGCGACGGCCTGGGCCAGCGCCGCGGACCCGTCGACCTGACGGCCGATCTCGGCCACCGAGGCACCGAGTTGCTCCGCCGCGGCCGCCACGGTGTTGACGTTGGTGCTGGCCTCCTCGGCGGCCGCGGCCACCGTCGTGGATTGCGCGGCCGTCGCCGAGGCGGCGGCGGTCATCGCCGAGGCCGTGGCCTGGAGTTCGCCGGACGAGGACGACACGCGCTGGACGATGCCGCCGACCGCCGCCTCGAACTCGTCGGCCACCCGGCGCATGGCGATCTTGCGCTGCTCCTCCGCGTCGAGACGCGCCTGGGCCGTCTCGGCCTCGAGCGCCCGGGCGCGGATCATGCCGTCCCTGAACACCTCGACCGTCCGCGCCATCGCGCCGATCTCGTCGCGACGCGCCGCGCCCGGAACGGTGGTCTCGAGGCGCCCGTCCGCGAGGTGCGCCATCGCCCCCGCGAGGTCGAGGATGCCGCGCACGACGCGACGCTGCACGATCACGACCGCGCTCACGACCAGGAGACCGACCACGCCGGTGAGGAGCGCGTAGAGGGTGAAGGTCATCCGTGCCGCGTCCGCGCGCAGCCGCGCCTGCGCCACGACGTCGTCCATCACTGCGAGAGCCATGTCGACGATGGCCGCCTGACCCTCGAACAGACCGGACCACCACGCCGCGGGGTCCAGCGGCATCTTCCGGCCCTCGGAGGCCGCCGCGACCGCCTCCTTGCGGATGCGCTGGAACGGACCGGAGAAGTACAGGGTGGTGCCGCGGACATGGGCGTCGCGAACCGCCTGACCGACGTCGCCGGCCGCGATCATTCGACCGACGACGGTCCAGGCCAGCTCGGATTGGGCATCGTTCTCGCGGACCTCGATGCCATGCGCGGCGCTCAGGGCCCGATCGCCGGCCATAGCCTCGTTGACGAGGAAGCCGAAGCGGCCGCTGGTCGTCCGGGCCAGCCACGTCGTCGCCCGGGTGTTGAGCAGGACGCCGAGCCCCGGCTCGAGGGTCTGGATCTCGGCGTCGATCACGTCGGAGGTGGTCCGCAGGATCCCGAGAATCTTCTCTGCGACGTCGTTCACGCGCTTGGGCAGCGTCTTGTCGCGGCTGGCCAGGCTCTGCTCGTAGGCGGCGTCGACCTCGGGCCGCAGACGCCGCCAATCCACGATGAGAGAGCCGATCTCGGCCCCGGGCGCGGCCACCTTCGGCAGGGCGGTCAGAGCCTGCACCGCGGCGTCCATCGCCGTGTCGAACGGCGCCCGGGCATCCGTGGATTGCTGCCGGCGCTGGCGGTTGGCGCCGGGCTCCATGCCCAGGGCGTTCAACGCGTAGCCGCGCTCGATCCGCAACTGTGACAGGCCGACGAACAGGTTCCGGTCGAGGACCGCGAGGCTGACGGCGGTCTCGGCCCTCCTGTTCTGGTCCGCCGCCACCATCAGCATCCGTGACGACAGCACCAGGGAGATGGCGCCGATCGCCATCACCAGGACGAGCAGGATATTACGAACGGTAAAGATACGCACATTGGCCCCCGAGAATGTTCCCCGCCCCGATTAGAATATTCAAAAATGAATATTTTGTTAATACTTGGTAAACGAGCTTTAAACGCCAGGCAATTTGTCATCATAGGGACGTGTCAACCATCGCTCCCTTGAGGCAGGGGGCGTCCGCATTCGGACGGGTGGCGCCGGCGGGTCCCCCCGGAACGGCCCGGCCTTGCGTCGGCGGCCTTCGCGGGCAATGGGAGGGAAGCGGCCCGATCCCGCGCCCCTTCGGAGGCCGTCACCGGGACGGGCCTGCCGGGGACCACGTCCATGACCATCGACCTCATCGTCCGCGACGCCACCCTGCCGGACGGGCGCCGCGGCCAGGACATCGCGGTGGCGGGCGGGCGCATCGTCGGGATCGAGCCGGCCATCCCGGCGCGGGCGGCCGACGAGATCGACGCCGCCGGGCACCTCGTGTCGCCGCCCTTCGTCGATTGCCACTTCCACATGGACGCGACGCTCTCCCTCGGGCTGCCGCGGCTCAACGCGTCGGGCACGCTGCTCGAAGGCATCGCGCTGTGGGGCGAGCTGAAGCCGCTGCTCACCCACGAGGCGGTGGTGGAGCGGGCGCTGCGCTACTGCGACCTCGCGGTGTCGCAAGGGCTGCTCGCCGTGCGCAGCCACGTCGACGTCTGCGACGACCGGCTGCTCGCCGTCGATGCGCTCCTCGACGTGAAGCGGCGGGTCGCGCCCTATCTCGACCTCCAGCTCGTCGCCTTCCCGCAGGACGGCTACCTGCGGTCGCCGACCGCCGCGCAAAACCTGGAGCGGGCGCTCGACCGTGGCGTCGAGGTGGTCGGCGGCATCCCGCATTTCGAGCGCACGATGGAGGACGGCGCCGAGTCGCTGCGCCGCCTGTGCCGCATCGCCGCCGAGCGCGGCCTGCGGGTCGACGTCCATTGCGACGAGACCGACGACCCGCTGTCGCGCCACGTCGAGACGCTGGCCGCCGAGACCCTGCGCCACGGGCTCGCGGGCCGGGTCGCGGGCTCGCACCTGACCTCGATGCACTCGATGGACAACTACTACGTCTCGAAGCTGATGACCCTGATGGCCGAGGCGGAACTCGGCGTGGTGGCCAATCCCCTCATCAACATCGTCCTCCAGGGCCGGCACGACACCTACCCGAAGCGCCGCGGCCTGACCCGGGTGCCGGAACTGCGCGCCCAGGGGCTCACCGTGGCGTTCGGGCAGGATTGCTGCATGGACCCGTGGTACTCGCTCGGCCACGCCGAGATGCTCGACGTCGCCCATATGGGCCTGCACGTCGCCCAGACGACGAGCCGCGAGGCGATGCGCGAGGCCTTCGAGGCGGTGACGACCCGGGCCGCCGCCGTGATGGGGCTGGAGGATTACGGCCTCCATGTCGGCGCCCACGCCGACCTCGTGCTGCTCCAGGCCCGCGACCCGATCGAGGCGATCCGCCTGCGCCCGCCGCGGCTCGCGGTGGTGCGCCGCGGCCGGGTCGTCGCCCGCACCCCGGCCCGGGTCGCGGCCCTGAGCCTGGACGGGCGGCCGGGCCGGGTCGACCCGGCCGCCTACGCGCCGGCCGCGGCCGGCTGAGCGGCGCGGGCTCAGCCGAGGACCGGCAGGCGCCCGTCCGGCGAGTAGCGGTCCACCGCCGAGGGCAGGTCGCGCGACAGCCGCGCCAGCAGCTCGGTGCGGGTCAGGCCGGTGCGCTCCTCCAGGGCGGCGAGGGTCTCGGGCCCGATCGCCCGCTCCAGATCCGCCGCCGGGATGTCGCGGTTCGGTCCGTGATCGATCCACGACTGCGCCGCCGGCCCGTGGCCGCCGCGGGTGAAGTGATCCATGAGTTCGCCGAGCCCGCCCGCGATCAGGCCGCCGACCCCGCCCGCGCCCGCGCCGCCGAGCAGGCGGTCGAGATTCGCCGGCACCCCGGTGCCCGCATTCGTGCCCGGCACCGGCGGCACCGGCGAGCGGTGGGCGTCCCGGCTGGCGCCGCCGAGCCATTCGGCGATCTTGTCCCGGTTCTGGTAGCCGGCCACCGCCAGCAGGCCCAGCAGGGCGGTCATCGACGGATATCCCTTGCTCATCGTCGTCGTCCTCGGTTGGGGCCGCGCGGGCCCGGGGGTGAAGGAGGGAAGGCGCGCCGTCAGGCGGCCTCGGAGGAGGAGAGCGTCCGGCAGGACAGGTCGGAGCCGTCCTCGGCGAGCCGGCCGGCGGCGGTCGCGCGCTTGACGGTCGAGCGCGCGGCGTCGATCGCGATCGCCGCCGCCGACATCGTCCGGGCCTGGGTCGGCCGCTCCAGCGCGTGCCGGGCGATGTCGCCGGCGAGGTCGTCGATCTCCCGCGCCAGGGCATCGAGCCGGGCGGGGTCGGCGGTCTCCTGCGCCTCGTGGCGGATCTGCAGCAGCCGGTCGGTCGCCTCCTCGACCCGCTCGCGGCGCAGCCGCGACAGCCGCTGCCCGATCCACGCGAAGCCCGAGCCGATGCCGCCGCCGAGGAACGCCACGAGGTAGATCCAGGTCTCGTAGCGCTCGACGAAGCCCTGCTGCTCGCGCTCGAAATAGTCGACGGCGCCGGGATGGATCGGCAGCCGGGCGCTCGTCGCCCCGGCGGTGCTGTCGTAGGCCGGCGCCTGCATGTAGTCGGCGGCCGGGGTCGCGTTCGCCATGCCGCTGCGCAGTTCGAACAGGTGCTGGGTCACGTCGGCGGCGACCGGGCGGGACAGGCTGGATCGGGCCATCAGCCGGTAGGAGGCGCCGACGGTGCGGACCTCGTCCTGCGGCACCTTCGGGCTGCCGCCGAAGGTCTCGGCCGGCATCGTCACGACCTGGAGCCGCGGCATCCGGGCGACGATCGCCTCGGCGTTCTCGACGTCGACGAACGAGACCCTGCGGCTGCGGCTCGCCGCCTGGACGATGCCGACGATGCGCTGCGCCGTCGCGGCGGTGGGGGCGGTGACCGCGACCACCGCGTCGACGCGCCGGCGCGCGAAGGCGGCGGCGAGCTCGGTTTCCTCGACGCCGATCAGGGCGACGTGGCGCGGCGGCAGCGGGCCGTCGACGTCCTTGTCGGTCAGGGTCAGGCCGTAATGGCCGAGCATCGCCCGGATCAGCGCCTCGTCGGCGTCGCGATGGGCGAGGATCGCGAGGCGCTTGCGGTCGAGGTCGGCGAAGCGGCCGATGCCCGAGGTCTCGGGCGAGGCGATGATCATCGCCTGGTCGCGCAGGATCGCGAGGGTCAGGCCGTTGTCGGGCAGGTCGACGTCGGGGCGCACCACCGCGAGGTCGGCCACGCCGTCGCGCAGGGCCGCGGCGCTGTCGCGCACGTCGTCGAAGGGCAGGATCCGCAGGCGGATCTCCTTGTGCCGGCGCGCGAGCGCGTCGGCATAGGCCTGGATCAGGGCGGGCTCGGTGCCGTCGCGCGGGGCGACCGCGACGGTGAGCACGGTGGCGCGCGTCGCCCAGTACGCCGCCGCCGCCGCGCCGCCGAGCAGGATCGCGAGCGCCAGGAAGACGATCTCCGGGCGCAGGAACGGGCTGGCGAATCGCGGCATCGCGGACTCCCGGACGGGTGGACCGGGGCGGCCCGCCCCCGGGCAGGGACGTGCCGCGGGGGAGGGGCTTCGATCCGGTCGTCGCCGTTCGTTCAGCGGGTCCGGTGCGGCTGGCCGCGGCGGCCGTAGCGGCGGCCGAGATAGGCGATGACGCGCGGCAGGACGAATACCGTCAGGATCTTGCGCAGCATGGGGGGTCTCCTCGGTCAGCGGGTGCGGCGGGCGAGCCACCCGGCCGCGAAGGCCAGGGCGGCGATGCCGAGCGCCGTGCGGGCGCGGTGGTCGTCGGCGTAGCGCAGGGCGCCGCGGCCGTAGGCCTCGCCGCGGCGGCGGGCGTGGCGGGCGAGATGCCGGCCGTCGTCGACGAGGTGGTCGGCGCGCTCGCGAGCGGCGTGCACCAGATGGCGGCCGTCCTCGGCGAGGTCCTCGGCCCGGTCGCGGGCGCGGCCATAGACGTATTGGGCGCCGCCGGCGACCTGGTTCACGGCCCCCCGCACCTGCCGGGCGGGATCGCCCGTGAGGCTGCCGAGGGTGGACTGGGCGCGACCCTTCAGGTGACGGGCCGTGCCGCGGATCTGGTCGCGGTTCATGCGGTTCTCCCGGGTTGCGAATGGGGTGGGGGCGGGGCCGGGCGGCTCCGCCGGCCTGGCCTCACGCGAGGCCGGCGCTCACTTGCGGCCGGTGATGACGTCGGCGGCCTTGTGCAGGCCGTCCTTGGCCTCGCCGACCGTGCGCTGGGCCTCGCCCTTGATCTCCTGGGCCTTGCCCTCGGCGACGAGCGAATCGTTGCCGGTCGCCTTGCCGATGCCCTGCTTGACGTTGCCGAGCGCCTCGTTGGCGAGGCCCTTGATCGTGTCGGTGGTGCTGCTCATCGAATGATCTCCCGTGGAGCGGGTGGCCGGGTCCGCCGGCCGCGGGGGCCCCCGCCGGAGGCGGCGGAGACCGGGGATGCGGGGGGGCCCCGCCGGAGGCGGCGGGGACCGGGACGTCAGTACCGGCGGCCGTCGTAGGCGCCGACGAGGGTCGCGGCCTTCGGGGCACCGAGGCGGCCGCCCAGGAAGGCGGCGACGGCGCCGAGGATCAGCCCGAGGGCGGCGTAGAAGGCGCCCTGGGTCGCCGCCGACTTGGCCGCGACCGCCGCGGCCTCGGCCTTCTGCTTGGCGGTGGCGACCGCCTGGTCGTACTGCTTCTGGTAGTCCTGGACCTGCTGGCGGGCCTGCTCGACCGGGACGTTCTGGGCCTTGGCGAGCGCGTCGGCGGCGCGGGACTCGGCCTGCTGCTTCTGCGCGGCGTCGCCGGTGATCAGCGCGCGCACCGCCGCCACCGCGGCGTCGCGGGCCGCCTGCGGGTCCTGGCCGGCCGCCTGCTCGCGCACCTTGTCCTCGATCCCCTCGAGCGGGTTCTGGAGCTTCGACAGCGAGGGGGCGGCGGCCTGGGCGGCGGTCTGGACCGTGCCGCCGACGAGGTTGCCGGCGCCGCCGAGCGCGCCCGAGACCGTGCTCAGGGTGCCGCCGACGAGCCCGCTCGCGGCCGAGGTGATGAGGTAGATCACGACGAGCGTCGTCACCGCCCAGGAAACGAGGCCGTGCAGGGCCGCCGCGCCGGGCAGGGGCTTGCCCGACAGCCGGCCGGCGATGGCGCCGCCGGCGAGCGAGGCGACGATGCCCGAGATCACGAACCACAGGCCGGCGCCGAGCGAGACGGTCGAGGCGGCCGGGTTGTCGGCGGCGTTGGTGCCGACCGAGGCCAGCCCGATGCCGACGCCGAGGAGGTTCAGGATCACCTGGGTCACCAGGGCGGTGACGGCGCCGGCGAACACGGCGCCCCAGGAGACCTGGTTGAGCAGGACGGCCCGCGTGTCGGCATGCGCCTCGGCGGCCAGGGGCGAGACGGGGGTCTGAAGGGTCACGTCGTTACTCCGGGTGTACGGGCATGCGGGTCGATCGTTTGCGCCGGCCGGCCCCTCTCCGGGCCGGCCGCGGAACGATCGGGCGCGGCTCAGTCGCGGCTGCCCCGGACGAGGAGGCCGAGGCCGAAGCCGACGAGGCCGGCGATGACCAGGGAGGCGAGCGGGTACTCGGCGACCTGATGGCTCACCTCGCGGGTGCCGCGGCGCAGGTAGTGGCCGCCGCGCTCGTAGGCCTCCTCGGCGTAGTCCTGGGCCTCGTCGGCGGCGTGCCGGACGGTGTCCTTGGCCTGACCGTAGAGGTTCTCGGCGGTGCCCTGCGCCTCGCGGAACCGGCCCTCGACCGAGTCGCGCTGCGAGCCGGTGAGGTCCCCGACCGCGCTCTGCACCTTGCCGCCGAGGTCCCTGGCGGCGCCCGTGATCCGATCCGTGTCGACCATCGTGTCTCTCCTCTGTGACGGTTGCGTTGGGGCCGGCGGCCCGGTGCGGGCCGCCGGACGGCGTGGCGTCAGTCCTCGCGCGGACCGGCCTCCCGGGGCCGGGTCCCGTGCTTCTGGCGCCGGCCTTCGGCTTCCACCCGGGCGTCGCCCGTGAGCTTGCCGATGGCTTCCTTCACCGAGCCCTTGAGCTGTTCGGTCCCGGTGGAAGTCGAACCTCTGGATGTCGAACGCTTGGAGGTCGAACGTTTGGAGGTGGAACGCTTGGGGTCGGTCATGAGCACCTCCCTCGACCGAGAAAACTCCGATCGTCCCGCAGATGTAGGGCCCGAGCGTGTTTTCAATGGTATGGAAATACCAGTAGCCTGTGACTCATGCACTGGATGCCTGGACCGGGAAACCGTTCTCGCGGCCCCACAGGACGACGTCCGTGCGCCGGTGGACGCCGAGCTTGCGGTAGAGCGCGGCGCCGTGGTTGCGGACCGTGTTGCGCGACAGGCCGAGCTTCCTCGCGATGGCGTCGTCGTCGAGGCCCGAGCAGATCAGGTTCAGGATCTGGCGCTCGCGCAGGGTCAGGTCGGGCACCGCGCCGTTGCCGGCGATGCGCCCGGGACGGCGCAGGTTGGCGAGCTTCTCGATCAGGCCCCGGCTGAACCACGACGTGTCGGCCATCACCGTCTCGATCGCGTCGAACAGTTCGCGCTCGGTGTGCTTGCGCTCGGTGATGTCCTGCAGGACCAGCAGCGCGAACTCGGCGTCGTTGATGGTGACGCGCTCGGCCGAGATCAGGCAGTCGAGGTTGGTGCCGTTCTCGTGGCGCAGGCACACCTCGACCCCGAGCACGTAGCCGTCGCGGGCGAGCGCCGCCTCGAACGCCGCGCGCTGGCCCTCCGCCACCCACAGGCCGACCTCGCTCGGCGAGCGCCCGACGACCTTGTCCTCGCCGAACCCGAACACGCGCCCGAACGCCTCGTTGATGCTGCTGATCTGGAGGTCGTCGGCCCGCGCCAGGAGGGTCGGCACGGGGGTGAGCCGGAACGCCTTGGCGAAGCGCTCCTCGCTGTGGCGCAGGGCGGTCTCGGCCTTCCGGCGCAGTTCGAGGTCGGCGAAGGTGAACAGCATGCAGGGCTCGTCGCCCATCTCCATCGGCTGGCCGGCGACGATGACGAAGCGGCTGCCGCCGTCCGGCAGGTCGAGGCAGGCCTCCATCTGCGGGATCGTCTCTCCCCGGTTCAGCCGCGCCACCGCGAGTTCGCGGTTGCGGGCATTGGCCAGCACGTCGACCTCGTAGACGCTGCGCCCGATCACCGCCTCGCGGGTATGCCCGGTCATCTCCAGGAAGCCGGTATTGACCCGCACGTGGCGCAGGTCCGACAGCCGGACGATCACCGCCGGGGCCGGGTTGGCGTTGAAGGTCTTCTCGAACCGCTCCTCGGCCTCGAACTGGTCCGAGACGTCCTTCAGGATCAGCGCGAGGCAGCTCGGCCGTCCCTCGCGGTCGGTGGCGACGAGGCTGCGCAGGGAATGGGTGAAATCCACGTCGGGCCGGTCGGTCCGGGTGACCTCGACCACGACGTCGTGGAAGGTCTCGCCGGCCACGACCCGCTCGATCGGGTAGCTCTCGGGCGCGCGGTGGTTGCGGTAGCGCAGGCAGAACCGCTCGCGGTAGGCGTCGACCGTCGGCCCGAGCTCGTCCAGGCTGTCGGCGCCGTGCATCGCGAGCGCCGCCGCATTGGCGTAGGCGATCGTCTGGTCGGGCTCGACCAGGATCACGCCCTCGCTCAATCCGGCGATGATCTGCTGCAGTTCATGCCTGTCGACGCCTGCGGTCACGATACGTCCGGCTCCTTCGTGCCCTCGGCTGACCAATCGTCAGCGGAGCACAAACCGATCGTGCGCCAACAAGTTCCCCACGAAGCGCCCCGTCCGCTGGTATATCTGCATCAATGACCCAGATGCGTCCGACCAGGAGGCGCCGCCGCGGGGCACGAGCCGGCGATTTCACAACGGCAGGCCCGGCACCGCCCGCGCCGCCTCCGGCCGAGCGAGCGGCGAGCCGGGGCGACGCCCGCATCGCTCCGCGACTTAGGTCGCGTTCATGAACTCTTGACGACGTTTATCCCGCAGCGCACCATTCGCTTGGGGCCGGCCAAGCTGCCGAGGGGCCGGCCAAGCTCCCGGCCGGCCTACCCCGATCTCCACCCGCCGCGGTAATCCCGCTCCGGCGACCGACCCGATGCGAAACCCAGGGGGCGGAGACGCTCCGCCCTGCGATCACGGCAGGAGCCGCCATGCTGTTCGAACCGCCGGTGTTCGAGACGATCTTCCGCATTCCGGTGCATCATCGTCTCGTGATCACCAGTTCGCGCAGTCGCGGCGGCCGGGCGCACGGCGTGCGCTGGTTCCACGACGAGTACGACGGCACCGGCGCCCTGGTCGCCCGCTACGAGACCTACGACGAGACCGACGAGGGCGGGCGCTCCCGCTGCGGCTGGCGCAAGGTCGACGCCGCCGGGCGGCTGGTGGCCAAGCGCGAGGTCGGGATGCGCTGGGCCGCCCTCGTCGCCGCCCAATCGTCGCGCCGGGCGGCGGAGCGGGCGGTCCAGGCGACCGAGCCGCCGATGCACGCGCCCCGCGGGCTCGCGGCCTGAAGAACCGGCACCGGCACCGGCCCGGTCAGCGGCAGCCGCGGCAGATGCTGTCGTCGATCGCGTCGTTGCGCCGTTCCTCGCGGGTGAGGTCGTCGAGGCGCCGCTCCCCGGCCCGCTCCGCCGCACCCGGCCGCGGCACCGTCTGCCCGGTCGAGGTGGTGTAGGGGGCGGTGATCGTCGAGCCCGGCCCGCCGCCGGTCCCGGTCTGGTCGGCCGCCTCCCGGGCCTGCGCCGCCCCGGCGGCCAGCCCCACGACGATCAGAAGCCTCGCGAACCCCATCACGCACCTCCTCGTGCCGCACTCGTCCACGACGTGCCGGACCTGGGCGACCTTGCCCGTCCGGGCGCGCGGATGCACGTTCTCCGTGCGCGGGAGGATGCACCGGCCGGGTTTCCGAACCGTCGACGCCGGTGCGGCGGTCATACGGTTTCCGATCGATCGCTCGGCGATCCCTGCTGGATCGCTTCGCGATGCGGAAACCGCCTTGGCTCAGGTGTGTGGAGCCGAAGGCTCCACCGCGCGGGCTTGTGATACGGCTTTTCGAACGAAGCGTCCAAAACCGTATCACAGCCGTTCCATCTCGTCCTGGATCCAGTCGACGAGGCAGCGCAGGTCGTGGCGGGCGCGCAGGTGCTCGGCGATCCACAATTCGAGCCGGTGCGGACCGGGGGTGAAGCCGAACGGCGCCACGAGGTGCCCGGACCGGATCTCACTCTGCACCAGCAGGCGCGGGGCGAGCGCGAGGCCGAGGCCGCAGGAGGCCGCCTGGATCACGAGGTAGAAGTGGCCGTAGCTCTCCTGCGGCACGAGGCCGAGGTCGGGCCGACCAATCGCCGCGGCCCACTCGTCCCAGGCGCCGAGCCGCGTCGCCGTCGCCAGGATGTGGCCGCGCCTGAGGTCGTCGGGCTCCGACAGGCCGAGGCGGCGGGCGTAGTCCGGGTGGCAGACCGGGCCGATCTCCTCGACGATCAGCGCCTGCGCCCGCGCGGTCGGCGGCGGCCGGTACATGCTGTTGCGGATCGCGACGCTGATCTCGTCGCGGATGAAGTCGATCTCGCCGTAATTGATGTTGAGCCGCAATTCGATCGCCGGATGGCGGCGCTTGAACGTCTCCAGCCGCGGGATCAGCCAGTACATCATGATCGTCGCCGAGCACGACAGGGTGAGAGGCCCCGGCTGCACCTGCGACACCGCGAGATGGATCTGGTCGAACGCCTCGGCGAGGCCGGCGGCGAGCTGCGCCCCCTCCCTGGTCAGGGCGACCGAGCGCGACAGCCGCTCCAGCAGCGGCAGGCCGAACTGGGCTTCCAGCGCCTTGATGTGCCGGCTCACCGCGCCGTGGGTGACGCCGAGCTCCGCCGCCGCCGCGCTCATGCTGCCGAGGCGGGCGGTGACCTCGAACGCCCGCAGGGCGTGCAGCGGCAGGCGGGCCATCGACACGGGGCGGGTCCTCCTCGGCAGGTCTCGCAGGAGCGGCGGCCGCCGCTGCGAGAAGAACCTGCGGCACGACGACAGCCCGAGCGGACGCCGTGATGTGAGCGAGGCTCACGGAACGGCGCGCCGATCTGTCATGTCACGATCGGGTCGCAGGGTATAGGTTGCGCCAGAGGCGGGCCGGGACGGTTCTCGCGCCGTCCGCCCGAGTCCCACAAGGGGCCGGGTCCGCAACAGGGAGGAACAACATGGCCGCCATGGCGTCCGCAAGCGACACCGCCGTCCCGCCGCAGGCCTCCGGCCGCGGCCTTCTCGCCGCCCTCGACCGCGGCATCGGCCTCTTGATCGAGGGGCCGGCCGCGCTGCTCGTCGCCGCCGAGATCGTGGTCCTGTTCTTCGGCGTCATCAGCCGCTACGTCTTCCACAGCCCGGTGGTGTGGTCGGACGAACTCGCCTCGCTGCTGTTCCTGTGGCTGGCGATGCTCGGCGCCGTCGTGGCCTTCCGCCGTGCCGAGCACATGCGCATGACCGCCCTGGTCTCGATGATGCGGCCGTCCTGGCGCCCGTATTTCGAGGCGCTGGCCGTCGCGGTCAGCGTCGCGTTCCTCGCCCTCACCATCGAGCCGGCGATCGAGTTCGCGGTCGAGGAGCAGTTCATCACCACGCCGGCACTCGAGATCTCGAATGCGTGGCGCGCCGCCGCCCTGCCGATCGGCATCGGCCTGATGCTGGCGATCGGGGTGATCCGGCTCCTCGCCACGCCCCACCGCAAGGCCGCCGTCGCGGCGATCGTCACGGCGCTCGTCCTGATCGCGGCGTTCTACCTCGCCAGCCCGCTGTTTCGGCCGCTCGGCAACTGGAACCTGCTGCTGTTCTTCGTCGGCCTCGTCGGCGCCCTCGTCTTCGCCGGCGTGCCGATCGCCTTCACCTTCGGCATCGCCACCTTCGCCTACCTCGCCCTGACCACCCGCCTGCCGACCCTCGTGCTGATCGGCCGGATGGACGAGGGCATGAGCCACCTGATCCTGCTCGCCGTGCCCCTGTTCGTGTTCCTCGGCCTGCTGATCGAGATGACCGGCATGGCCAAGGCGATGGTCGGCTTCCTCGCCTCGCTCCTCGGCCACGTCCGCGGCGGCCTGCACTACGTGCTGGTGGGCGCGATGTACCTCGTCTCGGGCATCTCGGGCTCCAAGGCCGCCGACATGGCGGCGGTGGCCCCCGTGCTGTTTCCCGAGATGAAGGCGCGCGGCGCCAAGGAGGGCGACCTCGTCGCGCTGCTCTCGGCCACCGGCGCCCAGACCGAGACCATCCCGCCCTCGATCGTGCTCATCACCATCGGGTCGGTCACCGGCGTCTCGATCTCGGCCCTGTTCACCGGCGGCCTGCTGCCGGGTCTGGTGCTCGGCATCACCCTGTGCGCGCTGGTGTGGTGGCGCTACCGCGACGAGGATCTCAGCCACGTCAAGCGCGCGTCCGGCCGGGTCATCGGCCGGACGCTCGTCATCGCGGTCCCGGCGCTGGCGCTGCCCTTCGTGATCCGCGCCGCGGTGGTGGAGGGCGTCGCGACGGCGACCGAGGTCTCGACCATCGGCATCGTCTACGCGATCCTCGCCGGCCTGCTGATCTACCGCCAGTTCGACTTCCGGCGGGTCTACCCGATGCTGGTGACGACGGCGGCCCTGTCCGGCGCGATCCTGCTCATCATCGGGGCGGCGACCGGCATGGCCTGGGCGCTGACGCAGTCGGGCTTCTCGGCGACGCTCGCCACCGCGATGAAGTCGCTGCCCGGCGGCCCGCTCGGCTTCCTGATCGTCTCGGCGGTGGCGTTCGTGATCCTCGGCTCGGTGCTGGAGGGCATCCCGGCGATCGTGCTGTTCGGCCCGCTGATGTTCCCGATCGCCCGTCAGGTCGGGGTGCACGAGGTGCACTACGCCATGGTGGTGATCCTGGCGATGGGCGTCGGCCTGTTCGCCCCGCCCTTCGGCGTCGGCTACTACGCGGCCTGCGCGATCAGCCGGATCCATCCGGACGAGGGCATCCGCCCGATCGTCGGCTACATCCTCGCCCTGCTGGTCGGCCTCGCCGTGGTCATCGCGATCCCGTGGATCTCCATCGGCTTCCTGTGAGCCGGATGGGGCGAGGACTGCCCCGGGAAATTTCCCTGCAAGATCAAGCGCGGGATCCCCTCTCCCGAGTGGGAGAGGGGTAGGGGTGAGGGTGGCGACGGTTCCGCAATGACCCTAGGCCGTCGAGCTGCGCAGCTCGCCGCTGGGAGTTCATCTCGGAACCCGAGCCACCCTCACCCCCAGCCCCTCTCCCACCCGGGAGAGGGGAGACGCGCCACGTCCTTCCCAGACCGCTGCCCCGCCGCACCCTCACACCCCACCCCCAAGGACACCCCGTCATGCGTCTCCAGGACAAGGTCGCCCTCGTGTTCGGCGCCGGCTCGGTCGGGCCGGGCTGGGGCAACGGCAAGGCCACCGCGACGCTGTTCGCCCGCAACGGCGCCCACGTCGTCTGCATCGACATCAACCGCACCGCCGCCGAGGAGACCGTCGGCATCATCACCGGCGAGGGCTTTCGCGCCACGGCGGCCTCCTGCGACGTCACCGACAGCGCCTCGGTCAAGGCGGTGGTGGACGAGGCGATGGACCGGCACGGGCGCATCGACGTCCTGCACAACAACGTCGGCTACGCCACCATGGGCGGCCCGGTCGAGCTCGACGAGGCCGCCTGGCAGCGCACCCTCGACCTCAACGTCACCGGATGCTTCCTGACCTGCAAGCACGTGCTGCCGCACATGATCGCCCGCCGCTCCGGCGCGATCGTCAACGTCTCGTCGGTCGCGGCAATCCGCTATACCGGCTACCCCTACGCGGCCTACTACGCCGCCAAGGCGGCGGTGAACAACTTCACCATGGGCGTCGCGCTCCAGCACGCCCGCGACGGCATCCGGGCCAACGCGATCATGCCCGGGCTGATGAACACGCCGCTGATCTTCCAGCAGATCTCCGGCCAGTACGCCGATGCCGACGCGATGGTGAAGGCCCGCGACGCCGCCTGCCCGACCGGCAAGATGGGCACCGCCTGGGACATCGCCAAGGCGGCCCTGTTCCTGGCCTCCGACGACGCCGCCTACATCACCGGGGTCAGCCTCCCGGTCGATGGCGGCCTGTCCTGCCGCGCCTCCTGAGCGGGGATCCGATCATGACCTCTGTCTCCACCGCCGCGCCGCTGCGGATCGAAGCCGACTACCTGCTGGAGACGCCGGGCGACCCGCGCCGCACCGCCGAGACCATGGCGGGCGAGCAGTCGAGCGGCACCTTCGTGCCGGTGCCCGGCGAGACGCCGGAGCTCAAGGCGCGCTCGGCCGCCCGGGTCGAGCGCCTCGACCTCCTCGACGAGGCGCCCGGCCCGACCCTGCCCTCGGCCGGCGGTCGCGACGGCCCGGTGCGCCGGGCCCGGGTCACGCTGTCCTGGCCGATGGACAATCTCGGGCCCTCGCTGCCGAACCTGCTCGCCACCGTCGCCGGCAACCTGTTCGAGCTGAAGCCGGTGACCGGCCTGCGCCTGCTCGACATCCGCCTGCCGCAAGCCTTCGCCGACGCCTATCCGGGCCCGCGCTTCGGCATCGCCGGAACCCGGCGGCTCGCCGGGGTCGAGGACCGACCGCTGATCGGCACGATCGTCAAGCCGAGCGTCGGTTTCGGCCCGGAGGAGACCGCGTCCCTCGTCGCCAGCCTGTGCGAGGGCGGGATCGACTTCGTCAAGGACGACGAGTTGCAGGCCGACGGGCCGCACTGCCCGTTCGACGACCGCGTCCGCGCCGTCATGCGGGTGGTCAACGCCCATGCCGACCGCACCGGCCGGAAGGTGATGGTCGCGTTCAACCTCACCGGCGACCTCGACCAGATGCGCCGGCGCCACGACCTGCTGGTGCGGGAGGGCGCGACCTGCATGATGGCGAGCCTGAACTCGGTCGGGCTCGTCGGGATGATCGAGCTCGCCCGGTTCGGCACCCTGCCGATCCACGCCCACCGCAACGGCTGGGGCTACCTCTCGCGCCACCCGCTGCTCGGCTGGTCCTACGTCGCGTGGCAGAAGATCTGGCGGCTCGCCGGGGCCGACCACATGCACGTCAACGGGCTGGCCAACAAGTTCGCCGAGGACGACGACAGCGTGGTCGACTCGGCCCGGACCTGCCTGACGCCGCTGTTTCCCGACAAGCCCTGCCTCGCGATGCCGGTCTTCTCCTCGGGCCAGGGGGTGCGCCAGGCGCCCGGCACCTACGCCGCACTCGGCTCGACCGACCTCATCGTCACGGCGGGCGGCGGCATCATGGCCCATCCGGACGGCCCGGCGGCCGGGGTCTCGGCCCTGCGCGAGGCCTGGGACGCCGCCGTCGCCGGCATCCCGCTCGCCGACTACGCGCGGGACCGGCCGGACCTGAGCCGGGCGCTCGGAGCCGCCGCATGACCCCGCGCCCGCTGCCGCCGGGGCCGCTCGTCGCGTTCTACGGCGACGACCTCACCGGCTCGTCTGCCGCCATGGAGGTGCTGGCCTTCGCCGGGCTCGACACGGTGCTGTTCCTGGCCCCGCCGACGCCCGAGCGCCTCGCCGCCTTCGCGGGCCACCGCGCCGTCGGCATCGCCGGCATGGCGCGCTCTCAGGGCCCGGCCTGGATGGACGCGCACCTGCCGCCGGTGTTCCGGCTGCTCGCCGGCCTCGGGGCGCCGGTGGCGCACTACAAGGTGTGCTCGACCTTCGATTCGGCGCCGCATGTCGGCTCGATCGGGCGCGCCGCCGAACTCGGCGCCGAAGTCTTCCGCGTCGGGGCCGAGTCCTGGATCCCGATGCTCGTCGCCGATCCCGGCATGGGCCGCTACCAGAGCTTCGGGCACCTGTTCGCGATGGCGGGCCCGGACGGCCACCGCCTCGACCGCCACCCGACCATGGCGCGCCACCCGGTGACGCCGATGGACGAGGCCGATCTCGGCCGCCACCTCGCCCGCCAGACCGCGCTGCCGGTCGGCCTCGTCGACTTCGTGGCGATGAAGCGCGGCGAGGGCTCGGCCCGCCTCGCCCGCGCCCGGGCGGCCGGCGCCCGCATCGTCTCCCTCGACGTGCTCGACCACGAGACCCTGGTCGAGGCCGGCCGGCTGATCTGGGAGGAGGGCGGATCGCCGACCTTCACGGTGGGCTCGCAGGGCGTCGGGGCGGCCCTGGTGGCGTGGTGGCGCGAGGCCGGGCTGCTGCCGGCCGCCCCCGCGATCCCGGTGCCGCCGCCGGTCGACCGGATCGCCGCGGTGTCGGGCTCGGTCTCGCCGGTCACCGCCGGGCAGATCGCCCACGCGGTCCAGAACGGCTTCGAGGGCCTGCGGATCGACCCGTCGCTCGCCGTCGATCCCGCCGCCTGGGAGCGGGAGGTCGGGCGCGCCGGCGAGGCGGCGCTCGCCGCCCTCGGCCGGGGCCGCGACCCGCTGGTCTACAGCGCCGCCGGTCCCGACGACCCGGCGGTGGCCGCGCTGCGGGACGCCACCCGGACGGCGGGCCTGTCCGAGGAGGTCGTCAACGACCGCATCGGCGCCGGGCTCGGCACGATCCTGAACCGGGTGGTGCGGCAAGGCCGGCTGACCCGGGCGGTGATCTCGGGCGGCGACACCTCGGGCCGGGTCGCGGCCCGGCTCGGCATCGACGCGCTCGCCGCCCTCGCCCCGATGGCGCCCGGCGCGCCGCTGTGCCGCGCCTACACCGACGACGGCGGCGCCGGGCTGGAGATCGCCCTCAAGGGCGGACAGGTCGGCGGCCCGGACTTCTTCGTCGCGGTCAGACGCGGCGCTCCGACCTCGAAGGCAGGATGATCGCGATGACCCAGAGACTTCTCGACAAGGTCGCCCTGGTCACGGGTGGCGCGCGCGGCATCGGGCTCGCGACCGCCCGGGCGTTCGCGAGGGAGGGGGCGCGCGTCGTCATCGCCGACGTGAACGAGGAGGGCGCACGCAAAGCCGCCGCCGAACTCGGCGGCGGGGCGCTCGGGGTCGGCGTCAACGTGGCGGATCCCGCCTCCGTCGCGGCCATGATCGAGACGATCGTCGAGGCGTGCGGGCGGATCGACGTCCTGTTCAACAACGCCGGGGTCGGCGGCAACACGCCGTTCCTGGACCTGAAGCTGGAGGACTGGAACCGCATCGTCGGCATCAACCTGACCGGCGCGTTCATGGTGGCGCAGGCCTGCGCCCGCGAGATGGTCAAGGTCGGCGGCGGCAAGATCGTCAACATCGCGTCGCTGTCGGGCCAGCGCGGCGGCAACGGCCGGGCGGCCTACGGCTCGGCCAAGGCCGGGCTCGAACTGCTCACCAAGGTGATGGCGGTCGAACTCGCCGAGCACAACATCAACGTCAACAACATCGCGCCCGGCGCGATCGAGACCGAGATGGCGAAGTTCGCCCACGACCAGGCCACCCGCGCCGCCTACAACTACCTCATCCCGATGACGCGCTACGGCACGCCCGAGGAGATCGCCGACGCGGCGGTGTTCCTGTGCTCGGACGAGGCCCGCTACGTCCACGGCCACACCCTCAACGTCGACGGCGGCTTCCGCGAGGCCGGCCTGATGTTCAAGCGCGCCGCGCCACCCGCCGCCTGACGGCCTGCCGAGCAGAGTTGCCCGGGCAACTCTGCTCGGACGCGGTGACGCCCGGGGCGGCGACGGCGCGGGCCTCCCTCGCCGGGCCGCTCCCGCGGCGGCCGTCCGCACGCCGGGCGATTTGCTTCGGACCTCGTCCCGTGGTGATATACCAGGGAGCCGCCCGATCAACGAGGCGGACGGGAGGACACCGATGAGGCGTGGGATCGCGGGCGCGTTGTCGCTGGGCGCGTGGGTGCTGGCCGCGATGCCGGCTCTGGCGCAGGACAAGACGCTCACCGTCTGGTTCAGCAAGGGCTTCTACCGCTCCGAGGACGAGTCCCTCTGGGCGACGATCAAGAAGTTCGAGCAGAAGACCGGGATCAAGGTCGAGCTGTCGCAATACGCGCTTCAGGACATGATCCCCAAGACGGTGGCGGCACTCGATTCCGGCTCGCCGCCGGACGTCGGCTATTCCGACACCTACAACAACCAGGCCGCCGGCAAGTGGGCCTACGAGGGCAAGCTCGAGGATCTCAGCGACATCCTCCAGCCGATGATGCCGCGCTTCGCCCCGCAGACGATCGAGCACATGCTGCTCATGAACGGCCAGACCGGCAAGAAGGCCTATTACGGCTTCCCGATGAAGCGCCAGACGCTCCACACGGAGATCTGGGGCGACATGCTGGACAAGGCCGGCTTCAAGCAGGCCGACATCCCGCAGAACTGGGCCGAGTACTGGTCGTTCTGGTGCGACAAGGTCCAGCCCGCCTACCGCAAGGCGTCGGGCTCGCGCATCTACGGGATTGGCGCGCCAATGGGCGTCGAATCGACCGACAGCTTCCAGTCGTTCTACGCCTTCATGGACGCCTACGATGCCAAGCTCGTCGACAACGACGGCAAGCTGACCGTCGACGATCCGAAGACCCGCGAGGGGCTGGTCAAGGCGCTGAAGGACTACACCGACCCCTACATCAAGGGCTGCGTCCCGCCCTCCGCGACGACCTGGAAGGACCCCGACAACAACGTCGCGTTCCACAACCGCACCACGGTGATGACCCACAACTTCACCATCTCGATCGCCGGCAAGTGGTACGAGGACAGCATCAACCCGAACAACACGCCCGAGCAGCGCGAGGCCGCCCGCAAGGCCTACGAGGAAACCATCATCACCGCGCCGTTCCCGAACCGGCCGGACGGCAAGCCGATGACCTACCGGGCCGACGTCAAGCACGGCGTGGTCTTCTCGGGCGCCAAGAACAAGGCCGCGGCCAAGGAGTTCGTGAAGTTCATCATGGAGGAGGACAACCTCCGTCCCTACGTCGAGGGCGCGATCGGCCGCTGGTTCCCGGTCACCACCGCCTCGGTCGAGAGCCCGTTCTGGCAGGCCGACAAGCACCGCAAGGCGGTCTACAACCAGTTCAAGTCCGGCACCGAGCCGTTCGACTACGTGAAGAACTACAAGTTCACGCTGGTCAACAACGAGAACGTGTTCGCCAAGGCGATGAACCGGGTGGTGAGCGAGAAGGTCCCGGTCGAGAAGGCGGCCGACGAGATGCTCGCCCGCGTCAAGCAGATCGCCGCGCCCTGACGCATCGCCGCGTCCGCGCGGGACACCGACGAGACAGCCGCCGGGAGCGGGACCCGATCGCCTGTTCGGGTCCCGCTCCCGGTCGTCGACGGGGCGAGGCGTCCCGTCGCCGGCCAACGCTTCATCCGGGCCGCCTGGGCGGGCCCCTTCAGGGAGACCGAGGATGTCGGGAACGCACGCAGTGACGGCCGCCGACGCCGCACCGGCCGCCGCGTCCCAGCCCTTCCGCCTCAGCGCGTGGCAGGCCTGGGGCGCGATCCTGATCGCGCCCTACCTCCTGGTCTTCCTGTTCTTCGTGATCTACCCGGTCGGCTACGGGCTCTGGCTCGCCCGCAGCCCGGCGAGCTACGCCCATCTCGCGGCCGACCCGATCTTCTCCCGCGCCGTCGTCAACACGCTGGTCTTCCTGATCGTCGGCATCAACATCAAGATGGCGATCGCGCTCGGCCTGTCGGGGTTCTTCACCCACGAGCGGCGCTGGATCCGCTGGCTGTCGGTGCTGTTCATCCTGCCCTGGGCGGTGCCGTCGATCCCGACCATCCTCTCGGTCCGGTTCATGCTGAACCCGGAATGGGGCGTCGTGAACCAGACCATCTTCCGGCTCACCGGCGAGGACGGCCCGAACTGGCTCAACGACCCGACCCTGGCGCTGAGCCTCGCCATCGCGGTCCACATCTGGAAGTCGCTGCCGTTCTGGACCCTGATCCTGCTCGCCGGCCGCCTCGCCATCGCGTCCGACCTCTACGAGGCGGCGTCGGTCGACGGCGCGACCCGGTGGCAGAAGTTCCTGCACGTCACCTGGCCGTCGATGCGGACGCTCTACGTGACCTGCACGATCCTCTCGATGATCTGGACGCTCGGCGACTTCAACAGCGTCTACCTGCTGACCGGCGGCGGCCCGGCCGACCTGACGCACGTGCTCGCGACCCTCGGCATCCGCTACCTGCGGCTCGACCAGATCGACCACTCGATGGCGGCGGTGGTCTGCGCGATGCCGTTCATCCTGCCGCTCGTCTACGTGCTCATGCGGAGGCTCTCGAAATGAGCGCGAACGTCGCTGCCGCCCCCCGCGCCGCCACCGGGCCCGCGCCCCGCTCCGCCGCCGGCTGGCTGAAGGCGGCCGGGACCGAGGCGAAGCTCCTCCTCGTCGGCATCCCGGTCCTGCTCTGGACCGTGATCCCGATCTACCACCTCGTGCTGTTCGCGATCTCGCCCAAGCAGGACGCGCTCTCGGGCGCGCTGTTCCCGGAGCATCCGACGCTCAGGAACTTCGAGACCGTGTTCGGGCAGCGGCACTACTTCCTGTCGCATTTCTGGCAGCAGCTCTGGAACTCGACGCTGATCGCCTTCGCGACCGGCGTGCTGACGCTCCTCGTCGCGACCTCGGCGGCGTTCGCGATCAGCCGGCTGCGGGTGCGCGGCGGCCGGACGGTGATGAACATGGCGCTGTTCACCTACTTCATCCCGGCGGCGTTCCTGGCCGTGCCGATGTACAAGACCATGGGGAATTACGGGCTGCTCAACTCCAAGTGGGCGCTCATCCTCGCCATGGTGACGATCGCCAGCCCCTACGCGATCTGGGTGCTGAAGCAGGCCTCCGACAAGCTGCCGGTGGAGCTCGACGAGGCGGCGGTGATGGACGGCGCCTCGCCGCCGCAGCTCTTCCGGTACGTCTACCTGCCGCTGATGACGCCCTCGCTGGTCGCGATCGGGGTCTACGCGCTGCTGCTGGCCTGGAACGAGTACCTGTTCGCGTTCCTGCTTCTGTCGCGCGACACCGACGTGACCCTGCCGGTCGCCCTCGGCAGCTTCCTCGCCGCCGACGATTCGCCGTGGGAACTGCTGATGACGACGGGGCTGATCTACGCCCTGCCGCCCGCGGCGATCTACTACGTCTTTCGGCGCTACATGGTCGGCGGGCTCACGGCCGGCGCGGTCAAGAGCTGAATCCGGACGCCGTCTCCCATCCAGGCGTGACGGCCTGCCACGGTCGCGTACCGTGTCGCCACGCGGTCGGACCGTGCGCTACTCCCGCGGCGCGAACCACGCCCCGTCGAAGCGGAACACCTCGTCGCCGTGCTGGTCGCGGCCGCTCGCCGCGTGGTGGACGAGACCCCAGCCCGGGCGCGAGGCGGAGGGGCGCTTGTCGGTGAGGGTGATGGCGAAGCGGATCGTATCGCCGGCATAGACCGGACGCAGCCATTTGAGGTTGCGGAACCCCGGCGAGGGTCCGCCCGCCGCCACCGGCCCGCCGCGCGCCTCGGCCTGTCGCCGCCCGAGGTCGCGGGCGGCGACGAGGCGGTTCATGAAGCCCGCCGCGGTGTGCCAGCCCGAAGCGCACAGGCCGCCGAAATGGCTTTGCCGCGCCGCCGCCTCGTCGACGTGGAACGGCTGCGGGTCGAAGGCGCGGGCGAAGGCCAGCACCTCGTCGCGGCCGAAATGGTAGCCGCCGAGATCGTAGGTCGCCCCGACCGCGAGGCTGTCGTAGCCCCCGGCCGGGAAGCCGGCCTCCGAGGCGAAGGTCGGCGGGCCGGGCTCGCGCGGCGGCAGGGTCCTGGCCGGCAGCGGGGCGGCGCCGCGGCGGCCGAACATCACCCAGAATTCCTGGGTCATCACCGTCTCGCCGCCGCCGTTGGCCATCGCGGCCGTCACCCGCACGAGGCCGCGGTCGGGCTTGCTGGCGGAGGGCCGCGCCTCGGCGATCGTCATGGTGAGGGTCAGGGCGTCGCCGGGCAGGACCGGGCGCAGCCAGTGCACCGCGTCGATGCCCGGCGAGCCCATCGAGCTCGCCTGCAGGATGAAGTCCCGGGCGATCAGCCGCATGCCGAGGGCGCAGCTGTGCCAGCCCGAGGCGATGAGACGGCCGACGAAGCTGCCCCGGGCCGCCGCCTCGTCGAGGTGGAACGGCTGCGGATCGTAGGCCCGCGCGAACGCCACGATCTCGTCGCGCGTCACGGTGATCGGCCCGCAGGGGAGGACGAGGCCGGGCACGAGGTCTTCGAAGTGGATGCGGATCATCGGGAAACCGTCGCGGCGGTGGCGCAGGCTGCCGCGGGCGGGGCGTTGCGCACCCCTGCCCGGGAGCCGGACCATGACGCTCCCGGGCCCGAGGTCAAGTCCCGGGGCCGGCGGGGCTCAGGCGGCCCGGAGGTCGGCGAGGAAGTGGCCGACCTGGGCACTCAGCGCCTCGGACTGGCGCGACAGCTCGGACGCGGCCCCGAGCACCTGGCCCGCCGCTACGCCGGTCTCGTCCGCCGCCTGGGCGACCCCGGCGATGGTGCCGGTCACGTCGCTGGCCCCGGTCGCCGCCCGGGCGACGTTGCGGACGATGTCCTAGGTCGCCGCGCCCTGCTCTTCCACCGCCGCCGCGATCGAGGCCGACACCGTGCTGATCTCGCGGATGCGCCCGCCGATGCCGTCGATCGCGCCCACCGCCTGCCCGGTCGCTCCCTGGATCTGGCCGATCTGCGTCGAGATCTCCTGTGTGGCCATGGCGGTCTGGCCGGCGAGTTCCTTGACCTCGGCGGCGACGACCGCGAAGCCGCGTCCCGCCTCGCCGGCCCGCGCCGCCTCGATGGTGGCGTTCAGCGCCAGCAGGTTGGTCTGGCTCGCGATCGAGGAGATCAGCCCGACCACGTCGCCGATCCGGGTCGCGGCCACGCTCAGCTCCCGGACCAGCCGCATGGTCTGGTCGGCCTCCGACACCGCGGCCTGGGCGAGGTCGGCGGATCCGGACACCTGGCGCCCGATCTCGCCGACGGAGGCGCCGAGCTCCTCGGCCGCCGCCGCGACGGTGCCGACATGGGTCGCCGCCTCCTCCGCGGCGCCCGCCACGGTGGCCGAGCGGCCGGCGGTCTCGGCGGCGGTGGCGGTCATCCTCCCGGCCGTCGCCTGCAACTGGGCGGCGGAGGACGAGACCGTGCCGACGATGCCGCCCACCGCCGCCTCGAACCGATCCGCCATCCCGCGCAGCACCGCCTTGCGCTGCGCCTCGGCCGAGAGGCGGGCCTGGGCGGTCTCCTCCTCCATCCGGTGCGCCCGGATCTGGTTGTCGCGGAAGATCTCGACCGCGGCGGCCATCGCGCCGACCTCGTCGCCGCGCTCCCGGTAGGGGATCGCCGACGCGGCGTCGCCCGCCGCCAGCCGGCCCATCGCGGCGGTCATCCGGGTGAGCGGCCGCGAGATCCGCAGGGTGCAGAACGCCATGCCGCCCAGGGCCACCAGGATGGCGAACACCATCGCGAGGACCGCCGACCAGGTGCTGCCGGTCACGCTCTCGATGACCTTGTCGGCCTCCCCCTGGGCGCTGCGCTGCTGGAACGCGATGTCGCGGCGCAGGCTCTCGCGGACCTCGGAATAGAGCTTGAAGTGTCGGGTGCCGGCGAGTTCGGCGAGGGCCTCCGGCTGGCGTCCGGCCTCCATCATCCGCACCAGATCGAGGCTCGCCGCCTCGTACCGCCGCCACAGCCCGGAGAACTCGGCGTAGATCGCACGCTCATCGGCCGAGCCGATCAGGGGCTCGTAGGCCCGGCGCGCCTCGGCCATCGCCGCCAGCGCCGCCTCGTAGAACCGGCGGTTCTCGGCCAGCGTCGCCGCGTCGGGCGAGTACGTGACCAGCCGGTACTGCCGGAGCCGGACCTGGCTCGCCGCGACGTTCATCTCGTTCACGGTGACGACCGACGGCAGCCAGTGGCGCGCCACCTCCTCGACGCCGCGGCGGATCCGCGACATCTCGACGAGCGAGACCGCGCCCTGCCCGGCCGCCACGAGGGCGACGGAGCCGAACAGGGCGGCGAGGGTGGTTCTGAGGGTGAGTCGCATGGACCGATCGGCGCGTGAGGCGGCCGGCGGGTTCTCCCGCGCGAGAACAGGCCGAATCGAAGACACGCCAACCATTTCAGCGAGACTTTACCAAGTCGTTTCCAAGTGTAGGACGCAGGGACATCCGAGTATTCCACCGGTCGCGCCGGACCGGATAGTTGCCCGCGAGATATGCGCCCCCAGGTTGCACAACCTCGAAACGATCAGAACTCCGGAAGGTTGCTTCCGGAGTTCTTATCACCGGCCCGCGCGGTGGAGCCGGAGGCTCCACACGCATGAGCGGAGTCCCCGATGCGTCAGCGTCTTGGGCCGTTGCTATCAGAAGTCCCCCGCCGCCTTGTGCGCCAGCCGGATCGGCTCGGGCAGGCGGTATTTCGGTGCGCAGGCGAGCACCAGGGCGACGGCGCCCGGGATGTCGGCGAGGTGGCCGGGCGAGATGAACAGCGGGTTCTTGCCCGTGCGGGTGCGCACCACCGCGCCGATGGTTTCGCCGCGGTCGACGAGCGGCACGTGCGCGCCCTTCTCCTCGGGCAGCGGCCCGTGGCGGCCGCACAGCCGGGTCTTGCCGACGCCGACGGTCGGGCGCTCCAGCCACAGGCCCATGTGGCTGGCGATGCCGATGCGGCGCGGGTGCGCCGTGCCCATGCCGTCGAACAGAAAGACGTCGGGCGAGGCGGCGAGGCGCCCGAACGCCTCCTCCAGCACCGGCCCCTCGCGGAAGCTCAGCAGGCCGGGCACGTAGGGGAACGGCGTCGGGCGGATCGCCGTGACGGTCTCGACCACCCGGAAGTCGGGGAAGGTCGCCACCACCACCGCGGCCCGGGAGCGGCCGTCCTTCACGCTGACGTCGACCCCGGCGACGAGGCGGACCCCTGCGAGGTCGAGGGGGCGGTCCGCCACCACCTCGGCGGCCAGCCGGCGCTGGAGCGCGACCGCCTCGGCCGGCGTCAGGTCCCAATCGTGGCGGCGGTGGAGTTCCATCCTCCGACATCCGCCGGGACGCCGGACGGTTCCCGGCGCCGCCGGTCCGTCAGTTGGCGAAGCGGAAATGCAGCACGTCGCCGTCCTGCACCAGGTAGTCCTTGCCCTCCAGGCGCAGCTTGCCGGCCTCGCGGGCGCCGGCCTCGCCCTTGAGCGCGACGTAGTCGGCGTAGGCGATCGTCTCGGAGCGGATGAAGCCCTTCTCGAAATCCGAGTGGATGACGCCGGCGGCGGCGGGCGCGCGGGTGCCCCTGGTGATCGTCCAGGCCCGGGCCTCCTTGGGCCCGACCGTGAAGTAGGTGATGAGGCCGAGCAGGTCGTAGCCGGCGCGGATCACCCGGTTGAGGCCCGGCTCGTCGAGCCCGACCGCCTCCAGGTACTCGGTCTGCTCGGCGGGCGGCAGCACCGCGATCTCGCTCTCGATCTTGGCCGAGACCACCACCGCCTTCGCGCCCTCGGCGCGGGCGCGGGCGAAGACCGCCTCGGAATGGGCGTTGCCCTTGTCGGCCGAGCCCTCCTCGACGTTGCAGACGTAGAGCACGGGCTTGGCCGTCATCAGGCCGAGGGACTGGAACAGGCGCTCCTCCTCGGGCTTGCGGGCGACGAGGCGGGCGGGCTTGCCGTCGCGCAGGAAGGGCAGGGCGCGCTGGACGAGGTCGAGGGTTTCCTTGGCCTCCTTGTCGGCGCCCTTGGCCTTCTTCTCCAGGGCGACGACGCGCTTCTCCAGGCTGTCGAGGTCGGCGAGCATCAGCTCGGTCTCGATCGTCTCGATGTCGGCGGCGGGGTCGACCTTGCCCTCGACGTGGGTGACGTCGCCGTCCTCGAAGCAGCGCACGACGTGCGCGATGGCGTCGACCTCGCGGATGTTGGCGAGGAACTGGTTGCCGAGGCCCTCGCCCTTCGAGGCGCCGCGCACGAGGCCGGCGATGTCGACGAAGGTGAGACGGGTCGGGATGATCTCCTTCGAGCTGGCGATCCTCGCCAGATCGTCCAGGCGCGGGTCGGGCACCGCGACCTCGCCGACGTTCGGCTCGATGGTGCAGAACGGGTAGTTCGCCGCCTGCGCCGCCGCGGTCTGGGTCAGCGCGTTGAAGAGGGTCGACTTGCCGACGTTCGGCAGGCCGACGATGCCGCATTTGAAGCCCATCGCATCAATCCCGAATCTCAGGCGGGCCGCTCGCCCACGCGCTTGATCTCGTCCCAGCCCCGGCCGGCCATGGCGAGGTGGACCTTGTTCTGGAAGCCGGCGTCATCGCCCTTGGCCAGCACCGCGGCGTGGTCGGCGACCGCGTCGCACAGGTCCTCGACCCAGGGCGTCTCCGACTTGGCGAAGTCGTTGAGCACGTAGGCGTGGACCAGCGCCTTGTCGCCGGGATGCCCGATGCCGAGGCGCACGCGCCAGTACTCGTTGCCCGATTGCGCGGTGATCGAGCGCAGGCCGTTGTGGCCGGCGTTGCCGCCGCCGCGCTTCACCCGCAGCTTGCCGGGGGGCAGGTCGAGCTCGTCGTGAAAGACCACCACGTCGGCGAGGTCGATCTTGTAGAACCGCTGCGCCTCGGCGACGGCGCGGCCGGATTCGTTCATGTAGGTGCCGGGCTTGAGCAGCAGCACCCGGGTGGTGCCGACCACCGCCTCGCTCGCCTCGCCCTGGAAGCGCCGACGCCACGGCGCCGCGCCGTGCCGGCGCGCGAGGGCGTCCAGCGCCAGGAAGCCGATGTTGTGGCGGTTGCCCGCGTAGCGGGACCCGGGATTGCCGAGGCCGACGAACAGCCGCATGGCGGGCCCAAGGCTCCAGTGGCGAGCCGCGGGCGGCTCTCGGGACACGACGGCGCGACCCGGCCCGGAGGTCGGATCGCGCCGGATGTGGGACGGGCGGAGGACCGCCCGGCCGGGATCACTCCTTGGACGCGTCCTCGGCGGCCTCGGCCTCCTCGGCGGCCTTCTCCTCGGCCGACTCGGCGCGGGCGGCCTCGGCCACGGCGGCCTCCTCGGCCTCGACCTCGGCGCCGAGCACGGTCGGCGGCACCAGGGTGGCGACGGTCGCCTCCGGATCGAGCGCCAGGGTGGCGCCGGCCGGGAGCACGAGGTCGGAGACGTGGATCGCGTCGCCGATGTCCTTGCCGGTCAGGTCGACGGTGAGGCCGTCGGGGATCGCGTCGGGCTCGACCGCCAGGGTGACGGTGTGCAGCACGATGTTGAGCGTGCCGTCCTTCTGCTTCAGGCCCGGGGCCTCGTCCTCGTTGGCGAAATGCACCGGGACCTCGACCTCGACCGTCTGGCCGGCGGTGACGCGCAGGAAGTCGACGTGGAGGGGGAAGTCCTTCACCGGGTCGAGCTGGTAGTCGCGCGGGATCGCCCGGACCTTGCGGCCGCCGACCGCGATCTCGAACACGGTGGTCAGGAAGCCGCCGCCGTAGATCAGGTGGTTGGTCTGGTTGGCGTCGAGCGAGATGGCCTGCGGCTCCTGGCCCGCGCCGTAGATGACGGCGGGAACGCGGCCCTGGCGACGAACGGCCCGGGCGGCCCCCTTGCCGACCCGGTCGCGTGCCACGGCCTCAAGCGACTTCACGGCGCTCATGGCGTGATCCTTCAGATTCGATTGTGGTGGCTCAAACGCCGAAGGCCGCCCGGTTGAGAGCGGCCTGTCCTTCGGCGTCGCCGCGTCCGTGCCTCCAAGGGTGTCTGGCGGACGCGGGCGGGCTTATAGCGGGGGAAGCCCGCACCGGCAAGGCGGGCCGCCGGCGATTTCCGATCCGCCGCAGGGCCAAAGTCGGGTTGAGGCCGGCGGCGCAACCGCGATAGCCTCGCGCCGCATGCGTGTCCCCGTCGCCCTCGCCCTCGCCGCCGCCCTCCCGGCACTGGCCGCTCCCCTCGCCCCCGCCGCCGCGCAGGAGCCGCCCGCCGCGGCCAAGCCCGCGCAGCCCGGAGAGACCGCCCAGCCCGACAAGCCCGCGCAGCCCGGAGCCGGCGAGGTCCGCATCGGGCTGATCCATCGCCCGGTCCCGGCGCCGTCCTCCTACGACGCCCAGGCCGCGCCGGAGGACGAGGGCGCCGCCGGCGGGCGGCTGGCGGTGCGCGACAGCAACACCACCGGCCGCTTCACCGGGCAGAGCTTCGTCCTCGACGAGGTGGCGCTCGCCACCGCCAGCCCCGGCGGAGCGCCGCCGCAGGAGCCGGCCGCGGCCGCGAAGGAACTGGCGGGCCGGGGGATCCGCTTCATCGTCCTGGCGCTGCCGGCCGCCGAGGTGCTGGCGGTGGCCGACGCCCTCAAGGGATCGGGCGTGACGCTGTTCAACGCCGCCGCCCCGGACGACCGCCTGCGCGGCGCCGATTGCCGGGCCGAGGTGTTCCACGTCGTGCCGAGCCGGGCGATGCAGACCGACGCCCTGGCGCAGTTCCTCGCCTTCATGCGCTGGCGCAAGCTCTTCCTCATCACCGGGCCGGGGGAGGGCGACCGGCTCTGGGCCGAGGCGCTGAAGCGCTCGGCGAAGAAGTTCGGGCTCCAGATCGCGGCGGAGCGGCCCTGGACCTTCGGCCCGCTGGCGCGGGCGCGCGGCGACACCCCGACCCGGGCCGAGGCGCTCGTGTTCACCCGCGGGCTCGACTACGACGTCGCCGTGGTGGCCGACGAGGCGGGGGATTTCGGCGACTACGTGCCGTTCCACACCGCCGACCCGCGCCCGGTCGCCGGCACGCAGGGGCTAACCCCGGTCACCTGGCACCCGACCCTGGAGGTCTGGGGCGCGGCCCAGGCCCAGAACCGCTTCCGCCGCTTCGCCGACCGGCTGATGCGCCCGCTCGACTATCAGGTCTGGGCGGCGGTGCGGGCGGTCGGCGAGGCGGCGATGCAGGCCAGGACCGTCGAGCCCGCGGCGCTGGCCGCCCGCCTCGTCGACCCGGCCTTCACGCTGCCGGCCTACAAGGGCGTGCCGCTGAGCTTCCGCCCCTGGGACCACCAGTTGCGCCAGCCGATGCTGCTGGTCCAGCCGCAGGCCCTGGTGGCGGTGGCGCCCGAGCAGGGCTACCTGCACCAGCGCACGCCCCTCGACACCCTCGGCATCGACCAGCCCGAGACGCAGTGCCGGCCGGCGAAGCCGTGACGCCGGATCCGGCCTGCCGTGACGCTCACAGCATGACGAGGAAGCCGACGAGCATGACGGTCACGCCCGCGAACAGGCCCGCCGTCTCGTTAACCGTGTAGAGACCGAGCCCCGCCGCACCGAGCAGCGTCGCGGCGAGATACGGCGCAGCATTCCGGACCGCGATCCGGTTCACGCGGCGCTTGACCAGGCTCAGGGCGGCCGTCACGACCTTGTCCTTTCGCGGGTGTCGATGCCCTCGTCATGACGGACCGGCGGCTAACGAACGCTGTTCCCGGCCGTCGTCTCGCGAAAAGCCCGGAATGATAGTTGAGAGCCGCTGAATCACGCTCGCCCGGAGGCGGCGTCGCCACGATCCGCGGCCGATCCGGCGGGACCTTAACCGACCGTTAACCACGATCGGCGTTTGCTCCCCCGGAGTTCCGAGGAGGTGCGGCCGTGGCCGATTCCGCTTACCAGACCCCAGCCCACGCGAGCGCCCCGCGGATGACCACCGGCCCGCTGCGCGACCTGCTCGCCAACCTCGCCCGGACCGATGCCCGCGCCGAGCCGGAGCCGCGCGCCGAGGCGGCGCTCCGGGCGGAGGCGGCCGAGCCGCGCACGCCGTCGCGCTTCGCCGAGTTCCGCCGCGCGGCCGAG
>NZ_SACP01000032.1 GCF_004004555.2 Methylobacterium oryzihabitans
CAGGACGTGATCGGGGGTGCGGGTGAAGCGCACGCCGGCGCCGCCCGCCTCGTCGGCGGCCGCCCCTCGCGCCGGGGCCGGCTCGGCCTGCCGGCGGGCGCGGGTCAGCACCGCCCGGGCCGGACCGGCGGCGGGAATCGGTCCGGGCCAGCCGGTGCCGCGCGCCTCGTCGCGGGAGCGGGCGGGGTCCGGCGCCAGCGCCGGGTCGGGCGCCCAGTGCCGCTCGGGCGGCCGGGGCGGAGCCGGAACCGGCACCTCGGGGATGGCGGGCTGCGGAGCCACGGCGACCGGTTCCGGCGCGACAGGCGCGGGTACGACCGGCACCGGCACCGCCGGCGCGACCTCCGGCACCGCCGCGGCCGGGCGGGGCGGGGGCGGAGTCCAGGCCGGCACCTCGGGCGGCGTCCAGGCCTGCGGCGGCGCCCAGGCCGGCACGGCCGGGGGCCGCGTCGAGGCGCCCCACACGTCGGAGGGCGCGACGGGACCGGCATCCCACGCGGGCTCGATCCGGGCGGCGGGGGGCGGGGGCATTTCCGGCAGCGGGTCGGCGGTCGGGGTCGGCCGTCCGTCGGACATCCAGCTCGGGGTGGCGCGCCGGCTCAGCACGTAGTCGCGCTGGGCCTTGGCCGGGGTGGGTTGCGGCTCGCCGAGCCGCCGGGCGAGGATCGCCCGCAGGCTCATGAAGGTGTGGGCGAGGAGGCCGAGCGACAGCCCGCGGCGCTCGCCCGGAGGGATGCGGTCGCGCACCCGGTGCGGGTCGCGCAGGGAAGATTCGGAGATGGGTGGCCGTCCCGATGATCTCATGACGCTGGCTGCTTGGAGGCGGCGCGCCGCCGCGGCCGCTGGTGCCACCAGTTAGGCGGGGTATCGTTAACAGCCGATTAGGCAGGACCCGGCGGGCGGTCCTGGGGTCGCCCGCAGGGCGACGCTGCATGCCGGGCGCGGTGCGCTTTGCGCCCGAACAGCGCCCCGCGGAGCGGGTTCGAGGGGACGAATGTCCCCTCGAACGCAGAGCGGAGCGAAAGCCAAGTGAGCGGACGCGAACGCCGGCGCCTGAGGCCAGGCAAAAACCAGGGTCATCGCTCCGAAGCGATGGCCCTGGCGCCCGGGGTGCCAACCGGGCCCCCGGCGCGTTAGACAACCGCGAATGCCACCCGCGCGAGGTCGTCCGCGATGTTCCGATCCCTGTACCGGCACGGTTTCGCCCGGGTCGCGGCCTGCGTCGGCCGCAGCCACATCGCCGAGCCGGCCGCCAACGCCGCCGAGATCCTGCGGCTGGCCCAGACCTGCCACGCGCGCGGCGTGGCCGTGGCGGTGTTCCCCGAACTCGCCCTGTCGGCCTACGCGATCGAGGACCTGCTGCTCCAGGACACCCTGCTCGACGCCGTCGAGGCGGCGGTCGCGACCCTCAAGGAAGGGACCCGCGACCTGCTGCCGGTCCTCGTCGTCGGGGCGCCGCTGCGGCACGGCCACCGGATCTACAACACCGCGATCGTGCTCCATCGCGGCCGGGTGCTCGGGGTGGTGCCGAAGAGCTACCTGCCGAACTACCGCGAGTTCTACGAGAAGCGCCACTTCGCCGCCGGCGCCACGGTCGTCGGGGAGAGCCTGACGCTCGCCGGAGAGACGGTGCCGTTCGGGGTCGACCTGCTGTTCGCCGCCGACGACCTGCCCGGCCTCGTCGTCGGGGTCGAGATCTGCGAGGACATGTGGATCCCGGTCCCGCCCGCGGCGCTCGCGGCGCTCGCCGGCGCGACCGTGCTGGTCAACCTGTCGGGCAGCCCGATCACCATCGGGCGGGCGGACAGCCGCAGGCTCCTGTGCCAGTCGGCCTCGGCGCGCTGCCTGTCCGCCTACGTCTACGCCGCGGCGGGCCCGGGCGAATCGACCACCGACCTCGCCTGGGACGGCCAGACCGTCATCTGCGAGGACGGCGAGCTGCTCGCCGAGGGCGAGCGGTTCCCGCAGGAACCGCAGGTGACGGTGGCCGACATCGACCTCGACCGCCTGCGCCAGGAGCGTGCCCAGATGGGCAGCTTCGACGACAACGCCAAGGACCTGGCCAAAGCCCTCGTGCTCGGCCCGCGCCGCCGCATCGGCTTCACCCTGGCCCCGCCCGCCGCCGATCTCGGCCTCGCCCGCACCGTCGAGCGGTTCCCGTTCGTGCCCGCCGACCCGGCGCGCCTCGCCCAGGACTGCTACGAGGGCTACAACATCCAGGTCGCGGGCCTCGCCCAGAGGCTCGAGGCGACCGGCACCCGCCGGGTGGTGATCGGCATCTCGGGCGGGCTCGACTCGACCCACGCGCTCATCGTCGCCGCCCGCGCCTTCGACCGGCTCGGCCTGCCGCGCACCGACATCCTCACCTACACCATGCCGGGCTTCGCCACCTCGGCCGAGACCAAGGGCAACGCCCACCGGCTGATGGCGTCCCTCGGCACGACCGCCGAGGAGATCGACATCCGCCCGGCGGCGACCCGGATGCTCGCCGACATGGGCCACCCGTTCGGCCGCGGCGAGCCGGTCTACGACGTGACCTTCGAGAACGTGCAGGCGGGCCTGCGCACCGACTACCTCTTCCGCCTCGCCAACCGGCACAACGGCATCGTGGTCGGCACCGGCGACCTGTCGGAGCTGGCGCTCGGCTGGTGCACCTACGGCGTCGGCGATCAGATGTCGCATTACGCGGTCAATGCCGGGGTGCCCAAGACCCTGATCCAGCACCTGATCCGCTGGGTGATCGCGTCGGGCCAGTTCTCCGCCGAGGTCGGCGCGACGCTGGACGCGATCCTCGACACCGAGATCTCGCCGGAACTGGTGCCCGCCGCCGAGGGCGAGACGATCCAGAGCACCGAATCGAAGATCGGCCCCTACGCGCTCCAGGACTTCTCGCTGTTCTACACCCTGCGCTACGGCTACCGGCCCTCGAAGATCGCGTTCCTGGCGCTGCACGCCTGGAGCGACGCGGCGCGCGGGCCCTGGCCGCCGGGATTCCCCGAGGCCAAGCGCGGCGCCTACGACCTGCCGACGATCCGGCACTGGATGCGGGTGTTCCTCCAGCGCTATTTCGGCTTCAGCCAGTTCAAGCGCTCGGCCCTGCCCAACGGCCCGAAGGTCGCGGCCGGCGGCGCCCTGTCGCCCCGCGGCGATTGGCGCGCGCCCTCCGACGGCAATGCCCGCCCGTGGCTCGACGAATTGGAACGCAACGTGCCGGAAACCGAGTAGGAGAGCCGGGACACGACCGGCGGGACGAGAGATGGCGAACCGGACCACCTTCCTGGTGCAGACCTTCGAGATCAAGCGCAAGCGGCTGGTGCCGGGCGCCCGCGACACCGCGCCGACCGAGAGCGGCGCGCTCAAGCGGGCCGAGGCGGTCGCCCGGCGGATGGCCGGCGCCGCGGCGCTGAAGATCGTCGCCGACGACGAGACCGGCGAGCTCGACAGCGTGACGATCCTCGGCCAGTTCGGCGAGGTGCCGGAGGATTTCGCCGAGCAGGTGCGGGGCGGCTGAGAGGGAGGACGGGATGGCGTTCAAGGCCAAGTCGGCGGCGGAATCCAAGGCGGCGGAACTGGCCTCCGCCCTCGTCCGGATCGCCGACCGCGAGGGGGCGCCGCTTCATGTCGGCGTCGAGCCGCTGCGGCGGGCGAGCCCGAGGCTGACGCCGCTGGCGATCGGGCAACTGTTCCGCCGCCACCGCGACGAGCTGGAGGCGGCTTTGGCCGAGCGCGGCTACACCCTGGTCGATTACGCCGACGGCGGGCCGGGGCGCGGGATGGAGTTCGAGATCGGGGTCGCCTGAGACGGGTCTCGATCGGTCGCCCGGCGGATCCCCGCGGGATCGTGGCGACGGTCATGCCCTCGCTTCGGGCGAGCGCAGGCGCTCGCTGTCGCGAGGCGGAAACCGGCAGTGCTCGGGTCGGGGGGCCTCCGGCGCCACCGTGCGGACCGGTCATGCGTAGTGTCGAAACGAGTCGTCCGACGATCGTCTCGAACAACCCACCCGGGCAGATTTCCGGTGACGACATCGGCCGGCGCCGAGAAGGAAGACATCTCGAAGACCGATACGCAAGATCCGCACCGAGTCGACAATCGGCTCCGCACAGACGACGAAGACATCTCTGCTCGATTTCGCCGATCGGAACCGGCGGCATGATCTGCATTTATTCCTATACGCAGAGCGAAGACGATCAAGATGCCCATGCTTCGTGGCAGGCCGCTCCACACTCGTGCGAGCGCCGAGCCGTTGGTGCTCATTCATGCCTGTCACGATGGTCGCTGTTTCGGCGGCGAAGACGATGCAAGAGCGGAGGGCTGGAGCACTTCACGATCGCGTTGCGATCGCGGACCTCTCCAGGTCTTTGATTTTGCCGCATTTTCTTCGACGAACCGATATCCACTTCGTCGGAAGCCTGCTTAGTTTCTTGTTATGTCGCAGACTTTTGTCGCAAAACCGGCTACCACTTTCGCGAAATCTGCTGAGCAGAGTTGCCCTGTGCAGCTCTGCTCAGCCGACCCGGCTGGTGTCGCGCCACACCGCCCCGTCGGGTAGGCGGAGTTCCACCGTCTCCGACAGGCGCCCGCTCGGGGCGACCCGCAGGGCTTCCGGCCGGACCAGCTCGTCCTGGCGCTCCAGCGCCTCGGCGACGCTCATCGGCGGCGGGTCGCCGCCGCCGAGGCGGCGCCACCACGCCACCGCCTTCTCGCGCGGATAGCCGGTCTGCTCCAGGCCGAGGCGGATCCGGTGGCCGCCGGCGACCACGAAGGTGACGCCGAGCGCCGTGGCGCCGCCGGCCGGCTCGGCGGCGAGGCGCCAGCCCTCGACGGTCCGCCACCCGGCCGGCGCCGCCGCCGCCGACAGGATGCGGGAATCGTCGGCCTCGGCCGCGTGCGGCGCGGCCGCGTCGGGATCCGCCTCGGGCTCGGTCCAGCACGCCTCGCAGGTGCTGGCGTTGAGGGCGATCAGCGCGCCGCAGCCCGGGCAGGGCTTGGCCCGCGGCGCCTCGCCGCCGAGCTTCAGCGCCCGCGCGACGGCGTTGGCCGAGAGCGCGTCGACCGGGCCGTGGCGGCGCACCAGCCCGGCATAGTCGAGGACGAGGCAGTCGGCCTTGCCGGGCGCCCGGCGCAGGCCGCGCCCGACCTGCTGCACGTAGAGCCCGGTGCTCTCCGTCGGCCGCAGCAGGGCGATGAGGTCGGTGCCCGGCACGTTGAACCCGGTCGCCAGCACCCCGACCGAGGTGAGGCAGCGCAGCCGCCCCTCGCGAAAGGCCCGGATGACCCGGTCGCGCTCGGCCGGGGGCGTCTCGCCCGAGACCGCCTCGCACGAATACCCCTCCGCCCGCACCGCGTCGCGCACCGCCGCGGCGTGGGCGACTCCGGCGCAGAAGGCGAGCCACGCCCGGCGCCCGGCGCCGTAGGCCACCATCTCGGCCACCGCCGCCCGGGTGACGGCGTCGCGGTTGACCGCCGCCTCCAGGGCGCCCGGCACGTAGTCGCCGCCGCGCCGGGGCACGCCGGACACGTCGAGGACCGTCGCGGTCGCCTTCGAGACCAGCAGCGACAGGTAGCCGTCGCGGATCAGGTCGCCGACCTGGGCCTCGTGGACGATGCGGTCGAACACGCGGCCCGCCCCCTCGTCGAGGCGGCCGCTGTCGAGCCGGTAGGGCGTGGCGGTGAGGCCGACGAGCTTCAGGTCCGGCGAGGCCGCCCGCGCCGCGTCGAGGAAGCGGCCGTAGCGCGTGTCGGCGGAGCGCGGGATCAGGTGGGCCTCGTCGACGACCACGAGGTCGAGGTGACCGAGCCGGTCCAGGCGGTTCCACACCGTCTGAATGCCGCAGAACACCACCTGCGCGTCCTCGTCGCGCCGGCGCAGCCCGGCCGAGACGATCCCGGCCGGTGCCCCGGGCCACAGGGCGAGGAGCTCGGCGTGGTTCTGGGCGATCAGCTCGCGGGAATGGGTCACCACCGCGACCCGGGCGCCGGGGGCACGCTCGAGGGTCTCGCGGATCAGGGCGGCGATGACGAGGCTCTTGCCGGCGCCGGTCGGCAGCACGACGAGGCCGCTGCGCCCGCCCCGGGCCCAGTCGTCGGCGAGGGCATCGAGGCTGGCGCGCTGGTAGGGACGAAGGCGCAACAGAACTCCCTCGGGCGACCGGAAGGCGGGGCTCTAGAGCCTGCCGGTCGCGAAGGGAAGCACCCGGCGCGGCAGCGCCGGGTGCGCGATCAGGCGGCGCGGCGCAGGGCGGCCGGCGGCGCCTCCTCGGCGACCTCGTCGGTGTGGACCTCGAACTTGGCGAGCCAGGCCGGCCCGAAGCTCGTCGAGATCGCCACGTCGGTGGCGTCGCGGCCGCGTGCGATGACGATGCGGCCGATGCGCGGCGTGTTGTGGCGGGCGTCGAAGGTGTACCAGCGCCCGCCGAGATAGACCTCGAACCACGCCGAGAAGTCCATCGGGTCGGGAACCGCCGGCACGCCGATGTCGCCGAGATAGCCGGTGCAGTAGCGCGCCGGGATGTTCATGCAACGGCAGAACGTCACCGCGAGGTGGGCGAAGTCGCGGCACACCCCTTCGCGCTGGTTGTAGGCGTCGAAGGCGCTGCGGGTGCAGTCGGCGCGCTGGTAGTCGAACCGGATGTGGTTGTGCACGAAGTCGACGATCGCCTGGACCCGGGCCCAGCCGAGCGGCGTGTTACCGAACAGCGACCACGCGGTGGCCGACAGCTTGTCGGTGTCGCAGTAGCGGCTGCCGAGCAGGAACGGCAGCACCTCGTTCGGTAGCTCCTCGACCGGGGTCTGGGCCGCGTCGGGCGCGATCTCGTCGGGTTGGCCCGAATCGGCGACCTCGAAGCTCGACCGCATGGCGATGCGGCCACCCGGGGCGGTGATGCGGGTGCAGACGTTGCCGAAGGCGTCGACGAACTGGTGCGCCGGGACCGGCGGATCGAAGGTGATCGTCTCCGGGGTAAGCACGTCGCCGGCGCGGGACGGATGCGTCGTCAGCATCAGCACCATCGGGGTCGGGACGGGCGTGTCGAAGGCGATGTCGAAACCGGTGCGGATTTTCATCGTGGGGCCGCGTCTTGTGGACAGTGTGGAGCATAAGACGCACGGCGTCGCGTTGTTCCCCTGCGCTCGCCCGTCGGCGTGCCCAAATGTTCGGCAGGTTTGCTTTCGGGAAGCGCGGGCTCAACTTCTGGTGGCCGGTCGTGCGGTGTACCACGCGCCAGCGGTCACCTCGAGGTAGAGAGGGTGAAGGTCAAATCTAGCTGAACCTCGCAGTCACTTGTGCGGTGACGATGCTCCAGAGGCGGGAAAGTCCCGCCTCACCCGCCCGTCACCACGTCCGCGAGCAGCTTCAGGTTGAGCACCACGACCAGTCCCGCGATCGCCCAGGACAGCCCCTTGAGCCACGGCCGGATCACGAACTCGCCCATCTTCCGCTTGTCGGAGACGAACTGCACCAGCGGCACGATCGCGAACGGCAACTGCATCGACAGCACGACCTGGCTCAGCACGAGGAGCCGGGCGGTGCCCTGCTCGCCGTAGAGCGCCGTCACCGCGACGACCGGCACGATGGCGATGCCGCGGGTGACGAGGCGGCGCGCCCAGGGCGGCAGGCGCAGGCGCAGGAAGCCCTCCATCACGATCTGCCCGGCGAGCGTCGCCGTCACCGTGGAGTTGAGGCCCGAGGCGAGCAGCGCGACCGCGAACAGGGTCGAGGCGATGCCGGCGCCGAGCAGCGGCGACAGCAGGGCGTGGGCCTGCTCGATCTCCTCGACGTCGGTGTGGCCGGTGGCGTGGAACACCGTCGCGGCCATGATGAGGATCGCCGCGTTGACGAACAGGGCCAGCGTCAGCGCGACGGTGGAGTCGATGGTGGCGAAGCGCAGGGCCGAGGCCCGGCCGGCGGGGGTGCGCGGGTAGGCCCGGGTCTGCACGATCGACGAGTGCAGGTAGAGGTTGTGCGGCATCACGGTGGCGCCGAGGATGCCGATGGCGAGGTAGAGCGCCGCCGGGTCGGACACGATCGTGGCGCTCGGCACGAAGCCGGCGAGCACCTCGCGCACCGGCGGGGCCGCCATCACGATCTGGATGGCGAAGCAGACGAAGATCAGCGTCAGCAGCGCGATCACGAAGGCTTCGAGCGCCCGGAAGCCGCGGCGCAGCAGCAGCAGGACGAGGAGCGCGTCGAGGCCGGTGAGGATCGCGCCGACGATGAGCGGCAGGCCGAACAGCAGCTTAAGGGCGATGGCGGTGCCGATCACCTCGGCGAGGTCGCAGGCGATGATCGCCGCCTCGCAGGCGAGCCAGAGCGCGATGCCGACCGGGCGCGGGTAGTGGTCGCGGCAGGCCTGGGCGAGGTCGCGGCCGGTGACGATGCCGAGCCGGGCCGACAGCGCCTGGAGCACCACCGCCATCAGGTTGGACAGCAGGATGACGGCGAGCAGGGTGTAGCCGAACTTCGCCCCGCCGGCGAGGTCGGTGGCCCAGTTGCCCGGGTCCATGTAGCCGACCGAGACCATGTAGCCGGGCCCGATGAAGGCGAACAGGCGCCGCAGCCAGTGCCCGCCGGCGGCGACCGGCACGCTGGCGTTCATGCCGCCGAGGCTCGGCGCATCGCCCTCCCGGCTCCGCCAGCCCCGCTCGCAGACCTGCCCGTCCGCCATGCCCGGCTTCTCCCCTCGCCCGCGCCACCTTGGCGCGTCGCCCTAACCTAATGCGCCTTATAGCAAGGGCTATACAGATTTGTCGGGGCTGCGATGCCGCAGCGGCCGGGCGTGACCTTGTGGCGACACCGGCCGCGGTTTGCGTTGCGGGCGGCGATGGGCTTTATGCCCCTGCGGCCGGGAGAGGGCCGCGCTGCGGGAGCGATGCCGTGACCGACTTCGCGATCTTCCTCGATTTCGACGGCACCCTGGTCGAGATCGCGCCGCGGCCCGACGCGGTGGTGGTCGAGCCCGGCCTGCCGGGGGTCCTCGACGCCCTGCGCGACCGGGTCGGCGGGGCGCTCGCCCTCGTGACCGGCCGGCCGATCGCCACCATCGACGGCTTCCTGGCGCCGGGACGCTACGACGTCGCCGGGCTGCACGGGGTCGAGAGCCGCCGCGGCGGGCGCGTCGCCGGCTGCGAGCCCGAGGCGTTTCCGGCCCTGCGCGCCGGTCTCGCGGGGATCCGGCAGACGGTCGCCCCGCTCGACGGCGTGCTGATCGAGGACAAGGGCTGCTCGTTCGCGGTGCATTGGCGCCTCGCCGGCGAGGCCGATGCCGCCCGCGCGCAGGCGGCGGTGGAGGCTCTGGCCGGGCAACTCGGCGCGGAGTACCGGCTCCAGCTCGGCAAGGCGGTCGGCGAGATCCTGCCGGCCAGCGCCACCAAGGGCCACGCGATCCGCGCCTTCCTGGACGAGCCGCCCTATGCCGGCCGCCGGGCGCTGTTCTTCGGCGACGACCTCACCGACGAGAAGGCGTTCGCGGTGGTCGACCGGGACGGCGGCGTCGCGGTCCGGGTCGGGGACGGCGACACGATCGCGGCCCGCCGCCTGCCGTCGCCGGCCGCCGTGCGCGAAGTGCTGGCCGCCTGGGCGGCGGGCGCTCCGATCGACCCCGACCGGCTGCCGCCGGCCTGACGCAAGGCATCAGCCGCCGCCGGCAAGTCTCGGCAGGGCGTGCTGTTTCATCCTCGTCCATCACCTGAACCGGGAACCCTGCTCGCCATGTTTCGTTCGGTCCTGTCCCTCACCGGAGCCTTGCTGATCGCCATGAGTGCCACCGCTTCCGCCGCTGAGTTCACCACCACGCCGTCGGGCCTGAAGGTCAAGGACGAGGTCGTGGGCACCGGCCCCGAGCCGAAGGCCGGCCAGACCGTCGACGTCCACTACACCGGCTGGCTCGACGACAAGGGCAAGCGCGGCCGCAAGTTCGACAGCTCCCTCGACCGCAAGCAGCCGCTCAGCTTCGCCGTCGGCACCGGGCAGGTGATCCGCGGCTGGGACGAGGGCCTGCTGTCGATGAAGGTCGGCGGCAAGCGCACCCTGGTGATCCCGCCGGACCTCGGCTACGGCGCCCGCGGGGCCGGCGGCGTGATCCCGCCGAACGCGACCCTGATCTTCGACGTCGAACTCATCGGCGTGCGCTGAGCCCCGTGCCGGCGCGACCGAGACCCCTACGACCAAGACCTGCACGGCCATGACCCCCACGATCTACGTCGACGCCGATGCCTGCCCGGTGAAGGACGAGGTCTACCGGGTCGCCGGGCGCTGCGGCTGCCACGTCGTCGTGGTGGCCAACGCGTTCCTGAACGTCCCGCGCGAGGCGTGGATCGAGCGGGTCGTGGTCTCGGACGGCTTCGACGCCGCCGACGACTGGATCGCCGAGCGGGCCGGCGCCGGCAGCATCGTGGTCACGGCGGACGTGCCGCTGGCGAGCCGCTGCGTGAAGGCCGGTGCCACCGTGATCGCGCCGAACGGCAAGCCGTTCTCGGAATCCGGCATCGGGATGGCGCTCGCCACCCGCAACCTGATGCAGGACCTGCGCGAGGCCGGCGCGGTCACCGGCGGTCCGCGTCCGTTCACCGCGCGCGACCGCTCCGCCTTCCTGGGCGCCCTCGACCGGGCGGTGGTGCGGCTGCGGCGGAGCCCTCCGGCGTCGTAGCGCGATCCGCCGTCCGGTTCGCGACCCGACCCACCGGTTTTCAGCCCGTCGGAGGAATCGAGGAACACCCGGTCGGGATCGTGCCGGCCCCGGAACGCGCACAGCCGCCATTTTCGGGCGTGAACGCAGCCATGGCGCCGTCCGATCGCTCGACCGTGCTCGCCTCGCCGATATCGGTGCCGTGATGTCGGGCCGCAGCGCGGCGGTCATGTGGTTTCTGATTGATCGCTCGGCGATCCCTGCGGGATCGCTTCGCGTGCGGAAACCGGCTTCGCTCAAGCGTGTGGAGCCTCCGGCTCCACCGCGCGGGCTGGCGATACGCAATCCGGAAGCAATCTTCCGGATTGCGTATCATCGTCCGGTGCCGGCCGCCGTTGGCCTGTCCTCGGCGGTACAGGATGGCGACCCCGGTAGGGCTCGAACCTACGACCTGCCGCTTAGAAGGCGGCTGCTCTATCCAGCTGAGCTACGGAGTCTGGCGCCGACCGCCCCCACAAGCCACGGGTTCGGGCCGCGGTCAAGAGGTTCCGCCAGCACGCACTTTCCCGCTCCGGGGAGGTCGGACCGGCGACGCTCCCGGCCGGAAACGGCCCGCGCGTCGCCTCTCCGTTTCGCTCCCGAGCAGCATCCCGGCCGTCCGGATCCCACGGGCGGGCCACGAGCCGTCGCGAGGGCGCCAGCATCGCATTCGGGTCGGCGGGCGCGACACGCCGAAGGGACCCCGGCGGCCCGTCGTCCGGTCGAGGCGGCCGCGCGCCGATTGCACGGCAAGGAACGGGATGCCGATTCCGCGCCCCGCTGCGACACTGGCCCGGTTCAGGCAGGAGGCTCCCCATGGTCCGGTTCCGCTGTGTCCCGATCGCCGACGAGGCCGCGTCCCGGTTCCGCCGCACCGGGCGCGACGACCGCGGGAACGCGGTCCGGCGCGTCGCCGCGTCGAGCCCGACCGGCTTCCCGTGCCGGTCGTGCCTGCACTGCGCCGACCCGGGAGAGCCGATGCTGCTCGGCTCCTACGACCTCGTGGGACCCCGGGGCATCTACTGGACCCCGAGCCCGATCTTCCTCCATGCCGAAGCCTGCAAGCCCTACGCGGCAGCCGACGAGATCGCGCCGGTCATCCGCGCGAACGCCCTCGTGTCGGTGCGGGCCTACGACGCCGAGGACCTGTGCCTGTATGACCTCGGGCGGGTCGGCGCCGGGGCGGAGATCGATCCGGATCTCGACCGGGCGCTGGCGGATGCGCGCACGGCGTTCGTGAACGTGCACACCGCGCGGCCGGGCTGCCTGCTGGCGCGGGTCGAGCGCGTGCGCTGACGCCCGGCGCCGGCCCCGGGACGCCGGAACGGCGGTCCGGGGCCTTCGACGGTCAGACTCTCAGGTCGAAGCGGTCGAGGGTCATCACCTTGTCCCAGACCTTCACGAAGTCGCGCACGAACCGCTCGTGGCCGTCGGCGCCGGCATAGACCTCGGCCACCGCCCGCAACTGGGCATTCACGCCGAAGACGAGGTCGCACCGCGTCGCGGTGAACCGGGTCTCCCCGGTCGCCCGGTCGTCGAGCCGGAAGCTCATTCCGGCCGCGTCGGCCTTCTTCCACTCGTAGTCCATGCTGGTCAGGACGGTGAAGAAGTCGTTGGTGAGCACCCCGACGCGGTCGGTGAAGATGCCGTGGCGCGCGCCGTCGTGGTTGAGGTCGAGCGCCCGCAGGCCGCCGGTCAGCGCGACCCATTCGGGCGCGGTGAGCGCCAGCAGGTTGGCCCGGTCGAGGAAGACCTGCTCGGGGGCGACCCGGCCGCGGGTGATCTCGGAAAAGCCGTCGTCGACGTAGTTGCGGAAGCCGTCGACCACCGGCTTGAGCCACTCGAAGCTCTCCGCGTCGGTGAGGTCCGGCGTGGTGTCCATCCGGCCCGGCGCGAACGGGACGGCGACCGCCACCCCGGCGTCCCGCGCCGCGACCTCGACCGCGGCGCAGCCGCCGAGCACGATGAGGTCGGCGAGCGACACCTTCCTGCCCCCGGCCGCCCGGGCGTTGAAGTCCGCCGCGACGGCCCGCAGCGTCTCGACCACCGGCGCCGCGCGCCGGTTGACCGCCCACCCGGCCTGCGGCGCGAGCGCGAGACGGCCGCCATTGGCCCCGCCGCGCTTGTCGCTGTTGCGGTAGGTCGAGGCCGCCGAGAACGCCGTGAAGGCGAGGTCCGACACCGAATGGCCCCGGCCGAGGATGTCGGCCTTGAGCGCCGCCACGTCGGCCTCGTCCACCAGCGGGTGGTCCACCGGCGGGATCGGGTCCTGCCACAGCAGGTCGTCCTCGATCCGCGCCTCGGGCCCGAGGTAGCGCTCCTTCGGCCCCATGTCGCGGTGGGTCAGCTTGTACCACGCCTTCGAGAATTGCAGCGTGAAATACTCGAAGTCGTTCAGGAACCTCTCGCAGATCTCGCGGTAGACCGGGTCGGTCTTGAGCGCGATGTCGCTGGTCATCATCATCAGCGGATGGGTCCGGCCCGGGACGTGGGCGTCCGGCGTGCGCGGGGCGTCCGGGTCGGTCGGCTCCCATTGCAGGGCGCCGGCGGGGCTCCTGGTCTGCTTCCACTCGAACCTGAACAGGTTCTCCAGGTAGCTGTTGTCCCACTGCGTCGGATCGGGCGACCACGAGCCCTCGATGCCGTTCGTCATCGTGTACTCGGCGAAGCCCGGGCCCTCGGGATTGTGCCAACCGAGGCCCATCGCCTCCATCGGGGCGATCTCCGGCGGCGGGCCGACCCGGTCGGCCTTGACCATGCCGTGGCTCTTGCCGAAGGCATGGCCGCCGGCGATCAGCGCGACGGTCTCCTCGTCGTTCATCGCCATGCGGGTGAAGGTGATGCGGATGTCTCGGGCCGAGGCGAGCGGGTCGCCGCTGCCGTAGGGCCCTTCGGGATTGACGTAGATCAGCGCCTGGTGCGAGGCCGCGAGCGGGTTCTCCAGGTCGTAGTCGGGGTCGCCGTTCGTGCCCCGCCAGCGCTTGTCGCGGGTCACCATGGCGTCGGGGGATTGCGGGGCGGTCGGGTCCCACAGTTCCGGGCCCCAGTAGGTGGCGTTGTCCGCCTCCCAGGCGTCGCGGCGCCCGCCGGCGAAGCCGTAGGTCGGGAAGCCCATGATCTCGAGCGCGCAGGTGCCGGTCAGCACCATCAGGTCGGCCCAGGACAGGGCGTTGCCGTATTTCTGCTTGATCGGCCAGATCAGGCGGCGGGACTTGTCGGTGTTGCCGTTGTCCCACCAGCTGCTGATCGGGGCGAAGCGCTGCAGGCCCTCGCCGGCGCCGCCGCGCCCGTCGGCGATGCGGTAGGTGCCGGCGGAGTGCCACGCCATCCGGATCATCTGCGGCCCGTAATGGCCGTAGTCGGACGGCCACCACGCCACGGAGCTCGTCAGGAACGCCTTGATGTCGGCCTTGAGCTGCTCGTAGTCGATCGACGCGAACGCGGCCCGGTAGTCGAAGTCCGGCCCGAGCGGGTCGGCCTGCGGGCCGTTCTGGTGCAGCATCTCGACGCGCAGGCGGCCGGGATACCACTCCTCCAGCGTCGGCGGCGTCGTGAACGATCCGCCGATGCGGTCGCCGCCGAACGGGCACTTGCCCGAAAGGACATCGGTATAGGTCTGCATGGTCCGTCCCCTTGTCGTTGCGGAGGCGCCGGGCAGGGGGCGGCCACGATGCCCCGACCGTCTGTCCAGCCCAGGTCCCGGCGTCGCCGGCCCGTGTCCACGGATGGCTGCCGAAGACGATCCCTCGGCGGGTGGCCCGCCGCCGGCTCGTCTCGACCGCACGCGCCAGTAGATGCGGCACGGCCCCGGTTCCGGGCAGGACCAGCGTCGTTTCGGCGCACCGGATCGGGGTCGTGCCGGCGGCCTGCCGCAATGCCGCCGCCGTCCGCATCGCCCGGCCCCGCGGCCTCGTCTTCCGGGCGCGGCCGGCGCCACTCCCCGCCCGGAATGCTGCCGCAGGGTATCCACCGGCGGGACCCCGCGCCGGGCGCGCCGCCGCGAAACCGCCCTTCCGACGAAAGACCGTCGCCGCCGCATCCTCAACCGCGCCGCGGCGATGTATGAGGAAGGACTCCGCCCGTCCCCCGTCGTCCCCGCCTCCATGTCCCATACCGGATTGCACGATCCGACCCTCGTCGCGCTCTCGGTGCTGATCGCGATGATCGCCGCCTACACCGCCCTCGACCTCGCCGCGCGCATGCGCGCCACCACCGGCTGGCCGGCGCTGGCGTGGCTGGCGACCGCCGCCGTCGCGATGGGCGGCGGGGTATGGTCGATGCACTTCGTCGCGATGCTGGCCTTCAGCCTGCCCGGGATGGAGGCGAGCTACGACCTCACCCTCACGCTGGTCTCGATGGCGCTGCCGGTCGCGGCGACCGCCCTCGGGTTCTTCCTCGCCGCCCGCGGGCGGCCGGGCGAGCGCCCGGGTCCCGTGGCGCTCGCCGCCGGCGGGACGGCGATGGGCCTCGGCGTCGCCGCCATGCACTATACCGGGATGGCGGCGATGCGCCTGCCGGCGGAACTGCACCACGCCCCCGGCTGGGTCGCGGTGTCGCTGCTGATCGCGGTCGGGGCGGCGACCGTCGCGCTCCACCTCGCGCAGCGCACCGTCGGATTCGGCGCGCGCCTCGCCGCCGCGGCGGCGATGGGGCTCGCCGTCGCCGGGATGCACTACGCGGCGATGCAGGGTGTCGAGGCCCACGTCCACGCGGCGCCCGCCGGCGGGGCGGGCCTGCCACAGACCCAGCTCGCCCTGTGGGTCACCGGCACGACCTTCCTGATCCTGGTCCTGGCGCTCGTCGCCGCGATGGTCGACCGCCACGTCGCCGACCGGGTCGCGCGCGAGGCGGCGGCCCTGCGCGCCAGCGAGGAGCGGTTCCGGCTGCTGCTCCAGAGCGTCACCGACTACGCCATCTTCATGCTCGACGACGAGGGCCGGGTCGCGAACTGGAACGCCGGCGCCGCGCGCATCAAGGGCTACGCCGCCGACGAGGTGGTCGGCAGCCATTTCTCGCGCTTCTACACCCCGGAGGACCGCGCGGACGGCCTGCCGGAGCGGGCGCTGGCGACCGCGGCGCGGGACGGGCATTTCGAGCAGGAGGGCTGGCGGGTGCGCCGGGACGGCAGCCGGTTCTGGGCCAGCGTCGTCATCGACCCGGTGCGCGACGAGGCCGGCCGGGTGATCGGCTACGCCAAGGTCACCCGCGACATCACCGAGCGCAAGCAGGCCCAGGAGACCCTGGAGCGGACCCGCACCGCCCTGTTCCAGGCCCAGAAGATGGAGGCGGTGGGCCAGCTCACCGGCGGGGTCGCGCACGACTTCAACAACCTGCTGATGGCGGTGCTCGGGAGCCTCGAACTGCTGCGCCGGCGCCTGCCCGACGACCCCAAGCTCGTCCGCCTGCTCGACAACGCGGTCCAGGGCGCGCAGCGCGGCGCCGCCCTGACCCAGCGCATGCTCGCCTTCGCCCGCCGCCAGGACCTCAAGCCGGAGCCGGTGGCGCTGCCCGACCTCGTCCACGGCATGTCGGACCTGCTCCAGCGCTCGATCGGCCCGGCGATGCGGATCGAGACCCGCTTTCCCCTCGGCCTGCCGGCGGTGCTGGCCGACGCCCACCAGCTCGAACTCGCGCTGCTCAACCTCGCGGTCAACGCCCGCGACGCGATGCCGGACGGCGGCGAGATCGTGATCGGCGCCCGCGAGGCCGGCGAGGACGACCGCCTCGGCCTCGATCCCGGCCGCTACCTGTGCCTGTCGGTCGCCGATACCGGGCAGGGCATGGACGAGGCGACGCTCGCCCGGGCGCAGGAGCCGTTCTTCACCACCAAGGGCGTCGGCAAGGGCACCGGGCTCGGCTTGTCGATGGTCCACGGCCTCGCCGAGCAGTCGAAGGGCCGCCTGCGGCTGAGGAGCCGCCCGGGGATGGGCACCGTGGCGGAGATCTGGCTGCCGGTGGCCGAGGGCGAGCCGGTGCCGGCTGGGCGCGCGCCGGCCGTGGCCCTGCCGCGGGAGGCCCGGCGCGGGCTCGCCGTCCTCGTCGTCGACGACGACCCGCTGGTGCTGGAGAACACCGCCGCGATGCTGGAGGATCTCGGGCATCAGGTCATCGAGGCGCGCTCGGGCCAGGAGGCCCTCGACCTCATCGGCCGCACCCGGACGCTCAACCTCGTCGTCACCGACCAGGTGATGCCGGCGATGACCGGCACCCAGCTCCTGCAGCGGATCCGGGCGCTGCGGCCCGACCTGCGGGCGATCCTGGCGAGCGGCTACGCCGAACTGCCCGAGGAGGCCGGCGACGGCGCCCTGCGGCTCGCCAAGCCGTTCGACCAGGAGCGGCTGGCCTGGGCGATCCACCTCACCCTCGACGCCGGCACGGCCGAGCGGGTGGTGCCGTTCCGCTCCCGGGCGGGGTGAGGGCCGGCGCCGCCCGGTGCGGTCGGCGCCGCCCGGTGCGTTCAGCGCCGCACGGTGCGTTCAGCGCCGCACGAGGATGTCCTCGGCCCGGTCGAGCTGCACCACGCGCGACTGGGCGGCGGCGACGCTGTAGCCGAGGGACCGGGCGGTGCCGGGCAGGTCGCGCACCGCCGCCCGGCCGGCCTCGGCCCCGTGGCAGATCGCGAAGTACAGGGCGACGAAGTTGGCGTTGCGGCGCACCGTCTCGCGCGAATCCGCGGTCGCGGCGGGCGCGATCATCAGGGCGGTGAACCGGCCGCCCTGCCCGGACAGGATCGCCGGGCGCGTCGTCGAGCAGAAGACGTAGCCGGCCTCCTCGGCGCCCGCGGTGCGGCCCTGGTGGCTGGCGTGGAAGGTCCTGACCCGGGTCCGGTTGAGGGTGCCGTCGGCGGCCCGCGTCACCGGCTCGACCCCGGCGACGCTGAACTCGTCGCAGCCGTCCTTCTGGCACAGGCCGCGGATCAGGTCGGTCCGGCCGGCGTCCTGCGCGAGGGCGGGGCCGGACAGGGCGAGAGCGAGGGCGAGCGCGGTGGTGCGGACGAGCATCCGATGTCCCGGGTTGCGGCGGCGTCCCGGGTGCTTGGCGCAGCAACCGGACGAGATCATGGCCGCGGGATCCCCGACTTGGCTTCAGGGCAACCGCCGCCTATAGGTGGTGTCAACCAAGACAAGAACCGGAGGAGCGACGACCATGGGCGGGTACTGGTTCTGCGACACCCTGCAGGGCGAGTTCCGGATCGCGCCGACCCGATGGGCCGGGCAGGACCGCGTGCTGCTCTCCTACGAGGGCGAGGCGCTCGGCTGCTACGATACGGCCGAGGTCGCCCTCGACCGCCTGCTCCAGGGCGAGACCTGCCCGCCCTCCTGCGGCCTCGACCTGCGCCGGCTTCCGGTGCCGGCGCGCCTGTCGGACTGGGCCTACGCCGCCCGAGGCTGACCCTTCCGCCGCCGTTCACCATGGCGTCGCGCCCCGGATGTCGCGGCCGGCCGTGCCCGGCCCGTTAACTCCGGGTGCCGTAGGGTCGGAATCCGATCCGGGAGGGCCTGTCGGACGTCGCCGACGGCGTCGGCCTGCCCGCCGCATCCGAGGAGGATGGCATGGGACCGATGCGACGCCGGAGCGCGGGCGGGCTCGCCGCCCTCGCGATCCTCGCCGCCACGCCGTGCGGCGCGCAAGTCGCCGACAACTCGCGAGTCATCGACAACTGGAGCGAGATGCGGGCGGCCCTGCGCCGGTGCTGGGAGGTGCCGCCCGGCACCGAGGGGTCGTTCGTGACCTACCGGTTCTCGCTCGGCAGGACCGGCGCGCTGATCGGGCGGAAGCTCGTCACCGGCAAGCATCTGGCCGGCGACGAGGCGGCGCGGGCGCGGTTCCTGGAGAGCGGCGAGGCGCTGCTGCGGACCTGCCTGCCGTTGCCGGTGACGCCGGGCTTCGGGGCGCAGTTCGGCCTCAACACCATCACCCTGACCCTGGTCAACGGCGCCGCCGTGGCGCCGCGCAACCTCAACAACGCGATCACGCTGTCGGCGCGGGACTAGATAGAAACTGGCTGCAAACGGCTGGTTTTGCAGTCGAAATTTTGAGCGCGGGATCCCCTCTCCCGAGTGGGAGAGGGGTAGGGGTGAGGGTGGCTCGGGTTCAGGAGAAAACGCTGAACGTCGAACTGCGCAGCTCAACCGTCAGTGCCTCATCCTGAGCCGTCTCCACCCTCACCCCCGGCCCCTCTCCCACTCGGGAGAGGGGGACCCGCGTTAGGACGAAGACCGCTTTCCACGGCTGCAACGGGAGCAGAAAACTGCCGCCTCGTTTCATCCGCAAGGGACGGCCATGCCGGTGAGCAACTGATACGGAGTCCGGAAGATCGCTTCCGGACTCCGTATCACCAGCCCGCGTGGCGCTCGAGCGAAGCCGGTTTCCGCATCGCGGATGCGATCCGCCAGGATCGCCGAGCGATCATTCGGAAACCGCATGACGCCGCCGGCCTCAGGCCCCCCCGAACCGCGGCGCCCGCTTGGCGAGGAACGACTCGACGCCCTCGCGGAAGTCGGCGGTCTCGGCACAGGCGAGGAAGCTCGCCGATTCGGCCGCGAGCTGGCCGGCGAGGTCGCGGCCGGAGGCGTCGCGCAGCAGCCGCTTCATCGCCCCGTAGGCGGTCGTCGGCCCCTCGGCGAGGCGGGCGGCCAGGGCCTCGGCCTCGGCGGCGAGGTCGCCGGCCGGCACGACCCGGTTGACGAGGCCGAGGCGCTGCGCCTCGGCGGCGTCGAGCACCGGGTTGAGCAGCGCGATCTCCATCGCCTTGCGCAAGCCCACCACCCGCGGCAGCGACCACGTCGCGCCGCCGTCGGCCGAGGTGCCGAGCCGGGTATAGGCGAGGGTGAAGCGGGCATCGTCGGCCGCGAGGGCGAGGTCGGCGGCGAGCATCACGCTCACCCCCGCCCCGGCGACGGCGCCGTGGACCGCGGCGAGCACCGGCTTGGGGCCGGTGGTCAGCACCATCAGCGCCTCGTGCAGCGCGTCCATCAGGGCCCGGACCGGGCTGTCCTCCGGGCCGGAGGCCAGAAAGGTCGCGACGTCGCCGCCGGCCATGAAGGCGCGCCCGGCGCCGCGCAGCAGCACCGCCCGCACGGACTCGTCCGCCATCGCCGCGCGGCTGGCCGCGAGCAGCGCCCGGGCGGTGGCGAGGTCGAGGGCGTTGAGCACGGCGGGCCGCTCGAAGGTCAGGACCGCGACCGCGCCGCGGCGCTCGACCCGCAGGCCCGATCCGTCAGTGCTCACGCGCGGCCTCCGGCCGGGCGGCCTCCGGAGCGGGAGCCGCCCGGCCCTCGTCGGCGGACCAGTCGAGGTCGGCGTAGAGGGTGCGCAACTCGCGCTTGAGCAGCTTGCCGGCGGTATTGCGCGGCAGGTCGTCCTGGAACAGGACCCGCTTGGGCACCTTGAACGGCGCCAGCCCGGTGCGGCAATGGGCGATCAGCTCGTCGGCGCCGGCCTCGTGGCCCGGCCGCATCACCACCACCGCGGTCACCGCCTCGATCCATTTCGGGTGCGGCAGGGCGATCACCGCGACCTCCGACACGCCCGGATGGGTGAACAGCACCTCCTCGACCTCGCGGCTCGCCACGATGGTGCCGCCGGTCTTGATGACGTCCTTCACCCGGTCGACGACGGTGATGTAGCCCTCCTCGTCCATGATGCCGACGTCGCCGGAATGGAACCAGCCGCCGCGGAACGCCTCGGCGGTCTCCTCCGGCTTGTCCCAGTACCCCGCCATGAGCTGGGGCGAGCGGTGGACGATCTCGCCGCGCTCGCCGGGGGCGACGTCGCGCAGCGCCTCGTCGACGATCCGGGTCTCGACGTTGAACACCGGGCGGCCGCAGGAGGCCGGCCGGGCGTCGTGCTCCTCGGGGCGCAGCACGGTGGCGAGCGGGGCGATCTCGCTCTGGCCGTAGCAGTTGTAGGGCCGCGCCCCGGGCAGGCGGGCGCGCAGCTCCTCCAGCACCGGCACCGGCATGATTGAGGCGCCGTAATAGATGTGGCGCAGGCTCGTCAGGTCGCGCTTGGGGAAGTCGGGGCAGCGCAGCAGGCTGATCCACACCGTCGGCGGCGCGAAGAACGAGGTCAGCCGGTGCTCCTCGATCAGCCGCAGGCAGGTCTCGGGCGCCGGCGCCTCGATCAGCACCGTCTCGGCCCCGGCGAGAAGCTGGGGCATCGTGAAGGCGTGCATCTGGGCGGTGTGGTAGAGCGGCAGGGCCGCCAGCGCGCGGTCGCCGGGGCCGAAATCGAGGGCGAGGATGCAGCTCAGGTACTCCGCCAGCAGCCCGCGGCTCGTCATCATCGCGCCCTTGGGCGCGGCGGTGGTGCCCGAGGTGTAGAGGAGCTGGACCACGTCGGCCTCGTCGAGGGCGACCTCGACCGCCGGCACGTCGTTGTCGGCGGAGGCGAGCCGCAGCACGTCGAGGCCGTTGCCGTCGAACAGCGTCGCGAACCACGGCGACGGCCGCTCGCCGAGCGCCTCGCGGGCGTTGCCCTCGAGCTTCGGGTCGGCGATCAGCGCCCGGGCGCCGGACTGCTCGACGACGTAGCGCAGCTCGCGCCCGGTCAGGGCGTAGTTCACCGGCACGTGGATGATCCCGGCCCGGGCGCAGGCGAGCCAGAGGATCAGGTAGGCGTCGGAGTTGCGCCCGAGGGCGGCGAGGCGGTCGCCCCGTCCCAGCCCGGCATCGAGCAGGCCGCGGGCGACCCGGTCCACCGCCCGGTCGAGGGCGGAGAAGCTCCAGCTCCGGCCGGCGAAGGACAGGGCGGTGCGGTCGCGGTAACGCCGCGCCGTGCGGCGCAGGGCGTCGGAGATCGTGTCGCGCCGGGCGCGGTCGGCCTCGTGCGCGGCGGGCGATCCGTCGGATGCCATGGGTGAACCCTCCCTGGGTCTCGGCTTGATTGCGCCTGCCGTTGTCGACGGGCGTGCCGTTGCAGCGGTGATACTGAGGAAAGACCGGAAGACCAAGCCGGACCTGCGGGCCCGGGCCGGGGAGGGCGGGTCAGGCCGCGACCGGGCCGCGCCGGCGCTTCAGCTCGGCGCGGGCGATGGTGCGCAGGTGGACCTCGTCGGGCCCGTCGACGAAGCGCAGGGCGCGGCCCCAGGTGTAGAGGTAGGCCAGCGGGGTGTCGTCGGTGAGGCCGCGGGCGCCGAAGACCTGGATCGCCCGGTCGGCGATCCGGGTCTGGAGCCGCGCCGCCGCGACCTTGATCGCGGCGATCTCGGTGCGGGCGGCCTTGTTGCCGCTCGTGTCCATCAGCCAGGCGGCCTTGAGGTTGAGGAGCCGGGCCTGCTCGATCTCGATGCGCGACTCGGCGATCCAGTCCTGGATGTTGGCGTAGGACGCGAGATCCCGGCCGAAGGTCCGGCGCGACAGGGCGCGCTCGCACATCAGCTCCAGCGCCAGCTCGCACTGGCCGATGGTGCGCATGCAGTGGTGGATGCGCCCGGGGCCGAGGCGGGCCTGGGCGATGGCGAAGCCGGCGCCCTCCTCGCCGAGGAGGTTCGCCGCCGGCACCCGCACGGACTCGAACGCGACCTCGCAATGGCCCTCGGGGGAGTGGTGGCCCAGGATCGGGACGTTGCGCACCACCCGGAAGCCCGGCGTGCCCGCCGGCACGATGACGAAGGAGTGGCGCCGATGCGGGTCGGCGTCGGGGCGCGGATCCGACAGGCCGAAGACCAGCGTGAAGGCGAAGTTCGGGTGCAGCGCCCCGGTGGTGAACCACTTGCGCCCATCGATGACGAGGTCGTCGCCGTCGCGCCGGATCGTGGTCTCGAGGTTGGTCGGGTCGGAGGAGGCGACCTCCGGCTCGGTGATCGACACGCCCGAGCGGATGCGTCCGTCGAGCAGCGGGTCGAGCCAGCGCGCGCGCTGCTCCGGCGTCGCGAACAGGTGGAGGATCTCCATGTTGCCGGTGTCGGGGGCGTTGCAGTTGAACACCTCCGAGGCCCACGGCACCCGCCCCATGATCTCGGCGAGCGGGGCGTATTCGAGGTTCGACAGCCGGGTCCCCGGCTCGTCGGGCCGCAGGGCGGGCAGGAACAGGTTCCACAGGCCGCGGCGGCGGGCCTCGGCCTTCAGCGGCTCGACCACGTCGAGGGGATAGGTTCCCCCGGCGGCGATGCGGTTCCAGTCGCGGTCGCGCGGCAGCACCGCCTCGTCCATGAAGGACTGCAAGGCGGCGCGAAGCTGCTCCGTGCGGGCCGTGTAGGCGAAGTCCATGGCGTTCCCTCGGCGTGATTCTTGTCGTCGGGTCGTTGCGTGTCCGCGCCGGCTTCAGCCGGCCGGGGGGGCCGGCGCGGCGAAGCCGGCGAGCAGCATCGCCACCATCCGCTCGCCGATCTCCTCGCCGGTGAGCGGCCCGGCGGGGTCGTACCAGCGGGCGATCCAGTTCAGGGCGCCGGTGATGGTGAAGGTCGCCAGCACCACGTCGCAGGGCCGGATCGAGCCCTCGCGGATGCAGGCGCGCAGGAGGTCGCGCACGCGCCCGTCGATCTTGCGCTTGCCGTCGCGGAACCGCGTCCGGCCCTCCTCCGACAGGTCCGGCTCGGAGATGCGGGTGACGCACATCCCGAAATCCATTGTCATCACCTCGGCGTAGCGCCGCAGGGCGGCCCGCAGCCGGTCGAGGGCGCTGAGCGCCTCCCGGTCAGCCTCCGCGATGGCGTCGTCGATCATCGCGAGGCCGCGGGCCACGCAGGCGACCAGGATCTCGTCCTTGTTGCGGAAGTAATGGTAGATCGTCGGCTTGGTGATGTTCAGCCGCTCGGCGACGTCGTCGAGGGAGGTCGCGCGCACGCCGCGCTCGCAGAACGACTGCGCGGCGACCCGCAGCACCGCGTCGCGCTTCTCGCTCCGGTCGGCCTCGCGCCCGAAGGCGTCCTTCCAGGGCGACTGCTCCACCGCCATGCCGTGCTCCGCCGGACCGGAATTCCCGCTTGCTTACTCGCGAGTATAGAGCATACTCCCGATTAAATACAAGTCGCGCCGGCTCCCGCACCCGGGATGCACAAGGGCAGCCGCCCGGCGCAGGGAGGACACCCATGAGCCGGACCGTCGTGATCGCGGGCGGCGCCCGCACGGCCATCGGTGGCTTCGGCGGCGCCCTGTCGGGCCACGCGCCGACGCAGCTCGGCGCGCTGGTGACGCGGGAGGCGCTGGCGCGGGCCGGGGTTCCGGCCGGCGAGGTCGGGCACGTCGTGTTCGGCAACGTCATCCTGACCGAGTCGCGCGACGCCTACCTCGCCCGGATCGCCGCCATCGACGGCGGCATCCCGCAGGAGGTTCCGGCCCTGACCCTGAACCGCCTGTGCGGCAGCGGCGTCCAGGCGATCGTCTCGGCGGCGCAGTCGATCATGCTCGGCGACGCCGACGTCGCGGTGGCCGGCGGCGCGGAATGCATGAGCCGCGCGCCCCACCTCGTCCACGCGGCGCGGTTCGGCCGGAAGATGGGCGACGTGGCGGTGGCCGACCACCTCACCGGCATCCTCACCGACCCGTTCGGGCACGGCATCATGGGGATCACCGCCGAGAACGTCGCGGCCCGCTACGGGGTGAGCCGCGAGGAGCAGGACGCCTTCGCCCTCGAGAGCCAGCGCCGGGCCGCCGCGGCGATCGACGCCGGGCGCTTCCGCGAGCAGATCCTGCCGGTCGAGGTGCGCCGGGGCCGCGACTCGATCCTGTTCGACACCGACGAGCACCCCAAGCGCGACGCCACCGCCGCCGGCCTCGCGGCCCTGCGGCCGACCTTCCAGCGCGACGGCACCGTCACGGCCGGCAATGCCTCGGGCATCAACGACGGCGCGGCGGCCCTGGTGCTGGTCGAGGAGGAGCGGGCGAGGCGCGACGGGCTGCCGGTGCTGGCGCGGATCGTCGGCTACGCCCATGCCGGGGTCGATCCCTCCGAGATGGGCATCGGTCCCGTCCCGGCGGTGCAGGGCCTGCTGAAGCGGACCGGCCTGTCGGTGGCGGATTTCGACGTCGTCGAGTCGAACGAGGCGTTCGCGGCCCAGGCCTGCGCGGTGTCGCGGGCGCTGGGCTTCGACCCGGCGCGGGTCAACCCGAACGGCGGCGCGGTCGCCCTCGGCCATCCGGTCGGGGCGACCGGCGCGATCCTCGCGCTCAAGGCGATCCACGAACTCGGCCGCATCGGCGGCGGGCTGGCGCTCGTGACGATGTGCATCGGCGGCGGGCAGGGCATCGCGCTCGCCCTGCGCAGCGCCTGACGCAAGAACGACGGCGCGGCGGATCTCCGCCGCGCCGCGGGACCCGAGGCGCACGGCCCGCGGAAACGGCCGACGAACAGCGCCCGGCAAAAGGGACGAACCGCCACCGGTCGGGGGCCCGCAGCGGCTTCCAGGAGGGACAGATGGGACAGACTCGACGCCTCGTGCTCGGTGCCCTGGCGGCGCCCTTCCTCGCCGCCGCGCCGGCGATCCGCCGCGCCCGGGCGGCGGAGGAGCCGGTCCGGATCGGCGCGCTGAGCGACCTGTCCTCGGCCTATGCCGACATCTCGGGCCCCGCCCTGGTCAAGGCGGTCCAGATGGCGATCGACGATTTCGGGCCCTGCCTCGGCCGCAAGGCCGAGCTGCTCGCCGCCGATTGCCAACTCAAGCCCGACGTGTCGTCGGTCATCGCCCGCAACTGGTTCGACACCCAGGGCGTCGACGCGATCATCGACATGCCCTCGACGGCGATCACGCTCGCGGTGATGCAGCTCGCCGCCGACAAGCGCCGGATCGTGCTGGCGACGAGCGCCGGCAGCTCGGACATCAGCGGCAAGCACTGCTCGCCCTACACCAGCCACTGGGTCTACGATTCGCACGCGATGGCGCGCACGATCGGGCCGACGATCGTCAAGGAAGGCGGCGACACCTGGTACTTCATCGCCGCCGACTACGCCTTCGGGGCCGCGCTGGTGAAGGACGCCTCCGACCTCGTGCAGGCGTCGGGCGGCCGGGTGCTCGGCGTGTCGCGGGCGCCGCTCAACACCGCCGACTTCTCGTCCTACCTGCTCCAGGCGCAGGCGTCGGGGGCCAAGATCATCACGCTGGCCAATGGCGGGGCGGACGCGGTCAACGCGATCAAGCAGGCGCACGAGTTCGGCATCCAGAAGGGCGGCCAGCGGATCGCCGCCCTCGTGCTGATGGACACCGACGTGCGCAGCATCGGCCTGCCGACCGCCCAGGGCACGCTGCTCGCCACCGCGTTCTACTGGGACCGCACCGAGGCGACGCGGGCGTGGTCGCGGCGCTTCCACGCGATGGTCGGGCGGATGCCGACGATGCTCCAGGCCGGCGCCTACAGCCAGGCGACGCACTACCTCAAGGCGGTGCAGGCCGCCGGCACCAAGACGCCCGAGGCGGTGATGGACAAGATGCGCGAGCTGCCGGTCGACGACGCCTTCGTGTCGGGCGGCCGGGTGCGCAGAGACGGGCTGATGATCCACCCGATGTATCTCGCCCGGGTGAAGGCGCCGGCCGACTCGCGCGACACCTGGGACCAGCTCGACATCGTCGCGACGATACCGGGCGACGAGGCGTTCCGCGCCCTCGACAAGGGCGGCTGCCGGCTGGTGTGAGGGCGGCGGCGGCTCCCGCGGCGAGCGCGGATCGTCTCCTCTCCCCGCGAGCGACCGGCCGTCCAGGGAAATTTCCTTGTAGAACCAAGCGCGGGATCCCCTCTCCCGAGTGGGAGAGGGGTAGGGGTGAGGGTGGCTCGGGTTCAGGAGAAAACGCTGAACGTCGAACTGCGCAGCTCAACCGTCAGTGCCTCATCCTGAGCCGTCTCCACCCTCACCCCCGGCCCCTCTCCCACTCGGGAGAGGGGAGACGCGCCACTGCTTTTCACCGGACAGCCCTGCCGCAAGCGGGGCGAGGAGAACGCGCACCAGTCGCCTTCCACTCCTCAAGCCGGCTTTCGGGCCTCTCCACAATCCGACCGCGGCCACGACGGGCGAATCGAGTCTCGGCGTGGAGCGGGCGGTCAGCCCGCCGCCGCCCCATTCCGGCGCTCGATCTCGCGGATCACCGCGCTGTGGTCGAGGTCGCCGTCGCCGTGGGCGCAGAGTTGCCCGAACAGCTCGTCGACGAGGGACAGGACCGGCAGGGTCAGGCCGAGGGACGCGGCGTGCGCCAGCGCCGTGCCGGTGTCCTTGACCTGGTACTTCGCCGGGCCGCCGGGGGCGAAGTCGCGGGCGATCATCCGCAGGGCGTGCTGCTTGAGGATCGTCGAATCGGCGAAGCCGCCGAGCAGCGCCTCGCGCACCTTGGCCGGGTCGGCGCCGCCGCGCGCGACGAAGGTCATCGCCTCGGCCACCGTGACGATCGTCGAGGCGACGATCGCCTGGTTGGCGAGCTTGGCGAGCTGGCCGCAGCCGGCCGGGCCGACATGGGTCGGGCGGCCCATCGCGGACAGCAGCGGCTCGGCGCGGGCGAACGCCTCCGGGCTGCCGCCGGCCATGATCGCCAGGGTGCCGGCGACCGCGCCCTTCTCGCCGCCCGAGACCGGGGCGTCGATCCAGAGGATCCCGGCGGCCGCGGCGGCCTGCGCCTGACGCTGCGCCGTGTCGACCGGGATCGAGCTCATCACCACGAGCAGGGCGCCGGGGCGCATCGCCGCGAGGACGCCGCCGGGACCGAGCAGCACCTCGTCGCAGACCGGGCCGGAGCTCAGCATGCAGAGGACGGCATCCGCCCCGCGCACCGCCGCCTGCGGGTCGGCGGCGGGCGTCGCGCCGTCGGACGCCAGCGCCGCGGCCTTGTCCGGCGAGCGGTTCCACGCGCGGACGGCGTGACCGGCCCGGCACAGGTGGCGCGCCATCGGCGCCCCCATGATGCCGGTGCCGAGGAAGCCGACGACGGCCATCACCCGGCCTCCGCGCCCGAGACAGTGCGGGCGAGGAAGCGCACCGGCCGCTCCGCCTCGATCAGCGCCGGGAAGCCGGCCCGGAACCGGGCGAGGTGCGGGGTCTCCAGATGCGCGTCGAAGGCGGCGCGGTCGTCGTAGACCTCGTAGAACACCACCGCCTGCGGGTCGGACTCGCTCACCGCCACGTCGAAGGCGCGGCAGCCGGGCTCGTCGGCGACGGAGTGGCGGGCATCGTCATGGGCGAGGGCCAGGAAGGCGTCGAGGGAGCCGGGCTTCACCCGGAACTCGGCGATGACGACGAAGGGCTGGGAGGCGGGCATCGGGGGGGACTCTCGGGCTGGCGGCAGAATGCGACCCGGGACCCGGCACGGGGCCCGCCGGGGAGCGGCCGGCCGTGCGGGTCCCGGGTCTTCCTCCGCTGCGTTCGGCTGTCCGGAACCCGGGGAGACGCGGTTCCGGCAGGACGGACGGGGAAGATCCGGGCGGATCGCGGGCCGGTGACCCCGGCCCGCGGTCCGGGTCAGGCCGCCTGCTGCGGCGCGGTCTTGCGGGCCTCGTCCTCCATCTGGCGGCGCAGCCCCACCACGTCGAGGTCGCTGGTCAGCTCGACGTCGTCGACGCTGACGATCTGGTCCTTGCCGACCGGGCGCTTGAGCTTGACGTTGTGGGCGAGCCCGATCGGCAGCGCCCCGAGGGCGAGGCTCTTCGAGGCGGGAATCGCGTTGGCCCACACCGCGTAGCCGCCCTCGCCGTCGAGCATCTCGCCCGGCTTGAGGTCGCGCTTGGCGGTGGCGACCGCGTCGCCGCGGAACTCCTTCGAGCAGCCGGTCGGCTCGCCCCGCAGCACCGCCGACAGCACGCTGACGCTGGTCTCGAGGCCGATCATGTGGAACGGGCGCCACATCGAACCGTACCAGCCCGACGGGTCGGTGAGCAGGCCGTACTGGCGGAAGCACGCCTTCGTGTACTCGCTCGTCGCCTTGAAGGTGACGAACACGCCGTAGCGGATGTTGTTGAACACCTCGCGCCCGTCCGGCTCCTGGCTCGCCGCGATGTCGACGAGGCCCGAGCGCGGCAGCCGGCCGCCGTCGCTCACGGGGCGGAACACCCGGGCGAGGTCCTGCAGGCCGGTCGGCGGGAAGGCGAGCCCGTCGTCGGGGCAGTCGAGCCCGGTGCCGTTGGCCACCGCCGCCATCTCGATCGCCGCCTTGGTGCCGTCGGTGAACGAGTTGTACATCTTCGGGTTGAAGTCGCCCTTCTTCACCTCCTCCTCGGACCAGCCGAAGAAGCCCCACACGGTGTCGGGGGTGGAGTAGCGGTAGCGCGGCTCGAAGTTCATGCCCTTGCCGGCCGAGGTCAGCTCGAAGCCGCAGGAGCGGGCCCAGTCGACCAGCTCGCAGATGATCGCCGGCTGGTCGCCGTAGGCCATCGAGTAGACGACGCCCTGGCGGCGCGCCCGCTCGGCCAGCAGCGGGCCGCACAGCACGTCGGCCTCGACGTTGACCATCACGACGTGCTTGCGCGCGTCGATCGCCTGGATGGCGTGGCGGATGCCGGCGATCGGGTGGCCGGTCGCCTCGATGATGCACTCGATCTCGTCGCAGGCGGCGAGCGCCCCGGCATCGTCGGTGATGCAGGTGCGGCCGGTCTTCACCGCGTCGCCGATCGACGGGGCGGAGTAGCGCTCCTCGGGCCAGCCGACGCGGGCCAGCGAGTCGCGGGCGCGGCCGACATTGAGGTCGGCGACGGCGACGACGTGCATCCCCTCGATGCGCTGGGCCTGGGCGAGCACCATCGAGCCGAACTTGCCGGCGCCGATCAGGCCGACGCGGACGGGGCGGCCGGCCGAGGCGCGGGCGAGCAGCAGGGTGGACAGATTCATCGGTTTCCTCCTCTGGGCCGACCGGGCCTTCGGCCGCCCGGTCCCGGAGGGGAAGGGGCGGCGGGGCCGGTCTCTCGTGCGACCCCGGCGGCATCCTGCATGGCCCGGCCGTGTCGTGACGCCAGGAACGCTAGAAGCCGGCTTCGTGAAGAACAATCCAGATTTCCGATCGCACCGTGAAGCGCCGCTAAAGCGTCGCCGCCGCGCGCTCGGCCGTCCACGCCTCGCGCTCGCGCCGGATCCAGTCGAGGAAGGCCCGGACCTTGCGGTGGCGCAGGGATTCGTGCGGGCAGGTGATCCACTGCGTCGTCAGGGTGACCCGGGGCGGATCGCGCAGCGGGCAGGCGACGCGCCCGCTCTTCAGGTCGTTCCACAGCATCAGGTCGCTCTCCAGCGCGATGCCGAGCCCGCCCGCGGCGGCGTCGATCGCCATGTGGGTGCGGTCGAACAGCAGCCGGCGCCAGCGCCCCGGGGGCGCGAGGCCCGCGAGCTTGAACCACAGCGGCCACTGCATCTGCGACTTCACCGAATGGATCAGCCGGTGCCGGGCCAGCTCCTCGGGACCGAGGCTGCCGGGCGCCGCGAGGGAGGGGGCGCAGACCGGCCGGAAGCTCTCCTCGACGAGGCCCTCGACGTGCAGGCCGGCCCAGCCGCCGGTCCCGTGCCGGATCTCGATGTCGACGCTGTCCTTCTGGAACACCGTCGGCTCGTTGGTGCCGTCGAGGCGCAGTTCGATGTCGGGATGGGCGTCGACGAAGCCCGACAGCCGCGGCAGCAGCCACTTGGTCGACAGGCTCGGGGTCGCCCGGACGGTCAGCGTCGTGACCGAGCGGAAGCCCTGGATGCGCTGCGTCGCCTCCATGATCCGGTCGATCTCGGGACCGATCATCTCGAAGTAGCGCTCGCCGGCCTCGGTCAGCACGACGTTGCGGCCGGCCTTGCCGATGAGCGAGGTGCCGAGGCTGACCTCGAGCGACTGGACCTGCTGGCTCACCGCCGAGGGCGTGACGCCGAGATCCTCCGCCGCCCGGGTGATGCTGCCGGACCGGGCGACGGCGTGGAAGACCGTGATGGCGCGCAGCGGAACCGGCATCCCGATGATTTAGCACGGCTACACGAAGGCGCAAATAATCTGCATTGTGCTACATGAACCCGCTTCCTAGTGTCGGCCAGCAACGAGACGAGCACCCTCGCGAGGGGCGCCGACAGGGAGGACGACGAGCGCCGAAGCCGCGCGCCGTCTCGCATGCCTCCCCCACGTCTCGACAGGAACGATGCCGCACCGCGACTCGCGGATGACGGCGCGCTGGAGGAAACCGATGACGTCCACGCCAGACCCCAAGACAGGTCCGTCCCGCTCCGGTCCGTCGCGCCGCCTCTTCCTGGCCGGCGCCGCCGCCGTGCCGCTGGTGGCGGTCCGCACCCGGCCGGCCCTCGCCGCCGAGTTCACCTACAAGCTCGCCACCGGCCAGTCGCTGACCCAGCCGATCAACGCCCGGCTCGAACAGGCCTGCGGGCGCATCCGCGAGGCGTCGGGCGGGCGGATGGAGCTGCGGTTCTTCCCCGCGAGCCAGCTCGGCTCCGACACCGACCTCATCACCCAGGTCCGCACCGGCGGCATCGAGTTCCTCAACATCTCGGGGTCGGTGATCTCGACGGTGGCGGCCGGCGCCGCGATCACGAACGTCGGCTTCGCCTTCGCCGATTACGACCACGTCTGGCGCGGCGCCGACGGCCCGGTCGGCCAGTACGTCCGTTCGCAGATCGAGAAGGCCGGGCTGATCGTCGCCGCCAAGGCCGCCGACAACGGCTTCCGGCAGATCACCTCGGGGTCGAAGCCGATCCGCGCCCCCGACGACCTCAAGGGCTACCGCATCCGCGTGCCGGTGGCGCCGATCTTCACCTCGCTGTTCTCCTCGCTCGGGGCGAGCCCGACCTCGATCAACTTCAACGAGCTCTACACCGCGCTCCAGACCCGGCTGGTCGACGGCCAGGAGAACGGGCTCGTGGCGATCGAGTCCGGCAAGCTCTACGAGGTCCAGAAATACGTCTCCGAGACCAACCACATCTGGGACCCGTTCTGGATCGTCGCCAACCGGCGCGCCCTCGGCAAGCTGCCGGAGGCGCTGCAGGAGATCGTCCGGCGCGAGCTCGACCGGGCCGCGATGGAACAGCGCGAGGACGTCGTGCGCCTCACCGGCACGCTCAAGACCCAGCTCGCCGGGCGCGGGCTGGTGTTCGAGACCGCCGACCGCGAGGCGTTCCGCAAGAGCTTGACCCAGGCCGGCTTCTACCGCGACTGGAAGGAGAAGTTCGGTCCCGAGGCGTGGAAGGCCCTCGAAGCCGTGACGGGAGCGCTGGCATGAGCGCCATCGCCGACGCCCACGGGCAGCCGCACGCGGCCGCCCCGGCGCTGCCCTCCGGCTGGCTCGCCGCCGCCGAGCGGGGCTTGCGCCTCGCCGTCGAGGTCCCGGCGGCGATCCTCGTCGCCGCCGAGGCGATCATCCTGTTCGCCGGCATCGTGTCGCGGGCAATCGGGCACTCGATCATCTGGAGCGACGAGCTCGCCTCGATCCTGTTCCTGTGGCTGGCGATGCTCGGCTCGGTCGTGGCGATCCAGCGCGGCGAGCACATGCGGCTGACCTTCGTGGTCGGCGGGCTGTCGCCGCGGGCGCGGGCCTGGTGCGAGGCCCTCGCGGTCGGCACGGTGTTCGCGTTCCTGATCCTGCTGATGCACGCCGCCTACGACTACACCGAGGACCAGTCCTTCGTGGAGACGCCGGCGCTCGGCTGGTCGGGCACGGTGCGGGCGCTCGCCGTCCCGGTCGGCTTCGTGCTGGCGCTGGTGAGCTGCGGCCTTCGCCTCGCCCGCCACCGCGTCGCCGACCTCCTCGGCGTCGCCGCGGTGCTGGCCGGCCTCGTGGCGCTCCTCGCGGTCGCCGCGCCGGCGCTGACCGGGATGGGCAACTGGGCGCTGCTGGTGTTCTTCGTCGGCCTGCTCGGGGTCGGCATCCTGGCCGGCGTGCCGATCGCGTTCTCGTTCGCGCTCGCCACCTCGGCCTACCTGCTGACCACGACCTCGACCCCGCTCACCGTCGTGGTCGGGCGGATGGACGAGGGGATGAGCAGCCTGATCCTGCTCGCCATCCCGCTCTTCGTGCTGCTCGGCCAGCTCGTCGACGCGACCGGGATGGCGCGGGTGATGGTGGCGTTCCTCGCCTCGCTCCTCGGCCACGTGAAGGCCGGCATGTCCTACGTGCTGCTCGGCGCGATGCTGCTGGTCTCGGGCATCTCCGGCTCGAAGACCGCCGACATGGCGGCGGTCGCCCCGGTGCTGTTCCCGGAGATGCGCCGGCGCGGGATGAAGGACGGCGAGCTGCTGTCGATCCTCGCCGCCTCGGGGGCGATGAGCGAGACGATCCCGCCCTCGATCGTGCTGATCGCCATCGCGTCGGCGACCGGCGTGTCGATCGCCGCGCTGTTCACCGCCGGCATCCTGCCGGCCCTGGTGCTCGCCCTGGTGCTGGCGGTCGTCGCCCGCTACCGGGCCGGCAAGGAGGAGGACGCGGTCGTCATCGCGCGCGCTCCCGGCTCGGTGGTGCGCAAGACGCTCCTCGTGGCGCTGCCGGCCCTGCTGCTGCCGTTCCTGATCCGCTCGGCGGTGGTGGAGGGCGTCGCGACCGCGACCGAGGTCTCGACCATCGGCATCGCCTACTCGCTGGTGCTCGGCCTCCTGATCTACCGCGGCGGGCTGAAGTGGCGCGAGATGGTGCCGATGCTGGCGCGGACCGCCTCGCTGTCGGGGGCGATCCTGTTCATCGTCGGCGCGGCGAGCGCGATGGCCTGGGCGCTGACCCAGTCCGGCTTCTCGCACGACCTCGCCAAGGCGATGGCGGCGGTGCCCGGCGGTCAGGTCGGCTTCCTGCTGATCTCGGTGGTCGCCTTCATCGTGCTCGGCAGCCTGCTCGAAGGCATCCCGGCGATCGTGCTGTTCGGCCCGCTCTTGTTCCCGATCGCCCACCAGTTCGGGATCCACGAGGTGCATTACAGCATGATCGTGATCCTCGCGATGGGACTGGGCCTGTTCGCTCCGCCCTTCGGCCTCTGCTACTACGCCGCCTGCATCATCGGCGGGGTGGCGCCCGAGGCCGGCATGCGCCGGATCTGGATCTATCTCGGCGCGCTGTTCCTCGGCCTGCTGGTGCTCACCTTCGTGCCGTGGTTCTCGATCGGGTTCCTGTAATACCAACGGTCATTGAAAATGACCTTTGGTTCTGCTCTCGAATTTCCGCTAAGCCTCTGGCTTAATATCGGAAATTCGAGATGGATCAACGGCCCGATGCGTCAGCATCCCGGGCCGTTTGTATAAGACACCCACGCCGTCACGGACCGGCGCCCTGCTGCCACGCGCGCAGCAGGGCGCTCGTCGCGTCGGGGCGCTCCAGCGGCGGCAGGTGCCCGCATTCCGCAAACACGTGCAGGCGGGCGCCCGGGATGCCGGCCTGGATCGCCCGGGCCTCGGCCACCGGGGTCAGCACGTCGTCGGCGCCCACCGCCACCAGGGTCGGCACCGCGATGCCCGCCAGGGTCGGGCGGCTGTCGGGCCGGCCGAGGATAGCCCGCTGCTGGCGCAGGAACGCCGCGCCGCCGACCCGCTCGGCCATCGCCTTCACGGCCTCCCCGACTGGCCCGCCGACATGGGAGGCGTGGACGAGGCGGGGCAGCAGCCGGTCGGTGACCCCGGCGAAGCGGCCGACCGACAGCGAGTCCATGCCCCGGCGCCGCTCGGCGGCCCGCGCGGGATCGTCCGGGGCGGCGCTGGTGTCGAGGAGCGCCAGCCGCAGCACCCGCTCGGGCGCCCGGCGCAGGATCTCGAAGGCGACGTACCCGCCCATCGACAGGGCGACGAGGGAGAAGCGCGGCGGCGCTGCGGCGAGCGCCCGCTCGGCCATCGCCGCGATGCTGTCGTCGAGGGTGAGGTCGGCGACCGCGGCCGCGGCGAGGTCCGCCAGCGCGGCGACCGGCGCGCGCCATAGCACGGCGTCGTTGAGCAGGCCGGGCAGGAACAGCAGCGGCGGGCAGGGGAACGGCATGCGTCCATCCGGGCGCCCCGACAGCGGGGCCGACCGGCCCTCCTTGCCCCAACATCCCGGCGGGGGCCACCACCCTCACCGGCGCGGATGGGCGACGAGGTTGGTGTAGTGCGCGATCGGCCCGCCGTCGTAGCGCCGGACCGCGTTGTCCCCGTCCTCGACGAGGAAGACGTCGTAGCCGTCCAGGTGGCCGACCACGGCGTCGATGGTGCTCGGGATCACCTCGATCAGGAAGCTGGCGCTCCGGCGCGCGAGCAGGTCCCGGGCACCGCGCAGGGCGTGGGTCTCGGCGCCCTCGATGTCGATCTTGACGAGGTCGGGCACCAGCCCGCGTCGCGCCGCGTAGGCGTCGATGGAGGTGGTCCGGCATTCCTCGGTCCGCTTCGTCCGGCCGTCGTTCTCCAGGCCGACGAAGCTCGCGCCGGTGCCGATCTGGTAATGGTCCTCGTAGTGCATCAGCGAGACGGCGCCGTCGGAATCCGAGATCGCCAGCGTCTCGACCGCGACCCGCTCGACGAGGGCGTTGGCGATGAGGTTCTCGTAGATGCGGGCACTGGCCCGCGAGGTCGGCTCGAACGCCACGACGGCGTTCGTCGAGAGGTTGCACCGGCACGCCAGCAGCGAGAACAGGCCGGTATGTGCCCCAACGTCGAAGACCACCGACGCCTGCCGGGACATGCGGATCCATTCCCGCACCGAGGCGCGCTCGTAGCCGTTCTTGCCGTACCAGAAGTAGTGCTGCGCCACGAGGTCGTCGTTGTTGGTCAGCATATAGAACGGCGCGCAGCTGTCGTTCTCGACCTTCACGTACCCGAAGTAAGGATGATCGAACCGGTAGCGATAGAAATCGCGGTCGAACGTGTCCGGCTGGCGCATTGCGACGACATCGCGGAATTCATCAAGTTTTCCCTGCGCGATCGCATTGCAGTCGCTAATGAAATCAGCCACGCCACGCCTCCCCTGAGCGGACCGCGGACTTATCCCGGTACCTTTATGGACTTGTATCAGGCGCGGCAGATCGAGCCAAAACAACGGGTTCCGGGCGCGGATACGGCCGCGACGAAGCCGGCGGCCGGCAGGGAAGGCCGCGGCCCGAGGCCGAAACGGCGACCGTTTCGGCCTCGGGCCTTCACGGGCCGGCGGAGCGCGGGGGACCGGCCGTCAGCGCTGGCCGGCGCCGTCGCCGTCGCGCAGGGCGCCGGTCGGCTCCTGGACGTGGGCCTCGAGGAACCAGAGCTGCTTGTCGACGGCGCGCGAGACCTCGGTGAACAGGTCGGCGGTGTCGGCGTCGCCGGCCTCGTCGGTCTCGTCGATGTTCTGGCGCACCGCGTTGGCGTAGGTCGCGTAGCGGTCGATCAGCGCCGCGATGTGGTCGGCGATCGCGTAGACGTCGGTGGGATAGGCCGCGAGCTTCGAGGACTGCGCCACCACGGTCGCGGTGCCGAGCGCGGTTCCGCCGAGCTGGACCGCCCGCTCGGCGACCTTGTCGTTGAGGTCGTCGATCTCGGTGCGGAAGCCGTCGAGCATCAGGTGGACGCCGATGAATTGCGGCCCCTTGAGGTTCCAGTGCGCCTGCTTGATCGCTAGGGCGAGGTCGATGCCGTCGGCGAGCCGCGCGTTCAGGGCCTCGATCGACACCCGCTTCGCGTTGGAATCGGTGCCGTTGCGGGTCTGGTGGTTCCGCGGGGCGCCGGACTTGCCCTTGTCTGCCATCCGTCTCTCCTGTTTCCGTTGCAACCGGCGCGTGCCCTGCGGCGACGCCGTGCGAGTCCCCCCAAGAACGGGCGACGGGGCGCCGGGTTCGACCGCTCCGTGGCGAACGGCAGGGAAACGGGGAGGAGAGTTGCCCTCACGGCATGGCTGCGGTCGTCAATCCGCGTCGGGCCAGGGAAACCGGATGTTGCCGTCGCGCAGGCCGGCGAGCACGACCTCGACCCCGCCGGACTTCACCATCCATTCGAGCCGGTGGTCGCGGTATTCGCGCCGGCGCCCGCCGGTGGTGTAGAGGTCGGCGGCCTGCGCCATCCGCTCCGCCGCCGCGTCGAACTCGGCGAAGGTCGCCGCGACGGAGGGGCGCTCGCGCAGGCGCGCATGCCACAGCGCCAGCGGGCTGCCGGGCGGCGGCCCGAGACCGTAATGCACCGAGCGGTTGAGCAGCGGGGCGACGGCGGCGTCGGCCCAGCCGAAGCCCGCGCCGCCGAACCAGGGCGCGTCGCCGAGGCGCCGGGCGAGCCAGTCCTGCAGCACCCGGGTCTGCGCCGCCGCCTGCCCCCGCAGGTGGTCGGCGAGCGCCCCGGTGGCGCGGCGGAACCACAGGATCTCGCCGAACCCCCAGTTCACCGCTTCGTACTGGGTGTCGCAGACCTCCTCGGTCATCCGGGCGAAGGCCCGGGCGGCGGGGTCGCGCGGCAGCAGCGGCGGCTCGGGCCAGCGCTCCTCGACGTATTCGAGGATCACGGTGGACTCGAAGATCGCGACCTCGCCGTCGACCAGTACCGGCACCTCGGCGCGCGGGTTGGCGGCGGCGAAGGGGCCGTCGGTGCGGCCGGTGCCGAAGCTCTCCGGCAGTTCGGCCTCGAACGGCACGCCCTTCTCGCGCAGGGCGATCTTGACCTTCTGGGCGTAGGACGAGAGGGGATGCTCGTAGAGCAGCACGGGGATCCTCCGGGTGGATGGCGGGGGCGTCTACGCCTCCTCGCCCAACGGCGAGACGCCGCGGGCCGGTTCCGCCGCGCCCGCCCGGCGCAGAACGGCCAGCAGCCTGCCGGCATCGTAGGGCTTGGCGAGCAGGGCCGCGTTCCGGTCGCCGCGCACCGCGCCGGTATCGCCGGTGGCGTAGACCACCACCACCCCCGGCCGGACCGCCCGGGCGGCCTCGGCGAGATCGCGGCCCGAGGCGCCCGGGAGGTTCACGTCGGTCACCAGCACGTCGACCGGCGCGGCCTGGAGCGCGGTCGTCGCCTCCTCGGCGCTGCCGGCCTCGACCACGACATAGCCGGCCTCCTCAAGCATCTCGGCGGTGGCGGCGCGGATCATCGCGTCGTCCTCGACGAGCAGGACCGTCCGCCGGCCGGTCGCGACCGGCGGGATCGCGGCCGGGCCCGGGAGCGCGCGCGGGGACGGGGCCGAACCCCCCTGGGCCGGCCCGCCCCGGCGCTGGCGCTGGTTGGCGAGCACGTGGCGGACCTTCCGCGCCAGGGCCTCGCGGGTATAGGGCTTGGACAGCAGCTCGACCCCGGCATCGAGCCGGCCGCCATGGACGATCGAGTTCTCGGTGTAGCCGGAGGTGAACAGCACCGCGATGTCGGGCAGGCGCTCGCGCGCCTTGCGGGCGAGCTCCGGCGACTTCAGCGTGCCGGGCATCACCACGTCGGTGAACAGGACGTCGATCGGGATGCCGCTCTCGATCACGTTGAGGGCGCTGCCGGCATCGACCGCCTTCAGCACCCGGTAGCCGAGATCGGAGAGCAGCTCGACCACGGTGGCGCGCACCTCGGCATCGTCCTCGACCACCAGCACGGTCTCGGTGCCGCCGGCGACCGGGCCGGTCTCGATCGCCACCGGCACGTCCTCGGACTGCATCGCCCGCGGCAGGTAGAGCTTGATCGTCGTGCCGTGCCCGACCTCGGAATAGATCTTCACGTGGCCGCCCGACTGCTTGACGAAGCCGTAGACCATCGAGAGCCCGAGGCCCGAGCCCTTGCCCTCGGCCTTGGTGGTGAAGAACGGCTCGAACACCCGCTCGATCACCTCGGGCGGCATGCCGCTGCCGGTGTCGCTCACCGCCAGCATCACGTACTGGCCCGGGATCACCTCGTCGTGGCCGCGGGCATAGGCGTCGTCGAGGTGGACGTTGGCGAGCTCGATCGTCAGCCGGCCGCGGCCGTCCATCGCGTCGCGGGCGTTGATCGCGAGGTTGAGCAGGGCGTTCTCGATCTGGCTCGGATCGATGAAGGTGTTCCACAGCCCGCCCGAGAACACGGTCTCGATCTCGACCGCCTCGCCGATCGCCCGGCGCAGCATCTCGTCCATGCCCTGCACGAAGCGGGTGACGTTGACGACCTTCGGCTCCAGCGCCTGCCGGCGGCCGAAGGCGAGGAGCTGGGCGGCGAGCTTGGCGCCGCGCGACACCCCGCCCATGGCACCGGCGATGCGGCGCTCGGCGCGGGCGTTGCCGGCGACGTCCCGGGCCAGGAGCTGGAGGTTGCCCGACACGACCTGGAGCAGGTTGTTGAAGTCGTGGGCGACGCCGCCGGTGAGCTTGCCGACCGCCTCCATCTTCTGGGCCTGGACGAGCTTGGCCTCGGCCTGCCGGCGCTTGTCGATCTCGGCGATGACCCGGGCCTCCAGGGTCTCGTTGAGCTGGCGCAGCTGCTCCTCGGCCCGCTCGCGGTGGCGGACCTGCCGCGCCAGGGTCTCGGCCTGGGCCCGCAGGGCGGCCTCCGCGGCGCGCTGGTGGGTGATGTCGGTGTGGACGCCGACCCATTCGACGATCTCGCCGGCCCCGTCGAGGATCGGCAGGGCGCGGATCGCGAAGCTGCGCCAGGTCCCGTCGCGGTGGCGCACGCGGTGCTCGTGGACGTACATCGCCTTGGCGGCGACGGCGGCGTTCCAGCTCGCCACCGATTCGGCGACATCGTCGGGATGCACCGCCCTCGTCCAGCCGAAGCCCTCGTACTCTTCGGGGCCCTGGCCGGTCAGCGCCGCCCAGCCGGGCTGGTCGCCGCGCATCCGCCCGTCCGGGCTGTTGGTCCACAGCACGCCGTGGACCGCGTCCATGGCGGTGCGGAAGCGACCGTTGCTCGCGGCCATCCGGCGCTCGGCCTCGACCCGGGCGCTGTTGTCGACGACGGTGCACATCACGCCGCCGACGTGGCCGTCGGCCTCGTAGACCGGGGTGTAGAACAGGTCGAGCACGAGGGCGTCGGTCCGCCCGGCCCGCTCCAGGTGGAGGACGTGGTCGCGGAACGACGACGGCTCGCCGCGGAACCCCGCCTCCAGCCGCGCCCGGTTCCAGTCCCGGATCTCCGGCCAGACCGCGTGGACGCGCCCGCCGAACGCCGCCGGGTGCTTGGCGCCGGCGATGTCCCGGTAGGCGTCGTTGTAGAGCATGACGGGGTCGGGCCCCCACATCAGCACCTTGGCGACCGGCGAGTTGACGATGTTGGCGACCGTCGCCCGCAATTCCAGCGACCAGCCCGCCACCGGCCCGAGCGGCGTCGCGCGCCAGTCGGTCGCGCGGATCAGCGCGCCGCACTCGCCCCCGCCCGCCGGCCAGCCCGCCGGCACCGGCGGAGGCGCCGGGCGGTCGCGCAGCGCCCGCAGGCCGGCGCGGATCATCTCGCCGGCATTGGGGTAGTCCCCGGCGTCGACACGCGCCGCGACGAAGCCGTCAAGATCCGGGGTGAGCGTGACGTTGCGCGAGGAACGGCTGGGCATGATGTCTCGTGCGCGAGGGGCTTGGGCCCCTCAACAGAGGAGATCCGTGTCGGAAGTGGGGCGCGGGCGGCGACCCGGATCATGTGGTCGCCGCCGCGACGAGGGCCCGGGTGTAGTCCTCCCGCGGCGTCTCCAGCACCGTGTCGACCGGGCCGTGCTCGACGGCGCGGCCGTCGCGCAGCACCAGCACCCGGTCGGAGAGCGCGCGCACCACCGCGAGGTCGTGGCTGATGAACACGTAGGCGAGGCCGTGCGCCGCCTGGAGGTCGCGCAGCAACGCGACGATGTCGCGCTGCACCGTGCGGTCGAGGGCCGAGGTCGGCTCGTCGAGGACGACGAGGCGCGGGCGCAGGATCATCGCCCGGGCGATGGCGATGCGCTGGCGCTGGCCGCCCGAGAAGGCGTGGGGCGGGCGGTGGCGGGTCCCGGGGTCGAGGCGGACCTCGGCGAAGGCCGCCGCCGCCCGGGCGTCGCGCTCGCGCGCGCCGAGTTCCGGGGCGTGGACGCGCAGGCCCTCGGTCACGATCGCGCCGGCGCTCATCCGCGGCGACAGCGAGCCGTGCGGGTCCTGGAACACCGGCTGGAAGCCGCGCCGCAGCGGCCGCAGGGCGGCGCGGGACAGGGCGGTCAGGTCGCGGTCCTCGAACCGCACGATCCCGGCGGAGGGCTCCAGCCGCAGCAGCGCCCGGCCGAGGCTCGACTTGCCCGAGCCCGACTCGCCGACGAGGCCGAGGGTCTCGCCGGCCCGCACCGCGAGGTCGATGCCCGCCACCGCGACCCGCCGCGGCGCCGGGCGCCACGGCCGGCCGCCGCGGCCGGGATACGACACCGCGACGTTGCGCGCCTCCAGCACCACCGGGCTGCCGGGCGGCGGCGGGGCTTTCCGCCCGGCGGGCTCGGCCGCCACGAGGTCGCGGGTCTCGGGCGCCGCCGGGGCGGCGAACAGCCGCTCGGTCGGCCCGACCTCGACGAGGCGCCCGGCCCGCATCACCGCGGTGCGCCCGGCGATGCGGCGCACCAGCCGCAGGTCGTGGCTGACGAACAGCATCGCCATGCCGAGACGCTGCTTGAGGTCGTTGAGCAGGGCGAGGATCCGGGCCTGGACGGTGACGTCGAGGGCGGTGGTCGGCTCGTCGGCGATGAGCAGGTCGGGCTCGCAGGCGAGCGCCATCGCGATCATCACCCGCTGGCGCTCGCCGCCGGACAGTTCGTGCGGGTAGGCGGTCAGGCGCGCCTCCGCGTCGCGCAGCTCGACGAGGCGCAGCAGCTCGCGGGCACGGGTTGCGGCCTGCCGGCCGGTCAGGCCGCGATGGGCCCGCAGCGGCAGGGCGATCTGGTGACCGACCGTGAACAGCGGGTCGAGCGCGGTCATCGGCTCCTGGAACACCATGCCGATGCGGGCGCCGCGGATCCGGTCGAGGGCGGGGCGGGGCAGGCCGACGAGTTCGGTGCCGTCGAACCGCGCCGAGCCCGAGACCGCGGCACGCTCCGGCAGCAGCCCCATCACGGCGAGCGCCGCCTGGCTCTTGCCCGAGCCGGATTCGCCGACGAGCGCGACGGTCTCGCCGCGGGCGATGTCGAGGTCGAGGCCGTGCAGGACCGTGCGGCCGCCATACGCGACGGTCAGCCCGCGGATCGCGAGGAGCGGCGCCATCCTCACGCCTCCCGCGGGTCGAGGGCGTCGCGCAGGCGGTCGCCAAACAGGTTGAGGGCGACGAGCGTGACGACGAGGAAAGCGGCGGGCACCGCGAGCATCCAGGCGCTGCTCTCGATCGCCCGCGCCCCGTCGGCGATCAGCACGCCCCAGCTCGTCATCGGCTCCTGCACGCCCAGGCCGAGGAACGACAGGAAGCTCTCCAGCAGGATCACCCGCGGCACCAGCAGGGCCGCGAAGGCGATGACCGGGCCCAGCGCATTGGGCACGACGTGGCGGCGCAGGATCGCCGGCGTGCCGGCGCCGAGCGCCTCGGCGGCGAGGACGTAGTCGCGCCGGCGGATCGCCATCGCCTCGCCGCGGACGATGCGGGCCATGTCGAGCCATTCCACCGCGCCGACCGCCAGGAAGATCAGCCCGAGGTGGCGGCCGAAGAACACCACCAGCATGATGACGAAGAACACGAAGGGCAGGGCGTACAGGATGTCGACGACCCGCATCATCGCGGCGTCGACCGCGCCGCCGAGGGTGCCCGCCACCGCCCCGTAGGCGACGCCGAGGCCGAGCGCCACCGCGGTGGCGAGGAGCCCGAGCGCCAGCGAGACCCGCCCGGCGACGAGGGTGCGGGTGAGGAGGTCGCGCCCGAGGGCGTCGGTGCCGAGGAGGAAGCGCAGGCGCCGCACCGGCGCCTCGACGCTCAGGCGCCGGCCGTCGGGGCTGCGCGCCAGCACCCGGGCCGGGCCGAACAGGTCGGAGCGGGCGAGGAAGCCGAGCACCCGCTCGTCCACCGGCCGGTCGGCGGCGAGCGTCAGGCGCACCGCCTCGGGCGTCACGCTCACGTCCTCGGCCCGCACCCGCATGCGCAGGGCGAGGCGGTCGAGGGCCGGGCCGAGGGTCCCGGGCTCGGGATAGGCCCGCCACGAGGGCGGGGTGCGGGGATAGTCGTAGTAGATCCGGTCGTAGGCGTGGCCGGTGAGCAGCGGGCCGACGAGGCAGGCGAGGGCCACCAACAGCAGAACGGCGAGGCTCGACACCGCGGCGGGGTCGCGGCGCAGGCGGGCGAAGGCGCCGGCCGGCGGCGTGGCGGCGGTGGTCATGCGGCCTGCCGCACCCGCGGGTCGATCGCCGCGGTGGCGAGGTCGACCAGGAGGTTGAGGACGATCACGAACACCCCGATCAGCACCACCGTGCCCATCACCAGCGTGTAGTCGCGGTTGAGCGCGCCGTCGACGAAGTAGCGCCCGACGCCCGGCAGGCCGAACACCGTCTCGACCACCACCGAGCCGGTGAGCAGCCCGGCCGCCGCCGGGCCGAGATACGAGACCACCGGCAGCGCCGCGCCGCGCAGGGCGTGCAGGGCGATCACCCGCGGCGGCAGGCCGAGCGCCCGCAGGGTGCGCCGGTGCGGCAGGCCGGCGCCCTCGATCAGCGCCGCCCGGGTCAGGCGGGCGATCACCGCGACCTGGGGCAGGGCCAGGGTGATGACCGGCAGGACGAGGTGGCGCGGGTCGCCGCCCTCCCAGCCGCCGACCGGCAGCCAGCCGAGCGCGAGGCCGAAGGCGATCTGGAGCAGCGGCGCGACCACGAAGCCCGGCACGGTGAGGCCCAGCGTGCCCAGCGTCATCACGGCGTGGTCGAGGATCCCGCCCCGGCGCGCGGCGGCGAGGCCGCCCAGCGCGACGCCGAGCCCGAGGGCGAGGACGAGCGCGAGGGCGCCCAGCGTCATCGAGACCGGCAGGCCGCGGGCGAGGAGTTCGGCCACCGAGAGGTCGCGCACCGAGAAGGACGGCCCGAGATCGCCCCGCAGGAGCGCCGCGAGGTAGCGCCCGTACTGGACGACGAGGGGCTGGTCGAGGCCGTAGACCCGGCGCAGGGTCTCCATCGCGGCCGGGGCGAGGGGGCGCTCCAGGTCGAACGGCCCGCCGGGCGCGAGCCGGATCAGGAAGAACGACAGGGTGACGACGAGGAACAGGGTCGGGATCGCCTGGACGAGGCGGCGCAGCACGAAGGGGATCACGGCGGCGGTCACGGCCTCCCGGGTCGGGCCAGCGGGCACGGGAGGACGGACGCGCCCTCCCGTGCCACGATAGGCGAGCGGCCCCGGTCTGGACAGGGGCCGGCGGCCATCCGGTCGGGCAATCGGGTGAAACCCGATTGTCGATCCCGCGGGCGCGAAGAGCGCCCCGCGCAGCGGGTTCGGAAGGACGAATGTCCTTCCGAACGCAGAGCGGAGCGTCAGCCAAGTGAGCGGACGCGAACGCCGGCGCTTGAGGCCAAGCAAGCAATAAGCAGGGTGATCGCGTTCAAGCGATCGCCCTGCGTCTCAGGCGGCCCGCAGGCCGGCCAGGAAGGCGTCGACCTCGCCCCGCAGGTCCGCGGTGTCCTGCGACAGGCTCCGGGCCGCCTGCGCCACCTCCGCCGCCGCGGAGCCCGCCTCGCCGGCGCAGACCTGGACCCGGGCGATGCTCTCGCTCACGACGCCGCTCCCGTGCGCCATCTGCGCGAGGTTGCGCACCACCTCCTGCATCGTCGCCTGCTGCTGCTCCACCGCCGCCGCCACCGCCGACGAGCCCGTATTGACCCGGTCGAGGCTGCCGCCGATGCCGCCCACCGCCGCCACCGTCCGGCGCGTCGCCTCGCGGATCTGGGCCACCTGACCCGAGATCTCGTCGGTGGCGCGCGCCGTCTGCCCGGCGAGTTCCTTGACCTCGGCGGCCACCACCGCGAAGCCCCGTCCCGCCTCGCCGGCCCGGGCCGCCTCGATGGTGGCGTTGAGCGCCAGCAGGTTGGTCTGGCTCGCGATGCCCTGGATCAGGGCCACCACCTCGCCGATCGTCCGGGCGCCGCCCTCCAGGGCCTGCACGATCGCGTCGGTGGCCCGGACCTCCGCGACCGCCCCGGAGACCAGCCCGGCCGAATCGGTGACCTGTCCACCGATCTCCCGCGCGGTGAGGCTCATCTCCTCGGCCGCGGCGGCCACGGTCTGCATGGTGGCGGAGGATTGCCGGGACGTGGCGCCGACCTCGGCCGCCTGCCGGCCGGTCTCCTGCACGGCGTCCGCCATGGTGCCGGCGCTGCCCTCCAGCCGGCCGGCGGCCTGCGACAGGGCCGCGACGAGCCGGCCGATCCGGGCCTCGAAGGCCCCGGCCATCTCGGCCATGGCGGCGCGGCGCTGCGCCTCGGCCCCGGTGCGGGCGAGGCCGGCCTCGTCCTCGAGGGCGCGGTTGCGCACGAGGTTGTCCTTGAACACCGCGACGGCCCGGGCCATCGCGCCGATCTCGTCGCGGCGGCCGAGATCCGGCACCGCCACCGCGTCGTCGCCCCCGGCGAGCCGGTCCATCGCCCGGGTCATCCGGCCGATGGCGCCGGTCACCCGGGCCGCCACCGCGAGGCCGATCCCGGCCAGCAGCAGGGCGAGGGCGGCCACGGCGGCGTTGACGGCGAGGTCGGTGCGGGCCGCCCCGGCATGGGCGTCGGCGGCGCCGCTCAGCAGCGTCACCGCCGCCTCCGCCGTCCCGGTGATGGTGTCGAGCGCCGCCCCGATCTCCTTGCGCCACGGCACGACCTGCGGGCGCGGCAGGGCGAGGTCGGACAGCGCCTGGACGACGCCGGCGCGCCGCTCGGTGAAGGCCGGGCCGAAATAGGCGTCGCTGCGGGCGACGGCGGCCTGGAGGGCCGGCATCTCCGGGTGGCGGGCCGCGATGGTGCGCACCGTCCCGATCGCCTGCTCGGCCCGGGCGCGGAACACGACCATGTCGCGGGCCTCCTGCGCCGTCACCACCCGGTTCTGGGCCAGGGCGGCCGAGATGACGACGTCGGCGGTTCCGGCGAGGTTGCGGGCGTTCCAGGCCATGGTGCGGGCGGCGATCAGGTCGGCGAGGGTCGGGTCCAGATGCTGGATCCGCTCCTCGAGCGCGACGGCCAGCGCCTCGATCGCCGCCAGCAGGGCGGTGCCCTCGGACCCGACCCGTCCGCTCAGGGCCTTGTCGCGGGCAGCGAGGGGCTTGCGCATCTGCTCGGAGACCGCGGACCGGATCCCGGCCCAGGCCGCGACGGCCGCGTTCAGCGCGTCGACCCGGGCCGCGAACCGGTCGGAGCCGGTCGCCGCGAGGTCCGCCAGGGCGGCCGGAACGGAGGCGTCGAGCGTCGCGGCGTCGGCCGCGATGGTGCGCTGGTTCTCCTCGGCCGCGCTGCCCTCGAGGGCGAGCAGGGTGATCATCCCGACGCGCTCGTAGCGTCCGCCCGACAGGGAGCGCAGGAGGAGCTTGTCGGCCGCGGCGAGCCGTGAGACCTCGTCGGCGTTCCGCCAGGACTCCCAGGAGCGATGCAGCGACCGTCCGCACAGGCCGACCGCGATCAGGCCGAGCAGCAGGATGATCGTGGTCAATTGACGTTTGATCGATCGAGTCACCGGACGCATCCTCTCTGCCCATCCCGGGTCGCCGCAATCACGCCCGAGCTTCTTCGAAATCGAGGACTATGGCGCGGGCAATAAAGAAACCGTTCCATACAGGGCAGATCTTGCCGAACCCCGAGGGCAGGCCGTCCGGCGGAACGGCGCGCGTGAGGGCTATGGCAGCAGCGACAGCCAGCGGGTCGGCGAGACGCCGCGGAGATTCGGCACGGTGCCCTTCAGCCGCTTCGCGACCAGCCCCTTGTGGCGGTAGTGCAGCAGCGGGATCCAGGGCAGGTCGTCGAGGAAGATCGCCTCGGCGCGGTGGAGCAGGCCGGCCCGGCGCTCGAGGTCGGTCTCGCGGGCGGCGTCGCGCATCAGCCCGTCATAGGCCGGGTTGGCGTAGCGGCCGGAATTGAAGCCGGTATTGCCGCTCTCGACCAGGAACAGGAAGTTCTGCGGGTCGGCGTAGTCGGCGATCCAGCTCATCCGGGCGAGGTCGAAGCGGCCGCCGTCGCGCAGGTAGGCGAAGTGGGTCTTGGCGTCGGTGTTGACGAGGGAGACCGCGACGTCGAGGGTCCGCCACATGTCGGCGATCGCCACCATCGTGTTGCGGTTGTTGTCGGTGGTGTTGTAGCGGATCTCGACGGCGAGCGGGGTGCCGCCCGGCCCGAACCCGGCCTCGCGCAGCAGCGCCACCGCCCGGTCCTCGCGCTCCAGGGGCGACAGGTCCCGGCCCGGCATCTCGGGCGGCGGCAGGGCGTTGTCGAGCCCGGCCGGGGTGAAGGAATAGGCCGGCAGCATCGTCTCGCCCCACACCGCCTCGGCCAGGAACTCGCGGTCGATCGCGAGCGACAGCGCCCGGCGCACCCGCACGTCCGACAGCGGCGCCCGGCGCAGGAACACCATCAGGGCGAGCACGCCGAGGCCCTGGTGGAGCGTCACCGCGTCGCCGAAGCGCCGGCGCAGGGAGACGATCTGGTCGGCGGGCAGGTCGTCGAGGGAATCGATCTCGCCGGCCGCGAAGCGCCGCACCGCCGCGGCGAGGTCGGGGGTCGGCAGGTACTCGACCTGCGGGATCGCCACCGCGGCGGCGGCGTGGAAATGCGGGTTGCGCACGGCCGTGATGCGGTCGTTGGGCGAGAAGTCCTTCAGGAGGTAGGCGCCGTTCGACACGAGGTTGCCCGGCCGGGTGAAGGCGTCGCCGTGGCGGGCGAGGGAGGGGCGGTGGACCGGCGTGCTCGCCTGATGGGTCATCAGTTCGAGCAGGTAGGGGGTCGGCCGCTCCAGTTCGATCACGACCGTGCCGGCGTCCGGCGCGCGGACCCCGAGGGCGTCGAGGGGGAGGGCGCCGGCATTGACCCGCTCGGCGTTGCGGATCGGCGCCAGCACGGTGGCGTATTTCGCCCCCGTCGCCGGGTCGAGCATCCGGCGCAGGCCGAAGGAAAAGTCCTCGGCGACGACCGGGTCGCCGTTCGACCAGCGCCCGTCGGGCCGCAGGGCGAAGGTCCAGGTCAGGCCGTCCGGCGAGGTGGTCCAGCGCGCGGCGGCCGCGCGCGCCGGCCCCGCGCGGGACCCGGCGGCGAGGCCGGCCAGGAGGCCGCCGACGAGGTCGCGGCGCCGCACGGCGTCAGGCGCCGGTCTCGGGCTGGAGGCCGGCGGCCTCGATGCCGGCGACCGCCGCCGTCTCGTCGTTGTCCGAGGTGTCGCCCGAGATGCCGACCGCGCCGAGCAGGCGGCCGTCGCGCCGGATCAGCACGCCGCCCGGCACCGGCACGAGGCCGGCCGGCCCGGCGATGTGGCTCACCGCGGCGACGAAGTAGGCCTGCTCCTCGGCCCGGCGGCCGATGGCGCGCGAGCCGATGCCGAGCGCCAGCGCGCCGTTGGCCTTGGCGGCGGCGATCTCGGTGCGCTTGAGGCTGGTGCCGTCCTCGACGCCCGCCGCCTTGAGCGCCCCGCGGGCGTCGTAGACCACCACCGCCAGGGGCTTGAGGTTCAGCGCGCGGCCGGCCTTGAGGGCGGCGGCGACGATGGTCTGGGCGGCGTCGAGGGTGAGGTCGGACATCGGGGGCTCCGGGTTCGGGATTTCGCCCCCCTATGGCAGGCCGACGGGCGGCGGGGGAGCGAAAAATCGCGCGGTCCGCCCCGGAGCGGGGTCCATCCTCATGCGTCGTCGTATTGCTTCAGACGTCCCCAATGAACCGTTTCGATGTTCTCGCGGATGATCTTCGCGGGATTGCCGGCAACGATGGTGTTGGGCGGAACGTCCTTCACCACGACGGCGCCGGCTGCCACGACGGAGTGATCACCCACCGTGAGGCCGGGCATGATGATGCTGCGGGCTCCGATCTGACAGAAGCGGCCGATTCGGGTATGAGTATGCATGCGCCGGATGTAATCGTGCGACAGGATGACGGCACCGAATGAAATCGCCGTTCCTTCACCGACATGCACGCCTTGCGGATAGGTCTTGTCGAGCTTGGCTTCGAGCGAGATTTGCGTGTCCCGATGAATGTCCATCCCCCAGACTCGCGTCATAATGAGCCATCGGGCATACATGATTTGCCATCTGAGGAACGTGCGGGTTCGCGACAGAAGGCCTGGCCTGTGCTTGGGGAGGGGCTGATTCACCGGAAGGGGCTGATTCATGATAAGGCCGCGTCATCCTCGCAAACGTCCTTCGCGTACCTGATTTTGACCTCGAAAGCAAAGGCCGCCGGCCTCGGCGACGGAACCGGGCTGGAACCATCGCGACGGGAGATCCAACGGCAGGATCGATCCTTGCGGCTCCCCGCCCCGCCGCCCCGTGAACCGCGCGGCTCCGGCCGGGTTGTGGTGAACGGGGACGATTCCGGCGCGGGCCTCGCCCGCCGCGCCGGACCGACCTATGTTTTCGACAGGACGCGCCGCCTGCGATGCCCCCGTCGCGGCCGGCGGAAGGAGGACGGCCGATGGGCCTCACGGGTCGCTTCAACTTCCGCAAGACCCTCACCGGCAAGCTCGTGCTCCAGGTCGAGACCGAGCGCCGGCCGTGGTGGCCGTTCGGCCGCGGCGGCACGGGCCGCGGCTGGCGCGACGCCGTCCTGTCGGATCTGGCGGCGGTCGAGCTGCAGGCGCTGCTGAACCTGCGCAACAACCCGGGCTACACGCCGCGCAGCCCGGTGGTGTTCATGATGAACACGGCCCGCAGGGCGGGGGAGGCGGCCGAGACGCCCAGGACCGAGGCCAAGGGCGAGACCAGGAACGAACCCAAGGGCGAGGTCGTGGCGCTGGCCAGCCACCGCGCCTCCGCCGGCTGACGCCGCGAGCCCGTCACTCCGCCGCGAGGTCGAGCAGCAGCCGCGTCAGCGCGTCGGGGGCGGTCATCATCGCGTTGTGGCCGGTGGCCATCTCCCGCCAGCCCCAGCCGTCCTGGGCCCGGACCCACTCCTTGACCCCGGCGAGCGCCGGGTAGGCCGGGTCGGTGCAATCGACGTAGGTGCGCGGCCGGCCGGCGCCGATCGGGCCGGCGACCCGCAGCGGGCTCTCGTAGGTGCCGAGCGGGTGGGGCGTCAGGCGCCGCGCCATCCAGGCGGTCAGGTCCGGGTCGGACACCCCGAAGGCGGCGGGCGGCGGCGGCGGCAGGCTGAGGCCGCCGCTCGAGTCCTCGGCGGCGCGGCGGCGGGCCGCCGCGGTCCCGGCCGGGATCACGTCGAACGGCGCCCGGCCGGGCGGGACCACCATCGCGTCGAGATAGACGAGGTGGCGGATCCGCCCGGGCATCGCCTCGGCGACGCCGCTGATCGCGAGGCCGCCGAACGAGTGCCCGACCAGCACGACGTCGTCGAGTTCCTCGGCCTCGATCACGCCGGCGACGTCGCGCACGAAGGTGTCGAGGGTGATGTCCCGCGACAGCAGATGCGCCCGCTCGCCGAGCCCGGTGCAGGTCGGGGCGAAGACCGCGTGGCCCGCCGCCCGCAGCCGGCCGGCGACCCCGCGCCAGCACCAGCCGCCGTGCCAGGCTCCGTGCACCAGCACGAAGCGATGTCCCTCGGATTGGGTCGTCATCGCGGCCTCCCGTCGCCGCCCCAGCAAAGCCCGGCGGGCGGGCGTAGGCAAGCCGGGACGCCATCTGCTAAGCACGCCGCGGCGGGGACGGGCAGGGGCTCCGCGCCGCGCCGGCCCGACGAGGCAGGCGCGGAGCGATCCGGATCGCGCGGCGGACCGGATTGCGGAGCGATCCGCACGATGATGCACGGACACCTCTCATGACCGATCCGACCACGACGCCCCACGCCGACGCGGCGCCGATCCCCACCGGGGTCGCCGGGCTCGACTATATCCTGGAGGGCGGCTACGCCGCCCACCGCGCCCATCTGGTCGAGGGCCGGCCGGGCTCGGGCAAGACCACGCTGGCGCTGCAGTTCCTCCTCGACGGGGCGAAGCTCGGCGAGCGCTGCCTCTACATCACCCTGTCGGAGAGCCGTCGCGAGCTGCTCTCGGTCGCCGGGCGCCACGGCTGGTCGCTCGACGGGATCGAGATCTTCGAGCTGGTGCCGCCGGAGCTGAGCCTCGATCCGACCCAGCAGCAGAGCCTCGTCCACTCCTCCGACCTCGAACTCGGCGAGACGGTCCGGATGGCGATCGCCGAGATCGAGCGGGTCAGGCCGCACCGGGTGGTGTTCGACAGCCTGTCGGAGATCCGGCTCCTGTCCCAGGGCTCCCTGCGCTACCGGCGTCAGGTGCTCGCCCTGCGCAGCTTCCTGCTCGTCCACGACACCACCGCCCTGCTCCTCGACGACCTGACGGCGGAGCAGGACGACCTCAACATGCACAGCCTCTGCCACGCGGTGATCCGGCTGGAGCAGCTCGCCCCGCTCTACGGCGGCGAGCGGCGGCGCCTGCGCGTCATCAAGATGCGCGGCACCCATTTCCGCGGCGGCTTCCACGACTTCCTCATCCGCAGCGGCGGCCTCGTGGTGTTTCCGCGCCTCGTCGCCGCCGACCACGGCGCGACCGGATCCCACGACAGCCTCGCCAGCGGGCTCGACTCCCTCGACGCCCTGCTCGGCGGCGGGCTCGACTACGGCACCGGCACGGTCCTGATCGGACCCTCCGGCGTCGGCAAGTCGACGACCGCCCTGGCGTTCCTGATTCCGGCCCTGCAGCGGGGCGAGCCGGCCCTGATCCTCAGCTTCGACGAGACCACCGGGATCCTGATGCGCCGGGCCGCCGGGCTCGGGATGGACGTCGCGGCCTTCCACGACAGCGGGCTCCTGCGCATCGAGCAGATCGACCCGGCCGAGGTCTCGCCGGGCGAACTCGTCGCGATGGTGCGCGAGGCGGTCGAGGCGCAGGGCGTCCGGGCGGTGCTGATCGACTCGCTCACCGGCTACCACAACGCGATGCCCGAGGAGCAGCACCTGCTGCTCCAGATGCACGAGATCCTGACCTACCTGAACCAGCGCGGCGTCGCCACGATGCTGGTGCTGGCCCAGCACGGGCTGCTCGGCCAGATGTCCGCGGCCGTCGACCTGACCTATCTCAGCGACACCATCCTGCTGTTCCGGTTCTTCGAGGCCGGCGGCCACCTGCGCCGGGCGATCTCGGTGGTCAAGAAGCGGGTCGGACCGCACGAGGACACGATCCGGGAACTTCGTATCGGGCCCAACGGTTTGCGGGTCGGCGCCCCCCTCGCCGCCTTCCGCGGCATCCTCACCGGCGTACCGACCTACGACGGCGAGGGCAGCCGGCTCCTTCCCGACCGGGACCGTGATGAAAGAGAGTGATCCGCCCGTCCTGATCCTGGCCCCGGCGGGACGGGACGCCGCCGTCGCCACCCAGATCCTGACCGAGGCGGGCCTGCGCTCGCGGACCTGCGCGACGCTGCAGGACCTCGTCGCCGGGCTCGACGCGGCGAGCTGCGCCGTCGTCACCGAGGAGGCCCTGCGCGACGCCGCCCGCCACGGACTCGCCGCCTGGGTCGCCGGGCAGGGGCCGTGGTCGGACTTCCCGTTCATCCTGCTGACCCTGCGCGGGGCGCCGCCGGACCCGCGGCTGCTCGACGTGCTGGGCAGCGTCAGCCTGCTGGAGCGGCCGTTCCACCCCGCCACCCTCGTGACGGCGGTGCGCTTCGCGGTGCGGGCGCGCCGGCGCCAGCGCGAGGCCCTGGCCTATCTCGAGGAGCGCCAGCAGACCGCCGAGCGCCAGGGGCTGCTGATCCGCGAATTGCACCACCGGGTGAAGAACACGCTCGCCACCGTGCAGGCGCTGCTCGGCGCCTCGTCGCGCTCGGCGACCAGCGTCGAGGGGTTCTACCAGAGCTTCTCCGCCCGGGTGATCTCGCTGGCCAAGACCCACAACCTGCTCACCGAGGATTACTGGCAGATGGCCTCGCTCCAGGAGATGCTGGAGAACGAGCTCGGCCCCTACAACGATCCCGGCGGGCAGCGCATCGCCCTCGACGGCCCGGCGGTCGACCTGACCGCCGACCTCGCGGTGCCGACCGGCATGGCGATCCACGAGCTCACCACCAACGCCGCCAAGCACGGCGCCCTGTCGGTGCCGGAGGGTCGGATCGCCGTGAGCTGGGACGTGCGCCGCCACGAGAGCTCGCGCCGGCTCACCCTCGACTGGACCGAGAGCGGCGGCCCGCCGGCCAGCGAGCCGACCCGCAAGGGGTTCGGCTCGACCCTGCTGCAGCGGGTGCTGACGATGCAGTGCGGCGCCGACATCCACTTCGACTTCGCCCCGGCCGGCCTGCACTTCCGCATGGAGGCGCCCCTGGTCGAGCACCGCACCGTGCCGCATTACTGAACCGGCCCGGCTTGCCGCCGTGCCCGCGCGCCGCACTTAAGCGCGCAGGACGCCACCGGCGTCCGATGCAGGATGAAGGACGCACGGTCATGGACGGGCACGTCTACGGGGCACTGGGGCAGCCGGGGGTCGGGCTGCTGATGGCGATCGTCATCGGGGCGCTCGCCGGCTGGCTCGCCGAGCAGTTCACCTCCTCGAACATGGGCCTGCTCGCCAACATCGTGCTCGGGGTGATCGGCGGCCTCGTCGGCAACTTCCTGGCGGCGCAGTTCCACATCCCGATCTACGGCTTCTGGCGCAACCTCATCTCGGCGACCGTCGGGGCGGTCATCATCATCACCCTGGTGCGGGCGGTGCGGGGCGGCGGGCCGTCGCGGTACTGAGACGATGTCCGGACGATCCGTTTCGGACATCTACAGCAAGGGGGTGGCGCTGCTCGGTCCGACCGTGGGCGCGAGCTTCGCCGCGCTGGTGCCGGTCCTCGAAGCGTCGCTCCTCCTCGGCGAGGCCCCGCCGGCCGCCTCCCTCGCCGGGCTCGTCGTCGTCACCCTCGGGATGGCGACGATCCTCGCCGGCCCGCGCCGGGAGCCGCGGCCGTCGTGACGGGAGTCTACTCTGCCGCCGCCCCGAGCCCGTCGCGGCTGTCGCCGAGGAACCCGCCGGACTGGCGCTGCCACAACCGGGCGTAGAGGCCGCCGCGGCGCACGAGGTCGGCGTGGCTGCCCTCCTCGACGATGCGGCCCTCGTCGAGCACGATCAGCCGGTCGAGGGCCGCGATGGTCGAGAGCCGGTGGGCGATGGCCAGCACCGTCTTGCCCTGCATCAGGGTGTCGAGGGAGTCCTGGATCGCCGCCTCGACCTGCGAGTCGAGGGCCGAGGTCGCCTCGTCGAGGATCAGGATCGGAGCGTCCTTCAGGATCACCCGCGCGATGGCGATGCGCTGGCGCTGGCCGCCGGAGAGCTTGACGCCGCGTTCGCCGACCTGGGCGTCGTAGCCGGTGCGGCCCTTGTGGTCGGACAGGCCGAGGATGAAGTCGTGGGCGTGGGCGAGCCGCGCCGCCGCCTCGATCTCGGCCTCCCCCGCCCCGGCGCGGCCATACGCGATGTTGTCGCGGATCGAGCGGTGCAAGAGCGAGGTGTCCTGGGTCACCACCGCGATCTGCCGGCGCAGGGACGCCTGGGTCACCCCGGCGACGTCCTGGCCGTCGATCAGGATGCGCCCGCCCTCGAGGTCGTGCAGGCGCAGCAGCAGCGAGGTCAGGGTGGTCTTGCCCGCCCCGCTCGGGCCCACCAGACCGACCTTCTCGCCGGGGCGGATCGTCAGCGACAGGTCCTCGATCACCCCGCCCTCGGCGCGGCCGTAATGGAAGCGGATCCGCTCGAACCGGATCGCCCCGCCGGCGACCGCCAGCTCCGCCGCTCCCGGCCGGTCGACGACGGCATGGGGGCGGGCGATGGTCTGCATGCTCTCCTGGACGACGCCGATGTTCTCGAACAGGCCGCGCACGGTCTGCATCACCCAGCCCGACATCGCGATCAGCCGCAGCACCAGGGCGAGGCCGGCGGCGCCCTCGCCGGTGGTCATCTGCCCGCGCGACCACAGGCCGATCACCGCCGCCGCCGTCGCGACGATCAGCGCGCTGTTGAGCAGCGACAGGACCGAGGTGGTGCGGGTGATGAGCCGGAACGAGTGCAGGTAGGCGTCGGTGTGGGCGGTCGTCGCCTCGCGCACCGCCGAGCGCTCCTCGCGGTCGCGGGCGAACAGCTTGACGGTGAGGATGTTGGTGTAGCTGTCGACGATCCGCCCGATCAGCGCCGAGCGGGTGTCGGCGACCTTCAGCGAGCGCGCCCGCGCCCGGGGCACGAAATGCGCGGTCAGGCCAGCATAGGCGGCGATCCACACCACCACCGGCAGCAGCAGCCACGGGCTGATCGAGCCGAACAGCCCGACCGCCGTGACGGCGAAGATCGCGACGTAGAGCAGGGTGTCGATGACCACGACCGCCAGTTCGCGCACCGCCGGCCCGACCTGCGTCACCCGGTTGGCGAGCCGCCCGGCGAAATCGGCCTGGAAGTACGACAGCGAATGGCCGAGCGTGTAGAGGTGGGTGCGCCAGCGGATCATGTTGGTGGTCTGGGGCACCACCATCTGGTTCGACAGGGCCTCGTGCAGCCAGGACAGGAGCGGGCGCACCACGAGCAGCAGCAGCGCCGCCAGGACGAGGCCGGTGCCGTGCTCGGCCCACAAGGTCTCGGGCCGCGAGCGCGCCAGCAGGTCGACGAACCAGCCCATCAGCAGGTAGAGCGACGCCTCGACGCTGCCGGCGAACAGCGACACGACGAGCAGCGCCAGCAGCGGTCCGCGCACCGGGCGCAGGTAGGTCGCGGCGAAGCCCGAGATCGTGCCGGGCGGCTGGCGCTCCTCGTCGAACGGGGCGAACGAGTCGATGCGGCGCTCGAGCCAGTCGAGGAACATGGGGCCTTCGGTCTCCGCGAGCCCCCGGATCTATTCCGCCTTGACGGCCCGCCAACCGGGGGGCGATGCCGCAGGCATGCTGCGCCTCGCCCTGTACCAGCCGGACATCCCGCAGAACAGCGGCACGATGCTGCGCCTCGCCGCCTGCCTCGGCGCGGCGGTCGAGATCATCGAGCCGGCGGGGTTCGACGTCTCCGACCGGCACCTGCGCCGCTCGGGCCTCGACTATCTCGACCACGTCGCGCTCACCCGTCACCGCTCCTTCGCGGCGTTCGAGGCGTGGCGCGCGGCGGCGGGCGTGCGGCTCGTCCTCGCCACCACAGCGGGCGCGCTGCCCTACACCGCCTTCGGCTTCCGCGACGGCGACTGCCTGCTGGTCGGACGCGAATCGGCCGGGGTGCCCGACGCGGTCCACGCCGCCGCCGACGCCCGGGTGGTGATCCCGCTGCGGCCCGGCCTGCGCTCGCTCAACGTCGCGGTGGCGGCCGGGATGATCCTGGGCGAGGCCCTGCGGCAGGTCGGCGGGTTCGCTCCGGCCGGGTCAGGCTGCCCGCCCGGCTGAGCCGGCCCTCCGGCTGCGCAGCCGGAGGGCGAGGATCAGCATGAAGGCGCCGAACGCGATGGCGTAGCCGCCCATCCAGGTGGTCAGCACGATCAGCGAGGCGGCCGGGCTGACCACGAGGGCGAGGCCGAACAGGATCGACAGCGCGCCGCCCAGCCCCAGCCACCAGCGGCCGTGGTCGAGGTGGAGCCGGAACGCCGCGGCGAGCATCAGGCCGCCGGTGACCAGCGCCCAGGCGGCGAGCAGGTAGACGAAGGCGAGGAGCGCGCTGCCCGGCACCAGGAAGGCGACGACGCCGACCAGGAGATTGAGCAGGCCCGACAGCAGCAGCGTGCCCCAGCGCTCGTGCCGCTCGGCCGCCCGCACCGCCGCGACGATCCCGGCGACGCCGTCGACCAGCATGTAGGCCGAGAAGACGATCACGAGCGTGAGCAGGGTCGCGCCCGGCGAGACCAGTGCGACGATCCCGAACAGGATCGCGAAGGCGCCGCGCAGGGCGATCAGCCACCAGTTGCGGGCGAGCACCGCGCTCATCGCGGCGAGGCAGTCGAGGCCGCCGGGTGGCGGGCCGCCGGCGGGGACGGACGGGATCGGCGTTCCGGTGGGCATGGCATCCTCCGGCCGGCGGGCGACCACGCACCCGGTTCAGCCGGAACGCCGCGGCGACGCTTCCGTTCCGCCAGGCGGACTTGCGTTGGCAGGCCAACACTTCGTCCGCCTGGCTCATTGTTCTGTCGCAGGTTTCTCTCGCAAAAGCGGCAGCCACCTTTGCGAAACCGGCTCAGGCCCGCGCGTAGAGCCGGTCGGCCCGGCTCTCGAAGGCGTCGGTGAACTTGCGGAAGGCGCGGTCGAACATCTTGCCCATCAGGAGGCCGAGGGCGAAGCTCTTGAACTCGTAGGTGATGTAGAAGTCGACCTCGCAGCCGCCATTGGGCGCCTCGCGGAAGGCCCAGCGGTTCTCGAGGTGGCGGAACGGGCCGTCGATGTACTCGGCGACGATCCGGTGGTTGGGGCGGTCGAGGGTGACCCGGGTGGTGAACCGCTCCGAGATCGCCTTGTAGCCCACCCCCATCTCGGCCACGAGGACCTCGGTGCCGTCCGGTCCCTCCTGGCGGCGGATCACCCGCAGGGCGTCGCACAGCGGCAGGAATTCCGGGTAGCGCTCGACGTCGGCGACGAGGTCGAACATCTCGGTCGGGCTGTGGCGGACGGTGCGGGCGGTGCGGAAGCTGGGCATGAATCCAGGGGGGTCCGGGTCAGAGGGAGGCGAGCCGGTCGAGCCGGGCCTGCTTCAGGCGGGCGAAGTCCTCGCCGGCATGGTGCGAGGAGCGCGTCAGCGGGGTCGCCGAGACCAGGAGGAAACCCTTGGCGTAGGCGGTGGTTTCCAGCGCCTTGAACTCGTCGGGCGGCACGAAGCGCATCACCGGATGGTGCTTCTTGGTCGGCTGCAGGTACTGGCCGACCGTGAGGAAGTCGACCTCGGCCGAGCGCAGGTCGTCCATGAGCTGGAGCACCTCGTTGCGCTCCTCGCCGAGCCCGACCATGATGCCGGACTTGGTGAAGATGGTCGCGTCGAGCTCCTTGACCCGCTGGAGCAGGCGCAGGGAGTGGAAGTAGCGGGCGCCGGGCCGCACCGTGAGGTACTTCGACGGCACCGTCTCGAGGTTGTGGTTGAACACGTCGGGCCGGGCCGCGGCCACGACCTCCAGGGCGCCGTCCTTGCGCAGGAAGTCGGGGGTCAGCACCTCGATCGTGGTGCCGGGGCTCTGCGCGCGGATCGCCGCGATGACCGCGGCGAAATGCGCCGCCCCGCCGTCGGCGAGGTCGTCGCGGTCGACCGAGGTGACCACGACGTGGTGCAGGCCGAGCTTGGCCACCGCCTCCGCCACCTTGGCGGGCTCCGCCCCGTCGAGGGCCTGCGGCATGCCGGTGCGCACGTTGCAGAACGCGCAGGCCCGGGTGCAGGTGTCCCCCATGATCATGAAGGTGGCGTGCTTCTTCTCCCAGCACTCGCCGATGTTGGGGCAGCCGGCCTCCTCGCAGACGGTGACGAGCTTGTTCTCGCGCACGATGCGGTTGGTCGCCGCCCATTGCGGCGAGCCCGGCGCCTTGACGCGGATCCAGTCGGGCTTGCGCTGGATCGGCTGGTCGGGCCGGTGCGCCTTCTCCGGGTGGCGCGGCCGCTGGTCGTTGCGCAGGAGATCGAGGACGACAGCCATGGGGATTCCGGACAGGCGGGGCCCGGCGAGCCCATCGCCGCGGCAACCGGCCTGACTTAAGGGCTTCCCGCCGCCGGGGCAAATGGGGCGTGACGCGCCGCCGCGCGTGACGGGCCGGCGCTCCCCGGCCGCGACCGGGACCGTCGCAACGGCACCGCCCGGCGGCGATGCTCACACCTCCAGCCACTCCCTGCGCACCGCGTCGTTGGCCATCAGGGCGTCGGGGGCGCCCTCGAACACGACGTGGCCGTGGCCCATCACGTAGAGGCGGCGCGACAACTTGAGGGCGATGGTGAGCTTCTGCTCGACCAGCAGCACCGCGACGCCCCGCGCCGCGATCTCGCCGATCAGCTCGGCCACCCGCGTCACCATCTGGGGCGACAGGCCCTCGGTCGGCTCGTCGATCATGATGAGGTCGGGGTCGCCCATCAGCGTGCGGCAGATCGTGAGCATCTGCTGCTCGCCGCCCGACAGCACGCCGCCCGGCGTGTCGATGCGCTCCTCCAGCCGGGGAAACAGCCGGAAGATGTCGGCGTAGGTCCAGCGCGGCTCGCGCCGGCCGCTCTTCTCGCCGAGCGCGAGGTTCTGGCGCACGGTGAGCTTGGGGAAGATCGCCCGCTCCTCCGGCACGTAGCCGAGGCCGCGCCGGGCGATGGCGTAGGGGCGCAGGCCCGCGATCGGCTGGCCCTTGAACCGGATCGTGCCGCGGGGCGGCACGTCGCCCATGATCGCCTTCAGGGTCGTCGAGCGCCCGACACCGTTGCGGCCGAGGATCGACACGATCTCGCCGGTCCCGACCGTGAAGCTGACGCCCTGGAGGATGTGACTCTTGCCGTAGAAGGCGTGCAGGTCCTCGACCTCCAGCAGCGCCGGGGCGGCCTCTGCGGCGGTGGCGGGACGCGGGGCGTGGGCGACGCTCATGCGGCCACCGTCCCGAGATAGGCTTCCTGCACGGCGCGGTTCTCCCGGATCCGGTCAGGCGTGTCGGTCGCGATGATGCGGCCGTAGACCAGCACCGAGATGCGGTCGGCGAGCCCGAACACCACCGCCATGTCGTGCTCGACCATCAGCAGCGTGCGGCCGCGGGTGACGTCGCGGATCAGCGCCAGGGCGTGGGCGCTCTCGCTGTGGCTCATCCCGGCCATCGGCTCGTCGAGGAGGATCACCCCGGCATCGCCCGCGATGGTGATGCCGATCTCGAGCGCCCGCTGGTCGGCGTAGGCCAGCATCCCGGCCGGCGTCGCGGCGCGGTGGCCGAGGCGGATGCGCTCGAGGATCTGCGCCGTGCGCTCGGCGACGCCGGGCAGGCGCTCGACGCTGCGCCAGAACGACGGCCGGTAGCCCATCGCCCGCAGCACCGCGCAGCGCACGTTCTCCCACACGCTGAGCTTGGGGAAGATGTTGGTGACCTGGAAGCTGCGCGCCAGCCCCCGGGCGACGATGCGCGAGGGCGGCTGCCCGGTGATGTCCTCGCCGTCGAGGCGGATCGTGCCGTCGGACGGGGAGAGCCGCCCGCTGATGAGGTTGAACAGCGTCGACTTGCCGGCGCCGTTGGGGCCGATGATCGCGTGGCGCTCGCCCGGCGCCACCGCGAGGTCGACGCCGTTGATGATCCGGGTGGCGCCGAAGCTCTTGGTCACCCCGGCGAGTTCGATCGCGGGCGCGCTCATCGGCGGGCCTCCTCGGCGCCAGGCGTCGCGTCGTGCCAGGCCGCCACCACCCGCCCCCAGGTCGCCCGGAAGGCGAGGAAGCCGCCGCCCGCCATCGCGATCGCGACGAGCCAGGGCAGGGGCGAGGCGGCGTCGAAACCGATCCCGAGAAGCGACATCGCGGTGCCCTCGCCGGCCTTGACCAGCAGGCGGAAGCTCATCTCGATCAGCGCGATCCCGCCGGCCAGCATCACCAGCGCCGGGACCAGCGCGAGGGCGTAGGCCGGGATCAGCCGGTGGGCGGTGCCGGCGCGCAGGAGCGGCCCGTGCATCAGCGCGAGGCCGGCGAGGCCGCCGGGGGCGAACATCACGATGGCGATGAACAGCAACCCGAAATAGAGCTGCCAGATCTCGGTCAGGTCGCTGAGCGAGACCTGGAGCATCGTGACCACCACCGCGCCGACGACCGGGCCGACGAAGTGGCCGACGCCGCCGATGAAGGCGGCGAGCAGCACCACGCCGGACTGGTGGACGCTGAGATAGGCCGAGTTGGCGATCTCGAAGTTGATCGCCGCGAGCGCCCCGGCGACGCCCGCGAAGGCGGCCGACAGCGAGAAGGCGGCGTAGCGGATCCAGCGCGGCTCGTAGCCGATGAACTCGACCCGCTCCGGGTTCTCGCGCACGGCGTTGCACAGCCGGCCGAGCGGCGTGCGGGTGATGGCGTACATCAGCAGCGCGCAGACCAGCGCCCAGGCGGCGATGAGGTAGTAGACCTGGAGCTGCGGCCCGAAGCTGAGGTCGAACACGCGCAGCATCTTGGTGCGGTTGGCGGTGATGCCCTCCTCGCCGCCGAACACGCTGCGCAGGATGTTCGAGCCGGAATGGACCAGCTCGACGATCCCGAGCGAGATCATCGCGAACACCGTACCGGCCCGGCGGGTCGAGACCAGCCCGAACAGGAGCCCGAAGGCGAGCCCGGCCAGCCCGCCGACGAGGGGGATCAGCGGCAGCGGCACCGGCCAGCGGCCGAGGGCGACCGCGTTCATCGCGTGCACGGTCGCGAAGGCGCCGAGCCCGTAATAGACCGCGTGGCCGAAGGACAGCAGACCCGTCTGGCCGAGCAGCATGTTGTAGGACAGGGCGAACACCACCATGATGCCCATCAGGCTCATCAGGGTGAGGGCGGTGCCGCTGGTGAAGACCAGCGGCGCGGCGGCGGCGATGGCCGCGGCGACGAGCCAGGGCAGGGCGGTGGCGACGAGGCCGGCCCCCCTGGGCCGCGCCACGGCGGGCGCCGCGCCGCCGGAGGCCCAGGCGACGTCCGGGATGGTGGGGGCGTCGCTCATGCCTCGCGGTTCCCGAGCAGGCCGGTCGGCCGCGCGATCAGCACGAGGACCAGCAGCAGGTAGGGGATGATCGGCCCGATCTGGGCGATGGTGACGGTCCACAGGTCGCCGGCGATGCCCTCGCCCGGCGCCGCGGTGATGCCGAGCGCCTCGGCGACGCTCGCCACCGAGACGTCGAGGGAGATCGCGAAGGTCTGGACGAGGCCGATCAGCAGCGAGGCCACGAAGGCGCCGGTGAGCGAGCCCAGCCCCCCCACCACCACGACCACGAACAGGATCGGGCCGAGCAGGCCGGCCATGTTGGCCTGGGTGACGAGGGCGGGCCCGGCGATGACGCCGGCCACCGCCGCGAGCCCGGTGCCGAGGCCGAAGACCAGCATGAACACCTTCGGCACGTCGTGGCCGAGCATCGCCACCATGTTGGGATGGGTCAGCGCCGCCTGGATGATGAGCCCGACCCGGGTCCGGGTCAGCGCCAGCAGCAGGCACAGGAAGATCACCACCGAGACCCCGAGCATGAACAGCTTGTAGGCCGGGTAGTTGGTGGCGAAGATGGTGAAGGCCGGAAAGTCGAGGGCGGCCGGGACGCGGTAGTCGACCGGCAGCTTGCCCCACACCATCTGCACCACCTCCTCGACCACGTAGGCGAGGCCGAAGGTGAACAGCAGTTCGGGGACGTGGCCGTGGCGGTGGACGTGGCGCAGCCCGTAGCGCTCGACCAGCGCGCCGATCCCGCCGACCAGCACCGGCGCGACCACGAGGGCGACCCAGAACCCGGTGAAGCGGCTGATCTGGTAGCCGAAGAACGCGCCCAGCATGTAGAAGCTGGCATGGGCGAAGTTGAGCACGCCCATCATGCTGAAGATCAGGGTCAGGCCGCTCGCCATCAGGAAGAGCAGCATCCCGTACAGCACGCCGTTGAGCGTCGAGACGAGGACGAGTTCGAGCACGCGGGGTCTCCTGCCGGGGCCTACCCCCGTGGCGGGCCGGGGGCCGGTGGCGGCCCCCGAGATGCCGGGCCTCAGCTCGGGCGGTCCATCTTGCAGGTGGTCGGGATCACGCTGTCCTGGGCGCTGACCTCGCCGGCGCCGGTCCAGCCCCAGCCGGTATTCTCGGAATCGAGCACCTTGCCGGTGTCGACCGGGCCGAAGCGCGAGATGTAGATCGTCTGGAACAACTGGTGGTCGTCGGGACGCATGAAGCTGTCCTTGCCGTACATCGTGTCGTTGTGGATCGACTCCATCGCCTTGGCGATCGCCTTCGGGTCGGTCGACTTCGCCTGGAGCGTGGCCTTGGCCAGGATGTTCATCAGGTTGATGACCCGCGGGTAGGTCAGCTCCTGGCCGGCCTTGGCCCGGAAGGCGACCTCGATGTCGTGGCCCTCCTTCGAGGGCACGTTGGCGTAGCCCTCGGCGATCTGGAACACCTTGTCGGGCAGGTTGGCCTGCTTGATCGCCGTCGGGCCGCCGGTGCCGCCGCCGTAATAGGTGTAGAAGTTGGCCTGCAACCCGGCATCGCCCGCCGCCTTGAGCAGCAGCGCCATGTCCTGGGCCCAGTTGCCGGTGATGACGGAATCGGCGCCCGAGGCCTTGATCTTGGCGATGTAGGGCGAGAAGTCGTTGACCTTCTGCAGCGGCGCGACCTCGTCGCCGACGATCTGGATGTCGGGACGCTTCTGCTTCAGCATCGCGCGGGCGGCGCTGCGCACCGCCTGGCCGTGCGAATAGTCCTGGTTGATGAGGTAGACCTTCTTGACCTCGGGCTTGTCCTTGATGAAGTTCGTCAGCGCCGCCATCTTGATGTCGGAATTGGCATCGAAGCGAAAATGCCAGTAATTGCATTTGGCATTGGTCAGCGCCGGATCCACCGCGGCATAGTTGAGGTAGATGACCTCCTTGCCGGGATTGCGGTCATTGTACTTGCCGACGAAGTCGATGATCGCCGCCGCGACGCTGGAGCCGTTGCCCTGCACCACCACCCGGGCGCCGGCATCGATCGCCTTCTGGAGCTGGACGAGGCTCTCTTGCGGGTTGAGCTTGTTGTCGTAGCCGGTGACCTCGAGCTTCAGGTCCGGGTTCTTGGCGTTGAGGGTGTCGGCCATGAACTGGAAGGTCTTGAGGCCGGATTCGCCGGTGCTGGCGCCGCCGCCCGACAGCGGGTCGACGAACGCAATCTTGAGGTTCATCGGCGCCGCGAGGGCCGGAACCGCCGCGACCAGCCCGGCCAGGGCCACGAGACCGGCGACGGTTCTGCGCGCGAATGTCTGACGCAAGGCGATGTCCTCCCGACGACGTTTCCTCGATACTCCGCCGCGGTCCGGCCCACCGTGTTCGGTGTCGCCGTCTCGCGCGGGGGCGCAACCCGCCGGCTCTGCCGGCCGTTGCGGGTCTCGCCCGGAGCGAGAACCTGCCCGCCGCCCCTCGGGCGGTCAAGTGGCGAAATGCCGGTCCGCAATGCGAAACAGGTTGCCGAACCGCTGCCGGCCGGTCAGGGTGTCGCCCGGGAAACCGGGATGAACGCGGGGGCGGTCGGCAGCATGGCACGGGGCGTGGCACGTATCCCGGTGCGGATCCCGACATCCGCGGCCGTGGCGATGCGGGATGTCGGGGCGTCCGGGGCGGTCGCGGCGCCGGACGGCGAGGACGGCGACCGCCAGTTCGTCACCGCGCTCGCCCGCGGCCTGCAGGTGCTGCGCGCCTTCCGGGACGCCGCCGAGACCCTCGGCAACCGCGAGATCGCCGCCCGCACCGGGCTGCCGAAGCCGACCGTGTCGCGGCTGACCCACACGCTGCTGACCCTCGGCTACCTCGTCCACGACGACGGCGAGCGCTACGGCCTCGGGCCCGCGGTGCTGGCGCTCAGCGCCGCCTTCCTGCGCCAGAACTCGTTCCCGCAGCTCGCCAGGCCCCACCTCCAGGACCTCGCGACGGCCGTCCAGGCCCACGTGGCGCTCGGGCTCCTCGACGGGGTGCACAGCGTCTACATCCAGCTCTGGCGCGGCGCCGGCCAGACCATCACCCTGTCGCGGGAGGTCGGCTTCCACCTGCCGCTCGCCCGCAGCGTGATGGGCATGGCGATGCTCGCCGGGATGGAGGAGGGCGAGCGCGGGGCGATGATCGAGCGGCTGCGCCGCGACAGCCCGGCCGAGGACCGGCCGCGGCTCGACGCCACCATCGCCCGCTGCCTGCGCGAGGTCGAGGAGCACGGCTTCTGCGTCGGCGTCGGGGTCTGGCACCGGGACATCAACGCGGTCGCGGCGCCGGTCCACAGCCCCGGCGCCCGCGGGCTGTTCGCCGTCAACGTCAGCGGTCCGGCCTTCCTGCTGACCGAGACGGTTCTGCGCACCGATACCGGCCCCAAGCTCCTCGCCGCGATGGCCCGGATGCGGGCGCTGGGCATCGTCGACTGATCCCGGGACATTCCTCCGAGCCTGGACAGGCCCGCCGGCGCCTGCCAGTGTCCTGCGAAACACGATTTCGCAGGGTGGAACGTCCATGATCAGCGCGGATCTGAAGGGCCGGAGCGTCCTCGTCACCGGCGGCGCCTCCGGCATCGGGCTCGCCGCCGTCACGCTGTTCGCCCGCAGCGGGGCGAGCGTCGTGCTCAACCACCTCGCCGACGATCCCCGCGGCCCCGACGCCGCGGCCCGGCTCGCCGCCGAGGGGCTGGCGGTGCGGGCGCTCGCCGGCAACGTCGCGGTGGCGGGAGAGGCCGAGGCGATGGTCGCCGCGGCGATCGACGGCCTCGGCGGGCTCGACGTGCTCATCAACAACGCCGGCACCCCCGGCACCACGACGCCGATCGAGTTCACCGACCTCGACGCGATGACGGAAGAGTTCTGGCAGACGATCCTGACCACGAACCTGATCGGGCCGTATCGCTGCGCCCGGGCGGCGGCCCCGGCGCTACGCCAGCGGCGCGGTGCCATCGTCAACACCGCCTCGGTGGCGGGGCTCGGGCGGCGCGGCTCCAGCATCGCGTACTCGGCCGGCAAGGCCGGGCTGGTGAACCTGACCCGCAACCTCGCCCTGGCGCTGGCGCCGGAGGTGCGGGTGAACGCGGTCGCCCCGGGGCTCGTCGAGACGCCGTGGACCGACCAATGGCCGGCCGAGCGCAAGCAGGCGACCGTGGCGCGCACGATGCTGGCCCGCCTCGCCAAGCCGGAGGACATCGCCGAGACGATGCTGTTCCTGGCCGCGGGGGCCGGCTACATCACCGGCGAGACCCTGGTGGTGGACGGCGGCACGATGTGAGCCGGGGCGGGGAGGGCGGCATGAAGGGAGGCTCGGGACGGATCGGTCGCGCGGCTCTCCTCCTGGCCGCTCTCGCGGTGCCGGTGGCGACCGCGGGCGCCACCCCCGGGCCGACCGACCGGCGGGTGCCGCTGGAGCCGACATTCTGGCCGTTCACCGCGATCGGCCGGGTCAACGTGGTGACCGGGCCGGGTCATCGCGGTCACTGCACCGGCACGCTGGTCGGGCCGCGCCACGTCCTCACCGCCGCCCACTGCTTCTACGACGCCCGCCTCGCCACGATGGTGAAGCCGCATCAGGTCCACTTCGTCGCCGGTCAGGCCCGCGACCGCAACGGTGGCTCGTCCGTCGCGTCCGCAATCCGGGTCGCCCCCGGCTTCGACCTGCGCCCGACCGCCGAGGCGCCGCCCGGGGCGATCCCCCCGGGCATGCTCGGGCGCGACTGGGCGATCGTCACCCTGGCCGAACCGATTCCGGGCGTGAGGCCGGTGCGGGTGCGCCCGCTGCCCGGCGCCGCGCTGCCCGATGCGGTACCGGGCGCGGTGGTCGCGCTCGCGGGCTACGCCCGCGACCGTCCCTACCTGCCGTCGATCCACCGCGGCTGCTCGGCCCGCCTCGACACGCCGGAGCCCGGCCTGCTGGCGAGCCGGTGCGAGTCGCTGCCCGGCGAATCCGGCTCGGCGGTGCTGCTGCTGTCGGACGACGGCGGCGCGACGATCGTCGGCATCCAGACCGCGATCCGCCAGGGCGGCGGCGACGCCGCGACCGGGCTCGGCGTCGCCGCCGGGACCTTCGCGCCGGCGCTGGAGGCGGCGCTCAAGGAGTAGAGTATCAGGCGCCGAATCGCGCCAGCACCACCCGGGTGTCGCCATAGCTGCGGCGCTCCAGCTCGACGAAGGCGCCCGGCAGCGCCAGGGCCGCATCCGCCGCCTCCTCGACCACCACGAACGCGCCCGGCGCGAGCCAGCCGCCCTCGGCCGCCGCGGCGAGCGCCGGGGGGGCGAGGTCGCGGCCGTAGGGCGGGTCGCAGAAGACGAGGCCGAACGCCTCGCCGGGCGGGGCCGGGCCGAGGCGGGTGGCGTCGCGGCGGAACAGGCGGGTGGCGCCCTCCAGCCCCAGCGCCTCGACGTTGGCGCGGATGACGCCGCGCGCCTCGGCGCCCTGGTCGACCAGGAGCGCGAAGGCGGCCCCGCGCGACAGGGCCTCAAACGACAGCGCCCCGGTGCCGGCGAACAGGTCGAGCACCCGAACACCCGCGACCGGATCATCGTAGGCATGGGCCAGGACGTTGAACAGCGCCTCGCGCAGGCGGTCGGTGGTGGGGCGGATCGCGTCGCCGCGCGGCCCGGTCAGCGCCCGGCCGCGCAGCCGCCCCCCGACGATGCGCAAGGCTCAGCCCCGCGGCGGACGCGCGCCGCCGGGACGGCCGCCGCGGGAGCCGCCGCCCGGGCGACCGCCGCCGCCGGACTTGAACCCGCCCGGCTTGCCGCCGGGACGGCCGCCTCCGGGCTTGCCGCCGAAGGACTTGTCACCCCCGAAGGACTTGCCTTCCCCAAAGGACTTGCCTCCAGAGGATCTGCCCCCAAAAGACTTGCCGCCAGCCCCCTTGCGCGGCCCGCCCGGGCCGCCGCCGTCCTGGCGGAAGCCGCGGGACGGACGATCGTCGCCGCCCCGGGCGTCGTCGCGGCGGAATGCGCCCTTCGGCGCCCCCTTGGCGGCACCCCTCGGGGCGCCTCGCGACTCGCGCTCGCCCGTCTCGCCGCCGGAGCGCCCGCCATACGACCGCTTGCCGCCGGTACCGGCCCCGCGCTCGCGGGAGCCGCCCTCGTCGCGCGGTCGGCGCGGCGGCCGGCCCTCGCCGCCCTCGCCGTCGTGCGAGCGGAACCTGGTGCGCCGGTGCGGGGCGGCCTCCTCCTGCGGGGGCGCGACCAGCCGCTCGACCACCACCCGGCGCTCGCCGCTGGCGATGGCGCCGACGCGCTCGCGCGGGCGCTCGGCCGAGGCGGCGCGGGCCTGCTGCGGGTCGGCGCCGCGCCGGGGGATCCGGGGGCGCTGCGACGGCTCGCGCTCCGCCGCCTCGTCGCGCCAGCCCCGCCGCTGCGGCGCGTTCGG
>NZ_SACP01000033.1 GCF_004004555.2 Methylobacterium oryzihabitans
GACCCGGGCCGCCTCGTCGCCGGCGTAGAACCGCGCCTGCGCCTGCCGGCTCGCGTCGATCGCGGCGATGCGCGAGGGACGCGGCGCCAGCGCCTCGGCGGCGAGGCCCAGCGCCGCCGGCAACGCCACCGTGAGGCCGGCCCAGGCGAGGACGAGCACCGCGAGCGCCGCGACCGCCCCGCGCCACAGGCTCACCGCCAGCGCGCACAGCGCCACCCACAGGCCGACATAGGCGGCGAGGGAGGCGGCGAGCAGCGCCAGGGTGGCGCCCCACCCGGCGAACGGCGGCAGGTCGCCGAACAGGCCGAGCGCCAGGGCGGTTTCGCCGAGCACGGCCGCGACCATCACCAGGGCGGCGGCGCCGAACTTCGCCCCTGCCACCGCCCGCGGGCCGACCGGCTGGGCCGCGATCAGCCGCAGCAGGCCGGAATCCTGCTCGGCGGCGAGGCGGGTGCCGGCGAGGGCGATCACCGCCAGCGGCACCAGGGCGACCAGCACGAAGGCGAGGTCGAACGGGCCGAGCCGGAGGGCCGCGACCGCGCCGGGCTCGTAGGCGGTGTCGTCGAACACCGTGCTGAAGCCGAAGCCGACCCGGATCAGCCCCGGCTGCACGTCGGACTGGCCGGTGGCGAGGCCGGCGAGCGGCGTCGGCGGCTTGACCGCGTGGCTGACCAGGAACTGGGTCATGTAGCCGAAGGCGTGGGTCGGATCCTGCCAGTAGTTCACCGTGACCGGGGTCGGGCGGGCGTAGCGGAGATGCGCCGCGCGCGCCTCGCGCACCGCCCGCGCCTCGTCCTGCGCCGCCCGCGCCAGGGCGGCGCGCTCGGCCTCGACCCGGACGGCGCCGGTGCGGGCGCCGACGCACAGGGCGACCAGAAGGGCGGCGAGGATCGCCCAGGTCAGGCGCTCGCGCAGGATCAGCCGGGTCTCGGCGGCGAGCAGGCGCGGGAAGCGGGCGGGACTCACGGCGTCAGCCTCCGGACCAGCGGTACGGCGAGGCCCGCGAGGACCGCGAGCCACAAGGCCAGGATCGCGGCCGGCACGGCGGCGTCGGCCAGCGAGCGGGCGAGCGGCAGCGGCGCGGGATCGAAGGGCGGCACCGCCCGCCATAGCGCTGGGTCGGCGATCAGCAGGCGGCCGCCGCGCTGCGGGTTGTCGCGGATCTCGGCGTTCATCCGCTCGGAGATGCCGCGCCGGTAAGCCTCCGCCGCCCAGACGAAATGGGCGTGCTGGGCGAAGTCGGTGCCGGCGAGAGTCTGGGACAGGACCTGGAGCGCGAGGCGCGGCGAGAGCAGCCCGGCCCGGGCGAGCGCGGCGTCGCGGGCCGCGAGGCCGGCGAAGAAGGCGCCGAACTCCCGGTCGTAGACCGCGACGTTGTGACTCTCGTTCTCGCTCATCATCAGCCCGCGCAGGTCGACCGGCAACTCGTCGGGATCCTGCACGCCGTAGCGCTCCAGCACCTCGCGGGCGCGGGAATCGCTCGCTTCGGCGGTGCGGTGGGCGCGGAACGTCGTCTCGATGCGCGCCCGCGTCTCGCCGTAGGTCGGGGCCGGAACCGCCGCCTCGACGCCCGCGGTGACGAGCCGCGGCATCGCCACGCAGAGCACGGCCCAGACCACCAGGGAGGCCGCGAGCGCCCCGCGGGCGGTGCGGGCGATCAGCGACAGCAGCATCGCCAGCAGCAGGAAGGCGGCGGCGTAGGCGACCTGCGCGGCGACCCAGGCGAGGAGCCGCGGCCCGGCCTGCCAGCCCGGCGCGCCGAGCTGCGCGGCGGCGGGCCCGCCGAGCGCGAGGAGCGGCAGCCCGACCACCGCGGCGGTGGCGACGAGGAGCGCGGCGAAACGCCCGGCGAAGAGCCGCCCGGGCGCGGCGCCGTTGCCGAGGGCGAGGCGCAGGGTGCCGCGCTCGCGGTCGGCGGCGAAGGCCGAGAAGCCGAGCAGGATCGCGGCGAGCGGCACCACGAGCTGCACGATGTCGGCCGGGCTCGACAGGCCGGCCCGGGCAAGCGGCCCGGCATCCTGCACCGCGCGGTAGACCGCATCGTTGAACAGGTGCGCCTCCACCCGGACCATCCGGCCGGTATAGGGCTCGGTGCCGGGGTCGAGCACCGCGAGCGGCGCCGAGGGGCGAAACACCCACAGGCCGTAATGGTCGGCCGAGTGCGGGTTCTTCGGGTCCTGGGACAGCCAGCGCTCGCGCTCGGCGGCGGCGATCCGCTCGGCCTCGCCCTGGTAGCGGGCGGCGTCGCGCCACGTGCCGAGGCCCGCCACCGCCAGGAGCACGACCAGCACGGCGGCGATCCAGCGCGGACGCGGGTCGCGGGCCAGCAGCGCGAGTTCCGCCGCGATCCGCCTCACGCCGCGCCTCCGTCCGCCAGGGTGTCGAGATAGAGCCGCTCCAGGGCGACGTGGTCGAGGCGGCCGGGGTCGATCTCCTCGACGAGGCGGCCGGCGCGCAGCACGCCGACCCGGTCGGCCATCTCGCGCACCCGGTAAAGGTCGTGGGTCGCCATCAGCACCGCGGTGCCGCGCCGCGCCGCCGCCCGCACGATGCCCGAGAACTCCGCCGAGGCGGCCGGATCGAGGCCGGAGGTCGGCTCGTCGAGGAGCAGCAGCCGGGCGCGGCGGGCGAGCGCGACCGCGACGCCGACCTTCTGGCGCATGCCCTTGGAATAGGTTGCGGCCGCCCTCCCCTGCGCCTCCGCGGCGAGCCCGGCCTCGTCGAGGTGCCGGCGCGCCGCGTCGCGGGACAGGCTCAGGCCGGCGAGCGTCGCGAGGTAGCGCAAGTTCTCGAGGCCGGTGAGGTTGGGGTAGAGCGCGACCTGCTCGGGAATGGTGGCGGTCTCGGCCCGGGCGGCGACCGGCTCGGTTCCGGCATCGCGTCCGCAGACCAGGACCCGGCCGGCATCGGCCCGCAGGAAGCCGAGGATCAGGTTGACCGTCGTGGTCTTGCCGGCCCCGTTCGGCCCGAGCAGGGCGAAGACCTCGCCGGCCCGCAGGGTCAGGTCGAGCCCGTCGAGGGCGAGGCGGTCGCCGAAGCGCACGGTGGCGCCGCGGATCTCCAGGACCGCGTCCGATTCGCCCGCCATCAGAACCGCACCGAGACCATGCCGGTGAAGCGGCGCGGCGAGCCCGGAAAGACCCGGAAGGCGTTGAGCGAACTCTCGTAATAGGTGGTGTCGAACAGGTTCTCGACGTTGAGCGAGAGGCGGATGTTGCCGAGGCGGTAATAGGCCAGGGCGTCGGCCGCGATGTAGCCGGGCAGCGTGAAGCCGTTCGCCGCGTCGCCGGCCCGCTCGCCGACCGCGCGCACGCCGCCGCCGATCCCGAGCCCCTTCCAGTCGCCGCCCTGGACCTCGTAGACCGCGAGCAGGCTGCCGCTGTGACGCGGCACGTTGATGAGCGGGGCGCCGACAGGCAGGACATTGTCCTTGGTGATGACCGAATCGGCGAAGACGTAGCCGGCGAGGATCTTCAGTTCCGGCGACAGCGACCCCGTCGCGGTCAGCTCGACGCCCTGGCTGCGCACGCCGCCCGCCGCCAGCGAGAAGCCGCTGTTGGCCGGATCGGCGGTGAGCACGTTCTGGCGCTCGACCCGGAACAGCGCGCCGGTGAGGCCGAGCGCGCCGTCGAACAGGTCGAGCTTGGCGCCGACCTCGTAGCCGAGCCCGGTCTCGGGCGCGAACGGGCCCGACCGCGAGGCCGCCGCCGCGTCCGGCCCGATATTGGGTCGGAAGCTGGTGCCGACGTTGGTGTAGAGCGAGAGGAACGGCAGCGGCTGGTAGACGAGACCGGCCCGGGGCGTCGCCGCGGCCCGCGACTGGTCGGTCCGGACCGCGGTGGTGCGCTCGCGGAAATCCTGCTCGAAGACATCGAGCCGCGTGCCGATCAGCGCCTTCCATTCCGGGCCGAGCACGATCTGGTCCTGGGCGTAGAGGGCGGTGTTGGTGATCGTCTCGATGTTGTTGGTCTGGCGCGCCAGCGGTGGGCGGGCCTGTCCGTAGACCGGATCATAGATGTCGAGGGCGTAGGGATCGCGGTTGAAATTGGAGCGGATGAGCTGGGCGCGGCTGTCGGTGCTCTCGCGCTCGACGCCGAGCAGCAGGGTGTGGCCGAACCCGGCGGTGTCGAAGCGCCCGACCACCTCGGCCTGCCCGATCGCCACGTCCCACTGGTAGTCGCGGACGTTGCGGTCGCGGATCACGGTGCGCAGGTCGGAGCGCAGGCCGCGCACCTCGGCGGCCTCGCCCTGCAGCGCGCCGGTGCTGAAATGGGTGGCGAACCGCATCTGCCAGTCGGCGTTGAAGCGGTGGTCGACCCGCACCTGCATCGTGTCGGAGGATTGCGCGATGCTCTGCCCCGGCTCGCCGAGGAAGCGCGAGATCGGCAGCAGGCCGAGGCGGCCGTTGATCGCGATCACGCCGCGGTCGAACACGACGCGGTTGCGCAGGAACTCGGTCTCGACCGTGATCCGGGTGTCGGGCGTGACCTGCCAGCTCACGACCGGCGCGACGAGGAGCCGGTCGCTGTCCACGAAATCGCGGAAGCTGCCCGCCCCCTGGGCGGCGAGGTTGAACCGGTAGAGCAGCGTGCCCTCCTCGTTGAGGGCGCCGCCGGCATCGATCGTCCCCCGGGTCAGGCCGAACGAGTCGACCTGGTTGCCGAACTCGACGAAGCGCTCGGCGGTCGGCTGCTTGGTGATGATGTTGACGAGGCCGCCGGGGTCGCTGCGCCCGAACAGGCCGCCGCCGGGCCCTTTCAGCACCTCGATCCGCTCGACGTTCTGGGTGTCGGGCGGGGGCGGATAGCCGCGGTTGAGCGGAAAGCCGTTCTTGTAGATCTCCGAGGTGGTCACGCCGCGGATCGCGTAGCTGAAGATCGTCAGGCCGCCGAAGTTGTTCTGCTGCGCCACCCCCGGCGTGTAGGCGAACACCCGGTCGACCCGGGTGGCGGCGAGGTCGGTGACGACCTCCCGCGAGGCCACCGTCACGACCTGCGGCACGTCGCGCTGGGGCGTGTCGGTCTTCGTGCTGCTGACCGCCCGGTCGGCGCGGAAGCCCGGGGTCGGGCCGATCAGCCCGATCGTGCCCGCGGCGGCCGTGGCCGCCGCCGCGAGCGCCACGCGCGGGCCGCGGCGCGGGCTGCGCGGATCGGCCGGGGCCAGACGGGGGCGGTGCATCACGGGCGCGCTCTCGGTTGCCGGGCCGGAGCCGGGCGGAGGCGCGAGCGGGCCGGCGCGAGGCCGCGCCGCTCCGATCCTGCGCTCCGCCGGGACACCCCGCCCGCGGGACGTGTTCGTGCCGAGGCAGGTCTCCTGGCTCGCGGGTCTCGGATCCTGCCTGGCCTTCCCGGTGCAAAGCACCAGTGACCCTGGACGACAGGACCTCACCGCCGACAGTTGCGGGGGCAGCTTCGGCTTCGCTCCGGGGAGCCCACCGAATTCCCTCTTAGCCGGCGGGTGCGTGCCCACCGGAACCTCGACGCCGGGATCATCGCGGCGCGCCGGACGGGCGTCAATCTCGCGGCAGCGATATGAAACATTGTTACAATCGCTGTGTCCGCGGGAGCACAGCGCGGCCGGATCGGGCCGCCGCGTGCGATCGAGGGAGCCGGCAGGACTACGAGCTGGCTCCGCCAGCCTGCGCGGAAACGGATGGCCATTCCGACCCGCCGGGCGTAGCGTGGCCATACCGTGCCGATCCGCCCCGAACACCGCCACTTCTACCCGATCGACTGGCCCCAACTCTCGCAGGAGATCCGGTTCGGCCGGGCCGGCGGGCGCTGCGAGGGCTGCGGCCGTCCGCACGGGCGGGTCGTCGTCTGCCTCGAGGACGGCACGTGGCACGATGCGGAGTCCGGCATCTGGCGCGACGGGCGCGGCCGCAGGCTGCGGCGACCGCCCGCACTGCCGGTCCTCGCCGGCGCCCGGCTGACCGTGCCGATCCTCGCCACGTGCCACCGCGAGCACGACACCAGCCGCAACGGCGACCGCGATCTCGCGGCGTGGTGCCAGCGCTGCCACTTGATCCACGACCGGCCCGAGCACCTGCGCCGGCGGCGCCTCACCTATCTGCGCCGGAAAGCGCTCGGCGACCTTTTCCTCGGTCCGTACCCGCGCTCGTAGAAGGCTGAGTCCGCAACGGCACCCTGACGATCACCCGGCGAAGTCCCCCCGGCTCAGGCCGTGGCGCTGCATCTTCTCGTTGAGGGTGCGGCGCGGCAGGTCGAGCAGGCGCATCGCCTCGGCGACGTTGCCCTGCGCCTGCCGGAGGGCCTGCCGGATCAGGTCGCGCTCGAACGCCTCGACCCGGGCCGCGAGCGGCTGCACGTCGGAGGTGGCCTCGGGCTCGCCGCCGTGCCGGTCGAGGCCGAAGGCGTAGCGTTCGGCGGCGTTGCGCAGTTCGCGCACGTTGCCGGGCCAGGGGCGTTCCAGAAGATCCTGCACGAGGCGGGCGCCGAGCGGGCGCATCGTCCGGCCATGGGCCTCGGCGGCGCGGGCGGCGAAGTGCTCGAACAGCAGCGGGATGTCCTCGCGCCGGTCGCGCAGGGGCGGGATGTGCAGTTCGGCGACGCCGAGGCGGTAGTACAGGTCGGGACGGAACCGGCCGCTCTCGGCATGGGCGCGCAGGTCGACCTTGCTGGCGCACAGGGTGCGCAGGTCGGCCGCCACCGGATCGTTGGCGCCGAGCCGCTCGAGGCTGCGCTCCTGCAGCACCCGCAGCAGCGTCACCTGGCCGGAGAGCGGCATCGCCTCGATCTCGTCGAGGAACAGCGTGCCGCGATGGGCGTGTTCGAGCTTGCCGATCCGGCGCTTGAGCGCCCCCGTGAACGCGCCGGCCTCGTGGCCGAACAGCTCGCTCTCGATCATCGTGTCGGGGATGGCGCCGCAATTGACCGCGACGAAGCGGGCGTCGCGCCGGGCCGAGAAGGCGTGCAGGCACTGCGCCACCAGTTCCTTGCCCGATCCGGTCTCGCCGTTGATGACGACGTTGACCGGGGTGGCGGCGAGGTCGAGCACCTCGCGGCGCAGACGCTCCATCGCCCGCGAGGTGCCGATCAGGCGGCCCTCGATGTCCCGGCTGTCGGCGGCCGCGTGCAGGCTGCGCAGGCGCAGGGTGAGATGACGCTTCTCGCAGGCGCGGCCGATCGCGTCGGCGAGGCGCTCGGGCACGAACGGCTTCTCGATGAAGTCGTAGGCGCCGCGCCGCATCGCCTCGACCGCCATCGCCACGTCACCGTGGCCGGTGACGAGCACGACCGGCAGGTCGGGGTCGCGGGCGAGCGCCCGCTCCAGCACCGCGAGCCCGTCGATGCGCGGCATGCGCATGTCGGTGACCAGGATGCCGGGGAACCTGTCGTCGATCGCCGCGAGGGCCGCCTCCGGCGCCTCGAAGGTCTCGACCTCGTAGCCCGCGAGGGTCAGCCACTGGTCGAGCGCCTCGCGCACCGTCTCCTCGTCGTCGACGAACAGGACCCGGGTCGCCCGCCCCATCGCGCTCACGCCTCCGCCGCCGGCAGCACGAGGGAGAACACGGCGCCGCCCGGACCGTTGCCGGCGACGAGGCTGCCGCCGAAATCGGTGACGATCAGCGACGACAGCGACAGGCCGAGGCCGAGCCCCTCCCCGGCCGGCTTGGTGGTGAAGAACGGGTCGAAGACGTGCGCCATGTGCTCCTCGGGGATCCCCCCGCCGCTGTCGGCGACGGACAGGCGCCAGACGGCCCCCTCGTCGCGCGTCGCGCTCACCTCGAGCCGGCGCTCGGGCGCGTCGCGCATCGCGTCGAGGGCGTTGACCATCAGGTTCAACAGCACCTGTTCCAGGCGCACCGGCTCGGCCAGCACCACGGCGTCGGGCGGGATCGCGCAGGTCACCGCGACGCCCTCCGTGCGGATGCGGGCCTGAAGCAGGTCGAGGGCCGCCGCCGCGGCGGCGGCGAGGGCCACCGGCTCGCTTTGCCCGGAGGCGGTCTTGCGGGCGAAGTCCTTGAGGTGGCGGATGATCTCGGCGATGCGCTGGGTCACGTCGGTCATCCGCCGCAGGTTGCGGCGCACGGTGTCGCCGTCGCCGCGGTCGAGGAACACCGCGGTGCTGGCCAGGAAGGTGCGCAGGGCCGCGAGCGGCTGGTTGATCTCGTGGTTGATCGCCGTCGAGAGCTGGCCGAGGGCCGCGAGGCGGCCGGCATGCACCAGTTCGTCCCGGGTCCGGCGCAGGGCGGCGGCCGCCCGCTCGCGCTCGGCCATCTCGCCGCGCAGGCGCTCGTTGGCGGCGCTGAGGTCGCGGGTGCGCTCCGCCACCCGCCGTTCGAGGGCGAGGCGCATCGCCTGCTCGCCGCGCAGCCGCCGCCGCCGCTGGCTCTCCGCCGCGAGGGCGAAGCCGAGGGCGAGGCAGGCGATCCCGGCAGCGAGCGCCACCAGCAGCGCCTGGCGGGTCGCCGGTCGGGTCTCGGCGACGTACCACAGCGTCCAGCCGAGATCCGGCATCGCCACCCGCTCGACGATCCCGCGCACGGCGCCGCCGCCGGCCGGGAGCCGGATCGTGCCGTCGGCCGGGTCGGCGTCGAGCAGCGGCCGCAGGTCGCTGTCGCCGTACTGGCGCGCGGCGCCGATCCGCGCCGCCTCGGCCGGCGCCAGCGGCCGGAACGGGCGGTACTTCCAGGCCGGCTCGCTCGCCAGGAACACCACGCCGGCGGCGTCCGAGACGAGGACGTGCTCGCCGGCCTGCCGCCACTCGCCCTGCAGGCCCTCGAGGTCGACCTTGACCACGGCGACGCCGGCCAGGGCCGCACCCGGGCCCGGCACCGCCCGGCCGAAGAACAGGCCCGGCTGGCCGGTGGTGGTGCCGATCCCGAAATAGCGGGCCGATCCGGTCGCCGCCGCCTCGGCGAAGTACGGCCGGTACGCGTAGGACGAGCCGACGAAGCTGAGCGGCAGGTTCCAGTTGCTGGCGCTGCGGGTCAGGCCGGCCGGATCGAGCAGGTAGATCGCCGCGACGCTGGAGGCCGCCGCGATCGCCGCGAACTTCGCGTTGACGGCGGCGACGCGCTCGGGCGCGTCCGGCGCGGCGAGGAGTGCCAGCACCTCGGTGTCGAGGGCGAGGATGTCGGGCAGGGACTGGTAGCGCTCGACGGCCGAGCGCAGCACCGCCTCGCCGATGACGAGGCGCTGGCGCGCGGCCCGCCGCACGCCCTCCGTCCCGGCATCGAGGGCGAGCCCGAACGCGGCGGCGGCGACGGCGAGCGTCGCGGCGATCAGCCCCCAGCGCCGCATCCCGGCACCGGCGAGGAGCGCGCCGGGCCGCACGCGCCAGGATGCGGCGGCGGGGGACGGCGCGGTCATGCCGCCGGGTCGGGCGCCCGGTCCTTCACCCGGGCGCGCAGCTCGTCCACCAGCACGCGGGTGTTCTCGGAATAGTCGACCGGCACCGCCACGAGGTGGACGCCGCCGGCCCGGAACGCCGCCTCCAGGGTCGGCTCCAGATCCTCGACCGCCGCGACCCGGTGGCCGGTGGCGCCGTAGCTCTCGGCGTATTTCACGAAATCCGGGTTCGAGAAGGTCATGCCGTAATCCGGGAACCGGTCGACCGCCTGCTTCCAGCGGATCATGCCGTAGGCCGAATCGTCCAGCACCAGCACGACGAGGTTCAGCTTCAGCCGGACCGCGGTCTCCATCTCCTGGCTGTTCATCATGAAGCCGCCGTCGCCGCAGACCGCCAGCACGCGGCGGTCCGGATGCAGCAGCGCCGCCGCCATCGCGGAGGGCAGGCCGGCGCCCATGGTGGCGAGCGCGTTGTCGAGCAGCAGGGTGTTGGCCAGCGCCGTGCGGTAGTTGCGGGCGAACCAGATCTTGTACATCCCGTTGTCGAGGCAGACGATGCCGTCCTCCGGCATCACCCGGCGCACGTCGCGCACCAGCCGCTGCGGCGTCACCGGGAAGCGCGCCTCGTCGGCCCGGTCCATGATCCGCGCCAGGATCGGCTCGCGCATCGGAAGCAGCGCGCCGGCCTCGGGCAGGTCGCCCTCGAGCCGGTCGGCGAGCAGCGTCAGGGTGGGCCCGAGATCGCCGACCACCTCGGCGTCGGGATAGTACACCTCCTCGACATGGGCCGGGCTGTAGCCGACGTGCAGCACCTTCTGGTCCGCCTGACCCATGAAGAACGGCGGCTTCTCGACGGTGTCGTGGCCGATCGCGATGATGAGGTCGGCGGCGTCGATCGCCTCGTGGACGTAGTCGCGCTCCGACAGGGCGGCGGTGCCCATGTAGAGCTGCGAGCCGTGGCCGATCGTGCCCTTGCCCATCTGGGTGGTGAAGAACGGGATGCCGGTGCGCTGCACGAAGCCGCCGATGTCGCCGGCCGAGCGCGGCCGGCTCGCGGCGGCGCCGAGCATCACCAGCGGGCGCCGGGCGGCGCGGATCATCGCGGCGGCGCGGGCGATCGCCGCCGGGTGGGCGACCGGGATGTCGGTCGGGTGCGACGGCACCGAGTGGGCCTCGGCCTCCTCGGCGGCGATGTCCTCGGGCAGTTCGAGCAGGACCGGGCCGGGGCGCTCTTCGGCGGCGACCCGGAAGGCGTCGCGCACGAGGGTCGGGATCGAGGAGGCCGAGACGATCTGGCGGGCCATCTTGGTGATCGGCCTCATCGAGGCGATCACGTCGACGATCTGGAACCGGGCCTGCCGCGCCGACAGGATGCCCTTCTGGCCGGTGATGACGATCATCGGCATCGCGCCGAGATGGGCGTAGGCGGCGCCGGTCGAGAAGTTGAGGGCGCCCGGGCCGAGGGTCGAGAGGCAGACGCCTGGCCGTCCGGTGAGGCGGCCGTGGGTGGCGGCCATGAAGGCGGCGGCCTGCTCGTGGCGGGTCAGCACCAGCTCGATGCTCGACCGGCGCAGGGATTCGACGACGTCGAGGTTCTCCTCGCCGGGGATGCCGAAGATGCGCTCGACGCCCTCGTTCTCCAGCGCCCGCACGAGCAGGTCGGATCCTTTCGGCATGGCTTCCTCCGGTGCGTGTTTTCTGGGTCAGGGGTGCGGCCGGCGCCGGCCGGCGTCAAATGAAATCCGGGTGCGGGCCCCGGCCCGGAGGCCGGAGCCGCGCCGCCGGGTCAGTCGCGCATCCGGCCGTTGCCGTCGAGGTAACCGTACTTGCGGGTGTCGGGCATCCACAGCGAGGCGGCGAAGGCGACCGCGGCCATGACGGCGACGTACCAGAAGAACAGGCTCTCGTTGCCCCAGGACTTGAACGACAGCGCGACGTATTCCGCCGTGCCGCCGAACAGCGCGTTGGCGATGGCGTAGGGCAGCCCGACGCCGAGCGCCCGGATCTCGGCCGGAAAAAGCTCGGCCTTCACCACGCCGCTGATCGAGGTGTAGAAGGTCGCGATGACGAGCCCGGTCAGGATCAGCGCGAAGGCCGCGTAGGGGCTGCTCACCAGCGACAGCGAGGTCAGCAGCGGCACCGCGCCGACCGCCGCCAGGCCGCTGAACAGGATCATGTTGTTGCGCCGGCCGATCCGGTCCGACAGCGCGCCGAACAGCGGCTGGAGCAGCATGAACACCACCAGCGCCAGGGTCATCACGGTCGAGACCGACTTCAGGTCGAGCTTCACCGTGTTGACCAGGAACTTCTGCATGTAGGTGGTCATGGTGTAGAAGTAGAGCGAGCCGCCCATGGTGAAGGCGAGCGTGATGAGCAGCGCCCGCTTGTGCTGCATCAGCGCCCGCAGCGAGCCGGCCTCCTTGCGCTGCATGGTGTCGTGCGAGACCGTCTCCTGCAGCCCGCCGCGCAGCAGCATCGCCACGACCGCGCCGGCGGCGCCGATCAGGAACGGGATGCGCCAGCCCCAGGACCGCAGCTCGTCGCCGGTCAGGATGTGCTGGAGCGCGAACAGGATCAGCACCGCGAGGAGCTGGCCGCCGATCAGGGTGACGTACTGGAACGACGACAGGAAGCCGCGCCGGCCCTTCCCGGCGATCTCGCTCATGTAGGTCGCCGCGGTGCCGTACTCGCCGCCGACCGAGAGCCCCTGCGCGAGGCGCGCCACCAGCAGCAGCACCGGTGCCATCACGCCGATCGTCTCGTAGGTCGGCAGCAGGCCGATCATCAGCGAGCCGGCGCACATCAGCAGCACCGAGATCATCATCGACGTCTTGCGGCCGTGCTTGTCGGCCAGCCAGCCGAAGATCCAGCCGCCGAGCGGCCGCATGAAGAAGCCCATGGCGAAGATGCCGGCGGTCGCCAGCAACTGGCCGGTCGGGCTGCTGCTTGGGAAGAACGACGACGCGAAGTAGATCGACGTGAAGGCGTAGGCGTAGAAGTCGTACCACTCGACGAGGTTGCCGGACGAGGCGGCGACGATCGCCTTGATCTTCTGGCGGTCGCTGGTTTCGGCGGTCGCCGGAACCTCACCGAGCACCGCGGGCGCAGCCGTAGTCATGGACGTTCTCCCTGTTCCGATCGCATCCCGCGGGACCGCCGCGGGATCGGCCGCGCCGTGCGATGCCGTCAGGGCCTTTGCGGCCTCGCGGTCGGCATCGATGCGGCGCGTGGGAGAGCCATGGCAACGGTGATGCCAGGTCTGGAAATCAATGAATTTTCATGTTTCTCAGTGATTTGGTCGGCAGGATGAACGGCCGGATCGGCGCGTTTCCGCCGATCCCCGAAGAGCGGTAGGCGGATTTCCGCCGACGTCATGGGAGGTCAGCCGGCGACGGCCGCCAGCAGGCGGGCGAGGCCTCCTGCCTCCGCGATCTCCCAGGCGGACCGGATCACGGTCTCGGGGTGGCAGGTCCCCTGCCCCACCGCGACCGCGGCGCGCAGCTTGTCCTCGATCTCGGCGTCGGAGAGCGGGTTCTCCAGGCTGCCGCGGGCCCGGGCGACCGTCGCGGAGAGGTCGCGGCCGTCGTCGAGCGTCACGCTCACCCGGGCCGCCCCCAGCGGCAGGCCGTCGTCGCGGCCGGCCCGCACCCGCTCGCGCAGGGCGGCGACCTCGGGGTCGAACACCGCCGCGTCCTCGAACTCCGCCGGCCCGGCCCGGCCCCGCGCCAGGGCGATCGCGGCGCAATGCTGAAGGCTGACGCGGGCGTCGCGCGCGCTGCGGACGACCCGGTCGCCGCGGGCGAGCAGCAGGGCGTCGCCGTGGACGGCCACCGTGCGGATCGCCGACGGGTCGAGGCCGTGGCGGCCGCGCAGGTCGAGGGCGGCGTCGATCACCGCGTGCATCACGATGCCGGCCGGATAGGGCTTGAAGGTGTTGCGGGCGAATTCCCAGTGATCGCCGAGCCCGGCCTCGATCGCGTCGAGGTCGGGCTCGTCGCCGCAGGCCCGTGCCCAGCCGAGCGGCCCCTCGATCGCCAGGGGCGCGGCGCGCTGCCCGGCCTCGGCGAGCAGGGCGGCCAGGATGCCGCTGCGGGCGGCGCTGCCGACACTCGCGTTCTTGCCGGCGCTGGGCAGGTTCTCGACATGGCCGCAGGCGAGGCTCGACGCGAGGCCGAGGGCCGCCGCGATCCCCTCGGCATCGAGCCCGAGGAGCTTGCCGGCGGCGGCCGCCGCCCCGAAGCAGCCGGCGGTCGAGGTGATGTGCCAGCCGCGCCGGTAATGCCCCGGCGTGACCGCGAGTCCGACCCGGCAGGCGATCTCGGCGCCGGCCGCGAAGGCTTCGAGACAAGCCGCGCCGTCGGCGCCGCGCCACTCGGCCACCGCGAGGGCCGGGGCCAGCACCGGTGCGGTGACGTGGATGACCGTGGGCAGATGGGTGTCGTCGAAGTCGAGCAGGTTCATCGCCACCGCGTTGACGAAGGCCGCCGCCCCGGCATCGAGGCGCTCGCCCCGGCCGATCACGGTCGCCTGCGCGGCGCCGCCGAACCGCCCGAGGGCGGTGGCGGCCGCCGCGACCGCCGGGTCGTGGGCCGAGCCGAGGGCGGTGGCGAGCCCGTTGAGGAGCGAGCGCAGGGCGGTGCGCCGCACCGCCTCGGGGGCGTCGGCCCAGCGGACACCGGCGGCGAAGGCCCCGAGGCGCTGCGTGGCGCCCGCGGTGGCGGGGAGCGGGACCGCTCGGGTCATCGTGGGTCTCCGTGGTGGCGGGTGGGGCGCCTGTCGCATCGGCTCCGACCTTTCCGGACGCGTGCTTCCCCTCTTGCGGGACTATCGTCCCGACCCGGCTCGCTGCGCTCGCCACCCTCCACCGCCGAGGGCAGGGCGGTCCGGGGAAAAGAAAGGGCACGTCTCCCCTCTCCCGAGTGGGAGAGGGGCCGGGGGTGAGGGTGGAGACGGTGCCGAGTAGAGCACCCAACCGTTGAGCTGCGCTGCTGGCGCTTGAAGCTTTACTCGGAAGCCGAGCCACCCTGCACGATCTTCGATCGCCCCTACCCCTCTCCCACTCGGGAGAGGGGATCCCGCGCTTGATTCTCCGAGGAATTTTTCCCGGACAGCACTGCGCTGAAGTGGGAGGGTTGGCGTATGAGGCTGGCCGCGACGGTCTAGAACCGGTTCACCGGCAGGATCATCAGCTCGGCGATCTGGACGTGAGGCGGCTGGTCGAGGGCGAAGACGACGCTGCGGGCGACGTCCTCGGGCTCCAGCGCCATCCGGAACTGGTCGAAATACGCCTTCGTCTTGGCCTCGTCGCCGCGGTAGCGGGTCCTGATGATCCCGGTGCGGGTGAGCCCCGGCAGGATCTCGGTCACGCGGATCGCGGTCTCGGCCAGTTCGCCGCGCAGCGTCTCGGTGAACATCCGCAGGCCGGCCTTGCTGGTCGAGTAGGCCGCCATGTCGGGCACGATGCGCACGGCGTTGATCGACGACACCGTGACGACGTGGCCGGCGTCGCGCTCCACCATGCCGGGCAGGAGCGCGCGGGTTACCCGCATCGTGCCGAGCAGGTTGGTGCGCAGGATCCCGGCCCAGTCGTCGGCCGTGCCGCGGTCGAACCGGACCCGGCCGCCGATGTCGTGGCCGGCATTGTTGATGAGCACCGCCACCGGCCGGAAATCCTCCGGCACGAGGTCCGGCAGGCGGTCAACCCGCGCGTCGTCGGTGATGTCGAGGGTCACCGCGCAGGCCGCCGCGCCGAGTTCGGCGGCGAGCGCCGACACCGCGCCCTCGTCGCGATCGACCAGGACGACCCGGCGCCCCGATTCCACCAGTGCCCGCGCCATCGCGCGGCCCAGGCCCCCGGCGGCGCCCGTCAGCACGACGGTGCCGGTTGTGTCCTCGCTCATGCCCGTCTCCTCCCGCGGCGCGGCGGCCTTCGATGGGCCGCTCCGGCGCGACGCGAGACTGGCAGAGGCGCCGGGCTGTGTCCGCCCGACCGCGCGTGCTACCAGTTATTCCGAAAACAACAGGACGGGGCGCACGGTCCCGCGGCGCAGGGCGGAATGGACTTCAAGCAGCTCAAGGCTTTCGCGACCCTGGCCGAGTTCGGATCCTTCTCCCGCGCCGGAGCGGTGCTCTCGGTGGCCCAACCGGTGCTGAGCCGCCAGATCAAGGCACTGGAGGAAGAGCTCGGCATCGAACTCGTCTACAGGAACGGCCGCGGCATCGTGCTGACCGAGGCCGGCAAGCTGCTGCACGGCTATGCCGGCGGGGTGCTCGACACGGTGCAGCGGGCGACGAGCGAGGTGATGGCCCTCCGCTCCAGTCCGCGCGGCACCATCGCGATCGGCATGCCGCCCTCGGTCGGCGCGGTGCTGACGGTGCCGCTGGTGTGCTGCTTCCGGGCCGAGTTCCCGGAGGTCGCGATGCGGATCGTCGAGGGCTTCAGCGGCCATATCCTCGAATGGCTGCTCACCGGCAAGATCGACGTCGCGGTGCTCTACAACGCGCCGCGCACCAGCAACCTGCGGGCCGAGCCGCTGCTCCAGGAGGAGATCAGCCTGCTCGGCCCGGCGAACGACCCCCTCGGCCTCGGCGACCGCCCGGTCCCCGCCGCCCGCCTCGCCGAGATTCCGATGATCCTGCCGGGCCGGCCGCACGGGCTGCGGCTGCTGATCGATTCGTGCCTCGGCGAGGCGGGGATCGCGCCATCGGTGATCCTCGAGGTCGACGCGATGCCCTCGACCCTCAGCCTCGTCGAGCAGGGGGTGGGCTACACGCTGCTGTCCTACGGGCCGGCGCGCCACCTGATCCAGGCCGGCCGGATGCGGCAATGGTCGCTCACCGATCCGGTCCTCACCCGCGAGCTGATCCTCGCGACGACGAGCCAGCGGCCGACGACGGTCGCGACCCGGGCGCTGGCCGGGATGGTGCGCCGGCAGGTCCACGCGCTGGTGCGCGACGGATTGTGGCTGTCGGAGCCTGCATGAGCGGCGGGCGCCTTGACGTCCGTGCCGCCGGTCCACACTCTCACCCAACGTCAGGGAAGCCGATCCCGGCCGTTCGCGAGACACCCAGATGGCAGGCGCCCCCTCCTGCGAGATCGACATGGCCGAGCAGGTCGCGCGCATCCTGCGGTCCATCGAGGAGTCGCAGACATTCAGCGCCGAGCAGCGCAAGCTGACGGCGGAGGCCGCCAAGCTCGACCGCGACCGCGCCCTCGCGCCCTGGCAGATCGTGGCCGCCAGCGTGGCTGCGACGGCGGCGCTGATCGCCGGAACCGCCGCTGTCGTCAAGCTCTTCCTACCCTAGCGCCGGACCGTCTCATCCCTGTGGGGATCGGGCCGCGGGGTGATCCCCGGCCTCGGTGATGCGACACTTCCCGCATCCGGCCCTCGTCCGAGACGGCCGCGCCCGAGCCCGAGGCACCGATGCCCCTCCCGTCTTCCCTCTCCGACGCCCGCGCCGTCGTCTTCGACGCCTACGGTACCCTGCTCGACGTGCACTCCGCCGTGCAGCGCCACGCCGCCGCCGTGGGACCGGAGGCGGAGGCGCTGTCGGCGACGTGGCGCCAGAAGCAGCTCGAATATTCCTGGGTGCTGTCGCTGTGCGGTCGCTACGCGCCGTTCTGGACGCTGACCGAGCGGGCGCTCGACCACGCCCTCGCCCGCCACCCTGACGTCGATCGGGCGGTGCGCCCGGCGCTGCTGGAGGCCTACCGGTCGCTGGACGCCTATCCGGAGGTGGCCTCCACCCTCGAGGCCCTGCGGGCGGCCGGCCTCCGGACGGCGATCTTCTCGAACGGCGACCCGGCGATGCTCGACGCCGCGGTGCGGGCGGCCGGGCTCCACCCGCATCTCGACGCGGTGCTGTCGGTCGAGCCGGCCGGGATCTTCAAGACGAGCCCCCGCGCCTACGACCTCGTGCCCGAACGCCTGGGTATCGGCGCGGCCGGGATCGTGTTCGTGTCGTCGAACCGCTGGGACGTGGCCGGCGCGGCCGCCTACGGCTTCACGCCGGTTTGGGTCAACCGGGCCGGCCTGCCCGACGAGTACCCCGACCTCGCCCCGGCCCGGGTGATCCGGGGCCTCGACGGGCTGCTGGACTAAGCCTCGCCGGGTGCGCGGTCGCAGCCGCGCGCGACAAAGCTGTTATTCCAAGAACGACGATGCCACCGCGCGCTGGCCCTCGCTAGGCTTGCCTCCATGATCGGACCCGGGGCGAAGACCCGAAGGGCCGGGGAGGACACGCGATGGCGGGCGAATTACTCGGATTCGTCGGGATCGGCCGCATGGGCGGCCCGATGGCGGAACGGCTGCTCGATGCCGGTTACCAGCTCTGCATCTACGACAAGCAGCCGGCGGCGACCGCCGCGCTGGCAGCACGGGGCGCGCGGGTCGCGGCCTCCCCGGGCGAGGTCGCCTCGACCGCCGAGATCGTCCTGATGAGCCTGCCGACCCCCGACGTGGTCAAGGCGGTGACGCTCGGCGAGAACGGCGTCGCCCACGGCAACCGGGTGCGGACCCTCATCGACCTCTCGACCACCGGGCCGGGCGTCGCCGGGCTCGTCGCGCAGGGCCTCGGCGACCGCGCGGTGACCTGGGTCGACGCGCCGGTCAGCGGCGGCATCGCGGGGGCCAAGGGCGGCACCCTCGCGCTGATGGTGTCGTGCCCGCGCGAGACCTTCGATTCCACGGTCGAGCCGATCCTGAAGACCTTCGGCAAGGTGTTCTACACCGGCGACAAGCCCGGCCTCGCCCAGACCGCCAAGCTGGTCAACAACCTGCTGGCGGCGGCCGCCCTCGTCATCTCGTCGGAGGGCATGGCGATGGGGGTGAAGGCCGGGCTCGACCCGAAGATCCTGCTCGACATCATCAACGTCAGCTCCGGCCGCAACAGCGCGACGCAGGACAAGTTCCCGCGCTCGGTCCTGCCCGGCAGCTTCGATTTCGGCTTCGCCACCGCCCTCTCTTACAAGGACGTGCGGCTGTGCCTCGACGAGGCCGAGGCGATGGGCGTGCCGATGATCATGGGCGCGGTGGTGCGCCAGATCCTGGCGCTGACCCAGGCCAAGTACGGCCCCGACTCGGACTTCACCTCGATCGCGCGGCTGTCGGAGGAATGGGCCGGCGTCGAGATCCGCGGCTGAGCCCCCGGCCAAGTCCCTAAGAACAAGTCCCCAAGAGAGCTGTGTGCCGCGCCGTCGCCCCTCGGGGGCGGCGCCCGCATCGGCCAAGGAGGCCGTGGGAGGGTTCGATGGCGTCCCGTGACACGATGGCGGAGCCCCCGGTGCGGCTGGCGCGGGCGCTGGTGCGGCAGGCCCGCGCCGCGCGGCTCGCCGACCTGCCGGTCCCGGCGGTCGACCGGCTGAAGATCGGCCTGCTCGATTTCCTGTCCTGCGCCTTCGAGGCCCGCGACCTGCCGACGAGCCGGCAGGCGGCGGCGATCGCGACGACCGTCGAGGGCGGCGCGACGATCCTCGGCACCGCCAAGGCCGCGCCGGCCGGCGAGGCCGCCTTCGCCAACGCCACCGCCGGGCACGGGCTGGTGCGCGAGGACATGCACGCCGCGAGCATCGGCCATCACGGCGTGGTGCTCTGGCCGCTGCTGCTGGCGCTGGCCGAGCGCGAGCGGGTCGCGGGCGACCGGCTGCTCCTCGCCGCCGCGCTCGGCTACGAGGCCGGCGGGCGGATCGGCCGGGCGCTGTTCACCGCCGACCTCGCCCGCCTCTTTCGCCCGACCGGCCTCCTCGGTCCTCTGGGCGGGGCGGTCGCCGGAGGCGTGCTGCTCGGGCTCTCGGAGGACGAGGCGGTCTCGGCCCTGGCGCTCGCCGCCAACGCCTCCTGCGGCCTCAACCAGTGGCCCGGCGAAGGTGGCAGCGACATGTACTTCCACCCGGGCGTCGCGGCGCGCGGGGCGATCGCGGCGGTCGATCTCGCCCGGGCCGGCGCGTTCGGGTCGGAGGCGATCCTCGACGGCGAGGCCGGGCTGTTCGCGGCCTTCGCCCGCCGGGCGGCGCCGGACGCGATCCGGCTGTTTCCCGACGGCGAGGCCGAGATCCTGGCGGTCTACAACAAGCCGGTTCCGGCGTGCAATTTCGCCCAGACCGCCTGCCAGGCGGCGATCGCCGTCGCCCGCGAGGTCGGTCCGGCCGAGACGATCGAGGCCGTGACCGTCCACCTGCCCGAGGCGGCGATCCGCTATCCGGGCTGCGACGCCGCCGGGCCTTTCGTGCGCGCGCTCCAGGCCAAGATGAGCATTCCGTACGGGGTCGCGGCGGCGCTGGCCCGCGGCCGGATCGACGAGGCCGCCTATGCCCGGCTCGACGACCCGGCGGTGACCCGGATCCTGCCGCTGGTGCGGCTGGTGCGCGATCCGGGCTTCACCCGGGACTTTCCGGCCCGCCAGGGCGCCGAGGTCGAGGTCGCGCTGAGTTCCGGCGCCCGGATCAGCCGGCGCCTCGCCGACGTGGTTCCGGCGACCGAGGGCGAGATCCGCGCCCGCTTCCGGCAGGCGGCCGACGCGGTGCTGCCGGCCGGACGGGCCGACGCCATCGAGGAGGCGGTCGACCGGCTGGAGGCGGCCGCGGATGCCGGCGCGGTGGCGGCCCTGTGCGCCGCCGACGCCGCGCGGCCCCGGCTCGCCGCCGGGCGGCGGGCGCCGCGGGGCTGAACCAGGCGGATCGGCGCAGGAATTTCCCGAGCGGACACGAGATCCGCCGGGCTGACGGGAGAGAACGATGAAGGGTGTGCGGCGGCACGCACGCGGCGCGTGCGCGGGAGGGCTCGGCTGATGGCGCAGGTCGTCGAGAACATGCTCCAGGCCCTCGCGGCCGGCCTGCTGGCCGGGGCGATCTACGGCCTGATGTGCGTCGGCCTCGGGCTGATCTTCGGGGTCATGCGGGTCATCAACTTCGCGCAGGGCGACGTGATGATGCTCGGCATGTACGCCGCCTACTACCTGTTCCTGAGCTTCGGGGTCCAGGCGGTCTTCGGCAGCGTCTTCGGCCCCTACGTGGCGATCCTGCTGAGCGGGCCGCTGCTGTTCGCCTTCGGCTACCTCATCCACCGCTTCCTGATCTCGCGGGTGACGGGGGCGCGCACCACCCGGCTCGAAGGCGAGGGCCATTTCGCCCAGCTCATCCTGACCCTCGGCGTCGCCCTGGTGCTGCAGAACGGCGGCCTGATCGTGTTCGGCTCGGTGCTGGCCTCGATCCGCACGCCGCTCTCGTCCTCGGCCTGGGAGATCGGGCCGCTCTGGGGCGAGGACGTCGCGGTCTTCGTCAACAAGGCCCGCGGCATCGCGGCACTGATCTCGGTGGCGGCGATGATCGTGCTGTCGGCGGTCATCACCCGCTCGCGGCTCGGCAAGGCGCTCAGGGCCTCGGCCGACAACCCCGAGGCCGCGACCTACATGGGGATCGACATCGACCGCTCGCACCGGATCGCCTTCGGGCTCGGCTCGGCGATCACCGCGGTCGCCGGCGGCCTGCTCGCCACCAACTACCCGTTCCACCCCTACATCGGCATCGACTACGTCATCGTGATGTATGCCGGCGTCGTGCTCGGCGGCCTCGGCTCGATCACCGGCGCGTTCTGGGGCGGCATGACGATCGGGCTCGTGCAGCAGCTCTCGACCCTGATCCTGCCGACGCAGCTCCAGAACGCCGCGATCTTCGCCGTCTTCCTCCTCATCGTCTTCTTCCGGCCGCAAGGGTTCTTCGGCCGCATGGTGGAGCGGACCTGATGCCGACGCTGCGCTCCCTCGGGCCGATCCTCGTCGCCGCGGCGCTCTATGCCGGCCTCGCCGCCCTGGTCACCAACTCGTACTACCAGCTCACCCTGACGCTGGTGCTGGTCTGGGCGATCTTCGGCCTGTCCTGGAACCTCCTGTCCGGCTATACCGGCCTCGTCTCGTTCGGGCACGCCGCCTTCTTCGGCCTCGGTGCCTACACCACGGCGCTTGGGCAGATCTACCTCGGCCTCAGCCCGTGGCTGCTGATCCCGGCGGGCGCGGTCGTCGGCGGCCTCGCCGGGCTGATCGTCGGCATCCCGACCTTCCGCCTGCGCGGGCACTACTTCGCGCTGGCGATGCTCGCCTACCCGCTGGCGATGCTCTACGTGTTCGAGTGGCTCGGCTTCCAGGAGGTGACCCTCCCGATCAAGCGCGATGCCCCCTTCGCCTACATGCAGTTCTCCGACCCCCGGCTCTACACGCTGGTGGCCCTGGTCATGCTGCTGGCGGTGGTGCTCATCACCCGCGCCATCGAGGGCTCGCGCTTCGGCATGGCGCTGCTCGCGATCAAGCAGAACGAGGCGGCGGCGGAGGCGGCCGGGATCAACACCCTGGCGTGGAAGCTGCGCGCCATCGCGCTGTCGGGGGCGATCGCCGGGGCGGTCGGGGCGTTCTACGCCGTCGTCCTGCTCGTCGTCACGCCGCCCTCGGTGTTCGGCATGCTGGTCTCGGCCCAGGCGCTCACCGTGTCGATGTTCGGCGGCGTCGGCACCGTCTGGGGGCCGCTGATCGGCGCGGCGGTGCTGATCCCGGTCTCGGAGATCCTGCACGCCGAACTCGGCGCCCGCATCCCCGGCATCCAGGGCGTGATCTTCGGCCTCGCCATCATGGCGGTGATCCTGCTGGCGCCGGAGGGCGTGTACTGGCGGGTGCGCGACCGGCTGCGCCAGCGCCGGGCCGCGGCGCCGGTCCCCGAGGCCCCTCCCGCCGCCGTCGAGGCGGGCGTCGTCCCCTTCGCGGCGCCGGCGCGCCCGTCCCGCGCGCGCCGCCGCACCGGCGAGGTGCTGCTCTCGGTGCGCGGCCTGTCCAAGTCGTTCGGCGGGCTCAAGGCGGTGCAGAACGTCTCGTTCGACGTCCACGAGGGGATGATCCTCGGCATCATCGGCCCGAACGGCGCCGGCAAGACGACGCTGTTCAACCTGCTCAACGGCTTCCTGCGCCCGGATGCCGGGCAGGTGATCGTCGCCGGCCGCGACCGGGTCGGGGCGATGCCGCACGAGCTGGCCCGGGCCGGGATCGGCCGCACCTTCCAGGTCATGCGGCCGTTCCTGCGGATGTCGGTGCGCGACAACGTCCGGGTCGGCGCCTATCTCCGCGCCGGCAGCGAGGACGAGGCGCGCCGCCTCGCCGACGCAGCGGTCGAGCAGGTCGGGCTGAGCGCCGTCGCCGACCGGATCGCCGGGCAGCTCACCACCAAGGAGCTGCGCCTGATGGAACTGGCCCGGGCGCTCGCCGGCCAGCCGCGGCTGCTGCTCCTCGACGAGACCCTGGCCGGGCTCGGCCACGGCGAGGCCGACGAGGTGGTGGCGGTGATCCGGCGTCTCGCCGAGGGCGGCATCACCATCGTCATCATCGAGCACACGATGCAGGCGATGGTCCGCCTCGTCGACCACTTCTTGGTTCTCGACCACGGCGCGGTGCTGGTGGACGGCGAGCCCGAACAGGTGACCCGCGATCCGCAGGTCATCGAGGCCTATCTCGGCAAGAAATGGGTGGCCCATGCTCACGCTTGAGAACGTCTCGGCGGGCTACACCGCGGTCTCGGTCCTGAAGGGTGTGTCGGCCCGGGTCGAGGCCGGGCAGTTCGTCGCCATCGTCGGGCCGAACGGCGCCGGCAAGTCGACCCTGTTCAAGACCATCTCGGGCGTCGTCGCGCCGTCGGCCGGCACGATCCGGTTCGAGGGCCAGGACCTGCGCACGGTTCCGGCGGCGAGGCGCGCCCATCTCGGCATCGCCCACGTCCCGGAGGGGCGGCAGGTCTTCCCCTCGCTCTCCGTGATGGAGAACCTGGAGATGGGCGCCTATACCGAGGCCGGCCGCCGGGCCTGGAAGCGCAGCCTCGACCTCATCTTCGGGCTGATGCCGGTCCTGGCCGAGCGCCGCGGCCAGTATGCCGGCACCCTGTCGGGCGGCGAGCAGCAGATGGTGGCGATCGGGCGCGGCCTCGCCTCGGCCCCGAAGCTGCTGATGCTCGATGAGCCGTCGATGGGCCTCGCGCCGGCGATCGCCGACTTCATCTTCGACAAGCTGATCGAGATCCGGGCCCAGACGAAGCTGACGATCCTGCTGGTCGAGCAGCGCGTCGCCGAGGCGCTGGAATCGGCCGACCACGGCTACGTGCTGGAGGCCGGCCGCGTCGTCCTCGACGGCACCAACGCGACCCTGCGCGCCGACGACCGGGTGCGGCAGGCGTATCTCGGGATGTGACCGGGGTTTCACGGGACGGCACTCCGCCCGGAGAGGCGGGCCGATCGGGAGGAGCGAGGATGACCGGGACTGTTTCATCACTCACGCGGCGGGGCTTCGTCGGCGGCAGCGCCGCCCTCGGCCTCGCCACCGCGGCGCGGGCGCAGGCGCCGGCGCCCGTGAAGGTCGGCCTGATCGTGCCGCTGTCGGGCCTCTACGCCCGGCCCGGCGCGGTGATGAAGATGGGCGCCGAACTCGGGATCGCCGACGTCAACGCCGCCGGCGGCATCAAGGCGCTCGGCGGCGCCAGGCTCGAACTGGTGGCGCTCGATTGCGGCGACACCGTCGAGAAGGCGAAGAACGCCGCCCAGCGCATGGTGGCGCAGGAGACCGACCTCGTCGCCGCCACCGGCGCCTACCTGTCGTCGTTCACCCTCGCGGTCAGCGAGGTCACCGAGCGGGCGGCGCTGCCGCTCCTCACCCTGTCCTATTCCGACCTGCTCACCGACCGCGGCTTCCGCTACATCTTCCAGACCGCCGCGACCGCGGCGGCGCAGTCGGCGCTCGGCCTGCCCGAGCTGATGAAGCTCGCCGAATCCGCCTCCGGCAAGCGGCCGAAGACCGTCGCGATCGCGATGGACAACACCGGCACCTCGGTCGCCACCGCCAAGGCGCTCAAGGAGAAGCTGTTTCCGCAGCTCGGGCTGCAGCTCGTCATGGACGAGGTGTGGACGCCGCCGCTCTCCGACGCGACGCCGCTGATCCAGAAGGTCCGCTCGACCCGGCCCGACCTTTTCCTGTTCATGCCGAACGCGATCGCCGACGCCAAGCTCGGGATCGAGAAGATGAACGAGTTCGGCCTCGGCCAGGGCCGGGTGCCGACGATCTCGTTCTCGATCACCATCGCCGAGCCGGACATGCTCCAGAGCGTATCGCCCGAGGTGGTGCAGGGCATCATGACCATCGTGGCGAACTGGGGCGTGAAGGGTCAGGAAAAGCTCATCGCCGACGTCAAGGCGAAGTACGGCGAGCCGTGGGCGACCCAGAACATCGTCTCGACCTACGGCGACATGTGGCTGATCAAGGATGCCCTGGAGAAGGCCGGCAAGGCCGACCGCGCCGCCGTCGCCGAGGCCCTGCGCACGGGTGATTTCGGTCCGTCCCGCTACTACCCGGGCGGCCGGCTGCAATTCGACGACAAGGGCCGGCGCATCGGGGCCGGGGTGGTGATCGTCCAGTGGCAGAAGGGCGTGCCGGTCGCGGTCTTCCCCGACGACCTCGCCCTCGCCCCGCCGTTCTGGCCCAAGCGCTGACGTGGAAACGAGCTATAAGATACTGATCTCACGATAGGATTTTCAGGCGCGGGATCCCCTCTCCCGAGTGGGAGAGGGGTAGGGGTGAGGGTGGCTCGGCTCCAGAAGCAGGCACCAACGGTTGAGCTGGGCAGCTCGACGGTTCGCGGTTCATTCTGAACCCGAGCCACCCTCACCCCTGTCCCCTCTCCCACTCGGGAGAGGGGGACCCGCGCCACATCGAGAACCGCCCCCGCCGACTGCAAGCACTTCGGGCCGAGCCTCATCCACCAATGACGGCAAGGACGGCGACCATCTGAAACGGCCCCGCGAGAGGGCCAGACCGGGAGGACACCACGATGACCAGGACCACGCGCCGCACCCTGCTGGCCGCCGGCGCCGCGGCGCTGGCGGCGCCCCGCGCCTTCGCGCAGGCGCCCGCCGAGGTGAAGGTCGGGCTGCTGGTGCCGCTGTCGGGCCTCTACGCCCGGCCCGGCAGCGTGATGCGGATGGGCGCCGAGATGGCGGTCGACCACATCAACAAGGCCGGCGGCGTCAAGGCCCTCGGCGGCGCGAAGTTCCGCCTCGTCGTGCTCGATTGCGGCGACACGACCGAGAAGGCGAAGAACGCCGCCCAGCGCATGGTCGCCCAGGAGCCCGACCTCGTGGCGGCGTCGGGCGCCTACCTGTCGTCGTTCACGCTGGCGGTGACCGAGGTGACCGAGCGCGCGCACCTGCCGGTGCTGACGCTGTCCTATTCCGACCTCATCACCGAGCGCGGCTTCCACTACGTCTTCCAGACCTCGGCCACCGCCGCCTCGCAGGCCCGGCAGGCGCTGCCGCTCATCATGCGGCTCGCCGAGACCGCCGCCGGCAAGCGCCCGAAGACGGTGGCGATCATCACCGACAACACCGGCGCCTCGGTCGCCTCGGCCAAGCCGATGCGCGAGGGGCTGCTGAAGGAGGTCGGCCTCGACCTCGTGATGGACGAGACCTTCACCCCGCCGCTGTCGGACGCGACGCCGCTGGTGCAGAAGGTCCGCTCGACCCGGCCCGATCTGTTGTTCTTCCTGCCCACCGTCATCTCCGACGCCAAGCTGGTGCTGGAGAAGATGAACGAGTTCGGCCTCTCGCAAGGGCGCATCCCGACGATCTCGTTCGGCATCGCCATCGCCGAGCCCGACATCCTCCAGACGATCAACCCGAGCCTGCTCCAGGGCGTGCTCACCTGCGTCGGAAGCTGGGCGACCAAGGGGCACGAGGATCTGGTTGCCGAACTCAAGTCCCGCTTCAACGAGCCCTGGATGACCCAGAACGCAATCTCGACCTACGGCGACATGTGGGTGATCCGCGACGCGCTCGAGAAGGCCGGCAAGGCCGACAAGGAGGCCGTCGCCGAGGCCCTGCGCACCATGGACGGCGGACCGTCCAAGTATTTCCCCGGCGGCCTGATCAAGTTCGACGGCAAGGGCCGCCGCGTCGACGCCGAGATGACGGTCGTGCAGTGGCAGAACGGCATCCCGGTCACGGTCTTCCCCAAGCAGCTCGCGGTGGCCGAGCCGTTCTGGCCGAAGCGCTGATCCGTCCCCGGATCGCGACTCCCTCCATCACAAGGACGACGAGATGAGCCAGGAAACCTACGAGCGCGGCTTGGAGATCCGCAAGAGCGTGCTCGGCAAGGAGTTCGTCGAGACCTCGATCGCGAATGCCGACGACTTCAACCTGCCGATGCAGCAGCTCACCACCGAGTATTGCTGGGGCGCCGTCTGGGGCCGCGAGGGGCTGCCGAAGAAGACCCGTTCGATGCTCAACCTGGCGATGCTGAGCGCGCTCAACCGCCCGCACGAACTCAAGATGCACCTCAAGGGCGCGCTGAAGAACGGCGTCACCAAGGACGAGATCCGCGAGATCCTGCTCCAGGTCGCGATCTATTGCGGCATCCCGGCCGGGGTCGACTCGTTCCGCATCGCCCGCGAGGTGTTCAAGGAGGTCGAGGCCGGCAAGCCGGACAATTGAGGGCGGGCGGTCGCTTACGGCGCCGACGCGAACCCTCCCCCCTCCGCGGGGGAGGGTGGCGAGCGGAGCGAGCCGGGAGAGGGGACGCCGCCTCCGGAGAGGTCGCGCCCTCGCTGACGGGTGCTACCTTCCGAAGCGTCGCGATCCCCTCTCCCGCCCTGCTTCGCAGGGCACCCTCCCCCGCAGAGGGGGGAGGGTGGGGCCGTTGCGAGTTTATTGAGCAGCAGCAGTAATTTAGGACCAGCTTCCACCAAGCCCCCGCCCCCTGGCGGCCGGGGCCGAGGAGACCCCGATGCGTCTGTCTGTCGATGAGGCGCGTGCCCTGGCGGCGCGCGTCATGGGAGCCCTCGGCCACGACGAGGCCGAGGCGGCGCTGATCGCCGACCACCTGCTCGATTGCGAGCTGCGCGGAGCCGCCTATGGCGGGCTCGCCCGCGCGATCTCGATCGCCGAGCGGTTCGAGCGCACCGGCGATCGCCGGCGGCCGATCGTGGTCCGGCACGAGACGCCGGTCTCGGCCCGGATCGAGGGCGGCGACCAGCTCGGCTACCTCGTGGCGCACCGGGCCACGACGATCGCGATCGACAAGGCGACGACGAGCGGCATCGCGGTCGTGGGCGCCAACGACACCTGGTACACCGGCATGCTGTCCCACTACGCCGAGATGGCGGCGGCGGCCGGGCTGGTCAGCGTCATTGCGTCGAACGCCTCGCCCTGGGTCGCCCCGCACGGCGCCACCGAGGGACGGTTCGGCACCAACCCGATCTGCTTCGGCTTCCCGAGCGACGGCGAGCCGGTGATCTGGGACATCGGCACCTCGGCGATCATCCATGCCGAGGTGACGCTCGCCGGCCGGCTCGGCCAGCCGATCCCGGAGGGCGTGGCGTTCGGACCGGACGGGGCGCCGACCCGCGACCCGGCGGCGGCGCTGGCCGGCGCCTTCGCGGCCTGGGGCGGCCATCGCGGTTCCGGCCTCGCCATCGTGGTGCAACTGCTCGGCATCATGGCGGGCTCGGACCCGATCCCGCCCGACCTCGCCGGATTCGGCTTCGTCATCGTGCTGATGAAGCCCGGTCTGCTCGGCCCCGAGGACGTGTTCCGCCGCAACGTCACGGCCTACGGCGAGGCGGTCCGCTCGGCCCGGCCGGTGCCCGGCGGCGAGCCGGTGCGGATGCCGTTCGACCGCTCCCGCGCCGCCCGGGCGCGGCGCCTCGCCGACGACGCCATCGAGATCCCGGACGTGCTGCACGCCCGGCTCGTCGCCCTCGCGGAGCGCCCCCAATGACCCATCCCGAACCCTTCGAGCTCTACGCCATCCGCTACGGCCACCATTCCGGCCGGAAGGCCTCCGACAACTTCATCGGCGCCGACGCGCACGAATCGGGCGAGGATCTCGACTACTTCGTGTGGGTGGCACGCAACGCCGACCGCTGCTTCGTGATCGATACGGGCTTCAACCCGACCTCGGCGGCGGAGCGCGGCCGGACGATGCTGCGCCGCCCGGCGGAGGGCGTCGGGCTGCTCGGGATCGACCCCGGCGCCGTCGACGAGGTGATCCTGACCCACCTGCACTACGACCATGCCGGCTCGCTCGGCGACTTCCCGCGCGCGCGCTTCCACTGCCAGGACAGCGAGGTCGCCTACGCCACCGGGCGCTGCATGTGCCACCCGTTCCTGCGCCACCCCTACGACGTCGAGGACGTGGTCGGCCTCGTGCGCCGGGTCCATGCCGGGGCGGTGACGTTCCACGACGGCGCCGCCGAGATCGTCCCCGGCCTCAGCCTGCACCGGATCGGCGGTCACTCCGCCGGCCTCCAGGTCGTGCGGGTCTGGACCCGGCGCGGCTGGGTCGTGGTCGCCTCCGACGCGACCCACTTCTACGCCAACATGGCGACCGGCCGCCCCTTCCCGGCCGTCCACGACGTCGGCGCGATGCTGGAGGGCTTCCGCACCGTGCGGGCGCTCGCCGATAGCCGGGACCACGTCGTGCCCGGGCACGACCCGCGGGTGATGGCGCTCTACCCGGCGGTGTCGCCGGACCTCGACGGGATCGCGGTCCGGCTCGACGTCGCGCCCCGGACGGGCGCATGAGCCGGACCGCCCTCGTCACCGGGTCCACCGGCGGCCTCGGGCTCGCCTGCGCCGAGGCGCTCGCGGCGGCCGGCCACGCGGTCGTGCTGCACGGCCTCGACGATCCCGAGGCCGCCGAGCCGGTCCGGGCGGCGCTCGCCGCCCGCCACGGCGTCGCGGTCGCCTATCGCCGGGCCGACCTCGCCGACCCGGCGGCGATCGACGCCCTGGCGGCCGGCATCCCGGGCGGACCCGACATCCTGGTCAACAACGCGGTGGTCCGCCACTTCGCGCCGGCGGAGGAGTTTTCCGCCGCCGACTGGGACCGGGCCGTGGCGGTCAACCTATCGGCGCCGTTCCACCTCGCGCGCCTCGCCCTGCCGGGAATGCGGGCGCGGGATTTCGGCCGCATCGTCAACGTCGCGTCGCTCTACGCCGAGCGCGGCGCCCGGCGGCGGGTCGATTACACCGCGACCAAGGCCGGGCTCGTCGGGCTCACCCGCACCCTGGCGCTGGAAACCGCCGGCACCGGCGTCACCTGCAACGCCGTCAGCCCCGGCACCGTCCCGACGCCGGCGATCCTCGCCCGCATCGCCGCGCTGGCGAACGAGCGGGGCCTGAGCGAGACGGAGGCGACGCGGCTCTACCTCAGCGAGCGCCAGCCGAGCGGCCGCTTCGTGCAGCCGGAGGACGTCGCCGCCCTCGTCGTCTTCCTGTGCGGGCCGGCGGCGCGCGACATCACCGGCGCGGTCATCCCGGTCGACGGCGGCTGGTCGGTGGCGTGACCGGGCGGTTGTCCCGCGACCCGGATCGCGGGATCGTCCCGCCGCGTCCCCACGAGAGGCCCGCCGCCATGACCCGACCGATCGCCGCCCGCCGGACCTGGATCTTCGCCCCGGGCGCCGACGAGGCCGCCCTGCGCCGGGCTGCCGAGGCCGGTCCCGACGTGCTGATCCAGGATCTCGAGGATTTCACCCCGCCGCAGCTCAAGGCGCAGGCGCGCCGGCTGTGCCGGCCGATCGCGGAAGCCTGCCGCGCGTCCGGCGTCATCCCGGCGGTGCGCCTCAACCCGCTCGAACATGTCGGCCACGACGACCTCGCCGCCGCGATGCGGGCCGGGATCGGCGTGATCCTGCTCGCCAAGACCGCCGGCCCCGAGCAGGTCGCCGCCCTCGACCGCCAGATCGCCCGGCACGAGCGCGACCTCGGCCTCGCCATCGGCGCGACCGAGATCGTGCCGAACGTCGAGACCGCGGCGGCGCTGGTGCGCATTACCGCCATGGCGGAGGCGAGCCCGCGCGTCACCGCGATGCTGCTGGCGAGCGAGGATCTGGCCGCCGACATCGGCGTCGGCCGCACGCCGGGCTCGGAGGAGCTGGCCTACGCCCGGTCGCGGTTCCTGTTCGAGTGCGTCGCCGCCGGCGTGCTGGCGATCGACTGCCCCTACACCTTCTCGCGCCGCGAGGACGTCGACCGCGACCTCGACTTCGCCCTCGCCCGCGGGTTCAAGGCCAAGGCGCTGGTCGATCCGGCCCAGGTCGCCCCTGTCGCCGCCCGGCTGACGCCGTCCGACGAGCAGATGAGGGCGGCGCTGCGCCTGATCGCGACGTTCGAGCAGGCCCGCGACCGGGGCGTCACCCCGGCCGAACTCGACGGCCACCGCATCGAGGTGCCGTCCTACAAGGCGGCCCTGCGGCTGCTCGACCGCGCGGCCGTGCTCGGCGTGACGATTCCGGCGGCACTGTGAATCGGGCTCACGCCTCGGAATCCTCGACCGGAACCCAGCCCTCCGCGGTCGCCGCGAGCCGTGGACAGTCGAACACGCCCCGCACCCGGTCCGGCAGCGCCGGATCGACCGCCGCGAGGGGCGCGCGCCACCGCTGCGTCTGGCGCATCGCCACGACGATCGCCGCCACGTCGAGGCCGAGGCGCCCGAACAGCCGCGCCACCGCCGCCGCGGTGGTGCCCGACGACACCGCGTCGTCCACGACCACGATGCGGCGCCCGCGCAGCAGGTCGAGTTGGTTGGGATCGACGAAGATCCGCTTGCCGCCGCCGGGGCTGGTGATCGAGGCGACCGGCTCGGACAGGCGGTCCTCGTACCAGAACTTGCGCGAGTACCCGAGCGGCACGTAGCGGGCGTGGCCGAGATCCTCGGCGACCAGCGGCGCGAAGGCGAGGCCGAGGGTCGGCAGCCCGACGATCGTCTCGGCGCCGGCCTCGTCGGCGGCCCGCGCCATGAACCCGGCGAGCGCCCGCACGACCGCGAACGAGGCCTGGTTGGCGATCAGCGAGGCGACCGCATGGGTCCCGTCCGGCAGCGGCCGGATCGGCAGGACCAGGACGCGGCCGTCCGGCAGCCGCACCGGGTAGCCGAAGCGGTAGGGCGGCGTCGGCGGGCGGCCCCCGGGCCAGTCCGGCAGCAGGGTCTGCCAGTAGCCCGTCGTCGGCTCGGTCCATCGCTGCCCGGTCCCGTCCATGCCGCCTTCCCTCGCGCGAGCCGACACGATGGCACGGTTCTGGCTTGGCCGCGAGCGATCGAACGATCGGGGAGGCGAGCAGAGAATGACGCCACGGAGCAAGCTCAGCCGCCGCGGCCTGCTGGGCGGGGCCGCCGCCGCCGCGGCCGTGATGCCGCGTCCCTCCCTCGGGCAATCGGCCAAGGCGGTGAGGATCACGCTGCCGTGGCTGGCCAACGGCTCGACCCTGTTCACTTACGTCGCCCGCAACCAGGGCTTCTTCAGGAAGCGCGGCATCGAGGCCACCATCGCCCGCGGCTACGGCTCGGTCGCCGCCGCGCAGGCGGTCGCGGCGGGCGAGTTCGATTTCGGCTTCGTCTTCGCCGGCGGCACCATCCTGGGCGCCGCCCGCGGCCTGCCGCTCGTGGCGCTGGCCACCCTCGGCTACGACGCCACGATGGGCGTGGCGCTGCGGGGCGATTCGCCGATCAGGTCCCCGCAGGATCTGGCCGGCAAGACCATCGGCACCGTCCCGACCTCTGCCGAGGCGCCGTACTGGAACGCCTTCGTCAAGAAGGCCGGCATCGACGTGTCGGGCACGAAGATGGTGCAGATGGACAACCGTGTCCTCGAACAGGGGCTGGTCCACCGGCAGGTCGACGCCATCACCGCCATCGCGACGAGTTCGGTCCCGGTCATCCTGGCGATGAAGGAGCCTTGCCGCTTCCTGCTTTGGAGCAAGTCCGACGTCTCGCTGTACGCCGGTCAGGTCGTCACCCGGCGCGAGACCCTCGCCCGCGACCCCGAGCTGTGCCGGGCGGTGACCGAGGCGCTGACCGAAGGGCTCGCCTTCGCGCTGAAGGACCCCAACGCCGCCCTCGACATCTTCGTGCGCGAGGTGCCGGAGATCGGCATCACCCCGACCGGGCGCGAGAATGCCCGGGTGTCGCAGGGACTGATGCACTACACCGTGCTGTCGCCGGAGGCCGAGACCCGGGCGCTGGGCTACACCGACCTCGACCGGGCCGGCGCGATGGTCGACATGGTGATGACCTACGGCGTGCCCAAGGACGCGGTGCGCCCCGACCCGGCGCAACTCTTCTCCAACGCCTTCGTCGGGTCGGTGACGCTGTCGAAGGCCGAGTGGGACGCGGTGCGGGCCGGCACCGCCGACTACGCCGCGATCCTCGGATGAGCGATCCCGCGCCGCCCCGGGCGGAACCCGCGATCCGCGTCTCGGGCGTCGCCAAGACCTACCCGTCGCGTTCCGGCCCGGTCGAGGCGGTGGCCGGCGTCAGCTTCACGGTCGCGGAGGGCGAGTTCGTGTCGATCCTCGGCCCGTCGGGATGCGGCAAGAGCACCCTGATGCTGATGGTGGCCGGGCTGGAGGCGCCCTCCCGCGGCAGCCTCGCCCTCGCCGGGCGGCCGGTGGAGGGGCCGCAGACCCGGGTCGGGCTGATGTTCCAGGACGCCACGCTGCTGCCGTGGAAGAGCGTGCGCGACAACGTGCTGTTTCCGCTGCGGATGAGCGGCCGGCCGATGGCCGGCGCCACGGAGCGCGCCGGCGCCCTCCTCGCCCTGGCCGGGCTGTCGGGCTTCGCCGACAAGCGCCCGCGGGAACTCTCCGGCGGCATGCGCCAGCGCGTCGCCCTGTGCCGGGCCCTCATCGCCGATCCCGCGATCCTGCTGATGGATGAGCCGTTCAGCGCCCTCGACGCGATCACCCGCGACGAGATGGTGCTGGCGCTCGGCGAGATCGTGGCGCGGGAGCGCAAGACCACCCTGTTCATCACCCACGCGATCCGCGAGGCGGTGTTTCTGTCCGACCGGATCCTGGTCATGGGCCGGCGCCCCGCGACGGTGGTCGCCGAGGTGGCGGTGCCGTTCCCGCGCCCGCGCGACCCGGCGATCGAGGCCGACCCGGCCTTCAATGCCCTGTGCCTCGACCTGAAGGACGCGATCCACCGCGCCATGCGCGGGCCGGCCGCGGCGGCGGCCTGACCATGGCGATCCCCGACACCCTGGCGTCCCCCGCCCCCGCCCCCGTCCTCCCCCGCGGGCGCCTGCTGCCGTGGCGCGGTACCCTGCGCCGGATCCTGCTGCCGCTCGTCACCGCCGCCCTCGTGCTGGGCCTCTGGGAGGCTCTGGTGCGCCTGCGGGGCATCTCGCCGGCCCTGCTGCCGAGCCCGAGCGCCGTCGCCGAGCGCCTCGTCGCCACGGGGCCGTTCTTGCTCGGGCAGGCGGTGCCGACGACGCTGGAGACCGTTGCCGGCTTCCTCATCGCCCTCGTCCTCGGCACCGGGCTCGCGGTCCTCGTCTCGGCGTCGCGGCTGGCGCGCGAGGCCTTGTATCCGAACGTGGTGTTCTTCCAGCTCATCCCGAAGATCGCGCTGGCGCCGCTGTTCATCGTCTGGCTCGGGATCGGGACCGGGTCGCGCCTGACCTTCGCGGTCTTCATCGCCTTCTTCCCGGTGGTGATCGCGACGCTGGCCGGCCTCGACGGCGTCGACCGCGACCTGCTGCGGCTGTGCCGCTCGGTCGGCGCCGGGGCGTGGCGCACCTACCTGCACGTCCGCTTCCCGGCGGCGATCCCGCACGTCTTCGCCGGCGCGAAGATCGCCATCACCTTCGCGATGATCGGCGTCATCGTCGGCGAGTTCATCACCGCCCAGGCCGGGCTCGGCTACATGATCCTGTTCGCCGCCTCGCAGGCCGACATGGCCCTGATCTTCGCCTCGATCGCGCTGCTCTGCGGGATCGGGCTGGGGCTCTACGCCCTCACGGCGCTGGCCGAGCGGGTGGCGCTGCGGTGGTATGGGGGGTGATGGGGCCCCTGGTGGGTGTCCGGGAGAAGTCGGGGCACTTATCCCCTCTCCCAGGCGCGCTTGCGGATTCACATAACGGCTTGTGCGCGTTCTCCTCGCCCCGCTTGCGGGGAGAGGGCATCTGGGGATCGAAGATCCCACACCTCGTTGTCGCCGATGCGAGGCGGCAGCCGAGGGTGAGGGGGCGGTTCAGGAGGAGCCTCCTCCGGAACTGCCCCCTCACCCTCGCCCTTCGGGCTCCCCGACCACCCAACAGGGGGTGATCGGGCCTCTCCCCGCAAGCGGGGCGAGGAGAGATCCCCGCGCCTCCTTTCGGAGATGTAGCAATACGATAGCTCGGGCCGCCACCGCTCACGGCACCAGCGGCCCGATCTCCGCCGCCGCCGCGCGCAGCAGCGGCAGGAACTCGTCGAGCATCCGCCCCACGCTCGCCCGCTGGGCGGCGAGCCCGATATGCAGCGCGCAGGCGAGCGAGCCGTCGCGCCGGGTCACCGGAACGGCGATCGAGCGGAAGCCGTGCTCGGCCTCCTCGTCGACCAGCGAGTAGCCCTGCTCGCGCCCGGCGATCACCAGCGCCTTGAGGATCACCGGGTCGGTTACCGTGGCGGGGGTGAGCCGCTCCAGCGGCGTCCGGCCGAGGGCGGCGTCGAGGTCGGGCTCGGTCAGGCCGCCGAGCAGCACCCGGCCGACCGCCGAGCAATAGGCCGGCAGGCGGTAGCCGACCTCCAGCCCGACCGTGATGATGCGCGACGGGCTGGCGCGGGCGATCATCACCGCCTCGTCGCGGTCGAGCACCGCCGCCGAGCACGCCTCGCCGGTGCGCCGGGACAATCCATCGACCACCGGCTGCATCAGCGCCGGCAGCGGGTTCGAGGTCAGGTAGGCCGAGGCCAGCACCAGCACCCGCGGCGTCAGGCTGAAATGGCGGCCGTCGCGGGCGACGTAGCCGAGATGTTCGAGCGTCAGCAGCACCCGCCGCACGGTGGAGCGGGGCGCGTCGACCAGCGCCGCCAACTCGGACAGCGTCATCTGCCGCGGGCCGGCGTTGAACGCCGCGACGACCCGGAGGCCGCGGGCGAGGATTTCGAGGTATTCCGGGCCGGGCCGGTCGGCGAGGCCGGGCTCGTCCTCCGGGCGCCGCAGGCGTGGCATGGTCGGATCCTGGTCGGGGCGAGCCCGTCCGTAGCACGGCCCTGAACGAGCTCCCAGAGGATTGTTCGCTGACCGAACACAATGAGCGGTTTCTGGCGCATCGCGCGGCGTTTGCCCACGCTCTACCCGCGACGTGCCCGCACATTTCCCTTGCGGCCCGTCTGGAGCCGTTCCACTCTGACGCCGGAAATTCGGTCAGCGAACGAGACCCCAGAGTCCGGGCCGACCTCGCGCGGGAGAACGCCGCCATGATGAGCCAGGAACAGAACGACAGGATCACCCGGGTCGGCGCCGCGACGCCCCTCGGCCGGCTCATGCGCCGCTACTGGCAGCCGGCGGCCCTCGTCGACGAGCTCGCCGGCGAGCGGCCGGTGCGCCCGGTGCGCCTGCTCGGCGAGAACTTCGTGCTGTTTCGCGACGGCCAGGGCCGCTACGGCCTCATCGACCGCGACTGCCCCCATCGCGGCGCCGACCTCGCCTTCGGGCGGCTGGAGCCGGCGGGCCTTCGCTGCGCCTTCCACGGCTGGCTGTTCGACGCCGAGGGGCGCTGCCTGGAAACCCCGGCCGAGCCGGCGGGCTCGCGGCTCTGCGCCAACATCCGCCAGCGCGCCTTCCCGGTGGTCGAGCGGTCCGGCATCCTGTGGGCCTATCTCGGCGAGGGCGAGCCGCCGGCCTTCCCCGAGATCGACTGCTTCGTCGCCGAGGAGTCCTACACCTTCGCGTTCAAGGGCCTGATCGAGTGCAACTGGCTCCAGGCGCTGGAGGTCGGCATCGACCCGGCCCACGCCTCGTTCCTGCACCGCTTCTTCGAGGACGAGGACCCGCACGACGCCTACGGCAAGCAGTTCCGCGGCGCCTCCGCCGACAGCCACCTGCCGATGACCCGGATCCTGCGCGAATACGACCGTCCGATCATCAACGTCGAGCGCACCGAGTACGGCATGCGCATCATCGCCCTGCGCGAGATCGACGAGGCGCGCACCCATGTCCGGGTGACGAACCAGCTCTTCCCGCACGGTTTCGTCATCCCGCTCTCGACCGAGATGACCATCACCCAGTGGCACGTCCCCGTCGACGACGAGACCTGCTACTGGTACGCGGTGTTCACCAGCTACACCAAGCCGGTGGACAAGCAGAAGATGCGCGACCAGCGCCTCGAACTCTACGAGCTGCCGGACTACGTCTCGCGCAAGAACCGCCACAACGATTACGGCTTCGATCCGCACGAGCAGCAGCACAGCACCTACACGGGCATGGGCGCCGACATCAACGTCCACGACCAGTGGGCGGTGGAATCGATGGGCCGGATCCAGGACCGCACCCGCGAGCATCTCGGCCAGTCCGACAAGGCGATCATCCTCTACCGCCGGATCCTGCGCGAGGAGATCGCCAAGGTCGAGGCCGGCGAGGCGCCGCTGCTCGCCCTCGACGCCCGCACCGCCCGCAGCGTCCAGGGCCCGGCGACGATGGACGGAATCGGGCCGACCCGCGGCTGGGAGACCTACTGGATGGAGGTCGACGTGAAGCGCCGCCGCGGCGCGCCCTGGGTCGCGCCGGTGCCGGCCGAGATCGCCGCCCGCCTGCCCGCCGAAGCGGCCGAGTGAGCCGATGAGCCTCGCGGAGACCTGCGGCCTGTGGGGCTCGGAGCGGCAGGAACAGGCCGCCCGTGTCGCCCGCACCATCGAGGAGCAGGGCATCGAGGTCGTCCGGCTGTCGTTCCCCGACCAGCACGGCGTCCTGCGCGGCAAGACCCTGGTGGCGGGCGAGGCGGTCAAGGCCCTGCGCGCCGGCTGCCTCGCCACCTCGACGCTGCTGCTCAAGGACACCGCCCACCGCACGGTGTTTCCGGTCTTCTCGGCCGGCGGGGGCCTGGGCCTGCGCGAGTTCGAAGGCGCGGCCGACCTCGCGATGCTGCCCGACCCGGCGACCTTCCGGGTGCTGCCCTGGGCCGAGCGCACCGGCTTCCTGCTCTGCGACCTGTTCTTTCGCGATGGCCGGCCGTTCCCGTTCGACGGCCGCGGCCTCTACCGCAAGGCGCTGGCGCGCCTCGCCGAACAGGGCCGGGACTTCGTCGCCGGCATCGAGGTCGAGTTCCACCTCTACCGGATGGCCGATCCGCGCCTCGCCCCCGAGGACGCGACCCAGCCCGGCCGGCCGCCCGAGGTCGGGCTTCTGTCCAAGGGCTACCAGTACCTGACCGAGCAGCGCTACGACCAGATGGCGCCGGCCCTCGATCCGATCCGCCGCGCCGTCCTGGCCCTCGGCCTGCCCCTGCGCTCGGTCGAGGTCGAGTTCGGGCCGAGCCAGTGCGAGTTCACCTTCGCGCCGACCACCGGCCTCGAACCGGCCGACCTGATGGTGCTGTTCCGCTCCTGCGTGAAGCAGGTCGCGGCCCGCCACGGCTACCACGCCACCTTCATGTGCCGGCCGCAGATCGCCAATTCCTTCGCGTCGGGCTGGCACCTGCACCAGAGCCTGCGCGACCGCGACAGCGGCCGCAACCTGTTCATGGCTCCGGAGGGATCGGCGTCCGAGGAGGGCCAGCCGCTCTCGCCCCTCGGCCGGCACTACCTCGCCGGGCTGCTCCACCACGCCCGGGCGGCGGCGGTGTTCACCACCCCGACGATCAACGGCTACAAGCGCTACCGCGGCTACTCGCTCGCCCCCGACCGGGCGATCTGGGCCTGCGACAACCGCGGCGTGATGGTGCGGGTCCTCGGCGGGCCGGGCGACCCGGCGACCCGGCTGGAGAACCGGGCCGGCGAGCCGCTGGCCAACCCCTATCTCTACATGGCCTCGCAGATCCATGCCGGCCTCGACGGCATCGCCCGCGGGCTGGAGCCCGGTGCGTCGGCCGACGCACCCTACGAGGCCGAGGCGCCGCTGCTGCCCAAGAGCCTGCGCGAGGCGGTGATCGCGCTTCACGACAGCGCGTTCTTCCGCGACGCGTTCGGCTCCGCCTTCATCGACTATTACCTGCGCATCAAGTCGGCCGAGATCGAGCGCTTCCAGGCCGAGGTGACCGACTGGGAACAGCGCGAATACTTCGACCTGTTCTGATCCACCAGGGGACGCGACGATGGACGAGGCCACACTCGACGGTATTGCCCGGCGCACCTCCGACCGCCGCACGGTGCTGAAATCCCTCGGCGCCGGCGCCGCCGCGCTCGCCCTCGGCCGGCCGGCCCTGGCGCAGTCGTCGGAGCCGCTCAGGATCGGCATGATCGTGACCTATTCCGGTCCCTATGCCGATTACGGCCGGCAGATGGACAACGGCATGGCCCTGTGGCTGAAGCAGAACGGCGGCAAGGTCGCCGGGCGCGAGGTCGCGATCATCAAGCGCGACACCGCCGGCCCGGCGCCGGACCTCGCCACGCGCTTCGCCCGCGAGCTCATCACCCGCGACAAGGTCGACGCCATCATGGGCCTCGACTTCAGCCCCAACGCCATCGCGATCGGGCCGGTGCTGAGCCAGGCCAAGATCCCCTGCATCGTGCTCAACGCCTCGGCCTCGGTGATCCCGTCGAAGTCGCCGTACTTCGCCCGGATCTCGTTCACGGTCGGGCAGGTCAGCGCTCCGATGGGCACCTGGGCCGGGCGCCAGGGCACCAAGACCGCCATGACCCTGGTCTCGGATTACGGCCCGGGGGCGGATGCCGAGAAGGCGTTCGGGCAGAGCTTCGCGGCCGCCGGCGGCAAGGTGGTGGGCGCCCTGCGCGCGCCCTTGAGCAACCCGGACTTCTCCGCCTTCGTCCAGCGCATCCGCGACGAGAAGCCCGAGGCGGCGTTCTTCTTCTTTCCCTCCGGCGACCTGCCCAACAACTTCCTCAAGGCGGCGCGCGAGCGTGGGCTGGCCGAGGCCGGGATCAGGCTCCTCGCCACCGGCGAGGCGATGGACGACAGCTACATGCAGGCGGCGGGCGACGCCGGGCTCGGGCTGATCACCACCCACCACTACTCGACCGCGCACCCGTCCGACCTCAACCGCCGCTTCGTCGCCGGCTACCGGGCCGAGCACGGCGACTACGCGCCGAACTACATGGCGATGACCGCCTATGACGGCCTCGCCGCCCTCGACGCGGCGCTCGCCAAGTCCGGCGGCAAGGGCGGCGACGCCCTGATGACGGCGCTGCGCGGCCTCGCCTTCGAGAGCCCGCGAGGGCCGATCGAGATCGGGCCGGAGACCCGCGACATCGTCCAGACGGTCTACGTCCGCCGCACCGAGCGGATCGACGGCAGGCTCGTCTGCACCGAGTTCGACAAGTTCGACCGCGTCACCGACCCGCTGGCGTAGGGCGGGAAGGGCTCGAAGCGGGTGGTTCGACGATTGAGAGTCCAGCGCGGGATCCCCGCTCCAGATCGGGATCGCAACTTCATATAACGGATTGCGCGCGTTCTCCTCGCGCCTCGTTCGGCGATGTGTGAATCTGCTGGTGCGAATGGGAGAGCGGAACCCCCGCCCGTGTCGAAACCCGCAGATCCTCGGAATCAGCCGCAGCCTCCCCGATGAGCGACCATCCAACTTGTCCATGACGGAGCATCCTCGATGACGGGCCTGCCGGTGGTCGTGTTCGACGGCCTCGCCTACGGCATGCTGCTGTTCCTGATGAGCGTCGGGCTCGCGGTGACGCTCGGGCTGATGGGGCTCGTCAACCTCGCCCACGGCGCCTTCGCGGCAGGCGGCGGCTACGTCGCGGCCCTGGCGATGTCCCGCGCCGGGGTGCCGTTCCTGCTCGCCCTGCCGCTGGCGGCGCTCGCCGCGGCGGTCGGCGGAGTGGTGCTGGAGCGGCTGCTGTTTCGCCGCCTCTACGGCCGCAGCCCGCTGGATCAGGTGCTGTTCACCGTCGGGCTGGTCTATGTCTGGATCGCCGCCGCCACCGCGGCCTTCGGTGCCGGCCAGCAGCCGGCGGACCTGCCGGGCTTCCTCCAGGGGCAGGTCGATCTCGGCGGGGTGCGGGTCGGGCTCTACCGCCTCGTGCTGATCGGGCTCGGCGTCGCGGTCGCCCTCGCGCTGGCGCTCGGGCTGGAGCGCACCCGGATCGGCGCCCTGGTGCGGGCCTCGGTCGAGGATGCCGAGATGGCCGGCGGCGTCAGCATCCGGGTCGGGCGGCTGTTCGCCCTCACCTTCACCCTCGGGGCCGGGCTCGCCGGGCTGGGCGGCGCGCTGGCGGTGCCGGTGCTCGGCCTCGACCCGACCTTCCCGCTGAAGTACCTCGCCTATTTCCTCATCGTGGTCTGCATGGGCGGCGCCGGCACCGTCACGGGATCGTTCCTCGCCGCGGCCGCGGTCGGCCTCGTCGACGTCGCCGGCAAGTACTACCTGCCGGAGATCGGCGCCTTCGCGGTCTACGGGCTCGCCGTCGCCGCCCTGGTCTGGCGGCCGAACGGGGTCCTGCGCGCATGACGACACTCGGCCCGCGCCGGGTCCATCCGGCCGAGATCCTGCCCTGGCTCGCCCTCGCGGCGCTGCCGTGGATCGCGCCCGACCACGTCCTCCTCGGCTCGCAGATCGCGATCCTGGCGCTGTTCGCCCTCTCCCTCGACCTTCTGGTCGGCCATGCCGGACTGGTCTCCCTCGGGCACGCCGCCTTCTTCGGGCTCGGCGCCTACGCCGCCGCCCTGCTGGCGCTGCACGGCTGGAGCGAGCCGCTGACCGGCCTCGCCGCCGGCGGCCTCGTCGCGGGCCTCGCTGCCGCCCTGGTGGCACCGCTGGTGGTGCGGGTCCACGGCCTCGCGCAACTCATGGTGACGCTCGGCCTCGGGCTGATGCTGCACGAGGCGGCGAGCCGCGCCCGCGTCCTCACCGGCGGCGACGACGGCCTCAGCGGCTTCGATCTGAGCCCGGTGCTCGGCCTGTTCCCATTCGACCTCTACGGCTTCACCGCCTACGGCTACGCGCTCGCGGTGCTGGCGGCGGGGTTTTTGTTCTACACTCGCCTCGCCGCCTCGCCGTTCGGCTACGCCCTGCGCGGGCTGAAGCAGAACCCGGCCCGGATGGCGGCGCTCGGCACCGACGGGCGCCGGCGGCTGATCCAGGGCTTCGTCGTCGCGGCGGTGCTCGCCGGCATCGCCGGGGCCCTGCTCGCCCAGACCACGCAGTCGGTGGCGCTGGAGAGCCTGAGCTTCCACCGCTCGGCCGAGGTGCTGATCGTGCTGTGCCTCGGCGGCACCGGCGGGCGCTACGGCGGCCTCGTCGGCGCCCTGGTCTACATGGCGGCCCGGGACTGGCTGTCGGCGCTGAGCCCGCATTACTGGACCGGCTGGCTCGGCGCCGCGATGATGCTGACCGTGCTCGTGGTGCCGGGCGGCCTCGGCGGCGTGGCCCGGCGCCTGCACGGCCGGCTGCCGCGTCTGCACCGTGCCACTGGGACCCGCGTCGCCGCCGGGGGCGAATCGTGACGGCGGCGCTCGCCTCCGAGGGCCTGTCGGTGAGCTTCGGCTCGCTCCACGCCGTGTCAGGCGTCGACCTCGTCCTGCCGGCCGGCGCCCGCCATGCCCTGATCGGCCCCAACGGCGCCGGCAAGACCACCTTCGTGTCGCTGCTCACCGGGGCGCTCGCCCCCGATCGCGGCCGGGTGCGGCTGCATGGCGAGGACATCACCCGCGCATCCGTGCCGGCCCGGGTCAAGCGCGGCCTCGGCCGCACCTTCCAGGTCACGTCGCTGTTTCCCGAGATGACCGCCTTCGAGGCGGTGGCGCTGGCGCTGGCCGAGCGCGACGGGCTGACCTGGCGCTGCCTGCGACCGCTGGCCCGGCGCGGGCGCCGCGACGAGGCGGCGGAGATCCTCGGCCGGCTCGGCGCCCTGCCCCAGGCCGGCCGGCCCCTCGGCACCCTGGCCTACGGCCAGCAGCGCGTGATGGAGATCGCGCTCGCGCTCGCCGGCCGGCCGCGGGTGCTGCTCCTCGACGAGCCCGCCGCCGGCGTCCCGGCCGGCGAGAGCACGCGGCTGTTCGAGGTGCTCGAAACCCTGCCGGCCGACCTCGCCCTGCTGTTCATCGAGCACGACATGCACCTCGTGCGCCGCTTCGCCCGCACGGTCACCGTCATGGCCGGCGGCGCGGTGCTGGCCGAGGGCAGCCCGGCCGAGGTCGCGGCCGATCCGGCGGTGCGCGAGGCCTATCTCGGCCGGAGGCGCGCGTGAGCCCGCCGCTGCTCGCCGTCGAGGGCGTCACCGCCGGCTACGGCCGGGCGACGATCCTCGACGGGATCGACCTCGCGATCCCCGAGGGCGGCGGGCTGGCGCTGCTCGGCCGCAACGGCGTCGGCAAGACGACGCTGATCCGCACGCTGATGGGCCTGACCGACCGCACCGCCGGCCGGATCCTGTGGCGCGGCCGCGACGTCGCCGGGCTGCCGGCCGCCGAGCGGGTGAGGCTCGGCCTCGGCTGGGTGCCGCAGGAGCGGCGCATCTTCCGCACGCTCAGCGTGCAGGAGAACCTGGAGGTCGCCGCCCGGCCCGGCCCCTGGGACCTCGCCCGGGTCTACGCCCTGCTGCCGCGCCTCGCCGAGCGCCGGGCGAACCAGGGCTGGCAGCTCTCGGGCGGCGAGCAGCAATTGCTGGCGCTCGGCCGCGCCCTGATGCTCAATCCCGACCTGCTGCTCCTCGACGAGCCGCTGGAGGGCCTCGCCCCCGTGATGGTCGACGTGGTGCTCGACGCGATCCGCGAACTCGCCGGCACCGGGCTCGCCCTGGTGATGGTCGAGCAGCACGCCGCCGACGCCCTCGAACTCACCGGCCACGCGGTGGTGATGGACCGCGGCCGCATCGTCGCCCGGGCCGGCAGCGCCGCCCTGCTCGCCGACCCGGCCCGGATCGTGGAACTGACCGGGTTGTGACGGGCCTGCCGGACTGCGACCGGTTGGATCATTCCGGCTTTGTCTTTGCGCGGGACCCGCCTTATGAAATGGGAGTAGCGGTCTCCTACCCCAGGTTGCGGTCTCGACTTGCCCTCGCCTGTCCGTCCCGACCCGCCGGCCCGGCCGCAGATCGCTCCGGCCGAACTGGCCGACCGCGTCCAGCGCCTCGCGGGCGGCGAGCGGCTGTCGCTGATCGGTCTCGGGCGCGACCGGCTCGGCGAGATCCTGGCGGCGGACGGAGACGGGTTGCGGGGCGTGCTCCTGCTCGCGGTCGAGGATCTGTCCACCACCGCGGCGATCCTCGAGCGCATCCTCGACGACCTCGCCGACCTCGCGCTCGCGCGCTGGCCGCACTGGCACGAGGCGGGGGCGTCGGGTTCGGCCCTGTCCGCGTCCTGGCGTGACTCCGCCGCGCGCCGGGCCGGGGCCGGGCGACCGCCGCGGTTCCGCCGGCTGCCGGCGACGCTGGAATTCGCCGAGCTGCTCGCGGTCATCGACGCCTCGGGCGTCGTCCTGGTCGCCGAGGTCGATCCGGCGGCCCCCGTCCGCGCCGCGCCGGTGATCGAGGCGCTGGAATGGTGCGCCGGCCATGGCGCCGCCGTCGTGGCGGCCCTGCCCTCGGCTCCGCCGGAGGAGCCGCCCTATCCGCGCATCCTCTACGGCGCCCACGAGGTCCGCCACGCGCCGGTGCCGGCCGCCGCGCGGTTCATCGCGCCGCGCTCGCGGGCGCACCACGCCAGCCTCGCCGAGCGGCGGGTCGAGGCGGCCCTGCACGGCGACCCGGAACTCGCCGGCCTGTTCGCCGGCAATACGCCGGTGCCGGTCGGCGCCTGGGGCGGCAGCGTCCGCGTCGACCTCGTCTGCCGCGCGCACCGGGTCGTCGTGGAACTCGACGGCCCCGAGCACCGGACGCCGCAGAAATTCGCCGAGGACCGCCACCGCGACTACGAGCTTCTGGTGGCGGGCTACCTCGTGCTGCGCATCACCAACGACGAGGTCGAGGCCGACCTGCCCCGGGCGATCGAGAAGATCCGCGCGGTGGTCCGGCTGCGAGCCCCGGGGGAGGACCGGACCCGATGAGCGAGACGCCGACGCCGAAGCAGGCGCTGGTCCTGTGGTGCCTGCTCGGCCGCCAGGGCACCGCGTTGCAGAGCGAGATCCTGCCGCGGGTCGAGAAGGCCGACCGCGAGGCCCTGGTCGCGGGGCGCTTCCTGACGGTCGAGCGGGCCGGGCGCTCGTTCCGACTCACGGTGGCCGACAAGGGCTGGCGCTGGGCCGGCGAGCATGCCGACGCGCCGCTGCCGCCGAACTACCGCGTGCTCCAGGACTGGCTGGCGCGGGTGCGCCGGCACCTCGACGCCGCGGGCGTCACGCTCGCCGAGTTCGTCGGCTCCCCGCCCGAGCCGGAGGCCCCGCCGCCTTCCCGGCCGCGGCGCAGGGCGTCGGGCGGCTCACGCAAGGCGAAGGCGGCACCGCCCGACGGCGCTCGGGCGCCGGCGAAAATCCGCGCGCGGATCGAGGCGGCCTATCTCGCGCTGACCGGCGGCGAGACCGCCCGGGCCATCCGGCTGAGCGCCCTGCGCGAAAAGCTCGCCGACCTCGACCGCGCTGCCGTCGATGCCGGGCTCGCCGCGATCCTGCGCGGCGACCCGACCGCCCGGCTGAGCCAGCTCACCGACCCGAAGGCCTTGACCGCGGCCGAGCGCGCGGCCGCCTACGACCCGGCCGGCGAACCCTTCCACCTGATCTGGATCCAGCGATGAGCACCGCCCTCGACGCCCTGCGCCGGGTCAACTTCGACTGGGTGCGCACCCTCGACAGCGTCTGGCTCGACGTCGCGCCGACCGGCGGGCCGAACGACGCCCTCGCGCCGCAGATCGCCGCCGCCCTGCACGACGGCGCCCGCGACACCGGGCAGCGCGTGGCCGGCCGCGTCCTCCTCGGCCAGTCCGGCATCGGCAAGACCCACCTCGTCGGCCAGATCCGGCGCGAGGTTTGGGCCTCGGGCGGCTGGTTCGTGATGCTCGACGTGCTCGGGCTGACCGATTTCTGGCGCAGCGCCGCGCTCAGCTTCGTCGGCGCGCTGATGAAGTCGATGCCGGACGGGCGCCGACAATCCGACGCCGTGCTGGCCGGCGTCGCCCGCCGCTTCAACGTCGAGCGGCAGGTCGAGGAGGCGTTCAACACCCCCGACATCGACGTCCGCCGGATCGTCGACATCCTGGTCCGCGCGCTCATGCGCGATGATTCGGCCCGGGCGCTCGGCCATCAGGACGTGTTCCGCGCCCTCTGCCTCCTGCGCGCCGGCGACTTCGACACCGTTAGCCTCGCCCATGCGTGGCTCCAGGGCTACGACGCCGACCCGGCCGAGCGGGCGAAGCTCGGCTTCCGCAGCCCGCCGCCGGCCCCGGTCGAGGTGGTGCGCGGCCTGTCGTGGATCATGGGGCTGTCGGGACCGACCCTCGTCGCCCTCGACCAGATCGACGGCGTGGTCGATGCGAGCCGGATCGCCCTCGGCGACGACCTCGACGGCGCCGCGAGCCTGACCGAGGTGCTGGCCGCCGGCCTGCTCGAACTCCACGACGTCGGCGGCCGCGGCATGACGGTCGTCACCTGCCTGCAGGATTCGTGGACGCGCATCGAGGAACGCGGGCTGCGCTCGGCGCAGCAGCGGTTCGAGAGACCGGTCGCCCTCCAGGGCATGAACGACCGGATGGCGGCGGCGGCGCTGATCCGCGACCGGCTGGCGCCGGCCTATCGCGAGGCCGGGTTCGCGCCGTCGAGCCCGACCTGGCCCTATACCGACCGGGCCATCGCCGAGGCCGCCGCCCACGGCGTGATGCCCCGCACCCTGCTGATGCGCTGCGACGCGTTCCGCCGCGACTGCCTCGCCGGGGACGCGGTGACCGCCTGCGACAGCCTCATCGACCGGACGAAAGATACGCGCTTCGTCACGCCGCCCCCAATCTTCGACCTCGACGGCGAGCGCCGGGTCGCCGAGATCGGCGGCCTGCTCGACGGCGACGACGGCGGCCTCGGCGACCTGCTGCGCGCGACCTTCGACCTCTACGCCCTGGAGGACGACCCGGACGATTCCTGCGACGTCGCCAGCAAGGGCGAGCCCGAGCAGCGGATCCCGCCGCTGCACGGCCGCCTGACCTTTACCTACCGCGACGAGAACGACCGCGAGCGGCACGTCTGCTACCGCGCGCTCCAGCACCGCAACGCGATCGCGTTCCAGGCCCGGCTGCGGGCGGCGCTGACCGCGTCGGGGATCTCGACCCGCATCCCCGGGCGCGAACTGGTGCTGGTGCGCCGCGGCCCGGTGCCGACGGGCGCCAAGACGAAGCAGCTCTTCGACGCCTTCGCGGCGGCGGGCGGCCGGCTGGTCGATCCGTCCGACGACGACCTGCGCACCTTCGTGGCCTTGCGCACCCTGCGCGAGCGCGCCACCGAGGCCGGCGAGTTCGACCGGTTCGAGCGCTGGCTGCGCGGCCGGCAGCCGCTCCTCGCGACGGAGTTCTTCCGCCAGATCGGCCTCGCCGAACCGCGGGCGGGGGCGAGGGACGCGGGAGAGCCGGATGCCGTCGAGACGGTCGTGCCCGATTTGCCCGCCGCTCCGGAGCCGCCGCCCCGGCGGACGGCTCCCCCTGCCCCACCGCCGGCCGAGCCGGCGCCCGATGCCATCCCGGTCGGGCACCGCCTGACGCCGGAGGCACAGGCGGTGACGCTGCCGCTCCGGCTGCTGCCGCGCCACACCGCGATCATCGCCGGCTCGGGCTCGGGCAAGACCGTGCTGCTGCGGCGGCTGGTCGAGGAGGCGGCGCTGTCGGGCATCCCGGCGATCGTGGTCGATCCCAACAACGACCTGTCGCGCCTCGGCGATGCGTGGCCGGAGACGCCGAAGACCTTCACCCCCGAGGACGAGGCCAAGGCGGCGCGCTACCGGGCCGCGGTCGAGGTCGTGGTCTGGACCCCGGGCCGCCACGCCGGCAACCCGCTGTTCCTGTCGCCGCTGCCCGACTTCGCCGGGTTCGGCGACGACCGCGACGAGGGCGATCAGGCGATCGAGATGGCGGCCGAGACCCTCGGCCCCCTCGCGGGCGCGTCGAAGCCGCTCCAGAAGGGCGTGCTCGCCGAGGCTTTGCGGCTGTTCGCCGGCCGCGGCGGCGGCAATCTCGCGGACCTCACCGCGCTGCTCGCCGACCTGCCGGAGGGCGTCAGCCGGATCGGCAACGCGCAGAAGCTCGCCGCCGCCATGGCCGACCAGCTCTACGCCGCGGTCGCCACCAACCCGCTGCTGAAGGTCGAGGGCGCGGTCCTCGATCCCGCGCTGCTGTTCCACGGGCCCGACCCGGCCCGCACCCGGGTCTCGGTCGTCAACCTGTCGGGGCTGGCCTCCGACGCGGCGCGCGAGGACTTCGTCAACCGGCTCCAGATGGCGCTGTTCGGCTGGATCAAGAAAAATCCCTCGCCGCGCGGCATGCTCTACGTCGTCGACGAGGCCCAGACCTTCCTGCCCTCCGGGCGCGGCGTCCCGAGCCTCGGCAGCGGCATCAAGCTCGTGGCGCAGGGGCGCAAGTACGGGCTTGGGATGATCGTGGCGACGCAGGTGCCGCGCGGCATCCACAACCAGATCGTGTCGAACTGCACGACGCAGTTCTTCGGCCGCCAGAGCGCCCCGGCGACGATCTCGGCGGCGCAGGAGATCATGGCGGCGAACGGCGGCAGCGCCGCCGATATCGGGCGGCTCGCCATGGGCGAGTTCTACTTCTCGACCGAGAATTCGGGCCGCCCGGCCAAGCTGCGGACGCCGCTCTGCCTCAGCCACCACCCCGCCAACCCGCCGACGCCCGAGGAGGTCGCCGCGCAGGCCCGTCGCTCGGCGATCGCGGCCGGGCTCCGGGCGGCCCCGCCCTGAGCCCGGTCCCCGGACGCGCGCGATGACGGCAGGCCCGCCGTCGCATGGGCGATCCCGCCCGCGGGGTCGGGGGCCCGCCAACGCCGTGAACCCGTTCGCCGTCGGGACGCCCCCTCCGGCCTCCAGAGACGATCGACCGACCTCATACGATTTCCGATTGATCGCTTCTGGCGATTCCTGCGGGACCGTTTCGCGATGCGGACATCGACTTCGCTCATGCGTGTGGAGCCTTCGGCTCCACCGCGCGGGCTTGTGATACGATTCCCGGAACGAAACGTCCGGACATCGTATCACCTCCGGATTGCGGGCGGCGGTCTCGGGGCGGTCCGCCGCCCGGCCACGCTGCTGGCCGCGATCCCGCCGACGATGAGCGTCGCCGCGACCACCAGCGGCGGCGTGAGCGGATCGCCGAGAGCCAGCCCGGCGCAGGCGATGCCGACCACGGGCGTCGCCGTGAGGCCGAGCGCCGTGGCGAGGGCGGGCAGGCCGCGGTTGACCACCGACATCGCCCAGTAGCCGAGCGCCGTGCCCACCAGCCCACTGAAGGCGAGCAGGAGACCGGTCCGCCCGGTCCAGGCGAAGCGCGGCGCGCCCTCGACCGCGACGGCGAGCCCGGTCAGGACGCAGGCGGCGAGGAGCAATTGCCAGACGAGCAACTGGAACGGGCGCGCGGTCCAGGCCCGGGAGCGGATCAGCAGGATGTTTCCCGTCCAGCACAGCGACGCCGCGAGGACGAGGCCGATGCCGCCGGCGGTGTCGGGACGCGACCAGTCGACCGCGACCGGGTTGAGCAGCACCGCGAGCCCGACCAGCCCGAGCCCGACGCCGAGGCGGTGGCCCGGCCGCATCGCCTCGCCGAGGACGAGCGGCGCCGCGAGCGCGACCCAGAGCGGCGTGGTGTAGCCGAGCACGATCGCCTGGCTCGCCGGCAGCACCGCGAGGCCGGCCGCCGACAGGGTCGAGAACCCGACCATGTGCAGGAGCGCGGTGCCGAGGAGCGCCGGCCAATCGCCGGCCGGCGGGCGGATCAGCGCGCCGGAGGCGGCGAGCATCGCCAGCACGGCAGCGAAGGCGATCCAGCATCGCGAGGCGGTGACCCAGAGCGGGGGCACGGTCTCGACCAGCAGCTTCGTCACCGGCCAGTTGCAGCCCCAGGCGCCCACGACGAGGGCGAGCAGGGCGAAGGCACGGAGGCGGGAGGGAGCAGGGTCCATGGCCGGTCCTCGGGGTGATTCCGAACGACCGTTGCCGTAGGGTGCCGGCTGGATCCTCGCCGAGGCTCAGTTCCATCCATTCCGGAGGGCCAGCGGATGAGTGCGGTGCTGGCCGACCTGCTGGGGCACGATCTGCCGCGGACGCAAGGCCTCGCCGAGGCCCTCACGGCCCGGCTGCGCGGGCTGGTCGCCGGGGGCGCCCTCGCGCCCGGCACGATGCTGCCGTCGAGCCGGCGGCTCGCCGACGATCTCGGGGTCTCGCGCAACACCGTCACGGCCGCCTTCGGGCAACTGGCGGCGGAGGGCTACCTCGTGGTGCGCCAGGGCTGCCGGCCGGTCGTCGCGCCCGGGACGGGCCTCGCCGGCCCCGTCCCGGGACGGCCACCGGCGGGCGCCGCGGCGATGCCCCGCCTGTCGGCCTGGGCCGCCGCGCTGCCGCCGGCGCCCGCCTCCGCGACGCTGCGGCCGTTCCGCACCGGATTCGGCGACCCGCGGGAATTCCCCCACGCGGCCTGGGCGCGCTGCCTGCGCGACGCGGCCCGCCGCAGCCCGGCCGGCCCCCCCGCCGCCAACGCCCCGGCGCTCCAGGCGGGCCTGCGCGACCACCTCGCGGCGCAGCGCGGCGTGCGGGCCGAGCCCGATCGGGTCGTGATCCTGCCGACCGCCCGGGCGGCCCTGACCCTCGTCGCCGCCCTCGTCCTCGATCCGGGCGATCCCGCCTGGATCGAGGAGCCGGGCTATCCGGGGATCCGCGAGGCCCTGGCCGCCGCCGGAGCCCGGGTGGTCCCGGTGCCGGTCGACGCCCACGGGCTGACCCTGCCCCGGGACAGCCCGGTTCCGAAGCTCGTCGTCGTCACGCCCTCGCACCAGTTCCCGACCGGGTGCCTGATGCCGGTCGCGCGCCGGCGCGACCTCCTGCGCGCCGCCGACGCCGCCGGGGCGCTGATCCTCGAGGACGACTACGACGGCGAGTTCCACTTCGACGGGGCGCCGGTCCCGGCGCTCCAGGCGCTGACCGGGGCCGATCGCGCGATCTATGCCGGCACCTTCGCCAAGGCGACGAGCCCGGCCGTGCGGGTCGGATACATGGTGGTGCCGCGGCCCCTGCTGCCCGTGGCCCTGGCGGCGCAGCGCCATCTCGGCCTGACCGCGGCGCCCCAGGTCCAGGAGGCCCTGGCGCTGTTCCTCGGGCGCGGCCTCTACCGCGCGCATCTGCGCCGGACGCGGCGGCTCTACCGCGAACGGCGCGACCACCTCGTCGCGGCCCTGCGGAAGACCTGCGGCGACCGGATCGCGGTCGAGGCGCCGGCCGGCGGGCTTCAGGTCCTGGCGCGCCTGCGCGACGGCACCGCCGATGCCGCGGCGGCGGCGCGGGCCGGCGCGCGCGGACTCGACGTCCTGGCGCTGTCGCGGCTCCATGCCGGCCCGCCGGGCGACGCGGCCGGCCTGCTGCTCGGCTTCGCCGCATGGCGGCCGGCGGAACTGACCGAGGCGGTCGCCCGGCTCGACGCGGCCCTGCGCGACGCTTAACCGTCCTCCCGCAGCGCCTCCGCCACCCGGGCCTCCAGCAGGTCGGGCCGGCGCAGGATCAGGGCGCCGCGGGTGCGGTCGACGAGGCCCTCCTGGGCCATGGTGGTGAATTCGCGCGTTACCTGCTCGCGGCGGCAGCCGATGCGGGCGGCGAGCACGTGGTGGTAGGGCGGCGGGGTCACCACCCGCTCGCCGTCGGCGCCGGCCCGCGGCGAGGACAGGCGCAGCAACTCGGCGTAGAGCCGGTGGCGCAGGTCGAGCACCGCGTGCTCCATCAGCCGGGCGTTGAGCATCCGCACGCGCTTGGCCAGCAGCCGCAGCAGCCGCTCGCCGATCGGCGGCGCCGCGAACACGATCTGGCGAAACACCCCCGCCGGCACGACGCAGAGTTCGCCCCGCGTCAGCGCCGTGACGTTGGCCGAGCGGCTGACCCCGTCGATCGCCGCCAGCTCGCCGAAGAACTCGCCGCCGCGCATCTCGCCGAGGATCACCTCCTTGCCCGACTGGGTCCGGTTGAGGATCCGGACCTCGCCCGTGGCGAGGAAGTACACGTCGGTCGACGCGTCGTCGAAATCGACCAGGATCTCGTTCGGCTCGAAGCGGCGCCAGATGCAGCGGGCCTCGAACGGGCCGAGATCGATGCCCGGATCCTTGAAGAACGGAAAAACCGCTAGCCGCCCCATTGCCGAAACCCCCGCCGCGCCGTGGCTGTTCTGCCACGGTCCGGCCGGGCTTGCCAGGGTCGCGGCGGGATCGGCCGGGGATGCGGGACGCCCATCTGTCATCGAAACGACGACGATGCCGGCTAACCGGGCACGCTCGGCAGTGGCGTGAGGATCCGGCGGCATGGCGGTGGTGGTGGCGTTCCAGCCCTGGACGTTCCTCGATTCGGTGGTGAGCGTGGTGCTGGCCTTCGTGCTCGGCACGCTGATCGGGGCCGAGCGGCAGTACCGCCAGCGCACCGCGGGCCTGCGCACCACCGTGCTGGTGGCGGTCGGCGCCGCCGCCTTCGTCGATCTCGGCATGCGGCTCACCGGCCCCGACGGCGCGGTGCGGATCATCGCCTACGTCGTGTCGGGCGTCGGGTTCCTCGGCGCCGGCACGATCATGAAGGAGGGCACCAACGTCCGCGGCCTCAACACCGCCGCGACGCTGTGGTGCTCGGCGGCGGTCGGGGCGTTCGCGGGGGCCGACCTCGCCGCCGAGGCGGTGATGGTCGCGGTGGTGGTGCTGGCCGGCAACACGCTGCTGCGGCCGCTCGTCAACGCCATCAACCGCGCCCCGATCGACGAGCGCCTGACCGAGGCGACCTACGAGGTCCGGGTCACCGCCGGCGACGACCAGGTCGCCGCGCTGCGCGACGTGCTCACCGACCAGCTCGAGGCGGCGCACTACCCGGTGAGCGAGGTCGAGGTCGAGGAGCGCGGCCCCGACGAGTCGGAGCTCGTCGCGACGCTGGTCAGCACCGCGGTCGAGCCGGCGGAACTGGACGCGGTGGTCGCCGCCCTGGAGCGCCGGACCGAGGTCCGCCACGCCACCTGGGCCGCGCGCAACAGCGACTGAGCCCGACGCGCGCCCGCTCCCCGGCCGGCGCATGACGGGCTGGCCCGGATCCCGCTAAGGTCGCAGGCTCAGGCCGGGCCGCGGCGCCGGCTCGGGGTTCGGGGAGACGACATGACCGGCATCTGGCAGCTCGACGCGACCGCCCTCCTCGCCCGCTACCGCGACCGCAGCCTGTCGCCGCGCGAGGTGATGGCCGACGTGCTCGCCCGGGTCGAGCGGCACGAGCCGGCGGTCAACGCCTTCGTGCGGCTCGCGCCCGAGGCGGCCCTGGCGGCGGCCGCCGCCTCCGAGGCGCGCTGGGCCGCGGGCAACCCCGCCGGCCCCCTCGACGGGGTGCCGGTGACGGTCAAGGACAACGTCGCCTGGGCCGGGCACCCGTCGCGGCGGGGCTCGCGCACCTCGTCCGAGGCGCCGGTGGCCGAGAGCGCCCCGGTGGTCGACCGCCTCGTCGAGGCCGGCGCGATCCCGTTCGGCCTCACCACGATGCCGGAATTCGGCTGGAAGGGGCTCGGCGACTCGCCGCTCACCGGCATCACCCGCAACCCGCACGACACCTCGACCACCACCGGCGGATCGTCGGCCGGGGCCGCGGCGGCGGCGGCGCTCAATCTCGGGCCGCTGCATATCGGCGGCGACGGCGCCGGCTCGATCCGGATTCCGGCGGCGTTCTGCGGCATCTACGGGCTCAAGCCGAGCTACGGCCGCGTCCCGGCCTTCCCGCCCTCGCCCTTCGCGCCGGTCTCGCATCTCGGTCCGATGACCGGCACGGTGCGCGACGCCGCCCTGATGCTCGGCGTGATGGCGCAGCCCGATCCGCGCGACATGCTGGCCGAGCGCGACGCGCCGCCGGAGTACCGCGCCGGCCTGGAGGACGGAGTGCGGGGCCTGCGCATCGCCTGGAGCCCGCGGCTCGGCTATGCCGAGGGCGTCGATCCCGAGGTGGCGGCGCTGACCGAGGCGGCGGCACGGGCCTTCGCGGAACTCGGCGCCACCGTCGAGGAGGCCGATCCGGGCTTCGCCGACCCGATCGACACCCTCAACGGCATCTGGCACGTCGGTGCGTGGTGCGTGATGCGGGCGGTGCCCGAGGCGCGGCGCGGGGACCTGGAGCCGGGCTTCCGGGCGGTGGCCGAATCCGGCAGCCGGATCGCGGCGGCCGACTTCGTCGCGGCGCTCGGCGCCCGCGGCGCCCTCTACACCGCGATGGCCCGCTTCCACGAGCGCTACGACCTGCTGCTCACCCCGGCGCTGGCGACGCCGGCCTTCGCCGCCGGGCACCTGACGCCGCCGGACGGCCGCTTCGGCGACGACTGGCTCAACTGGACCCCGTTCACCTACCCGTTCAACCTCACCGGCCAGCCGGGCGCGACGGTGCCGTGCGGGCTGACCCGGGCCGGGCTGCCGGTCGGGTTGCAGATCGTCGGCCCGAAGGGCGCCGACGCGCGGGTGCTCGCCGCCTCGCGCGCCTTCGAGGCGGCGCGGCCGTGGTCGCTGCGCGAGGCGCCGCAGGTGACGCACGCCGGGTAGCCGGGGCCTCCGGGCCGGAACGGCGGCGTCGACCGCACGTTGCCGGCCGACAGGAGACACCCCCGAGATGAAGCTCGACGGAACGATCGCCGTGGTGACCGGCGCCGATTCCGGCATCGGCCAGGCGACGGCGGTGCTGTTCGCGCAGGCCGGCGCCGACCTCTGCATCACCTACCACACCGACGAGGCCGGCGCGGCCGAGACGCGCCGGCAGGTCGAGGCGGCCGGGCGCCGGGCCCTGGTGGCGCAGCTCGACGTGCGCGACCCGGCGGCGGTGGACGCGCTGTTCGCCCGGGTCGCGGCCGAACTCGGCACGCCGGACGTGCTGGTCAACAACGCCGGCAAGGGCATGGGCGCGCAGACCCCGGTCGCCGACCTGCCCGACGACCAGCTCGCGCTGATCCTCGACACCAACCTGAAGGGGCCGCTGCACTGCGCCCGGGCCTTCGTGCGCCTGCGCAAGGCGGCGGGCGGGCGCGGGCGCATCGTCACCATCTCGTCGGTGGCCCAGCACCTGCCGACCCCGAACTCGGCCCCCTACGGCATGTCGAAGGCCGGGATCGGCTCGTTCACCCGCAGCCTCGCGGTCGAGCTGGCGGAGGACAGGATCAACGTCAACAACATCGCCCCCGGGCTGATCGCGACGCCGATGACCCAGGAGCGGCTCGACGACCCGCAGAAGCGCGAGGCGTCGTTCAAGGAGATCCCGTGGCACCGGGCCGGCGAGCCGATCGAGATCGCCCGCCTCGCCCTGTTCCTCGCCTCCGAGTACGGCGATTACGTCACCGGCCAGACCTGGACCATGGATGGCGGCCTGACGATGAACTGGGGCGGGGCGTAGGCCGTCGCTCACGACGCTTCCGGGCCGGGATCCTCCGCCATCGCCGCGACCCACAGGGCGGCGCGGGCGAAGGCCGCCACCGCGCCGTCGCCCCGGGCCGCCAGCGCCTCCGACAGCCGCGCGGCGGTGGCGGCGTGGCCGGAGGCCGTGAGGTCGGCGACGAGGCGCGGGGCGCCCGCGCCGGAGGCCGCCGCGAAGGCGCGCCGCCCGGCATGGAGCGCCCCGGCGAGCAGGGAAGCGGCCTCGTCCACGAGCGAGGATCCCGCCGCCGGGGCCGGCGCGACCGCGGTCGCGGGCGCGTCGGGCGCTTCGAGATCCGGCACGACGAGGCGGTCGGTGCCGACCGACCACGGATCGCAGACCAGGGCGCCGCCCTCGATCCCCATCGGGCCGGCGACCTGCCGCACCGCTCCCCACCGGCCGGCGAAGGCGGCGGCGAGCGCGTCGAGCGCCCCCGGCGCCGCGCGGTCGTGGGCGCGGGCGAGGTGGAGCGTGCCGCCCTCCCCCGGCAGGGCCACCGCCGCCTGCCAGAGCTGGGCGCCGGGCGACCACGCCTGACCCAGCACCTCGCCGACCGGAACGACGTGGAAGGCGTCGAGCCGGTCGCGCGGGCGCAGGAAGCCCGGCGACCGCGCCGCCAGCCGGTCGCGGATCGCCGCGAGATCGGGGGCGGCGAGCGGCGCCGGCAGCCGCAGGATCGCGTCCCGCGGCAGCAGGGCGGTGCGCCCGCGGGCGCCCTGGCCCAGCGCCAGCAGCCCGTCGGCGCGCCGGCGGGCGACGCTGGTGAGGATCTGGCCCCGCCCGGTGCCGGCGAGCGGCAGGCCGGGCGCCAGCAGGCGGCCGGGCAGGCCGGCGACGAAGCCGGCCTCGTCCTCCGCCGGGGCGAAGTCGCGTTCCAGCGCCAGGGTCGCGCCGGTATCGGTGTCGGCGAGCGCCACCCGTGCCACGGCACCCCGCCCGCGGGCGACGAGGCGGGCGCCGAGGGAGACCAGCCGGGTCTTGCCCATCGCGGTCTCGTAGGGCTGGCCGAGGCCGAGCGCGGCGGCGTCGCCGACCCGGGTGCGGGCGATCAGCTCGGTGGCCAGCGCCAGCACCACGGCCTCGTCGTAGGCGGCGCTGCGCCCGGCATAGGCCGCGAGCTGCCCGGCGAGGTCGGCCTGCGCCAGCAGGACCTGGGTGGCGCCGCGGGCGGCCGCCGCGCGCCCGAGCCGGTCGAGGGCGTCGCCATGCGCCTCCGGTCCGGCCGCGACCCCGGCCTCGATCAGGCCGGCGACCAGCCGCTCGACCGCCCCGGCGAGGTCGTCGGCCGGGGCGGCCTCGTGGGCGCCGCCGAGCCGGATCTCCGCGGCGCCGGACGCGGCGCGGAAGGCGCGGATCGCCACCGCGACGTGGGCGCAGCCGCCGCCGGCGGCGCAGTCGCAGCGCGCGTAGCCGGTCTCGCCGGGCACGAGGAAGCGCACGCTCGCGGTCGGCAGCCGCGCCGCCGGGACCGGCCCGTACTCCAGCCCGACCGTGACGCCCGCCGCGAGCAGGCGCTTCAGTTCGGCGGCCCCGGACGGCCCGAGCCCGGCCTCGAACGCGGCGGACTCGAGCCCGCCGGGATCCCAGGGCGCGGCGCTTCCCGGCGTCGGGTCCGCGTCCGCCGGGACCGCCTCGGCCCGGTAGGCGATCACCAGCGCGACGCGGTGGCGGCACATCCCGCCCGCCGGGCAGGTGCAGGCCGCCTCGCCGGGCGGCCGGCCGGGGGGCAGGCGGGTGACCGTTCCATCGGAAAAACGCGCCGCGACGGTGCCGTCCGCCTCCTCGGCGAGCACCGGCCCCTGCCCGGCCGCGACCTCGCGCAGGGCGCGCTTGACGAGGCCGGCATTGGCGAGCTGGGTCAGGCCGTCGTCGGTGAGGGCGAGCAGGTCGGCGCGGGGCATTCTCAACTCCGGATCACCTGCGCGAGCCAGCCGGCGAGTTCTCCGGGCGTCATCGCGGCGATCTCGGCGCCGGCCTCGACCAGCCGTTGCGCCATCGCCCGGTCGTAGTCGGGCCGGGCCTGCGAATCGAGGGCGGCGAGGCCCAGGACCTTCGTGCGCTGGCCGGTCAGCGCCCGCACCCGGGCGACCAGCACCGCCTCGCTCGCGCCCTCGTAGAAGTCCGAGACCACCACCACCACCGCCCGCTCCGGTGCGGTGATCAGCCCCGACGCGTAGGCGACCGCCCGGCCGATGTCGGTGCCGCCGCCGAGCTGGACCTTCATCAGCATCTCGCAGGCGTCGTCGCAGTCGCGGGTGAGGTCGACGACGGACGTGTCGAAGGCGACCAGATGCGTCTCGACCCCCGGCAGCCGCCACAGGCAGGCCGCCATCACCGAGGCGTGGATCACCGAATCGAGCATCGATCCGCTCTGGTCGACGAGCAGGATCACCTGCCAGGGCCGCATCCGGCGCTGGTTGCGGGCGAAGAAGTGCAGCCGCTCGACGGTGATGCGCCGCCGCTCGGGGTCGTAGTGGCGCAGGTTGTCGCGGATGGTGCGGTGGAGGTCGAGGTCGCGGGCGCCGGGCAGCCGGGTGTGGCGGCGCCGGTCGAGCACCCCGGAAAACGCCACCGCGAGGTCGCGGGCGAGGCTCTCCATCAGGCGGCGCACCACCTCCTGCACCAGCCGGCGCGCCATCACCAGCACGTCCGGCGTCATCAGGTGCTTGGTGCGCAGCACCGCCTTCAGCAGGGTCTCGTTCGGCTCGACCCGGGCGAGCACGTCCGGGTTCGTCACCACGTCGTCGATGGCGTAGACCTCGATCGCGTCGCGTTCCAGCCGCTCGATCGTCTCGCGCGGGAACAGCGTGTGGACCTCGTTGATCCAGCCCGGCACCGTCAGCGCCGAGCCCTCGCGGCCGCCGTGGCGGTCCACACCCTGCCGGCGCACCCCGCGCTCCTCGCCCCCGGCGTCGCGGCCGTAGAGCCAGTCGAGAGCCCGGTCCATCGCCGCGGCGCGGCCGTCGAGCCGGCAGCCGGCCCCGGCGCAGGCCGAGTCCGCCGCCTCGCCGAGGATGAGGCGCCAGCGCGTCGCCGGGTCGAGGCTCATCGCAGCCGCGTCCCGGCGAGCAGGCTCGGGCCGCGCAGCAACTCGCTCGCCGTCACCGGATCGAGGTCGCCGAAGGTGCGCCGGCCCGGCTCGCGGCTCCACGGCCGGTCCAGGGTCAGTTCGCCGAGGGTCTGCTCGCTGTCCTCGAAGTCGGGGGCGCCGGTGAACAGGCAATCCTCGAAGCGCAGGAAGGCGGTGCCGGCCGCCCCGTCGGGATACGCGAAGGCGTGGTCGACCCAATGGATGTCGCCGTGGTCCTGCTTCTCGCCGAGCGGCCAGCCGAGGGACGCCAGGCCGCGCAGGCGCTTCGATTCGACGACGACGCCCTCGAACCGCGTCGTGGTCGCGGCCGCCCGCTCGGCCTCGGTGAAGGCGTGGGTCTCGCGGGCGAGCTGCGGGAACGGCTGGGCGATCTCGTAATCGCCGAACAGCGCGCCCCAGGCGGCGAGCGCTTGCGCCTCGAGATGCAGCGGGTGGACGAGGCCGATCAGCCCGGCAGCCTCCTCGGAGAGGTCGATCGCGACCAGCTCGTCGCCGGAATCGGTGAAGCCGAGATCCTCCGCGACCCGGAAGGCCAGGGTCGGAGCGGTGCGCGGGTCGGCGTCGGCGAAGACGCCCCAGACGAGGCGCTGGGTCAGGTGGCGCACCAGCGGGTGGGCGGCGAAGAACGGACCGAACACGGCGGGCCGCACCCGCCGCGAGGTCGCGAGCATCGCCTCCAGCCGTGCCACCTGGAGGCTCGCCACCGCGCGGGCGTCCTTCTTCAGCGCGCCCCAGCGGGCGGTGGCGGCGGCGGCCTTGTCGGCATCGTCGGCCCTGGTCGGCTTGGGCAGGTCCTTGAGCCGCTGGCCGGCGGCGTCCTTGACCCAGGGCTTCAACGCCTCGTCGAAGCCGGCGCGGAAGCGCCGCGTGCCGAAATCGAGGTCGAGGCCGCCGCGTTCGTCGAGGTCGAGGTCGGGGGCGAGCCGGTCCGAGAGTTCCTCCGGCGACAGGCCGCGGGCCTCGGCGAGCTGCGCGATCTTCTGGCGCGCCTTCTCCTGCAGGCCCTTGAACTTCAGCTTCTCGGCGATGCCGTTGAGGTTCATCAGCGCCACGTCCGAGCCGATGTCGACCAGCACGTCGAGGCCGGTGACGGCGCGGGCGTGCGCCGCCTCGCCGGGCCAGCGCCGGATCAGGCGGGTGAGGTCGCGCGCCGTGCCGTCGTCGCCGAACCAGCCGAGCGCCCGCAGGGCCCAGCCGTCCTTCGACGGCGTGCCGGCGGCGGTCCAGGCGGAGAACAGGTCCCAGGCGAAGCCCGCGAGGCTATCGCGGGTGCAGGCCGCGCGCACCATCGGCACGCCGGCATAGACCGCGTCGGGATTGGTGAAGGACAGCATCTCGCACAAAGCCAGCACCGCCTCGTCCGGCAGGGCGGTGCCCTCGGTCAGGCGCGGCCGGGTGAGCGCCCCGGGCACGATCCAGGCCGGCGGCTTGCCGACCTTCGCCGGCACCCGGGCGAGCGGGTCGCGGTCGAGCCCCTGCGCCACCGCCTCCGCGGCGCGCGGCTCGCGGTCCGCGTACAGGGCCGTGACGGCGTCGATCTCGGCGCGACCGTCCGGGCGGTCGGCGGCAAAGAACCGCAGGGCGTGCTCGGCGGCGTCGCGCGCCGGGCCGGGCCTGCCGACCGCGTCCGCGACGAGCCGGGTGATCGCCGTGCGGCGGTGGCGGCGCAGCCACGCCAGCGCCGGCTCGCGGGCCTTCTTGAGCTGGGCCAGCGCGCGGGCGGCCAAAGGCGCCAGCGCGGCGGCGTCGACGGTGAGGACGGAGGGCAGCAGCCGGACCGGGTCGGTCTCGACCAGGGCGACGAGGCCCGGCACCGCCTTCTCGCCGAAGCGGTCGAGCATCGTGGCGACGATCGCCGGCCATTCCGAGACGTGGCCGTGGCCGGCCACCACGCCGGTGAGCGACCACAGCGCCAGGGCCAGCGCCTCCGGCTGCTTCTCCAGGCCGCCGACGAGGCCGTGATAGGGCGAGGGCACCCAGTAGCGGCAGGCGCGGTCGATCTGCGCGATGCGCGCGCCGAGCCAGGCCAGCAGCGCGTCGGGGTCGCCACGCGGCGGCGCGGTGTCGGGCGCCGGGATCTTGACCCAGCCCTGGTCGGGCCGGTGCGCCTCGGCCTCGTCGACGAAGGCCGGCAGGTCGGTCATGGCGTCGAGGATGCGGGCGCGCTGGCCCCGCCAGTAGCCGCTCGGAGCGTCGGGCTTCTCGAACCCGAACGGCGTCGGCAGCGGCGCGAGGTCGAGCACGAGGTCGTCGGCGCGCCGCGCCTTGGCGCGCCAGGGCGGGTCGCGCAGGACCCGGGGCCACTCCTCCCGCGGGGCGAGCGGCACGGCGCGGGCCTCGGCGAGCCGGTCGAGGAAGCCGGCGCTGCGGCCGCCGGCCTCGCCGAGCCAGCCGCGCACCGTGTCGAGGCCGTGGACGTCGAGAGCCCGCACCACCCGGGCGCGCAGGGCCGGCTCGGCCCGGCCGCCGGCGAGCGCGGCGAGGCAGCGCGGCACGATCGCTGCCGGGTCGGCCTCCAAAGCCGCGTCGAGGGCGGCGGCGACCGGCTTCTCGTGCAGGTGCGGCAGCAGGAGGGAGAGTGCCCCGGCCTCGCCGGTTGACAGGATCGCCCGCGCCACCGGCCGGCGCTGGTCGTCCAGGGCGTAGTGCAGCAGCCAGTCGAGGGCCGGCAGGGCCGGCTGCCCGGCGGCGGCCGCCACCGCGATCAGCGTCGCGGCCGCCTCCGCCACGTCGAGGGCGCAGTAGACGAAGTACAGGTGATAGCCCCGCTTGGTGCGCCAGTGCGCCGCCGCCTCGGGCGGGGCGTCGGCGATCAGCGGCAGGAAGGTCGTGTCCGCCGCCACGTCGATCCCGGCGGCCTGCGCCGCCTCCAGCACGGCGAGCGGCTGCAGCGGGTGCCGCGCCGGCCGGTCGTCGGCGAGGACGAACGCGAAGGCGGCGGCGCTCGGCCAATCGTGGGAGTCGGCGATCCGCTCGTTGAGGAACGCCACCGCGGCGTCGTAGTCGGCCTCCGGCGCCTGGACGAGGGCGGCCCGCAGGGCGAGGCAGACCGGATCGGCCCAGGCGAGGTCGCGGTAATGCCCCTGCGGCTTGGCCGCGGGCCGCATCCGGTCGGCGAGATGCGCCGCCGCCAGGGTTCCGCCGCGCCCGATGAGGGCGCACAAGGCCGCTTCCAGGACACGGCGCGTGTCGTCGCTGCGGCCGGCGTCGCGGCGGCCGTTCCTCTGCTCCCCGGCCGCGGCCTCGACGACGGAGGCGATCCATCCGGCGAGGTCGTCGGGCGGCACCGGCCCGGCGAGGCGGGCGGGCTCCGCTTCCCCGAGCAGACCGGCAAGCGGCCCATGGACCACCTCCCACGCCGCCTCGGGAGCGAGCGTCGGGCCGGGCCGCAGGCGGGTCGGCAGCGGCGTGCCGTCGAACACCGCCCGCGAGGGGGCCGGGGCCGCGGCGTCGGCGGGCGCGGGCGCCGGTGCGGGTTCGGGCGAGACGGGCAGCGGTTCGGGGTCGGGCTCGGGTGCGGGCTGGGGGGCGGCCCTCGCCGCGGCGGGAGCGGCGGCGGTCCCGTCCCCGGCCCGGGTGTAGCCCTTGGCGGTCTTCTCGCGGACGAGCTTGTCCTTCTCCTTCACGGCCGCGGCCGCATCGGGAAAGGTCTTGTCCTTGCTCTGGCCCTGGGTGCCGATGCGCCCGAAGCGCACCGTCAGCGTCGTACCGGCGATGCCGGCCTCCCAGAACTTGGCGGACGTGCCCTCGACCAGCTCGTAGCGCTCCATGCCGTCTCCTCGTGTCTGTGTGGATGGGTTCTATGCAGTGTTATTACGGACTATTTTTCGAGGCGTCCGTCGTTTGGCAGTGCAAGACCTTGCAAACTCAACGCGAACCCTCCCCCCTCTGCGGGGGAGGGTGGCGAACGAAGTGAGCGCAGCGGGACGAGGTCCCGCCGAGAGGGGAACGGGACGGTGCCGGGCGTGGCGCCCGCCATGACGGTCGCGACCTTTCCGGAAGCGGCATCCCCTCTCCCGCCCCACTCCGTGGGGCACCCTCCCCCGCAGAGGGGGGAGGGCGAAGACCGCGCCGGCCCCGTCACTCCGCCCACCGTCACTCCGCCCCCGCCGCCGCGAGCAGGCTCGGCGTGCGCAGCACCTCGCTCGCGGTCACCGGGTCGAGGTCGCGGAAGCGGTGCCGCTCCGCCACGCCCCAGCCGGCATCGGTGAGCCGCAGCTCCCGCAGGGTCTGGATCCCGTCGCCCTCGGACCCGGGGCTGTGCCAGAAGCCGTCCTCGAAGCTCAGCACGCAGACGAGGCCGGTGCCGTCCGGCAGCGTCACCGGGCGGCGCACGTCGTGGACGTGCTCGCTCGCCGCGTCGGTGGTCCAGCCCTGGCCGCGCAGGCCGCGCAGGCGGCGTCCGGCGACCCGTACCCCGTCGAAGCGGTCGGTCTCGGCCCGGGCGGATTCGGCCGCGGTGAAGGCGTAGGTTTCGCGGCCGAGCTGGAGGAACGGCTGGGCGATCTCGTAGTCGCCGAACAGCGTTCCCCAGGCCGCGAGCGCGTCCGGCTCCAGATGCAGCGGGTGGACGAGGCCGACCACGCCCTCGGCGGCGGCCAGGTCGAGGTCGAGGCCGGCATCCCCGGCATCGGTGAGCGAGAGATCCTCCGCCAGCCGGAAGACGAGGCCGGGCCGGGTCGTCGGCGCCGCGTCGGCGTAGAGCCCCCAGACGAGGCGGCCGGCGAGGTGGCGCACCAGCGGATGCGCGGCGAAGAACGGCCAGAACACGGCGGGAGCGACGCGGCGCTGGCTCGCCAGCATGGTCTCGAGCCGGGTGACCTGGAGCCGGGACGCCGCCTCGGCGTCCTTCCTCAACCCGGCCCAGAGCCGGCCCGCCGCCCTGGCGGCCTCGGGATCGTCGCCCCTGGTCGCCCGCGGCAGGGCCGCGAGGCGCCGGCCCTCGGCGTCGCGCACGAACGGCCGCAGGGTCTCGTCGAAGCCGACGCGGAAGCGCCGCTCGCCGAAGGACAGGTCGAGCCCGCCCCGGGTGTCGAGGCCGAGATCGGGCGAGAGACGGTCGGCGAGGTCGACCTCGTCGAGGCCCCGCGCCGCGGCCGCCTCGGCGATGGCGGCGCCCGCCGCCTCGCGCAGTTGCAGCGTCGGGTTCTTCTCGGCGATGGCGCTGAGGTTCATCAGCGCGAGATCGCTGCCGATCCCGGCCAGCACCGCGATGCCGGCCTTGGCCCGGGGCTTGAGGCCGGCCTGCCCCCAGGCGCGGATCTGGCGGGTCAGGGCGCGGGTGCAGGTCTCGCCGCCGAGGAGCGCGAGCGCCCGCATCGTCCACTCGCCGGCCGCGTTGGCGCCGGCGGCGAGCCACCCCTCGAACAGGGCCGCCGCGAAGGCATCGACGCTGTCGGTGGTGCAGGCCGCCCGCACCGGGGCGATGCCGGCATAGGGGACGAGCGGGTCCGAGAAGGCGAGCATCTCGCAGACCACCGTCACCGCCTCGTCCGGCAGGGCGCCGCCCTCGCGCAGGACCGGGCGCGGCAGGGCGGCGGGCACGATCCAGGCCGGCAGCTTCGGCGGCTTGGCCGGCACCTGCTCCAGCGGGTCGCCGTCGACGCCGCTCGCGGCGGCCTCCCTCACGGGCGGATCCTGCTCCGCGTAGGCCGCGAGCGCCGCGTCGAAGGCCGCCCGCCCCGCCGGCTCGGCGGCGAGGAAGCGCAGGGCCGCGTCGGCGGCGTCGCGCTCGGGGCCGGCGGGCCCGAGGGCGTCGGGCACGAGCCGCAGCGCGGCGGCGACCGGATGGGCGCGCAGCCACGCCGCGGCGGCCGGTCGCGCCTTCTTGATGCGCAGGAAGGCCCGCGCCGCGACCGGGGCGAGCCCGGCCGCGTCCACCGTCGCCACGTGGGGCAGGTGGTCGGCGGGGTCGGCGGCGACCACCGCCGCGAGTCCCGGCACCGCCCTCTCGCCGAAGCGCACCAGCATCTGCGGGATGACCTTGCGCCAGTAGATGTGGCGCGCGCGCAGGAAATCGGTCCGCGACCACAGCAGCAGCGCCAGCGGCTCCGGCTGCCAGCCCACGGCCGAGAACCACGGCCCGTAGTGGAAGTAGAACTGCACGAACACCGTGCCGTCGGGGTCCAGCCGGCGGCCGAGCCAGGCGAGGGCCGCATCCGGCGGCGTGCCGGGTTCCGGAACCGGCTCGTCCGGCGCGGGCAGGGCCTGATCGTGATGCACCGCGGCCTCGGTCTCGCGGATCGCCGCCACGAGGTCGTCCATGCCCGCGACCACGTGGCCGGAGCGGTAGGTGTAGCAGTCGGGATCGAGCACCGCGTCCGCCGCGAAGCCGTGGGCGACCGGCGTCGGGATCGGCGTCAGGGCGAGCGCGATCCGCTCGCGCGCGGTCGCCTTGCGCCGCCAGGGCGGGTCGCGCAGGAGCGCCGGCCACGCCTCGGGCGGCGCCTGCGGCCGGTCGCCCTCGGCGAGCAGCCGGTCGAGCCGCCCGGCGAGCTTCGGCCCGCCCTCCGCGGCGAAGGCGCGCGCCGCCTCGGCACCGTGGCGCCCGGCCAGGGCGGCGATCCGCGGGCCGTAGGCGGCCTCCCCCCGCCCCTCCAGGGCCGCGAGGTAGCCCTGCAGCATCCAGTTCGGGAAAGCGGCATCGCCGGCATCGAGGGCGTCGCGCACGAGCTTGGTGCCGACGAACGGCAGCAGCGCGGCGAGCGCGTCGTCGGCGCGGGTGTCGAGCAGGATCCTGGCGACCGTGGTGCGGTCGGCTCCGACCGCGTCGCGCAGCAGCCACACGAGCGTCGCGGTCGCCGGCTCGCCGGCCGCCCGCGCCACGTCGACCGCGGTCGCGGCGGCCTCGGCGACGGGGACGTCGCAGGTGGCGAGGCCGGCCTTGTGGTGCGCCGCCTCCCGCCACGGCGCCGCCTGCGAGGGCGGCAGGTCGAGGATCAGCGGCACGGCGGCATGGCTGTGGGGATAGTAGGGGGGCGGCCCACCGTAGCGGTCGAGCACCGCGGCGGGGCGCAGGGCGTGGTCGGCGCCCGGCCGGTCGTCGGCGAGGACGTGGGCGAGCCAGAGCGCGAGGTCCTGCCCCGGATCGGCTGCATGAAGGCGCAGGCCGGCGGCGAGCGCGGCGTCGTACTCGGCCTCCGGCGCCGCCACGAGGGCGGCGCGCACGCCGGTGGTGGTCGGGACGTCCCAGATCGACGGCGGCATCGTGTCGTAGGTGCCCATCGGGCGCGGGCGCAGGCGGTCGAACAGCGCGACCAGCACCGCCGCGCCGGAGCGGCCGGCGAGCCAGCGGGCGAAATGCGCGAAGGCGGCCCGCGCCGCCGGGCCGTGGCGGTCGGGGGAATCGCCCCAGCGGCGCTGATCCATCGCCGGGCAGGCCGCCTGCAGCGTCTCCAGCCACTCACGGGCCGCGGCGGCGTCGGGGGCGGGCGGCTCGCGGTCGAGCCGGGCCACGAGGGTGTCGGCTTGGCGGCGGGCCGCCTCGGGGGCCGCGGCGAGGAGCGGGCGGACCAGCCGAGCGAAGGCGGTCCAGTCGGCCGCCGGATCGAGCGGCGGGCCCGGCCGGGTCCGGGTCGGCAGCGGCGCGGCGGCGACG
>NZ_SACP01000034.1 GCF_004004555.2 Methylobacterium oryzihabitans
CGCCGAGAAGCAGGACCCGGGCGTGGCACCAGGAGCGGTGGACGAAGAGCGGCGCGAAGGCCAGGATGAGCCCGGCGAAGCGGGCGGGCAGGCCAGGCATGGCGGTGTCTCTTGGTCGAAACAGCGCTAGCCTACCCGTCACGGCCGCTTCGTCACCCCCGCGCCACCAGGGCCTCAGACCCGCCAAAATTGGCCAAAGTCGAGCTCAGGAGGTAAGGGTGTCACGGCTCGCGTGCGGCCTCAGCCTCCGGCCTCGTCGGGATGAAACGCAACCAAAGGCAAGCCATCGTAGTCCACGGGTTCTCGGCGGTTCTTGCCGCAGGTATCAAAAGCGTAGCCGGCATCGGTCTGGGCCGTCCAGGCGATGACCCCATTGCCACCCTCGATCCCGGCGCGCACTTGGTCCCAGATCCGCTCGCGCGTGCGCCGTGAGTAGTGTCCGACATACACGCCGGCTCGAACCTCCACCAGCCAGACGGCGAGGCGGCCGCGGAGTCGCGGCGGTGCGTTCTCGACGATGACGACCATCATCCCCTCGACCTCCGTCTCATCCGCGATGCCCCTCGTCGCCGGTTGGCATCTCGGTGAAAGACGGCGGCTGAGCGTCCGCAGGCTCGCCCGGGGGCGGAAGACCGCCTGCGGTCAGCACATCCTCGATCGTCGGGATGATGCGTTCGAGCAGCCTCGACCGTCGGAAGGCGTCGCGACACTCGCGCCGCACCACGCCTTCGACCGAGCCAGCCAGGTCGCCTCGTGCCGCACGGCCCGCGATGCGAAAGGCCGTCGGAACGACGGACTCGAACTTGAACAGGTCGGCGACGTCGTAGACGAAGGACAGCGCTCGTCCCGAGTGCAGGAAGCCGATGGCAGGCGCATACCCGGCTGCGAGCACGGCAGCCTCCGCGAGGCCATGGAGGCAGGCCGTCGCAGCGTAGAGGCAGCGGTTCGGAATGTCCGCAGCGTCCCAATCGCCGCGATCGTAGGAGCGCCGATGCCACGTCACGCCATTTTGCTGGGCGTGGATCTCGTAGAGCCGACGCACGCGCGCGCCCTCGATGCCGCGAAGCTGGTCGACGGAGCGTCGCTCCGGCGCCTCTTCCTCGAACCGCAGATGGAACATGCGGCGCACCACCTTCAAGCGTGCGGTCTCGTCGAGGGCGAGCTTGGCCTGCCAGAGCAGGCGGTCGGACCGTGCGCCGCCGGGCTGCCCGGCCGCGTAGAGTCGGACGCCCGCTTCACCGACCCAGACGAGAAGGGTGCCGGCCCGCGCCGCCAACGCCACGGCCGCGTGGCTGACCCGCGTGCCGGGCTCCAGCATCAGGCACACGAGGCCGCCGACCGGGATCTGCGTGCGTACGCCGCGCTCGTCGACCACGACGAAGGCACCGTCGAGGACGTCGAGTCGACCTTTCTCGATGAAGATCATCGAGGAGCGGTCCCGGATCGGGATCGGCTTCGGCGGCGGCAGGCCGGGTAGCCCGGCCGGGGGCCTGGTTGGACTCATGGCCGCCGGATCAGCATCAGCCCGCAGCCGAAGGCCTTGGCACGGCCGAAGCCGCGGGCCAGAGCCGCGAGGAACGCGGCCGGATCCTCGACTACGAGTTCGCCCTCGAAATCCAGCGAGGAGAAGCGGACGGGCCTGCCCCCGTCGCGCGGCAGGACGCGCCACGCATCGCCGTCCACCCGCAGGAGCGGCCGCGATCCGCCCTCGCCTTCCGCCTCCTCGGCGAGGCGGAACCCGGCGCCGGCGCCCTGACGCCGGAGCCAGTGGGCGCCGACCGCCTGCGTGACCGCATCGCGCTCCCCTCCCCGCGCCTCCCGGGGCAGGTCGCGCAGCGCCCGGGCCAGGGGGTCGATCCGCTTGCCGCGCTGCCCGTGCGGCCGCATCTCCGAGGCGCCCGGACTGGCGCGGAGCCGGAAGCGCAGCCGCTGGCCCGGCGACAGGGCGGGCGCGAAGACCTTGGGCTCGTCGATCTCGAACAGGCCGCGCAGGTCCTCGGGCGGGCGGGCCGAGAGGACTAGGAACGTGGTGCGCTGCCAACCCGCCCCGCCGTCCTCCCGCCACAGGAAGTCGCGGGAGCGGTCGGGAGCGTCGGCGAACAGCGACCAGATCAGCCGGTGCGCGGCCGCGATGCGGGCATTGTCCTCCGGCGGCATCAGAAGGTGCGCGAGGGCGGCCGTATCGGGGGCGCGGGCCAGGCGGATGCGGCTGAGATACAGGCTCACGAGGCCGGCTCCGGCTCGGACGAGGCGCCAGCGGGTGAGGCCACGATCTCGTCGCGCAGCGTGAAGTGGCGCCGCAGGCGGCTCGCCACGCGGTCGCGGCGGCGCTCGACCCGGTCGATGCGGAAATCGGGGGCCAGCAGCGGCGCGAGGTCGGCGTCCGCGTAGAGCCGCGCTTCGGCGGACCGCCGCATCGACGCGAGTGGAGCGAACGGATCGAACCCGCCCTCCGGTGCGGAGGAAGGAGGCGTGTCGAGGAGCGGGGCGAGGCGGTCGACCGCCTCGGCGCAGCGGGGCGCGGGCGGGCGGCCGAGGGGGCAGGACTTGCGGCCGAGATAGAGCGTGTAGACCGGCCGTCGCAGGGCCTGCGCCAGCACGGCCGGGGCGGGCGCGTCCGACGCGACCCGCACCAGGGCCACGTCCACCCACAGGTCCTCCCGGTAGTCGCGGAACGACAGCAGGGTGTTGAGCCGGTGCGCGGGCCGGTCGAGCGCGTCCCGCCGCGTGGCGTAGGCGGCCTTGCGGTCGGCGGGGGGAGCCTGGACGGTGTGGTAGTCGGTGACCAGGGTGCCGCCGAGCCTGACCCGCTGGGCCAGCCGGTAGCCACGATCGAGGCCCGCATGCCCCGCCTCGTCGGCCCGGTCCAGCCCGAGCGCAGCCCCGACGAGGCCGAGGATCGCCGAGCGGGCCGGCCGGTCGAAGCCGCCGCGCCGTTCGCCCACCGCGAGGTCGCCCAGGGCGGCGAATGGGGCGTAGAGCGTGAAGGCGAGGCCGTCCGGCACGGGCATCGCGCGCTCGTCTGACCGGCGCAGGGCGGTCATCGGGCGGCCAGGGCGATCAGGCCGGCGAGGGTGCCCTGCCCTGCCGGCACGTCCATCTCCGCGGTCTCGGCGTCGCTGCCATAGGCGCGGGCGAACTGGTCCCGCGTCGCCCTCAGCCGGGCGACGGAGTCCTGGAGCACGTCCTCGCCGCCGACCGGCTTGAGGAAGGCCGCGGCGAGGCTGCGGGGGGCCTCCTCGCCGCGCTCGACCAGTCCGTAGCTGGCATAGGCGCGGCTCGCGAAGCTCGCCTGCTTGCCGCGCGGACCCACCGTGGCCGCTGCCTGGACGAGGGCGGCGAGACCGCGGCGGGCGAGCGCCTCGTCGCCGCCGAGGTTGCGGACCAGCAGGTCGCGGTCGATGCACAGGTAGAGATAGAAGGTGCCGGCCCCGAACCCGGCCTCGCCGACGAAGCCCGCCCCGGCATCCTCGGCCGGCGTCTTCAGGTCGTCGACGGCGGTGTAGTAGTCGTCCTCGACGATGGCGCGGTGGGTGGTGACGGCATGGGCGACCTGCACCGCTGCCTCGCGGTTGAAGTCGGGGTCGTCGGCCAGCATGCGCCCGAACATCCCGATGTCGACGGCACCGTCCACCGGCTTGAGGAGCGGCGTCCGCGACAGGTCGACCTCCCCGCCGGCGGCGATCCGCTCGGCCAGCGCCAGGGCGGCCGCACGCTCCTCGGCCGACACGAAGACGAGTTGCTCGATCCGGGCCGGCTTCCGGTCGGTCTCGGGCTTGATCTTGCCGAACACGTCGCCGACGGCGCGCGCCGCCCGGAGCGCCGCGTCGGCCGCGATGCCTTGCCCGACGAGATGCCGCTCGATCTCCTCGCCGAGCCGCTGCGTCCTCTCGCCGAGATGGCCGTGAAGGGCGCTCCGGAAGGCGTCGGAGGTTCGCCATGCCCGCTTGAGGGCCTGCGAGGAGACCCGCAGGCGATCGACGTTGCCGAAGCGGGCCGTCTTCGGCCGCCCGGTATCGTCGCGGTTGAGGTTGGCCGGCGGATAGGCGGTCAGCCAGTGCAACTGCACGAAGATGGTCATGGCGCGGGGGGATCTCGAAAGGGGAAGCCGTCACACGGCCGGGAAGACGGCCTCGGAGGCCGCGCCGGCGGGCCGGCCGGGCGTCGCGTACTCGGCGGCGTAGTAGTCGTAGGCGAAGCGCGAGCGGGCCCGGTCGCCCGCGTCGGGGTCCAGCCAGTCGAGGAGCGTGACCGCGAGGCCGCCGACATCGACCGGCCGGTCGCCGGCCAGGTCGACGGCCCGTCGCATCTGGCGCAGCAGGTCGTCCGGATCGCGGGCCGTCAGCAGGCGCTTGAGCCGCAGCGGCGACAGCAGGGCCTGCGGCCCGTCCTTCGCCCGCCCCAGCACGGAGGCGAGGCCGCGCCCCGGGGCGTCGGTCCGGATGCGGGCGAGCACGCAGGCCGCGACGGCGACCGGGATCAGGGTCCTGTCCGCCCCCTGAGGCCCGAAGCCGAGTTCCCGATGAAGGGCGAACACGACCGGTTCGTCGAGGATGTCGACCGGTCCGTGGGCCCGGCGCAGGCGGGCGCGGCTGCCGCGGTCGAATAGCAGCGGCTCCGGCAGGCCCGCGCGACCGGGCGGCAGCCGCTGCCACCAGCGCCGGGCCAGCGCCCGCCGGTCCCGCGGCACCGTCCCGGTCTCGGGTGGGACCGGCCCGCTCATGCCGCCTTCCTGCGGGTCTTCACGACCTCCGGGACGGCGAGGTCGAGCGCCTTGAACAGGCCCTGGCCGAGCTTGCCCCATCCGTGCATCGCCGTGCCGAGATCGGCCCGTGCCTTGACGCGGGCCCGGATCGCCCGCTCGCCCAGTGCGTCGAGCCCGTCGAGCGGGATCAGGTCGTCGAACAGCGCGGCGGTGGTCCGTTGCAGCACGGCGAGCCACGCCCTGGCCGCCCCCAGCGAGACGAGGTTGGGCGCGGCGTCGCCGGTGCGGAGGTTCTTCGAGAGGTCTTCGAGCGCCTGCCCGAACGCAGTCTCGGTCCGCTCCCAGAACCGCGCCCGGGCGAGGTCCAGCACGCCGCCCTTCTCGACCGACGTCGCCTGCCGGACGAAGAAGCGCAGCAGCCCGTCCGCCTCGCGGGCGCCCGCCACCAGCCGACGCACGGCCCGGTCGTAGGGGGCGAAAAGCTCGCCCGGGACGAGATGGAGCGGCATTTCGCTCTCGATGAACTCGCGGGCCTTCATGTTGTCCATGTCGTAGCCGGCCGCGCGGAGGCGGGTGCCGAGGCGCGCAGAGGCATCGAGGTCGCCCAGGCGCCGTCGGGCCAGCGTGACCGCCTCGGCGGCGAGGCGGTTGTCGCCGTCACCGTCGGCCACGAGCCCGACCCAGTGGCGGTAGCCGACTCGTCCGGGCTGACCATGCAGGGGCAGGAACGGCTCGGTCGGCTTGGCGCGGTAGTGCGGCGAGAGCGGGTGGCGGAACGCGGCGTAGCTCGTACCGTGCGGGCGGGTGCGGTAGACCCGCACCACGCCCGCGTCGATCCGGCCGGTGAGATCGCAGGGGCGGGCTTCCGGGTTCGGCTCGACGACGAGGCGGATGCGCCGCGGCATGCCCCAGAACGCCTGGAGCGGATCGGTGTCCTCGGGCGTGGTCGGGCGGCCCTTGTCCGAGACGCGGGTCGGCCCGAGCCAGGGAAACACGCGCTCCGGCGCCACCGCCTCGCGCCGGTGCGGGACCGCGAGCCACAGGGTGCGCCAGAGCGGGATTGGGGTGCGCCGGTGCGGCATCGGATCGTCGCGCGCCTCGCCGCGCAGGGGCCCGGGCACCAGCAGCGTCGTCAGCGGCCCGCCGCCCCGCACGGAGACGCGGTGGCCGGCCCCCCCCGAGGGCGCGTAGGTCTGGAGCGTGAACAGCGCCATCGCGGCGCCCGCCCGCGACAGGGTTTCGACGCCGCCGCGGCGGACGAAGTGGTCGAGGTTGCGCTTGACGGTGTTCGCGCCCGGCGCCTCGATCAGGAGTTGCATGACCGCCCTCGCCTCGCCTTCGTCCAGCGGGTCGAGATCCTGTCCGAAGCGCGGGCCGTCGCCATCGAGCACGAAGGCCGGCGCGACGGAGGCGAACGCCTCGTCCAGCCTCTCGGGCGGTGGGGGCGAGCGGAACCACGCCTCCCATTCGTCCTCGTCCGCGCGGTGGCCGCAGGTGGTCGCCAGCAACCCGATGAGGAATTCGCAGGTGGCGGCATCGAAATCGGCCCGGCCCCAGGCGGGCGCCACGACGGGATTCGTCGTGAGATCCGCCGTGATGGCCGCCGGCCGGATCAGGTCCTGCGCTCCATCGGCGCGCAGGACGGGGATCCAGGCTTCGGCCAGGAGGGAGAACGGTAGAATCACAGAGCCCCCAGGGCGTCGACTCAAGCGACCTTGTAGCAAGGGTTGCAGACGATCCGCTGGATCACAAGGCCCCTGCGGTAGCCACCGTGCAGTTTCATTCCTGGCATAGCGGAAAACACATCGTCTCCCCGTGAAAAAGTGGCACTGGGCCGGTCGCCCCAGAGAACTGCGAGCATGGATTGCCTCGGTGCAAGACCCGCAGCGGATCCGGTTTGAGGTTCATCCCCGCGCCTGCGGGGAACACGAGGAATGGGCGGAACTGGTCTGGTCGATCAGCGGTTCATCCCCGCGCTTGCAGGGAACACTCCAGCGCAGCAGCTTCCCGCGCGTTCTCCAGCGGTTCATCCCCGCGCCTGCAGGGAACACTCCGAGCGCACCATGCTGATGTAGTTCTGACCCGGTTCATCCCCGCGCCTGCGGGGGACACTGCTCAATCTCGGCGAGGATCGTGGTCAGGGGCGGTTCATCCCCGCGCCTGCGGGGGACACGCGCGAGGGGGGACTCGCCGGAGGCCGAGACCGCGGTTCATCCCCGCGCCTGCGGGGAACACGACGTCGACCGCTGCATCGCCTGCAACATCCCCGGTTCATCCCCGCGCCTGCGGGGAACACTAGGGATCGTCTATGCGGAGGGCTGCCTTGAACGGTTCATCCCCGCGCCTGCGGGGAACACCGCATCGAGGCCGGTCCGAGGACGCCGTCAGCCGGTTCATCCCCGCGCCTGCGGGGAACACGAGAGCGCCGCGAGGAGGCGGTCGCAGTAAGGCGGTTCATCCCCGCGCCTGCGGGGAACACGCGATCTTATCCGCCATCGGCCAGTCCTGCGCCGGTTCATCCCCGCGCCTGCGGGGAACACGACCCGCCTCGCTCCGATGGGACGACCGACGCCGGTTCATCCCCGCGCCTGCGGGGAACACATGGGCGTCACGCCGGACAGCGGGGTCGAGTTCGGTTCATCCCCGCGCCTGCGGGGAACACCTCTCGCACCTTTCGGCGCCGCCCCGGATTTCCGGTTCATCCCCGCGCCTGCGGGGAGCACCGACCGCCCCGCGGATCGCAGACCTGTAGCGCCGGTTCATCCCCGCGCCTGCGGGGAGCACGCCAGCTGCACCTGGGTCGGAAAGCAGCTCCCCGGTTCATCCCCGCGCCTGTGGGGAGCACCTGCTCGGCGGCGCGCTCGGACAGCCCGGTCGCGGTTCATCCCCGCGCCTGCGGGGAGCACAAGCCGAAGGGAGCGCGCGCCATGGGTGCCTACGGTTCATCCCCGCGCCTGCGGGGAGCACGCCCGATCCTTCGCCGTCGGGAAGTACCGGAGCGGTTCATCCCCGCGCCTGCGGGGAGCACAACGACAAGGCCGTGGTCGCCGCGCTCGCCGACGGTTCATCCCCGCGCCTGCGGGGAGCACTCTTCCGGGAAGCTGTTGATGCAGCTCACCTTTCACGATGTCAAAAAACCCACCAACGTTCCGCGTTCGTTCGCGACAGGCGCCGGAGGCTCGATCATGATCCGGATTGGGGACGCAGGCCAGGGGGTTACCCCTCAGAACCGCAGGCCGGTCCGCCCGTCGTAGCGCAGCGTCAGCCGGTCGCCGTCCGCGTCGAGCAGGGTGCCCTGCCATGAACCGTCCTGCTGCGGCTCCAGGGGCAGCAGGATGACGGCGTCCTCGAACCGGCCCCAGCCGGCGCGGGCCGCGTCGGCTGCCTCCCGCCAGCGTGGCTCCGGATTGTCGCGGCCGCGCAGCCGCCGTTCGGGAACCGAGACCTCCGAGAGCGCCCAGGCGAGGCGTGGATCGGGATCGGCGTGCCAGGGCACGAGCCGGTCGCCGTCCGCCCGCGCGAGACGGAGGGTGCGACGCGCCTCGGCGAGACGGGTCGGGGCCGAACCCTCCTCCGGCCAGCCGCGGCCGTCCGGTCGGTAGCCGTCCGGAAAGACCAGGAGGGTCTGTCCGGCCACGCTTCGCTCGGCGCTCGCCCGGCCGATGGCCGCATCGCGGATCGGACGAAGCGGCGGCGGGATGTCGTCCTCCCCGTCGTCGTAGACCGCCTCGATCACGGCCCGCACGTCTTCCGGCACGCGCAGGACCGGCCGGGCGACCAGTTCGCGCGCCGTCCGCCACAGGATGGCATGGTCGGCATAGACATGCGCGGCACGGGGAAAGGCCGTCTTTGCCCAGTCGGCGCCAATGGGTCCGGTGGGATCGGGGGCGACGACGACCAGGGTCGGACCCGGGATCGGCCGGGGCCGGCCCCCGTGCCGCCACAGCCGCCCCGCCCGCTGCAACACCGCATCGACCGGCGCGAGGTCGGTGACGACGAGATCGAAATCGAGGTCGAGCGATTGCTCCACCACCTGGGTGGCGACCAGAACCCGGGCACGGCGCTCCTCGGGGTGCGACGCCTTGCCGAACCGGGCCAGCACCCGCGCCTCGATGGCCAGCCGGTCCGCGACCGCGAATCGGGCGTGGAACAGGTCGGTGTCGAGGCCGGCCGCGCGCAGGGCCGCCGCGCCGTCGAGGGCGTCGTCGACCGTGTTGCGGATCCAGGCGATGCAGGCCCCGGCCTCCGCGGCACGCCGGATGCGGTCGAGCGCGCCGGCCGCGTCCGGCACGCGGTCCACCCCAAGGGGACGGCACAGGTCGGCCCGCGCCGTGAGCCGGGTTTCGGCCGACGTCCCGTCCATCCCGATCAGGGTCGCGAGGGGATAGTTTGTGGCGGCGAGCGGCCGGTCGGGTGCCCCGACCGCGCCGCGCCATGCGGCGACGAGGCGGCGCTTCACGGCGGCAGGCAGGGTGGCCGACAGGACGATCGTCGCGCCGCCGGACGCGGCGTGGAAGGCGACGAGGCGGGAGAGTTCCGCGCTTACATAGGCGTCGTAGCTGTGCGCCTCGTCCACGATCACGACCTTGCCGGCCAGCCCGGCAAGGCGGACGGTGCCGAAGCGGTTGGGCAGCACCGCCAGCACGGCCTGATCGATGGTGCCGACGCCGAGATCGGCGAGGAGCGCCTTGCGGCTCTCGCTCGCGAGCCAGGCCGGTGCGACCGTTGCGGCATCCTCGTCCGACCCCGGTGCCGGGTCCACGAACAATCCCTCGGCCGCGCGGCGGAAGCGCGGATGCAGGCTGGCGCGGCCGTGGGCGAGCGCCAGGGACGGACGGGCGGTGCCGTCGTAGAGCCGGCCTGCGATCTCCTCGATCCGCGCGAACATGGCGTTGGCGGTCGCCATGGTGGGCAAGGCGAGGTAGAGGCCGTCGGCCCGCCCCTCGGCGAGCAGGCGGTGGGCGAGCATCAGGGCGGCCTCCGTCTTGCCGCCGCCGGTGACGTCCTCCACCAGCGCCAACAGCGGCCCCTGCGGCAGCGCCACCGCCCCGGCCCAGGTCTGGGCGTCGGTCGGTGGGTAGGGCAGACCAGTCAGTGCCGCGAAGGAGAGGCGTGGGCCCGGCTGTGCCGGGCGCAGGCCCGCTTCGCCCAGCGCCGCCTCGGCCCGTCGGCAGGATTCGTCCCAATACGCCGCGACGTCCGTGTCCGCAGCGACGTAGGGGAACCAACGCTGGCTGGAGCCGATCCAGTCAGCGAGGGCCGTGAAGCCGGCCAGCGTCCAGCTCGCCTCGGCCATCGCGGCCGTCGAGGGTGGCGCGAGGTCCGGAACCGGCAGGAGCGCGGCGACGGCGCTCCAGTAGCTGCGGGCCGCCGCCTCGGCCACGGGCCCGAACAGGGGGCCTGCATCTTCCGGCTGCCAATCCTCCGGCAGCCGGACCGGGCGGCCGTGATGCCCGAGGATCGGTTGGAGGAGACGGTGGCGCACCCTCCCCGACCAACCTCGTCCCAGGGCTGGTCCATCCCCCTCCTCCTCGAGCCAGCCGCTCAGCAGCAGGAGGCCGGCGGCCGGGTGCCCGGGGTCGTGACGTCCCACCATCGCTTCGGGCAGCGGGGGCAGCGTCGCCGGGTAGAGAAGCGGCACCTTCGCCTGGAACAGAGGCGAGAACTTGCCGATGTCGTGCAGAGCCAGCAGGTGCAGCCAGAGCGCTTCGAGCCCCGCGATGCTCCAGCCAAGCCGGGCCGCGACCGCGTGGAAGGCCCGTGGACGAGAGCGCAGGAGGGCTTTCCCGGCTGCGGCGACGTCGAGGCCGTGCGCCCAGGCCGGGTGGAAGGAGCGACCACGGGCGGCGGGATCGGGGCGCGCCTTCCCCCAGAACGACGCGAACGCCGCCGGCTGTTGTGACGCATGCACGACCGCCCTCCCCTTGCGGCCTCCATCTTCCGCGCAGACCGCTGCGGTGTCGATGGGCAGAGCAGGCCTGTGGGCGGGCAAACCAGGATCCTGCCCAGTTGCGGCAGGAGGCAGCCAACCGCGGCAAAGGCGATCGTGGTTGAGAGGCTGCCCCGTTTCATTTGAGCCGCTATTGTTGAGTGTCCAGCTGCTAGATCAGTCGTCAACCTGGATGAGGGTGCATCCTTAAACAGACCAAACACAGAGTACGGTTGCGCTATATGAAGGCGCCTTCTCGTGGGGTCGAGCTGGAGCACGTCGGGGGCACCGGAGGCGGCATGTGAGCAGAATCCACCTGGCGAGACGTGCCAACTTTCAACGCGTTAGCTGGGCGTGGATGTGGCCGATTTTGCCGATGTGGCCGTGCGGGTGGTCTGGTGGTGCGCGTCGTCAGCGGTGGTGTTCGGCCGACGAATGCTGATGCTCTTCGAGGCGGCGAAGCCAAAGGTCGGCGAGGTCAGTGAGCGCGCCCTCCAGGTGGACGGGCCACCAGGAGGCGGGCACGAAGCGGAAGAACATGCCTACTCGGGTCGCGACGGGCCGCCGTGGACGGATGAGCGGGACCAGAAGGATGTCCAGCGCGAAGACAGGGGCTCTGCTCCCGCCGCGCACGAGTGCTCCGTCTTCCGTCTCGGCTGTCAGGTTCCAGGGTGAGTGGTGCCGCGTGCGGAGTGGCCGGCGCTCGCTGATGCCGGTTTCGGTGCAGGCGATCGTGATTGCACCGCAGCCTTGGTGACGGGGATTGAAGTCGATCGCGACCGTGCGTGGCTCGCGAGAGGCCGCGAGTGACCGGAACAGGTTGGGGCACTGCAGGGAGCGTTCGACGTCGTGAGGCAAAGCTTCGACACAGCGGCTCGTCGTGAGCGTCGTGGCCGTGCGGATTGGATCCGTATGGTGGGTCAGCATAAAGGCGGCGTCCTGGTCGGGGGACGCTGCGCCGAAACAGCCGCAAGAGAGTTGTGAGAGTGTAGGGTAGTGTCGCCTGCGGTGCCAGACGAAGAAGTGCGGGGTGGGTAGTAGTATCTGCGGGGGAGTTCTGGCGCAGCGCCGTCGATCGACAATGGTAATTATAGCACGAGGGCGGTCGTATGGATGCGGTGACCTGTTGAGCGCCGTCGGTTACCTATGAAGCGATTCGTTGTGAAGCTGGATCTACCCGACCGGGTGCTTCGGCTTTTTTGGGCCTCAGGCAGAGGTTGTGGTGACAGGATGGATTTATCGTCAGGCTCGGACGGGGCAGCGTGAACGGAGGTCCGAGTTGTCATAAGGCCGTCTTGCGGCGAGCCGTGATCTACGTAACGTAGGCTGATAGCAGTCTTCGTGGAGAATGTTTTGCGTTCTGTTTCCCCGCTAGACCTCGAAGGTTTTCCAATTTATTGCTGTGGTCGCCTGACACATGATCGTCTGCCGTGCGGGCCCACAGAGCAGTAGCGCATCCCGATTGCTGGAGTGCCGGAACTGTCGATTTGGCTTGCGGATTTGACACGTACGTACTCGCCGGGTGCAGCCCGGCGACGGCGAGCGCCGCCGGGCTGCTTGGCGGTCAGTCAGCTTCGCAGTCGTGCGTCAGCTTCTTCTGTCGTAGCAGGTCCGAGTTGTCCTCGACGAATTGTGCCATTCGCTGGGTCGCCTCAAGCCAGAAGTTGTGCAGGCCTACGTGGCTTGTACAGTGCCAGAGCGACGGGTTATCAAATCCTAGAAGGAGTTCGTAACTGGGGGTGTTGCGATGCACGCCTTGGCGGTTTCTGCCGATGTTGATTTGGAGATGAACTGTTTCCAGGTCGCCCATGCCCGGAACTTGTGAAGTTGAGAATTTGAACTCTATTTGGCGGTTTCGAAAGCGCGTTGCGCAGTTCAGGGTGTACTCGACGCATGTGTCGTCGTCCCCCTCGCCTTTCAGGACAAAGGTTATTATTCCGTCGGGATCGGCGGAGAAATCGACGAGCTGGTGACCTGGGGGTGTGATCCAGCGTTTGAATATCTCCGGGTCCGTCCACGCGCGAGATATGTCGGATTCCCAAGCACGAATGCGCCTCTCAATCATGAACGTGATGACGGGGTCTATGTCAAGATATCTGTCTTCGTCGTGCGGAAGGAGAATTGGTGCGCGATTTTGCATGGTTCGATCTCCAAATACATCGTGGGAGCAGACATGGTGAATGGCGTGGGGTCGCTGCATATTCAGCGGCCTTGTCTGCTCGTGCAATATAGTTTGGAGATGTTGCGCCGTTCGCGCTGAGGTGTCGAGGGATTTGCTTGACCCTCACAGGGAGAGATTTGCTCCAGGGATGCTTGGGGAAATGCGCCCTATTGTTCGCCGTGAATGAATGCCGCGTTGCCCGCATGAACGTGGTCGCTGACGTGATGAAGGGATTTCATCGAAAAGCTGTCTGAGCCGGATTTCTGCGTGGGTGGCGAGTGCTTGGCGCCGCGGTCTGGCGAGCGGCGGCATGCGAGCGCATTCGGGTCGAGGTCAGCCAAGGTGATAGGCTCCGGGGCCGGCCGGCGTGCTGTGTGCCAGCCGGCCCCGGGGGGACCGCGCTGTGATGTGCTTAGGCCGCGCGAGCCGCAGGCCGCGTCATCCGTTGTGTCGCCAGGGACGGATCCCGGGGAGTGGGCAACTTCCGGGTGCGTGTGGGTTTCCTCGCGGTGGAAGATGCCTCGTCCTGTGACGGGATGGTGTCGGAGGTGGCTGCCGCGGCGAGGTCGAGTTCGCCGTCGACGAGCCAAAAGTCGGTGTAGCGGCGATGAAGGGCGCGGGCGTGGTCGGTTAGGCCCGCCGCTGCGAGTGCCGCGAAAGTGTGTTCCAGCGTGAGCGGGATGAAGGGGATGGGGCCGGCCTGCGGGTCCGTGAGGTGGCGTGCGTAGGTCGCTGCAGCCTTGTGCGCCGTGACGTTGGGCGCGGGCGCGAGGAAGACGAATGTTGCCGTGTCGGCGAGCCCGGCTCTGAGCGTGGCCGCGGCGAGGCAGTGCTGGCGGTAAAACTGCTGGCAGACTGAGCGGGTCAGCGTCGGGTCGTTCGGGTCCACGAACAGGCTCGGGGTGGTGTGCGCGATCTGTGCGTGCCGCGGGTGCGGCGGCGGTGCGGGTTCGTGGCCGGACTCGCTGTACTTGATCTCGATGCAGATGAACGCGCGTCCCCCGTTCGGGGAGCGTCCGCGTAGGACGACGTCGTAGGCGGTGCGGTCGGCGGTGAACCGAGCGTCGCCGCGGCCGGGGCTATGTTCGAACAGCACGTCGGTGACCTCCGTCAGTGTCCCCGGCAGCAGTTCGGTGACGAAGCGGGTGGCCTGCGTGAGGTCGCGGGCGAGCAGGCCGAATAGGTTGAAGGCGAGTGGCTGCGAGGAGAGGAGGTTGGTCTTGAGACGATCGACGTCGTAGGCCGCGCCGGGCTCACGGTAGGCGAGCGCGCGGGTGACGACCGGGAGGATGTCGGGATGAAGGAAGTTGGCGCCGAGCGCGCCGGCTGCGGTCGAGATGCGTGAGCCGAGTCGGCGGGGGCGGTGCGGCTCGCGGCAGTTGACGTGGGTGCCGATTGCGAGGCCGCGGTCCTCGCGCCAGAGCGCCTGGAGGAAGCGGGCGGCGGCTTTGAAGCGGTGGTCGGCGGGGATGAAGACGCGGTGGCGGCGGCGGGCGGATTCGGGGATGAGAGGCACGCGGTTGATCGGGCCGAGGCCGGAGGGGTCGAGGATGGCGCGGGCGGCGTCCGCGAAGAGGGTGGGGTTGTCGGCGGCGGGCGGCAGAGGGACGGTGGTGTCCATGGGGTGGTCCTAAGTCACGGCCGCGGGTGTACGGCTGGACCGGGATTCCCGGAGGGGACAGGGAGTTGAACGACGAAGGGGACGGCGCGGCGTGGCTTCCTACCAGGCCGGAGGTGCGCATGGGCTTGGTCCGTCTGGTGCTCCGGCGTGGTCGCCCGTCGAGGTGCCGGTCCGCCAGGGGGCGGTCGCAGCCGTCGTCGTCCACGTCGGCGGCTACGGCAGGCGCGCCGGCGGGTGTCGGCGCAGGGGTGGTAGGCGGCAGGTAGTGCACCGCCGCCGCCCAGCCAGCCGGCCGGCTGCGTGCGCCTCGTCCCTGGTCTGGCTGATGTTTTCGCGAAGATAGCGGGTCGGACAGCCGGGGTGCACTCGCTGCGCTGCGTCAAAGCGCCGTCGCCCTTCCCGAGATGCGCCAAAAGCGGAAACTTGGTGCTCGCTTGGAAGCAGACGCTGGTGTGCGCGCTTGGCTTAGGCCTGTGTTCGACCCTAACCGGACCTTCAGAGCCACAGCCGCCGACGGGTGGCGGGACGCGTCCCGCAGAAGGAAAAGGCGTAGACCGCGAGGCTCGGCCGCAGGGGAAGGTCCATACGGTCTCGACAAACGCTGTCACGCCCTGACCGCACGTCGAGCAGCCTGCTACATACGTTAGGAATAGCCTTTCCGGTTCTTCTCATGCTGCTTCAAGGTCTGCAGCGCCACCTTGTTCGAGGTCGCAACGAAACGGCCTAGGAACACGCTCTTCTCCGCATCGACGAGCAACGACGCTGACGTCGCCTCCGTCTCCAGGAATGAGCGCAAGGCTTGTCGAAGACTGTTGCCGTCCGGCTGGTGATGGCGGGCGTTCAGAAGCTCCCGCGCCGGCTTCGACGGCGTTTGCTGGGCGAGCTGCCGCGGCGCAAAGACCGGCACCCGGCGTTCGGCGCTGCGGGCGATTAAAACCGTTCGAATGCACCATAGCGCTCGCTTGGCGAGCAAGGCCGAAGTCAGCTCGTCGCCGAACCGAACCAAGTACCAGCCAAGGTCGAAGGCCCGCTCGATATCGTCCTGGTAGCTTGAACGGAATTGAAACGCGGATTGAAGGCGCGGAAGATACCCATCCGGATCGACGAGTGGCTTGGCTTCCTGGACAAGATGGCAGGTGAAGAGGTCTCCCGACTGCGCGTCCTCCTCAAGTTGACGCCAAGGATAGATGAATATCGAGAGTTGTCCGACCGAGACATGGCGCGTCTCGTCCTTGAGATTGATCATCAACAGGTCGGTGTCCGACCCTGCCGAATGGTCGGCCCGCGCCAGGCTTCCGAATAGGAGGGTCGCCGCTATTGCCATGTCGGGCGACGGCGCAAGGTCTGACAACGCGGCGAGCGACGGCGAAGAGTCACGATGAAGCGGCGCTCGCCGCGCGCGCCAGCGCTTCGATCGACATCTGGCGCGATAAGGCCCGCGCCTGTGTCACTTCATCCCGGTTCTCCAGCACGATCTGCTGCTTCTCCGGCTTGAGGACGCCTGGTTCAACATCGAGATTGTACTCGCTCATCAGGTAGAAGCTGAGGCTCAGTCGGCAGGGCCGCAACAGCCGCCCATCGGTCATGCCGTGTTCGGCCGCCACCGCGGCTTGCCGTTCCGTCGAGAGTTCAGGGTTCGGCCGGATGTCGAGGTTGATTTTGTGGACCCACTCGAAGTCGAGAGTCGGGTCGATCGTGGCAGGGCGATGATCGCTGACGGTCGCGATCCGATTGAGGTTGTAGTCTCGGAAGTCGTCATGGTCCTTCGACCAGGACCTGACGTACCAGCGCCCGGCGCTGTGCGCGAGAGCGTGGGGGGCTATTGTTCGCGACGGCTGCACCGAACCCGTCAGCGAGGCGTAGCCGATGTCGATTTCCTGCCGCTTGCCAATGGCGTCCAGCACCCTCAGCAGCACAGTCGGATCGGTCGGACGCCGGCCGAGGGTGATCACCTCAACGGGGGGGATGGCGTCGAACCAGGTATCTTCCGGTCGCATCCACCGGTTCTCGATGGCGACCAACTGCAGCAGGTAGCGCTCGATCGTCTCACCGATAAACGCGGGCGCGAAGGCTTCCGTGCGGATGTAGGCCTTCTCGGTGCGATCGTATCGAAGGTTGGCCGACGCGATCTTCTCATACTGTGCGATGTCGGCTGAAGCCTGCTGGGCCGAGATGGCGAAGGCGGCGGAGAGGTCGCTGCGATTGAACCGGCCATCCCAGAACAGCCGAAAGTCGATGAATTCGAGGCGTCGACGGACTCCCCAGCGTAGGCGTTCGCCGCCGTTCTCCATCCCGCCTTCCTCCACAAACACGATTCTCGCGTTCCTATCGCGTCCATTTACTTGACGCGATACTGCGGCGTCCCCACATCCTATGGACGCGACTGGCTTAACAGGCAACGGGGTCGTGGCGGAAGAAAGATGCGCGGATGGCGGAAGGCGAGCAGAATCAACCGGCTGGGCGGCCTTATCGCGTGCTTAGCCTCGACGGCGGGGGGATGCGCGGTATCTACACAGCGGCCTTTCTGGCCCGGCTGACCGATCAGTTCGCCCGCATCCGGGGCGAACAGGCGCTCGACCTCGGGCGCGGCTTCGACCTGATCACCGGGACCAGCACCGGCGCGATCGTCGGGTGCGCGCTGGCGATCGGCCGGCCGATGGCCGAGGTGGTCGGCCTCTATCGTGAGCACGGTCCCAAGATCTTTCCGCACCGGATCGCCGGCAAGCGCAGCGCCATCTACCGCGCGAGCCAGGGCAGCCGGTTCGTGCGCGAAGGGGACGCGGCGTTGCGCTCGGCGCTAAAGGGTGTGCTCGACGACGTGACGATGATTGAGGTCTTCGAGGGCCGCGGCATCTCGCTCGCGATCCCTACCGTGCTGATGAGCGAGCACCGGGCCTGGGTGTTTAAGAAGACGCCCAAGAGTGGCGTGCGCGACGACCATTACCCGCTAGTTGACGTCTGCATGGCGACGAGCGCCGCGCCGATCTACCGCTCGCTCGCCGCCATCAATGATCCCAACGCGCCCGACGGTCCCAAGCAGGTGTTCGCCGACGGCGGCCTCTGGGCCAACAATCCGATCATGGTCGGGCTTGTCGACGCGCTGACGGTGGCCCCGCCCGAACAGCCGATCGAGATCTACTCGCTCGGCACCTGTCCGCGTCCCGAGGGAGATCACCTGGACGCCGAAAGCGCGCACCGCTCGATGCTCGACTGGTCGTTGGGCGCTGACGTCGCGCCGCTGAGCATCTCGGCCCAGGAGTTCGCCTTCGACCACATGGCGCGGCTCCTGACCAACGCGATCAGCAGTTGTGGCCGTTCGATTCGGCGCGTGCGTTTTCCCAACAAGCCCGTGCCGGCGAGCATGATGCCGTACCTCGCGCTCGACGACACCCGGCACGAGGCGATGGACCGGCTGGTCAGCCAGGCCCACACCGACGCCGACCTGACTAAGAGTGCGTGCGACGATCCCAACAGCAGCGACGGCTGCATGATCCGGCGCTTGATGCACGACCTGCCGGCGATGCTGGCGACCGGAGCCGTCTGGCGGCCCGCCTCCGCCAAGAACCAGAAGGAATAGGTGATGTTCGACTGCTCCAAAGACGTGCGTGCGTATCACGATCAGGATGTGACCCTGCCCAAGAGCGAACAAAACGCCATGCGCGACCGGCGCAACTCCAACCGGACGCGGCTGCGGAACGGCCTGGAGAAGGCCGGCAAGCCCAAGCCGATCGAGTTCGTCAAGCAGGGCAGCTACGCCATGAAGACGATGTGCCGTGACCCCGGCAACGACTACGACATCGACGACGGCGTCTACTTCGAGAAGGACGATCTGGTGGGGGATCGCGGCGCCGAGATGACGTCGCTACAGGCGCGTCAGATGGTGCGTGACGCGGTGGATGACGGCAAGTTCAAGCGCGCGCCGGAGGTGCGCTCCAACTGCGTCAGAGTCTCCTATGAGAAGGGCTACCATGTCGACCTGCCGGTCTACCGGCGCGTCGTCACCGACACCGTCTTCGGCGAGGAGGTGTACTATGAACTGGCTGCGAGAAGCGGTTGGAAGCGTTCGGATGCCCGCGATGTGTCGGACTGGTACGAGGACGAGCGCGCCGCCTCGGTCAACGGCCTTCAGCTGCGCCGCATCAACCGCGATCTCAAGAAGTATGCACGCAGCCGCTACAGCTGGCGCGGCGCGATCCTGAGCGGCTTCGGCATCTCGGTGCTGACGACGGCAAAGTTCCGGGAAAACGACCGCGAGGACCGGGCGCTCTACGACACGATGGTCGCGATCCGGAACCGGCTGAACTCGAACCTCGTCGTCGCTCACCCCGTGACGCCGGGCGACACCATCACCAGCGGCTCCGATGACGCCAAGGCACGCTCCTTCCGCGAGAAGCTGACCGAGGCAATCGACACGCTGGCGCCGCTGTTCGACACCGACTGCACGCGCGAGAAGGCGCTCAAGTGTTGGGACAAGGTGTTCGCGACGACCTTCTTCAGCGAACGCCTGGAGGACGAACAGCGCGCATCAGTAGCCGCCCCGGCAATCATCGGCTCGGCCGCCTTGTTGACCGCGACGGCCGCGGCGGCGAGCGCGGTCAGCAGCGCCGGCGGCGGCCGCCATGCATAGTGAGGCCTTACCGCTAGGCTGGCGACATGCGGCGCTCCGTCTGGAAGCGACCTTGCGCGAGCGTGCGGGACAGGTACCCGAGCGTCTAGACGCGGCGACGATTGCCTCCGACTATCCTACCCGCGACTGGATCGCGGCTGGCTGGCGGATCAGCGTCGCCTTCTCCGACGGCGTGACGCGGCGCCTCGATCTCCTGGCGGGAAGGCATTTTCCGACGACGCCGGTACGAACGGCGCTGGTCGATCACCCTGAAGCAATGACTTGGCCGCATGTCGAGAGCGACGGCGTCCTCTGTCTACTCCCCAACACAGCTGAGTGGGATCCTGATCATCCGTCGGCGGTCGCATTGGGCCTCCTTCATCGCTCAATCACCCTGATCGAGGAACTGCTAGAAGGCGGCATTATCGAACGCGACTTTCGCGAGGAATTCGTAACCTACTGGGGCTACAAGGCGCATTCCGAGGGCAAGACCCTGTTTAGCCTGATCGCGCCCACTCCGCCCTCGCGGCTGGTGCGGGTCTGGCGCAGCAAAGGTCTTGAGGTCATCGGAGAGGACCAGGAGTCGCTGGCCGCCTGGGTTTATCATCGCTTCGGCGACAAGACGCCGGTCAACACCGAGGCGGCGGCCTTCCTCTGGCTGGATACGCCGCCCTTGCCCGCCGACTATCCGGAGACCGCGGCCGATCTCCATCGGATGGCCGAGCGGATTGGCGAAGACGCCAAGACCGCTCTCGAAGAGGTGGCAGGCCACGAGCCCGATGAGGTATTGACGCTGTTGGGCGCGATCGGGCGTGGCGGCGCGGCGCTGATCGGCGTGAAGGCGCCCAACCCGAAGCGACGCAAGAGTCGGCCGTGCGCGCCCGACGAACCGCTGTCGGCCGGATTCCGGCCGCGCCACACGCCGCATCCGCTCCTTCAAAGACGCTTCTTCGGCGCGCTGGCGGTCGTGCGGACCCAGGTGCAACGCGCGGACGCCGAATGGGTGCACGGGCGGGGCCAGGATCCTCGCACGCGCCGTCTGCTGGGCGCGACCGTTGTCATCGTCGGATGCGGTTCGGTCGGTGCGCCCGTCGCTTGCGCGCTGGTCCAAGCGGGGGTTGGGCGGACCGTGCTGGTCGATCCAGAGACGTTGGGTTGGCCGAACGTCGGTCGTCACCCGCTCGGTGCGGCGGATGTCGGCCGCAATAAGGCTGAGGCTTTGGCGGAGCGGCTTCGGACTGACTATCCGCACCTGACTGTCGAGCATCGCTCGTACAGCCTCCACCAAATGATTGCGACAGAGGGGGATCTGCTCGCCGCCGCCGATCTGATCGTCGCCGCGACCGGCAATTGGGTCGCCGAGAGCACCCTCAACCGGTGGCATGTCGCGCAAGGCCGCGAGAAGCCCGTTCTCTATGGATGGACCGAAGCCCATGCCTGCGCCGGCCATGCGGTCGCGATCGGCGGCGAGGACGGTTGCCTGCAATGCCACATCGGAAGGACTGGGGCGCCGGACCTGACGGTGATCGCCTGGCCGGAAGGCGGCGACGCCAGGCTGGAGGAGCCGGCCTGCGGGGCGCACTATCAGCCCTACGGGCCGGTGGAACTGGCCTATGTAACGGCGATGATCGCAGACGCGGCGATGGATTGCCTCCTCGATCCACCTGCGCGATCTTTCAGTCGCGTATCGGTCGCTTCGCCGCGCCGAATTGCTGCGCTTGGCGGACAGCTGACCGAGGGCTGGCTCTCCGCTTTTGGCGAAGTTGAAGAGGGCGGTCGTACCGTCGATCGATCCTGGCCTTCTGTTTCTTGCACGGCTTGCAAGCCTGAGCGTATCGATGAATCTGCCTGACCTTTGCAAGGATCGATCGAAGCCAGAGTTGTCAGTAGGGCCGAAGATCGCCTGCTGCCGCTCGGTTGGTCGGCCGGGAAGCGGACGCGCCGTAGGGCGGCACCAGAGCCAGAGCAGATGCTCCCCGCTCGCGAGACGGGCCGAGATACCAAACCACGGGCGGGTGATCGCCTTGCCCAGCAGCCGCACCTCGGTCGCGCCGGTGCCGGGCCGTAGCGTCAGGGTGACAGGCCGTAGGCACAACTGCGGGTCCATGTGCGTCACGAACCGAGCCCGCGTCGCCTGCACAAGCTTCGCGGCGTGCTCGCACCTGTCTGGGTCGAGGTCGGCGACGATCTCGATGTCGCCGACGAAGCGGGCTTGCTCGTGCAGGGTCAAGGCGATGCGGCCGACCACGGCGTAAGGGAGTCCGGCCGCGTCGAGCCGTCCGACGATGTCACGAAAGATCGCCGGCAGCATCCCCGGCGTCGGGTTGTCCGGGTTGGTGACGTCGACCAGCAGTGCCTTGGTATCGGCCGAGCTGCCGCCCTTAGTGCGTGTACTCTGGGTCAGGAGAGCGTGCGGTAGTGCGCGTCCGAGCGCACCGTGTGTGTCTGCCCGTTCAGGCCAAACAACTGGAGGATGTCGGCGATCGTCTCCGGCCGCTGCAGGCGCCGGTCGGCGTAGAGGGTGAACAGCGCCGGTTCGCGCATGTACACCACTCGTCCGCGCGGGAACGCCTCGTACTCGTGGCTCACAATGGCCGGTGGCAGGCCGCAGCGGCGTAGTGCCGTCGCTCCGAGCTTACGCCACGCTTCCCAGACCTCGTGGTGTCCGCGCGGATGAGTGAGGCAGTCGCCGTAAACTTCCGCCTCCGTCAAGGGCGTGTGGTCGGTGACCAGCACCGTGCGTCCGCCGTCCGGCACGCCCCAGAAGATGCCGACCGACGGTTCAATTACTTCCGTCCGGTCGAGGGATGCCGGCCCGCCATCCTCCCCTCCCTGCATGGACTCTTGTTGTGGAGGGACGGGCGTGCTCATGGCTTCAGAATATCCTCGGGCTGTGTGACCGGCTTGTCCTCTGGTCCTTCCTCTTCCCTCTCCGGATAGCCGAAGCGGCGAGCGAGATCAGTGATAGCTTCACGATTGCCGGCGCCGATCGCGTGGCAGGCGGCAAAGTAGATCGTTGTCGCAGTCTCCTGCGCACCCGGCGGCCCGAACTCGGAATTGATCGGCAGGTACTCAGCCGCCCAGCGTCCCTGCACATCGCGGTTGATCAGCGCTGGCTTCGTTTTCGAGCAGAACGTGTAGCTGGTTTTCGCCTGCCCACCCTTTCGGGGTGTCTTGCGGGCATAGTTGCCGTCCGGGTGATGCGACTGCCAGTGTTTCATCACGATCTTGAACAATGCCCCCGCCTTCGAGGTGCCGGTGAGATCCTTTTCTTCGATGCTGAACCAGTCGCAGTACTCCATGTGGCACCGTCCAGGGATCAGCTTGGCCGCGTAAGTCGTGGTGGGTGCCAGAGCTAGGCAGGTGAAGAGAGCCGCGAGCTCTCGTATCCTCAGCTTATGCATGTGGGTGCTCCGCTCAAGGTAGAGGGGTCGTTCGTGTGGCGTCGCTTAGAACACGAACTTCCAGTCGATCCGCCGTACCGGTGCGCTCGCGTCGGCGAGCGTCGCGGAGCACATCGCGACGATGTCCTGTCGGATAAGCTTAGCGGCAACCCGCACTGGGTTCGGCTTGACCAGGAAGCATAGGCCGGCGGCTTTCCACACTCGCTCAGTGTGTGGTTTGTCGTAGGTCATCAGCGTTATGCTCGTTAGGCGCAGCGCGTAGCCGTAGGCGTTCTCCATGTCTGGCGTCTGGGCGGTGAACAGCGCCAGCACCGTCTTCGGTGCACCCCTGCCGTCGCCATAGCCCGTGACGAAGCTGACCTCGCCCTGCCCGTCGTCGATGAGGCGGAAGTCGTGATTGCAGGGGGTGGGTCGATCGTCGATCTTGAGTTCGAGGCAGCCGCCGGACTTGATTTCGTCGACCGGCTGTTTTGCCCAAGCCGGGAGGATGGCGAGCACGAGGGCCAGCGGCAGGATCGCGCGCATCATGGAGGTGGTCCGTCGAGAGGGCGAGAGAAGAAGCTACGCGGTCCGGGCGCGCGGAGGCGGCGGACCGACATGGCTTGCGGTCAGCGGCGGGTCAGCGCGCCATCGAAGGCACAGGCAGGGCCGTGAAAATCGCTGCAGCCCTGCTCCTCCATGCGTACCCGCTTACGGTCAGTGCCGAAGCGCAGGGTGATCTCGCAGGCTGCCTCGTCTCCCGGCAGGCTGAGCCGTAATGTGTTGGTGTCGATCTGACGGGCGACGCCTGAGACGGTGCCCGAACATGCGTTGGGGATGCCGGTGAAGGCGTCGACCGCGTAGGTGGGCGCCGATCCTGCCTTGCCGCGCGGGGATACTTTGAGGGTGAGGCGACCTTCGCCTCGCCCCTGGTAGCGCCCTTCGAAGGACGGATTCGCCTGTGCGGGTGCCGCGGAAATCGCGAAGAGCATGCCGAGGCTCAGCAAGGTCGAGGTCGGATGCGCCAGCCGGTGAAGGTGCGGCATACGGCGGATCGAGATGGGACGATTGGACGGGCAGAACATGACGAAGGGGTCTCTCGGACGCTCCGGGGAGCGATGAGAGGGATTCCCGTAGACCCCCCCGCGAATTTACAGCTGGACGCTGATTTCTGGTGCGGCTGGCAGTCGCACCCCCGATTAGGTCGCGTCAGATTGCAGGTCGCTCGGACGGCGGAAGGCGGGCGTGCCCTTTACCGGCCGGCCGACGGCATAGACTCGAAGCCCGTGCGTGCCGGACAGGTCCTGGGTGATCGCCTGTACTGACTTGTCCCGCTGATCCGCGTCGAAGCCGAACACGACGAGCCGCGGTTCGGTGTCGATCCGCAGAATGCGCCTGCCTGAGGCCACGTCATTGATGAGGGGATCGCGCTGCAGCAGGTCCGAAACGTCGAGCCCACGGTCAGTGCGTGCCTTTCGACGCAAAGCCTCTAGGCTGACGAGGTCCCGGCACAGGGCTGGATAGCTCGCAGTGAGGCGTTCGGCCTCCTGCTTCAGGGTGGCACGGTAACGCTTCATCTGCTCGACGATGGCAGGCGTCGTCCGCGACCGCAGGGCAGGGTTGGTCGCGAGCTTCGCCTCGTGGAAGACGAGCCAGGCCTCGCCTGCCACTCCGCGCTCCTCCAAGCTCGCCACGTCGAGCCGGTCCTGGCGAAGACGTGCCGTCGTGGTCGTCTCGGAGGCGAGTTGCGCCGCCTCGATCTCCGAGCCGTCCGGCTCCGCTGCCGCGTCGGTGACCGGTGCGCCCGCGAGCGCGATCTCGACGTCGACGACGTTCGGGCTGGTCTGCACGAGCACGTGCAGGCCGGTCTTCTCCAGGCCGGCAAGCGGGACGGCGGCACGCTTCATCTCGGCGAGCGTTGCTGGCCCTTCGTAGCGGTCCCAGACCGCCTGTGACGGCGCACTCCCGAAGCTGCCGTCCTGGCCGAGCCGGGTCAGCACCTGACGCTGGCGCACGAGGTACTTTACGTGCGTCTCGGCCGCGACACCGCCGCCGGCCGGCGTGATGCGGAAGAGTGAGGCGCCACGGTAATAAACGTTGAGCGAGCGGTCCCGCACTGCCAGCAGCAGCTCGGGGTCGCCGAGGACGTCGGCCCACCAGCCGCCATGCGGCGCGGTCGCGAGGGCTTCGAGCGCCGCGAGGAAAGGCTCGCCCAGGGCCCGATAGGGTGTTGTCTCACTCATGCCGTCGTGTCCCACCACTGTCCGTCCTCCTTGATGTCGACGCTGGCGCCGAACAGCGCTGGGAAGCGCTGCGGCTCGAAGGTGTGAATGGGCACGAGCCGCCGGGGCGCGATCGCCGCCACCAGACGCTTGAGGTCCGGGATGCTGGCATGGCCCGAGGTGTGGGCGTGGGTCAGCGGGATGTCGCGGGCGGCAAGGTCCGCAGCGAGCGCCTGCCCGCGGGGCTGCCGGAGGTAGCCGTCCCACTGCGACCAGACCACCTCGGCGCCTGCAAGGCAGCTGGCCCGGTCGAGGTCCGGCAGCAGCGAGTGTCGGAACAGCAGCGTCGCCCGGGGCGCGAGCGCCGCGAGGTGTTCCGCGTGGATGCGCTGGCGGCCGTGCCGTTCGAGCAGGTCGAAGCGGCCGGTGCGCTTGATGCGCACCCGCTGGTGGTGCGGGACGAAGACCGCCACGCGCGGCCAGTCGGATTGCGGGATGCTGGGGTGGCCGGTCGCGGCCAGGATCTCGGCGGCGTAGAGGTCGAGAATCAGGGTACGGTCGGTGCGCTTGCAGGCACGGTAGAGCGAGACGACGCGATCGATGTTCTGGGCGGAGGCCGCGACGAGGGCCAGACCGGACATCTCGCGGAACCGCGCGACGAAGCGGTCTTCGATCTCCGTCTCTGTCGGGAAATTCCGCTCGTCGTCGAGGCGGCCGAGGCTCGATCCTTCCATGAGCAGGGCGTCGATGTCGCGCGGCGGGCTGCGGACCAGACGCTCGAAGAGGGCGCCCTTGCGCCCGTGCGCGCGCAGGTCGCCGGAATAGAGCAGCCGCTGCCCGCCGGCTTCCACGAGGAGCGCGTAGGCGTCGAAGGCGGAGTGGTCGACGAGGATCGGCGTGATCGTGAACGGGCCGAAGGTGAGCGACTGCCCGTGGCCGAAGGTCACCGTGTTCGGCGGTACCCAGGTCTCGGGAACGAAGGCGGCGGCGGCCTGAAGGATGTGAAGGGTCGCCGCGCCGAGCGCGACTGGCAGGTCGGGTCCGGTGAGGTGGCTCAGCCCGACATGGTCGCGGTGGCCGTGGCTGAGGATGAGCGCGAGGAGGTCACCGCCGCCGTCGAGGCCTTCGACCGGTGGATGACAGGTCACGTCGTCCGCTGCGGCGTCGAGGGGGAGCCCGAGGTCGAGGAGGAGCCGGGCGCCATCTTGGGCGAGTTCGACGCAGGTGCCGCCGATCTCGCGCGTGCCGCGGTGAATGCGCACCCGCATCGTGAACCTGCTTGCCCCGCGCGGCCTTCCTCGCAGCGAGACAACCGTAGCCGTTCCCTGTGGCTATAGCCAGTGGTTTGATAGCCCTAGCTGGCTGCTGGTCCTCGTCCATGAAGGGACGAGCTTTGGTCGCGTGGAACCTGCGCCGCGTACGCGTGGCGCAAGGGCTCAGCCAGGAGCGACTGGCTGCCGATGCGGGCGTGGACCGCGCGTATCTTGGCGGCATGGAGCGGCAGGTCGAGAACCCGACGGTCGACCTGCTCGACAAGATTGCCGAGGCGCTCTCTATACCCATGAGCGAGTTGTTCGTCACCCCCGCCGATGATGAGGCACCGCCTAAACCGCTGCGTGGTGGGCGCAGAGGCTAACGTAGAGCGAGGCGATTTCTTTGAGGGAGCAGTGGTCTTGAAGAGATTGCTGCGCCGAGATGGCAGGATATTTCTTACGCAGATTTTGTCATGTGAAGCTGCGTAAGGTCGACTCCGATGGCGATCGACTCTATTGCCGCTTGCAATTGGGATAGCGACGAGCGTTTGGTGTAGCGCGCGGTCTCGCCCGGCGTGACGTGTCCAGTGACGTGATCGATGACGGCGGTCGCTGTGCCGGCTTGGTGCATCAGCGTCGTCGCTGTGTGCCGAAACGAGTGGAAGTCGAGCCCCTGCCGGTAGAGCTTCACGTCGCGTCGATAGCGGGTGAACCACTTGGTGAAGGCGTGACCCAGTCGACCGTCAGCCCCTCCGGGTTCGAGAGTGGGAAAGATGCGGTCTTGCCGGCGGCGGCGCTGCGCTTCGACATGCGCGAGGAAGCCCAGGCGGATCAGCTGCGGGTGGATCGGTACGCGCCGGACCGCCGTCGCGTTCTTGAGTTTCCGCGGGGGCCGGTCGTTGATGTCGATGAACCAGATGCCCTCGTCCTGCCGGATGTCCTCGACATGCAGCTGACAGATTTCCTCCTGGCGCATGCCGGAGAACACGGCGATCAGAGGCAGCCAGAATTTTTCGTCGCGCAGGATGAGGCTGCCCGGTGCGGTTCGCCGGCCGGGGGAGGCGCAGCCTGTCCAGATTGGTGTTGCGAAGAGACGGGCGAGCTCGTCCCGCTCCCACATGGCGCGTTGTTCGCTTGCCTTGCGGGTGTTGCTGAAGCGGAAGCCCAGGAAGATGTTCGCCGCCGCTTCGTCTCTCGCGACCGCCGCCGTCCAGAGCGCCGACAGGGCCGAGAAGTGCCGCTTCACGGTCCGCTGGGTGATCGGCTGTGCGCGCTGTTTGTCAGGCAGCGCCTCGTGTGCAGCCAGGATCTCGTCCACCGTGAGGTTTCGGTAGCGAGGATGTTTGCCGTAGTCGTTCGGTAGCCGCTCGACGAGGCTACGGAAGTGGCCGGCGTCCTTGCGGGTGTAGGCGGCGAGGGGGCGGTCTCCGCAGCTGTCGACGAACAGGCGGAAGGTCGCCCCCGCTTGGGACGCAGTCTGGTTGTCCCAGGTGTTGGTGGCGGCCTGCGTGTTCCGGAACACGGCGGCGACTACCGAAAAAAGCTCAGGCGCGTGCGGCGGCACCGCCTCCCTTTCGGCTGGGCGGGATGCCGCAGTGTTCTCCGTGGGCGGTGCTTTCGGAGCCTCGTCGAGCGCCGCCAGCTGCATCTTGAGCCGTCGGTCGCGGGGCTCGAAGTTGAAGTCGCCCTCGTAACGGGCCTTGATCGCTTCGGCGACATCGATGCCCGCCCGCAGCATCGCCTGCCGGGCCTGCGCAACGGCACGCGGTTCGAGGTCGGCTGACGCGATGCCCTGCTTGCGGAGCATGGCGATCGTGACGAAGCTCGCCTCGTCCAGACGGTTACAGGCGAGAGCGTCGCGTGCGCGCGCAGCCATTGTCTCGTATTGAGTGACGAGTCGCTCCCGCACGTCGGCCGTGATCGCTCCGCGCATCAGTCGCCCGTGCTCATCCCCGTCGAGGATCGTTTTGTAGAATCCTGCACGAGGCGGGCGAGTTGGTCGTCGGTCAGCATCGGCGTCGCGTACAGAGCCGTGAAAAGGCTTTCCGAGGCGAGGTATACCCGACAGGCTCTCGCCTTGGCAGTGCGAAGGTCGGTGGTCGCGAGGCTGCACACGAGTTCCTTCAGGCGCAGCCTTGGTCTCAGCGCGTCCGGCACGCGGCGCCGGAAATGAAAGATTCGTCCCCGGAGGACGACGTTGGCGATGGATCCCACTCCGCTCCCTCGCCGCCCGGGCGGGCGGCCTGTGTAGCAGCGGAATGTAGCAACCGGCTCACTCCGCAGGGCGGTTGCGCGAGAAAGTGTGCGTTCTGAATGGGTTAGGTAAAAAGGTGGCTGGGGCGCCAGGATTCGAACCTGGGAATGGCGGTACCAAAAACCGCTGCCTTACCGCTTGGCGACGCCCCACCGTGCGGATGGCGCTTCCATAGCGGCGCGGGGGCGGCGTGGCAACCGCTCGCGCGGCCGCCGCCCTTGCGGGCCCGCCCTGCCCGCGCCAGATGGCACGCAGCGGGCGCACACCTGGCGCGCCACCGCGTGCGGTTGAGGCTGTACGCATTTTGTTCTAGCACGGCGACGGTGCGGATCCGCGATCCCGCCCTGCCCGCCCCGTCGACCCCGCCCGCCTGCCGGCCCGGAGCCTCCTGCATGGCCCCTCTCGATTCCCTGTTCGACCGTGCGGCGGAGGCCCGCGTCATCGCCGTGCGCGGCGCCCGCGAGCACAACCTGAAGAACGTCGACCTCGTGATCCCGCGCGACAGGCTCGTGGTGTTCACCGGTCTGTCGGGCTCCGGCAAGTCGTCGCTCGCCTTCGACACCATCTACGCCGAGGGCCAGCGCCGCTACGTCGAGTCGCTCTCGGCCTATGCCCGCCAGTTCCTCGAGATGATGTCGAAGCCCGACGTCGACCAGATCGACGGGCTGTCGCCGGCGATCTCGATCGAGCAGAAGACCACCTCGAAGAACCCGCGCTCCACCGTCGGCACCGTCACCGAGATCTACGACTACATGCGCCTGCTGTGGGCGCGGATCGGCATCCCGTACTCGCCGGCCACCGGCCTGCCGATCGAGAGCCAGACCGTGAGCCAGATGGTCGACCGGGTGCTGGCGCTGCCCGAGAAGACCCGGCTCTACCTGCTGGCGCCCGTGGTGCGCGGCCGCAAGGGCGAGTACCGCAAGGAGATCGCCGAGTTCCAGAAGAAGGGCTTCCAGCGCCTGCGCATCGACGGCGACTACTACCCCATCGACGACGTGCCGAAGCTCGACAAGAAGCTCAAGCACGACATCGACGTGGTGGTCGACCGCATCGTGGTGCGGGCCGACATGGCCTCGCGGCTGGCCGACTCGTTCGAGACCGCGCTGGACCTCGCCGACGGCATCGCGGTGGTCGAGATGGCGGACGCCGCCGAGGGCCGGGAGCCCGAGCGCATCACCTTCTCGTCGCGCTTCGCCTGCCCGGTCTCGGGCTTCACCATCCCCGAGATCGAGCCGCGGCTCTTTTCGTTCAACAACCCGTTCGGCGCCTGCCCGACCTGCGGCGGCATCGGCCACGAGATGCGGATCGACCCGGCGCTGGTCGTCGCCGACGAGACGACGAGTCTCGACAAGGGCGCCATCGCCCCCTGGGCCAAGTCGACCTCGCCCTATTACGGCCAGACCCTGGCGGCGCTCGCCGCGCATTACCGCTTCCGCACCGACGTGCCGTGGGGAAAGCTCACCGCGGCGGCCCGGCAGGTGATCCTGTACGGGTCGGACACCGACGTGATCCGCTTCGCCTATCACGACGGCCTGCGCGCCTACGAGGTCGCCAAGCCCTTCGAGGGCGTGATCCCGAACCTCGAGCGGCGCTACCGCGAGACCGAGAGCGACGCCGCCCGCGAGGACATCGCGCGCTTCATGGCCGAGACGCCCTGCCACGCCTGCGGCGGCAAGCGGCTCAAGCCCGAGGCGCTCGCCGTGAAGGTGACCGACCGCGACGTCGCCGAGGCCGCCGCGCTCTCGGTGCGCGAGGCCCACCGCTGGTTCGGCGACCTGCCCGGCCAGCTCAGCCCGAAGCAGAACGAGATCGCGGTCCGCATCCTCAAGGAGATCCGCGACCGGCTCACCTTCCTGGTCGATGTCGGGCTCGACTACCTGACACTGGCCCGCGGCTCCGGCTCGCTGTCGGGCGGCGAGAGCCAGCGCATCCGCCTCGCCTCGCAGATCGGCTCGGGGCTGACCGGCGTGCTCTACGTCCTCGACGAGCCGTCGATCGGCCTGCACCAGCGCGACAACGAGCGGCTGCTCGGGACCCTCAAGCGCCTGCGCGACCTCGGCAACTCGGTGATCGTGGTCGAGCACGACGAGGACGCGATCCTCCAGGCCGACCACGTCGTCGATGTCGGGCCGGGCGCGGGCATCCACGGCGGCGAGATCGTCGCCCAGGGTACGCCGCAGGAGGTGCTGGCCAACCCCGCCTCGCTCACCGGGCGCTACCTCACCGGCGAACTCTCGGTGCGGATGCCGGCCGCCCGGCGCAAGGGCCGGAAGGGGCGCAGCCTCACGCTCGTCGGAGCCAGGGGCAACAACCTCAAGGGCGTCACCGCCGAGATCCCGCTCGGCACCTTCACCTGCGTCACCGGCGTCTCGGGCGGCGGCAAGTCGACCCTCGTCATCGACACGCTCTACAAGGCGGTGGCGCGCAAGCTCAACGGCGCCCTCGCCCATCCGGCGCCGTTCGAGCGCATCGAGGGGCTGGAGCACCTCGACAAGGTCATCGACATCGACCAGTCGCCGATCGGCCGCACCCCGCGCTCGAACCCGGCGACCTATATCGGCGCCTTCACGCCGATCCGCGACTGGTTCGCCGGCCTGCCCGAGGCCAAGGCCCGCGGCTACCAGCCCGGCCGGTTCTCGTTCAACGTCAAGGGCGGGCGCTGCGAGGCGTGCTCGGGCGACGGCGTCATCAAGATCGAGATGCACTTCCTGCCCGACGTCTACGTGACCTGCGACGTCTGCAAGGGCCGGCGCTACGACCGCGAGACCCTCGAGGTGAAGTACCGCGAGAACTCGATCGCCGACGTGCTCGACATGACCGTCGAGGAGGCCGCCGACCTGTTCAAGGCGGTGCCGTCGATCCGCGAGAAGATGGAGACGCTGGCCCGGGTCGGCCTCGGCTACGTCCGGGTCGGCCAGCAGGCCACGACGCTGTCGGGCGGCGAGGCCCAGCGGGTGAAGCTGTCGAAGGAGCTGTCGAAGCGGGCCACCGGCCGCACCCTCTACATCCTCGACGAGCCGACCACCGGCCTGCATTTCCACGACGTCGCCAAGCTGATGGAGGTGCTGCACGAGCTCGTCGACCAGGGCAACACCGTGGTGGTGATCGAGCACAACCTCGAGGTCATCAAGACCGCCGACTGGGTGATCGACATGGGGCCAGAGGGCGGCGACGGCGGCGGCACCATCGTGGCCGAGGGCACGCCCGAGGCGATCGCCAAGGCCAAGGCGAGCCATACCGGGCGCTTCCTGCGCGAGGTGCTGGCCCGGCGCCCGCTCACCGCGCCGCGGCGCAAGCAGGCGGCCGAGTAGCGGACCGCACCTGTCGACAACGTTCTGGCGGGCCGGCGAGCGGGGAAGCGGAGCCGGCCCGGGCTTTTCCCCCGGAATGGAGGGGAAGCGCGTCGATGCGATCCCCGACTGCCCAAGTTGCAGTGCACAAAGTCGCCGTTCCAGCAGGATTTTCGACAGTCAACGGCCGTATTACCTAAGGTCATATAGTGCCCGGCTAGCTGCGGCTTTTCGGCAACAATCGTACTGTGTCTGTCCAACATGCGGGCAGGATGCTGGCAATTCGAGCGTGGCTGTAGAACAGTGGCGAGGTTCGGCTTGTGCCGGCGCCGGAGAGCGAATCAAGACAGTTGCGATGAACATCCGCAGCAAAAGCGGGTGACGTCGAGACTTGCTCGACATTCGAAATCTACCGGCAAGTGCCGGCGGGAAGGAAACCTCATCAATGCGCAAGTACTGGCTGGCCGCGGGGGCGGCTGCTCTGTCCTTCGGAGTTTCGGCGACCGCTGCCTTCGCGCAGACCACGACGGTGCCGGGCGAGCAGGTCGGCCTCGCCGTCGGCGCGCCGCTGCCCGAGGGCATCTACGCGATCGACACCTTCACGTTCCGCAGCCCGGACGGGCCCAACGCCACCTCGATCGACACCGCGGTCAACGTCCCGGTCCTGGTCTGGTCGACCCCGTTGAAGGTCCTCGGCGCCCGGATCGAACTCCTCGTCGCGCCGCCGACCATCTTCACCTTCGACCGCGCCGCTGGCGGCCGCAACACCAGCATCAACGTCGGCACCTTCGTCGGCGGCATCTTCGCCTGGGATCTCGGCGGCAACGTCGGCGCGAGCTATCTCTTCGGTGCGTACCTGAACGACCTCAACGGCGGCCGCGGCGGTGGCCTCGGCGGTGCCAGCATCCTGGCCTCCAACACCTACCGCCAGGGCTTCGCCCTCAGCTACACCGGCGACGGCTGGAACGTCACCGCCAACCTGACCCACAACTTCTACGACGTGCCAGCCCGCTTCGAGGGCCGCAACGGCATCCCGTCCTTCTACGGACCGCAATACCCCTCCGACGGCCTCAACCTCGACCTGACGGCGACGAAGAAGTTCGGCAACTTCGAGATCGGCGCCATCGGGTACGGCACCGTCAACCTGCCCAACCGGCAGGCGCCGGGGCTCAACGGCCAGGGCCGCTTCGCCCTCGGTGGCCTGATCGGCTACGATTTCGGCAAGTTCTCGGTCCAGGCCTACGTCGCCCGCGACGTCGTGACGACCGCCCGGCAGGTCGACCCGGTCTTCGGCCCGACCCGGCGCGAGGCCTACTCGACCGAGGGCTGGTTCCGCGTCGTGGCGCCGCTCTACACCGTGGCCGCCGCCCCGCCCCCGGAGCCGGTGGCGATCGTGCGCAAGTACTGATCCGATCCGGCTCTCCGACCGGGATCCGTCCGCCGCCCGGCCCCGTGCCGGGCGGCGTTTTCGTGGGCGCGGCCGGCCGCGGGCGGGATCGGCCCGGCTCGGGTGTCGGGGCCGCGGCGGCGACCTATAACGGAGGATCGGGGACGGTGCCGCGGACGGGCCGTGCCGCGCGGACAGGAGGCCGGCATGGCATCGCTCGGAGACTGGAAGATCCCCTCGGCGGTGCAGCCCCGTCCCGCCAACTACGCCTACGACCTCGATCAGGCCCTCACCGCGGTGGTCGCCCTCTCGGCCAGGGCGCCGGACAACGCCTTCACGGCCCAGGCGCTTGGCACCGAGCGGGCCGGCAACGGCGTGGCGATCGGGGGCGAGGGGCTCGTGCTCACCATCGGCTACCTCGTCACCGAGGCCGAGACCGTGTGGCTGACCACCCATGACGGGCGCAGCCTGCCCGGCCACGTCGTCGGGTTCGATGCCGCCACCGGGTTCGGGCTGGTCCAGGCCCTCGGCCGCCTCGACGTCACCCCCCTGCCGGTCGGCTCCTCGGCCGGGCTGAAGACCGGCGACGCGGTGGTGATGGCCGGGGCCGGCGGGCGCCACCGCGCCGTGGCGGCGCGCATCGTCGCCCGGCAGGAATTCGCCGGCTACTGGGAATACGTCCTCGACGACGCCCTGTTCACCGCCCCGCCGCATCCGCACTGGGGCGGGACGGCGCTGATCGGGCCGGCGGGCGACCTCGTCGGGATCGGCTCGCTGCAACTGCAGCAGGGCGAGGGCGACGGCGCGATCAACATGGTGGTGCCGATCGACCTGCTGAAGCCGGTCCTGAGCGACCTCACCCGGCGCGGCCGCCCGGCGACGCCGCCGCGGCCGTGGCTCGGCCTCTACGCCACCGAGATGGAGGACGGCGTGGTGGTGATGGGGCTGGCGACCGGCGGTCCCGCCGAGGCCGCCGACCTGCGCGCCGGCGACGCCATCCTGGCGGTGGGCGACACCCGGGTGAAGGATCTGGCCCAGTGCTTCCGCAGCGTCTGGGCGCTCGGCGATGCCGGCGTCCCCGTGCCGCTGACGCTGCGCCGGGACGGCAAGACCCTCTCGGTCACGATCGCCTCGGCCGACCGGGACCGCTTCCTGGTGGCGCCGCAGCTGCACTGAGCGCGGGCGCGGGGCGCCCCACCGGCCGCCCGACCGTCCGGCGCCAACGACCGGGTGTCCTGCATCGAGGTCCCCGCCGGCGCCGGCCGGCGCAGCCGGGCCAAGGCGCCCGGATTCCGACCTGATCCAGCACCGGGCCCATCAGCCCCGCGCCCCGGCACGCGGAGGCCCCGCCCCTCCCCGGCCACGCTTCGGATCCCGATCCGGCTTCGCACCTGCAACATCGTGCCGGAATTCGGGAAATCCCGCCGAAACGGCACGGAAGTGCTGCCGAAGACGCATGCAGCGCAGCTTGGTTGACGAAGTCCTATGCGGAGCATGCCGCTCTCGCATGGCTGGCTTACGCCGGTCGGACTCCACACCGGAGGCCCAAAACCCATATGGTGCATTGCAACAGAAACGGGCAGCGATGCCGCAGATTTCGGCTTTGGCTGCCCGTCACGAGGTCACTTCCATGTTCGTCTCCGTCATCCTCAGCAAGATCCGTTCGTACCTCCGGTACCGCGAGACCGTCACCGAGCTGTCGCGCCTGTCCGACCGCGAGCTCGACGATCTCGGCATCAACCGCTACGAGATCCCGGGCATCGCCCGCAGCCACGCCTGATCGCTCGGTCGCACCTGATCGCACGATCGGTCCATCTCCGGGTCCGCCCGGCGACTCGCGCGCCCGCCCTTCGGCGGGCGTTCGCACGTCCAGGCGGGCGTTCGCACATCCGGGGCCCGGCTTCGTCCCGGCGGCCGTTGATCTCGACCCGCCCGATCCGATATGCCGCCTCATGTCCGGATCCGATCCCATCCACGTCGTCGGCGGCGGCCTCGCCGGCTCGGAGGCCGCCTGGCAGATCGCGCAGAGCGGCCTGCCCGTCGTGCTGCACGAGATGCGCCCGGTGCGCGCCACCGAGGCCCACCAGACCGACGGCCTCGCCGAGCTGGTCTGCTCGAACTCGTTCCGCTCCGACGACGCCGATCTCAATGCGGTCGGCCTGCTGCACCAGGAGATGCGCCGCCTCGGCTCGCTGGTCATGCGGGCGGGCGACGCGCATCAGGTGCCGGCGGGCGGCGCGCTCGCGGTGGACCGCGAGGGCTTCTCACGCGCCGTCACCGCGGCGCTCGAGGCCCATCCCCTGGTGAGAATCGTCCGCGAGGAGGTCGAGGGCCTGCCGCCGGAGGAATGGGGCAGCGTCGTCGTCGCCACCGGTCCGCTCACCGCGCCGGGACTGGCCGAGGCGATCCGCGGCCTCACCGGCGCCGAGTCCCTCGCCTTCTTCGACGCCATCGCGCCGATCGTCCACCGCGACTCGATCGACATGGGCACGGCGTGGTTCCAGTCGCGCTACGACAAGGCCGGACCGGGCGGCACCGGGGCCGACTACATCAACTGCCCGCTCGACCGCGAGCAATACGTCGCCTTCATCGCCGCGCTGGTCGCGGGCGAGAAGACCTCGTTCAAGCAGTGGGAGGCGAGCACGCCATACTTCGACGGCTGCCTGCCGATCGAGGTGATGGCCGAGCGCGGCCCCGAGACCCTGCGCCACGGCCCGATGAAGCCGTTCGGCCTCACCAACCCGCACAACCCGACCGTGAAGGCCTACGCCATCGTCCAGTTGCGCCAGGACAACGCGCTGGGCACGCTCTACAACATGGTCGGGTTCCAGACGAAGCTGACCTACGGCGAGCAGGTGCGGATCTTCCGTACCATTCCGGGTCTGGAAAAGGCCGAGTTCGCCCGGCTCGGCGGCCTGCACCGCAACACCTACCTCGACTCGCCGCGCCTGCTCGACGCGACCCTGCGCCTGAGGGCGGCGCCGCGGCTGCGCTTCGCCGGCCAGATCACCGGCTGCGAGGGCTACGTCGAGAGCGCCGCGGTCGGGCTGATGGCCGGCCGCTTCGCCGCCGCCGAGCGCCTCGGCCACACGCTCGCGCCGCTGCCCCCGACCACGGCGCTCGGGGCGCTGATCGGGCACATCACCGGCGGCCATCTCAGCGCCGAGGACGAGGGCGCGCCGCGCTCGTTCCAGCCGATGAACGTCAATTTCGGGCTGTTTCCGCCGCTGGAGCGCGCCCCGAAGGCGCCGGACGGCCGCCGCCTGCGCGGGCCCGAGAAGGCGCAGGCGAAGAAGCGCGCGCTGACCGACCGGGCCCGGGGCGACCTCGCCGCGTGGCTCGGCGAGCCGTCGCTGGCGGCGGCGGAATAGCCCGCGAGCCGCCATGGTGCTCGCTCCATGACCCTCGCCGCCGAGCGGCTCGCCTCGTGCGACGCCGCGATCCTGTATGCCGGGGCCGGCCTCGACGCCGCGGTGCCCGAGCGCGCCCACCTGATGCGCACGGCGCCGGCCGGCCGCCTCGTCGCGCCGCTGTTCCCGCCCTACGCCTATCCCCGCCCGGCGCCGGAATGGCTGCGCGGCGACGATCCCGTCGCGGCCGTGGCCCTGGAGGCCGAGTTCGCGGCGATCGACCGCCGGCATCCCGGCGGGCCGCCCTGCGGGCTGTTCGTCCTCGACGACGCGACCTTGCGCGACAACGTGCTCCATGCCGGCGGCCGCATCGTCTACGAGACCTACCGCCCGCCGGACCGGCCCGGCCTGACTCTGGCGGAAGACGGCGACCTCGCGCGGGCCGAGCCGCACGGCGCCGAGGTCGCGTTCTTCTTCAGCTCGTCGGGCTCGTTCAACTACGGGCACTGGCTCGTCGACGACCTGCCCCGCCTCGCCGGGTTCCGCACCCTGCGGCGGCTGCACCCGGATCGGCGTATCACCCTGGTCCTGACCGGCTACGGTGCGGCGAGCGACGAGATCCGGCGGCGCACGATCCGGCTGTTCCTCGGCGACGCGGCCGGGGCCGACACCGTGTTCCTGCCCCGCGACGCGGCGTTCCGCTTCCCGCGGCTGTACTACGCCACCCCGGTCTCGGTTCACCCGGCGAGCAAGTCGCCGGAGGCGCTGCGCTTCGTGCGCGACCACCTGCTGCGGCAGGCCGGCGAGGTGCGCCGCAAGCTCGCGCGAGAGGCGTGGCGCGGCGGCGATCCGGATGCGGGCCGGCGGATCTACGTCGATCGTGCCCCGCAATGGGACCGCGCCCTCATCAACCGCGATGCGGTTCTCGACCTCGTGCGCGCGCGCGGCTTCACGGTGGTCGATCCCGAGCCGCTGTCGTTCAGCCGGCAGGTCGCGACCTTCGCCCGCGCCCGCGCGGTCGTCGGGCCGATGGGGGCGGCGATGACCAGCACCCTGTTCTGCCCGCCGCACGCCACCGTGCTGCACCTCGCGGCGGAGGGCTGGACCGACCCGTTCTTCTGGGACCTCGCCGCGGCGCTCGGGCACCGCTACCGGGCGCTGCACGGCGCCAGCCCGACGCCGCGGCCGCCCCCGAACCGCGAGCCCTACCGGATCGATCTCGACCGCCTCGACGCGATGCTGCCGCGCTGAGGAGGAATCAGCGGAAGCGCCGCGACGCGCGCCAGAGCCGGAACACCCGGCGCCAGCGCGGCAGGTCGATCGCGCTGCGCAGCGGGTCGGTGCCCGGCCGCTCCATCGCCGCGAGGTAGTCCGGCACCAGGGCGACCGGCAGGTAGGCGGCGCCGGCGGCCGGCGAGATCGTGGCGCGGGCGCCCTCGAAGGCGTCGAGATGGCGCCGCGCCAGGGCGCGCAGGTCGGCGCAGGCGCCGGCGAGGCCGGGGCCGCCCCGCCCGCTGACCACGTCCTCGCGGGTGACGCCGTGGGCGGCGAGCACGTCCGCCGGCAGGTAGACCTGACCGCGGCGGGCGTGCCAGGGGAGCGCCCGCAAAAGCCCGGTCACCGCCTGGGCGACGCCGGCATGGCCGGCCGCGGCGGCGCCGCCGGGCTCGCCGCCCTCGGCCAGGATCAGCCCCCCGAGGCGGATCAGGACCGAGGCGGTCTCGCCGCAATAGCCCTCCAGATCGCGCACCGAGGGCATCGGGTCGTCGTAGAGGTCGAACACCCGGGCGTCGACGAGGTCGACCAGGGGCTGGCGCGGCAGGCGCCGGCGCACGATGGTGTCGTCGAGGGCCGCCGCCACCGGGTTGGCCCGCACGTCGCCGCGCGCCTCGCCCTGGAGCGCGTCGCGCCACCATTGCAGGCGGATCTCGCCGGGCATCGGGCTCGACACTGCGTCGCGCACCCGCGCCACCTCCAGGCTGAAGGCGGCGAGCGCGAACAGGTGCGGGCGGTGGGCGGCCGGGGCGAACAGCGTCGCGAAGTAGCGGTCGGGATCGCCGTCGCGGACCAGCGCCTCGCAATGGGCGTAGGCCCAGTCGGTGCCGTGGCCGGAGGCCGGGTTGCCGCCCTCGCTCATCGCGGGTCCCTCACGGCACCGCGATCAGGGCGGCGGCGACCTTGCGGTTCTCGCCCGCCAGGATGTTGTAGGTCTTGGCCGCGGCGCCGGTCTGCATCACGTCGAGGCCGATGCCGGCGGCCTTGAGGTGGCGCCGCAGCGCCTCGGGCAGGAACGCGATCTCGGCTCCCGTCCCGATCAGCAGCAGGCCGACCTCGCCGCCCTCGGCCAGCACCGGCGCGAGGCTCGCCGCGGTAATCCCCGCCGGCCCGGTCACGTCCCAGGCGCGGATGCCGGAGGGCAGCGCCAGGATCGAGCCGCGATGCGACATGTCGGCGAAGCGGAAGCCGCCGTTGCCGTAGGAATCGATCGGGTGGCGGCCCGGGACGAAGCCGTCGTGGAGGCGCCCGCTCTCGGCCATGCCGCCGCTACTCCGCCGCATGCTTCAGGGCGGCGTCCTCGTCGCGGCCGGGGCTGCGGTTGCTGTGGCCCTGGAGGCCGATATAGATCAGGAACGGCGTCGAGATGAAGATCGCCGAGTAGGTGCACAGCACCACGCCGACCAGCATCACAACCGAGAAGCCCTTGATCGCCTCGCCGCCGAACAGCACCAGGGCGACGAGCGACAGGGCGGTCGAGGTCGCGGTCATCACGGTGCGCGACATCGTGGAGTTGATCGACAGGTTGAGCAATTCGACCGTCGGCATGGTCTTGTAGCGACGCATCAGCTCGCGGGTGCGGTCGAACACCACCACCGTCTCGTTCAGCGAGTAGCCGACGATGGTGAGGATCGCGGCGATCGAGGTCATGTTGAACTCGATCCGGGTGATGACGAACAGGCCGACGGTGAGCACGATGTCGTGCAGGGTGCCGACGATGGCGCCGAGCGCCAGCTCGCGCTCGAACCGGAACCACAGGTACATCAGCACCGCGACGACCGAGAGCACGACGCCGATCGTGCCCGACTGCACCAGCTCGCCCGAGACGCGCGGACCGACGGTCTCGACCCGCTCGAAGGTGTAGTCGGCGTCGAAGGCGGCGTGGGCCTTCTGCATCACGAGGGTCTGGCCGGTCTCGCCGCCGGCCTGGAGCGGGAAGCGGACCGAGACCGAGCCCTGGCCGTATTCCTGCACCTCGGTCTCGCCGAAGCCGAACCCGTTGGCGGTGTGGCGCACCGCGCCGACATCGGCGGTGGCGCCGGCCTTCGGCCGCAGCTCGACCAGGGTGCCGCCCTTGAAGTCGATGCCGAAATTGAGGCCGATGGTCACGAACAGGACCACCGTCGCGATCGACAGAGCCGCCGAGAGCGGGAAGCTGAAGCGCCGCAGGCGCATGAAGTCGAAGTGGGATTCGTCGGGCCAGAGGCGGAGGAGGCGCATCGTACTCGGTCCAGGATTCGGGCGGCGCGGGCGGATCGCGATCCGCCCCGGCGGGCGCCGCCCACCCGGGCGGCACGAGGGTCGTCAGATCGGCAGCACCTTCGGCCGGAAGCGCTGGTACCAGAGCGCGATCATCATCCGGGTGAGCGTCACGGCGGTGATGACGGTGGTCAGGATGCCGAGGATGAACACGACCGCGAAGCCGCGCACCGGGCCCGACCCCATGAAGAACAGGATGATCGCGGCGATCGCCATGGTCGAGTTCGAGTCGACGATGGTGGCGAAGGCGCGGTCGAACCCGGCCTGGAGCGCGGACGGAATCGAGCGTCCGGCCCGCACCTCCTCGCGCACGCGCTCGTAGATCAGCACGTTCGAGTCCACCGCCGTGCCGATGGTGAGCACGATGCCGGCGATGCCCGGCAGGGTCATGGTCGCCTCCAGCACCGACATCAGGCCGAGGATCAGCCCGACATGGACGAGGAGCGCGATGTTGGCGAACAGGCCGAACACGCCGTAGGTCGCGAACATCAGCACTACGACCAGCACCGTCGCCACGATGGTGGCGTTCTTGCCGGCCTCGATCGAGTCGCGGCCGAGGCCCGGGCCGACGGTGCGGCGCTCGATGATGGTGAGCTTGGCCGGAAGGGCGCCGGCGCGCAGCAGCACCGACAGGTCGTTGGCCTGCTGCACCGTGAACCGGCCCGAGATCTGGCCCTGGCCGCCGGTGATCGGCTGGAGGATGCGCGGCGCCGACACGACCTCGTTGTCGAGGACGATCGCCATCGGCCGGCCGACATTCTCGCTCGTCGCCTGCCCGAAGCGCTGGGCGCCGCGCAGGTTGAACTTGAAGTTGACGATCGGCTCATTCGACTTCGAGTCGAAGCCCGGCTGGGCGTCGGTGAGGTCGGCGCCGTCGGCCATCACCCGGCGCTCGACCGGCACCCGCTGGCCGTTGGAATCGCGCGACGGCAGCATGTCGACGTCGCCGGACGGGCTGTCGGCGAGCATGCGGAATTCGAGCTTGGCGGTCTTGCCGAGCTGCTCCTCGAGCCGCTGCGGGTCCTGGAGGCCCGGCACCTGGACGAGGATGCGGTCGGCGCCTTGCTGCTGGATCGACGGCTCGGTGGTGCCGCCGAGATCGACGCGGCGGCGCACCACCTCGATCGCCTGGGTCACCGCCCGGCGGACCCGGGCGTTGAGGCCGGCATCGGTGAAGTCGAGCCGGATCGTGCCGTTGGGATCTTCCTTGACGTCGAGGGTGTTGGCGCCGGTCTGGCCCAGCACCGCATCGGTGACCGGCTGCGACAGCGCCCGCAGCTTCGGAAGCGCCCGGGCACGGGCGGCGGCATCGGCGATGCGCAGTTGCACGCCGCGGGGGGTGAGCTGGATGCCGCCGTCGGCCTGGATCGACTCGGCCCGCAGCGCCCCGCGCACGTCGTCGCGCAATTGCTGCGCCATGGTGCGGGTGAGGTCGTTGCGGTCGACCTCGAGCACGATCTGCGACCCGCCCTGGAGGTCGAGGCCGAGCACGATGGCGCGGGTGGGCACGATCCAGGTCGGGAACCAGCCCGGCAGGGACGAGACGAAGGCCTTGCGCTGGTCGGCCGAGAAGAAGCTCGGCACCGCCAGCGTCAGGCCGATCAGGATCACGGCGAGCGTCGAGACGATCTTCGCGGTGGAGAAACGGAGCATCGGCGGTCCCGACGTGAGTGCGTGAGGCGGGGGCCGCGCGGCCCCCGGCTGGATCAGGCGGCCTTGACCGGCTCGCCCTTGGCGCGGACCTCGGCGATCATCCCGCGGACGACCTTCACCCGCACGCCCTCGGCGATCTCGACCTCGATCTCGCTCGCCTCGTCGGTCACCTTCGACACCCGGCCGAGGATGCCGCCGTTGGTCACCACGGTGTCGCCGCGGCGCACGTTGCGGACCATGTCCTGATGCTGCTTGGCCTTGCGCTGCTGCGGCCGCAGGATCAGGAAATACATGATGACGAAGATGAGAACGAACGGGACCACCTGCAAGATGACGTCCGTGCCGCTGGCGGCGGCGCCAGCTCCCTGCGCGAAGGCGGGCGTGATCACTCGTGGGTCTCCCGGAAATGCGAGGACGGGCCGCCCGGGGGCCGGGCCGCCTGTCGTGAAAGCGCGCGGACTATAGCCAGGGGCGACCCGAAAGCAACGGCGACACCGCCGCCGCATGGCGGGGGCGCACCGGGACCGCTCGCGCGCGCCGGACGCCCGGATTAAGACGCCCGCGAGCCCGTAAACGTCCGAGACCGGATTCCGACGCCGAGCCGCCATGACCGAGCCCCCTGCCCCGACCCCTTCCCCGACCCCTGCCCCGACCGATGACGGCCTGATGCCGGTGCTGCTGCGCATCGCCGCCGCCCTGGAGCGCGCGGCGCCGCCGGCGACGCCGCGGCCGGACCTCGCCGCCGCCGACGCCTTCGTGTGGCTCGCCGAGGGCCGGCTGCAGCCGGTCCCGAAGGTCAACCGGGTCGAGATCGGCCTCCTGCACGGCATCGACCGGATGCGCGACATCCTGTTCGACAACACCGAGCGCTTCGCCCGCGGCCTGCCGGCGAACAACGCCCTGCTGTGGGGCGCCCGCGGCATGGGCAAGTCGTCGCTGGTCAAGGCGGTCCATGCCGAGATCAACGCCCGGCGCGAGGGCGGCGCGCGGCCCCTGAAGCTGGTCGAGATCCACCGCGAGGACATCGAGGGCCTGCCGGCGCTGATGGGGCTGCTGCGGCCCGACCCGCACCGCTTCGTGGTGTTCTGCGACGACCTGTCCTTCGACGCCGAGGACACCTCGTACAAGTCGCTGAAGGCGGCGCTCGACGGCGGCATCGAGGGACGGCCCGACAACGTGCTGTTCTACGCCACCTCGAACCGGCGCCACCTGCTCGCCCGCGAGATGGTCGAGAACGAGCGCTCGACGGCGATCAATCCGGGCGAGGCAGTCGAGGAGAAGGTGTCGCTGTCCGACCGGTTCGGCCTGTGGCTCGGCTTCCACAAGTGCAGCCAGGACGAGTACTTGGCGATGGTCGACGCCTACGTCGCCCGCCACGGCCTCGCGGTCGAGCCGGCGCGGCTGCGGGCCGAGGCGCTGGAATGGGCGACCACCCGCGGCGCCCGCTCCGGCCGCACGGCGTTCCAGTTCATCCAGGACCTCGCCGGGCGGCTGGGGCAGCGGCTGGAGTGAAGCTAGTATGCGGGGCCAACCCTCCCCCCTTTGCGGGGGAGGGTGGCGAACGCAGTGAGTGCAGCGGGACGGAGTCCCGCCGAGAGGGGACGCCGCCTCCGGAAATGGCGCGACCCCGGTGACGAGCGCCAACTGAATCAGCGTCGCGATCCCGTCTCCCGCCCGGCCTCCGCCGGGCACCCTTCCCCGCAGCGGGGGAGGGTTCGGACGTGCCGATCAGGACTCGCCGGCGGCCTTCGGGAACAGGTCGGTGCCGGGCGTCTCGGTGCCTTCCGGCGCGGCGCCCTCGTAGCGGGTGCGGCGGCGGCGGCGCGGCCGGGGGGCTTCCTCAGCGGCGGCCTCGGGCTCGGCCGGCGGCGGCGGCGGGGGCGCCTCCTCGACCGGGGCAGGGGCCGGCGCGCGGGCCGGGGTGGTCAGGAAGGCCGGCAGGCCGACCGGCTCCTCGGCGACCGGCTCGGGACGGGGCTCCTCGCGGCGGCGCTCGCGCCGGTACTCGGAACGACCACCCTCGCGGGGGGGAGCATCGGCGCGGGGCGCGTCGCGATAGGCGTCCTGGCGCGGCGGCTCGCCGCGGGCGGCGTAATCCTGCCGATCGCCGCGATCGGAACGGTCGCCGCGATCGGAACGGTCGCCGCGATCGGAACGGTCGCCGCGATCGGGACGGTCGCCGCGATCCTGTCGCTCGGCGCGGTCCTGTTGGCGGTCCTGGCGCGGCGGGCGGTCCTGGCGGTTCTGGAACCGCTCGCGGCGGTCGCCGCGATCGGGCCGATCCGCACGATCGGGGCGGTCACCGCGATCGGGACGGTCGCCGCGGTCCTGCTGGCGGTCCTGGCGCTCGGGACGCTCCTGCTGGCGGTCGAAGCGGGCAGGGCGCGCATCGGGCTCGCCGTAGGGCTGCGGCTGCTGGGCCGGATCGCCGTAATCGTCGCCGGGGCCGTAGGCGGCGTAGCCGCGGGCATCGCTCTGTGCGGCGTAGCCGTTCGGCTCGCCCTCGTCGCCCTCGTCGCCCTCGTCGTCGAAGGACTGGCGGCCGTAGGTGCCGCCGTATTGCTGGCGGTACTGCTCGTTGGCGGCGGCGATGATGCGGTAATAGTGCTCGCCGTGCTGGAAATAGTTTTCCGCCATCACCGGGTCGCCGCTCGCCTGGGCGTCGCGGGCGAGCTGGGCGTACTTGTCGGCGATGTGCTGGGCCGTGCCGCGGATTTTGACGTCGGGGCCGTTCGACTCATAGGAACGGGTGAGCGGGTTGGGGCCTTTGTTGCTGCGATTGCGGCCACGCATACGCCGGTTCTGGTTTGGTCTCATCGGTCTCGACTGACCCTCGTTCGACTCGCTGGCAGGACGCGCGCTGGACGGACCGGCCGCGTTCTCGTGCGGGCCCTGCCGGGCCGCCCCATGCCGCGACGATGTCCGTGTGCTGTGGTCAACCGCGGGCGCTCGCGTGTCCGGTCGGCCCGACGCTTGCCAGTTGCGGATGACCGGGCAGACCGTTCGCACGCCCCTGGAAATGCCCGGTGTGACGATCGCCCGAGGTCCGCACCCGGTTCGTGGCCCGCGCCTGCGAGCCGGGCCGCCTGACCGGACCGTTCACGATCTGTCGTCCTATATTAGCGACGCGATCGGACGGCGCCAAGTGGAATCGCGCGGAGAAATTCTGGAATCGCGCAAGGAACGGCGAAATCGCGTGCGCGAACGCACCAACGACATCAGGAACTTGGGTCCGCCGCCTCACCCTGGGTCCGCGGCGCGCATCGCCACCACCCGGGGATGCCCGGCGAGGTCGCGGCGCACCGCCTCGACGCGCAGGCCCGAGGCCGGCGCCAGGGCGCGCAGGGCCGCCTCCTGATCGTAGCCGATCTCGACCAGCAGCGCCCCGCCCGGCGCCAGCAGGCCGGGAGCCTGGGCCAGGATCGTCCGGTAGGCGTCGAGCCCGTCGACGCCGCCGTCGAGGGCGAGGCGCGGATCGTGGTCGCGCACCTCCGGGTCGAGCCCCTCGACGGTCCGGGTCGCGATGTAGGGCGGGTTCGACACCACGACGTCGAACCGGCCGCCGAGGGCGGCGCCCCAGTCGCCGGCGACGAAGCCGGCGCGGCCGCCGACGCCGTTGCGCCGGGCGTTGTCGCGGGCGAGACGCAGGGCCGGCGCGGAGCGGTCGGTCCCGAGGCCGGTCGCGCCGGGCCACTCGCTCAGCAGCGCCACCAGCAGGCAGCCCGAGCCGGTGCCGAGGTCGAGGAGCCGCACGCCGTCGCCCGGCGGCGGATGGAGCGCCAGGGCCGCCTCGACCACGGTCTCGGTGTCCGGGCGCGGCACCAGGGTGTCGGGGCCGAGGCGGAACGGCAGGCCCCAGAACTCCCAGGCGCCGAGGATGCGGGCGACCGGCTCGCCGGACGCGCGCCGGGCGAGAGCCGCGTTGAGCGCCGCCGCCCCGGCCTCGCCGACCGGCACCTCGCCGGCGAGCGCGAGGTCGGCGGCGGTGAGCCCGAGGAGATCGAGGGTGAGGATCCGGGCGTCGAGGGCGGCGGTCGCGATGCCGCGCCCGGCGAGCCACAGGGCGGCGCGGCGGCCCGCCTCGGCCCGGCCTGTGGCGCCGGCGACGACCGCCTCCGCCGCGGCCTCGCTCACGCCAGCCCCTCGGCGGCGAGCAGGGCGGCCTGATGCTCGGCCGAGAGCGCGTCGACCAGCTCGTCGAGGGCGGTGCCGGCCAGCACCTCCTCCAGCTTGTAGAGCGTCAGGTTGATGCGGTGGTCGGTGACCCGCGCCTGCGGGAAGTTGTAGGTGCGGATGCGCTCGGAGCGGTCGCCGCTGCCGACCTGGGACTTGCGGTCGGCGGCGCGGGCGGCGTCCTTCTGGGTCCGCTCCTGCTCGTAGAGGCGCGCGCGCAGCACCGCCATGGCGCGAGCGCGGTTCTTGTGCTGCGAGCGCTCCTCCTGAACGAACACCACAATGCCGCTCGGGACGTGGGTGATGCGGATCGCCGATTCGGTCTTGTTGACGTGCTGGCCGCCGGCGCCCTGCGCCCGCATGGTGTCGATCTTCAGGTCGGCGTCGTTGACCTGGACGTCGACCTCCTCGGCCTCCGGCAGCACCGCCACGGTGGCGGCGGAGGTGTGGATGCGCCCCTGCGTCTCGGTCTCGGGCACGCGCTGGACCCGATGCGCCCCGCTCTCGAACTTCAGCTTCGCGAACACGCCGCGGCCCTTCACCTCGGCGACGACCTCGCGGTAGCCGCCGACGGTGCCGGGGCTCTCGGAGACGACCTCGACCCGCCAGCCCTTGAGGTCGGCGTAGCGGGCATACATGCGGAAGAGGTCGCCGGCGAACAGGGCGGCCTCGTCGCCCCCGGTGCCGGCGCGGACCTCGAGGATCGCGCTCTTCTCGTCGGCGGCGTCCTTGGGCAGGAGCAGGAGCTGGAGCGCGCGGCCGGCGGCGTCACGGGCGGCCTCGGCCTCGGGCTTCTCCTCAAAGGCCAGCGCCCGCATCTCCGGGTCGCCCTCGCTCAGCATCGCCTCGACCCCTTCCAGGTCCGCCTCGGCGGCCCGGAAGGCGCGGATCGCCGCGACCACGTCGTCGAGTTCGGCGAGTTCGCGCGAGAGCTGGACGAAGCTCTCGGCCTCGCTCTCGCCGGCACTCAGGGTCGCGGTGACGATCTCGTGACGGGCCAGGATGGCGTCGAGGCGGTCGGAGGGAATGACGATCATGGCGCGGGATATGGGCTCGGTCCGGGCCGGCTTCAGCCGGGGGCGGCGACGGATCTCGCGCCGCGCAATCGGGCCCGCGTATAGCAGGTCCGCCGGTCATGGCGAGTCGGGCGCCCCGTCCGTCACGGCCCGCCGGCGACCGCGCCCTCGATCGCCATGATGAGCGCGTCGATGTCGATGCGCCCGGCGATGACGGCGTAGCCGGTCTCGCTGGTATCGACCTTCGGCGCGTCCGGCTCCGGCCCGGCCTGACGATTCAGCTCGGCCACGATCGCGTCGCGGATGGTCTTCTGGAGGTCCATGGCTCCCTCGCTCGCCGGGCGTGCTCCGTCTCGTGGCCGAGCCGCCACCGTGACTTGGCTATAGATGCCTGCCTAAGAGCGTATTCGTGCCCCGGGTTCCATGATGAGCCGGCATTAAATTTGGCACGGCCGCGCTTGCATCGTGCGGAGCGCGGCACATTTTCTTGCGCCTCCGCGGCGGATCCGCCGCCTGTTCGAGGACGACGCCATGGCCAATGCCAGCAAGAACAACATGGGTCCCGGTGCGCAGGGCAAGCGGTCGGGAACCGGGGCGATGACCGAGCTGCCCGAGGGCGTGCTGCCGGAGAACATGGTGCTGAGCAACCGCGACAAGGCCCAGCACAGCCAGGAGCGCGGCCTCGACAGCCGCAACATCCAGACCGAGCAGTACCAGGACCACGCCGGCAACCGCCGCAACTTCGACGAGCAGGCCCGCCGCGACGACAACACCAGCGGCCTCGGCGGCCCGATGACCGACGTGTCGGGCGACGACAGCAGCCTCGATCGCCAGCAGGGTTGAAACGGTCGCGCTGCACTGCGGTGCGGGCCCAAACTTGACCGCTCCGCCCGGTTGCGCCACCTTCGATGAGGTCAAGCCCTGAAGGCTCCCCGCCGTCGCGGGGAGCCTTCTCCGTTGAGGAAGCAGGCGTGGCCGCATGACGACTTCGAATCGCTCGACGCATATCCGCCTGACCTCGCACCCGGAGCCGGGCTCGGCCCGCTGGCCGATCCGCTGGGGCGCGGCCGACCCGAAGCAGCGCGGCCCGGTGATCGGCACGGTCACCAACCCGGCCGACCGCAACGTGATCGGGGCGAGCGGCGGCGCCTACTCGCTGTATCGCGCCCTGGCGATCGCCGGACGCGCCCTCAACCCGCTGGCCCGGCCCGACCTGACCAACACCCACCCGGTGGTCGGCATCGGCCCGCACCCGCAATGGTCGGACCCAGGAAAAATCGTCTCCCTCGATCCGTGGGGCCACCTGCCCGGCGAGGTCTTCGCCGACGAGATCGCCACCGGCACCGACATCCGCCCGACCATCGCGGTGACCAAAGCCCGGCTGTCGCTGCCGGAGATTTTGGCGGCGATGGGCGCGCACCGGCTGGCCGCCGACGGCACCGTGCTGCACAAGACCGGCGACATCTCGGTGACCAAGGTCGCGGTCGACCCGGTCTGGTACCTGCCCGGGGTCGCGGCCCGGTTCGGCACCGGCGAGACGGCCCTCCGCCGCACGCTGTTCGAGCAGACCGGCGGCATGTTCCCGGAGCTCGTCACCCGGCCCGACCTTCAGGTGTTCCTGCCGCCGATCGGCGGCTGCACCGTCTACGTGATGGGCGAGGTGGAGAAGCTCTCCGGCCGCTCGACCCGCATCGCCTGCCGGGTCCACGACGAGTGCAACGGCTCGGACGTGTTCGGCTCCGACATCTGCACCTGCCGGCCCTACCTCACCCACGGCATCGAGGAATGCGTACGCGAGGCCCAGACCGGCGGCGTCGGCGTCATCGTCTACAACCGCAAGGAGGGGCGCGCCCTCGGCGAGGTGACCAAGTTCCTCGTCTACAACGCCCGCAAGCGCCAGGAGGGGGGCGATTCCGCCGCCACCTACTTCGAGCGCACCGAATGCGTCGCCGGCGTGCAGGACGCCCGCTTCCAGCAACTGATGCCCGACGTGCTGCACTGGCTCGGCATCACCCGCATCGACCGGCTGATGTCGATGTCGAACATGAAGTACGACGCCATCACCGGGTCGGGGATCGAGGTCGGCGAGCGGGTGCCGATCCCGCCCGAGCTGATCCCGCCCGACGCCTCGGTCGAGATCGAGGCCAAGAAGGCGGCCGGCTACTACACCCCCGAGGGCGGGCCCGAAGCCCGCGACCTCGACGCCGTCAAGGGTCGCGACCTCGACCGGTTCTGACGCGTCCCCCCTACCCGAAGCCTGTACCGGAGTCCTGCCCGTGAGCGATGGTGCGTCCGTGATCGACCCGAACGACCCGCGCAGCCTGCTCTCGGCGGCGGCGGTGCGCGAGCGGGCCGAGGCCCTGCTGGCGCAGGGCCTCGCCGGACGGCTGCCGCACTTCGCGGTCGATCCCGGGCGCCTCGGCGCCTGCGCCGACGCGGTGGTCGAGACGATTCGGGCGAACTACCCGGACCTCGCCATCCCCTACCACGCCCGCTGGCGCCACTTCGCCGTCGGCGGGTTCGAGCGCTGGGGCTCCCTCGTCCACGCGGCGCCGTGGGAGGATGCGGCGGCCCGCGCGCGGGCGGCGTTCGACCTCGTGATCGTCAGCGTGCTGCTCGATGCCGGCGCCGGCCCGACCTGGCGCTACGAGGAGGGACGGACCGGCGAGACCTACGCCCGCTCCGAGGGGCTCGCGGTGGCGAGCTTCGACATGTTCATCTCGGGCCTGTTCTCGGCCGAGCCGGAGGACCCGTTCCGGGTCGACGCCCGGGCGCTGGCGAGCCTCACCGAGGCCGAACTGGCCCAGGGCTTCCAGGCCGGCCCGGCCAACCCGCTGGTCGGGCTCCCGGGCCGCACCGCGCTGATGAACCGCCTCGGGCAGGTGGTGGCGGCCGACCCCGAGGGGTTCGGGACGGAGGCGCGTCCCGGCGGGCTGTTCGACCGCCTCGCCGCCCGGGCTCGCGACGGCGCCCTGCCGGCCGCCGCGATCCTCGACACCCTGCTCGCCCATCTCGGCCCGATCTGGCCCGGGCGCATCGTCGTCGAGGGGGTCGATCTCGGCGACACCTGGCGCCACCCCCTCGCCGGCGGGGCGGGCGAGACCGCCGGGCTGGTGCCGTTCCACAAGCTGTCGCAGTGGCTCGCCTATTCGCTGCTCGAACCGCTGGAGGAGGCCGGCATCGCCGTGACCGGGCTCGACGCCCTCACGGGCCTGCCGGAATACCGCAACGGCGGCCTCTTCCTCGATACCGGCGTGCTGGCGCTCAAGGACCCGGCCGAGGCGGGCCGGCCGCACCCCGTCGAGTCGCCGCTGGTGGTCGAGTGGCGGGCGCTCACCGTCGCGCTCCTCGACCGGATCGCCCCTCTGGTGCGCGAGCGGCTCGGCATCGCCGAACCGGACGACCTGCCGCTCGCCAAGGTGCTGGAGGGCGGGACCTGGGCCACCGGCCGGCGCCTCGCCCGCGCCCTGCGCCCGGACGGGGCGCCGCCGCTCGCGATCGAGAGCGACGGGACGGTGTTCTGAGGCGCGCACACCTTCTACACTGACGGGAGCCGTCGAGGCGGCCGGACGAGCGAGGGGATCACGGGAATGCAGGGTGCGAGCGCGCGGGCCGAAGCAGGGCTCGCCGGGGGTGCGGCGGTGACGGTGGTCGACCATCCGCTGGTGCAGCACAAGCTGACGCTGCTGCGCGACAAGGCGCGCTCGACCAAGGGCTTCCGCCAGCTCCTCAACGAGATCGGCACGCTGCTCGCCTACGAGGTGACCCGCGACCTGCCGCTGGAGCCGGTCGAGATCGAGACCCCGCTGGTGACGATGCAGGGGGTGCAGATCGCCGGCAAGAAGCTCGTCCTGGCGCCGATCCTGCGCGCCGGCATCGGCTTCCTCGACGGGATGCTGTCGCTGCTGCCCTCGGCCCGCGTCGCCCATGTCGGGCTCTACCGCGATCCCGACTCGCTCGAGGCGGTCGAGTACTACTTCAAGGCGCCGTCCGACCTCGCCGACCGCACCGTGCTGGTCCTCGACCCGATGCTCGCCACGGCGAACTCGGCGGTGGCGGCGGTGGACCGGCTGAAGGAGCGCGGCGCCCGCGACCTGCGCTTCGTCTGCCTGCTGGCCTCGCCGGAGGGGCTGACGAAGTTCCAGGGCGCCCATCCCGACGTGCCGATCTGGACCGCCTCGATCGACAGCCACCTCAACGAGCACGGCTACATCCTGCCGGGGCTGGGCGACGCCGGCGACCGGATGTACGGAACGCGCTGAGCCGCGCGCTCACGCACACAAGAAAAACCTCGGAGACAACGCCATGCCGTCACTGCCCGCCACCATGCGCCAGGTCCGCTTCAACGGGGCCGGCGGTCCGGAGGTGATCGGCCTGGAGACCGCCCCGGTCCCGACGCCCGGACCCGGACAGGTCCTGATCGAGGTCGTGGCCGCCGGGGTGAACCGACCCGACTGCCAGCAGCGCGCCGGCAAGTACCCGCCGCCGCCCGGCGCCACCGCGGTGCCGGGCCTGGAGGTCGCCGGCCGCGTCGTCGCCCTCGGCGACGGCGTGGGCGACCTGCGCGTCGGCGACGAGGTCTGCGCGCTGACGATCAGCGGCGGCTACGCCGAGTACGCGGTCGCCGACGCGGCCCTGTGCCTGCCCCGTCCCGCCCCGCTGTCGCTGCTCGAAGCCGCGGGCCTGCCGGAGAACTACTACACGGTCTGGACCAACGTGTTCGAGCGCGGGCGCCTACAGGCGGGCGAGCGCATCCTGATCCACGGCGGGTCGAGCGGCATCGGCTCGACGGCGATCCAGCTCGCCAAGCATTTCGGCGCCACGGTCTACGCCACCGCGGGCTCGGCGGAGAAATGCGCGTTCTGCGAACAGCTCGGGGCGGATGCCGGCATCAACTACCGCGAGGCCGACTTCGTCGCGGAGGTGAAGCGCCTCACCGACGGCAAGGGCGTCGACGTGATCCTCGACATGGTCGGGGCCGGCTATTTCGAGCAGAACATCGCCTCCCTCGCCCTCGACGGCCGCCTCGTCATCATCGCGTTCCTGCAGGGCTTCCAGCTCGACGGCTTCAACCTGACCCCGGTGATGATCCGGCGCCTCACCGTCACCGGCTCGACCCTGCGCCCGCGCACCGTTGCCCAGAAGGCGGCGATTGCCGAGGGCCTGCGCCGGGAGGTGTGGCCGCTGCTCGACGCCGGCACGGTCAAGCCGATCATCCACGCGACCTTCCCGCTGGAAGAGGCCCGCGAGGCGCATGCCCTGATGGAATCGAGCGCCCATCTCGGCAAGATCATGCTGACGACCGGGCGTTGACCGGCGCGGCGCGTGTCCCGGCGTTGCCGGCGCGTGCCTGAAGAACCGCATGTCGGCCCTCCCCCCTCTGCGGGGGGCGGGCGTCCTGTTTCGTCCGAACGCGACCGGCCCGATCAGGTCCCGACCCGCCCTCCCCCGCGCCGGGTGATCGCCACCACCGAGGGGCGCGGCGGCGTGCCGGGCTCGAAGTCCGGCCAGCGGGTCGCCGGCTGCTCGAAGGTCGCCGGGGCGGCGTTCGGGTCCTCCTCGTCGGCCTCGCCCGGGTGCTGGACGGCGACGAAGAAGGTGGTGTCGTCGGGGGTGAAGTACGGCCCGCACATCTCGGCCCCGACCGGGACCTGGAAGAAGTGCTTGCCCGTGCCGCGGCGCTCGCCCTCCGTCTCCATCGCCCAGATGCCGTCGGCGCGGCCGGTCTTGCCCCGCGAGTTGCCGTCGGTGGAGACCCAGAGCCGGCCCTGGCCGTCGACCGCGCAATTGTCGGGCATGCCGAACCAGCCGTCCTTCGTCGTCGCCGACGAGAAGGTGGCGCCGACCGCCGCCACCGACGGGTCGCCGCAGCGCACCAGCACCTCCCAGGCGAAGGCGTTCGCCGCGAAGTCGCCGCCCTCCGGGCTCATCTCGACGATGTGGCCGAAGCGGTTGTCCGGCCGCGGGTTGGCCGCGTCGACCGCATCGGCCTTGCGGCTCTTGTTGTTGGTCAGCATCACGTAGACCTTGCCGGTCTTCGGATTGGCCTCGACGTCCTCCGGCCGGTCCATCCGGGTGGCGCCGAGGAGGTCGGCGGCGCGCCGGGTCTCGACCAGCACGTCGGCCTGATCGCGAAACCCGTTCTCCGGCGTCAGCGGCCCCTGGCCGAACACCAGCGGCAGCCACGCGCCGCGCCCATCGGCGTCGAAGCGCGCGGCCGAGAGCGTGCCGCGGTCGAGGATGTCGCGGTTGGCGGCGCGGTTGGCGGTATCGACGGCGGCCTCGGTGACGAAGCGGTACACGTAGTCGAAGCGCTCGTCGTCGCCCTGGAACACGACGTAGCGGCCGTCCCTGGCCAGCGCCCCGGCGGCGCCCTCGTGCTTGAACCGGCCCATCGCGGTGCGCTTGACCGGCACCGAGGCGGGATCGAACGGGTCGATCTCGACCACCCAGCCGAAGCGGTTCGGCTCGTTGGGCTCGCGGCCGAGGTCGAAGCGGTCGTGGAAGCGGCCCCAGGCGTAGAGGTTGCCGGGCAGGCCGAGGCGCTTGTGGTTGCGCGCCTCCGGCGAGCCCTCCGGCAGCCGGCCCCGGAAGTAGTAGTTGATGTTCTCCTCGCAGGAGAGCCAGGTGCCCCACGGCGTCACGCCGCCGGCGCAGTTGTTGATCATCCCGAGCGGGTGGCGCCCCTCCGGGTCGGCGGCGGTGCGCAGGCGCTCAGTGCCGGCGGCGGGGCCGGAGAGCCGCATCGGCGTCGTGGCGGTGATGCGGCGGGCAAAGCCTGAGTCCGGAACCACCCGCCAGCGGCCGTCGACCTTCCTCACCTCGATCACCGAACCGCCATGGGCCGCCATCTCGATGTCGACGAGGTCGCGGGTCATGCCCGCGAAGGCGGCCTTGCCCTCCTGCCTGCCGAGGCCGGGGAACATCAGTTCCTCGTTGGTGTATTCGTGGTTGACCACCAGCAGGCCGTGCGCGGCCGGGTCGGCGGCGCCCGGCATCGGGAAGTAGCCGAGGAAGTCGTTGTTGTAGCCGAACTGCATCGCCTGGGCCGCGGCGGTCTGGGCGCGCGGGTCGAAGGCCGGCGCGCCGGGCAGCACCGGGTCGCCCCAGCGGATCAGGATCTCGGCGTCGTGCCCGTCGGCGACGTGGTGGCGCTCGTCGGCGCCGGCCGGCAATTCGCGGAACGGGAAGGTCTCGGCGGCCGGCGCGCTCGCCTGCGTGGTGCTGGCCGCCGTGCCGGCGGCCGCGAGGGCGCGCGGCGCCACCACGGCCGAGATCGCGCCGACCGCCAGGGCGCCGAGCAGGCCGCGCCGGTCGAAGCGGTGGGCCACGACCTCGCCGAGGCTCGGGTTGGCGCTGGCGTTCGAGCCGACGTCCTCGGCGGCCTCGGCCTGCTGCGAACGGCTGGAGATCGGCTGTGTCATGACGCCTCGGGTCGTGATCGGTCGGACGTGTCGCAGGGTAATCGCCCGAGATGGCAACAGGATGACGCGCTGTTCCGGCAGCGGGCCGGCGCCCGGACGGCGAGGAACCTTGGCCTGCGGGCCGACGTTGCCCGCCCAGACACGACCCCGAGGCCATGGCCCCGCCGGCCTTCGCCGACGGGACCGGCCGCAGCGGCAGCGAGGAACCCCATGGACAAGACCAATCGGACGATCGAGACCCCGACCGAGGCCCGCCACGGCACAAGGGGCCGGCCCGTGCTCTACGTGCTGCTCGGCAGCCTCGCCCTGCTGGCGGTGGCGATGGTCGGCCTGCTCGGCTGGAACGGCAGCAACGCGCCGAAGGACTATGCCAGCCAGAGCCAGGACGCCTCGCGCCAGCAGATCACCGGCTCGGCCAGCGGCCAGGGCGGCCCGGCCTCCTCGAACAGCGCCGGCGTCCCGGCCGGCAACCCGTCCTATCCGTCGCCGGCCCAGCCCTCGACCACCGGCTCGACCAACGCCCGCTGAGCCGCGGGCGACACCCCGACGACGAAGGCCGGCCTCCCGCGGGGCCGGCCTTCGTGGCGTCGGGTCCGCAATCTCAGCGGGTCGGAACCGGGACGTCGCCGCGGTAGTCGTAGAAGCCGCGCTTGGCCTTGCGGCCGAGCCAGCCGGCCTCGACGTACTTCACCAGCAGCGGGCACGGCCGGTACTTCGAGTCGGCGAGCCCCTCGTACAGCACCTGCATGATCGACAGGCAGGTATCGAGACCGATGAAGTCGGCGAGCTGGAGCGGCCCCATCGGGTGGTTGGCGCCGAGCTTCATCGCGGTGTCGATCGAATCGACCGAGCCGACGCCCTCGTAGAGGGTGTAGATCGCCTCGTTGATCATCGGCAGCAGGATGCGGTTGACGATGAAGGCGGGGAAATCCTCCGACACCGTCACGGTCTTGCCGAGCTTGCCGATGAACGCCTTCGCCGCCTCGTAGGTCGGATCCTCGGTGGCGATGCCGCGGATCAGCTCGACGAGCTGCATGATCGGCACCGGGTTCATGAAGTGGATGCCGATGAACCGCTCGGGCCGGTCGGTCGAGGCGGCGAGCCGGGTGATCGAGATCGACGAGGTGTTGGTCGCCACCATCGTCTCGGGCCGCAGCGACGGGCAGAGCGCGCTGAAGATCTGGCGCTTGACGACCTCGTCCTCGGTCGCGGCCTCGATCACGATGTCGCAGGGACCGAAATCGTCGAAGCTGTCCACCGGCACGATGCGCTCGATGGTGGCGCGGCGCTCGTCCTCGCTGATCGTCCCCTTGACGACCTGACGCTGGAGGTTGCCGTTGACGGTGGCGAGGCTGTTGCGCAGCCGGTCGGTGTCGCGGTCGTTGATCCGCACCGACAGGCCCGACAGGGCACAGACATGGGCGATGCCGCTGCCCATCTGGCCGGCGCCGACGATGCCGATGGTCTTGATGTCGATACCCATCACGTCCTGCCTCGAGCCGATCGTGCCCGGTCGCCGCCGCCGGGTCCGGCCGATCCTACCTGCAAACCGCCGGGAGGGGACCCCTCCCGCACGAAAAGACCCGGAGCCGGCCGCGCCCCGGGTCCCGCCGCAGCTCCCGCGCCGCCGTCAGCCCTTGGCCTTGGCGATTTCCTGCTGGAGTTCCGGCACGACCTGGAACAGGTCGCCGACGAGGCCGTAATCGGCGACCTGGAAGATCGGCGCCTCCTCGTCCTTGTTGATCGCGACGATGACCTTCGAGTCCTTCATGCCGGCGAGGTGCTGGATCGCCCCCGAGATGCCGACCGCGACGTAGAGGTCGGGCGCCACGACCTTTCCGGTCTGGCCGACCTGCCAGTCGTTCGGCGCGTAGCCGGCATCCACCGCCGCGCGCGAGGCGCCCACCGCGGCCCCGAGGGTATCGGCGAGCGGCTCGATCAGCTCCTTGAACTTGTCGGCCGAGCCGAGCGAGCGGCCGCCCGACACGATGATGCGGGCGCCGGCGAGTTCCGGCCGGTCGGACTTGGCGATCTCCTCGCCCTTGAAGGTGGACTTCCCCTCGCCGGCCTTGGCCGAGACCGCCTCGACCGGGGCCGCGGCGCCGCCCTCGCCGGTCGGCTGGAAGGCGGCCGAGCGCACGGTGACGACCTTCTTCGCCTCGCCCGACTGCACGGTCTGGATCGCGTTGCCGGCGTAGATCGGCCGCTCGAACGTGTCGGGCGAGACGACCTTGATGATGTCGGAGACCTGCGCGACGTCGAGGAGCGCGGCGACCCGCGGCATCACGTTCTTGCCCTCGGTCGAGGCGCCGGCCACCACCGCGTCGTAGCCCGCGGCGAGTTCGGCGATCAGGGCGGCGGTCGGCTCGGCGAGCAGGTGGTCGAGGGCGGCGTCCTCGGCCAGCAGGACCTTGTCGACGCCGTCGAGCCTGGCGGCGGCGTCCGCCGCGGCCTTGCCGTCGGAGCCGGTGACGAGGGCGTGGACGGGCGTGCCGATCTGCCGGGCGGCGGTGAGCGCCTTGAGGCTGGCGTCCTTCAGGGCGCCGCCGGCGTGTTCGACGAGGAGGAGGGTGGCCATGGGGAGAGTCCTCTCGATGGGAGGCGCGTCATACGGTTTCTGATTGATCGCTCGGCGATCCATGCGGGATCGCGTCGCGATGCAGAAACCGGCTTCGCTCAAGCGCCGCGCGGGCTGATGATACGATTTTCGAACGGATCGTTCGAAAATCGTATCACAGAACGCCGGCCTCGACCTTCAGCTTGGTGACGAGGTCGGCCGCCGAGGCGACCTTGACGCCGGCCTTGCGACCGCCCGGCTCGACGGTCTTGAGCACGGTGAGCCGCGGCGTCACGTCGACGCCGAGCGCCTCGGGCTCGAGCGTGTCGAGGGGCTTCTTCTTGGCCTTCATGATGTTGGGGAGCGAGGCGTAGCGCGGCTCGTTGAGGCGCAGGTCCGTCGTGACGATCGCCGGCAGCCCGAGGGTCAGGGTCTGGAGGCCGCCGTCGATCTCGCGGACGACGTCGAGGCTGCCCTCGCCGACCTCGAGCTTGAACGCGAAGGTGCCCTGGGGCCAGCCGAGCAGGGCGGCGAGCATCTGGCCGGTCTGGTTGGAATCGTCGTCGATCGCCTGCTTGCCGAGGATGACGAGGTCCGGGCTCTCCTTCTCCGCCACCGCCTTGAGCAGCTTGGCGACGGCGAGCGGCTCGACCGCGACGTCGGTCTTGACCAGGATGGCGCGGTCGGCGCCCATGGCGAGCGCGGTGCGCAGGGTCTCCTGGGCCTGCTGCGGGCCGATCGAGACCGCGACGATCTCGGTGGCCTTGCCCTTCTCCTTGAGCCGGATCGCCTCCTCGACGGCGATCTCGTCGAAGGGGTTCATCGACATCTTGACGTTGGCGAGTTCCACGCCCGAGCCGTCTGGCTTCACCCGGATCTTGACGTTGTAGTCAACGACCCGCTTCACGGGCACCAGAACCTTCATGATCGTCGCTTCCTTCCGAGGCGTGGCGATCGCGCGCTCGCACGTCTGCGCGTGGTTCGTCGGCGATCATCCCTGGGGCGCAAGGTGGCGGACCGTAGCGGCCGATTTTCCGAAATGTCAACGCGACCCGTCGGGTCTCCGCACAGCCGGTCGTGCCCTCGCCGCCGCACCCGCCGGCCCGCGGTCCGGCCCAGCCTGCGTCCGGACGCAAAGGAACAACCGAGTCGTGCCGCGGTTGTGGGGGCGATGGGGCAGTCACACCCCGGGGGCCGGCCCGGTTGCACGGCCGGACCCTGCGTTGTCGGGAAACCTTCTCATATGACTCTCAAGTCTCGTTTGGCTCAGGCCTCGCTCGTCGTCGCGGTCTCGGCGGCTCCGCTCGCCTCGGCCTTCGCACAGGGCGCGCCGCTGCCGGTCCTGATTCCGGCCGGGCCGGGCGCCGCCACGATCGACACGGAGGCGTTCCGGGCCGAGGCGCTGCGCAACGACGCCTACAGCATCGAGGCGAGCCGGATGGCCCTGGAGCGGTCGCGCAACCCGAAGGTGCGGGCCCACGCCGACCAGGTGATCGTCAACCGTCAGGCCACCACCGACGCCCTGCTGCCTCCCGGAACCTCGCTCACCGCCGGCGGCACCGTGGTCGCCGACGGGACCCGTGACGGGCCGTTCGGCAGCCCGCTCGGCCTGATCGCCCTGCCGTTCCAGATCACCGGCGCGGTCGTCGGCGGCGTGGTCGGGGGCGTCACCGGCACCAACCCGGTCAACCCGATCGTCGATGCCCGCCCGGGCGAGCCCGGCAAGCGCGTGGCCCTCGACCCGTCCCGCCAGAAGCGCCTCGCCGACCTGAACGCCACCAGCGGCCGCCGCTTCGACCGCACCTATACCGGCCTGCAGGCCGCCTCCGACGCCGAGTCGGTCCGCCTCTATCAGGCCTATGCCCGCAACGGCGACAGCGCCCGCGGCCGGACCTTCGCCGCCCAGGCGGCGCCGATGCTGCAGGACGAGTTCGACCGCGCCGCCGACCTGCACGGCCGCCTGTCCGAGGACGACGACGCCGCGTTCTGATCGCCCGTGCCGGCCGGACGCACAGGGCCATCGCTTCGGAGCGATGGCCCTGGTTTCTTGCTTGGCCTCAGGCGCCGGCAGTCACGCGCGACACGTCGTGTCGCCGTGACTTTGGCTTTCGCTCCGCTTACGCGTTCGAGCGGACGTTCGTCCCCTCGAACCCGCTCCGCGGGGCGCTGTTCGCGCCCGCCATGGAGCGTCGCCCTGCGGGCGACCGCAGGACAATCGCTGAAGCGATGGCCCTGGCCGGACGTACCGTGCCGCTGGACCTGCGCACCCGTTCCCGCTAGGGGACTGGGGGCGTGGGCCTGTAGCTCAATGGTTAGAGCCGGCCGCTCATAACGGTCTGGTTGCAGGTTCGAGTCCTGCCGGGCCCACCATCTCCCTTCCTTTCCCTTCCCTTGAGGAAGACGGTCCCGTGGCGGCCCCGACGTCGATGCGGCGCCGGCTCGGGTCTCCTCGGCCGCCCTGCGCCCGGGGCCGGCGTCCGTCTGCCCGGAAACTCTGCGGCGGGCGGACGGTCCGTCGCCGTCGGACGGCCGGGTCCGGCCGGGACCGTGCGCATCGACGAACCGGCGCCGCGAAAACCTCCGCGCCTGTCACCTTCGGCACAAGCGCCCGGCGGCCGGCCGGTATGGTCGAGCCATCCTGACGAGCCGGAGCCCGACCATGTCGATCCTCGACGGAATGCCCCAATCCGACGCGGACATGAAGTTCATCGTGGCCTCGGCCTCGACCATCGTCGAGACGGTCCTCGGCCTGTCGGCGAAGACCCCGCGGGCGCAGAGCATCCTCGAGGCGATGCGCGAGGGCCTGTCGCTCGCCGACATCCTCAAGATCCCCAAGGAGGAGCGCGACGCGCTGCTCGCCCAGGGCATCCGCCAGATGCAGGTCGGCGACGTCGCCGGCGCCCAGGCGACCCTGACCACGCTGTACTACCTCGAACCCCTCGACGCCCGGGCGATCTACGCCCTCGCCACGACCTATCAGGCGCAGGGGAACTACGGCGCGGCCGGCAAGCTCTATGCCGGCTTCCTCGCCCTCGACGCCACCAACGCCGACGGCTACCTGCGCCTCGCCGAATGCTTCATGGCCAACCGCGAGACCGAGCAGGCCCGCGCCTGCTTCGAGGTCGGCAAGGGCGAGGCGGTGAGCGCCGGCCAGGCCGACCGCGTCGCCCATGCCGACCGGATGCTCGCCCTGCTCGGCGGCCCGACCGAGCACGCCGCCTGATCCCCCATCCGTCCCCTCCCGAGACCAGGAGCCCGCCATGAGCGTCGGCGCGATCCCCCTTTCCGGTTCCACGCCCCTCCAGCCCGGCGGCGACGTCGGCAAGGCCCGCAATGTCGAGCAGACGGCCGGGCCGGGCGCCCTGTCGGGCGCGACGGGCCCGGCCCCCGGCGCCCCGCCGACGGCGTCGGCGAGCGCGATGATGGAGAGCCTGCGCGCGCTGATGCCCGACATCTCGGGCGAGAAGCTCCAGGTGACGCTGCTCAAGGTGCTCACGACCATCCGTGACACCATGAACGAGAGCGAGAAGCAGAAGATCGAGGTCGACCAGCAGTCCAAGCGCGCCGCGCTGGAGGAGAAGAGCCGGACGATCAAGGATGCCGAAGCGAAGATGCAGGAGGCCGAGCAGAAGCGCGAAAATCTGAGCGTCTGGGACAAGATCAAGATCGCGTTCCAGTACGTCGGCGCGATCGTGGCCTTCATCGCCGCGGCGGTGGCCTTCGCCGGGACCGCGGTCACCGGCCCGGCCGGCGTCGCCTCCGGCGTCATGCTGATCGCGGCCGGGGTGATCCTGCTCGGGCTCGCCGCCGACGCGACCTACGCGGCGGCGACCACCAAGGACGGCAAGCCGGGGCTCGGCTTCGTCGGCGAGATGCACAAGGCGGTGCTGATGGGCCAGGGCATGTCCGAGGAGGACGCGACCGCCGAGGGCGCCAAGGCCGACGGCATCGGCCGCATCGTCGCGAACTCGCTCGCCGCCGCCCTGATGCTCGGCGCGGCGATCGCCGGCGGCATCGGTGCCTACCAGGCCGCGAAGACGGGCGTGGAGATGGGCGTGGCGGCGGCGTCGAGCAGCACCCAGGGAGCGGCCAAGGTCGCGACCCTCGGCCTCTCGATCGGCTCGTCGGCCGCGAGCACCACCGGCGATCTCGTCGTCGCCCACGGCCAGAACGAGGCGACGAAGCTCGATGCCGATTCCAAGGATCTCGAGGCCCAGTCGAAGCAGTGGCAGGCGGTGATCGAGAACATCGAGGACATGATCGACATGTCGCTGGCGCGCCTGAAGGGCGTCCAGCAGGTCATGGAATCGAACCTCGACGCCCTGACCGAGGCCGCCCAGGACACCGGCCAGACCTACAGCCGCATCGGCCAGGGCCGGATCTAGAGCACGTCACGATCGCGTGGCAATCGCGAAGCTCTCCAGGTCTCTGACCTTGCCGCATTTTCTACGACGAGCCGGTATCCGCTTCGTCGGAGAATGCTCTCAGCAGGTTTCGCGAGAGCGGCTGCCGCTCCTGCGAGAAAGACCTGAGACGAAACAACAAGCCAAGCGGACGAAGCGTTGGCCTGCCGACGCAAGTCTGCTGAGCGCGGTCCGGACCGGCCGCCGGCTCCTGAACCCGCAGCATGCCTCATCCTGACGGAACAGACCCATGTCCACGACCGCCGTTTCCGACCAGCTCCGGCCCTACGTTCCGGCCAGCTTCTACGATGGGGCCAACCTCAAGGCCGGCATCTCCGTCCAGCAGGCGGAGAGCGTCGCCGCCGGCATCCAGAGCCGGGCCGGCGAGTTGCCCCCGGCCCAGGCCGCGATCTTCCTCGCCCTCGTCGGCGCCGCCGACCTCGCGCCGTCCGGCAAGATCCCCGACGACCTCGGCAAGGCGCTCGACGCCTACGTGGCCGCGGCCGGATCGGTGAAGCTCGGATCGCTGTCGGAGGACAGCTTCGGCTTCCTGGCCCGGGCGATGATCGAGCAGGCCGCCGATGCCCGCAAGAACGCGCTGCAGGATCGCCTCGACGCCCGCGCCGCGGCCAAGACCGAGCTGATGAGCCAGGCGGCGACGCTGACGGAGCAGTCGCAGACGCTCAAGGACGGTGCCGAGAAGTCGTTGGACGCGTCCATCGCGTTCGCGGTCGTCTCCATCGTCATCAGCGCCGTCTCGGTCGGCATCGGCGTCGGGGGCATGGTCAAGGGCGCCGCGACCGAGGCGGGCAAGGCGCTCTCGGGCATCGCCCAGGGCGTCGGCACGATCGGGAGCACGTTCGGCCAGCTCGGACCGGGCGTGTCGGGCTACCAGTCCACCGATGCGCAGGCCACCGCCAAGGGACAGGAGGCGCAGGGCGCGATCGACGCCGCCATGGCCCAGGAGAAGCAGGCGACCGCCGACGTCAAGAAGGAGGCCCAGCAGGCCCTCGACGAGATGGTCCGGTCGATCATCAACTTCCTCAAGGAACTCTCCGACGCCAAGGCGCAGCAGATGCAATCGCTGACGCGGGTCTGAGCCGGGGAGGCGGAGATGCGGACCGACAGCTTCGAGGCCGCGACCGCCGCCCTGTGGGCGAGCCTCGGCCTGCCGGGACCGGTCCCGGACCGGCCGAGCCTGCGCATCGACGGCCGGACGCTCGTTCTGTCTCCGGCGCCGGACGGGCGGCAGGTCGTGATCGAGGCCGAGCTCGGCCGGCTGCCGCCGGACCGGACCGGCCGCGGCGAGGCGCTCCGGCGGCTGATGCGCGACGGGCTCGGGCTGGTCCTGACCCACCGGGCCTGCCTGCGGCTGCAGGACGACGCCGTGATGGCGGTGGCGGCCGGCCCGTGCCGGGCCGACGCCGTGCCGGCCCTGCGCGACGCGGTCGAGGAGGTGCTGCACCTCCTCGACCTGCACGGACCGACCCTGGACGGGGCCGCCCCGGCGCCCTCCGCCGACCGGTTCCTCGACCATCAGGCGGTGATCCTCCGCCTGTGACATACGGACGGCCCGACGGGGCCGCGACGACACCGAGACCCAGGACGAGGCAGCGATGAACCAGGACAGCCACGGGGATACGCAGGAGGAGCTCCGCCGCTTCCTCGACGGCGGGGTGCGCGACGCGATCGGCCTGCGCGGCGAGGACCTCTCGGTCGGGCTCGAAGTCGCCCGCAACCACCTGCGCCGCGGCGCGCCGGCCGAGGCGTTCCGGATCTATGTCGGGCTCATCCTGTGCGAGCCGACCAACGTCGAGTTCCAGGTCGGGCTCGCCAATTGCGCCCTCCACCTCGAGGAGGCGCATCTGGCGCTCCAGGCCGCCTCGGCGGTGGTTTCGCTCGCGCCCAAGGACCCGCGCGGCTACTACCTGTCGGGGCGGGCCTGCCTCACCCTCGGCCACCTCGCCGAGGCGCAGGAGGACCTCACCGACGCGCTCGCCCGCGCCCGCGAGGCCCGCGACGCCGCCACCGCCGACGCGGCCCGGCGGCTGCTGCAATCCCTGACCCTGCCGGCGGCCCCCGCCGCGGCCGGGGCCTGAGCCCGGCCTTGGCGCCCGGCGCCG
>NZ_SACP01000035.1 GCF_004004555.2 Methylobacterium oryzihabitans
CGCGAGGTCCGGCCGCCCGGCGAGCCCGGCGGCGGCGGCGGTCACCGACGCGACGTAGCGCGGCTCCCGGTCCGGCGGCTGGGCGAGCACCCGGCCCTCGTCGTCGTCCCCGATCGCCGGGACGCGGCCGGTCCCGTCCATCAGCGCCCCCAGGAAGGCGGCGCCGCGGGCGAGCCGCTCCTCGACGATGGGCGCCAGCGGCCGGCCGAGGTCGCGCCCGAGCCGCAACGCCAGCGCCAGCATCTCCATGGTGAACGCCTGGTAGGTCGGCGACTGCTCGGCGCCGACGCCGTCGGCGAGGATCTGACGGTCGGCCTCCTCCTCCAGGATGCGCCGGCCCGCCGCCTCCCAGGCGCCCCCGCCCTGCCCGAGGAGCAGGCCGGCGAGGAACAGGCCGAGACCCTCCGCGACCCGGTGGTTGTTGGCCGAGGAATGCAGCGAGGGGAAGTCGGCGAGGTGGTGGGCGCTCGCCGCGGCGAGACGTCGCACCAGGGCGCGGTCGTCCGGCGGCAGGCCCTCCGGTCCGGCCGCGGCGGCGAGCAGCAGCACGCCGACGAGGCGCATCGCCAGCTCGATCCCCGAGACCCAGTGCACCCCGCCATAGGGCGGGTTGGCGGCCGCGAAGCTGCGCAGCAGGGCGAGCGCGACAGTCCCGGCCGCGTCGTCGCCGGCGGCGAGCGCGCAGGCGAGCGGGTGGAGCATCTGCAGCCGGGCCGGCTCCCAGACGTACTTCACGTCGCCGAACCGTGCGTCATGCCCGGGCGTTGCACTCGTCGAGCGCACGTCGACCCGGAACGAGGACATGTCAGGACCCGGCCACGTGCCGCCCCCGATCGGATCGTGCAGCCAGAACGCCGCGTCGGCCTCGCCGAAGCGGGGACGCGGCCAGTCGCGGCCGAGGAAGCGCAGCCGGCCCTCGCGCGCCCGCGCCACGCTCTCGCGCACCGCCGGCAGGCCGGCCGCGGCGGCGAGGTCGCGGCGCAGGGCCGGGAAGGCGGGCAGGGGCGCCTGCGCATCGGCCGGATCCGGTCCCCAGCCCGCCGCGAGGGCACGCCAGTGACGCTTGCGCCGCGCCTCGCCGACCCGGTGCACGATCTCGACCGGCGACATCGTCCGCAGACGCCCGGCATACCAGCGCAACCGGGTCACAGTCCCGTTCAGGCGATGCCAGCCATTCATCGAATTTCTTTCATTCCCGAAACGAGACACGACAATCCCGCATTGAGATAGGCCCGACGCCCCGCGCGGATCGAAGACCCCCAGGAGTATCGCAAAACGACACTTCCAGGGAGTTTCGAGATGGATTCCGTTTTGCTCCCTGGAAGTTCATCTGGATGACGAACGCCGATCAGGATTAACAAGCCGATGAAGATTCTCTCCGTGTTCGGCACGCGGCCCGAGGCGATCAAGATGGCACCGGTCGTCGCGCGACTGCGCGAGACGCCGGGCGTGACCTCCCGGGTCTGCGTCACCGGGCAGCACCGGCAGATGCTGGACAGCGTCCTGTCGACCTTCGGGATCGTGCCCGACCACGACCTCGCGGTGATGCGCCCCGACCAGGGATTGTCGGACCTGTTCGCCCGGGTGATGACCGGCGTCGACGCCCTCCTGGCCGAGTGGCGGCCGGACTACGTCCTCGTGCAGGGCGACACCGCGACCAGCACCGCGGCCGGCCTCGCGGCGTTCTTCCGCAAGGTCGCGATCGGCCATGTCGAGGCCGGCCTGCGCACCGGCGACATCGCGAGCCCGTGGCCGGAGGAGGCCAACCGCCGGCTGACCGCCGTGGTGGCCGACCGGCACTACGCCCCGACCGCCCGCGCCCGCGCCGCCCTCCTGGCCGAGGGCACCGCCCCCGACAGCATCCTGGTCACCGGCAATACCGGCATCGATGCCCTGCTGCGCACCGCCGAGGCGGTCACGGCGCCCGGCCCGGCGCTGGCGGCGCGGGAGGCGCGGTTCGGCTGGCTCGACCCGCAGGTCCGCACGGTCCTCGTCACCGGGCACCGGCGCGAGAGCTTCGGCGCCGGTTTCGGCCGCATCTGCGACGCGGTCGCGGCGCTCGCCGAGCGCCCGGGCGTGCAGGTGGTCTACCCGGTCCATCTCAACCCGAACGTGCGCGGCCCGGTCTTCGCGCGCCTCGGCGGCCTGCCCGGCGTGCGGCTGATCGAGCCGCTCGACTATCCCGACTTCGTCTACATGATGACCCGCGCCGACCTGATCCTGACCGATTCCGGCGGGGTGCAGGAGGAGGCGCCGGTGCTGCGCAAGCCGGTGCTGGTGATGCGCGACACCAGCGAGCGCGCCGAGGCGATCGAGGCCGGGGTGGCGCGTCTCGTCGGCACCGATACCGCGGCGATCGTCGCGGCCGCCGTCCGGCTCCTGGAGGACGCCGCCGCCTACCGGGCGATGGCGACCGGCGCGAGCCCGTTCGGCGACGGGCATGCCAGCGCCCGCATCGTCGCCGACCTGCTCGCCCAGGGTGGCGGCCCGCTGCCCCTGCGCCGCTCGATCAAGACCCGCGACTTCGTCCCCGCCATCCGCCCCGTCGCGGCGGCCGGCCTGTCGGCCTGAATCCCCTCCCCCGCCCGCTCTTCAGTTCCGGAGTTCCGTCGATGACCCTCGCCCGCAAGACCATCTCGGTGATCGGCCTCGGTTATGTCGGCCTGCCGACCGCCGCGACCTTCGCCTCGCGCGGGATCGCGGTCGTCGGCGTCGACATCCGCGAGGAGGCGGTCGCCCGCATCCGCGCGGGCGCGGCGCACTTCATCGAGCCCGACCTCGACGCGGTGCTGAGGCGGGTCGTGGCCTCGGGCCACCTGCGCGCCACCACCGTGCCCGAGCCGGCCGAGGCGTTCCTGATCGCGGTGCCGACCCCGATCCGCCACGACCGCACCGCCGACCTCTCGGCGGTGACCGCGGCGCTGGCCTCGATCGCGCCGGTGCTGAAGCGGGGCGACCTCGTCGTCATCGAATCGACCTGCCCGGTCGGCACCACCGCGAAGGCGGCCCGCCAGTTGCGCGACCTGCGCCCGGACCTCAGCTTCCCGGACACGGCGCCGGAGGCCTCCGACGTGCTCCTCGCCTACAGCCCGGAGCGGATCCTGCCCGGCCAGACCCTGCGCGAGCTCGTCGACAACCCGCGCACCTATGGCGGCCTCGACCACCGCAGCGCCGTCGCGGCCCGCGACCTCTACGCCGCCTTCGCCGCAGGGCCGAGCCGCCTCACCTCGGCGCCGGAGGCCGAGCTGTCGAAGCTCGTCGAGAACGCCTACCGCGACGTGAACTGCGCCTTCGCCAACGAATTGTCGCTGGTCTGCGACGCCTTCGGGCTCGACGTGTGGTCGGTGATCGGGCTCGCCAACCTGCATCCGCGGGTCGATATCCTGTCGCCGGGCGCCGGCGTCGGCGGCCACTGCATCCCGGTCGACCCGTGGTTCATCCACGAGGCGCTGCCCGACCGCACGCCGCTGATCCGCGCCGCCCGCGAGGTCAACGACAACAAGCCGCTCTTCGTCGCCGGGCGGATCGCCGAGGCGGCCTCGCGGTTCGCGGCGCCGGTGATCGCGGTGCTCGGCCTCGCCTACAAGCCGAACGTCGACGACCTGCGCGAGAGCCCGGCCCTGCGCATCGCCCGCGAACTCGCCGCCGACGAGACCGGCCGGCTGATGATCGTCGAGCCGCATGTCCGCCACCTGCCGCCCGACCTCGCCGCCCGCGACGGGGTGACCCTCGCCTCCCTCGACGAGGCGCTGGCCCAGGCCGACGTGGTCGCGGTGCTGGTCGGCCACGACGCCTTCCGGTCGATCGACCGGGCGCTCCTCGCCGGCAAGGCGGTGGTCGACGCCGTCGGCCTGACCCCCGGCCTCGAAGCCGCCGCGGCCGCCGCCTGAGCGGCACGCCCCTCCCCTGCCCCTCCGGCCCCGCCTCGCTTCCCCCGCCGGCACGCCCCCCGCCCCGGCGGACGATCTCCAAGGAATCCGGTCATGCGCGTCGAACTCCTCGGCCTGCCGGTCGACATCCTCACCCGCCGGGAGACCCTCGGCCGGGCGCTCGCGGCGATGCGCGGCCGGACCCGCTGCCAGCACGTCGCCCTCAACGTCGCCAAGCTGGTCCAGGCCCGCCGCGACCCCGAACTCGACCGCGACGTGCGCGAGAGCGACATCGTCGGCATCGACGGCGCCGGGATCGCGCTGGCGCTCCGGCTGCTCGGCGAGGGCCGGGTCGAGCGGGTGGCGGGGATCGACCTGTTCCAGGATCTCGTCGGGCTCTGCGCCGCCGAGGGCCTGCGCCCCTACCTGCTCGGCGCCCGGCCCGAGGTGGTGGGCGAGACCGCGCAGGTCCTCGCCCGGCGCCATCCCGGCCTCGTCCTGGCCGGCTGGCACGACGGCTACTTCCGGCCCGACGAGGAGGAGGCGGTCTGCCGCGCCATCGCCGAGAGCCGGGCCGACTGCCTGTTCATCGCCCTGCCGACCCCGGCCAAGGAGCGCTTCATGGCCCGCCACCGCGACCGCCTCGGCGTGCCGTTCGTGATGGGCGTCGGCGGCTCGTTCGACGTCATCGCCGGCCGGGTCCGGCGGGCGCCGCGCCTCGTCCAGGCCGCGGGCCTCGAATGGTTCTACCGTCTCGCCCAGGAGCCGCGCCGCCTCGCCGCCCGCTACCTGCGCACCAACGCGGCCTTCGCGGTCCTGCTCGCGGGCGCGCTGCTGCGGCGCCTCGCCCACGGCCGTCCTGTCCTCCGCCGCGCCGACCACCGGGGCTGACGTCGATGGAGCGCGCCGCCTACATCCTCTACTTCCTGGCCAACCTCGCGCCCCGGGCGCTGATGTTCGTCCTGCTGATCGTGCTGACCCGGCTGATGCCGATGGGCGAGTACGGGCTGTTCGTGCTCGTCGTCACCACCGGCGAGATCTGCGACATGGCGCTCGGCAACTGGGTGCGGGTCTTCGCCCTGCGCAGCGAGGGCGCCGGCGGGCGGGTCCGGCCGCGCCGGCTCGGCCGGCTCGTGGCGCTGACCGCCGGGATGACCGCGGTCTCGCTCGTCTTCGCGATCGGCAGCGGGCTCCTGCGCCACGACCAGGGCTTCGCCTTCGCGCTCGCGGTCTCGGCGTACCTCCTCGCCTTCGCCCCCTTGCGGCTGTCGCTGATCCTGCTGCAGATCCGCCGGATGCACCGCACCTACGCGGCGGTGGAGGCGCTGCGCGCCGCCGGCACCCTCGCGGCGGCGAGCGCCGCCACCGTGCTCGCCGGCCCGGGCTTCCTCGCCGCGACCCTCGGGCTTGCCGGGGCGACGCTGCTCGCCGGCCTCGTCGGGCTGGTGCGGGCGATGCGCGGCGTCGCTCGGCCGCAGCGGGCGCGCACCGGCTACGGCGCCGCCATCGCGTTCGGCCTGCCGGTGATGCTCGCGAGCCTGCTCGCCTACACGATCGGCATCGTCGACCGCTACGCCGTCGACATGCTGATGGGGCCTCACGCCGTCGCGGTGCTGGCGGCGGCCTACTCCCTCGCCCGCCAGCCGGTCGACCTCTTCCTCGGCCCGCTCAACGCCTACGCCTTCCCCCACCTCGTGCGCCTCTACGAGCAGGAGGGGGCGGCGGCGACCGGGCGGGCCCAGGCCGGCCTCATCGCCACCCTGGCGATCGTCGGCGGCGCGATCGTGTCGGGCCTCAGCCTGCTCGCGGTGCCGCTGCTGGCGGTGGCGCTGCCGGCCGACTACCGCGAGGAGGGCGCGGTCCTGATCCCGTGGATCGCCGTCGGCTCGCTCGCCATCGCGACGAAGTTCTTCATCTTCGACAACGCCTTCCACCTCTCGAAGCGGACCTGGCTGCAACCGCCCGCGATGACGCCCCCGGCGCTGTTCGGCATCCTCCTGTGCTTCCTGCTGATCCCTCGTCTCGGGATCCTCGGCGCCGGCATCAGCTACGCGCTGGCCTCGCTGGCGGCCTGCACGGTCACGGCGCTCATCACCCGGCGGATCATCCCGATCCCGCTGCCCTGGCGAGCGCTGGGCCGGGTCGCGGCGGCCAATCTCGGCGGCTGCCTCGCGCTGGTGGCGGTCCGCGGCGCCGTCGATCCCCTCGGCCCGGTGGCGGTCCTCGTCGGCGGCACGCTGGCCTTCGTGGTGGTCTATGCCGGGCTGCTGCACCTGTTCGGCATCGCCGTGCGGCGGGTCGCCGAGACGCCGTGGGCGCCCCTCGGCCCGGGCGGCAGGGCCGGCCCCGGCCTCACGCCGGCCCTGGCGAAGAGCTGAGGCCGCCGTGCCCCACCCCCCCGAACAGCGCGAGGTAGTCGGCGACCACCCGAGCGGTGGCGTAGCGGGCGGCCCGGTCCCGGCGCGGGCCGGGCTCGCCCGGGCGCGCGAGGGCCTCGGCGAGGGCCGCCGCCAGGGCGGCCTCGTCGCCGACCGGCACCAGGGCGCCGTGACGGCCGTCGTCGAGGATCTCCCGCGGGCCGCCGCAATCGGTCGCCACCACCGGCAGGCCGGAGGCCAGCGCCTCGACCACGACGTTGCCGAAGCCCTCGCTGCGCGACGACAGGGCGAAGACCCGCGCCCCGGCATAGGCCGGCCACGGCGAGGCGGCGTAGCCCGGCAGGGCGACCCGGTCGCCGAGGCCGAGGGACCCGGCCAGGGCCTCGAGCGCGGCCCGCTCCGGCCCCTCGCCCAGGATGACGAGGCGCGGCTCCCCCGGCAGCCGGGCGAAGGCGCGGATCAGGGTCGGAAACTCCTTCTCGGGGGCGAGGCGGCCGACCGACAGGATCACGGGCGGGCGCGCCAGCAGCGCCGCCGCGTCGGCGGCCGGCAGCGCCGCCTCGACCGGGACGGCGTTGGGGATGACGGCGATGCGCGCCGCCGCTCCGCGCCACTCCTCGACGAGGTGGTGCGCGAGCGCCTGCGAGACGCAGACCGAGCGCGCCGCGAGGCGGGTGAGGACCGGGGCCAACCGGAACGCCAGCCCGCCGAGCAGGCCGCGGCCGACGTCGCTGCGGCCGTGATAGGACAGCACCACCGGCACGCTCGCGCGGGCGAGCAGGCGCGCGAGCGTCAGCTTCACGTTCGCCGCCCCGCCGACCGCCAGCACGACGTCGAGCCGAGCCGCCGGGTCGCCGCGCCCGGCGCGCAGGTGGCCGGCGAGCGCCCGCACGGCCGCGCCGTGGCCGCGCCCGAGGGCGGTGACCGTCACGCCCGGATCGAGGAAGCCGCGGTTCTCCGGCGCGTCGAAATCGACGAACAGCCGCACCCGGCACCCGGCCTCGCGGAAGCCCGAGGCGAGCACCGCCGCGGCCCGTTCCGCCCCGCCTCCCGCGAGGGCCGGCACGTAGAGCGCGACGCGGAGCGGGGATGCGGTCACGGCAGGGCTCCAGTCGATGCCGGCCGGCCGGACGGATCCCGCCGCGGGCGTGAAGCGAAACGCAACCTCCGGACCGCCATCCTGCGTCCTCCCGGGGATGCGACCCACCCTGCCTAGACCCGCCCCGGTTGCGGAGCGATGAAGATGCGGAGCCTCCCGTGAACGCCCTCGACGTCGCCCGCGGCGCCTATGCGCGCCTGCCCGTGCGGGCCCGGCTCGGCCTCGGCCGGGTGCTGCGCCACCTTCCGGCCTCGTTGAAGTACGGCGGCACCTACCGGTCGTGGCGCCGGCGGATCGCCGCGGCGGCGGGCGACCCCGCCGGCGCGGCCGCCGCGCAGGAGGCGGCCCTGGTGGCGGTCGTGACGCGGGCGCGGGCGGCGAGCCCGGCCCATCGCGAGCGGCTCGTCCCGATCCTCGGCGACGGCCCGCTCGACGCCGCCGCCCTGCGGGCCGCCTGGGCGAGGGTCCCGGTCCTCACCGCCGCCGAGGTGATGGCGCAGGGAACCCGGCTGTGCACCGTCGACCCGGCGACGCTCGACGAATGCGCCACCGGCGGCTCCTCGGGCCGGCCGGTGAGGTTCCTGCTCGACCGCGGCCGCTCGCCGGTCGAGGTCGCCTTCGTGCACGAGGCCTGGGCGCGCGCCGGCTTCCGCCCCGGCGACGCGCGCGCGGTGTTCCGCGGCGTCGAGGTGCGGGGCGCCGGCCACATGCAGGACGAGCCGGCGCTCGGCGAGTTGCGCTGCTCGGTGTTCCACCTCTCCGACCCGGTGATGGCCGGCTACCTCGCCGAGATCCGCCGGCGCGGCATCGCGTTCCTGCACGGCTACCCGTCGGCGCTGAGCATCTTCGCGGCCTACGTCCTGCGCGCCCACGGGCCGCTGGCGCAGATCCGCGGCGTGCTGCCGACCTCCGAGCGCATCCCGGAGCCGTTCCGGGCCACCCTCGCGCGCGCGTTCCCGGGCGCGGTGCTGGCGCCGTTCTACGGCCTGAGCGAGAAGGTCGCCTTCGCCACCGAGGTCCCGGGCGAGCCCGACCACTACGTCTTCGATCCGCTCTACGGCCATGCCGAGATCGTGGACGAGGCCGGCACCCCGCTCTCCCGGCCGGGCGAGCGCGGGCGCCTCGTCGCCACCGGCCTGCTGTTTCCGGGCATGCCGCTGATCCGCTACGAGACCGGCGACGAGGCCGAGGTCGTGGCGGCCCCGACCCGGGAGAACGGCGCCCGCCTGACCGTGCGGGCGATCGTGCCGCGCCACGGCCACGACTACCTCGTCGGCCGCTCCGGCATCCTGGTGCCGCTCTCGGCGATGCTCCAGGTCGACGAGGAGATCTTCGGGGTCGGCGAGTTCCAGTTCGTGCAGGAGGAGCCCGGCCGGGTGATCCTGCGCATCGTCCCGCGCGGCGGGGCGGTGCCGGACTTCACCGGCTACCTGCTGCGGGCCAACCGCAAGGCGGCCGGCGAACTCGACCTGCGGCTGGAGATCGTCGACGGGCTGCCGACCACCGTGCGCGGCAAGCGCAAGTTCATCGACCAGCGCCTCGACGTCGCCCGCGAGGCGGCGCGCCTCGCCGAGGAGCCGGTGGTCGCCTGAGACGGAATCCGCATCGCGAAAGCGACCGCTTGCGGTCGCCGGAAGCGATCCCGCAGGGATCGCCGAGCGATCGATCGAAAATCGTATGACGAGCCCGCGCGGCGCCTGAGCGAGGCCGATTTTCGCATCGCGAATGCGATCCCGCAGGGCTCGCATTCGCGATCGATCGAAAATCGTATGACGCGGTGGCCAGCCCGGACCCGCCGGCGCCGCGGGTCGGCGTCCGCGCCGCGCCATGCCGGGCGCCACGACGGCACTTCAGGAAAAAGTCATCGTCGGCCCATGGCGGTGCCGTGTCCCCGTGCGGCCCGGCTGCCGCGTCGTCAGGCTTTCCTCAAGGTCTATGCCGGATGCTTCCCCGCATCCACCGGGTCGTCCACGCCATGTCGCCTCAGCACGGTGCCGCCCCCGAGGTCCCGGTCCGGTGCCCGGCACCTGCGCCGTCCCGGCCGGACCGGACCTCCCCGCGACCCCGGGGAACCGGAACCTCCGCCCGGCATTGCGGCGGGCGCCGACGGCCGGCAAACATGGCGGCCCCTGCAATCGGAGACCAGACGGTCATGATCCGCTGCGTGAGACTATGGACCGGTGACGACGGCAATTCCTGCTTCGAGGAAGGGCACATCGAGATCGGCGAGGGTCTGCACGGGAAGGCGTCCGGGCTGCCGATCGCGGTCACCGAACTGTCGTTCCAGGAGACGGCGTCGGGCGGCTCGTTCGCGTGGCACCAGGATCCGCAGCCGCAATTCGTCATCACCCTGTCGGGAACGCTCGAATTCGAGGTGAAGTCGGGAGCGACCTTCACCATCCGCCCGGGCGACGTGCTGCTGGCCCAGGACGACACCGGCTCCGGGCATCGCTGGAAGCTCGTCGGCGACGAGCCGTGGCGCCGCGCCTACGTCGTCTATCGACCGGACACCGAGATCCGCTTCGTGCCCGCGAGCCGGGCTGCCGCCTGACGCAACTGGAGCTGTGCATGTCCCTGGGATCGATCGATCGTCCCGACGTCGTCCTGATCGGCGCCGGCATCATGAGCGCCACCCTCGGCACGGTGCTGAAGGAGCTCGACCCGTCCCTGTCCGTCGTGATGGTCGAGACCCTGCACGACTGCGCGCAGGAATCCTCGCAGGGCTGGAACAACGCCGGCACCGGCCACGCCGCGAATTGCGAGCTGAACTACACGCCCCAGCGCCCCGACGGCACCGTCGACATCTCGCGCGCGCTCGAGGTGAACACTGAGTTCGACGTCTCGCGTCAGCTCTGGGCGCATCTGGTGCGGAAGGGCACGATCCCCGACCCGCGCGCCTTCATCCATCCCTGCCCGCACATGAGCTTCGTCTGGGGTGCCGGGAACGTCGCCTTCCTGCGCGAGCGCTACAAGGAGATGTCGGCCCACCACTGCTACCACGGCATGGAGTACACCGAGGACGGCAGGACGATCGCCGAGTGGGCGCCGCTGGTGATGGAGGGCCGCGAGGACGGCGAACCTCTCGCGGCCACCCGCATCGTCACCGGCACCGACGTCGATTACGGCGCGCTGACCCATCTGCTGGTCAGGCAGCTCGCCGATCAGACCGGCTTCGAGGTGCACTACAACCGCAAGGTCGTCGATCTCGCGAAGGGCGATGACGGGCGCTGGACGGTCACGGTCGAGGACACCGGCGACGCGACGCGCCAGACCGTCTCGGCGAGGTTCGTGTTCATCGGCGCCGGCGGCGGCTCCCTGCCGCTGCTGCAGAAATCCGGCATCCCGGAAGGCAGGGGCTACGGCGGCTTCCCGGTCTCCGGCATCTGGCTGCGCTGCGACGTCGACGCGGTGTCCGAGCGCCACCACGCCAAGGTCTACGGCAAGGCCGGGGTCGGCTCGCCGCCGATGTCGGTACCCCACCTCGACACCCGGATCGTCGGCGGCAAGCGCTCGCTGCTGTTCGGGCCCTATGCCGGCTTCTCGTCGCGCTTCCTCAAGCACGGCTCGCTCGCCGACCTGTTCACCGCCCTGACCCACGACAACGTCGGGCCGCTGCTCGACGTCGCCAAGGACAACGTCAAGCTCACGGAATACCTCGTCGGGCAGGTCCTGCAGAGCTCCAGCCGGCAATTCGCGACGCTGAAGCAGTTCTTCCCCCGCGCCGCGAAGAAGGACTGGCAGGAGGCGGTCGCCGGCCAGCGCGTCGAGACGATCCGGCCGTCCGGCCATGGCGGTCTGTTCGCGGGCGGCGAGCTCGAATTCGGCACCGAGGTGGTGGTCGCGGGCGACAAGTCGCTGTGCGCGCTGCTCGGCGCCTCGCCGGGCGCCTCCACCGCCGCGGTCATCGCGCTCCAGGTGCTCCAGGACTGCTTCGCCGACCGGCTCACCGAGGATGCCTGGCTGCCGGCGCTCAAGCGCGTGATTCCGACCTACGGCATCGACCTGAAGACCGACGCCGGGGCCTGCCGCCGGACCCGCGCCGACACGGCCGCGGTCCTCAGGATCGAGAACGTCTAGAGCGCTTCACGATTGCGATGCGATCGCGAAGCTTCTCCAGGTCTTTGATTGTGCCGCATTTTCTACGACGAACCGGTCTCCGCTTCGTCGGAAAATGCTCGAGAGCGGGGTCCACACGGTGCCATCGGATCCGTCTCCGGGTCGCTGGTCTTGCGGAAGTGTCGACGACCGGGCGGTCTCCGCCCCGTCGCAGGGCCGCATGCCCGACGAACCTGGAACCGGATCCGGTCGCACCCCGATCCGATGCCGTCGGGAGCCTCCGTCATGTCGCAGACCGTCGCCGACCTCGTCACGCGGCCCGGCACGGTTTCGGTGCCGGGGGCAGGGCCGGGCCCGACGAGCGCCCCTTCTGAAGCGGGGGCGTCGCCCGACCTCGCCGCGCATCTCGCCCTGCGCGTGGGACGGCTGCTCCTCGTCAACGGGGCCGACACCCGCAGCGCGCTCGCCCGGATGGAGGAGGTCGGTGCCCTGGCCGGGCACCGCGTCCGCGCGCTGGCCCTGCCGGAAGGCGTGATCGTGACGGCCGGCGACGGCCCGGCGGAGCGCACCCGTCTCGGCCGGACGATCCCGGCGCTGGGCGTCGACATGGCCCGGCTCGGCGCGGTCGAGGGAGCCCTGGACGAGGTCCGGGCCGGCACCCTCGACGCCACCGGCCTCGATGCCCGTCTCGATGCGGCCGAGCGCGCGCAGGGCCATCCGGGCTGGCTGGTGGCGGCCGGCGTCGGCGTCACCGCCGCCGCGCTGGCCCGCCTCTTCGGTGCGGACTGGCCGGTGGTCGCCGCCGCCTTCGCGGCGGGTCTCGTCTCGACGGTCCTGCGCCGCCGGTTCGCCGCCGGCGGGCTCAACCCCTTTGCCGCGACGCTGGCCACCGCGCTCGTCAGCGGCCTCGTCGCGGTGCTGCTGATCCGGCTCGCCCCCGGCACCTCGGCCGTGCTCGGCCTCACCGCCGCCGGGATGATCCTCGTGCCCGGCGTGCCGCTGGTCAACGGCGTGCGCGACCTCGTCACCGGCCATGTCGGCACCGCGGTGGCGCGGCTCGCCACCGGTGCCGCGACCGTGCTGGCGATCGGCTTCGCGCTGGTCCTCGCCGCCGGCCTGACCGGCGCCGCCCTGCCGGTCGGCGAGGCGCCGGGCCGGCTGCCGGTGTGGCAGGATCTCGTGTTCTCGGCCGCGGCGGCGATCGGCTACGCGCTGCTGTTCAACGTGCCGGCCCGCCTCGTGCCGATCTGCATGGCCTGCAGCATGGCGAGCCACGGGCTGCGCACCGCGCTCGCGGAATCCGGCGTCGATCTCCTCGCCGGCTCGGCGCTCGGGGCGCTCGCGGCGGGCGTCGTCGCCGGCCTCGCGGCCACGCGCTGCCGCGTTCCCGCCGTCACCTTCGCGTTTCCCGGCATCGTCGCGATGATCCCGGGCTCCTACGGCTTCCGCGCCGCGATCGGGGGCCTGCATCTGATGACGGAGGGTGCCGGCACCTCCGCGGCGCTCGTCGCCGAGACCGTCTCGCTGAGCCTGACCACCGCGGCGATGACGGTCGCGATCGGGATCGGCCTCGTCGTGGCCCTCGCGCTCGTTCCCGGGCGGCCGGCCTCCTCCCACCTCCCGCCCCACGGAGCCTGACCGATGCCCGACGCCACGCAAGACCATCCGGTGATGAAGGACCTGCCGATCGGCATCGATGCCGCCGGGATGCGGGAGGAGTTCGACTCGATGGGCCAGGTCGCGGTGCCCGCCGACAAGTACTGGGGCGCGCAGACCCAGCGCTCGCTGCAGCACTTCTCGATCGGCCACGACCACATGCCGAAGGAGGTCTACCACGCCTACGGCATCGTCAAGAAGGCGGCGGCGCTGGTGAACCGGGAGGCCGGACGGCTGCCGGCGTGGAAGGCCGACGCCATCGTGAGGGCCGCCGACGAGGCGATCTCCGGGAAGCTCGACGACCACTTCCCGCTGTTCGTCTGGCAGACCGGCTCGGGCACCCAGTCGAACATGAACGTCAACGAGGTGCTGTCGAACCGGGCGATCCAGCTCCTCGGCGGCACGCTCGGCAGCCAGCACCCGGTCGGCCCGAACGACGACGTCAACATGGGCCAGTCCTCCAACGACAGCTTCCCGACCGCGATGCACGTCGCGGCGGTGACGCTGATCGACGAGCGCCTCGTGCCCGAACTGGCGAAGCTCGCCGCGACCATCGAGCGGAAGGCCGCCGGCTGGATGGACGTGGTGAAGGTCGGGCGCACCCATCTCGAGGACGCCACGCCGCTGTCGGTCGGGCAGGAATGGTCGGGCTGGGCGGCGCAGTTGCGGGCGGCGGTGGCCGAGATCGAGCGCAGCCGCGAGGGCCTCTACGAACTCGCCCTCGGCGGCACCGCGGTCGGCACCGGCCTCAACGCGCCGCAGGGCTTCTCGAAGAACGTCGCCGCCAGGATCGCGGAACTGACCGGCCGGCCGTTCGTGACCGCGCCGAACAAGTTCATGGCCCAGGGCTCGCTCGACGCGATGGTGCGGGCCTCCGCCGCCCTGCGCGGCGCCGCCGTCGCGCTGATGAAGATCGCCAACGACATGCGCTGGCTCGCCTCGGGCCCGCGCTGCGGTCTCGGCGAGCTGAAGCTGCCGGCCAACGAGCCCGGCTCGTCGATCATGCCCGGCAAGGTCAACCCGACCCAGTGCGAGGCGATGGTGATGATCGCGATCCAGGTGATCGGCGAGGACACGGCGGTCGCCTTCGCGGGCTCGCAGGGCAACTTCGAGCTGAACGCGATGCGCCCGATCATCATCAACAACGTCCTGCACTCGGCGACCATCCTGGCCGACGGGGCGGAGAAGTTCCGGACCTATTCGGTCGAGGGCACCGACATCGACCGCGACAGGATCGGCGGCTACGTCGCCAACAACCTGATGCTCGTCACCGCGCTGTCGCCGGTGATCGGCTACCAGAACGCCGCCCACATCGCCGAGGACGCCCAGGCCACCGGCTCGACCCTGAAGGCCGCCGCGCTCAAGTCGGGCCACGTGACCGAGGCGGAGTACGACGAGATCATCGTTCCGCGGAGCATGATCGGCGAGGGCGTCGCCGGCGCCTGAGCGACGCCGACATCCGCATCGCGAAAGCGATCCGGCAGGATCGCCAGAAGCGATCATCCGGATTCCGGATGACGGCGCCGGGAGGGGGCCGCCCGGCCGGCGCCTGCGCTACAGCCCGGCATACATCCGGCCCGGGTTGAACAGCCCGGCCGGATCGTGGGCGGCCTTGAGGCCGGCCGAGACCCGCATCAGCGGCTCGGCGAGCGGCTCGAACACCGGCACCGCCGCCCGCACCGCGTCGGGCGCCCGCACCAGCGTCGCGTGGCCGCCGCCCGGCCGCAGGGCGGCGCGCACGGCCTCGGCCCCGGCATCGCCCGAGGCCGGGGTGAGAACCCAGATCAGCCCGCCGCCCCAGTCGAAGAACCAGCGCGCCTCGCGGGCGGCGGCGATCGCGGCGGCCACCGCCGGGCCGCGGCTCGGGGCGGTGGAGAGGCGCCACACCGCTCCGTCCGCCGCCGCCGCCGCGAACGGCCGCACGTCGCGCACGCCGGCCCACAGGGCGGCGGCCTCGTCGCCCTCGACCAGGGCCGGGCCCCCGAAGGCGCGCAGCAGGCGGCGCAGCTCCCCGAGCCGGTACTCGACCGAGGCGGAGAACCCCTCGATGCGCAGCAGCGTGCGCGCCTCGCCGCCGTCGATTCCCGCCGGCAGGTGGGCCGCGCCGGTGATCTCGAACGGCGAGCCGAGGGCGAGGCTCATCGCCGCGACCGCGCGCGCGTCGTCGAGGCCGGCGAGGACCAGGGTCGCCGTGCGCTCGGGGATCGGCAGCACCTTGAACGTCACCTCGGTGAGGAAGCCGAGGGTGCCCCAGGAGCCGGCCATCAGCTTCACGAGGTCGAGGCCGGTGACGTTCTTCATCACCCGGCCGCCGGACTTCACCGCCTCGCCGCGGCCGTTGATGAAGCGCACCCCGATCAGGCTGTCGCGGGCCGCGCCGCCGGCGATCCGGCGCGGGCCCGAGACGTTGCCGGCGGCGACGCCGCCGATCGTCGGCTCGCCGGCCGAGCCGAGGAGCGCGCGGTGGTCCATCGGCTCGAACGGCAGCATCTGGCGGCCGGCGGCGAGCCGCTCCTCGATCTCGGCCAGCGGAGTGCCGGCGCGGGCGGCGATGACGAGCTCGGCCGGCTCGTAGAGCGTGATGCCGCGCAGGGCCGCGGCCGAGAGCGTCGCCTCGTCCTGGGCCGGCCGGCCGAGTCCGGCGCGGGTGTTGCCGCCGACGAGCCGCAGCCGCTCCCGCCGCGCCGCCGCGGCGCTGACCACGGATGCCGCCTCGGCCTCGTCGCGGGGCTGGTAGGTGCTCATCGGGTGGGTCTCGCAGGGGGATGCCGGGCGCCGGCGGGGGCGCGCATCCTGGCGAAGCCGCCCCGGCTTGCCCAGCCCACCGGGCCCGAAAAACGCGCCGGATTCAGGCGGCCGATGCCCGCGCCCGGCGCTGGGTCTCGACCGCGCCGCGCAGGCCCGCGATGTCGAAGCGCCAGACCAGGGCGCCGTAGACCGCCGCACCCAGCCCGACGCAGGCCGGCAGGGCGAGCCACGGGTCGAGGCCGCGCAGGGGCAGCACGGCGGCGAGCATGGCGAGCGTCGCGGCCGCCGCCGCCGCGAGGTCGCGCCAGGGCAGGTGCAGCCGCCCCTTCCCGGTGAGCGCCCGCGCGGCCAGGAAGGCGGCGGCGGCGAGGAAGCCGAGGGTCTGCGCCACCGCGACCCCGATCGGCCCGAGCGGGCCGGGCAGCGCGACGAGCCCGAGCGCGTTGACGGCGGCGCCGACGACGGCGGCGACGATCACCGGCAGGGTGCGGCGGCGGATCTGGAACACCGGGTTGAGGGCGTAGTTCATCGCCGCGAAGGCGACGAGGCCGGGCAGCATCGGCAGCAGGTAGCGCGAAAAATGGCCCTGGAAGGCGGCCGGCACCGCGATCGCCTCGATCGCCGGCAGCACGGCCCAGAACCCCGCGGCGCTCGGCAGGATCAGCGCCGCCACCACCGCGACGTTGCGCGCCACCTGCTCCTCCCCGGCGGCGTGCCCGCCCTCCTCCTCGGCTCGCACGGCGATCTGGAACAGCAGCACGTCGAGGGCGGCGCCCAGCGTGCCGAACACCCGGGTGCCGATGTCGGAGGCGAGGGAGAAGTAGCCGGATTCCGAGAAGCCGCCGAAGGCCGCGATGACGCTGCGGTTGGCGAACGGCATCAGCTGGTAGACGACGTTGGCGGCGATCAGCGGCAGGCCGTAGGCGATGAAGACCTGCAGGGTGGTGCGGCCCCGGCCGGTCTCCGGGCGGTGGCGCGGGTCGGTGAGGCCGCGGTGGATCAGCACCGCGGCGAGGAACTGGCTGATGCCCGCCGCCGCGATGACCGCGGTGGCGTCGCCGGTGAGCCAGGCGGTGGCGACCATCAGCACCAGGGCGAGGCCGCTCTTCACCAGGACCAGCTTGAGGTAGAGCCCGCCGATGAACCGGGCCCGGGCCAGCGTGGTCTGGTAGTCGAAGAACCCGATCCCGACCGCGGTCGCCACCGCCGCCGCCGCGAGGGTGGCGGGCGGACCGGCGACGGGCCGCCCGGCGAGGCACAGCAGGGCCGCCGCCGTGAGGCACAGGGCGGTGACCGCGTAGGCGCGGTCGAGCATCGCGCGGATCCACGGCTCCTCGCCGCGGACCCGCTCGGAATAGAACCGCGTCGCCGACAGCCGCAGCCACTCGAAGAACAGCGTGGTGAGCACCACCGAGCCGGCGATGCCGAGGGCGAACCGGCCGAAATCCGCCGGCCCGAGGATCTGCGCCAGCAGCAGCCCGAGGGCGAGGTTCAGGACCGCGTTGACCACGTAGGCTGCGATGACCGCCATCGGATGACACTATCTCTCGCGGCAGGGGCCGCCGGAACCGGGCGGGTGGGCCACGTCTCTGTGGCGGCATCACGTCGGAGGGGGAGGTCGGGTTCTCGATCTCCCCGCGGGCGCAGGGCGGCCCCTAAAAATTCCTTCCAGAATCAAGCGCGGGATCCCCTCTCCCGAGTGGGAGAGGGGTAGGGGTGAGGGTGGCTCGGGTTCCGGAATAGACATCAAGCGTCGAGCTGCGCAGCTCAACCGTCGGCGCTTTGTTCTGGACGCGAGCCACCCTCACCCCCGGCCCCTCTCCCACTCGGGAGAGGGGAGGCGCGCCACTTCCTGTCGACGAACAGCCCCGCTGGCCACGCGAGCCGGCCCCCGAACCCCGGCCAGCACCTCGCGATAGACCCGCTCGATCCGGTCGAGATGGCGGTCGAGGGTCAGGGGATCGGCCCAGAACCGCTCGTAGGCGGCCTGCCCCATGCGGCGGGCGGTGGCGTCGTCGGACAGCCGCGTCATCGCGGCGGCGAGGGAGGCGGGATCGCCGGAGCGGAACCACAGGCCGTCGACGCCGTCGGCCACCGCCTCGCGCCCGGCGCACAGGTCGCTGACGATCACCGGCGTGCCGAGGGCGAGGGATTCGAGCACGGTGAGCGGCTGGCCCTCGTACCAGACCGAGGGAAACACCAGGGCGCGGGCCTCGCGCAGGCGCCGCTTCACCCCGGCCGGGTCATGCCAGCCGAGAAACGCCGCCTCGGGATGGGCCGCCTCCAGCTCCGCCCGCTGCGGTCCGTCGCCGACGAACACCGCCCGCCGGCCGCTCAGCCGCGCCGCCTGCGCGAACAGGCCGGCGCCCTTCTCGGCCGAGAGGCGGCCGACGAACACGAAGTCGCCGGGCGGCCCGTCGTCCTTGGGCCCGAGCGGCGCGACGTCGACCGGGTTCGCCACGTCCTCGAACCGGGTGTCCGGCGGCAGGTGAGGCGCCAGCACCTCGCGCTGGAGCCGGCTGATCGTCACCACCGCCGCGAGGTTGTCGATCATCCCGGTATGCCGCATCAGCCCATGGCGGGCGACCCGCATCAGCTTGCGGGCGTAGCCGCGCGAATCGCAGTTGTGCGCGATGCAGGCGGCCGAGAGCGGCGCCCGGTGGCAGGCGGCCGAGACCGGGTAGTCGTAGAACCCGCCGTTTGGGCAGGCGAGGTAGTATTCGTGCATGGTGAACACCACCGGGGCCCGGCTCGCCGCCAGGACCGGGCCGATCGACGGCGACAGCGCCTTGGCCCAGGCATGGACGTGGACCACCGTCTCGCGCGGGTCGTGCCGGGCGATGATCTCGCCGAGCGCCGCCGCGGCGGCCCGGTTCCACAGCCACTGCACCCCGAACCGCGCCAGCGAGGCGGCCCGGGTCACGTCGGTCTGGCCGAGGACGACCGTCTCGATCCCGGCCGCCGCGAGGCGCTCGTCGGCCGGGCCGACCGCGGCGAGGAACACCACCGCGTGACCGCGGGCGGCGAGTCCGAGCGCGCTCTCGATCGCGACCTTGGCCTGTCCGCCGTTGATGTGGGCGTGGTCCGCCACGAGGATGACCGTCACCGCCGACCCCTACTTGCGCACGACGACGTAGGCGAAGCTGGTGAAGGTGCGCCAGTCGCGCGCCCGCGCCAGCCGGGTGAAGGCGGCGTCGACCTGCTTCAGCCCGGGGATCTTCCAGAAGTAGCTGGTGCCGTAGAACGGCAGCACCACGACCTCGCGAAAGCCGATCTCGCGCAGGACCGGCGCCAGGGTCTCCTCGCGGCCGCGGCAGAGGTCGTAATGGGCCGGGAATTTCGGGTTGTCGCCGTCGTCGCGCCGGTCGGGGAACAGGGTGTGCAGCACCGCCCGCGACAGCCGCTCCGGCATGAGCTGGTTGGCGACGAAGGGCGGCGCGTAGAGGGTCGGGAAGAAGCTCAGCGCCACGCCGCCCGGCCGCAGCAGGGCGTGGACGTTGCGCCACATCCGCGTCACGTCGGGGACGTGCTCCATCACCATCCGGCAATAGGCGAAGTCGAAGCGGTCGCGCCCGGTCGCCTCCACCGTGTCGGGCGCGGCGATGTCGCAGCACAGCGTCGCGAAGCCGGCCGGGGCGAGGTCGAGCTCGCGCTGCGACAGGTCGTTGATCGTCACCTTGATGCCGTGGCCGGCGAGCTCGGCCGGGGTGAAGACGGGATCGCGCCCGCCGCCGATCTCGAGATGGTGGCGCAGGTCGTAGGCCTGGGTCAGCGCCAGGATCATCCGCTTGTAGTTGTCCCAGCTCCAGGCCCAGTCGGGGGTGTAGGCGAGGCCGTCGGCGACCGCCCGCAGCCCGCCCGGCGCCTCCGGCCCCGCGATCGGCCGCGACAGGGAAAAATCATGGCGAATGTTCATTAAACATTCCTCGAAACAGTCACGTCGATCCGCCCTCGCACGACCGACATGGAATGCCCCGACGATGGTCGGCGGCTGTTTCGAAAGAATTAATTCAAGTCTAGACATGCCGGAGAACCGGCATGGTCTGCGGGCAATGCGGCCGGATTGATGAAGCGTCGGTTTCGGGGTGACCCGCACCGGGTTCCGGCCTATCGGTGGCGGCCCCGGGGCCCAGGCCCCTCCGCCGGGTGCCCGCATGTCCCCGCCCCGTTCGCCGGCCGCGGCCGTGCTCCAGGCCGCCCTCGGCATCGCCCTGCTGTCGCTGATGGACGCGACCATCAAGGGGCTGGCCGACCGGCACGCCGTCGCGGTCATCGCCTTCGTCCGCTACGCCGTCGGCTCGGCGATCATGCTCGGGCTGGTGGCGGTGCTGCGCCCGGGCCGGCCCTCGGCCGAGACCCTGCGCACCAACGGGGTCCGGGCGGTGCTGGTCGTCGCCACCGCCCTGTGCTTCTTCCACGGCCTCTCGGCCCTGCCGCTCGCCGAGGCGCTGGCGCTGTCGTTCCTCAGCCCGGTCTTCATCGCGCTGTTCGCCGCCGGCTTCCTGCGCGAGCCGGTGCGCGGCGCCGTCTGGGCCGCCCTGGTGGTCGGGCTCGTCGGCGTCGCGGTGGTGGTCGGCGGGCAGGTCGGGGCGGAATCCGGCGGCTCGGCCTGGGGCGTCGCCGCGGTGCTCGCCTCGGCGCTCACCTACGCCCTGTCGATGGTGCTGCTGCGCGCCCGCGCCCGGCAGGACCCGGTCGTCACCATCGTGGCGATCCAGAACGTCGGCCCGGCGCTGATGCTGGCGGGGCCGGCGGCGCTGAGCTGGGGGCCGGTGGCGCCGTGGGACTGGGCGCTCCTCGTCCTCGTCGGCGCGCTCGGGGTCGCCGGTCACCTCGTGCTCGCCCGCGCCTATGCGAGGGCCGAGGCCGGCCGCCTCGCGGTGATGGAATACACCGCGCTGCTGTGGGCGATCGGCCTCGGCTTTCTCGCCTACGGCGAGGTGCCGGGCGTCGCCACCCTCGCCGGGGCGGCGCTGATCCTCGCCGGGTCGTGGCTCGCCCTGCGGGCGCGGCCGGCGCCGAAGGCGGCGCTCAGAACCAGCCCTTCAACTTGAAGTAGAGCGCCGGCGCCAGCGCGCTCGCGGCGATCAGGGCGAGGCCGTAGGGGTAGCCCCAGGTCCAGTCGAGCTCCGGCATCACCTTGAAGTTCATGCCGTAGATCGAGGCCACGAGGGTCGGCGGGATGCCGATCACCGACACCACCGTGAGCACCCGGAAGGTGTTGTTCTGCTCCATGTTGATGAGCCCGAGGGTGGCGTCGAGCAGGAACTGCACGGTCTCGGACAGCCGGGCCTCGAACTCGTCGAGGGAGCCGACGTCGAGGTGCAGGCTGTCGAGCCGGGTCTTCTCCTCGGGCCTGAGCCAGGATTCGGCCTCGCCGGCGACGTAGGGCAGCAGGCGGCCGAGCCCGAGCAGGGCGGCGCGCAGCTTGGCCAGGGCCTTGCCGCGGCGCCCGATGGTGCGCAGCAGGCGCCGCAGGGCGAGGTCGCGGCGCTTCGGGCGCGACTCGCCGTTGGCGCTGACGTCGAAGTTGAACACCCGGGTCGAGAGCGAGTCGAGCTCGTCGCTCATCGTCTCCAGGGTATCGGCCATGCTGTCGGTGAGCTGCTCGACCAGGGCGAGGAAGACCCCGGAGCTGGAGGCCGGCCCGTCGCGCTCGGCCTGGGCCGCCTTCACCGCCTCGAAGGCGGCGAGGCGCTGGAACCGCACGGTCAGCAGCCGGTCGCGGGTGAGCACGAAGCCGAGCGGGCGCAGCGACAGGTCGTTGGGGTCGAACGACACCATCGGGGTGCTGAGATAGAGCGCGTCGCGCCGCCGCCGCAGCCGGCTCGACGTCTGGATCTCGCTCAGCGCCGCCCGGGTCGGCACCGCGACGCCCATCGTCTCCTCCGCGAGCGCGGTCTCGGCCGGGCTCGGATCGTCGAGGTCGAGCCAGGTGGCGTGGTGGGGCACCGGACGCGCCCGGCATGCCTCCCCCTCCGCCACCACGCCGTCGGGCCCGTGCAGGGAGATCATCGAAAAGGTTCCGGAACGAGGAAAAACCGGCGCTGGCGCGCGGGTGAGGCGTCTTGACTCATCGCGGCCGGCCGCCTATCTCGCCGCCAGTCGTTGGCACTCATCGACAGCGAGTGCTAACGATCCGGGTCGGCGCTGCTCCGGCGCACCAACCCCAACTCGTTTTGCGAAGCAAGAGGGCAGCACATGCAATTCCGTCCGCTGCACGACCGTGTCGTCGTCCGTCGCATCGAGAGCGAGGAGAAGACCAAGGGCGGCATCATCATCCCGGACACCGCCAAGGAGAAGCCCCAGGAGGGCGAGGTCGTCGCCGTCGGCCCCGGCGCCCGCGACGAGGCCGGCAAGGTCGTGGCCCTCGACGTGAAGGCCGGCGACCGGATCCTGTTCGGCAAGTGGTCGGGCACCGAGGTCAAGATCGACGGCCAGGACCTCCTCATCATGAAGGAGTCCGACATCATGGGCGTGATCGCCTGAGGCTCCGCCTCTCGCTCCGCCCCTGACGCACGGCCCTGAGCCCCGCCGAGCGGGACGCTCGGGCATCCCCAACCCCCATTCCCCGAGAGGACTGCACATGGCAGCGAAAGACGTTCGTTTCGCCTCCGACGCCCGCGAGAAGATGCTGCGCGGCGTCGACATCCTGGCCGACGCGGTCAAGGTCACGCTCGGCCCCAAGGGCCGCAACGTCGTGATCGAGAAGAGCTTCGGCGCGCCGCGGATCACCAAGGACGGCGTCACCGTCGCCAAGGAGATCGAGCTCTCCGACAAGTTCGAGAACATGGGCGCCCAGATGGTGCGCGAAGTGGCCTCGAAGACCAACGACATCGCGGGTGACGGCACCACCACCGCGACCGTGCTGGCCCAGGCCATCGTCCGCGAGGGCGCCAAGTACGTCGCCGCCGGCATGAACCCGATGGACCTGAAGCGCGGCATCGACCTCGCCACCCAGGCCGCCGTGAAGGACATCCAGAGCCGCGCCAAGAAGGTGTCGGCCTCGGAGGAGATCGCCCAGGTCGGCACGATCTCGTCGAACGGCGACAAGGACATCGGCGAGATGATCGCCCATGCCATGCAGAAGGTCGGCAACGAGGGCGTCATCACGGTCGAGGAGGCGAAGACCGCCGAGACCGAGCTCGACGTCGTCGAGGGCATGCAGTTCGACCGCGGCTACCTCTCCCCGTACTTCATCACGAACGCGGAGAAGATGATCGCCGAGCTCGAGGACCCCTACATCCTCATCCACGAGAAGAAGCTGTCGTCGCTCCAGGCGATGCTGCCGGTGCTCGAGGCCGTCGTCCAGACCGGCAAGCCGCTGGTCATCGTGGCCGAGGACATCGAGGGCGAGGCGCTCGCCACCCTCGTCGTCAACAAGCTGCGCGGCGGCCTGAAGGTCGCGGCCGTGAAGGCGCCGGGCTTCGGTGATCGCCGCAAGGCGATGCTCGAGGACATCGCGATCCTGACCCAGGGCCAGATGATCGCCGAGGATCTCGGCATCAAGCTCGAGAACGTGACCCTCCCGATGCTCGGCCGCGCCAAGCGCGTCCGCATCGAGAAGGAGAACACCACGATCATCGACGGCGCCGGCGAGAAGTCGGAGATCGAGGCCCGCGTCCAGCAGATCAAGGCGCAGATCGAGGAGACCACCTCGGACTACGACCGCGAGAAGCTCCAGGAGCGTCTGGCCAAGCTCGCGGGCGGCGTCGCGGTGATCCGCGTCGGCGGCGCGACCGAGGTCGAGGTCAAGGAGAAGAAGGACCGCGTCGACGACGCCCTCCACGCCACCCGCGCGGCGGTCGAGGAAGGCATCGTCCCCGGCGGCGGCACCGCGCTCCTGCGCGCCAAGGCGGCCGTCCAGGGCCTGTCGAGCGACAACGCCGACGTCCAGGCCGGCATCAAGATCGTGCTGAAGGCGCTTGAGGCCCCGATCCGCCAGATCGCCCAGAACGCGGGCGTCGAGGGCTCGATCGTGGTCGGCAAGATCTCCGACAACACCGGCTCCGAGACCTACGGCTTCAACGCCCAGACCGAGGAGTACGTCGACATGATCCAGGCCGGGATCGTCGATCCGGCCAAGGTCGTGCGCACCGCGCTGCAGGACGCCGCCTCGGTGGCCGGCCTGCTGGTGACGACCGAGGCGATGGTCGCCGACGCGCCCAAGAAGGACTCGCCGGCTCCGGCGATGCCGGGCGGCGGCATGGGCGGCATGGACTTCTAAGTCCACGCCCCATCGGGTCATCGACGAAGGGGGTCGCCGCGAGGCGGCCCCCTTTTCGTTGCGAGCGGGACGGATCGCCCCGATATGACCGTGGTACCTCACGAGAGGCCGAGATGCGCGAGATCCCGTTGCCGGACGCCGAGGCGACCCTGTCCGCGATCATCGACGACGCCGTCCGCGGGGAGCCGAGCGTCATCACACGGCGCGGACAGCCGGCGGCTGTCGTCTTGTCCTTCGCGGAATGGCGGCGCCTCTCGGCGGTGCCGAATTTCGGCAGGCTCCTTGCGTCTTCGGGCCTGCGCGACGAAGACCTGCCCGAGCGCGACCGGACCCCGCTGCGTGACGTCGACCTAGACAGAAACTAACCACCTTGGATAGCAATTGGTGGCATGGTGCATCTGTAGGTTTCACCCAAGGCGGGTCGACCGAAGGTCGGTGTGGAAATAAATAGAAACTGGCCTCAAGTAATTGATGCAGTCGAAATTTTGAACGCGGGATCCCCTCTCCCGAGTGGGAGAGGGGTAGGGGTGAGGGTGGCTCGGTTCCAGAATCAGGCACCAACGGTTGAGCTGCGCAGCTCGACGCCGGGCGTTCATCTCGGAACCCGGGCCACCCTGCGCGATCTTCGATCGCCCCGGCCCCTCTCCCACTCGGGAGAGGGGAGCCGCGCCACGATGAAAGCCGCCTTCCACGGTTACAACGGCTGCAGGCGGACCACCGCCCGGTTTCATCCGCAAGGGACGGCCATGCCGGTGAGCAACTGATACGGTTTTCGGACGATTCGTTCCGAAAACCGTATCACCAGCCCGCGCGGTGGAGCCGAAGGCTCCACACGCTTGAGCGAAATCGATCCTCGCATTGCGTCAGCGGCCGTGCAGCACCGTCCGGTCACGGCCCCACAGCCCGCCTCGGCCGGATCAGGTCCGTCATCGAAGAAGCCCGGATGCCGTTCAGGCTCCTGACCGGCGCCGCGGCGGCGGCTTGGCCGACATCGCCGCGGACGACAGTGCGTCCACCGGCGCGGCGCGGCCGCCGGCCGGCGCCGCCTCGGCCGCCTCGGTCTTCGCCGCCCGGGGCTTGGTTGGTGCCGCCTTGCCCGGTGCCGCCTTGGCCGGCGCCTTCGCCTTCGCGACCGGCTTGGGCTTGCCGACTGGGTCGGTGCCGCCGGAGAGCTCGCGCAGGCGGCGGCGGTGCTCCAGCGGCGTGGCGGCCTTCAGCTCCGGGTGATGCTTGTCGAGGCGGGTGACGAGGCTCTTCACCTCAGCGTCCTTCATCCCGTCGAGGATCAGCGCCAGGGGCTGCGGCCCGAGTGCGGCCTCCACCTTGCGCAATCCCTCCACCGTGAGCGTCTTGGCCTTGAGCTGCGTCACCACGAGGGCCCGGGCGGCCTTGGTGACCTCGCTGCGGATCGCCGGGAACGCCTCGGGCGATTCCGCGATCGCGCACAGGACGGCGAGGCCGTCGATCTCAAGCGCCATGGAGGGCTTCCTTCAGTTCGGCCACGAGCGGCAGGATCACGCTGCCCACGAGGTCGCGGCTGGCGTCGCGGTACTTGTTGGCGAAGGTCTGGTGGTCGAGGGTCAGCGCGTTGGCGAGCGCCGCCGATTGCGGCACCCGGGTCTCGAACAGGCGGAACCGGGCCTCGGGCGCGTCGGCGCTGGCGCGCAGGGTCTCGTAGGTGCGCCATTGCAGCTTCGTCTCCTGCCAGCGCGTGACCAGCACGTGCGGCAGGGCCTTGGGCGCCAGCATGCTGCTGTCGTCGCTGTCGGCGCCCCAGATCGTCTTGTAGAACGCCTTGAGGCCGTAGGTGGACAGGAAGTCGGCGATGCAGGCGACCACCACGAGGTCGCTCGCCCGGATCGCCACCTCGGTCATCGGCGAGATGCCCGGCGCGCAATCGAACAGGATGTAGTCGTAGGTCTCGCGCAGGGGCACGAAATCCTCGTGGAACAGCTTCCACAGGTGGCCCTCGATCGCGTGCATCGAGTATTTGCGCTTGGTGAGCGCATAGATGATCTCGCGCTCGACGATGCGCAGCGACGGGCCCGACGGCAGCAGCGATAGCGGCAGCCGCTCGCCGAGATGGCTGGTGCTGCTGACGTCGCCGCGGATGAAGTCCGGCAGGTTGGCCTTGTCGCGGTCGACGATGCGCAGGCCGAGATAGTAGTCGAGGGTGCGCCCCTGCGTGATGAGCTCGCCGAGGATCTCGTCGCCGGCAAAGCACACCGAGGCGCTGGCCTGCGGGTCGAGGTCGACCACCAGCACGGAGGCGCCGCCGGCCGCGAGCGCGTCGGCCAGCATCACCACGGTGGTGGTCTTGCCGACGCCGCCCTTCATGTTGGCGACCGCGATCAGCTTGCCGGTCATCGGCGAATCCCCGCCGCGGGAAGACGGGAGATCGCGCACGACCCGGAAGCGGGGGCAACGGCGTCACGGAACGGGGGCGGCGTCATGCGGGACCTCGGCGGCGGCCCGTTCGACCATTCCCGCCGGGATGTCGTCAAGAGCAGTCGCGGGCCTCGACTTGGTTTCTATCCGGCGACGCGCAACCGCCCGCGCGGGTCGGCGCCCGGATCGCGGGCGCCGGGCCCGCCGAGCGCCGTGCACAGGTCGGCCATCGCCGCGAGGCTGTGGATCGGCCGGAAGTCGTGGACGTGCGGCAGCATCGCCCGGATGCCGGCGGCGCGGGCCTCGAAGCCGTCGAAGCGCAGCAGCGGGTTGAGCCAGACCAGCCGCCGGCACGAGCGCTTGAGCCGGTCCATCTCGAAGGTCAGGTCCGGCGTCACCTCGCGCTCCAGCCCGTCGGTGAACAGCAGCACCACGGCGCCGCCGCCGAGCACCCGGCGCGACCAGTGCCGGTTGAAGTCGTGCAGCGCCCCGGCGATGCGGGTGCCGCCCTCCCAGTCCTGGGCCCGGTGGCTCGCCCGCGCCAGCGCCTCGTCGGGGTCGCGGCGGGCGAGCTCGCGGCTGATGTTGGTCAGCCGCGTCGCGAACACGAAGGCGTGGACCCGCCGCCGCTCGCCGAGCGCGTGCAGGAAGTGCAGGAACAGGCGGGAATACTCGGCCATCGAGCCGGAGATGTCGGCGATGGCGACGAGCGGCGGCGGCCGCTCGCGGGGCGCGCGGAACGCGAGGTCGATCAGGCCGCCGCTGCGCACCGTGCGCCGGAAGGTGCGGCGCGGGTCGATCCGCCCCCGCGGCGTCGGGGTGAAGCGGCGGGTCGGCGTGGCGTCGTCGGGCAGCCGCAGGCCGGCGATGAGGCGGCGGGCCTGCGCCACCTCGTCGGCGCTCATCTGGGCGAAGTCCTTCGCCTTCAGGGCCTCGCGCTCGGAGACGGTGAGGACCGCGCTCGCCTCGGCCTCCTCGGAGGGTTTTTCGGGAGAAGGCGGCGGCTTCGGCGCCATCGCCTGCTGCACCCGCAGGGCGCCGGGCCGCGGCGCCTCGGCCGGGCGCTGCCCGGGCGAGAGCGGCGACATCTGGGCGATGAGCTTCTCGATGAGATCGCGCCGGCGCCAGAACAGCCGGAACGCCTCGTCGAACAGCACCGAATGCTCGTGGCGGCGCACCAGCACCGCGTGCAGGGTCCAGTAGAACTCGTCGCGGCCGCCGATCCCGGCGGCCTCCACCGCCGCGACGGCGTCGAGGACGTCGCCCGGCCCGACCGGCAGGCCGGCGGCGCGCAGCGCCCGGGCGAAATACGCGATGTTGTCGGCGAGGCGGCCGGGCACGCTCATCGGGGCGCCGACCGCACCTCGTCGAGCAGCGCCTTGGCCCGGCCGCCCTGCATCGCCTGGATGTCGTCCTGGTACTTCAGCAGCACGCCCAGCGTGTCGGAGACCAGCGCCGGGTCGAGGGCGACGGCGTCGAGTTCGACGAGCGCGGTGGCCCAGTCGAGGGTCTCGGCGACGCCGGGCGCCTTGAACAGGTCCTCGCGGCGGATCGCCTGCACGAAGGCGACCACGTCCCGCGACAACCGCTCGGGCGCACCGGGCAGGCGGCGATGCAGGATCGCGAGTTCGCGCCCGGCGTCCGGGTAGTCGACCCAGTGGTAGAGGCAGCGGCGCTTGAGGGCGTCGTGGATCTCGCGGGTGCGGTTCGAGGTCACGATCACCACCGGCGGCTCGGGCGCCCGCACGGTGCCGAGTTCGGGAATGGTGACCTGGAAGTCGGAGAGGATTTCGAGCAGGTAGGCCTCGAACGCCTCGTCGGTGCGGTCGAGTTCATCGATCAGCAGCACCGGCGCCCCGCCCTCCCCCGGTTCCAGCGCCCGCAGCAGCGGCCGGCGGATGAGGTAGCGGTCGGAGAACAGCTCGGATTCGAGCCGGTCGCGGTCGAGCCCGCCGCCGGCCTCGGCGAGGCGGATCGCCATCATCTGCCCGGCATAGTTCCACTCGTAGACCGCCGCCGCGACGTCGAGCCCCTCGTAGCATTGCAGCCGGATCAGCGGCCGCCCGAGGCTCGCCGCCAGCACCTTGGCGATCTCGGTCTTGCCCACCCCCGCCTCGCCCTCGAGGAGCAGCGGCCGGCGCAGGCGCAGCGACAGGAACACGACGGTCGCCAGCGCCCGGTCGGCGACGTAGCCGCCGGAGGAGAGCAGGGCGTGGGTCTCGTCGATGGAGGTGGGCAGGGGCATGCGGGGGTCCGGGGGATGTTTCGGAGAGGTGCGCGGTCTTCAAAGGGCGTATCCGCCCATGACGACCTCCCCTTTCCCGGACGACTAAAACGAAGTGGAAGGAGATCCGGGATCCAGCACAACAAGCCGCGAAGCGTCCGTACTCACCCACGGTGCCGACAGACTGAGCCGCTCCGCGGCACTTCCTTCGCTGGATCCCGGATCTCCTTCCGCTGACGCTTCAGTCGTCCGGGAAAGGGGTGGGAGTTCGGTTAGCGGTTCAGGTCCTCCGTCAGATCGCGCCAGTCCGGGTTCATGGTCTCGATCAGCGCGAGCTTCCAGGCCCGCCGCCACTTCTTGATCGCGTATTCGCGCTGGCGGGCTTCGACGATGCGGTCGTAGCCCTCGTACCAGACCAGGGCCCTGACCCCATAGCGGGTGGTGAACCCCTCGGCGAAAGCCTGCTGATGCTCGTGAACCCTTCGGGCCAGATCGACCGTCGAGCCCACGTAGAGCGTGCCGTTGCGCCCGCTCGCCAGCATGTAGACGAAGCCGCCCGGCGCCATCGCCCGCTCCCGGCCCTGTTCGCGCCGGGAGCATAGCAAGAACCTGCCGCAGCGGCAGCGTCCTACCGGTCCGCCGCCTTCTGCACCGCCCGCCGGGCCATCACGCCGATGAGGTGCGCCCGGTAGGCCGCATCCGCGTGCAGGTCGCTGTTGAGCCCGTCCGGCGAGGCCGACATGCCCTCCAGCGATTTCGGCGAGAACCGCTTGGCCAGGGCGTCCTCGGCTTCGGTCCAGCGAAACACCCCGTTCGAGCCCGAGCCGGTCACCGCGACCCGGATGTCGCTCGGGCGCTTGGCGACGAAGACGCCGACGAGGGCGTAGCGCGAGGCCGGGTTGCGGAACTTCTCGTAGGCCGCCTTGTGCGGGATCGGGAAGCTCACCCCGGTGACGATCTCGCCCTCCTCCAAAGCGGTCTCGAACAGGCCGAGGAAGAACTCCTCCGACGACAGCTTGCGCTTGTTGGTGAGGATGGTGGCGCCCAGCGCGAGGCAGGCCGCCGGGTAGTCGGCCGCCGGGTCGTTGTTGGCGACCGAGCCGCCGATCGTGCCGCGGTGGCGCACCGCCGGGTCGCCGATCAGGGCGGCGAGTTCGGCGAGCGCGGGGATCGCCTCCTTCACCTCGGCCGATTCGGCCACCGCGCCGTGGGTGGTCATCGCCGCGATGGTGAGCGAGCGCGGCGTGCGCTCGATGCCGACGAGGTCGGGGATGCGGCCGAGGTCGATCAGGCTCTCGGGCGCGGCGAGGCGCTGCTTCATCGTCGGCAGCAGGGTGTGCCCGCCGGCCACGATCTTGGCGCCGTCGGTGAGGAGGCCGACGGCCTCCTTGACGCTGGTCGGACGGTGATAGTCGAAGGCGTACATCGCGGAGACCTCCTGTTATTCGGCGGCGAGCGGCTGCGGGCGGCTGGCCTGGGCGGCGCGCCAGACGGCGAGGGGCGTCGCCGGCATGGCGATGCCCTCGTGGCCGAGGGCGTCCGTGAGGGCGTTCATCACCGCGGCCGGCGCGGCGATCGCCCCGGCCTCGCCGCAGCCCTTGATCCCGAGCGGGTTCGACGGGCAGGGCGTCACGGTCATGCCGACCGCGAAGGACGGAAAATCCTCGGCGCGCGGCATGCGGTAATCCATGAAGCTCGCGGTCACGAGCTGGCCGTCGGCATCGTAGACCGCGCCCTCGTAGAGCGCCTGTCCGACCCCCTGCGCGATGCCGCCGTGGACCTGCCCCTCGACGATCATCGGGTTGATGACGGTGCCGAAATCGTCGACCGCGGTGAACCGCGCGATGGTGACGTGCCCGGTCTCCGGATCGACCTCCAGCTCGCAGATGTGCATCCCGGCCGGGAAGGTGAAGTTGGTGGGATCGTAGAACGCCCCCTCCTTCAGCCCCGGCTCGAGGTCGGCGCCGGAGAACTTGTGGGCGACGTAGGCCTGGAGCGCCACCTCGCCGAAGGCGAGGGAGCGGTCGGTGCCGGCGACCCCGAAGCGGCCGTCCTTGAACTCGATGTCGCCCTCGCCGGCCTCCAGCACGTAGGCGGCGACCTTGCGGCCCTTGGCGATCACCTTGTCGATCGCCTTGGCGATGGCCGACATCCCGACCGCGCCGGAGCGCGAGCCGTAGGTGCCCATGCCGAACTGCACCTTGTCGGTGTCGCCGTGCACGATGGTGACGCTGTCGATCGGCACCCCGAGCCGGTCGGAGACGAGCTGGGCGAAGGTGGTCTCGTGGCCCTGGCCGTGGCTGTGCGAGCCGGTCAGCACCTCGATCGAGCCGGTCGGGTTCACCCGCACCTCCGCCGATTCCCACAGGCCGACGCCGGCGCCGAGCGCGCCGACCGCCTGGGACGGCGCGATGCCGCAGGCCTCGATGTAGGACGAGTAGCCCAGGCCCCGCAACTTGCCGGTGCGGGCGCTCTCGCGGCGGCGCTTCGGGAAGCCCTTGACGTCGGCGATCTCCAGCGCCTTGTCGAGGGAGGCGCCGTAATCGCCGCAATCGTAGTTCATGATGACCGGCGTCTGGTGCGGGAAGCTCCGGACGTAGTTCCGGCGCCGGAACCGGGCGGGGTCCTGGCCGAGCTGGCGCGCCGCGACCTCGACGATGCGCTCGATGACGAAGGTCGCCTCCGGCCGCCCGGCGCCGCGATAGGCGTCGACCGGCGCGGTGTTGGTGTAGACGCCGTCGACCTCGCAGTAGATCGCCGGGATGTTGTACTGGCCCGACAGCAGCGGCGCGTAGAGGTAGGTCGGCACCGACGAGGCGAAGGTCGAGAGATACGCGCCGAGATTGGCGATGGTGTGGACCTTGAGGCCGAGGATCTTGCCGCCCTCGTCGAGCGCCATCTCGGCCCGGGTGACGTGGTCGCGGCCGTGGGCGTCGCACAGGAACGCCTCGGTGCGGTCGCAGGTCCACTTCACCGGCCGGCCGACCTTCTTCGCCGCCCAGACGCAGACCGTCTCCTCGGCGTAGATGAAGATCTTCGAGCCGAACCCGCCGCCGACATCGGGGGCGACGACCCGCAGCTTGTTCTCCGGCGCGATGCCGATGAAGGCCGACAGCACCAGCCGGGCGACGTGGGGGTTCTGGCTCGTGGTGTAGAGGGTGAACGCCTCCTCGGCGTCGTCGTACTCGCCGACCGCGGCCCGCGGCTCGATCGGGTTGGGGACCAGCCGGTTGTTGACGATGTCGAGGCCGACCACGTGGGCGGCGCGCCCGAAGGCGGCGTCGACCTCCGGCTTGTTGCCGAGGTGCCAGTTGAACACGACGTTGTCGGGCGCCTCGTCGTGGACCGTCGTGCCGGCGCCGGCGGCCCTGGCGGTCTCGACCACCGGGGTGAGCACGTCGTACTCGACGGTGATCGCCTCGACGGCGTCCTTGGCCTGGTTGAGGGTCTCGGCCACCACCACGGCGACGTGGTCGCCGACGTAGCGCACCTTGCCCTGGGCCAAAGCCGGGTGCGGCCCGGCCTTCATCGGCGTGCCGTCCTTGGAGTGGATCATCCAGCCGCAGATCAGCCCGCCGACCTTGTCGGCGGCGAGGTCCTCGCCGGTGAGGACCGCCAGCACCCCGGGCATCGCCCGCGCCGCCGCCGCATCGATGCCGCGGATCGCCGCGTGGGCGTGCGGCGAGCGCAGGAAACAGGCATGGGCCTGTCCCGGACGGTTGATGTCGTCGACGTACCGGCCCTTGCCGGTGATGAAGCGCTGGTCCTCCTTGCGGCGCACGGGGGCGCCGATGCCGGTGGCGGTCATGCGTGTCTCTCCCATGATGGGCCGGGTCACGCCGTGGCTGGGGCCCCGGGGCCGGCGCTCGTTCTTGTGTGGTGGGGGTGTCGTCGGGGCGCGGCCCTCCCCCTTTGCGGGGGCTGTCTGGGAAAAGAAGGGGCGCGCCTCCCCTCTCCCACCCGGGAGAGGGGATCCCGCGCTCGAGCTTGAAAGGAATTTGCCCTAAACAGCTTGGGGCTGAAGGGGGAGGGTCGGCGCGTGATCCTACTCCGCCGCCTCGCGCACCGGCTCGGCCGCCATCGCCTCGGCTCCGGCGGCGATCGCCTTGACGATGTTGTGGTAGCCGGTGCAGCGGCAGATGTTGCCCTCGAGCTCGTGGCGGATCGTCGCCTCGTCGAGGTGGTGGCCCTTGCGGCGCACGAGGTCGACCGCGGTCATGATCATGCCGGGGGTGCAGTAGCCGCACTGCAGGCCGTGATGCTCGCGGAACGCCGCCTGCATCGGGTGCAGCGTGCCGCCGGGGGCGGCCAGCCCCTCGATCGTGGTGACGGTGCGGCCGTCGCACTGGACCGCGAGGGTCGTGCAGGCCTTCACCGCCTCGCCGTCGAGGTGGACGACGCAGGCGCCGCACTGGCTGGTGTCGCAGCCGACATGGGTGCCGGTGAGGCGCTGCCCCTCGCGCAGGAACTGGACCAGGAGCGTGCGGGGTTCGACGTCGGCGGTCACGGCCTTGCCGTTCACCGTCAGGCTGACGGATGTCATGGTGCCTTCCTCCTCTCGGGCCGGACCGGGGGAGCCCTCGTCGGGTCCCGCGGCGGCGGATCGCCGGGCCGTTCGCCCGCGTTCTTGGAATTGCTCGAATTCGAGTGTCAACCGCCGCCCGCGGGCGGTCAAGCCGTCCCAAGCGGCATCTTTCGCCCCCGAAATCGGCCGCGATGCCGCATCACGCCGCGCTGCGGGCCGCCTCCACCTCCTTGGCGCATCAGGCGGCGCTGCGGGCCGCCGCGACCTCCTTGGCGAAGGTGTCGAAGAAGCCGTCGGCGTACTTCTTGGCCACCCCGTTGATGAGGCGGCCGCCGAGCTGCGCGATCTTGCCGCCGACGCTGGCCTCGACGTCGTAGGTCATCCTGGTCTGGCCGTCCTCGGCCGGCTCCAGCCGCACCGTCGCGCCGCCCTTGGCGAAGCCGGCGACGCCGCCCTGGCCCTCGCCGGAGATGCGGTAGCCGTTCGGCGGGTCGATGTCGGACAGCGTCACCTTGCCCTTGAACGTCGCCTTGACCGGGCCGACCGCGATCTTGGCCGCGGCCTGCAGCTCGTTGTCGGCGGTGCGCTCCAGGCTCTCGCAGCCCGGGATGCAGCGCTTGAGCACCTCGGGGTCGTTGAGCGCCGCCCACACCGTCTCCTGGTCGGCCGGCAGCACGACCTCGCCGGTCATCGTCATCGCCATGGCGTTCCCCCCGCTCTCCTGTTGTGGTGACGACCTCAGGATAGCGGAGCAGTGGGGTGCGGGCCAGCCGGACGGACCCCCACGCTCCACATCCGCGCTCCACCCCATGCGCGGAGCGAAACCCTGCATTGTGGTGTGGTGCGGGGCTTGCTAGGACTTCGCCGAGAGGGCCGGACCCGAGAAGAACCGCCGGCCGGACAGGGACATCGCGCGCCGGTCGCCGCCACGAGCGACGCCGCCGCAGGGGGGCAGAGGGACCGCATGGAGGTCTTCGTTCAGCAGCTCATCAACGGGCTGACACTGGGCTCGATCTACGGGCTCATCGCCATCGGCTACACGATGGTGTTCGGCATCATCGGCATGATCAACTTCGCCCACGGCGACGTGTTCATGCTCTCGGCCTTCATCGCGCTCATCACCTTCCTGGTGGTCACGACCTGGCTCGGCATCTCGTCGATCGCGCTGGCGCTGCTCGTCGTGCTGATCGTCGCGATGGTGCTGACCTCGCTGTGGAGCTGGACGATCGAGCGGGTCGCCTACCGGCCGCTGCGCGGCTCGTTCCGGCTCGCGCCGCTGATCTCGGCGATCGGCGTCTCGATCTTCCTGTCGAACTTCGTCCAGGTCGTGCAGGGCGCCCGCAACAAGCCGACCCCGCCGATGATGCGCGAGGTGATCGTGCTGTTCGAGCGCAACGGCTACGCGGTCGCGATCTCGTACCGGCAGATCGTCATCATGGTGGTGACCACATTGCTCCTCGCCGGGTTCTGGTACCTCGTGCAGCACACCTCCCTCGGGCGGGCGCAGCGCGCCTGCGAGCAGGACCGCAAGATGGCGGCCCTGCTCGGCATCGACGTCGACCGCACGATCTCGATCACCTTCGTGCTCGGGGCCGCGCTCGCCGCCGTCGCCGGCACGATGTACCTGCTCTACTACGGCGTGATCTCGTTCTCGGACGGCTTCGTGCCCGGCGTGAAGGCGTTCACCGCAGCCGTCCTCGGCGGCATCGGCAGCCTGCCCGGGGCGGTGCTCGGCGGGCTCATCATCGGCCTCGTCGAGACCTTCTGGTCGGCGTACTTCTCGATCGAGTACAAGGACGTGGCGGCGTTCTCGATCCTCGCCATCGTGCTGATCTTCATGCCCTCCGGCATCCTCGGCCGGCCCGAAGTCGAGAAGGTGTGATGAGCGCCCCCGCGATCACGGCGGCCCCCGCCGCCACCCGCCCGGCGGTCGACGCCGGCGCCATCGTCAAGGACGCGCTGCTGTTCGCGCTCGTCACCTTCGGCCTGTGCGTGCCGGTGGTGGCCCTGCGCACCGATCTCAGCGCCACCAGCGCCCTCGACCTCAAGCCGCGCTGGGGCCTCGTTGCGATCCTGTGCGGAATCGTCTTCGTGGCCCGGCTCGCCCAGCGCTTCGTGCTCGCCAACCGCGACGCCCGCCGGGCGCTGACCCCGTCGCCGGCCCAGGCGACCGAGGCAGTCGGCGCGGCGCCGAACGCCGCCCAGCGGATCTCGGGCTTCGGCCTGCCGCTGTTCCTCGGCATCGCCGTGACGTTCCCGCTCCTCGTCGTGCTCGGCACCGGGGGCCTGGGCGAATCACGCTACTGGATCGACCTCGGCATCCTGATCCTCACCTACGTGATGCTCGGCTGGGGGCTGAACATCGTGGTCGGCCTCGCCGGCCTGCTCGACCTCGGCTACGTCGCGTTCTACGCCGTCGGCGCCTATTCCTACGCGCTGCTGTCGACGACGTTCGGGCTGTCGTTCTGGGTCTGCCTGCCGCTCGCCGGGCTGTTCGCCGGCCTGTGGGGGATGATCCTCGGCTTCCCGGTCCTGCGCCTGCGCGGCGATTACCTCGCCATCGTGACGCTGGCCTTCGGCGAGATCATCCGGCTGGTGCTCATCAACTGGACCGACTTCTCGGGCGGAGCCGCCGGCATCTCGTCGATCCCCCGCGCCACCTTCTTCGGCCTGCCCTTCACCGCCGACGAGGACGGCTTCGCGGCGACCTTCGGGCTCGAGTTCAACCCGATGCAGCGGGTGATCTTCCTGTACTACCTCATCCTGGTGCTGGCGCTCGTCACCAGCCTCGTGACGATCCGCCTGCGCCGGCTGCCGATCGGCCGCGCCTGGGAGGCCCTGCGCGAGGACGAGATCGCCTGCCGCTCGCTCGGCATCAACACCACCAACACCAAGCTCACCGCCTTCGCGCTCGGCGCGATGTTCGGCGGCTTCGCCGGCTCGTTCTTCGCCGTGCGCCAGGGCTTCATCAGCCCGGAGAGCTTCAACTTCCTCGAGAGCGCCATCATCCTCGCCATCGTGGTGCTCGGCGGCATGGGCTCGCAGATCGGCGTCGCGATCGCCGCGGTCGCGATGGTCGGCGGGCCCGAATTGCTGCGCAACCTCGGCTTCCTCAAGGCGGTGTTCGGCGAGGGGTTCGACCCCAACGAGTACCGCCTGCTGCTGTTCGGCCTCGCCATGGTGGTGATGATGATCTGGCGCCCCCGCGGCCTGATCTCCGAGCGCTCGCCCTCGGTGGTGCTCAAGGAGCGCAAGCGCATCTCCGGCTCGCTGGTGAAGGAGGGGCACGGCTGATGGGCGCCCCCGCCTCCCCCCGCCTCGCCGACCCGGTCCTGCGGGTCGAGCACCTGACGATGCGCTTCGGCGGCCTCGTCGCGGTCAACGACCTGTCGTTCCTCGTCGGGCGCGGCGACATCACCGCGCTGATCGGCCCGAACGGTGCGGGCAAGACCACGGTCTTCAACTGCATCACCGGCTTCTACAAGCCGACCGAGGGCATGATGACCCTGCGCCAGCCCGGCGGGGCCGAGTACCTGCTGGAGCGGCTGCCGGGCTATCAGGTCAACCGCCGCGCCCGGGTCGCCCGCACCTTCCAGAACATCCGCCTGTTCACCGGCATGACCGTGCTGGAGAACCTGCTGGTGGCCCAGCACAACCCCTTGATGCTGGCCTCGGGCTACACCATCGCGGGCCTGCTCGGGCTGCCGGGCTTCCACGCCGCCGAGAAGGCGGCGATCGCGAAGGCGACGGCGTGGCTGGAGCGCATCAACCTCATCCACCGCGCCGACGACCCGGCCGGCGACCTGCCCTACGGCGACCAGCGCCGGCTGGAGATCGCCCGGGCGATGTGCACCGACCCGGTGCTGCTGTGCCTCGACGAGCCGGCGGCCGGCCTCAACCCGCGCGAGTCGCTCGAACTCAACACCCTGCTGCGGGCGATCCGCGACGATCACGACACCTCGGTGCTGCTGATCGAGCACGACATGTCGGTGGTGATGGAGATCTCCGACCACGTCGTGGTGCTCGATTACGGCACCAAGATCGCCGACGGCACCCCGGCCGAGATCCAGAGCGACCAGAGCGTCATCGCGGCCTATCTCGGCGTCGAGGACGAGGAGGTGGAGAAGGTCGAGGAGGAGGTCGGGATATGACGCTCGCCACCTGGCTCGCCTTCGCCGGCACCTCGGCGGTGCTGCTGGTGATCCCCGGGCCGACGATCCTGCTCGTCGTCTCCTACGCCCTCGGGCGCGGCACCCGGGCGGCCGTGCCGGCCGCCATCGGCGTCGCCCTCGGCGACCTCACCGCGATGACGCTGTCGATCCTCGGGCTCGGGGCGCTGCTCGCCACCTCGGCCGCCCTGTTCGGCGTGCTCAAGTGGTGCGGCGCCGCCTACCTCGTCTGGCTCGGGTTCAAGCTGTGGCGGGCCGGCGACGGCGCGCTGGCGGCGGCGCGGCCGGGCACCGCCCCGGCCCTGCGCATGGCCGCCCATGCCTGGCTCGTCACCGCGCTCAACCCGAAGAGCCTCACCTTCTTCATCGCCTTCCTGCCGCAGTTCGTCGATCCCGCGGAGCCGTTCCTGTCCCAGATGCTCGTGTTCGAGGCGACCTTCGTCGCCCTCGCCTTCGCCAACGCCCTCGGCTACGCGCTCGTCGCCTCGCGGCTGCGCGGCGCCGTCGCCCGGCCCGGGCGCCTGCGGCTGCTCAACCGCCTCGGCGGCTCGCTGCTGATCGGCGCCGGCATCGCCACCGCGAGGACCGCATGAGCGTCGCCGGCATCAACGTCCTGGTGGACGAGACCCGCGCCCGCGCCGCCGGCGCCCGCGCGCCGCTCCTCACCATCCGCGGGGTGAAGACCTATTACGGCAACATCATCGCCCTGAAGGGGGTCGACCTCGACGTCAACGAGGGCGAGATCGTCACCCTGATCGGCGCCAACGGGGCCGGCAAGTCGACCCTGATGATGACGATCTTCGGCTCGCCGCGGGCGCGCGAGGGCACGATCACCTATGCGGGCCGCGACATCACCAAGATGCCGACCCACGAGATCGCCCGGCTCAACCTCGCGCAGTCGCCGGAGGGACGGCGGATCTTCCCGCGCATGACCGTCTACGAGAACCTCCAGATGGGGGCGGCGGTCAACGGCGGCGGCCACTTCGCCCAGGACCTCGACAAGGTCTGCACCCTGTTCCCCCGTCTCAAGGAGCGCCTGCACCAGCGCGGCGGAACGATGTCGGGCGGCGAGCAGCAGATGCTCGCCATCGCCCGCGCCCTGATGAGCCGGCCGCGGCTGCTGCTGCTCGACGAGCCCTCGCTCGGCCTCGCGCCCCTGATCGTCAAGCAGATCTTCACCGCCATCAAGGATCTCAACCGCCAGGAGGGCATGACGGTGTTCCTGGTCGAGCAGAACGCCTACCACGCCCTCAAGCTCGCCCATCGCGGCTACGTGATGGTGACCGGCACGATAACGATGTCGGGCAGCGGCCAGCAGCTCCTCAACGACCCGTCGGTGAAGGCGGCCTACCTCGAAGGGGGGCGGCACTGATGCAGGGCATCCTCTACGAGGAGAGCACGATCTGGCTCTTCCTGCTCGTCACCGTGGTCATGGGCGGCTGGATGGCCTGGATGATCGCCCGCGGCGTCGCGCTCGGCTGGCGGCCGTACTGGCAATGCGTGCTGGCGCTGCTGGTGCTCGGCCTCGCGGTGCGGTTCATCCACTTCGCGCTGTTCGAGGGCACGCTCCTGTCGCCGCGCTACTACCTCGTCGACACGGTCGTGCTGCTGCTGGTCGGCTCGGCCGGCTTCCGCGCCACCCGCGCCCGGCAGATGACCCGGCAGTACCGCTGGCTCTACGAGCGGGCGGGCCCGTTCTCCTGGCGCCAGAAGGGCGCCGGCTGAGCGCCGCGACGGTTTCACCGGTTCCGGGGGGAGCGTGCCCCCGGTCCACGGCCGGCGAACGGCCGTGACGACGTCCGATCCCAGAGGAGTTCACCCATGAAGAGCACGCGACTGGCAGGCCTCGCCCTGGTGGCCGGCCTCGCCTGGACCGGCACGGCCCAGGCCCAGATCAAGATCGGCGTCGCCGGTCCGATCACCGGCCCCAACGCCGCGTTCGGCGCCCAGCTCAAGAACGGCGCCGAGCAGGCGGTGGAGGACATCAACAAGGCCGGCGGCATCAACGGCCAGAAGATCGTCCTCGTCGTCGGCGACGACGCCTCCGATCCCAAGCAGGGCGTCTCGGTGGCCAACAAGTTCGCCGCCGAGGGCGTCAAGGCGGTGGTCGGCCACTTCAATTCGGGCGTGTCGATCCCGGCCTCGGACGTCTACGCCGAGTCGAACATCATCGAGATCACCCCGGCCTCGACCAACCCGAAATACACCGACCGCAAGCTGTGGAACACCTTCCGCACCTGCGGCCGCGACGACCAGCAGGGCGCGGTCGCCGGCGCGTGGCTCGCCGAGAAGTTCAAGGGCAAGAACGTCGCCTTCGTGCACGACAAGACCCCCTACGGCCGCGGCCTTGCCGACGAGACCCTCAAGTCGCTCAAGGCCAAGGGCGGCAAGGACGTGCTGTTCGAGGGCGTGAACCCGGGCGAGAAGGACTATTCCGCCCTCGTCTCGAAGCTGAAGCAGGCCAAGGTCGACGTGGTCTACTTCGGCGGCCTGCACACCGAGGCCGGCCTGATCGTGCGCCAGATGCGCGACCAGGGCCTCAACGCCCCGCTGATGAGCGGCGACGGCATCACCGACAAGGAATTCGCCCAGATCGCCGGCCCCGGCGCCGACGGCACGCTGATGACCTTCTCGCCTGACGCCCGCAAGAACCCCAACGCCAAGGACGTGGTCGCGGCCTTCAAGGCCAAGAACATCGACCCCGAGGCCTACACCCTGTACTCCTACGCCGCTGTGCAGATCCTGAAGCAGGCGATGGAGGCCACCAAGTCCACCGACGCCAAGAAGGCCGCCGCCTTCATGCACGAGGGCAAGCCGTTCAAGACCGTGATCGGCGACATCTCCTACGACAAGAAGGGTGACATCACCCGTCCGGACTACGTGATGTACATGTGGAAGAAGGGCGGCGACGGCCGCATCGACTACACCGGCAACGAGATGACCCAGTAAGTCCGACCCGATCCCCCCGGCCCCGGCGCCGGGGGGAGCCCCCCGCGTGGAATCTTTCCGACGAAGCGGTGCATCCGTCGCCAGGGCAATCGCTCTGAAGCGATTGCCCTTGTTTTCTGCTTGGCCTCAGGCGCCGGCGTTCGCGTCCGCTCACTTGGCTCTCGCTCCGCTTACGCGTTCGAGGGGACATTCGTCCCCTCGAACCCGCTCCGCGGGTCGCTCTTCGCGCCCGCCATCGAGCGTCGCCCTGCGGGCGACCGCAGGACAATCGCTGAAGCGATTGCTCTGCATCCGTCGCCGCGGCGACTTGCGCGCTCCTGCGCGCCAGCCTACATGCACATCCACGCGTTCGATGGCTTCTCGCGCCCGGCTGGTGGCCGAGCCCCGCCGGCCCGGGCGCCTCGCGCAAGAGTTGAGATGTCGCTCCCGGTACCCCGCCCGCGACGGTAACCCGGGTGGAGAGTGTGGATGGCGAAAGAAGAGTTGATGCAGTTCGACGGTCTCGTGCTCGAGATCCTGCCGGACGCACGGTACCGCGTGCAGCTCGACCAGGGCCACGAGATCGTGGCCTACACGGCCGGCAAGATGAAGAAGAACCGCATCAAGACTCTGGCCGGGGATCGGGTCACGGTCGAGATGTCGCCCTACGATCTCGAGAAGGGCCGCCTCGTCTTCCGTCACAAGGACGAGCGCGCCTCGGGCCCGCGCCCGCCGTTCCGTGGCGGCAGCCAGTTCCGCCGCCGCTGATCGGTTTCCCTCTCGCATGCCTGAACGGGCCGGGCCGGATTCGTCCGCTGCCCGGCTTTTTGCCGTCGCCGGCCCACGGAGCCCTGCCATGACGCGCCCGCTGCGGATCGCCCCCTCGATCCTGTCCGCCGACTTCGCCCGCCTCGGCGAGGAGACCCGGGACGTGGTCGCGGCCGGCGGCGACTGGGTCCATCTCGACGTGATGGACGGGCATTTCGTGCCCAACATCACCTTCGGGCCCGCCGTCGTGAAGGCCCTGCGGCCGCACACCGACGCGGTGTTCGACGTCCACCTGATGATCGCGCCGGCCGACCCCTATCTCGAAGCCTTCGCCGAGGCGGGGGCCGACGTCATCACGGTGCATGCCGAGGCCGGGCCGCACCTGCACCGCTCGCTCCAGACCATCCGGGCGCTCGGCAAGCGGGCCGGGGTCGCGCTCAACCCGGGGAGCCCCGCCGCCCTGGTCGAGCCGGTGCTCGACCTCGCCGACCTCGTCCTGTGCATGACGGTGAATCCGGGCTTCGGCGGCCAGAGCTTCATCGCCTCGGCCTGCGAGACCGTGAGCCGCGTCAGGGCGATGGTCGGCGGGCGCGACATCGACATCGAGGTCGACGGCGGCGTCACCGCCGAGACGGCGCCCGCCGTGGTGCGGGCCGGCGCCAACGTGCTGGTCGCCGGCTCCGCCACCTTCAAGGGCGGCCGCGACGCCTATGCCCGCAACATCGCGGCGATCCGGCAGGCGGCCGAGGACGCCAGGAGCGTGTGGGTCTGAACGGACTGCTTCGCGACGCGAAGACCGGCTTCGCTCGGGCGTGTGGAGCCGAAGGCCCCACCGCGCGGGCTTCGATCCGATTTTTGGAACTGATCGTCCGAAAATCGGATCACAGCTCGGCCCAGCGGCGCAGGAGGTTGTGGTAGCAGCTCGTCAGCGCCACCGCCGCCGGGTCGTCGTCGGTGAGCCGGCCGCGCACCCCGGTGATGCCCTGGTCGAGGTCGAACAGCAGCGCCCGCTGCCCGTCGTCCTTGACCATCGATTGCGACCAGAAGAACGCCGACCAGCGCGAGCCGCGGGTGATCGGCTCGACCCGGTGCAGCGACGTCGCCGGGTAGACGATCATGTCGCCCGCCGGCAGCTTCACCGCGTGGTGGCCGAAGGTGTCCTTGATCACCAGCTCGCCGCCATCGTACTCCTCGGGCGCGGTGAGGAACAGGGTGGTCGAGACGTCGGCCCGCATCCGCATGTTGAGGCCCGGGATCGCCCGCACCGCCCCGTCGACGTGGTTGCGAAAGCCCATCCCCACGTCGTAGCGGTTGAACAGCGGCGGCAGCACCCGCAGCGGCAGGGCGGCGGCGTTGAACAGCGGGCTGCGGCCGAGCGCCCGCAAGATCAGGTCGCCGAGTTCGCGCGCGGTGGCGGAATCCTCGGGGATCTGCAGGTTGTGCTTGGCCCGCGCCGCCTGCGGCCCGGCGGTGGCGCGGCCGTCGATCCACTCCCCCGCCTCCAGCCGCGCCCGGCAGAGCGCGACCTCGTCGGGGGTGAGGACGCCTGGGACGTGGACGAGCATGGCGGCCTCAGAACCGGGTGCCGAGGCTGACCAGCACCGTGCGGCCGGAGAGCGGCACGGCGCGGGTCGAGAAGGTCGAGCCGTAGTTCAGCGCGTCGGTGAGGTTGTAGACGTTGACCGCGACCCGGTAGCCGTCCTGCTCGTAGGACACGAGCCCGTCGAGGGAGAAGCTGCCCGGAATGCGGGTGATGTTGTCGCTCGCCGGGAAGTAGCCGTCGTCGAAGGTGACGCCGCCGCCGACCGTGAGCGTGCCGGGCAGGTTCCAGGCCGACCGGCTCCACACCGAGAGGTCGTAGGTCGTCCACAGGCTGAACGAATTCTCGGGCACGAACGGCGCCACGTTGCCGCGATTGGCGCCCGACAGGACCTTGCCCTGGAGGTAGGTGTAGCCGGCGAGCAGGCTCCAGTTCTCGGTCAGCTTGCCGGTGGCGGTGAATTCGAGGCCCTGGACGCGGCGCTTCTCGCCGGCATCGAGCGCGCCGAGGATCAGGCCGCCGGTGACCGGGTCGACGTCGAAGCTGTTGCTCTTGTCGACCTTGAACAGCGCGCCGGCGAGGCCGAGCCGGCCGTCGAGGAGCGAGACCTTGGCGCCGGCCTCGTAGAGGTTGCTCTCCTCGGGCTTGAGGGCGTTGACGCTCGGCACCTCGATGCCGGTGCTGTTGGCGACGTAGGCGCCCTGGGGCGTGAAGCCCTTGGAATACGAGATGTAGAAGGTCTGGTCCTTCGACGGCTCCCAGATCGCCGCGACCTTCGGGCTGACCGCGTTCGAGTCGGCGTGGATGCGCGGCCCGAACAGGCCGGTCGTGGTGGCGGCGTAGCTGCTGGTGAAGCGGTCGTAGCGGAAGCCGCCGAGGATCGAGAACTGGTCGGCGAACCACACCCGGTCGCTCAGGAAATAGCCGAGATTGGCGCCGTCGCCGACCCGGCGGTTGCGCGGATCGCGCACCAGCGCGTAGCCGGTCGCCGAATGGTCGGGGGTCAGCAGGCGCTGACGGGCCCGGGTGCCCACCACCGTGGAGTTGATGCGGTCGTCGTTCTGGTAGAACAGGTCGAGTCCGGTCACGACCTCGTGGCGCAGGAATCCGGTGTGGAAGCGGGCGATCGCCGTGGTGATGGTCTGGGCACCCCAGGCGTCCTGGTCGAAGGTCTGGCCGCCGCCGGCGCTGTAGGTGACGAGCGGGTTGCGGCCGGCGAAGAAGTCGTTGACGCAGGCGGTCGGGGGCGTGCCGGTCGGCGCGTTGACGCAGATCGCTGCCGTCGTCGAGAAGGCGCGGTCGTAGAACGACAGCCGCGAATCGTTCGTCACCGTCAGCCACGGCGCGACCTGCCACTTCATCAGCGAGGTCAGCATGTGGACGTCGGCGACGTCGCGGTCGGTGGCGCGCACGTAGGAGGTCGAGCGGTCGACGCCGAACTCGGTCAGCGGCCGGGCGTAGCGGTCGCCGGGGCGGCGCACGGTCGGCACGCCGTAATCCGGCGTGCGCTCGCTGTGCTGGTAGAGGTAGTTCAGGTGCCAGGTCGTGTCGGTGCCGAGGCCGAAGCCGAGCGAGGCGGCGAAGCCCGCCCGGTCCGACTTGACGCGGTCGCGGTCCTGCACGTCCTGGCGGTGGACCATGCCGTTGAGGCGGATCGCCGTGGTCTCGTCGATGCGCCGGTTGATGTCGAAGGTGCCGCGCGCCGTCGGGCCGCTGCCCCCCACGCCGTCGACCGCGGTGAAGTCGGTGCGCCCGGCCTTCTTGGTCAGGATGTTGATGGCGCCGCCGGCGGTGCCGAGGCCGAAGGTCTCGGAGGACGGACCCTTGATGACCTGCACGTCCTCGATGTTGAAGCTGTCGCGGGCGTAGACGCCGAAGTCGCGCAGGCCGTCGAGGTAGATGTCGTTCTTGGCCTGGAAGCCGCGAATGCGGAACTGGTCGCCGTTGAGCCCGCCATTGCCCTCGCCGGCCGAGACCGTGATGCCCGGCACGTTGCGCAGGGCCTGTTCCAGGGTCGTGGCCTGCTGCTGGCGGATCACCTCGCCCGGCACCACCGTGATCGCCTGCGGGGTGTCCTGGACCCGGCCCGGCAGCCGCGACAGGCCGGTGCCCTGGTCGAGGGTGTTGGGCTGGCCGGTGCCCCAGCCGCCGACCTCGATGGTCGAGAGCGCGAGGGTGTCGGGGTCCTGCGCCGCCGCGCCGGTCACGATCGTGCCGAGCGTCGCCGCGAGGCTCACGCCGAGGGCCGATTGCGTTCCTGAACCGAAGACCGTACCGCGCGCGCTCATCGCCGCCCCCGAAGCTGTGCTGTCGTTTCAGGCCGCATAGCAACAATCGTCACGATCCCGCAATCGTGTTTCCTGTACGTTTCCCATGAATTCGGTCGTCTGTAGCGTTTCCAGGCAATCGACATGCAGATTTTACTTATTCTAAGAACGATCGACTTCGCGCTTCCGTGGTTGGACGCCGCCGTCTGGCGCTCGCCCGACCGGCCATGATAGGCGGATACGCTTGCGCGTCCGGACTGACGCTGCGGCGGAACGGAGGCGGTGGATGGCGGGCGGGCGGATCGCGCGGTGGGGCGAGGCGGACGGAACCGGGCCCACCCTGGAGCGCCTGCGCCGCCTGACCCCGGCGGAGTGGACCACCCTGCTGGCGCGGGACGGGGAGGCCCTGGACTGGATCCGCCTCGCCGCCGGTCACGGTTTCCGCGCGGCGCAGGTCGTGCTCGGACAGGTCTGCCTCGACGGCGTGCGCGTGCCGCGCGATCCCGACGCTGCGTTCGGGTGGTTCTCCCGCGCCGCCCGCCTCGGCAGCCTCGACGCGGTCAACATGGTCGGCCGCTGCCACGAACTCGGCTGGGGGGTGCCGGCCGACCACGCCGAGGCCCTGCGGCACTACCGCCGGGCGGGCGAGGCCGGCCATGCCTGGGGCCAGTACAATGCCGGCACGCTGCTGCTCTACGGCGAGGTCGCCCGCGACCACGCTGCCGCGCGGGCGTGGTTCGCCCGCGCGGCGGACCAGGGCCACGCCAAGGCGATGGGGATGCTCGGCCGCTGCTGCGAGGAGGGCTGGGGCGGGCCGGTCGAGCCCGGCGCCGCCCTGCGCTGGTACCGCCGCGCCGCCGAGGGCGGCGACGGCTGGGCGCAGTTCAACCTCGGGCGTAGGCTCGCCGGGGCGGGCCGCCGCGACGAGGCGCTGGCGTGGATCGGGCGCGCCGTCGCCGGGGGCGAGGCCAACTGCCTGCGGGCGATCGGTCCGGTCCTGCTCCGGCACGACGACCCGGCCTTCCGGGCCCTCGGCGCCCGGGCGCTCGGGACCGGACCCGCCGCCGCGGCGTCCCGGCCCGGCCGGGCGCGGCGCCCCGTGGCGGCCGCGGCCGGGCTGTGGATGCTCGCCGGGCTCCGGCGGACGGCCGGGCCGCCTGAGCGGACTTGCGTCGGCAAGCCGACGCTTCGTCTGCCTGGTTCCTCGTCTTGTTGTGGTGTTGTTTCGCAGAAGCGGCCGCCACGTCTGCGAAACCTGCTCAGGCGAAGGTGAAGCTCGCCGCCGAGAGCGCGCCGAGCTGCACGCCCGCGAGCGTCAGGGCGTCGCCCGCCCCGTACGCGATCACGAGGTCGGCGCCGTCCTGGCGGCTCGCCGCCTGCACGCCGGCGAAATCCGCGAAGGCGCCACTGTTGAACGCGATCACGTCGGCCTCCGCGCCGCCGAGCACGAAGTCGAGGATCCGGTCGAGCCCGTCGCCGGCCCCGAAGGCGAAGACGTCGATCCCGGCCCCGCCGGTCAGCACGTCGTCGCCGCTGTTGCCGAACAGGAGGTCGGCGCCGGTGCCGCCGTCGAGCGTGTCGTTGCCCGCCCCGCCCGACAGATCGTCGCCGCCCGCGCCGCCGGAGAGCCGGTCGCCGCCATCCTCGCCGAACAGGCGGTCGCGGCCATCCTCGCCGGACAGCCCGTCGTTGCCGGTGCCGCCGTACAGGCGGTCGGCGCCGTCGTCGCCCTCGAGGACGTCGTCGTCCTCGTCGCCGAACAGCAGGTCGTCGCCGGACCCGCCGTGCAGGTCGTCGCGGCCGTCGCCGCCGGAGGCGAAGTCGTCGCCGTCGCCGCCGCCGAGGGTGTCGGCGTCGGCGCCGCCGTAGAGAGCGTCGTCGTCGTCGCCGCCCTGGAGCCTGTCGCGGCCGTCGCCGCCGAACAGCGTGTCGCGGCCCGGGCCGCCGTCGAGGGTGTCGTCGCCGGCCTCGCCGTAGAGGCCGTCGTCGCCCTCGTCGCCGAACAGCCGGTCGTTGCCGCCCTCGCCGTGGACCTCGTCGTTGCCCGACCCGCCGGAGGCCCGGTCGTTGCCGTCGCCCGCGCCGATGAAGTCGTCGCCGCTCTCGCCCTGCACGGTGTCGTTGCCGAGGCTCCCGAACACGGTGTCGTTGCCGGCGCCGCCGGACACGAGGTCGTCGCCGTCGCCGCCATCGGCGAAGTCGCCGTCGTCGCCGCCCGCGAGGGTGTCGTTGCCGGCCTCGCCCCAGAGCCGGTCGGTGCCGGCGCCGCCGCTCACGCTGTCGTGGCCGGTGCCGCCGTAGACGAGGTCGTCGCCCGCCCCGCCCTCGACCGTGTCGTCGTCGTCGTCGCCGAACAGCAGGTCGTTGCCGCCCCCGCCGAGCACGGTGTCGCGGCCCCAGCCGCCGGAACCGAAATCGTCGCCCTCGCCGCCCTGGACCGAGTCGTCGCCGTCCGAGCCGAGGAGCAGGTCGTTGCCGGCGAGCCCGTTCAGGGTGTCGTTGCCGGCGCCGCCCGCGAGGGTGTTGCCGGCGAGATTGCCCGTGAGCGCATCGTTGCCGCTCCCGCCGGTGGCGTTCTCGATCAGCGACGAGGCGTCATCCTGGTAGAGCAGCGCGTTGGCGAGGTTGCCGCGGGCGACATAATCGCTCTCGCGCTCGCCGGTGTTGCCGAGATCGGCGAGCTGGACCGTCGAGAACGTCGACCACTGCCCCGGGCCGAGGTCGATGGTGAGATTCGTGCCGTAGTTCGACAGGTCGTAGGTGTCGGTGCCGCCGCCGTCCCACAGGGTCATCAGGATGAAGTTGCGGTCCGGCGCCCCTTGCGCGACGCCGTCGACCGATTCCTCGCCGGTCAGCGGGTTCCAGGTATAGACCGTGTTGCCGGCGTTGGTGCCGTAATTGGCGCCGTAGAGGTATTGCAGGGCCGCGATGTCGTCCTGCATGAAGGTCGTCGGGTGGTTGGGCGCACCGTCGCCGGCCTCGGTGTCGGACCCCGGATACTGGCTGTAGGTCATCACCGAGTATTCGTACGAGTTGTGGTCGTACGGCAGCGTCGGGAACGTCACCCCGTGGCCGTCCTGCTCGGCGTGGCCGTGCTTGAGCCCGAGATTGTGCCCGGTCTCGTGCATCAGGCCGGCGGCGTAGGCGAAGCTGCCCAGCGCCGGCGCGGTGTAGCCGGGGGAGAACCAGCCGTCGCCCTGGGCGTAGGGGGCGCTCGTCGGCGGGTTGCCGCCGTAGGGGAGTTCGGGCGGGTTGGCTTCGGCGCTGGTGCTGCCGGGGACGTGCAGCCCGGTCTCCCCGCTGAGGACGCTCGGGTCGTTCGAATAGTTGATCTCGCCGACATTGGCGAAGCGCAGGTCGGCCCCCGCCGCGGTGGTCTCCGTGAAGGTGAGGCCGGCCACCGCCGAGACGTTGGCCAGAAGCCGCCTGACCGCGTCCTGCTGCGAGGCGTTGAACGTCCTGAACCCCTCGATGGCGGCGTAGGAGGTGTATTCCGCCGGGCCGGTCGGGAACGAGTAGGTCAGGGTCGTGGTGTCCCACTTCCATCCCCACAGGATGCCATCGATGTCCCGTCCGCCGGTCGGCGCGACGACGCTGATATCGACCACCTCGGTCTCTCCCCGCACGTTCAGGATGCGCGGCTCATTGTTCGCAACCGGGCCGCTATGCGGGTTTATGGGTCGGATCGTGCCAAATGCTTAAGGGCCGGCTCACGGGCCCGCCGGCAGGCACGGGTCGATCTCCCGCCAGGTCCGGGCCGCGTGGGCGTCCGGCTCGGCGCTGGCCGGGTCGGTGACGATCGCCACCTCGGCGCCGCGGCCGGCCCGGCGGATCTCCATCAGGAAGGCCGGGCTGGTGCCGCCGAGGCCGAACAGGCCGGTCGAGCGCTCCTCCGCGGCGAGGCGGACCACGCCCGGCCCGGCCGGCTCGCCGTAGCGGACCCGGGCCGGACGGCGCTGGTTCAGGGTGGCGAGGATGCAGGCGCCGAGGGCGGCGGGCTCGACCCGCACGGCGCGGCGGAACTCGGCGCGGGCGCCGGGAACGGCGAGGCCGAGGGCGAGCAGGCTCAGGAGAACGGGGCGCGCGGGCATGGCGCCAGCAATCACGGGCGGCCGGGCTTCGCAAGCCGGCGGGTCCCCGCCGCGGCCGGACGCGGGCCGGGCGGCCCGGTCCGGTCCGCGGGTCACGCCGCCTCGGCGATCGGCGCCGGACGGGGCGCGTCCATCGCCCGCATGTAGACGTCGAGCAGGGTCTCGTGCTCGTCGCGCTCGTCCTTGTCCTGCTTGCGCAGCTTGATGATCTCCTTGAGGATCTTGACGTCGAGCCCCTCGCCCTTGGCCTCGAGGAAGATTTCCTTCTTGGCCTCCATCAGGTCCTTGATCTCCTCCTCGACCTTCTCGACGCGCTCCACGATGGTGCGGATGCGGTCGCCTGCGATGCCCACGGTGTCGTCGGTCATGGTTGCCTCTTGCCTGAGGAGCGGAGCCGCAACTTCGACCAAACCGGTAAGCGAGGCGTTAACCGCGTCGGGGCGCCGTCGGACGTGGTAGGGGAGAAGGGGGGACGGAGGCGGCATGCGAACGATCGAGACCGATGTCGGCCGGAGCCTGCGCGAGGCGGCGGCCGACGTGGCCGAGGCCTGGAAGGCGGCCGAGGCCGGCCGGCCCGGCGCCGGCGGCGACCGCATCCTGTTCCGGGACTGGGCCGCCCTGTGCGCCGTCCTGACGCCGAAGCGCTACGAGCTGCTGCGCCATCTGCGGCGCTCGCCCGAGGCCGGCATCCGCCCGCTGGCCCGGGCGCTGGGCCGGGACGTGCGGCGGGTGCACGAGGACGTCATCGCCCTCGCCGAACTCGGGCTCGTGCTCCGCGGGGAGGACGGCGGCCTGTCGAGCGAGGTGGACGAGATCACGTCCACGATCCGCATCGCGGCCTGAACCTGGGCGTCCGGAAGGCAGGGCCATCGCTTCAGCGATTGCCCTGAGGTCGCCCGCAGGGCGACGCTCGATGGCGGGCGCGAAGAGCGCCCCGCGGAGCGGGTTCGAGGGGACGAATGTCCCCTCGAACGCGTAAGCGAAGCGAGAGCCAAGGCCGCGGAGGCGGCCGCCGGCGCTTGAGGCAAGGCAAAAACCCAGGGCGATCGCTCTGAAGCGATGGCCCTGGTCCGGAAGGCTCGACCATCGGCCGATGGAACGGCTATGCCTGCCGGTGCAGAACACAGCCGCCCGCCGACGCCTTGACCGCCGAAGGATCCGCCATGGACGATCTCCCGCTCGCCGCCGCGTTTCCCGCCGCCACAAGCGAGCAGTGGCGCGGCCTCGTCGAGGGCGTGCTGAAGGGCGCCGAGTTCGACAGGCGCCTCGTCCACCGCAGCCGCGACGGCATCCGGGTCGAGCCGCTCTATCCCGCCGCCGGGCCGGCGCCCCAGCCGCAGCGCGAGCGGGCTGGGCCGTGGCGCATCGCCCAGCGGGTCGACCATCCCGATCCGGCCGAGGCCAACGCCCTCGCGCTCGCCGACCTCGACGGCGGCGCCGACGCCCTCGTGCTGGTCATGGAAGGCGCGCCCGCCGCCCGCGGCTTCGGCCTGCCGGGACCGGCCGCCCTGGAATCCGCCCTCGACGGCGTGATGCTGCCGCTGATCGGCCTGCGGCTCGATGCCGGGCCGGGCGGCGTCGAGGCCGCGCAGGCGCTGGTCGCGCTCGCGGCCCGGCGCGGCGACGCCCTGCCGGGCCTCGACCTCGATCTCGGCCTCGACCCGATCGCCGGGCTCGCCGCGACCGGCGCCCTGCCGGCATCCTGGCCCGAAACCGGCGGGCGCCTCGCCCGGCTCCTCGCGGATCTCGACGAGGCGGGCTTCTCCGGCCGGCTCGTCCTCGCCGATGCCCGCCCCTACCACGAGGCCGGCGCCACCGAGGCCGGCGAACTCGCCGCGGTGCTGGCGAGCGCGGTCGCCCACCTGCGGGCGCTGGAGGCCGGCGGCCATGCCCTCGAGCGGGCCCGCGACGCGGTCGGCTTCCTGCTGGTGGCCGACGCCGACGAGTTCATGACGGTGGCGAAGTTCCGCGCCCTGCGCCGGCTGTGGGCGCGAGTCGAGACCGCCTGCGGCCTCGACCCGAAGCCGGTGCGGATCCAGGCCGAGACGGCGTGGCGCACGACCACCCGGCGCGACCCGTGGGTGAACATGCTGCGGGCGACCTCCGCGGCGTTCTCGGCCGGCCTCGGCGGCGCCGACGCGGTCGCGGTCCTGCCCTTCACCGCGGCGATCGGCCTGCCCGACGCCTTCGCCCGCCGCTGCGCCCGCAACATGCAGCACGTCCTGCTCGAGGAGGCGAATCTCTGGCGCGTCGCCGACCCGGCCGCCGGCGCCGGCGGGTTCGAGGCCCTCACCGACGCGCTGTGCGAGCAGGGCTGGGCGCAGTTCCAGGCGATCGAGCGCGAGGGCGGCCTCGTGGTGAGCCTCGAATCCGGCGCGCTCCCGGCCCGGCTCGCCGCCGCCCGCGAGACCCGCGACCGCGACCTCGCCACGCGGCGCCAGCCGATCACCGGCACGAGCGAGTTCCCCGACCTGCGCGAGAGCCCGGTGGCGGTGCTGCGGCCGGCGCCGGAGGCGCCCGAGCCTGCCGCCGGCGCCCTCCCCTCCCGCCGCCTCGCCGAGCCGTTCGAGCGCCTGCGCGACGCCTCCGACCTGAAGGCGGAGCGCACCGGATCGCGCCCGAAGGTGTTTCTGGCCAATCTCGGGCCGATCGCAGCCTTCAACACCCGCGCCACCTTCGCCCGCAACGCCTTCGAGGCCGGCGGCATCGAGGCGGTGACCAACGACGGCTTCCCCGACCACGCCGCGATGGCGCGGGCCTTCGCCCAGGCCGGCACGCCGCTCGCCTGTCTGTGCTCGTCGGACGAGATCTACGCCGAGCAGGCGGTCGCCGCCGCCGCTTCCCTGCGCGAGGCCGGCGCCCGCACCCTCTACCTCGCCGGCCGGCCGGGCGCCCTGGAGGCGGCCCTGCGCGAGGCCGGGGTGAGCCGCGACCTCTATGCCGGCTGCGACCTGCTGCGGCTTCTGGAAGAGGCGCACGGCCTCGCCTGACGCGGGGACCGTCACGCTGAGGAAACCCGGCCGCGCTAGGGACGTTTTGAGGAACGATTCATCCGGGACACGAGGTTCATGACGCGCACTACGATCACGACGGCGGCTCTCGCCGCCGCCCTCCTCGCCGCGGCCGGCCCGGCCCTGGCCGCCAAAGGCTCGTCCAAGTCCCCGAAGCGGTTCGACGGCACCTGGAGCGTCGAGGTCATCACCGAGAAGGGCTCCTGCGACCGCGCCTACCGCTACGGCATCGTTATCGAGAACGGGCAGGCGCGCTACGCCGGCGGCAGCGACTTCACGGTGTCGGGGCGGGTCCAGGGCAGCGGCGCCGTGCGGGCGATCATCAGCCGTGGCGACGCCGCCGCCCGCGTGGTCGGCCGCCTCGCCGAGGGCTACGGTAACGGCACCTGGAACACCGACGGCGCCGGCAATTGCAGCGGCCGTTGGAACGCCGAGCGCCGCGGCTGATCGCATTTCGCGAACCGCGAAAAGGTTCCGGATTTTCGGCCACACCGGCGAGAAAACCGCGAAAGCGCCCGCTTTCGCCGCAGAACCGCCCTCACCTCCGGTTCATCTTCCGTCGAACACCCCGTGATTCGGCGGAGCCCGGATGATGAAGCCAGCCTCTTACGGCCTCGTTTGCGCCCTCGTGACGGCGTGCCTCGGCACCGCGGCGCAGGCTCGCGAGCCGGTCCGGACCGAGCGTCGGGCCGCCCTCGCGCAGCGCGAGGAGGCGGCGACCGCCTGCTTCGCCGACACCATCGGCAACAACCCGGCGGCGCTGGCCCATGCCCGGGCGGCGCGCTGGTACGAGGCGGCCGGGATCATCGGCTTCCTGTGCCGCCCGGAGGTCGACGCCATGGCGCAGGCCTACGACGCGATCCACGGCCGCGGCAGCGGCGGGCGCTACTTCACCGGCGCCTATGCCCGCAACCTCGGCCGGGACCTCGCGACGCGCCTGAAGCCCCTCCTCGAGACCACCACCGTCGCCCATGCCGAGCCGCGGCCCGACGCCGAGGCCCGGGTGGAGCCGGTCTCGGCCCCCTGAGACGGAATCTGGACGATCACGTCCGGATCCCGTCTCCCCAGCCTGCGCGGCGCCTGAGCGAAGCCGGTTTCTGCATCGCCAAGCGATCCCGCAGGGATCGCCAAGCGATCAATCAGAAACCGTATCACCAGCCCGCGCGGCGCCTGGCCGAAGCCGATTTTCGTATCGCGGTGCGATTGCGCAGCAATCGCCGAGCGATCAATCGAAAATCGTACGAGGCCGCGTTCGGGCTCGCGGACGAGAGCGCCCGGCCCCGGCATCGCGACCCCGGCGGTCATCCGGGCCGACCGGCCGCCGGCCCTGGCCGAGACGCTCACCGACCGCCGGCGAGGCCGAACCGCGTCAGGCAGACATGCTTGGCAAGCGAGGCCGGGGCGATCGTGACGGCCGGCGTCGTCCCGTAGGGCTGTCCGGTCTCGACATCCTCCGGATCCTTGTAGGCACCCTGCTCGTACCGGGTGTCGCACTGTTCGAACTTGTTGCAGACTTCGAGCTTGGTGCAGATCGTCTGCCCGTCCCGACCATAGATGTAGTAGGTCGCGCCCGAATAGGGTGGCCGTGGATAGTTCTCGGTCCGGACCGTGATGGCGCCGGCCGCGTGGGCGTGCAGGGGCGGGAGAAGAAGGGCGGCGGCGAACACCAACACGCGCATGGGACGGGACCTCCGATCGCGAACGGAGCCGGGCCGGGTGTCCGGGCACCGATCCGTCATCAGCCGGCGGCATACCGCAGGGAGGTGAATCCGATCCTCCCGGATCGCCGCGCCATCGAGTCGGGGCGATGCCGGGATCACTCGGCCGCCTCGCGCCGGTGCGCGCCGGGGGCGGCGGCGAACAGCGCCCGCGTGTAGGCGTGCTGCGGGTCGGCGAAGACCGCGGCGGTCTCGCCCTCCTCGACCACCCGGCCGTTCAGCATCACGATCAGCCGGTCGCACAGCCGCGCCGCCACCCGCAGGTCGTGGGTGATGAACAGGATCGCGAGGTTCAGCCGCTCGCGCACGCTCTCCAGGAGGTCGAGCACCTGGGCCTGGACCGACACGTCGAGGGCCGAGACTGCCTCGTCGGCGATCAGCAGGTCGGGCTCCATCGCGAGCGCCCGCGCGATGGCGATGCGCTGGCGCTGGCCGCCGGAGAATTCGTGCGGATAGCGCTCCAGCGCCGAGGGGTCGAGCCCGACGAGGTCCATCAGCGAGCGGGCGCGCTCCCACGCGACCGCCGCCGGCGTGCCGTAGTTGCGCGGCCCCTCGACGATCGAGGGCCCGACCCTGCGGCGCGGGTTGAGCGACCGGTACGGGTCCTGGAAGATCACCTGCACCCGGCGCCGGTAGGGATGGAGCGCGCGGCCCCTCAGCCCGGCGATGTCGGCGCCGTCGAGGCGGATCGCGCCGGCGCTCGGATCGACGAAGCGGGCGATGCAGCGCGCCAGCGTCGACTTGCCCGAGCCGGATTCGCCGACCACCCCGAGGGTCTCGCCGGGACGGAGCGAGACGCTGACCCGGTCGAGGGCGTGCACCACCCGGCCGGGCCTGCCGAACAGCCCGCCGAGCCCCGAGGCGACGCCGCCGCCATAGGTCTTGGCGAGGCTCTCGACCTCCAGCACCGGCGGCTTCGCCGCCGGGCGCGGCCGCGGCGCCGGTGGGGTCGCCGAGGGCACGGCGTCGATCAGCATGCGGGTGTAGGGGTCCTGCGGCCGCGACAGCACCGCCTCGGCGGTGCCCTCCTCGACGAGGCGGCCCCGGCGCATCACCGCGACCCGGTCGGCGATCTCCGCCACCACGCCGAAATCGTGGGTGATGAACAGGATGCCGGCGTCGCGGCGGGCCTGGAGCTCGCGCATCAGCTTCAGGATCTGGGCCTGGGTGGTGACGTCGAGCGCCGTCGTCGGCTCGTCGGCGATGATCAGCGCCGGGTCGTTGGCGAGCGCCATCGCGATCATCACCCGCTGGCGCTGGCCGCCGGAGAGCTGGTGGGGATAGGCCCGCACCATCCGCACCGGGTCGGGCAGGTGGACGTCGCGCATCAGCGCCAGCACCCGCTCGTGGCGGGCGCGGCCGGACGGTCCCTCGGCATGGGCCTCCAGCACCTCGGCAAGCTGGGCGCCGACCGTCAGCACCGGATTGAGCGCCGTCATCGGCTCCTGGAACACCATCGCCATCCGGCCGCCGCGCAACGCCCGCAGCCGCGACGGGCTCGCCGCCAGCACGTCCTCGCCGAGGAGCCGGATCTCGCCCCCCGAGGGCTTCAGCACCGGGGGCAGCAGGCCCATCACCGCGTGGGCGGTGACCGACTTGCCCGAGCCCGATTCGCCGACGACGCAGACGATCTCGCCGGGGCCGACCGTGAGGCTCAGGCCCTCGACCGCGTGGGCGCGGTCGCCGGAGCCGGGCAGCGGCACCGACAGGCCGCGGATCTCGAGGACCGGGCTCATCGCAGGCTCCCGAGGCGGCGGGCGAGGCGGGGATCGAGGGAATCGCGCAGGCCGTCGCCGAGGATGTTGACCGCCAGCACGGTGGCGGCGACGCACAGGCCCGGGAACAGGATCACCCACGGGGCGAGCTGGAACGCCTGCCGGCCCTCGGCCATGATGTTGCCCCAGCTCGGCACCTCGGTCGGGATGCCGGCGCCGAGGAAGCTCAGGATCGCCTCGGTCAGGATCGCGGAGGCGCAGACGTAGGTGCCCTGGACGATCAGCGGCGCGATGGTGTTGGGCAGGACGTGGCGGATCAGCAGCAGCGGCAGCCGCGTGCCGGCGCCGATCGCCGCCTCGACGTAGGGCTCCTCGCGGACGGTGAGCACGACGCCGCGCACGAGGCGGGCGACGCGGGGGATCTCCGGGATCGTGATCGCCACGATGACGGTGCCGATGCCGGCGCCCGACAGCGTCACGAGGGCGATGGCGAGCAGGATCGAGGGGATCGCCATCACCCCGTCCATCACCCGCATCACCACCGCGTCGAGCCAGCGGACGTAGCCGGCGACGAGGCCGATGACGAGACCGAGCGCCACCGCCACCGCGGCGACGCAGAAGCCGATCATGAGCGACACCCGGGCGCCGTAGACGACCCGGCTGTAGACGTCGCGCCCGAACGCATCGGTGCCGAACCACGCGGCGTCCGAGGGCGGGCGCAGGCGCAGGCGCGGCCGGAGCTGGATCGGGTCGAGGGTGCCGAGCCACGGCGCGGCGAGCGCGGCGGCGAGCACGACCGCCAGCACCGCGAGGCCGAACAGCACGCCCGGATGGGTGAGCGCCGGCGGCAGCCCGCGGGCGCGGCGGGCGGGGGCCGGAGCGGCCTGGGCCTGCGCGCTCAATAGCGGATCCTCGGATCGAAGATCAGGTAGGCGAGGTCGATGCCGAGATTGATGAGCACGTAGAGCCCCGAGAACAGCAGGATGACGCCCTGGATCACCGGGTAGTCCCGGGCCAGCACCGCGTCGACCGTGAGGCGGCCGAGGCCCGGCAGGTTGAACACGCTCTCGGTGACGACGACGCCGCTGATGAGGAGCGTGATGCCGAGCCCGATCACCGAGATCACCGGCACCGCGGCGTTGCGCAGGGCGTGGCGGGTCAGCACCCGCGGCTCGGCCAGCCCCTTGGCGCGGGCGGTGCGGATGTAGTCCTCGCCGAGCACTTCGAGCACGCTCGCCCGCGTGGTGCGGGCGATGAGCGCGATGTAGATCACCGACAGAGTCAGGGTCGGCAGCACCAGCCGCTCGATGAACGGGCCGAAGCCCTGGGTGATGCTGACGTAGCCCTGCACCGGCAGCAGCCGCAGCTGCATCGCGGCGCCGAAGATCCACAGGTAGCCCAGCACGAAGACCGGCACCGAGAACCCGATCACCGAGAACGCCATCACGCCCCGGTCGATCCAGGTGCCGTGGCGCCACGCCGCGATCACCCCGAGCGGCACCGCCACCGCGACCGCGAACAGGATCGTGGTCGTGGCGAGCGCCAGGGTCGGCTCGATCCGGTCGCCGATCAGCCGCAGGACCGGCTGGTTGGAGATGATCGAGGTGCCGAGATCCCCGTGCAGCAGCCGCCAGATCCAGCCGGCGAATTGCCGGATCATCGGCTCGTCGAGCCCGAGCCGGGCGCGGATCGCCACGATCTGCTCGGGCGAGGCGGCGTCGCCCGCGAGGATCGCCGCGGGGTCGCCGGGGGCGAGGCGCAGGAGCGCGAAGACGATCACCGCCACCACGCCCATGACCGGCAGGGTGGCGGCGAGCCGCCCGGCGACGAAGCGGCCCATTACGCGCTCACTTCTTCTCGATGTTCCAGAACACCGGCGCCGGCCCCGGCAGGATGCCGGTGAGGTTGCTCCGCACCGCGAGCGGCGCCGCGTACTGCCCGGTCGGGTAGTAGAAGCCCATGTCGTAGGCGCGCTTCTGGACCGCGGCGGCGATCTCCTTCTGCTTGGCCGGGTCGGTCTCGCGGGCGTAGGCGTCGCGCAGCGTCTCGATCTCGGCATCCTCGGCCCAGCCGAACCAGCCGCCGACCTTGCCCTTGCCGTTGACGCCGACATTGGCGATCGGGTTGAGCAGGTCGGCATTGGCCCAGGTGGTGTGGAAGATGTTCCAGCCGCCCTGGTCGACCGGGTCCTGCTTGGCCCGGCGCCCGACCAGGGTCTGCCAGTCCATCGATTGCAGGTCGACCTTCATGCCGATGCCGCGCAGGGCCTGGGCGGTGACGGGGGCGAGCGGCGCCACGATGGCGAGGTCGGTCGGCTGCATGATGACGATCGCCCGACCGTCGTAGCCGCCCTCCTTGAGGAGCTGCTTGGCCTTGGCGAGGTCGGGCTTCATCGGCGCGCCGGCATCGGTCGCGTTCGGCGTGTCGCAGATGAACAGCGCCATGCACGGCGTCATGTAGTCCGGGTCGCCGATCTGCGCGTCGAGGTAGTCCTGCTGGTTGACCGCCATCAGCACCGCCTGACGGATCTTCGGGTTGTCGAAGGGCGGGTTGAGCCAGTTCATCCGGACCATGCCGGAGAAGCCGAGCTTGTTGTAGTTGTTGATGACGATGCCGGGCGACTTCTTGAGGATGGCGAGGAAGTCGTGCGGCGGCTGCTCGATGTAGTCGATCTCGCCGGCCACCAGGGCGTTCACGGCGGTCTGGTAGTCGGGAATGTTGATCCACTCGACGCGGTCGAGCTTCACCACCTTGCCGCCGGCGAGCCAGGACGGCGGCTCGGAGCGCGGCACGTAGTCCGGGTTCTTCTCGTAGACCGCCTTCAGGCCGGGCTGGAACTCGGCCTTGACGAAGCGGAACGGGCCCGAGCCGATCTCCTCCGGCACGTTCTTGTCGGCGGGCGTCTCGGCGATGCGCTTGGGCATCACGAACGGCACGTTGGACGAGGGCTTGCCCAGCGAGGCCAGCACGAGGCCGTAGGGCTGCTTGAGGGTCAGCGTGAAGGTCTTGCCGTCCACCGCCTTCAGGGCGGCGGTGTACTCCATCAGCTTCTGCCCCATGCCGTCGCGCTTGCCCCAGCGCTGGATCGAGGCGATGCAGTCCTCGGGGGTGACCGGCGCGCCGTCGTGGAACTTGAGCCCGTCGCGCAGGGTGAAGGTGTAGGTCAGCTTGTCGTCGCTGACCGAATACTCCTTCAGCATCTGCGGCTTGATCTCGAACCGCTCGTCGGTCGCGAACAGCGTGTCGTAGATCATGTAGCCGTGGTTGCGGGCGATGTAGGCGGTGGTGATGATCGGGTCGGTGATGCGCAGGCCCGAATGCATCACGACCTTCAGGACCTTCTTGTTGTCCTGTGCCGTGCCCGGGCCGATCGCGGCCGCCAGCAGCCCGACCGCACCGAGCCCCACCGCGAACCGTCTCGTCAGACCTGCGCGCATCCGCATCTCTCCCCGTTTGGTCGCCGCCGCGTTGATGCACGGTCCGGGCCACCCGCGTCGGTTGCGGGAGCCGGCCGCCATGAAGCCGGACCGGCGCGAGGGTGTCCAGGGGGTCGGCCCACGGCCGCGGGATTCCCCAGCGGAACGCGGCGGCGGACCGCGACCGGGCGGGACGTGCGCCGGGACGCAGGTTAACAAGTCGTCGTCTTTTCCGGTCCGCCGCCTCGTCTTCCCCGATCTTTGCCGGATCCGCGCCGAATCTGTTCCGCGCCTTGCCGCACCGCCGCGCGGGGCCGTACAGTCGCGGCTGCCGCCCTCCACCGGACACTCCGCACGCCCCGCCCATGATCCGCGCGCCGGCCCTCATCGACCGTGGCCTCGGCCACCTGGAACGGGTCGTGCCGCCCCTGCCGGCGCTGCTCTACGCGGCCCGGATCTGGGCCGCGATCGTGCTCGCGCTCTACGCCGCGTTCTGGCTCCAGCTCGGCAGCGCCGCCTCTGCGGCGGTCTGCGTCGCGATCCTGGCCCAGCCGCAGGCCGGGCAGGCGCTGTCGAAGGCGCTCTACCGCTTCGTCGGCACGCTGGTCGGCGGCGCCGTCGCGGTGGCGCTGGTCGCGCTGTTCGGCCAGGACCGGGTGCTGATGCTGGTCTCGTTCACGGTCTGGCTCGCCCTGTGCGTGTTCGTGGCGCAATACCTGCGCGACAGCCGGGCCTACGCGGCTTTGCTCGCCGGCTACACCGTGGCGATCATCGCCCTCGCGGGGATCGACGCGCCCCAGACCGCGTTCGAGACCACGGTCGACCGGGTCGCCGCCATCGTGCTCGGCATCGCGGCCGTCGCCTTCGTCAACGACGTCCTCGGGGCGCCGACGGTGCGGGCCGCCCTCGAGCGGTCGCTCGGCGAGGCGGCCGCCGGGGTGAACCGGCTCTGCGCCGACCTGCTCGCGGAGGACCGGCCCGACCTCGACCGGATCGCCGCGACGGTCGCCCGCATCGGCGCCCTGCGCTCCGACGCCGCCGCCCTCGCGGCCGAGCGGGGCGGGCGCCACCGGGCGGCCGGCGCCCGCAGCGCCATCGCGGCGCTCTACACCCAGCTCTCGTCCTGCCTCGCCCTGGTCGAGACCGGCCCTGTCGCCGGCGCCCCCGCCGACGAGGCGCGGCGGCTCTGCGCCGAGATCGCGGCCGGCCCCGGCCCCGAGCGGCTGGCGGCGATCGCCGACCGGCTGCGGCGCCTCGTGGACGACGCCGTCGCCGGGGATCGCCCGGTCGGCGACGTCGCGGCGGTCCAGCGCGCCCTCGATCTCGCCAACGCGGCTTGGTTCGCGGCGGACGGCCGGCGGGCGCTCGCCACCGGCGCGCCCCCGCTGCGCGATCCGCCCCTGCCGGTCCATCGCGACTTCCCCGAGGCCCTGCGCGCCGCCGCCCGGGTCGCCCTCGCCTTCGCGGCGACGGCGGCGTTCCTCGTCGCCGCCGGCCTGCCGCAGGCCGCCGGCGCCCTGACCCAGGTCTCGGCGATGTGCGCCCTGTCGTCGGTGGCGCCCGATCCGGGCCGGTTCGCGCGCAGCGTGCTGACCGCCCTGCCGGTCGCGGCGCTGCTCGCCGGCCTCACCCTGTTCGCGGTCCCGCTGGAGGCCGACGCGTTTCCGGTCCTCGCCCTGCTGCTGGCGCCGACCGTGCTCCTGTGCGGCCTCATGACCCTGACCCCCGCCGTCGGCGCCACCGGTTCCGTCGCGCTCATCCTGACCCTGATGTTCCTCGTCCCGGCGAATCCGCAGCGTTTCGACGCCGACGCGCTGTTCATGAACCTCCTCGTCACCGGCGCCTGCTGCCTCATCCTGGCGCTCACCATCCGCCTCGTCCTGCCGGTGACCGCCGGGCGCCACCGCGCCTTCGCGGTGGCGGAGGCCCGCCGCGACCTCGCGGCGGCGCTGGCGGGGTCGGGCGGCGACGCCACCGCGCGGCTGAGCCTGAACGCCGACCGCCTCGTGCAGTTCGCCCGCTGGACCACCGGTTGCGCCGCCGCCCGGCGGGCGAGCCTGCGCCACGCGGTGGCCCTGTCGTGCCTCGAATCCTCGGCCGCGCGCGCCCACGAGCAGTTGCGCCTGCTCGCGCCGGTCGAGGACCTGGGCGATCCGGTGCGCGGGGCCCGCGCGGCGCTGACCCGCCACGACGCCCCCGCGCTGGAGGCGGCCGCCGCCGACCTGCTGCGGCACGGGCGCGCGGCGGAGCCGGCCCCGCGCGCCCCGCGCGCCCCGGGGG